>OZ253547.1:1375390-2668281 GCA_965262635.1 Candidatus Versatilivorator sp. | reverse complement strand
GATCCCGTGCCACCATCACCAGATGACCCAGGCACAGCCGGTCTTCCCAGTCCGCGCCCTCCAGGGACTCCAGGTGTTTCTTGGGGATGACCAGCACGTGGGTCGGGGCTTTGGGGTTAATGTCCTCGAAAGCCAAGGCCAATTCATCCTCGAAAAGGACCTTGGCCGGGATTTCCTTTCGAACGATCTTGCAGAACAGGCAGTTTGACATCGGCTCCTCTCCTGTTGGCTCCTTCCCCTCCCCTCCTGCACCCTCAAACCTTTCTTGCCGAAACCACCCTGGGAATTCCGTTCAGGTCCTCGGAAACACCCAGAAGCTCCCAGCCGTGTCCCAGCAGGCCGCACACCGCCTCCTGCATGCTGTAACCGATCTCCACAATCAGCAATCCGCCCGGCCTGAGCCAGACATGAGCTTGAGACACCAACCGGGCATAGAGGTTGGGCGCCCCTTCCTCTCCGACCAGCGCCAGCCGGGGCTCCCAATCCCGGACTTCCCTTTGCAGTCCGGTCAACTCCTCCGGGTCCACATAAGGGGGATTGGAAACAATCGCGTCGAGCTGGCCCCGGCCCAGCCAGGGAGTCAGCGGTTTCAAAAGATCTCCGTGCAGAAAGGTGATCCTGCGCCCCACACCCTGCCGGGCGGCATTCCGCCGCGCAACCTCCAAGGCCGCCTCCGACAAATCGGTCGCCCAGACCCGCGCCCGCGGGAGCGCCACAACCAGACTGACCGCCAAACAGCCGGAACCGGTTCCTACATCCGCCAGGTTCAGTCTGCCCTCCACCAAGTGCTGCAGCGCCGCCTCTACCACAAACTCCGTCTCGGGCCTGGGAATAAAGACCGCCGGGGACACTTCGAAATTCAACCCACGAAATTCCTGCTGACCCAAAATGTATTGGAGTGGCTTGCCCCGACAGCGTTCCCTGACCCTGGCGAAGAAGACCGGGCACAACGATTCATCGACGGGATCCTGGTAGTGGGCCAACAGGGTGCTGCGCGTCAACCCCAGGGACCGTGCCAGCAGGATTTCGGCATCGATCCTGGGGTTGACCACGGCGTGCCGGGTCAATTCATCACAGGCAGCGGCGAGGGCTTCGAAAACCCGCATGGCGCTTTGATGGGACGGCGTGGCAAGGCCTTCAGCCCGCATTTCTCACCGGGGAGCGTGATTATGGCGCAGAATTTTCCCCTTCAGCGCGTGCTCGCGACTGAAGAGCGTAACCCGTACGTCTTCAATATTCGAGCCAATAAGATCTCGAAAATAAACTGCCTTTCAAGATGTGCTCAACGACCCGGTGAGAAATGCGGGTGAACCTCACTATGGAGGCTTGATCAGACATTGCCGGCCTCAGGCCCCTATTGACGAACCGACTCCATTTCCCTCTTCAGACCTTCAGCCTGGAAATGGCTCACCAGGGCATCAACCACCGGAGTCAGATCTCCATCCATGATGCCCTCCAGTCGATGAAGGGTCAGGCCAATGCGATGATCGGTCAATCGGTTCTGGGGAAAGTTATAGGTTCGGACTTTTTCACTTCGATCCCCACTTCCCACTTGGCTCCTGCGGTCCCGGGCAATGGCTTGACGCTGCTCTTCCATGGCGATTTCGTACAGGCGGGAGCTGAGAACTCGCATGGCCTTGGCCCGATTCTTGATCTGTGACTTCTCGTCCTGACAGGTCACCACCAGTCCGGTGGGAAGGTGGGTGATTCGAACGGCCGAGTAGGTGGTGTTGACCGACTGCCCTCCCGGCCCCGAGGAGCAGAATCGGTCGATGCGCAAGTCCTTTTCGTCGATGCCCACTTCCACCTGGTCGGCCTCGGGCAACACCGCCACCGTAATGGCCGAGGTGTGAACCCTCCCACTGGCTTCCGTGGCCGGCACACGTTGGACCCGATGGACCCCGCTTTCGAATTTCAGGTTGCGATAGACGTTCCTGCCTTCAATGATGGCAATCACTTCCTTGAGGCCACCGGCTCCGGATGGACTGGAAGACATCAATTCCACCCGCCAACCTTTTGATTCCGCATAGCGGCAGTACATTCGAAAGACTTCCTGAGCAAAAAGTGTGGCTTCGTCGCCCCCGGTTCCGGCCCGAATCTCCAGCAGGACGTTCTTTTCGTCGTCGGGATCTTTGGGCAGCAACAGGACTTTAAGTTGCCGGTCACATTCCGCCAATGCCTGCCCAAGCTCGGAAGCCTCCTCCTCGGCCAAATCCCTGAGCTCGGGCTCGGAATGGATGTCCTGGGCCACCTGCCTGACATCGGCCAGGCTCACCTGGAGCGCCTTGTACTCCTGGAACTTCTCCACTACCGGGGCAAGGTCCCGGTGAGCCTTGGCATGCTTCTGATATTTGGCCTGATCAGCCAGAACCTGCGGATCTCCAAGAAGACGGGTGATTTCCTCGTAGGTCGCTTCCAGTTGGGCGAGTTTGTCTAGCATGGCGCACCTCGGGGAGGGTTAGCCCACTGATGTAGAGCCCATTTGCAAGGGTGCTGAAAAATAACGGCCGCTACAGGCAGGGACCTTGAGATTGCACAAGACGCGAGGAGGGGCCCCTCTATTCAAGCCGGGAGATCGACATTGGAGGAGTGAGGGCTGGTGGCGGACGCCGCCGCCTAGTCCAGACCGGCGCGCAGGCCGTACTTTCTTTGAAATCGTTCCACGCGTCCGGCCGTATCCACCAGTTTCTGCTTGCCGGTGAAGAACGGATGACACTTGGAGCAGATCTCTAAACGGATATCTCCTTTGGTTGAGCGCGTCTTGAAGGTTTCCCCACAGGCACAGGAAACCGTCACCTCAACATATTTTGGATGAATCCTGGGTTTCATAGCTTGGACGGATTTGAGCGACGCTGTCTGAACCAGCGCAGATTATAAGGTCCGGGCGGGCACTTGGCAAACAAAATCTGGACCCATGTTTCATCAGGAATCCCCCTGAATCCCTTGCAATCCGGTGAATCGCAACTCCCCGGACAACCTCCCCGGGTCCACGCCCCACAGGATCCAGGGAGCGGGCGCCAAAAGCCGCCGCTGAAGGGAAACTGCCTGCGCCATCATCGCGCCCTCCGGTGAGAAATGGGGGTGAACCCGCCAAAAAATGGGAACGCCCGGGCATGAATCCCTGTTGCTTTTTAGAGGCTAATCCCTTATTTTCTCTACATCTATGTCTGCGGGACAGGTGAAGCTGGAACCTGTTCACCCTGAGAGTCGAATAGCCGGGCAACGAGGCTACAGGTCACTGTTCGGCGGGCCGGAGGCAGCAGTCGGACTCATTGTCCCGGCAGTCTTCGAACAGAATGTGCAGGGTTGGACGGGCTCCCAACAATCCTGCCAGTTGATGCACGATCGAAATTCCACCCCGGAGGCACTCCCAAAACCGTTGTTAAGGAGCAACCATGACGAAAGCAGACTTGGTGGACGAAGTATCAACGGCAACCGAACTCAGCCGCAAAGACTCGGAGGTGATTGTGGAGGCGCTGTTCGACAGCGTTGTGAAGGCGCTGAAAAACAGCGACAAATTGGAAGTGCGTGGATTTGGAAGCTTTCGAATCCGGAAGCGCAAAGCCCGGCAGGGAAGAAATCCCAAGACGGGAGAAAAGGTTAACGTACCCGAAAAAAAAGTGCCCTACTTCAAGCCCAGCAAAGAGTTGAAAGACCTTATCAACCTCAATTCCTAGCATGGATTTTCTGTGGAGTCCCTGGAGATACCAATACGTTGCCAACATTCACAACGCCGAGGGCTGCGTATTCTGTATCGAGGCCTCGACTGCCAAAGATGCGGAGCGGTTGATTCTGTTTCGGGGACAAGACCACTTCATTATCCTGAACCTCTTCCCCTACACCTGCGGGCATTTGCTGATCGCCCCCTATAAACACCTGTCAGCCCTTTCGGAATTGTCCGCCGAACAGAACTTGGAGTTGATGGACCTGACTCAGAGAGGCGTCGCCGCCCTCCGGAAGATCTACCGTCCCGACGGCTTCAACCTGGGCATGAATCTCGGCAAATGTGCCGGCGCGGGCATTGACCAACACCTTCACCTCCATATCGTGCCGCGCTGGTGCGGCGATGCCAACTTCATGACTGTCTCCGGAGAGACCCGAGTCTTACCCGAAGCCCTGCAGACAACCTACCTCAAGCTTAAGCCATACTTCGAAACCCGCCCGTTGGACCAGCCGGAGTCCCGGGGTTGACCCACGGTTCTCACGCGGCCCGCACCGGTGCAACGAGTGCAGAGATGGCGCGGGCAGTTTTCCCTACACAGCGTGCCCGGGATCGATGAGCGTAGCTGGGCCTAGCCTGCATTTCTCACCGGGGGGCTGGGCATCGGCTGGGAAAGTGATTGTCTTTAGCTTCTTGCAGCGTTTTTTGGGGGGAGCCTTAAACGTACAGGCTGCGCTGTGCGCGCCCGGGTCTGTTTGAGATCCAACACCAGAGAGGATTGCTGCCGCCGCCTTCGCGGCTCGGGGGGGGGACTGCCATATTCCATGGGCTTACGCCCACGGCTAAGTGCGGACGCCGCATTCGCGGCTTACTGGAACCCCGGGCTGGCGCCCAGGGGATTATCCCTCAAAAATCCTGTCCCCCGGCAGTGTCTTGGTTTAGGGGAGAGCGGCGCAGCCGCGGTTGACCCAGGTCAGCCGAGGAAACGTTTCCTACAGGGCTTCCTTATAGAGCGGCGCAGCCGCGCCAGCAGTTAGCCCCGGGCGTGAGCCCGGGGTCGTGTGAACCCCGCGCTACCGCAGCCGCGTACGCGGCGATTTAGCAGCATCGTCCCGAAACGTACTACCTCTCCAAAATGACGCTCAACACAACCCTCGCTCCCTACACTCTTCTCAAGAGTGCAACCTGTGGTGAGAAATGCGGGATAGGTCCAATGGAGCATGTGCCGGTTAAAGGGGACAAGACAAGCCAGGACGCACCCAGTACCGTATGTCAATGAAAAGGGTCACATTAAAAATAACAAGCTGTTGAAAATAAAGGTGTTTACAGAATGTATCCAGCGACCCGCTGAGAAATGCGAGCCAAGGCTGGCAAGCCGAAGAGGACGGTGGCCACTGAACTCAACCTGACGGCTCCGGAGACCCGCGTAATGGATGGGATCTCAACCAGGTGATGGCCTCCGTCAATTGACCCTGATCATCCCTCATGGGCACTTCGATGACCACCGGGTGCCGAGCCGTCAGAGACTCTGCCAGGACCCCCTTGAACTGGCTGAGGTCCTGGACCCGCCTCCCCTCAGCACCAAAGGTACGGGCCATTTCGGCGAAATCGGGGTTGGTCAGATCCGTGTCGATGACGCGGCCTTGGTGGTTCTTCTGCTGGGACCCCTTGATGGCCGTCAAGGCGTCGTCGTTGACGACCACGATAACCAGAGGAATCCCATATTTGACGGCCGTCGCCAATTCCGCCATACCCATTAAAAAGCCTCCATCTCCGCTGAAGCAGACCACCGGCTTGTCCGGACAGCCTACCTTGGCGCCAATGGCGGCCGGAAAGGCATAACCCAATGCGACACCGATGCAGGGATAGAGAAAGGTTCGGGGGCGATCGACCGGGTACTCGTCAAAGGCCGAATAACCGATGGAATGCACGTCCACCGACAATATGCCGTCGTCCGGAAGCACTTGCCGGATGTCGCTCAGGAGAGGCAAGGGCCTCTGGGCGGCAAACCGGGCTCGATGGGGCTCCAGCACCTGCTTCCAGCGCTGCGGGCGCTGCTCCACCTCCTCGACCAGCCCCTGCAGCGTGGCTTTGAGATCTCCGACCACCCCCAGCTCGCATGGATACTCGCTGCCGATCTCTCGCTCGTCCTCATCCAGTTGAATAAGGGGTTGGGGCAGCTCAAGCCGCCAATTCCTGGTATCGATCGAGGTGAAGCGGCACCCGATGGCCAGCGTGGCGTCAGCCAGTTTCAATGCCTGCGTGGCCAGGTAGCCATTGGATCCTCGCAGGGCCAGGGGATGGCTTTCGTCCAGCGCTCCCTTGGCGCACCGGGTCACCACCACCGGCGCCTGTATTTTCTCGACCAGCCGGCGCAGCTCGGCCTGAGCGCCGGAATGGATGACGGCAGATCCAACCAGGCAGACCGGCCGGCTTGCCCGGTTGAGCCTGCGGGCAACCGCCCGCAGGTCACCGGCGGACGCCGCCGGTTTCCGCGATCCCCGGGCATACCCGGGGATGTCCGGGTCTCCATCGGCCCTCACCACGTCCATGGGGAATTCGAGCACCGCCGGGCCGGGCCGGCCGCTCCGCATGGCCTTAAAGGCACCTTCCACCACGGAGGGGATCTGCCGGACCGTGCGGGCGATGGCTCGATATTTGGTGATCGGCTCAAAAAACTTCATCTGATCCAAGCCGTGGAACATCTTTCCCGGATGCTTTCCGTAGAACCGGGAATCGCTTTGCCCAGTGATCAGCAACACCGGCACGCAATCGGTATACGCCTCCAGAATCCCGGTAGAGGCGTTGCTGGCCCCGGGCCCCGGCACCGTCAAGGCCACACCCACCTCCCCGGTGGATCGGGCAAACCCATCTGCCATCTGGGTAGCAGCATATTCGTGTCGGACCAGATAGTGGCCAATCGAACCCTCTCCGCAACGCAAGAGAGAATCGTAGATCTCCAGGTTCTGGGTCCCCGGCATGCCGAAAACAGAGCGCACGCCTTGCGCCTTCAGGCACTCGATTAAAATGTCTCCACCCCTCAATGGACTTTCCTTTCCTGACCAACCCGCAGAATGAACAGAACCTCGGCCGAGGTGCGATCCAGCCGAATTATACCACCGGCCGCACTCCCGGCTTGGGCTGCACCGCCGGCCCGGGTTCCGGCTTAGCCGCCAAGGCGGCGTCCGCGCGGCGCCCCTTGCCAACAGCGCCAGGGGATTTCTCCGGGGCCGCGACCCGCGCCTGCAGCCGCCTCCAAGGCCGCGGTGGGAAAGTTGCAAATTTGGTCAAAAAATGATTGACTCATCTCGCCGCATCGCCCGGAGGATCTCAGGCGCCTACCGAAAGCCAAGCACACAAGGATTCACCATGCCCTCAGACCGTTCACCGCGGGAGACGCCTCCCGCGGCTCCCGATGTTTCCTCCGCCGATGCTGGTCCGGCCATCGATCCGACCGAAAACCCCGGCGACTTTGAAGCCCCTCGTCTGGGGTCCAGCAAGATGCCACCCTGGAACACGGGTGAGCTGGTGAAAGCTCCCATCTTCACCTGGCGTCACTGGTTCGCCCTGTTGGGTCCAGGCCTGCTTCTGGGAGGCTCTTCCATCGGCGGCGGGGAATGGCTGATGGGTCCGGCGGTCACCGCCAAGTATGGCGGCGCCCTGATGTGGCTGGCCACCCTGAGTATTGTCGCTCAGGTGATCTATAACATGGAGGTGTCCCGATACACCCTCTACACCGGCGAGCCGATCTTTACCGGCAAGTTTCGAACGGCGCCCGGGCCCGCCTTCTGGGTCGTCCTCTATCTGATTCTCGACTTCGGAGCCGTTTTCCCCTATCTGGCCGCCAACGCGGCCACGCCACTGGCCTCGGTGTTACTGGGAGGAGTGCTGCCCGACCCCGAGCAGAATGAAAGCCACCGCCTGTTGCTGAGATTCCTCGGCTACGCCATATTCCTTTTGGCGCTGGTGCCGCTGGTGGCGGGAGGGAAAATCTACAATGCCCTCAAAGCCATCATGACCTTCAAGATGTTCGCTGTGTTGGGCTTCCTGATGATCCTGGGGATCTTTCATTCCAGCCCCTCCACCTGGTTCGAGATCTTCGGGGGCTTCCTCCAGTTCGGCACCATGCCCACGGGCGGGAACGAAACCGCCAATATCTTCACCTCCCTGGCCCAGGGCAAGGGACTGCCGGACATCGATCTGAGCACGATCGCCCTGCTGGCTGCTTTCGCCGCCATCGCCGGCAGCGGGGGCCTTTCCAACGCCGCGGTCAGCAACTACACCCGCGAGCAGGGGTGGGGCATGGGCCGTCACGTGGGAGCCATCCCAAGCGTGATCGGGGGACGAGAACTGAAACTGTCCCATTCAGGGACGGTTTTCCAGGTGACCTCCGAATCGCTGCGGCGCTGGAAGGAATGGTATCGACACCTGATCCGGGACCAGGTGGTGGTATGGATGCCCGCCTGTTTTCTGGGGGTGGCCCTTCCCAGCATGCTATCGGTTCAGTTCCTTGCCCGCGGAACCGAAGCCAGCAGTTGGGTTGCAGCCGGCATGACTTCCGCCGGCGTGAGGACTCACGTGGGTGCTGCCTGGGGAGCCGACGCCGGTCAGCTCTTCTGGTATCTCACCATGCTTTGCGGCTTCCTGGTCCTGGGTCCCACCATGTCGACCCATTCGGACGGATTCATCCGGCGCTGGGTGGACGTCTTCTGGACAGCCAGTCCTCGCCTGCAAAAGCTGGATCCCTCCAACATCCGTTGGGTCTACTTTGCAGTGGTGGTGGGTTATGCCATTTTCGGCATGATCATGCTTTCGGTGGCCCCCCCTCTGGAATTACTGAAGTTCGCCGCCAACCTGTTCAACTACGCCTTGGGCTTCAGTTGTTTCCACACCCTGTTCGTCAATCTCACCCTGTTACCTCCCGCCCTGCGGCCGGGGTGGTTCATGCGCATCGGCATGGCGGCCTCCGGCCTCTTCTTCTCGCTGCTCGCCCTGATCACCACCCTGCAACTGACAGGGGTCTTGTAGGCGATGTCGTTGCCTGAAACAAACGCCTGCGCCTGGTGGCTGGAAACCGGTTCATAGTCAAGCATGGGTAGATTTTTGATTCACATCGATGCACAGGATGCACAGGATTTTTTCCGGAGACGGCTGGCTTGTTCCCGGACATCCTCAAATCCGCACGCGATCATCGCCCGAGTCAGCCTCTCCTGCAGCAGCCTCCCGTCCTGATTATCCTGGGCATCCTGTGCATCGATGTTCCATTTATAGTCCTTCTCGATGGATCTGCCCAGTCGCGGGGGGCGGGGGCCCGGCTCGCAGGCAAACGGGAGTTTCCCAAAGGGGACAGGCCGGCTTTCAGAGAAGTCGCCCGCCGGATACCCCCCACCTCTCCATCGGGACGACACCCCCCGGGAGCGCGGGCGTCCCGCCCGCATGCTGTCCCTTCGGTTGCCGCTCAGTTTCCCTGCGATGTTGCAGCCGACCGCCCTGCCGGCGGGAACCGCATGGGCCCGGCCGAAGCAGAGGCAGGGCGCCGCTGCCGGTTGATTCCGGTGGAGGAGATGGCCGAAGCTGCGAGAGGATTTGTGCGGGCGGGACGCCCGCGCTCCCGGGTGGGCTTCCTCCCATGACAGGGTCACACCAACGGGACAAAAGTGCCGAAGCATTTTGGCGCCAGTTGTCGTTGAAGGAGGTCCATCAGTCCTCGTGCCTATTCGTGTTCATTGGTGGTTCGTCTTCATTGACGAACGGCTGTTTTCCCTCTGAGTGATGCGCACCGTCGTGGGGGCGGGGGCGGGACTTGCTTGAAACACTTGAGCGTTGTCCGCTAAGGCCAAAAAAAAATCCACGAAGGGGTTGGAGAAAGCTCAAGTGGGATCCGCCAAGATCGGGATGGGGGAAGAGATTTTTATCAAGCGCTCAAAAGGATCCCTTGATTCGGGAAATCCCTTGGCTGGGACATCAGTCAATTCAATTTGAAAACGCAAAGGTAGGGAGGGCAGTCATTCCGGGAGCGGCCTGCCCCTGGTTTCCGGGGCGAACGGAAGGACGCAGACACCCACCAGGTAGACTCCGGCCAGAGAAATAGCTGCTGAGCGGAAGGGGCTGGCAAAACCCGCCTCCTCAAAAAAGACCGTCAGCGATCCCAGGGTCAAAGGGCCCACGGCCGCGATGATTCGGCCGACGTTGTAACAGAAACCCACCCCGGTGCTGCGCAAGTGGGTCGGGTAGAGCTCTGGGAAGTATATGGAGTACCCTCCGAATACCATCAGGTTGCAAAATCCCAGCAAGGGAACCATCCAAAGAACATGGGCGGGGCTCTCCAGCCAGCCAAAGGTCCAGATCGTCGCCACCAGGCCAAGCAGGAAGGCAACCGCGAAGGCGGGCCTCCGCCCCACGCGGGCGGTCATAAGAGTGAAGGCAAAAATGCCGGCAAAGGCACCGACATCCTGGAGCAGGGTCCCCATACTCACGTACCAGCTCCTGGTTCCGGCCGAGGTATTGGCCAGGGCTTCCCTGATGAGCTCGGGAGACCAGAACCCGATCCCCCAAAGCCCGATCACCCCCGAAATAGCCAGGGTGAGGCCGACCAGCGTGTGGCGCCTCCAGCGCGGGACTCGAAACAGTTCTCCCACCGAACCGAGCTGATTTCGAAGCTCATCTCCCCCGGCCTCCCGTACCTTCCTCCAGACCTCCGGTTCCTTCAGCTTCCGCCTGACGGCAGCCACCAGCAGCGAGGGGAAAACCCCGACCACAAACATGTAACGCCATCCCAGAGGCAGGACCACGAAGCTGATGGCGGACCCAAAGATGTTTCCCACCGCGGAGAGAGCCTGCAGCAGCCCCAGCGCGTGCGCCCGGGCGCGGGCGGGCATGACCTCAGCCACCAGGGCAACCCCGGCGGCAAATTCTCCACCCACGCCCAATCCGGTGAGGAACCGGTAAAGGGTGAAATCGACCCAGGTCACCGACAGGGCGGAGAGTCCGGTGAAGGCGGAATAGATCAGGATGGTCAACAGCATGGTCTTGGCTCGGCCCCACCGGTCACCCAAAATGCCGAAGACAAACCCTCCGGTGGCCCATCCCAACATGAAGACGGCCGTCGCCAGCCCGCTGTACCAGGTGATTTCGCTGGCCGAGGTCGCCGGCGGCAGCAGTTCCTCCAGCGCCGGCCCTCTGGCCAGCACAAAGATGCGCTGATCCATGGTGTCGAAAAGCCAACCCAGGGAGGCAATGATCAGGACCCACCAGTGGTAGCCGGTCATTCCTCGATACCAGGGGCCCGACTGGTCCTTGCTATCCATGCTTACCTCGACTCGCTTCACCGCTCCCGCGATCCGGGATTCGGCGAGCTGCGAGAATCCCCCGCCGACACCTCCGGCCAAGCATCAATTCTGCTCGGCCGGCTCCGCCGTTCCCTCGTGCATCCAGCGCTTCAGCAGCGGCACCAGCAGGAAACAGACGACAGCCGACCCCATGGCCGTCAGCGCGATGGTCCCAAACACATCGCCATAGATGTGGACGGTGTCCTCTGGAACCGGGACCAGGCCTTCACCATTGCCCCCTTCGGTGACGCCGGTGAACTGGGCGATGATGGCCGCCAGAAATTGAGAGAAGGCGGTTGCCAGGAACCAGGTTCCCATCACCGTGCTCACCAGGCGCGCCGGGGACAGCCGGGTCACCATGGAGAGCCCGACGGGTGAGAGGCAGAGCTCCCCGGTGGTTTGCAGCAGGTACCCCAGAAAGACCCAGGAGAGCGCCACCATGCCCCGTTCGTCGGCGCTTTGGGCGCCGTACCAGAAGGCTCCGAAGCCAAGCCCCAACTGCAACAGCCCCAGGGAAAACTTCAGAGGCGTGCTGGGCTCCAGGTCGATTCGCCCCAGAAAGGTCCACAAGGCGCTGAATGCAATTCCGAACAGAAGAATGTAGACCGGGTTGACAGCCTGGAAGACCGAGGCCGGACTCTCGGAGCCACCGATCGCCATTCCCAGGTTGCCCGGGGTCACCACCCATTGAAGCCTGAGGCTGCCTCCCGCTGCACTCGCGGCGGCCCGCAAATAGGTCAGGCCACTCATGGTCAACTGGTCATGCTGGCTGGCGGAGGCGACCAACCGGTCCATTTCTTCCTCGGTGAGCTTTCCCTTGCGTCTCTCCGCGATGCGGATGGCTTCTTCGATCTGCTGCTTCATGGCAGGGCTGGCGCTTCGATGGCCAAGCTGCTCCTGGGTGAGCAGGGGCAACCGCATCAGAGCGGGATCCCCGCTCTGAACCGGAATGCGAAAGGTGAGGGTGCTGCCCAGATCGCTGGCGGTCAACCGCCGCTGTTCGGCCACCCGGTCGACGTTGCGGTCGGTGAAATTGTTGACCGAACTGCCCGCCTGTTCGAAAAAGGCCCAGAAGAGCATGGAAAAGAAGGTGAGAATCAGCACCACAAACATCCGTTCCCGGGGCACTTTTTCCAGCCGCAACGTCTCCGTTCCCAGGTAGACCAGGGCCACCAGCCCGGCCAGCATCAAGATGAGGCCGGCCGGTGTGCTCATCTGGGCGAGGACATCGGCGGAAACTTGCAGGACAGCGTTGCCGCTGGAATTCAGGCTGCCCACTACCGCTGACGGGATAACGGTGACATTGCGGTTTGCAGAAACCAGCAGCGCCAGCAGGGGAACCGCCAGCAGTGACATGAGGTAAACCGACCATTCGGCGGAAATCGGACCCGCCACGGGCTTGCGCAAGCGTTGCAGGTCCGCGGGGGCTCCCACCTCGTCCGGCAGCCCTCCCCGACCCAGCGCAACCCAGGCGATCACGCCCGCGATCAGAAGCGCCAAGCCCACAAAGATATTGACGCCGGTGGAGAAAGCATTGTCGGGGCGGAAGTAAAACAGTCCGACGGCTCCCGCGGCAGCGCCCGACATGATCAGAAACTGGGTGATGCGCACCGGGGCCACGAAGACCGCCAGACCCGTCAGCATCCCCAGGGTGGCCAGCCCGAAACCGTAGTGCCAGCCGTAAGTCTCGCCGATGTAACCGCACAGCAGGGGCGACATCGCCGCTCCCAGGTTGATCCCCATGTAAAAGATGGTGAAGCCCGTGTCCCGCTTGGGGGTGCCTTGCGGATAGAGCGAACCGACCATGGTCGAGATGTTCGGCTTGAAAAATCCATTGCCCACGATCAGCAGAGCCAAGGCCAGGAAAAAGGCCACGTCGTTTTCCGCCGACATCATCAGGTGACCGGCAGCCATCAGCAAGCCGCCCAGAACCACCGCTCGCCTGGCGCCCAGCAGCCGGTCGGCCAGCATGCCGCCGAAAAGAGGGGTCATATAGACCAGTGCCGTGTAGGCGCCATAGATGGCATAGGCATCCCTGTCGCCGTACCCCAGAAAACCCTTGATCATGTAGAACAGGAGCAAGGCCCGCATCCCGTAAAAGGAGAAACGCTCCCACATCTCGGCGAAAAACAGGGTATACAGGCCCGTCGGATGTCCGAACAGGGTTCCAGGCTGCGTCGCATTCATCGGCTGTGCTCCTTGATCGTCGGCGTGACGCTCGGGAGAAATCCGTCTCGGGGGCTGGGAAGGCGGCCTTCAGCGCGGTCGGGCTCATCCACCGCTCGGCTAGCATAAGGAAATTCCCCGGGGTTTTCAATGGACGGCGGCCCGCCCCGCGGCCAATGGAAATACTGCCGGCACTGCTGCCCGAACGCCCGCGGCAGGGGGCGAACGGGGCCTGGGTCTTCTTGCCAATCGGTCCGGTAAAGGTGAGATCTGAGGACTATTCTGGCGTAAATCCCGCAGTTCTCATCGGGGGGTGTGATAATGGCGCAGGATTTTTTTCGTCAGCGCGTGCTCGCGACCGAAGAGCGTAGCGGGCATTACGCGCGAGGGAGCATGTGCGCGCTGACGGGAAAAAGACAAGCCAGAGCACGCCCAGCGCCGTCTGTACCCGCATGCCCTCAACATAGGGTCAACAAGGTACTGAAAATAAACGGTCTCTCATAATGTATCGAGCGACCCGGTGAGAATTGCGGGTATAATGCGGCGGTGCGCACGATCCCGCGTAGGACCCAACTTCCCCCAGGCCGGTTAATCCGGCAATCGGTCAACGGCACCGGAGGTCTTCCATGAACAAAGAGGCGAATGAGAACTGGCGCGGCAAAGTCGGCAGGCTGAGTGAATCCGAGACGGCCGAATTCCTGGCAGGGGCCGAGTTCTGTCGGCTGGGGTGCCTGGACAAAGACGGTTGGCCCTATGTGGTTCCCTGCTGGTTCGAGTACCAGGACGGTGGATTCTACATCATCCCCAGAGCGCGTTCCGCCTGGGCCCGGCACATACAGCGGGACGGGCGTGTGTTTCTGTGCATCGACGACACCACCATCTACAATCGGCGCGTTCTGGTCAAGGGTGAGGCGACCGTTCTGGAGGAACCCAACGTCGGCGGCCGCTGGGTGGAGATCGGGCGCCGCATGGCGCTTCGCTACCTGGGGGAACGAGGCCCCGATTATCTGATACCGACATTGTCCGAGCCCCGCTGGCTGCTGTTCGTGCGCCCGGTCACCATGAAAACCTGGCAGGGAGTCAATTGGGCCAAGCGTTACAAGCATTCCGAATGGTGAACCAGGCGTCGCCAAGCCGCCCAAGAGGGACCATGAGCCCCATGGCCAACAGTGATACCGAAGCCGCGCGGCAGTACCACCAGCAGACCAAGCACTCTTATCACAGCATTCGGTCCGGTTCCCATACCCTGGATTGGGCCAACCGACCCGAGCCATTCAAGGTCTACACCGACCTGAACCGCATTCCCCTGCCCGACCGATGGCAGGACTCGGATCTCCCGGCTCTGGCGAGCTTGCTGCCGGATGATTCTCAGAGCCGGCCCCAGTCGATTCCAGACCTGAACGACCTGGCGCGGCTTCTTTTTTATTGCGGCGGCATCACCAAGCGAAAACCCTACCCCGCCGGGGAAATCCTGTTCCGCGCGGCCTCCTGCACGGGAGCTCTCTATGAGATCGAGCTTTACGTCGTCTGCGGCGATCTGAACGGGTTGCCCGCGGGAGTCTACCACTTCAATCCTCGGGACTTCGTGCTGGAGTGCCTGCGTTCGGGGGATTTCCGCGGCCTGCTGGCGGAGGCCACAGGCGGGGAGCCGTTGCTGTCACGGGCTCCGGTCACCATCATTTCGACCGGAAGCTACTGGCGCAACGCGTGGAAGTACCGGGCCCGCACCTATCGCCACTTCGGTTGGGACAACGGAACCATTCTGGCCAACCTGTTCGCCATGTCCCGGGCTTTGGGTTATCCCTACCAGCTGGTGCTCGGGTTTGTCGACCGGGAGGTCAATGGGTTGCTGGGTCTGGACGCCGACCGCGAAGTGGCCTTGTCATTGGCGGCCATTGGAAACTGCCGTCAGGAGGCGCCCGACACCCGCCCCGCCCTGGAACGACTGCCCGACCACACCGGGCCGACCGCCGGTCGTGAAGTCGACTACCCGGAGATGCGGGCGATGCACGCCTCCACCCGGATCAACTCCAGCCGGGAATCCAGCGCCTGGCGCGGGCACATTCACCGGCAGCCAGGGGCCGGCCAGGGCAAACGCTATCGCCTGAGCCCCCTTTCCCTGGAGGAAATCTCCAAAGAGCCCCTTGAACCCGTCATCCGGCGGCGGGGGTCCAGCCGCCGTTTCGCGCCAGAGTCCATCTCCTTTCAGGCATTTTCCACCCTGCTCTACTATTCGGCCCAGGACCTGTCGGCCGACTTTCTGGAGCCGTCCGGAGAGCTGCTCAACGACTGGTATCTCACCGCCAACGAGGTTGAAGGACTTCCGGCTGGGACCTACCTGCTGCACCGTGACCGTTGGGAACTGGAGCTGCTTCGCCAGGGCAGCTTCCGCCAGGACATGGGCTATCTGGGATTGGAGCAGGATTTGCCGGCAGAGGCCAGCTTCGACGTCTTCTTCATGGCCGATCTGGACCCGATCCTGCAACGCTTCGGCAACCGAGGCTACCGTGCCGTCCAACTGGAGGCGGGTCTCCTGGGTGGGAGGCTCTATTTATCGGCCTACGCCCAAAAGCTGGGAGCCACCGGGCTGACCTTCTACGACGACGATGTCACGGCCTTCTTTTCGCCGCACGCCCAAGGGAAGAGCGCCATATTCCTGATGGCCGTGGGAAAGGGCAAGCGCAGGGAGCTGGTAGGGATCGCTTGACCCCGGCTCTCCCTGAATCGAAGTGGGCGAAGACGGTCCCGGCCGGTCCTCCTGGATGAAAAGAAAATCATGAACCAGAAGCTGGAAAACGCGGCAACCGCTCTGGGGGTGGACAAGATCCGACGGCACATCTTTCTATGCTGCGACCAGACCAAACCCAAATGCTCCGAAAAAGCTGTGAGCCTGGCATCCTGGAACTACCTCAAGAGTCGTCTGCGGGAACTCGATCTGACCGGCCAGCGGGGCATTTACCGGACCAAGGCCAACTGCCTGCAGATTTGTCTGCAAGGGCCCACTGCCGTGGTGTATCCGGAGGGCACCTGGTATCACTCCTGTACCCCTTCGGTCATCGAACGGATCATTCAAGAGCACCTGATCGGCGGGGTGCCGGTGGCGGAATTTGTCATTCTGGAGCATCCACTCCCTTCTCAAGGACGGTCATAGGAAAAACCCAATGACTTCCCAAGCCGTCGCCGGCCGCTACCCGGCACTTCTGGACCGGGCTTCCCGGCTGCGCGACCAGGGAAAAGGGCGCACCCTCAGCTTCTCGCCCAAGGTGTTTCTCCCGCTGACGAGGCTCTGTCGGGATGTCTGCGGCTACTGCGTCTTTCGCCAGCCTCCCGGTGCAGGCCGGTCACCCTACATGAGCCCCGAGGAAGTTCTGGCCGTGGCCAGGGAGGGAGAGAAACGGGGATGCCGCGAAGCTCTACTGGTATTGGGAGAGCGACCGGAGCAGCGATACCCTGAAGCCGGACGGTGGCTGTCCCGGCAGGGTTACGACAGCACCCTCGAATATCTGGAGTCGATTTGCCGGTTGTTGCTCCGGGAAACCTCCCTCTACCCCCACAGCAACGCCGGCACACTGGTCGGCGCGGAACTGGAGGCTCTCAAGGAAGTGAACGTTTCCCTGGGCCTGATGCTGGAGAGCAGCAGCCCAAGGCTCTGCGGTCCGGGGGGGCCTCATGAGCGAGCCCCCAGCAAGCATCCCCAGGCCCGCCTGGACACCTTGAGCGCCGCCGGGAAGCTGCAAGTCCCGGTGACTACCGGCTTGCTGGTGGGAATCGGCGAAACCGGCCGGGAACGGCGGGAGGCCCTGCACCTGATCGCGCAACTTCACCGGCGCTATGGGCACATCCAGGAGGTTATTATTCAGAATTTCCGGGCCAAGGAGGCCACACCCATGAGGCGGGCGAGCGAGCTTTCCAGTCAGGAGACGCTCAGGACTGTTGCCGAAGCCCGGATTATTCTGGGGCCGCAGATGAACATCCAGGTGCCGCCCAACTTGAGCGGTTCCAGCGGGGACTCCGGCTATCTGGAGTTTCTCGACGCGGGAATCAACGACTGGGGCGGGATCTCACCGGTGACCATCGACTATGTCAACCCGGAAGCCCCCTGGCCCCACCTGGCTCAATTGCGGCGCCAGGTGGAAGGCAGAAATTTCCGGCTGCGGGCGCGCTTTGCCGTATACCCGGAATACATTCACCGCAAGGGCAACTACCTGCCCGCTGCCTTGAGGAATCGTCTGGAGGCCGATGCCGACGCCGACGGGTTCGTGCCCCAGGCGGAACTCGAGCCGCTTTGGGAGGAACGCCGATGTTGACCGAGTGGGACCTGCCGGGGATGCTCAGGAGCGAAACCGAGGTGGAGTCCGCCTTGGGCCAGGCGACGCCTGCGATGGCCCGGTCCATTGAGTGCTGCCTGCAGGGCCGGGACCCCTCGGAGTCACAGGTGGTCCAACTCTTCCAGGCACGGGATGCCGACTACCGGGTGCTGCTCAAGACTGCCGATTTCCTGCGATGGCAGACGCTGGGAGACCTTGTGACCTACGTGGTGAATCGCAACATCAACTTCACCAACGTCTGCATCAAGCGATGCGGCTTCTGTGCCTTCAGCCGCACGGTGGCGAGCACCGAGGGCTACCATCTGCCGCTGGAGGAGATCATCAGGCGGACCCTGGAAGCGGAGCGCTACGGGGCCTCGGAGGTCTGCATCCAGGCGGGCTTGCCTCCCGGCATGGATGGGCGCTACTACATCAAGCTCTGCCGGGCGGTGAAAGAGGCGGCGCCCGCAATCCACCTACACGCCTTTTCCCCGGAAGAGATCCTCTACGGGTCCAGGCAGTCCCGCTTAAGCATCCGCCATTACCTGCAGGCGCTGAAAGAGGCCGGAATCGGCAGTCTGCCGGGCACCTCGGCAGAAATTCTGGACGACCGCGTCCGCAAGATCATCGCCCCGGGGCGCATCAGCACCGATCAATGGATCGAGGTGGTGACGACGGCTCATTCTTTAGGGATTCCCACCAGCTCCACCATCATGTACGGCCATCTGGAAACCCCTCGCCACCGCGCTCGGCACCTGTTGCTGCTTCGCGACCTGCAGAGGCGCAGCGGCGGCTTTACCGAGTTCGTGCCCCTCAGCTTCATCCATTCCGAGGCGCCCATGTTCGCCGACCGGCGCATCCCCGGGATCAGGGCCGGCGCCGGCCGAAGCGAGGTGCTGAAAATGCATGCCGTTGCCCGCCTGGTCCTGAATCGGGACATCCCCAACATCCAGGCTTCCTGGGTGAAGGAGGGGCTCCCGCTGGGACAAGCCTGCCTGGAAAGCGGCGCCAACGATTTTGGTGGAACCTTGATGAATGAAAGCATCTCCACGGCCGCGGGAGCCCCCCACGGCCAATTGGTTCGCCCCCGCGACCTCCGCCGCTGCATCCGCGAGGTCAGCCGCATCCCCGCCCTTCGCTCCACCCTCTACGCCATCCTGCGCCGCTTCCCCGACGAACGTCAGGACGGCCAGGACCCCCTGGACATGCTGGACGCCCGCCAAAAAGACCCCTTCGGCTCCTATCACCAGCTCATTCGGCAGGAACGTTTTCGTTTCAGCAAGAGGGACCGCCGCCCAAGCCCCTGACCCGTATTTCTCGCCGGGGGGTGGAAGCAATGGTTCTCAGAATGAGGGGTTATCCACGAAGGCCACAAAAGGAGTTATCCACGAAGGACCACGAAGGACGACGAAGACACACGAAGAAAGACTTAGAAAGTGGTAGAAATTCCGCAGAAGACGAAACCCCACGAGGCAAGGGTCATGAATCATCTCATGAGAGGTACAGTTAACTTGCTGTCCTTCACTGCAGTGGATTACGGCAATGCTGACCCAACGCTAGAGGAAGTTCTGAAGTATCTCTGTCCACCGGAGATCTCCTCGGACGTTGAGAGCATAGTCCAGAGATACCGAGCAATGGGGCCGCCTCCGCTTAGACTAGCTGTCGTCCCTGAGGAACAAGAGATTCTCAACAAAATCATCTTGCCGCTGCGACAAGCAAAAGCGTCCTGGGTGATCGGGAATTACCTTGCCGTAATCGCTCTTTGCGGGATGGTCGCCGAGATGGTGGCGATATTTCTGTGGGAGCTTGAGGGTGAGAAGCTCGAAGCATTGACTAAGGAAGACCAGAAAAGATATTTCAGGAAGACGTTCGAAACTGAGGAGGAACTGGAGGAGGGTTTCGAGCACCTGGGTCAGAAGCCACGAGTCAAACTACTCTGGAAACTTCGGCTAATCAACTCGGACACAAAAAGTTTGTTTGATGAGATCAGGGAAACTAGGAGGAAATACCTTCATCTTCTGTCTCAGGACCACGATTCCCTTGTGGACGATGCTATTAACGTCTTTCACAACGCCAAGTCACTGGTTGAGATCGCGGTCGGCGCGGAGGGTTTCCAAGATGGAAAGGTCATCCTATCCGACAGATTACACGAATACCTCAAGCGACAACTGGTGTAGCGCGCAACCAGGGGACGTAGTCGAATGATTGGAAAAATAGGATTGGCGGTTCTGTAATCCCCTGACGATGAAGGTGTTGGAGTGGTTTACCGGGTGAGGAGTCTATGCTCGATCTCCATCCAACCTCTTCCACAATTCGGTGTGAGCAAAGTTCTTCCGGCAATTCAACAACGTCCCCTGCCCCCCCCTAATAAGCAAAAAATCCAAGACGAGCTTAGCAAGGCTAAGAAGGCCGCCGAGATGAAAGGGTGCAAGGAAGAGGAAACAAACATTAGCAGACTTCATGACGAAGAAGAAAACTTGCGCAAAAGAGCGCTAGAGTTCGTCGAGAGCCACAGTCGTCTCCAGTTGCATATTTCTGTGATCCATAACGCGATGGACCTGGCGGATCTATTTCGCCAGTTCCCGACCGACGATGAAGACGTGAAGTTAATCCAGGTTCTCGGCATGCGAACATTCAACGCCTTCGGTGCAAGCCTTAAACTTGCCCTCTCTGGATATTGGCAGAATAGTGCTTTGGTTATGCGCGATATCCTGGAAACTGTATTTCTGCTGGATCTGTTCAAGGGTGACAGGAAAAAGATCGAACGCTGGCGTCTCGCCGGAGAGAAGGAGAGAAAGAAAGAGTTTTCTCCTTTTAGGGTGCGCAAGGCGCTGGACCACCAGGATGGATTACAGGATAAAAAGCGCGAGGAGCGCTACAAGAGGTTTTCGATACTTGCTTCGCACCCCACCATGAGTTCCGTTGACATGATGCGTCCCCAAGAGGACGGCTATGCAGTGAGCGGACCGTTCTTTGCGCCACGATTTCTAAATGCGGTGTTGACGGAAATGGGGTGCCTTGCTGTTGAGGTAGGAGATGCTTTGGATAGCTTTTTCCCTGAGACTTGGGTAAACGTGCTTCACGTACGGGCTACCTATGCGCGTAGTCGGAAACAGTGGCTGGACCTTAACTTGGTGGTTTTATCTGATCGATAAAGGGAATTGTAATTCTTCAAATTGCCATGCACCGAAACCATGCCATCCAAACTTTTCGAGCACATCCAATACTCGCGATCGGATCGCCACAAGCGGCGCGGGCTGCGCGCTCTGAGAGAAAATCGGGGCTGTGGCGGTTTCCGAGGTACCCTTGATTCCAGAGGTCGGGAAATCCGCACCGATTCCGCCAGGATCACGAATTTTGGAGGTGTCTGATGAAAATCATGACCATCCGAAACGCCTGCAGAGGGAAGTTCACATTCTTCCTCGTCGCCTTGGTCATTCTATGGGGGCATCAACCGGGATTCGCCGAGACTCGGGATGTCGAGCAGTTGCGCCAGGCGGCCGAGCAGGGGGATGCTGAGACTCAATTCAGCCTTGGCCAAATTTACTCCTTTGGTCGTGGAGTGCCTCAGGACAGCAAACAGACCGTGAAGTGGTACCGCCAGGCCGCCGTGCAGGGACATACCAGGGCTCAATTCATGCTGGGCGACATGTACGCCAGAGGTGTGGGAGTGCCATGGGACTACCAGGAAGCGGTGAGTTGGTATCGCCAGGGAGCCGAGGCTGGAGACGCTGGTGCCCACTTCAAGCTGGGTGTCATGTACGAATCTGGTGAGGGCGTGCTGAAGAATGAACGGGAGGCAGAGAAGCGGTACCGGGAGGCCGCGAGGGGGTACCGGAATGCTGCCGAGCAGGGAGACATTGAAGCGCAATTCATGCTTGGTTCCATGTACAGGACAGGCACGGGAGTGTCCCAGGACTACAACCAGGCGATGAAGTGGCTCCGGATGGCCGCCGAGCAGGGTTTTGCCGTGGCTCAGGTCCGGCTCGCCCAGTTCTACGCCAAAGGCCAAGCCACGCCGGAAGATCACGTGAAAGCCTACGCCTGGCTGAATCTCGGCACCGCCCACTGTGGCCGGACTGGCCGGGAAGCCGACCGCCTCAAAGATACGCTCAGTAAGCAGATGACCGCCGGGCAACTGGCCGAAGCTGAGAAACTCGCCGCCGAGCTCAGGGAACGCATCGAAGCCTCAAAATCGCAGTAACCACGTCCGGGACTTTCGATCAGTTCAGAAATGAAAACCAATCCCCGAACGTCAATTCCCTCCCATTGAATACTCGCCCCGGCGCGTCGTCGGAGTCGCAGGCCGTGGGGGCAACGCAGGGGACGTTGTTGAAGATGGGTTAGCGCGCTTAGCGGTAGTTACCGCCTTGGCGGGAAATCCTTGGCACAGCGAAACCCAATATTCGGACTCCGCTCCCGAGGCCGCGCGAAACTTCGATTCGCACAAGTCAAATACTTCGCCGCATCCGCCCACGACCCCCCACGCAGCACGCGGTACATCCCCTCATCCGGGCCGCTTGGATTCTTTTCGGGAGACCGCTCGTAGTAGAGCCGCTCATAGCGGTCGAAGCACCACTCCCACACATTACCCGCCATGTCGCACAGTCCGAACCTGTTCTTCGGAAACCGGCAGACGGCGCGTGTGCCGTCGAGCACATTGAAATGCGCCTGCTGGCCCTTGGTTGGTTCCTCCTCCCCCCATGGAAACTTTGCGCCTTCGGCATACCCGCGCGCCGCCCGTTCCCATTCGGCCTCCGTTGGAAGGCGTTTCCCCAACGACTCGCAGTAGGCCACGGCCTCCTGCCAATTCACGTTCACAACCGGATGTTTCTCCTCGCCCTCCGCGATCTCGCCGTCCACCCAATGGAACGGCGGTTGCTGCCCCGTCGCCTCGAGAAACCGCCGATAGGCCTCGTTCGTCACCTCATGCTCATCGAGGTAGAACGGCTTGACATGGATTATCTTTGCTGGCCGATCGTCCTTAAGTAGCGTCGGCCGCCGTTTCAAGTCATCATCGGGAAGAGGATGGGACCGCCCCCGCAGAAACGCCCCGCCCGGGACAAAAACCATCCCCGACTCTGCGGCGCGAAGTGGCATCACCGCGACCCCGACCAGTAAACAAGACAACCAAAGAAAGTGGCGCTCACGCCAGGGCGGGCCGAACCGGCGTCCGTGCCGGTCCTTATTGCAGGTAACTACGTCAACTGAAGGTTGGGGGGGACGAAGCTGATCTACGCAAGAGCTAACCGTAGATTTCCGAAATCTCATCCGTCGGGATGTAGCCGTTCGCACCCAGCGGATCAACATAAGCATAGGGACGTCCCGAAGGAGTGTTGCGGATCTGCTTGGACCAGTCAATCCCCAGCGCCGAATACATCGTCGCCAGAACGTTCTCGTTGCGAGGCTGTTCCTTGTGAGCCCAACCCGTCTCCGCGCACGTCGCGCCATCCGCATCCGACGCCCCATGCCGCACGCCTCCCTTCACACCCGCGCCCGCGAACAGCGCCGGGTAAACCGGGTTGTGATGGTCACGCCCCTGCATGTTGTTAAGCGCGCCCGGTGTCCGACCGAACTCGCTCATATTGACGACCAACGTCTCGTCGAGCAGGGTCTTCTCCGGATTGGTCTTCGACGGAATCCTCGCAAGATCCTCGAGCAACGCCGAGAACGCCTGATCGTACTCGGCGCAGAGTTTGTAGTGATTCGAGTCTTTGGAACGATCCCAAATGTTAGTGTGGTGGTCCCAGCCGGAGTGGCAGATATGGATGTAGTGCGTTCCGGCATCCTGCGCCAACACATTCCGCGCCAGGATCGAAGAGACCCCCGCCCGGTGCGTTCCGTAGCGCTTCTTGTCTTCTTCGGTGATGCTAAACGCCGCTGGCCAGCGCTCATCCGAAAGCAAGCCATAGGCTGCGTCGTAGAAGTCGTCGTAGCCCAACATCTTCCGCCCGAGACCGGAAAGCCGCTTGTGCCTGATGTCGCGCAACTTGCTCAAAAGCGCCCACCGCTCTTCCAGCAGTTCCACCACCTTCTGATCGAGCGAGGGTGAATCCGTCACCGCCTCGGTATTGATGTCAACCACCGAGAACCGCGCCGGAAGGAATCCTGTCGACAGAGCCCCGGCTGAACCCTTCTCCAAGTTGAACGACAGGTAAGTGGGGAAGGTATCGGTCGGACGCCGCCGCTCTTCCAACTCGGCCGCGATCACCGAACCAATCGCGGGAATCTCGCGCGCAAACGCCAAGTTCATCTGCCGACCGGTCTGCAAGTAATACTGCGCCCGGAAGTGAACCTCTTCATGGCTCTTCATCGATCGCACAACGGCAATTTTGTCCATGTGCTTCGACATCTTCGGCAGCAGGAGCTGCGACATATGCAGGTCCGGCGCCAACTGCGTCGTCGCGAGGTCCTTGGGTGTCCCCGGGCTTTCTTTGAAATCGTATGAGTCGACGTGGCTGATCGCGCCCGACATCTCGTAGAAGAGAACGTTCCGCGCCGTTCCGCGCGGCTGTACCCTAGCGTCGGATGGCTTGGCGGATACTTGTAGCGGCCACACCCCGTCGATCGAGGCGCCAAGAAGACCGAGTCCACCCAGCCGCAGCAAATCGCGTCGCGTTCTCAGCAGATCTCCTACTCTCCTGGGTTCCGTCATCAGAACACCTCCCGAACACAAGCTGGTGCGACCTCCGCCAACCTGGGGGCACGGCATAACGTGCCCGATTTCCTGCCGCTAGTAATTGAAGAAGAACTCCACGCTATTGATCAGCGCCCACTGCAAGTTTTCCGCCCCCGTGACGCGGTCCGTGTTCAAGGTCGCCAAAGCAACCACTTTCTCCTCGCTCGACGGTGGACGCGAAAGCGTCCCCAGGAACATCTCGTCAACCACCCGATCGTTGTCGTAGCTGTCGAGCAGGTTCTTCAGGCGGCTGTCTTCCTTGGCGATTACGCGATCGGTCACCACCGTCGACTGCATCAGGGCCAACGGATGCAGCAGTGAACCGGGAACCTCCCGCGGCGGCGTATTGCGGTCCGACTGACCAAAAGTCCGCAGGAACGTCCGCACATCGCGGCCGCCCGGAGGGCCGGCCAGCTTCATCGTCAGGCCGACTTTGTTATCCCCGAACTTAAAGTCCCCGGGGCGGTCCGTAGCGAGCGCAATCGCGTCGTGCAACTCCTCGGCACTCAGCCGCCGTACGAACTTGCGTGCGAAGTACTGCGCGTACGAGTCATTCCATTCACCCTGGAACCGTGCCGACAACTGATACGCGCTCGACTTGGTGATCGTTCGCATCAACTCCTTGATGCTGTAGTCGCTCTCGCGAAAACTCTGCGCCAACTCGTCCAGCAACTCCGGGTGCGACGGCTGCAACTCCCAGCCTTCGGGCACGTTGTCCGGGTCCTGTCGCAGCAAATCAAACTCGTCGAACGGCTCGACGATCCCGAAGCCCATCAACTTCGCCCAGAAGCGGTTCACCGTGCCGCGAGCGAACTGCGGATGCGCGGTCAACATCCGTCCCAGCGCCTCGCGCGGTTCCTCGCCGGGCTGCGGTTCTTCGCCGCTCAGCAGAAACACCGGACTATCCGGTCCGCCCAGCCGCGCGACGCGAACCATGCTCTCGCCCTCGGTATCGTAGCCGGGATTGCCGTCATCCAGTAAAAACTCGCCCGACTGCGGCTGGCCGTTCTCGAAATACATCAGATACCGCGAACGGCCCATGAACGCAGCCAGTTGGAAGAACTCCGTCCGACTCTTCGTGCTTAGCCAGACGTTCACCTTCTCGAGGTGTCCTTGCCCGTCGTGGCACGAAATACACGACAGATTCAGTCCCATGAAGATCTTGGCGTAGTGAATCGCCAGTTCATCGTGCGTATCGAGCTGATGCACCATGCCAAGGTCGTCGCCGTCCTTGGGCTGCGGCGCCCCCTGGATGTGCTCCCGCGCGATCACGTTCGAAGCAGCGACCACGTGGTTGCTCTTCGCCGATGCCGAGATGATGTCGTACGCAACCTCGTCGTAGGGCCTGTCGGCGCGCAGGTTCTGCTTCATCCAAAAGTGGAAGAGGTTTTGCCCGCGCCCCATCTTGCCGTTCGCGCGGAACAGATCCATGAAGTGGTAGGCCCACTTCTCGACATACTCTTCGCTGTCGATCACCCGGTCGATCAGCTTGTCTCGTTTGTTTGGATCATCATCCGCCAGGAAGGCGCGCACCTCCGTCCGAGCCGGGATGCGCCCCGTCAAGTCGAGCGTCACGCGCCGCAGAAACTCGATGTCCGACGCCGGCGGCGCATGCGGCAGGCCATCGCGCTCCATCTTGCCGAAGATGTGATCGTCAATGAAGTTCCGCCGCTCTACGAGGCCCGGATTCGCGCCCGGTTCGGACCCGAGCAGCCGATCCGTCAACTCCGCCGCTTCGTTCGACTTCGGACGGTCGAACAAGGAACCATGCGTCTCGGAAAACTTCTCCGGGCTGAGGACCTCGGGACGAGCCTCTCGCGGCTCGCCTTGCTCCTGCGCGGACAGCATCAAAGCTGTCAACAGCACGCATGCAAGTATATTTCCGACCTGCTTCATAAGAGGCTTCTAAGGTGAACGCAGTTAAGCACATCGTACGCCCGCCCCGTCAGAGTGTCAATTCGAATATTATGATCGGCCGAAGACGTTTCAAGACCCATTTCTCGCGTCCAACCACATACCATGGGCGGACCCTAAAGAATCGCCCCGATGACTCCCAGCCCTCCCGAAGAACCTTTGTCAAGAAAGCCGCCACATCCATCGTTGCCTCCGGAGTCCTCCTCTCCGGCTGCGGCCCACAGGAAGAATCGACAAAGCCCCCGCTAAAGCGCCTCTAGGACGACCCGTATTCCCTTTAGTGATGCCGGGGCAATCGGTATCGGAATGCTCTAGCCCGCATTTCTCACCAGGGCGCGCGATCATGGCGCAGGAATTTTTCCCTCAGCGCGTGCTCGCGAGCGAAGAGCGTAGTGGTTTCTACGGTCGAGAGAGCATGTGCGCGCTGAGGGGAAAAGGCCAAGCCAGGGCGCGCCCAGCGCACTCTGTACCCAGACGACTCCAATCAAAGCGCCGCAAGATGTTAAAGACAAGCACTTTTCGACATTATGCTCAGCGACCTGGTGAGAAATGCGGGCTAGGGTTGCTCCGGTCAAGGTGATGCACCCGTTGCTGACCTTTACACCTCCATCCAGCTATCGCAGGATGTGATCGATCACTTCCGTGCCGACGGGAAGGGCTGGCAGACACGGATCGACGAGGCGCTTCGCGAGTGGATCAGGAGCGAGTAAGGGGCGCAACCAAGGGACGTTGTTGAATTAGTGGAACAAATTGGATTGGCGGTTCTGTAATCCCTTGCCGATGAAAGTGTTGGAGTGGTTTGCCTGGTGGAGGATCTATTTCCGACCTCCATCCGACCTCTTCCAACATTCGGTGTGAGCAGAGTTTTTCCGCCAATTCAACAACGTCCCCTGTTTCCCGATCAGGAAAGTGCAGCCTACCACCCGGCGAAGCTGAAGGATGTAGGGCGGGATGGTGGCTGCTTAACGTTTCGAACGAGGGCAGGAAGGGGAGTATCATTAGTCGTATGAAGCTGAAAACATCTATCACACTTGAGCAAGAGGTGATTACAGCCGTCGACGAGGCTGCCCGAGAAGGAGAAAGTCGATCCCAGGTGATTGAACGGCTGCTTCGTCAAAGCTTCTCAACGCGAGAACGGGTTAAGATCGACAAGCGAGACCGCAACATCATCAACGAGCACGCTGATGAACTCAACCAAGAAGCGGTCGATGTCTTGGCCTGTCAGACGGACTTCCGATAGTCCCCTATTGTGTCAATCCGGCAAAACTCGGGACCAGGGGTACTCTGTATCGGGAAAACGCAGCCTATCCCGCCAGGATCACGAATTTTGGAGGTGTCTGATGGGAATCATGACCAACCGAAACGCTTGCAGAGGGAAGTTGGCACTTTTCCTGGTTGCCTTGGTCATTCTATGGGGACATCAACCGGGATTCTCAGAGTCTCAGGATATCGAGCAGCTCCGCCAAGCGGCCAAGCAGGGAGATGCTGAGACTCAATTCAGCCTCGGCCAAATGTACTCCTTTGGCCGTGGAGTGCCTCAGGACAGCAAAGAGGCCGCGAAGTGGTATCGCCAAGCCGCCGAGAAGGGACATTCCAGGGCTCAATTCATGCTGGGCGACATGTACGCTCACGGTGCGGGAGTGCCGTGGGACTACCAGGAAGCGGTGAAGTGGTATCGCAGGGCCGCCGAGGGCGGAAACGTTGGTGCCCGCCACAAGCTGGGTCTCATGTACGAATCGGGTGAGGGGGTGCCGAAGAATGAACGGGAGGCAGAGAAGTGGTACCGGAAGGCGGCGACCTGGTACCAGAAGGCTGCCGAGCAGGGAAACGTTGAAGCGCAACACATGTTTGGTTCCATGTACAGGACAGGCCAAGGAGTGTCCCAAGACTACAACGAGGCGGTGAAGAGGTTCCGGGTCTCTGCCGAGCAGGGTGCAGCCATAGCTCAGTTGAAACTGAGCCTCATGTACACCGACGGCTTGGGAGTACCCCGGGACCACAACGAGGCGGTGAAGTGGTTGCGCATGGCCGCCGAGCAGGATCTAGCCGCGGCTCAGGTCCGCCTCGCCCAGTTCTACGCCAAAGGCCAAGGCACGCCAGAAGATCACGTGAAAGCCTACGCCTGGCTGACACTGGCCACCCCCCAATGTGGCCGGACTGGCCGGGAAGCCGGCCGGATCAAAGACACGCTCAGAAAGCAAATGACCGCCGAGCAACTGGCCGAAGCTGAGAAACTCGCCGCCGACCTCAGGGAACACATCGAAGCCTCAAAATCGCAGTAACCTCCCCCGAAACTTCCAATACATTTCAGAATTTTCATTCTGCCTCCGACCGTCAACCCATTCCTTACTACTTCAGACCTCGTGAGTCTTTTTCGGGGACCTGTTATCTCGGTGATTCAACAAGGGGTTTGGACTTGAACGGCTGGCTTGTGCGTCATGGATGGGCGAGAGTCGATCGCCTTGGATCCGTCCATCGCTATGTGCAGGAGGAAACGAAGGCCAGGGCCGAACTAGCGGGAGCTTGGTCTTCCGTGAAAAAATACGGGTGTTGTTGTCAAGGCGTGGACTCAGAAAGTTCGAGTAAACGCAGCACAGGGCAACTGTGGGCCTTGTTTTGGCGCGGGTCCGGCCCAAAATCTCGGTCCCTTCACAGAAGGGGAGCGAGTGTGTGTTAAGCTCTAGGCAACGGAGCGCATCATGACCACGGCTGTTTTCGACACCCTGAAAGCCTTCAGCAAGCTTGAAGCCGCAGGCATGGAGACCAGCCAGGCCAAGGCTGTTGTCGACACCTTGGCCGAAGCCTTCGACGATACCGTCGCCACCAAGGCCGACATCATTGCCGTCAGGTCTGACATCATTGCCATCAGGTCTGACATTGACAAACTGGAGACCTCCACCAAGGCCGACATCGCCGCGGTCAAGGCCGACATCGCCGACCTAAAAGCGGATTTCAAGATTGTCAAGTACGTCTTCGCCCCTGCCGTCATCATCCTGCTCCTCAAGATTGCTTTCTTCTCCTGACACTGCTCCAATGAGATATGCGGGTTGAGCCCCACTATCTGAAGAGATCCTTCTCCGGCGCCCGAATCAATCCACGAGCCGAACCCTCGGCCGCCGGATAGGTCAATCCCCGCACGATGGCCACCGGAATGCCGCGGGTCTTCCCCATGACCGGCTCGGCGGCCCCCGCCAACTCGTCGGCCCAAGCCATGGCGGTGGCCTCCAGCCGGCGACCGGCGCTGTCCAGACCGCCCCGGTAGTCCATCAAGGGGGTCAGTCCGGCAACCCCGATGGCGACGTTCACGAGCCCCTCACGCCAGGGCCGGCCGAAGGTGTCCGAAACGATCACGGCCAGGCGGGTCCGGAAGCTCTGCTCCAGGCAGCTGCGGAGGCGGCGAGCCGAGGCGTCGGGATCCTCCGGCAAGAGGGTGACCTCGCCGGCCGCGGAGTTGGACTGGTCCACTCCGGCGTTGGCGCAAACGAACCCGTGATGGGTCTCGACAATCAGCCGGCCCCGGTCCATCCTGACGATACGGCGGGACTGGCTGAGTATGATCTCGACCAGAGCCGGGTCTTTGCCCAGCTCGCTCGCCCAGGTGCGTGCCAGGCGAGAAGGCTTTACCGATTCCAGCCGGACTGTTCTGCCTTCGTCCTTGGACACGACCTTTTGAGTGACCACCAAGATGTCTCTATCCACCACTTCCAGGGAGGCGGCCCGAACGGCCCGGCAGACGAGCTCACCCAGCCCACTCCCCGGCCGGATTTCCGGCAATCCCGGAATTCCGATGACCCTGTACTCAGGAACCCGCATGGGCACCTCGATTGAAACCCGCCAGCCTTTCCCCCACTCCCAGCCTCTGGAGCAGGGCTTGGGTAGCCGTTCCCTTCCCCAACCTGAGGAATCGCAACAGGTCCGACGCCAGGTCGAGATCCAAGGCCAGTCTCGGCATCTCCCTGACCAGCACCTGGAGGCCCTGGAGGCGCGCCTGTCGAAGGTGTTCTTGAAGACTGTCGGCGCCGAAACTGGAGGGGAAAATCAACGGCGGCGAGCGGAGCAAGGCGTTGGTTCCCAGCCTGTCCTGAGAGGGGACCAGCACGGCCGCAACTCCCCGGGCAGCCGAATGGAGAAGGGCGTCCAGATCCTGGGCCTGCACCAGGGGAATATCCGCCGGCAGCCGGAGGACCGCTTTGGCTCCCTGCTTGTCCAGCAGCCTCGAAGCCCAGTCCACCGAACGGCTCTCCGAGACCTGCTCCCTTTCCCGGAACACTACCCAGCCGTTATCAGCGGCATAGCCGGCCACTTCCGGGTCGCGGGCCACAACCACAACCCGATCGGCCAAGCAGCAGCCACGGACGGCGGCAGCCACGTCCGCCAGCATGGCCCAGGCCAGGTCCTTCCGCTCGCCGGGGGAAAGCAGCCCGGCCAGGCGCTGCTTGGCTCGCTCCGGATCCTTGACAGGAAGAAGGATGACCTTCACCACGGCCCCATCACTGCTTCCGCCAGAGCCACCTTGTCGGCCAGGCTGGTCATGACGGTGTTGGTGACTTTGACTTGCATTCCCAGGCCCTCGATCTCTTCCTTCAGGGCACTGTCCTGCCTGTCGAGCACAAACTGATTGGCAACCCCCTGCAGCATGCGGGCCACCCCCAGCGCCGAAGCCGAATGACCCAGCTCCTTCAGCATCTTGGCCGCCGGTCCCTTCAATGCCCTGCCCCCCACCAGCGGACTGACCGCGGTGACCGGCAAACCGGAGCCCTGCAGGAGGTCCTTCATGCCGGGAACCGCCAGGATCGGCCCGATGCTGATCAAGGGATTGCTGGGAGCCACCACGACCCGGCAGGCCCCGGCCACCCTTTCCGGGAGCCCTGGCGGGAGCCGGCTTCGCTCGACTTGTGGGTAACCCACCTGGAGCACCCGGGGCCGGCATTTGTCCCGCACCAGGTATTCCTGCAGGTGAAGCTCCCCCTGATCGGTCAGGATTCGAGTCGGGGTGTAGGACTCGGTCATGGGCAGGAGCAGGCTGCGCAGCCCCCAGGTCCGGCCGATTCTGGCGGTGACCTCCGCCAGGCCCACGCCCTGCCCGAGGAGGTAGGTCCGCCACAGATGGGTGGCCAGGTCCCGATCCCCCAGGCGGAACCAGCTTGGAGCGCCATAGGCCTGCAACCACTCCAGGCAATCGAAGTCATCCCCGGAGACCCCCCAACCCCTGGAGGGGTCGACTTTTCCCGCGAGGGTATAAGTGACGGTGTCCAGGTCCGGGCAGATCCGGAGCCCACACACCTTGAAATCGTCCCCGGTGTTGCCGACGATGGTGATCAACTCGGGTGGAATGACCCGGCTGAGCCCCATCAGCAGCTTTGAAGCTCCCACCCCGCCGGCCAGCACCACCACGCCTTCGGAACTCACCCGCCCTTCCCTCCGGCCGATGCCTGATCGACGCCCCTGTCCGGATCTCCGGCCTGCGCACCATTTCAGTTAGGAATGTCAGACGCGGTCAGGCTGAGGTGCCCCGTCCAAAGCAAACGGACGGGAAGGGGTGCCGGCGGTGTCCCGGGCCTACCCCGCGTTTCCCCCCAAGGGCAGGACGCATCGGTTCTCGAAATCTTGTAACATATTCTTAAAAAACAAGTTAACCAGATTCCTGGAGCAGACACGATGCGCACACAGCGTCACCGTAAACCGCTGGAGTCTGAGGACCATTGTTCCCGCCGCCGCCGCCGCCGCCGCCGCCGCTTGGCGGCGAAGCAACTCATTTTCTTTTAGTTTTTCTTCGTGTCCCTTCGTGGTCCTTCGTGCCCCTTCGTGGATATCTTTTTGTCTTTCGTGGATTGAGAGTCGACGTTTCCTACCATTGGTGAGAAATGCGCGCTCATCACAGTCCGACCACGCGAAAGCGGGAGAAGCGCACCCGATGCCGTTTGTTGATTTGAATGGCCAGGGCCGTCATGCGCTCCAGGGTTGCGGCCTGGTTCAGGCGACCTACGTCCAGCGGCGACAGCCCTTCAATCCTGGAGGCGAGATAGACAATCCGGCGGCGGGCCTCTGCGGAATCCCCACAGACAAAGACATGGCAATCGAGCCGTTTGCTCAGATCCTCCAGCAGGTGGGCCGGAATGGTCTTGAAGGCTGCCACCAGGGGAACGCCCTCCGGCAGAACCTTGGCCAGATGCTCACTGGAGGACGGCTCGGGCAATTCCCTCAATTCCAGGCGCTTCGCCCGAAACTGCAGCGGAACAGTCACGTCGACCAGGATCTGTCCCGGGCGGAGACGGTCGCGACAGCTCTTCAACAGGCCCGCGGCATGCTCGAACGGCACCGCGATGAAAAGGATGTCGCACGCCTCGACAACCCCTGAATTCTCGCGGCCAAGGATGTCGGCCCCCGGCGCCCTCTCCTGCAACTGACGCCGCAGCTCCTCGGCTTTGCGGGCCACCTGCTCCGGATCGCGGGAACCGATGATCACCGGAACCCCCGCCTGACTCAGGCGCAACGCCAGACCTCTGCCTTCGGGGCCGGTCCCGCCCAGAATGCCTACCCGCATTCAGGCCTCCAAGGGTGTTCTCCGAGCCCGAAACCTACTCCACCAGCTCGACATCCCTATCGGTGGCCGGAGTGATGCTTTCGGTCGGTTCATCCCGCTCGGTCTTCCACACCAGGCGAATCGCCCACAGCAGGATCGCGATCTCCAGCAACACCATGAACCAATCCAGAACGGTCACCATGTCTCAACTTCTCCTTGGGGCCCAGCCCAGCTGCTGCTCCGGAGTCATCCCCCGGGCCAGCGACCACTTCATCCAGCCGTAGTAGACCAGACCGGAGGCCAGCATGGAACTGACCAGACCGCTGAAAAGCTGGTTCTGCCCGACATAGAACCCGACCAGGAAACCCGCCAGCCAGGCCGCGTAGGCGGCGGGGTTGAGGTTCATGTCCGCTCCTTGAGCGTTCTGGTAGCGTTTCCGCCTTTCCGGAAAGGCCCAGTAGTCCAGAATCACCGTCATGGCGATGGGGGCCACCACCCAGCCCAGAAACTGGACATACCAGTTCACAAACCGGTCCAGCCCCACAAAACTCCCCACCAGACCCACCATCCCTGCACCGAGCGTGGCCAGCCGGCGGGTGAACTCCTGCCCCCAGACCATGGGGATGGGCGGCGCTGAGAATGCCAGTCCGGCTGCATAGGTGCCTCCCTGAACGGTAGACTGGGCGCCGAACCAGAGAGCCACCAAGGCCAGAAATCCCAGGCCCAGGGACTGGGCCATGATGAAGACATTGAACTCACCGGTGTAGGCGGCCCCGATGGCTCCCCCCCAGTACTGCAGGGTGACCAGCCCGGCGTAGGCCGTCATGATCCCCACCAGGGCCTGCTTGCCGTTTTTCCAGAAGCGGGCCATGTCGGCAATGATGGTCACCCCGACCAGCCAACCGCCGGCCGCCATATCGAACCCGATGAAGGCCGGCATGGTGGGATCGAACCACTTGTTCCACAGCACTTCGAACCCTCCTGCGCCCCTGAGGGTGGCGTTGATGATCATGAAGACCATGATCAGAAAGCCGGGCACCGCAATCCAGTCCACGTAGGCAATCCAACCAATGCGCACCACTGCCGGAATGATGAACAGGACCCCAATGGCGATGGTGGCGATCAGCCATGGAGCCGATCCGGCCTCCCAACCCCAATGTTCGGCGAATCCGTCCCGGGTCAGGTTCAGAATCACCGAAAACCAGCCCATGCTGCTCAACCCCATCAGCACATTGGGCAGCACCACTCCCTTGCGCCCGAAGGTGTAGCGGTAGAGGAGCGCGCTGGAATAGCCGGTACGGGCGGCGGCGGCTCCGATCAGGGCTCCCACGATCCCGTTGCTCAAGGTCCCCAAGAAGATGATGGGCATGGCCAACTTCAAGGGAAAGGACTGACCGACGATGCCTCCCACCAGGAAGCTGGACAGCACCAGCACCCATCCCCAGAGAATGATGGAATTGTCCCAGTAGCTGAGCCGTCTGGATAGTGGCACCTTGGACCGGGCAGCGTCTCCAACTACCGCCCCTGTCTCAGCGCTTCCGCTTTGTGTCGACAAAATGAAACGCTCCTTTCAGCGTGGCTCTCTCTTACGCGGTCGGCGTCAGGTCCGATCCCGGACCAGCGCCTCCAGCGCACACAAACAGCGGTCGACCTCCTCGGCCGTATTGTAATGCACCAGCCCCAGCCGAACGACCCCGCCCGAATCGAACAGTCCCAGCCGTTCGATCAATGCCTGGGCGTAGAAGTCCCCTTCCCAAAGGAAAAATCCCTTCTTGCCCATCTCGGCGGTGATCTCTAGAGGAGAAAGGCCCGGAACCGTAAAGGCCGCCGTGGGTGTGCGGCAGTGGAGTCGACCGCGGTCGGTGATTCCCCAGATCTTCACACCCTTGATCTGTTCCAGACCGTCCAGCAGCCGTTGGAAAAGGGATCGCTCATAGCACTCGATAGCGGACAGGCAAGTCTTCAAATGCAAGCGCCTGCCCTCAAGCTGCGGATAGCGGTCGCGGTAGGCACCTCCCTGCTGTCGACCCAGTTCGGCCAGGTAGTCGACCGCGGCCATGCTCCCGGCGATCCCCTCGTGGTTTTGAGTCCCGATTTCGAAGCGAACCTTGGCCGGCCTGATCTTGTAGGCGGGAAGCTGCTCCAGCACTTCCTGTTTGCCATAGAGCACCCCCATGTGGGGACCGAAAAACTTGTAGACCGAGCAGGCCATCAGATCGCAGTCCAGCGCCTGCACGTCGATCGGTCCGTGCGGGGCGTAATGGACGGCGTCCACAAAAACCAGGGCTCCAACCTGGTGGGCCTTGTCGATCACTTCCCCCAGCGGGTTGACTGTGCCGACCGCGTTGGAGGCATAGCCGATCGCCACCACTTTGGTCCTCGGGTTGAGCTTGGACTCCAGGTCCTCCATGTCGAGGGTGCAGTCTTCCGGGTGGACGTCCACGCAGTGCACCTTGACACCATGCTCCTCCAGGGCCTGCCAGGGAGAGACGTTGGCCTCGTGGTCCAGCACGGTCACCACCAGTTCGTCGCCGGGCTGCAGCATCCTGCCGATGGCGCGACTCACGTTGTAGGCGTGGGTGGTCATGTTCAGACCGAAGGCAATTTCATCGGGGGAACGAGCGTTCAGGAAGTCGGCCATGGCCTGGTGGGCTTCGGCCAGCATGCGGTCGGTATCCCTGCTGGTGACAAAAGTGCCCTCGGTGTTGCAGTTCATGGCCAGATAGTAGTGGGCCACGGCATCCATGACTTGCCGGGGAATCTGAGTCCCTCCGGGACCATCGAAATAGACGACCGGATGGCGATCCAGGGTGCGTTCCAGCGAAGGGAATTGTTTTCGGATTGAAACCAGGTCAAGCACGGGGGCAGATCTCCAGGTTCACCCAAGTCTTTTGCCCCGCCAGGGACACTGCAGGCTTTCTAGAACAGATTCCAGGGTACGACCAGATCTGCGATTCGGTCGGTCGCGGGCTTGAAGTGACTGTCCGCCTCGTCCACGATCGGCCGGCGATGTCCCGCAAACAAATGGTCGGGGCGGAGCTGGGCCAGCCGTTCCACGCTCCTGATGGATTGGTGCAGATCGCAGTCCCCAATGTTCTGCAGAAGAATCTTGCCTTCGGGAAAGATGGCGTCGCCGGCGAAGAGAGCACGCTTGCCCCCATCCTCCACCAGGAAGGACATATGGCCCGCGCAGTGGCCGGGAGTGGCCACCACCTGGAAGACCTTGCCACCCAGCTCCAGCTCCTGATCATCCTGAAGCTCCAGGTCCACCGGGCAGGGCAGGAACTGAAACCCGGGGGGGTACATTCCGGTGGCGCGTCCCTTGTCCAGGTTGATGGCCTTCTCGTCGCCGCTTCGCAGCCAGCCGGCGGCTTCCGCCGAGAGGGCCACTTTCAGGTTGGGCAGCCGTTGCTTCAAGGGTGCGGCTCCCGCGGCGTGATCCCCATGAGCGTGGGTGAGCAGCAGCCATTCCACCCGGGCGGGATCCACGCCGTGCCCCCGGATATTGTCCACAACCTGGTCGGCGGCCATTCCACCGCCGGAGTCGATCAGCAGGTAGAGGTCCCCGGCCTGCATGAGGTAGACATTGCAATCCATGCGGTCGGTAAAGACCGTCTCGGTCTCGCCTCCACCCACCAGAAAAACCGTCTCAGTCACCTTCATGAACCAGCCTCCTGATGCTTTCGATCGAAATTGCGCTTCCTCCCCGCCTGAAACAAAAGAAAAAAGAGTTATCCACGAATGGCCACGAAGAACGACGAAGGGCCACTAAGGCGTTGAGATTAACCGCGACGGGATGCCAAGGTCGCGAAGGGATGATCGATTTCTGATTGTTTTGCTCTCGTATGATCCGCCCCGTAGGGCGGGGGCTGGACTTGTCTGAAACAAAACCTGTTTCACTCTCGAATGATCCGCCCCGTCGTGGGGGGCGGAGGCCCGACTTGCCTGAAACAATTGAGGGAATAACCACAAAGGACCAACAAAAGATATCCATGGAGGGGAACGACGAACCACGAATGGACACGAATGAACACCAATTAATGGGTTGATGAATTCTTGGTTGGGGGGAGTGACAACCGATAGGGAGGAGGTTTTCTACGAAGGACACGAAGCGATACCAAAGTAACACAATTGCAGAAGCGTTTTGGTTCCACTTGTCGTTCGAGTAGGCCCACCTGTCTTCGTGTTTATTCGTGTTCATTCGTGGTTCGTCTTTATTGACGATTGGCCGTTTTTCCTCAAATGATCCGCACGCCAGGGCGGGGCCTGCCTTAACGAGCATACTCCGGTTCTTCCCGGTCCAGGATGCGCCGGATGGCCTGGAAGTGCAGGTCGCGCATGGTCGCCAGGCCCGACTGCATCTCGGGAGCCACCTCCTTGACGATGGACTCCTCAATTTCTCGCAGTGGCTGTCCGGATGATTGCACAATGAACTGGGATTGGCAGGCCCGTTCCAGATAGTAGAGGTCGTCGAAAGCGTCCCAGACCGTGGGCCCGGTCACAATCACCCCGTGGGCGCCCAGAAAGGCCACATCGTGGTCCCCCATGGCTGCGGCCAACCGATCCCCCTCCGAGCTCTCGAAGGCCAATCCACGATACTCGTCGACATAGGCCACCCGGTCGTAGAAGCGGATGGCATTTTGCGAGGCCATCAGAAGCCTGCCCTTCTGCAGCAAACAGATGGCGGTGGCGTAGGGCATGTGGGTGTGCAGCACACAGCGGGCCCGGGGCTTGGCCATGTGTATGCGGGAGTGAATGAAGAAGGCCGAATCCTCGACGGCGTTGCTACCCTCCAGGATACGGCGGTCCTTGTCGGCCAGGACCAGATCACTGGCGGACAGCTCGCTCCAGTGAAAGCCCATCGGATTGACCAGAAACCGGTGACCGTCGTCGGTGACGGCCTGGCTGAAGTGGTTGCAGATACCCTCGCTCAGCCCCAGACGTGCAGCCCAGCGAAGGGCGGCGGTGAGGTCAAGCCGCGCCTGTCTGATTTCCTCGGGTGTGATGATGGAATCCTTTCAGAAAGAAACGCGGGACACTAAAATCCCCGGGCCTCGAAATGGGGGCGAATGGCGTCGTCATAGGGTCTGCCCCCGGCCTGGAAAAAGCCCATCCAATAGTAGGGGACCGATCCCCGCCGGACCATTTCATCGGTCCATTGCGCACAGATCATCTGCTGAATCACATTGCCCACAATGCCCGAGGTCGGGCAAATCCGGCCCTTGCGGCCGGGGATTTCAATGACGCCTTCCCGCTCCGGAGAGAAATTGTCAAAACCCGCGTCGGCGACATCGATCAATCGACCGGGAGGCGCCTCCCCGTCCATGGAGCTCGGACCGACCCCGATCACGAAGGCTCCCTCGATCTGCTTCTCCAGCGCCAGCCGCATCTCCGGGGCGTAAGCCGGCGAGATGGCGTTGATGAGCATCACGTTCCGTTCCCTGGTCGCTTCCCAGTCCCCCCAGTTCACAATCATCGACCCCGAGGCGACCCCGCTGAGCTCACTGGCGAATCCCGGATGCTCCAGGCTGCGCACAAACCAGCGGCCTCCCCGGCGAATGCGCCGGGCCATGGTGACGGCGGTCTCGCGAATACGAGGTTGGTGCTGCTTGATCCGCTCCACTCGCTGGGTGAGCACCCGAAGATATTCGGCGCTCTTGTCCACCGACTTGGTGCTTCCAGCCCAGACCTTGTTGGCAATCTCCGCGGTCAGCATCCAGTGAACGGCCCCGCTCCCGGTGGTGGTGGAGGGGCAGAGGGTGAATTCGGGGATCTGGGGTGCATGGACCAGCCCCTGGTAATAGGGAACATGGCTGTGCAGAATCTCATTGGAGACGTCCTTGAGCATCAACTGGTCTTCATTGGGATTGGTGAAGTCCGCCGGGCGGAATTCATTGTCCACGTAGTTCACGGTCACGGCCACCACGTAGACTCCCCGGTCTCGGGCCGTTTGTACGGCGCGATTGCACTGGTTGGTGAAGACCATATCGCCTTTTTGAAGCTGCTCGAAACTGGCGGCCTCCAGTCCCTTATGGTTGCGAAGAACCCCGGGATTGCCCCGCCGCGAGGCCTTTTGCTCTTCCCCCGGCATGTGACCGTCGTCCATGGACGTCCACACCGTCCCTCCCTGCTTGATCACCCCAGCCGCCCGCGAACTGAGCTCGCCGACCTGGTCGAGCTCCCCGCTGAGGCGACCCAGGATCTCCATGGTGGCCTGGTGGTATTCCTCCATGAAGAGCACCGTATGACCAAAGGTTGGAGCCCCCGGGCCGAGGCATCCCCCTGCACCGGTTTCAGCGGCCTGAACTTCAGACCGGTCGGCGGACCCGGACACCCAGGCTCCCACCCCGGCGGCGCCTCCCAAAAACAGACGTCGGTGGATCTTGTCACCCATCCCTGCCTCCCGAATTTCCTCTCATCGACCCCGACCCGCTGCCGGGGAGAAGCCCCGCTGCGCTCGCGGACCCCACTAAAAGCCCTGCTTCTCGAAGAAGGGCCTCATGGCGGCATTGTATTCCCGGCCGCCTTCCCGGTAGACACCCATCAGAAAATAGGGAACCGAACCCCGGCGCACCATCTCATCGGCCCATTGCGCAATGATCATCTGCTGCATGACGTTTCCCACGATCCCTGAGGTGGGACAGATGGTCTGCGACCGCCCGGTAATTTCAATCACCCCCCCGGCCTCGGGAGAGAAGTTGTCGAATCCGGCGTCGGCCACGTCAATGAGCCGCCCGTGGGGAACCACGCCGTCCATGGAGCCGGGTCCGACGCCCACCACGTAGGCGCCTTCCACCTGTTTCTCCAGGGCCAACTTCACCTCTTCCCGATAGGCCGGCGAGATGGAGTTGATGAACATGACGTTTTTTTCCCTGTGGGCGTCCCAATCCCCAAAATTCACCACCCCGACACCGGAGGCGACGTGAAATTCGCTTTCAAAACCCGGATGCTCGATGCTCTTTCCGAACCATCGCCCTCCGGCCCGGACTCGCTCAGCCATAATGGCCGCCGTCTCCCGGATGCGATCGAAATGGCTGCGGGTGCGCTCCACCCGCTCGGTCAGCACCCGCAGGTACTGAGCACTCTTGTCCACCGCCTTGGCGTTGGGATGGGCCAGCTTGTTGGCGATCTCAGCGTTCAGCATCCAGTGGATCGATCCGCTGCCGGTACCGCTCGAAGGGCAGATGGCGAACTCGGGGATTTCCGGAGCATGCACCAGTCCCTGCTCGTAAGGGGTATGGCTGTGGAGGATCTCGTTGGAGACGTCCTTGAGCATCAACCCGTCGGGGCAGCCGTGAGACACGTGATTGTAACCGCGAGGTCTGAACTCGTTATTCCAGTAGTTGATGGTGACACAGACCACGTAGACGCCCCGCTCTCTGGCGGCCAGCACGGCCTTGTTGGCCCGGTTGGTAAAGACGATGTCGCCTGGCCGCATCTGGTCGAAGTCCTTTTCGGCCCCCAGGGAGGTGGAATGGGTCTTCATAATGCCGGGACTGCCGCGACGGTCGTCTTTCTGCTCATAGTAGGGCAGGTGTCCCAGATTCATGGAGGTCCATACCGTGCCCCCCTTCCTGACGAGGGTGGCGGCGCGGGAGGTCAGATCCCCAATCTGATCCAGTTCGCCGCTCTGGGCGCCCAGGATGTCCAGCGTTCCCTGGTAGTATTCTTCCATGAAAAGCACGGTGTGTCCGAAGGTGTATTCCTGTTGCCACCGGCACTCCTTCTCACTGGAATGGGTAGCGGCGGCGGCCTCCAACCAAGTGCCGGCAGCGACACTGCCACCGAGCAAAGCACCTGCTTGAATCACTTCCCTGCGATCGAGCCTGGCCATGACTACCCCCGGTTGGCGAAAGGGAAAAGGGACGGGATCCAGGAGAACAGAGGGGCGAAACACCACCCGGAAACGGTCCCACGCTCCGGCTGAAATCGGACTCCGCCTATCATACAACACTATCTCAAGGATTCGGCACGGCTCTTTCCGGCAGGAGAAGTCGCAGGGGCTGGAGGCTGTCCACGAAAGAGATAAAAGAGTTGTCCACGAAGAGCACGAAGCGAAAAAGAGTTATCCACGAAGTTACACGAAGGACCACCAAGGGGTTGGAGAAGGCGCAAGAGGGGTCTGCCAAGGGTCGGTAAAGAGGAATAGACTTCCACGAAGGGCGCTAAAGTATCTGTTAAGGGGGGCAAAAGATTAATCCGCGAAGGCACTCCAAGGGGTTGGAAAAGCCTCGAAAGGGCTCCGTGAAGGGCCACAAAGAAAGACACTAAGGGGATATGGGATATCCACGAAGGGACAGGAAGGACCGGGAGGAGCCGCCTGACAAGCAGGAATTCAGTCGATAAGCACGGTGCGGATGCGACCGGGCGTGGCCGCGGCCACATCCTGACGGATCGGCTCCCCCCCACCGCATCAGCCTTCGCCTGCCGGCTCGGCTTCTGCGACTCCCCCTCAAGGGGGGAGTGATTCCCGCGGTACAAACCGGGAACGTCGTTTACACATTAGACCGGGGACATGGTTTACATCTTGTTTAGATGTTGGGCAAGAAGGCATGTGCAGGCCTCAAGTATCACTCCCCCCTGGAGGGGGAGTCGGCGAGACCAGGGCGGAGCCCGCAGTCGAGCCGGAGGGGGGCAAACGCGGCGTCCCGTGAGTGACTGTCAGGGGTACGGGGCGGAGCCGCGAAGCGGCGGCAGTAGGTAACCCTGGGCGTAAATCAGGAAGGGGCCGGACTTGCCTGAATCGCCGGTAGTGTTTACCATCCTCATGAATCGGTCTCTTCGTGTCCCTTGGTGGTTCTTCGTGCCCCTTCGTGGAACTCTTTTTTCCTTCATTGCTTGTCGGTCTGAGGCGTCGCCTCGCTAGATGACTCGCTTCCGCATCGCCATCGACGGACCATCGGGAGCCGGGAAAAGCACGGTTGCCCGAAGGGTCGCCCAGCGCCTGGGCTACCTCTATATCGACACCGGGGCCATGTACCGCGCCCTTGGACTCAAGGTCACTCAGGAGCGACTTGGCTGGGATCAGGTGGATGCCATCGTTGAAGCAGCCCGCCGGGCCCGTATCGAGTTGATGACGACCCCGAAAGGGCTCCGCGTCTGCCTGGACGGGGTGGACGTCTCCGAGGACATTCGTACGGAAGCCACCGGCCAGGCGGCTTCCCGGGTATCCAGCATTCCCGGGGTGCGGAAGATCCTGGTTCGGGCACAGCAAGACCTGGGCAGACGCGGCGGTGTGGTCATGGAAGGCAGAGATATTGGAACCAAGGTCTTTCCCGAGGCTGAACTGAAGATATTCCTGGATGCCTCCGAACCTACCCGCGCTCGGCGACGATTTGCCCAGACTCGGCACAAGAGGGGGGCCTTGAATCTAGAGGGTATTCTTGAGGAAATAGGTCAGCGGGACCGGCGGGACCGGGAGCGTGCCGACTCTCCGCTGGTTCAAGCCAGGGACGCCGTGTATTTGGACACTTCAACCCAAACGGTCGACGAGGCGGTTGAGAAAATTCTCAGCTTGATCCAGGCCATGAAGGGGGAAACTGGTAGCGATTGAGGCGAGACAGGAAGCGAGGATTCATCGATCCACCGGACCGGCTCAGCCGCCATTGCTCATGGAGGCCAGGAACTCCTTGTTCGACTTCTTCTTGGAAAGCCGCTCCAGCATCAGTTCCATGGTCTCAACCGCCGAAAGCGGATTGAGCACCTTCCTCAACACCCAAACCCGATGCAGTTCGTCCTTCGGCATCAGCAACTCTTCCTTGCGGGTGCCGGAGCGGTTGATGTCAATGGCCGGAAAGACCCGTTTTTCCACCAGCTTTCGCTCCAGGTGGACCTCCATGTTGCCGGTCCCCTTGAACTCCTCGAATATGACATCGTCCATGCGGCTTCCCGTATCGATCAGAGCAGTGGCAATGATGGTCAAGCTGCCGCCCTCCTCGATGTTGCGGGCCGCACCGAAGAATCGCTTCGGTCTTTGCAGCGCATTGGAATCCACGCCACCGGAGAGCACTTTGCCGGAGGGAGGCACGATGGTGTTGTAGGCGCGGGCCAGCCGGGTTATGGAGTCCAGCAGGATCACCACGTCGCGCTGGTGCTCCACCAGCCGCTTGGCTTTTTCGATCACCATCTCGGCAACCTGCACGTGGCGAGTGGCTGGCTCGTCGAAGGTCGAGCTGATGACCTCGCCGTTGACGGACCGCTGCATGTCGGTGACCTCTTCGGGCCTTTCGTCAATCAGCAGCACAATCAAGATAGTCTCGGGATGGTTTTCGGTAACGGAGTTGGCGATGGTTTGCAGCAACATCGTCTTCCCGGTCCGCGGCGGCGAAACGATAAGCCCGCGCTGCCCCTTGCCGATGGGAACCATGAGATCCATGACCCGGGCGGAGAGGTTGTCCGGCTGAGTCTCCAGACGGATCCGATCCTCGGGGTAAAGCGGCGTGAGATTGTCGAAGAAAATCTTGTTGCGGGCAACGTCGGGATGCTCGAAGTTGATGGCCTCGACCTTGATCAGGGCAAAGTAACGTTCCCCATCCTTGGGTGGCCGGATCTGACCCGAGACGGTGTCACCGGTATGCAGGTCGAATTTGCGGATCTGGGAGGGAGAGACGTAGATGTCGTCCGGCCCCGGCAGGTAGTTATAGTCAGGAGCCCGCAAAAATCCAAAGCCGTCGGGAAGAGTCTCCAACACTCCCTCGGAGAAAATCAGTCCGTTTTTCTCCGTCTGGGCCTGGAGGATCTTGAAAATCAACTCCTGTTTCCGCATTCCGGTCGCGCCGGCCACATTCAGATCCTTGGCGATCTGAGTCAGGGCGGCGATGTTCATTTCTTTCAGCTCGGCAATGTCCATAAAGACTCCTTAGAGTTACGGGATTTCAAGTTTGGCGATGGGTAGCCGGCCCGACAGGCCGGGCGGCGACTCACCTGGAATTTGGCGATGGGTCTACGGCTGTGCTGTCCCCTGAATATGGCGGCTCAGAAGTGCCCAGACCTTGTCACGGCCTGTTCGCCTGGTGGCGGAATAAGCCACCACCGCCGCTGCCGCGACTGTTTGCGTGTGTTTGAGCGATTTCTGCAGCTCGCTTCCGGATAGCTTGTCGGCTTTGGTAGAAACCATGAAAAAGGGAAGGGGAACATGGCTCAACCTCTCGAGCGTTTGCAGATCCTGCCGGGTCGGACCAATCCGCGAGTCAATGATCGATACACAAACAGCCAGTTTCTCTCTTTGGCTGATGTAGTTGTCGAGCAAACCGGCCCACTGGAGTCTCAGGTCTTTTGAAACCTTGGCGTAGCCATACCCCGGGCAGTCAACAAAATAGAAGCGCCGGTTAATTCTGAAAAAATTGAGCAGCCGGGTTCGCCCCGGGGTGGCGCTGGTGCGGGCGAGTCCCTGTCGCCCTAACAGACTGTTGATCAAGCTGGATTTGCCGACATTGGAACGGCCGATGAATGCGATTTCAGGAAGGTCATCCCGTGGAAACTGGGACGGATCAGGCGCGCTGCATACGAACTCGGCGGAAGAGATCTTCAATGGGTTATGGAATCTTGAGAAAAATCCTTCTCCATTGAAGGCTTGTACTCCTCGATCTTGTTGTCTGCGTTCTCCTCGACGACCGGGATCTCAGCTTCCAAGGCGATCTTCAGCACCTCTTCCATCGTCTCGACGAAGTGCATCGAAAAATACTCCTGGATATTTTGGGGCACCTCGGGAAGATCCTTCTCATTGCCTTTCGGCAGGACAGCCACTTTGATCCCGGCTCGATGGGCAGCCAGCAGCTTCTCCTTCATGCCGCCAATGGGCAGCACCTTGCCCCGCAGCGTGATCTCCCCAGTCATGGCCACGTCCGGCCGCACCGGGATTTTGGTCACGGAGGAGACCATGGCCGTGGCCATGGTGATGCCAGCCGAGGGTCCATCCTTGGGAATGGATCCTTCGGGGACGTGAATATGCATGTCAAAGTTCCGGTGAAACTCCCGAGGAGCTCCCAGTATGTGGGAGCGGGAACGCACGTAGCTCATGGCGGCTTGAGCCGATTCCCGCATGACCTCCCCCAGCTTTCCGGTCAACGTCAGGCGACCCTTCCCCTCCATCAAGGTGGCCTCGGTGGTTAACACTTCTCCGCCGACCTCGGTCCAGGCCAAGCCGGTTGCCAGACCGACTTCGCTCTTTTCCGCCGAGCGTGTGTTGCGGAACCTGATCACTCCCAGATAGTCGCTCAAAGCCTCCCGGTCAACCTGGACCGAGATCCGGGCGCCATCTTTGACCACCTTGCGGGCGACTTTGCGACAGACCGAGGCAATCTCACGTTCCAGATTGCGAACGCCCGACTCCCGGGTGTAGTTCTGGATGATCCCCAGGATGGCCTCGTCCGACAAAATGAGATTCTTCTCCTTCAAGCCGTTCCGAGGGCGCTGTTTCTCGACCAGGTAGCGTTTGGCGATCTCGAGCTTCTCAGCCTCGGTGTAGCCAGAAATACGAATGACTTCCATTCGATCCTGCAGGGGCCGGGGAATGGTGTGAATGACGTTGGCAGTGGCAATGAACATGACCTGCGACAGGTCATACTCCACGTCCAGGTAGTGGTCTATAAAGCAGTGGTTCTGCTCCGGGTCCAGCACTTCCAGCAGGGCCGCCGAGGGGTCCCCTCGGAAATCCATGCTCATCTTATCCACTTCGTCCAGCAGAAAGACCGGGTTCTTGGTCCCGGCTTTCTTCATCATCTGGATAATCTGGCCCGGCAAGGCCCCGATATAGGTCCGGCGATGGCCCCGGACCTCGGCCTCGTCCCTGACTCCTCCCAAAGACAGACGGACGAACTTGCGTCCGGTCGCCCTGGCAATAGAGCCTGCCAGTGAGGATTTCCCCACTCCCGGGGGACCCACGAAACAGAGAATCGAGCCCTTGGGATTTTTCACCAACTGCCTAACGGCCAGAAACTCCAGGATACGCTCCTTGATCTTTTCCAATCCGTAGTGGTCCTCTTCCAGAACCCTCTCCGCCCGTTCGAGCTTCTGAATTTCCTTGGAGCGCTTCTTCCAGGGGACGGCCAGCAGCCAGTCGATGTAGTTTCGGGAGACAGTGGACTCCGCAGACATGGGAGGCATCATTTCTAGCCGCTTCAACTCCTGCATGGCCTTTTCGAAAGCCTCCTTGGGCATACCGGCCGCTTCGATCTTCTTCTTGAGCTCATCCGCCTCCGATTTTTCATTGCGGCCCAATTCCTTCTGGATGGCCTTCATCTTCTCATTCAGGTAGTACTCTTTCTGGGCCTTTTCCATCTGACGCTTGACCCGCGAGTTGATGGAACGATCCACGTTCAATTTCTCGATCTCGACATCCAGAATGTCACACAGCCGGTGGAGCCGGTCCACCGGATTGAAGATTTCCAGCAACTCCTGCTTTTCTTCAATGGTGACGGCCAGGTTGGCAGCAACGGTATCGGCCAGACGATCGATGTCCTCGACGCGCACCGCGGCCACCATGGCGTCGTAATTCAAGTTCTGGCTCAGTTTCACATACTGCTCAAAGAGCGAAGTGATTTTGTTGACCAGTGTCTCGGTATTGCCTGGCGCCGGCTTGGCGGGCGCCGTCGGCTGCAAGACCGCCTTCATGTACTGGCCCTCTTCCAGAATCTGAAGCGCTTTGGCCCGTTCCACCCCTTCCACCAGCACCTTGATGTTACCGTCGGGGAGACGCAGACTCTGCACGATATTGGCGATGGTCCCCGTGGAATATATCTCGGAGGGCTGTGGATCATCCACCACGGCATCGTGCTGGGTGGCCAGAAAGATCCGTTTGTCGCTGTTGAAGGCAACTTCCAACGCCTTCACCGAGGCGGGTCGCCCAATCACGAAGGGAATCATCATGTAGGGGAAGAGCACCACGTCCCGAATGGGAACCATGGGCAAGAGGGTATTTTCCGATTTTTCCTTGGGCTTACCAAACATCGTCATTCCACTTTCCATGGAGGATCAAGCCGCCCTGCCGCGGCCTAACCCGCCTTCTCCAAAAGCGAGAGATCGATGGAGTTGGCAGTCACCATCTCCTTGGTCACTATAAACTCTTTGATCTTTCGCTGGGCAGGCAACAGGTACATGAGATCAAGCATTAGCTCCTCAATGATGATACGCAGCCCGCGAGCCCCGACCTTGCGCTCCTGGGCCAGTTCAGCAATTCCCTCCAGGGCGTCCGGATTGAAGTGAAGCGTGACTCCTTCATATTCGAACAGTTTCTGGTACTGCTTCACCAGGGCATTCTTCGGCCTGGTCAGAATCTCGACCAAGGCGGCGATATCCAGATCTTCCAAGGTCCCCACGACCGGCATGCGGCCTACAAACTCGGGGATCAAGCCGTACTTGATCAGATCCTGCGGCTCCACCCGCTCCAGCATGGCCAAGTCGCGTCTTTGCCGCACCGTCTTGACGTCACTGCGAAAACCGAGGGTCCTCTTGCCGAGGCGGCGCTCGACCACTTTCTCCAGCCCGACGAAGGCCCCGCCGCAGATGAAGAGAATATTGGTCGTATCCACCTGAGTGAACTCCTGGTGGGGATGCTTCCTTCCACCTTGAGGCGGTACGTTGGCAACTGTTCCTTCCAGGATTTTCAGCAGCGCCTGCTGCACGCCCTCTCCGGACACGTCCCGGGTGATGGAGGGATTCTCGTCTTTTCGGCAAATCTTGTCCACCTCATCAATATAAATCATTCCATGCTGGCATTTCTCGACATCCCCGCCCGCGCTCTGAAGCAATTTCAAAATAATGTTCTCTACATCCTCACCCACGTATCCGGCTTCGGTGAGGGTGGTGGCGTCCACGATGGCGAAGGGCACGCTGAGCCTCTTGGCCAGGGTCTGGGCCAGCAGCGTTTTTCCAGTCCCCGTCGGGCCGATCAACAGAATATTGCTCTTGGTCAGCTCGACCTCGCTGCGCCGGCGGGCAAGCTCGATTCGCTTGTAGTGGTTATAGACCGCCACCGCCAGCTTCTTCTTGGTTTTCTCCTGGCCAATCACGTACTCGTCCAGATAGGCCTTGACCTCATGGGGCTTCGGCAGAGGATGCGGCTTGGCGTCGGAGGCGACACCCTGGTCGTCATCGATGATATCGTTGCAAACCCGGACACACTCATCGCAGATAAAAACGGTGGGACCGGCGATCAGCTTGCGGACATCATTCTGACTCTTGTTGCAGAAGGAACATCTCAATGATTCCTCGGTGCTGTTTCTTTTCAAGTCAGCTCCTCCGTTCGGCTACCCGAATCCCTCCGGGACCCTCGCCGACTTCGCAGCCTCCATCCGCCGATGTCGCTGAGGCAGCGATGGACGGCTCCGCGTTGGATTCTCCGACAATCCCTTTTGTCTACTGCCCTTCAAAATCCAGCCTGGTCTCGGCCTGGAACTCCCGGTACTGGTGAAAGCTGCTCTCCGCCAACGTTGACCCGCCGCGATACCTGGTATAAACCAGCGATTTTACCGGAAGCAGCGCAACCTCGTCACCAATCTCCCGGTAATCGCAATCGAAAAGCATCCTCCCCGACTTCACTCGGTGTCGCTTGGGCAATCCAATCGGTTCCTCGGCCACATATCTCAAAACACGCCCACTGTCCCGGTCAATATAAATCTTTTTCAGGTCTACTGTCCCCCGAAATCCAGTCTGGTCTCCGAGGTGAACTGCTGGCAGCCGCGAAAGAGACTCTCCGCCACTGTGGAGAATGCACGATACCTGGTATAAACCAGGGATTTCACCGGAAGCAACACCTTCTCCCCCCCGATCTCAACGTAATCGTAGTCGAAAAGCATCCTTCCCGACTTCACCCCGTGCTCATTGCCCAAACCGATCGGTTCCTCGGCCACGTACCTCAAAACACGGCCGGTAGCTCCTTCCATATAAATTTTACCCCAGAACCCGACCAGAACCCCTTCCTCGTTGCCCTCGCCGCCATACCGGTAGAAATTCTTCGGCGTCACCGTGCCGAAAACATGCACGCCATGCCCTCTCAACTCCGCGTCCTCGATCCACTCGAACCGGGTCTGCAGCTCCTCCCGAAACAGCTCGTTGAGCCAACCGGCGAAATACCCGCGTCCATATCCATCTGTGCTGCCCCGAATCCATTCGTAACTTTCCCCCTCACCCTTCACCATCCTCACCAACCACTCCGATTCGTGGATCTTGCCGATTTTCCGCTCAAGGCCTACGGTCCTCGACGCCGATCTTGATCGAGGCGCCCTGCTCAAGTTGACCGCTCGCAGATTCTTTCGTGTTTTCCCAATGGCCCATTTGGGCATCTCTTTCGCCCATTTTCGCAACTTCGGCTTCCGGATGGCCGGAACCACAAAAATCCGGAAGGTCTTGCGGCAGGTGATATTGGGCAATGCCTCCTTGTATCCTTGCACCCACTGGTGGCTCCGGGCAATGACCGCGGCCGCCTCCTCCCGGCTCATCCCCGCCGCCTGGCCCTGCGAGGCGCCCGCCGTCACCGCCCACCAGAGCACCGCGGCGCCCGCCGCCGCACCGGCCCTCCTGCTTCCGGGCGAACCTGCCGAACCTGACGACTTTCCGGTGGCCTGCCACATTGCTTACCCTGTAATCGTCTGAAAAAGGCTCGCCTCAATTGTGGGGAATTCGCCAGCCCCTTTCCGGACTGGATGACGGAGGCCTTGGGTGGCCGTTATTCGTGACGCACGATGACTTGATCGACCAGTCCATAGTCGCGGGCTTTTTGGGCAGTCATGATGAAATCCCTCTCGACCTCCCGTTCGATCTTTTCCAGGGATTGTCCCGTATGCGAGGAGAGGATTCGGCTGGTGGTGTCTCTCAATCGGAGAATCTCTTTGGCGTGAATGTCGATATCGGAGGCCTGGCCGGACAATCCACCCATGGACGGTTGGTGAATCAGGATCCGGGAGTTGGGCAGGGCGAAACGCTTGCCATGGGTTCCGGAACAAAGCAGCAGAGCTGCCATGCTGGCTGCCTGCCCCACGCAAATGGTCGTCACATCCGGTCGTATGAACTGGATGGTGTCATAAATTGCCAGACCGGCCGTAATGGACCCCCCCGGACTGTTGATGTAGAGCGAAATATCCTTCTCCGGGTCTTCAGCCTCCAAGAACAGCAGTTGAGCGGTTACCAGGTTGGCGATATTGTCATCAATGGGGGTTCCGATAAAGATGATGTTGTCCTTCAACAGGCGGGAGTAGATGTCGTAGGCGCGCTCTCCCCGGCTGGTCTGCTCGACTACCATGGGAACTAGCATGTGGTTGGGATCCCCTGAAGCCTTCGATAGTGACTGATTTAGGGCTGAACAATAAGTCCCAGGGGGGGCTTGACGGACGCGAGGCGAAGGATTAAATCCAAGCTTTTCCTGTTTCGGATCGTAGCTTTGATTCTAGCGGCCCCTCCGTCCCTTGTCAAGCGTGATCTGACTGCCTCGATTGGCTGGTCCGCACCCTGAGCAACCCGAGCAATCTCCTCTTCCACCTCTTCATCGGAAACACTCACCTGCTCCCTGTCGGCGATACGCTCAAGCAGAATGGCGCGTTTGACGTCTCGCACGGCCTGCTCTCGCTGCCGTTCCTGAAACCGTTCCCAATCCAGTTTGAGCGTCCTGGGGTGAACGCCCTGCATCATCAGAGCGCGCACGGTGTCGTTCAATCTCGCCTCGAGCTGTTCCTTAACCAGCACGTCGGGCGCATCGAAGGCCGTGTCTTCGAGGAGAAGGTCGACCAGCTTGGACTGCATTTCAGAGCGGGCGGCTTTTTCTTTCCGATTCACACAGTCAGCCCGCACCCTGGACCGCAAGTCCTCCAGAGAAGAGTAATCTCCGGCATCCCTGGCGAACTCGTCGTCGAGCTCGGGCAGTCGCTTCCGCTTGATGGCCTTGACCTCCACCCGATAGTCCACTTGCTGACCGGCCAGTTCCTTATTGGGGTGATCGTCGGCGTAGGTCACGGCAAAGGTTCTGGTCTCTCCGGATTGGGCTCCGCTCAGGTTGTCGGTGAATTCCGGCGGGGTCCCGGTGCCACCGAGTTCAACGGTGACGTCCTCGTCGCGGATATTCTCCCGCCCGGCAGTGGAGTACTTCCCCTCCAGTGAGATGACTGCATGGTCACCGGCCCGGGCCGGCCGGTCCTCCACCGGTAGATACTCCGCCAATTGCTCCTGCAACTGCCCGAGGGCGGTCTCCACTTCCTCGTCCTTGACCTCAGCCGGGACCTGTTCGATCTCCAGACCCTTGTAGTTGGGAAGCTCAAGACTGGGCGGCACTTCGAAGGTTGCCTTGAACGAAAAGGGCCGGGCCGGAGAGAAGGTGACCTCCGTCACCGCCGGTGGAGACAAGGGCGTCAGAGATTCCGATTCCACCGCCTTCCGAAAATACGTGTGCAAGGCCGCATCCAGGAAATCGGCCCGGATGGAATCCCCGAATCGCTGTTGAACGATCGGCAGGGGAGCTCTGCCGGGACGGAACCCCGGAACCCGCGCTTGCCGCAGGTACTTTTGGCAAATCGCCTCGTAGTCCGGCTTCCACCTCTCGGCTTCCACTTCGATGGCCAACTCGGTCTTGCAGGAACTCAGACGGTTCACTTCAACCTTCAAGACATCCACCTTGGCAGGAATGCAAACCCGCTGTTTATCGCATTCTCTCTTGGATTGACAGGGCAGGAGACGATCAAGAATGGCCGGGAGTTGGTGCGAAAGAGGGGACTTGAACCCCTACCCCTTACGGGACTGGATCCTAAGTCCAGCGCGTCTGCCAATTCCGCCACTTTCGCCTGGTGCACAACTTCGAGACCTATATCCCAAAACCGTCTGTTTCGATGGGGTTGGGAACAGCGACAAATTCCAATTACAGCAAGCGACACGCAATTTTTATAGCATCTTTGCCGTTTTTGTGTCAATTTCGAGGCAAATGGGCAGGCCAGCCTGCCCAAAGGACGGGTCCACGGATGACGATTCCAGCAATGCCCCTGGGTGACCGGGCGGACTTACGGAAACGACAACCACGGTGGCGGCTTCTGACGCTGCTGGCGGCGGTCTGGCTCTGCGTCGAGGGAGCAAGCCCGGCAGGCTCCCCGGCCCCATTCCCAGGTTCCCCGGAGCCAGACCAGGGCAACAGCCCCATGCTAAAACCGCTGGAGGCCGGCACGCTCAAGGCTATTCTCAGGAAAAAGCGCGGAAAGGTCGTTCTGATCAACCTCTGGGCGACCTGGTGTGTTCCCTGTCGCGAGGAGTTTCCGGACCTGATCAGGCTCTATGGGAGATACCAGGCCCAGGGCCTGGAGCTGATCCTGATTTCGGTCGACGACGCCGAGCAACGGGGCCAGGTGGAAGCCTTCCTGAAAGAAAACAGCGTGAACTTTCTCACCTATATCAGCGCCGAGGAGAGCTACGACGCCTTGATTGACTTCTTTGCGCCGGACTGGATCGGAGGATTTCCCACCACCTTCGTCATCGACAGAAAGGGTCGACTGACCCGCAGTCTGGTTGGCGGTCAGGACTATCAGGTCTTTCACAAGGCCGTTGCCCCCCTTCTCCGATCCGGCGCGCCAGCCGGTGGGCGTCCCTGAGCTTCGCTTGGAGGAGTGGGCCTTGAGCGGTGCCGCCGGAGTCGAGCTCCTAAGGCGGATCGAATTCCCGGGACAGGTACCAGAGAAAATGCTGTGCCGCGCCAACGAACCCATCCTCCGGGAACGGCTGGGATGCCTCCCGACCCTTCAATGCCCGGGCAAAAACCTTCAGGGCCAGTTCCCAGTCTCGCGGATCGCCCCCGGACTCGTAGAGGGCAGCCAATCCCGGAGCCAGACCGATGCCGGGCTCCGGGGGCCGGCCGGGATCCCTTGACCCGGCAACCCATTCTTCCAGTCGGCTCCGGATGGGGCCGGCCGAGCGTTGCAGATAGTCTTCGACCCGGTCTCGACCCAACCATCTCCGGTTCCTGTGGAGCGCCCACCAGAGCTCCCCGTTTTCCCAGGCTTCAGTTTTGCGGCTCTCGTTACGGCTTGCCTCCCACCGCAAGGCGTGTTCCGGGGACAGCTTCCTCAAATGCCTCAAATCCCCGTCGTGCCAGGCACGGATCACTTCCACGATCCAGCGGGCTCTCTCCAGGTAACGCTCCTCCCCGAGGATCTGGTAACCCCTGACGAGTCCGACCAGGACAGGGGCCGCATGGCGGGGCGCCTGAGCAGGATTCACTCCGTCCGGCGCCACCGCCTGCTCCAGCCGCGAACGCGCGGCATCCAGGGCCCGTCGATTTCCAGTCAGAAGAAAGGAATGAAGCAGCGGCTCATGGCGACGCCCTCCCCAGGCGCCGGGCGCACAACCCCTTGAGCCGGGATGCCGGCTGTGAGAAACGCCCAAGTCCGCCCAGTGGGAGACCACCTCCTCAGCGACCTCCAGCGATCTTGTATCCCCGGTCCGAAAAAAGTGAAGGTAGAGCCCGTAGGCAAGAGCGTAGGTGCGGTCGTCGGACCAGTGGATTCCCTCCGGGGAGGGTTGCGGGCTCTTCGCGCCGGGCCGGCCCCCGCCAAAGCGCAGCCAGCCGTAACCATCGCTCCCGCCTGGACCCCGGCGGTCACGGCGGCCCGCCGCCAGTGACTCCCGCTGTATTGTCATCCAACCGTCAACCTTTTGGACCAGTGGCCAGTAACCCTCTCGATAGACCTCGGGAGAGGATTCCGACAGCGGTCCAAACGCTTGACTGGCGCGGCAGTACCAGGAGGGCGGTGCGAACGCATGAATCGGTTTCTGCAGACCCATGAGTGCATTCTTGACCCGACCCTCGGCAAAACTCCGGCGGCCGTGAAAGTAGAAGAGAAGCTGGTGAGTCCTGGACCCGCCTGGCGGGAGGTTCTGGGGCTCGGCCTGCTCCGGAAACAGTCGAGCGATCAGGCTGCCCGACTTTCGGATTTCAAAAGCCTTGGGATAGAGCTGCCAGAACCACTTCACGCCCAAGGCCAGGCCATGCCTGTCATCGGCCAGGTCGGCCCAGCCCAGGTTGGAGCGATATTCTTCCGGCACCTTGCGCCGCAGGGGCTGGGGGGGCCGCTCACGGCCGATGCTGCCGCCGGAGGCGCCCACATCCCCCTCTACCCCCGAAAGGCGATAGGAATCGGCGCTATCCAGATAGAGGGACACGGTCGAGGTTCGATCGAAGTGGCCCTGGTGATCCCCATCGCCTCCTCCCAGGGCAAACCGCCGCGAAAACGGATCCAGGTTCAATTTGGCCTCGACGCTGAAATCCTCCAGCGGAAACTCCCCGGCAGCCGAGCCGCAAGGCCGAATCAGCGTCAGGTCCAGCTTGAAGGTGGTCTTTCCTCCATATACCGTTACCCTGGCCACATAGTCGAAGGGAGCCGCCACCCCATCCTCCGAGACAAACGTTCCCGAGACCTTGATCACTGCACGAACCGCATTGGCCTCTTCCACCTCCACCCGATTTTCGCTCCAGGGTCCCATCCCGTAAGTGACGCCTCCACTCCTGAGCGCGATTCGGAAATGGCCGCTTTCCAGGATCCTGGTTCGGGCGGAGAAATCGTAGCCCCAATTCTCATCCACCCAGACCTGGTCCAACAGTTGCTGGGATTGTCCTCCCATGACCATCCGGAGGGGTCCGGTGACCACTTCCACGCCCTCCCTGCGCCGGGACAGCCCGATGGGCGAGGGGAACCTGGGCAAGGCGCCGACCTGGCGCAGGAAATACACCACTCGCCCGTTGGCCGGCAGGCTGGCGGCGAAATGCACCTGGATCCAGCGCAGGCTCCCGTCCTCCGGCCAACGAGCCAATTCCTGAATGGCGGCGGGGACAAATCTGCCTTGGCGGTCCATCAATTGGAGCACAGCGGCTGATTTCAGAAGCCCCCGCGGCAGGGGGATGCCGGAGGTGATGGGATACTGATGGCGGGCCAGTCCCGCGGTCTCGCTCACGGTCAGCGGGATGTCGACCTCTTGAGACCACCCTTCCCCGGGGGGCCAGACCCATAGCAAAATCAAGAGCGGAATCCATTGCATGGACGGATCGATGTCAATAAATAGTCTGCGCCGAGGACACGCCACAGGACGAATGATACGATATCGGGCAGCCGGCCCGCATTTCTCACCGGCGGGCCAAAAGTAATATCCTATTTCAGACGCGGAGAGAGCAAGTTGCGTCGCAGGAAAGATTTCAGTAGATCAGGAAGGTGCTGAAGCGACCTGGCGTGGCCGAGCGCCGCAGCTTGGTGGTGTGGCGCCCGCCCCCCACCGCATCAGCCTTCGCCTGACGGCTCGGCTTCTGCGACTCCCCCAGGGGGGAGTGATCGGGGGAGCCTTGTCCAGCGCGCAGTCCGCAGTCGGGCCGATAAGGGGCAAACACCTTGCCCCAGGAGGGACCGTGAGTCAGCAGAAAGTATTTCGAATCGCCGTCCTGCCTGGAGACGGCATCGGGCCGGAGGTTATCGCCGAGGCCGTCAGGATTTTGAAGACCGTCGAGCAAGAACTGCACGGAGTCGCTTTCGAGCTGCATGAATACTCCGTCGGGGCGGGTACTTTCCTGCAGTGCGGCAATCCGCTGCCTCCGGAGACCTTGGCCGCCTGCCGGCGACAGGACGCCATCCTGCTGGGAGCCATGGGATTGCCCAGCGTCCGCTGGCCCAACGGTCTGGAAATGGCTCCACAGATTGACCTGCGGGAGCAACTGGACCTCTACTGCGGCCTGCGTCCCTTCTACCTCTATCAATCCGATCTGTCTCCGCTCAAGGGGGCGGAGGGGGGTCGGATCGACTTTCTCCTGGTTCGGGAGAGTACCGAGGGTCTGTTCTCGGGACGTCTCAGGCCAATGGAGCCGGATGCCGCCGAGGCCCGCGATCAAATGGTCATCTCCCGCTCCGGGTCGGAGCGGCTGTTTCGATCCGCCTTTCGACAGGCCATGGGCCGCAAGAGACGGCTCACCCTGGTCGACAAGGCCAACATCCTTCCCTCCATGGCCTTTTTCCGGGGGATTTTTCAAGAGATCAGCCGGGAGTTTCCGGAGGTGGATACCGAGGCGCTCTACGTGGATGCCGCCAGCCTCCATTTGATCGAGCGGCCGGAAGACTTTGACGTGCTGGTCACCGAAAACATGTTTGGAGACATTCTTTCCGATCTGGCAGCGGGGTTGGTGGGGGGGATGGGCATGGCGCCCTCTGGCGACGTCGGGGATGACTTTGCCGTGTTTCAGCCCGCCCACGGCTCAGCACCGGACATCGCGGGCAGAGGACTGGCCAACCCCCTGGCCGCCATTCTCTCCACCGCCATGATGCTTGAGTGGCTGGGGCATTCCGAAACCCGGCGCGCCGCCGCATCCGTCAGAAAGGCAGTGACCGAGGTGCTGGCTCCACCAGAAAACAGAACCGCCGATCTGGGCGGGCGCATGACCACCGCTGAGATGGGAAGCCTGGTGGAAGCAGCCGTCGCCCGAATATTGTCCTCTGAAGCCGGGGACCTGTCTGCCCATTAGCCTCCGGCATGGGCAGGCCCCGCCCCCGTTCCGCTGTTCAAGAGAGCCCGGTGGATTCTGCCAGGGATCCCCTACCCGACGGGAAGCCGGTTGCAAGGGATGGGGCGGCATCTCAGGCCGAACCGGCCTGATTGGGATCCCACAGGGTTTCCGGGCTTCCCACCACGTGACTGGCCCAACGGCTCCAGACAAAGAACGCATCTCCCAGCCGGTTGAGGTACTGAACAGCCTCGGCGGGAACCGCCTCCTCCCGACCCAGCCGGACACAGTGCCTTTCGGCACGCCGGCAGGTGGTGCGGCAGAGGTGAAGCTCCAGGTTGAGTCGATGACCTCCGGGCAGGACAAAGGAACGCAAGGGCTCCAGGACCTGGTTGGCTCGGTCGATCTCCTGCTCCAGACGCCCAATCTCCCGGCCAGTCACCTGGGGCTGGCGGGGATGGATGTCTTCGGGTAGAGTGGCAAGCACTGACCCCAGGTTGAACAGTTCGTGCTGCACCCGAAACAGGCTGGCCACCATCGTCTGCAACTCCGGGTGCCGCCCCGCCTGCTCTCGAGCCGTCTGGCAGGCCATTCCAACCAATCCATTGAGTTCATCCACGGTGCCATAGGCCTCCAGGCGGAGGGACCCCTTGGACACTCTTTGTCCTCCAACCAGCCTGGTATCCCCGGCGTCGCCCATCCGGGTGTAGACGCGATTGATGGCCACCTTGGGTTTGTTGAATCGAGATTCCATCGAGCCTATACCTCCTTTGCGCTCGCCGCACGCGCCTCGCTCGAAAATCCTGCCCGGTGAAACCGGCCGGGGACCTCGTTAACCCGGATTTCTCACCAAGGGTCGGTCGCATCGGCTCTCAGAATCTGTTAACATATTCTTAAAAAAGAAGTTAACGAGATTCTTGGAGTAGAAACGATGCGCACACAGTGTAACATCAAACGGCTGGAGTTGGAGGACCACGGCGGCCGCCGCTTGGTGGCGAAGAAACTCATTTTTCTTTTCGTTTTTCTTCGTGGTCCTTCGTGGATTGAGAACCCACGTTTCCTGCCATCGGTGAGAAATGCGGGCTAAAGGTCCGCTTCGAACCGGCGCACCTCGTCGAATCGGGTCCGGCCTCTCAGCAATCTCCCCAACCGGGGCCGGCGCTGGTTGTAAACCTCCACCGCATCGGCGTCGGCGTAGCGGAAGAACAGGATGCGCCGATCTCGGCCCGAGCGGTTGGGCCCCGACTTGTGCAGCGTCCAGCAACTCATCACCAACGACTCTCCGGCCCTCATGGGGACCGGCACGGCTTTGGCCTCGTCCGCCCGGGCCAGCAACTCCGTCCCGCGCTTGCCATCGGCCGCTCTCTTCCCGCTGGCATGGGCCTGCTGCCCGGTCCGGTTGCTTCCGGGGATGACCCACAGGCAGCCGTTTTCCAGGTCGATATCGTCCAGGGCGGTCAGGCAGGAAATAGCATTGTAGGGCTCCAGTTCCCCGTATCCGTTGTCCTGGTGCCAGGGGAACACCATGCGGTTGCCCCTGGTCTTGAAGGTGAGCTGGCTGGTCGCCGCCTTGAGGTTGGGCCCAATGATCTGCTCGGCCACGTCCACTAGAGGTCCGGCAAAATAAAATTGCCGCACCATGGCCGATCGATGGTGAATATCGGGTAACAGGGCATTCTGCAACCAGGTCTTGTCGGGGTCGAAATCGCCCTTCTCCCTGCGCCAGGCCCCCATGCACTCCCCTCGGACCCGCTCCAATCCCCGGGCCGTCAGGGTGGCGCCGCAGACCAGGTAACCCTCGGCAGCGAACTGCCTCAACTCGGAATCGCTCAGCCGCCTGGAAATGAAAGGTATTTCGTTCATGTGCGTGTCCCGCCCGGCCGCAAAGCCGGGTCCACAGTCAGTAGGTAGCTCGGGCACCGCTGATGTCCACGCAGGCGCCGTTGGTAAAACTGCATTCGTCGCTGGCCAGGAAGTGGATGAGGGCCGCGACTTCCTGGGGTTTTCCGACTCTCCCCATGGGAATCTTGCTGATCATGTAGTCGATGGTTTCCTGCCCCACCTGACGCAGAATGGGTGTATCGATCACCGCGGGCGTCACGCAATTCACGTAGATGCCCTGCTGGCAGACCTCCTTGGCCAGGGCCTTGGTGAGGCAGATCACTCCGGCCTTGGTGGTCGAGTAGGGCGCCAGATTGGGATTTCCCTCCTTGCCCGCAATGGAGGCCACGTTGACGATCCGGCCGGATCGATGCTTCAGCATGGTCGGCAGCACCGCCCTGCAGCAGAGAAAAACGCCCCTGAGGTTAACTGCCATCACCTGATCCCACTCCTCCTCCGATACCTCCACCAAAGGCTTGGTGGGTCCGGCAATGCCGGCGTTGTTCACCAGAATATCCACCGTGCCGAACCGGCCGACGACCCGCTCGACCAGGTTGGCCACCTCGCCGGACCGAGTCAGATCCACCGGCGCCACCAGGCTGCGCTCCCCGGAGCCATCCAGTTGGCCGGCTCTTTCCCGGGCGCCAACGGCGTCGATATCGGCAAAGACGACTCGGGCCCCGGCCTTGAGAAACCTCTCGGCAATGGCGGCGCCAATGCCGTGGGCGGCGCCGGTGACGATGGCCACCTTGCCGGCTAAGGAATAAAAGTTTGGATCAGTCATACGATTCCCTCTTGTCCGGTACACTCCGATTCATAACGAGTTATTAGTCGTAAGTGGTTAGCCGTCCCCCCGCCCTGCCGATCATTGGAGGAAAAACGCCCAATCGTCAATAAAGACGAACCACGAATGAACACAAATAGACACGAATAAACACGAAGACAGGTGGACCTACTTAAACGACAAGCGGCCCCACAATGCTTCTGCAACTTTGAGCCATTTGCAAAATTCCGCAGATAGGGGAGGTGGAGAGTAGGGGACGTTGTTGAATTACTGGAATAACTACGATCAGCCGCTCCTGAATTGCTTTGATTCAATCACGTCACCTACGCGCTCTTTACAAGTTATTCCAGTAATTCAACAACGTCCCCAGCGCTGCACGACGAATTTTGCAAAAGGCTCCTTTGTTACCTTGGTATGACTTCGTGTCCTTTGTAGATAACCCCTCGATATCGGTTGTCACACCCCTCAATCAGCAAATCATCAATCATTTTATTGGTGTTCATTCGTGTCCATTCGTGGTTCGTCGTTTTCCCTTGTGGATAACTCTTATCCGTCCTTCGTGCCCTTCGTGGATGTCGTTGCTGGATAGCCCCGTCGACTGGTTTCAGGTTTCAGGTAAGTGTTTAGTGGAGCGTTTTGGGAGCAGGCAAGCTCCTGACGACTTGGTTGCACTTCTTGAAGGACGGCGCCGAAATCGACAAGCAGCTTAACGCATCGATCAAATAACTATCCACTAACCACTGACCACTAATCACTAAAACGGCTGAGCCAGGAAAAAGCCGCCGGTATCGTCGTGGATGCTGTAGACCCGCGACACCGCCAGAAGGGGCACACCATTCAAGGACTCGATTTCCACCGGCCCGAAATTGCTGGGCACCTCGAGGCTCCCCAGAAGATCGTCCAGGTGGAAGATCCCGTTGGAGGGCAAGGTCAGGCTCTGGCTCTCACCAATGGTTTGCCCCTGGCGGTTTCGGACACGGACCCGAACCCGAGCCTCTTCCCCGTTCCCCGCGTTGACGATGGTGATCGTCGATCGAAACTGGTTGACATTGGTCGCCGAGGGTATCAGCAGTTTGCTTGAAGACAAAACGTCCGAACGCGCGAATCCCGGATCGCTGCTCTGGTTGTTGATCTGTGACACGAATCCCGCCACGGGGCGGTCGGCGCTCAGTCGGATCCATCCCAGGGTGTCCCCCCCCCCGCCTGAACCGGAGAGCCGGCGGTTGACCCGGTTCAACTGGACCAGACCAAACGGCGGTACCTGCTCATTGGTCATTCCGAGCGGCGTCCCTGCGGAATCGAACAGATGGATCTCAACGTTTGCAGGCTCCTCGGAAAGGTTGGTGATTCCCAGGTTGCTGCGAAATTCCCCACTCTCCCGGCTGATGGGAATAACCGCCTGGCTGGAGGCAGCCTCCAGGTCCAGTCCGCGGAAGAACCCGCTGGTGCCCGAATCCAGGGCGTAAACCCGGGAAGTAGCAATCAGCGGCACCCCGTTGGTGGACAGGATCTCCAAAGGGCCGGAGACCTTTCCAATCCCGAAGTCGGCATGCAGGTCCCGGCTCTGGAATGAGCCTCGCGAGGGAATCGTGACCTCCTGGCGGTGGAGCAGCCTGCCACTTCCGTCCCGCTGCAGCAGGGTAACCTCGGCTGTCGCGTCTCCGACATTCAGAACCACCAGGGAGGAGCGAAACTGGTTCACCGACGTGGTCGAAAGGATCCCCAGCCGGGTGCCGCCCGACATGGCCCCCAGATCCAGGCTGGGATCGCTGGACCGGTTATCGATCTGGGTGACGTAGGGAAACACCATCTGGTCGGAAGAAACCAGGACGGAGCCGGACAGGTTAGAGAGCTGGTTGGACCCCGTGCCCAGCAGGTAACGGACCAGGTGATTGAGCTGGATCTGCCCCCCCCGCGGTACACTCACGGTCCGCGAGCCGAGAGGCTGGCCGGCGTCGTCGAACAGCGTCAGTCGAACGTTAGCTCCCGAGAGGACGTCGGCCGTCAGGCCCAGGTTGGTGCGGAATTCTTCGGTGTCGGTCACCAGCGGCAGAAACTGCTCGAAGGCATAGCTGCCGTCCTCGGGATTGAAGCGAAAGAAGATGCTTCTGCCTTCGGACAGCCGGGGTCGGTTGAAACCAAACTGGATGGCCCGATCCCAGCGGTCGTTCTGCAGGCCGATGGTGGCGCTTTCGCCCTGGGTCAACGGCCCTTGCAACTTCCGGTACAGAAAGGCGACGTCGTTGCTCCCTTCATACAACACTGCCTGAAAGGTCAGCCGCGTCGTGTAATCCGGTTGTGGACCCTGCTCGTCGTCATCGTAGACATCATCGTAGGCGCTGAAGTTACTCCATTCAATTATAAGACGGCGGTTGGGAACCTCCCCCAGCACCCGGGTGTAGACACCGCTGTCGGTCTCTCCGACCACCAGGTCGTGAAAGAAGGGGGCGATCAGATTGGCCGGCATCCGGCCAACCGAACCGCTCGGACGCGGGACCCGGTGTCCGGGAAGCCGGCCGTTTTCCCATTCGGCCGTACCCGCCAACCCAGGGGTCAGCGAAATCCAGCCGTTGGTGGAAATGTTGACCGGACTCCCTTCCAGGAACGTCCTGGTGAACAGGATGAACTTGAAGGGCAAGGCGATCCGGGCGATGGAGTCGTCGGGGGTTCGGTCCTCTTCGTCCAGCCGGAACTCCAACCGGGAGGCCTCCGAGTCCCGGCTCAGATCCAGGTAGGAAAAACTCGGCTGGGGACGGTTCCGGCTGGGCTGCAACGGCAGCACCGAGAACTCGCCGCTGGTGGCGATCTGACCGCAGACTTCCACCGTAATCGGACCGCTGGTCGCCCCAAAGGGCACCAGCGTGACGATCCGGCTTTCAGTGGCCGAGATCACCTCTGCCGGATGGTTATTGAAGCGAACCCGGTTGTATTGCGGCACCGGATCGAAATTGTTCCCGGAGAGGGTGACCACCGAGGCCACCTCGGCGGAGCCGGGAGAGACGGAGTCGATGGTCGGGGCCGGCGAGACGGCATCGAAAGCCGACTGCAAGCGGGCATTGCTGCCGTCGGGATTGACCACCAGCAGGGCGAGAGAACGGCAACCATTGGGGCCGGTGGTCCCCTGAATCGTCGTGGCGTTGAGCCATTTGCGGTCGTTCAGGGGAATGCCGTCGAGGCTCACGATGGTTTCGCGATGAAAGTTCATCCCCGTGACGGTTACCGGGGTCCCGCCCGCTCGGGGCCCCGAACGGGGAAGGATGCCGGAAACTTCCGGGAATGGCAGCGTCACGTCCACCCACCCGCTCAAGGCCGCCAGGGCATCCCCTTTCTCAACGAAAAGGCTCCTCGAACCCAGGGATGCGCCGCCCTCCGCGGTGACTTGAATTTCCGCTCCGGCAGCACCGATTGACCTGGGTGAATCCAGAACCACTCCCTCCCCCAGGACAAAGTAATTGTTGCCGAATCCAAGTCCATTCCCGAAGACTCGAATCGATTCGCTCTCACCCCGCGGGAGGCGGGCGCCCAGTTGAGGGCTGGTGAGGTTCAGGTGAGGAGAGGCAGCAGGCGAGACGGAGATGTCCAAGCCTGTAAGAGTATCGCCGGCAGCCACCGAAACCGGCTCTCCGGTCTCGGTCTCCGGCCCCTGTCCCAGGAAGGTGGTCGTGAACCTGGTGTTGAAGCTCGGGGAGTCACGCGGCTTGAGGATGTCGTCTTCCAACACCGGCCCATCCAGGGGCTCGGCGTAAAGGGTATAAGAACCCGGGGTCAGCCCTGAAATCCGATAGCTGCCGTCTTCTCCGGAAAGGGCGGAGGCGACCGCCCGGCCCGCCTCGTCCAGAGCCACCAGGTGGGCGCCGAAGACCCCTTCGCCCTCAAGCAGGACGCTCCCTGCAATCTTTCCGGTCGAACGGCTGAAGTCGGGCTCAGGATAGAGGACCGCGCATCCGATCCGGTCGTCGGTCTGAAGCACCCGGAAGAAGGTCACTCCCGAACCGGCCAACGGATTCATGGTGGCGGATACGATGGCCGTGTGATCGAGCCCCAGGAGATGTCCGATCTCATGGGTCGCCACCGACTGGAGATCGAAGGTGCCCGGGGCGCCACTGGTCGAGAAAATCTCGTTGGGACTGAAGAGGATATCGGCATCCAGAATGGGGGGGGGATCGATGCCTCTGCGAAAACTAGTAAGAGTCACCGCCACCACCCGCGAACCGAAATCATAGGTGTCATCCTGAAACGAGATCAGATTGGTGCCGTCCAAGGCGGCGACTTGGGCCTCGGTAGCCCCGCCGTAGGCAAAGGTAATCGCCGAATCCTCCAGTCGTTGCCAGGCTTCGAAGCCGGCGTGAATGGCCACGAACTCGCTGCGGTTGCCGGTAGAGGGCAGGCCGCCCTGGTGGATCTTGTAGACGACTGGAAAGGTCTTCCATTTGACGCCGCTGAGGAAGGGAACGAAGGCCAGGGCAGACGGGCGAGAAATCCACCAGGCGAAAACCGCTGCCAGCAGACAAAGGAGCGCCAAGCGGCGAGCCTTGCCGGCGCGGCGCGGATGCCCGGATGGAGCGCAGCCTCTCAATGGCTCTCTGCCGGTCTTCCCCCTGCACGAATTGGACGACACGGAAACGGCTCCTCGGGGTCGACCCCGCCGATCACTCGCCGGCCATGCCGACCAGTTGCCGGATCCTGCTCAGCAGCCGATCCAGCTCGACCCGAGCGGGAATAGGTGTTTGGGAGGACGATTCGGGCGAAGCCGGGATCAAGTGAAGCCCGGAGGACGCGTGAAAGGCCGTCCTGACTCCCCGCGGATCGGTGGCGATGCGAAACATGCCTTGGGAAAGGCCCATAAGGATCCAGTAACTGCCCTTGCCGGCTTCCAGGAAGAGCAGTACCTCCTCGTGCTCTCTGAACCTGGGCGTTCCCGAGACCACCTGGGTCAGACCGTCCATGGTGCCGCCGACAGTTACGACCGTGGCCGCTCCCCGGGACTCTCCCTTCAAGTCCTCCGTCACCGCAAACCGGGTGGCCGTGTAGATTCGCGTTCGGGTCTTGTTCCAGTAGGTCTCCTGAGAAACGCGGCGGCCCAGCATGATCCGGTGCGATCCGCGGACCATCTGCTCCAAGCTGAGCTGCTTCACCGTGGTCGCTTCCACTTCGGGAGCGAAGACCGGAATTCCTGTCCCCGCCGATAGCAGGGCCGCCATCCACCAACCCCGAGCTCTCATCGACATTCCCATTGCTGGACACCTCCGCAGGACAGGAAAACTCGGTGTGTTTCAACGCTTGCCGTTCCAACGGAACGGTTGATACACCGATTCGAAATCTACCGAAATCCTACCCCAAGAGTCCCGATTGAAAAAGGGGGAATCGGTTAACCCTTCGTGGCCCTTCGTGGATGCCTTTTCCCCCTAGTATCTTTCTTCGTGGCCCTTCACCGGCCCCTTTCGAGTCTTTTCCAACCCCTTGGATCCCTTCGCGGACCCCCTGCCCGACCTTTGGCGGATCCCTCTTGAGCCTCCTCCAACCCCTTCGTGGCCCTTCGCCGTTCTTCGTGGCCCTTCGTGGATATCTTTTTGCCTTTTCGTGGAAATCTTTTCCCCTTGCCCGACCTCTGGCGAGTCCCTCTCGAGCCTCCTCCAACCCCTTCGTGGCCCTTTGCCGTTCTTCGTGGCCCTTCGTGGATATCTTTTTGCCTTCGCGCCCGTCGTGGATATCTTTTTTTGTCCCTTGCGGGTAACGCTCAAATGTTTCAGGCAGGAAATGCGGTTTGGCTTCAGATCCGCTCGATCACCCGCTCAGCCACAAATCCATCGAGGATGGAAAACGCTCTCAGGCAAGGTCGGCCCGGCGCCAGCAACGAGAGGATAAAGTAGATGCAGTCGGGATAGAAGGCCTGGGAGACATCGGTGGCCGATGGAAAGGCCGGGGAAGAGGGATGGGAATGGTAGATTCCGAGATGCTCGAGGCCCGAGGTGCGCAGATCCTTGAAAAACTGAAACAGTTCCCGGGGGGCCATCTCGTAGCGAATGGGGCTTCGGGCCAGGTTCTGCATCCTGCGAAGTCGAGTGATTCGCCCGGCCTGGCCCATCAGCAGGCCGCAGCATTCCAGGGGCGCCTCCTGTTCGGCGTGCTCCACCATCGAGTCGATGACGGCGGCTTCCATTGGGACCCCCATGCGGTCTCCAAGTCTCCCGGACCGGGAATCCCTGGCCTTGGAAGGGATCCAAGGCCGGCCGGCTCTCTATTCGTCCGATTTGCGGCGCAGGTAGGCGGGAACCTCGAGGTCGCGCGGATCGTAGGAAAGCCCTTGGAGCGGAGGGATCCCGGGTTCGGGAATGGGCCCCTCCACAGACTGCGGGTCTGGAGGGTCGGGATATGGGCCTGAGCCGTCATCCCGGTCCCGGGAGTGGTTGGCCGCGGGCTGGATCGACCGTTCGGCGCCGTTCTTGTCGAATCCGGTGGCAATGACGGTGATCTTGACATCCTCTGTCATCTTGTTGTCGATCACGGCGCCGAAAATGATATTGGCATCCTCGTCTGCGGCCTGGTGGATAATGGAAGCCGATTCGCTGACTTCGTGAAGAAGAAGCCCCTCCGATCCCGTAACGTTGATCAAAATTCCCATCGCTCCCTGGATGGAAACCTCTTCCAGAAGCGGCGAGGCGATGGCTCGATTGGCGGCCTTGACGGCACGGTCTTTGCCTTTGGCGGTTCCGGTTCCCATCAAGGCCCTGCCCATGCCGTGCATGACCGCCTTCACATCGGCAAAATCCACGTTGATCACGCCGGGAATCTGAATAATGTCGGAAATCCCTTGAACTCCCTGGCGCAGGATGTCGTCGGCCAACAGGAACGCCTCCGATAAACTGGTACCCCTTTCCACGGTCTGGAGCAATCGCTCGTTGGAGATGGCGATGACCGTATCCACGCAGGCCTTGAGATCCTTCAGCCCGCGTTCGGCCTGAACCCTTCGTTTTTTTCCTTCAAACAGGAAGGGCTCGGTCACGATGGCCACCGTCAGTGCACCCAGCTCGGCTGCCAGGCTGGCAATGATGGGCGCCGCGCCTGTCCCGGTACCCCCGCCCAGACCGGCCGCAACAAAAACCATGTCGGCCCCTTCCAGAACCTCGATGATCCTGCCCGTATCCTCCAGGGCCGCCTGCCGACCGACGTCCGGGTCGGCGCCGGCTCCAAGGCCGTTGGTGAGCTTGGCTCCGATCTGCAGCTTTACGGGCGACCGGGAGGTTTTGAGAGCCTGCGTGTCGGTATTGGCCACGATGAATTCAACGGCTTCGACGCCGGCGTCAATCATTCGGTTGACTGCGTTGGTCCCGCCGCCTCCGACACCGACGACCTTGATGACAGCGCCGTTGGCGGGAGGCTCGTCCAACAGAAACTTGACTGAACGATCGGACTTGCCCGTTTCCATGGTTCCGCTCCTTGGCGTGGCAGAGCCTGAGACCGGCTCTCTCGGGTCGACTCCTGCAAGTACCTGGCCGGGGGGGCAGCCGCCGAACCGTCACACCGGGTCATCGATCCGTGTCCGGCCCGTCCTACAGCCTGAATCCATTCCAAAACATAAGCGGCTGAACCGAGAAAATCAAGAAAAATACCTTATATTGTGTCCTTTTGGACTACCCGCACCAACTTCTGGTAGACATCACCCCGGCAGTCAGCCTGAGAATTCAGAAGAGACCGGGACCGGACCCGGGATCGGCGGGCTAGCCCGCATTTCTCACCGGGGGGTAGCACTCTTCTCAAGAGTGCAACTTGGCGCAGGATTTTTTCCTTCAGCGGGTGCTCGTGACCGAAGAGCGTAGCCGGAACACCATTCGAGGGAGCATGTGCGCGCTGAAGGGAAAAAGACAAGCCAGGGCCCGCCCAGCACCGTGCGTAACCGCAAGCCGTCATAACGGGACAAACAAGCTGCTGAAAATAAATTGCTTTTCATGATGGTTCCAGCGACCCGGTGAGAAATGCGGGCTAGTATTTGCCGCCCCTCCGGGAAAACATCCTCGAGGCCCATCTCGCCAGGAAGTTGCGGTCGGCCGGGTGTCCTATCCAACGGTGGGCGTGGGCGCGGAAGCCGTAAAGAACCAGGCCGACGGCAGTGGAATAGGCGGGAGCGATCAAGGCTTCCTCCATCTTCTCCAATCCCTGGGGACTTCCCGGTCGAACCGGCAGATCGAAGATTTGCTCTGCCAGTTCAACCACCCCCTTGAGCCGGGCCGTCCCCCCTGTGACGACCACACCCGCACCCAACAGCCTCTCATATCCGGCTTGCCTGATGTCCTCTTGAACCAGGGTAAGAATTTCCTCCATCCGCGGCTGGATGATCTCGCAGAGAATCCGCTTGCCGATGGATCTGGCTTGCCGGCCGGCCACGCTCGAGACGTCGAAGGCAACATCCTCTTCGACCAGGACCGACAAGGCGCATCCATGGTCACGCTTGATCCTCTCGGCCTCCAGGATCGAGGTTCTGAGGCCGACGGCGATATCGTTGGTAATCCGGTCACCGCCCAGGGGCAGAATGGAGGTGTGACGGATGCCTCCCTGAGTGTAGATGGCCAGATCGGTAGTGCCACCGCCCACGTCGATCAGGGCCACGCCGAGCTCCTTGTCGTCATGGCTCAAGGTGCTCTCGCCAGAGGCAAGTTGTTGCAGGATGGTGTCCGCCACGATGAGTCCGCTCCGGTTGACGGCGGTGACAATATTCTGAGCAGCCGTGGTCGAGCTGGTGACAATATGGCAATTCACCTCCAATCGGGTGCCCAACAGCCCCAGAGGATCGCCGATACCGTCTTGACCGTCGACCACAAATTCCTGGGGAAGCACATGGACAATTTCACGGTCAGAGGGCAGCGACACCGCCCTGGCCGTCTCCAGAACTCGGCGAATATCGGCTTTGCCGATTTCGCGGCTCTCGGCCATGACGGCCACCGCTCCCTGGCTGTTGAAGCTCTGAATGTGACCCCCGGAAAGCCCCACGAACACAGATTCTACGGCAGTTCCCGCACTGCGTTCCGCCTCCTCCACCGACTTCTTGATGGCCGAGACGGCCCCATCCAGATGGACGACCACCCCCCTGCGCAAACCCTTGGATTCGGCCGATCCGACTCCTGCCACTTCCAGGCCACCCTCATCTTTGACCTCGCAGATGACGGTGCAGGTTTTGGTGGTGCCGACATCCAGGCCAACCACATATCTGGTCTTGCGGGCCAAGCAGACCTCCAGCTTCCCGGAATGAACCCTGTTTCTGTAGCCGCCAGCGCCGAACTCAGCCGTCCGAAGGAGCTTTCCGAGAGGCGCCTCGGGCAAGATTGGGATCCAGGGTCCTGATCACCACCTGATCGCGATAGCGCAGATCCACCGAGTCCAGGTTTCGGTATTTTTTCTTAAGCTCCTTACTCGCGGCCAGGTAACGACGGAATTTTTCCTGAAAACCGTCCCGTCCGAGGTAAACCAGAACCGTATCTCCATTGAGAATGACCGAGAGATTGCCAGGGTCCTGCAGGTGCACCTCCGACAGATCTCGACTCAGCCCGGCGCCTCCCCGGTTCAAGGAACGCATCAGCTGTTGATAGAGGGCGATCCGCTCCCGGTTGCGCCGCAGAACCTCAGGGACGTAACCGGATTCCATTCCCAGAATGACGGGAAAATCGGACTGTGACAGGTTCTCCGGATTGTTTTCCAGCAGGATACCCTCCCCGTCTATCAGCAGGGTTCCCTGGGCCACCCGGGCAAAAGCAACCGGTTCCCGCTCTTCGATGTCGATCATCAGCTTGTCAGGCAGGACCCGGCGGACAACCACCGTCTTCACCCAGGGAATCAGCTCCAGGCTGTGCCTCAGTCGATCCAGGTCGAGTCTCATGAGGTTTCGGTCCGGCTGCTGCAGCTCACTGATCTTGACCAATACCTGGTTCTGCGAAATATTCTGCAGTCCGTTGATCTCCGTGATGGCGGCATCGAACCTGGGAGAGTGGTAGAGCCGGTCTCTCATCCAGTAAAGGCCGAACGACAGTATGGAAACCAGCAACAACCCGAAGGAGATCCTGAGCGACCAGCGCAACACCTCCCGCACGGATTTACCCTTGGTCTTGCCGGACACGCGCTGTCTTTCCAAAATGGCGCCTGGTTTTCTCTCGAGATAGTCCATCGGCTTCCCCTTGACTCTCCTCATGCAGGATTCCTCCCTTCTTTCCAGTCTCGCCCGTATTTCTCTCCGGGCGCCGATTCTGCAAGCCGCTTCAACAACGATTCCGCAAGCTTGGCGATACTCCCGGCACCCATGGTAATGACCACATCTCCGGCTTCAAGCAGCGGCACCAGCCTTGAAGCCATGTCCTCTGCAGCTCCCAGGTAACGGGCATCCGGGTGCCCCCGGTGTCGGATCGCCTGAACCAGCTTGGCCGAAGTCAACCCACCGATCGCTTCTTCGCCTGCCGCATAGATATCCGCCAAGAGGACCAGGTCGGCCCTGTCGAAAGCTCCGGCAAAGGCCTCGAAGCAATACCGGGTCCGGCTGAAGCGGTGCGGTTGAAAGACCACGACCAGGCGCTTCGCCCCGAGACTCCCTGCCGCCTGCAAGGTCGCTGTGATTTCGGTGGGATGATGACCATAGTCATCAATGAGAGTGACCCCGCCGACCCGGCCCTTCAGCTCAAAACGCCGGTCCGGCCCTTCAAACTCGGCCAAGGCAATACGCATCACCGGGGGATCGAGACCAAGGTCCAATCCGACGGCAACGGCCGCGGCTGCATTCAGGACGTTGTGCCGACCGGGAAGGTTGAGGCAAAAGGGACCGAGGCTTTGTTCACGGTAGTCGAGCTCAAACCTGGAGCCGAACCCGGAATAGGCGGCTTCGTGAATTCTCAGGTCCGACTCCCGGCCGAAACCGTAGGTGATGATCCGCCGCTTGATCCGGGGAAGGATCGAGGCGACGGCCGGATCGTCCCGGCAAAGGACCGCCGCGCCGTAAAAGGGCACCTTGTTCACAAACTGGACGAAGGCACTCTTGAGATCGTCCATCCCGGCATAGCTCTCCATGTGGTCCAGGTCGATGTTGGTCACCACCGCCAGCGTCGGAGACAGAAGCAGAAAGGAACGATCGCTTTCGTCGGCCTCGACAACCATGAACTCACCGGTGCCGAGCTTGGCATTGCTTCCCAAGGCATTGAGACGCCCCCCCAGCACGACGGTGGGATCGAGGCCGCCATGTCCTGTCAGACCTGCCACCAGGGAGGTGGTGGTGGTCTTTCCGTGGGTCCCCGAGACCGCAATGCCATACTTTCCTCTCATCAGCTCGGCCAGCATCTCCGCCCGGGGAATAGTGGGGATCTGGCGACGCCGGGCCTCCTCGATTTCGGGATTGTCAGGCTTCACCGCCGAGGACACCACTACCACGTCTGCAGCATCCAGGTGCGTTGGGGAATGGCCGCCCTGTATGCGGGCGCCTCGTTCAACCAACCGTTGGGTGACGGGTGTCAGCTTGAGATCCGAGCCGCTGACCCGGTAGCCCCGGTTCAGCAGCACTTCGGCAATCCCGCTCATTCCCGATCCACCCACTCCGATGAGATGAATCCTCTGAATCTTCTTGAACATGCACGCCTCTTGCTGGCCCAAAGGGTTGCGGCTCCAGCCTTAATCAGCCTGCGTCCTCCAGATGCCGGCCGTTGCCGGTTTGCCTCCGGAACAGATCTCGAGGCAGCACCTGCCCCATCACTCCAAACCCGCCACATCCCCTATCAAGTCCACGATCTTTTGGGCTGAATCGGGCCGGGCCAACCGGACGCTCTGGGCTTCCATCCGCTCCAACTGCTCCGGGTGATGGAAATAGTGCTCGACCCTGCTGGCGAGGAGGCTCCCGTTCAACTCCTCCTGCCTGATGACTTCGGCAGCCCCGGCAGCCACCAGCGATTCGGCGTTCCGCAGTTGATGGTTGTCGGTGGCGCCCGGAAAGGGAACCAGCAGGGAGGCCTTGCCTGACGCCGCCAACTCCCCCAGGGTCGCGGCGCCGGCCCGGCACAGAACCAAGTGAGCTTGTGGGAACTGGCGCGGCATATCGGTAAAGAAGGCCTGGACCCGGGCCCAGGCGCCCGCCTCCCGATAGGCCTGCTCCACCCGGACGAAATCCTGCTCACCAGTCTGGTGAATGAACCGCAGCTCGCAAAAGTGCGGGCGCAACCTATCCAACGCATCCACCACGGCTCGGTTGATTGCCCGCGCGCCTTGGCTGCCTCCGAAAATCAACAGGACGAATGGGCGGGCAGCCGGTCTGTTCGAGCGGGCCAGAAACTCCGGCCGCACCGGAGTCCCCGTCAGCAGGGCTTTCCCGGGAAAGAAGGTCTCGCACTCGGGAAAGGCGGTGGTCACCTTGCGGCTGAAAGGGGCCAACAGACGATTGGTGATTCCGGGATGTGCGTTGGGCTCGTGAAGCAAGGTGGGGACTCCCGCCAGTGAAGCCACCAGGACCGGAGGGCCGGAGGAGTAGCCGCCGACCCCCAAGACCACGGTTGGCCGGAATCGGCGAACGATTCGCCAGGCAGCCCACAAGCTCCGGGGAAGCTTGAGGATTCCCTTGATCAGATCGATCCCCCCGACCCCCTTCAGTCCCGATACGGGCAGCGTGTTCAAGCGATAACCCGCTTCTTTCAGAATGCGTGCCTCCAGTGAACGGCCGCTCCCCACGAATTGAATCTCCGCCGTGGGATGGCGCTTTGCGAGCGCCTGGGCGACGGCGATTCCCGGAAAGAGGTGTCCTCCCGTACCCCCACCCGCAATCAAGACCCTGAGCCCGTCTTTCTCGCCGGCTCGCTGGGTGCGAGATGAAGAAGATTCCGTCTTCAGCATCAGACCTGAATGCCCCCGGATGGACTCCCTGTCCGGACCCGCCCCTGCGGCGCACCGGCGCAGGCTGGCCCTGCCCCCCAGGTTAACCCGCATTTCTCACCGGGCCGCTGGATACATGATGAAAAGCAGTCTATCTTCAGTACCCTGATCGGCTCCATTTAAGGGGCTTGTGGATACGGACTGCGCCACTATCACGCCCCCCGGTGAGAAATGCGGGTTAATCGGAGTGCTGGGAGATATTCAGCAGAACGCCGACACTCATTAGACTGACCAGCAACGACGACCCGCCCGAGCTGACGAAGGGAAGAGGAATTCCCTTGGTGGGCAGCAAACTTAACACAACGCTCATATTGACAAAAGCCTGGCAGACGACCATGGCGGTCAGACCGACCCCCAGAAAACGTCCGAAGCCGTCCCGAGCCCTCAGGGACAGGCGGACCCCCCGCCACAGAAACACCCCAAACAGTCCCAGAACCGCCAGGGAACCGACCAGACCCCACTCTTCTCCGATGACGGCGTAGATGAAGTCGGTGTGGGGTTCCGGCACGTAGAACAGCTTCTGCTTGCCCGCCATAAGTCCCAGGCCGGTCAATCCCCCGCTCCCCACGGCAATCAGGGACTGCACGATCTGAAATCCCGATCCCAGGGAATCGCTCCAGGGATCCAGAAATGCAAGCACACGCTCCAGCCGGTACTCGAAGAAATAGACCAGGCAAAACAGGGGCGGTATGGCCAACAGCCCGGCGCCCAGCACATAGGTAAGCCGCAGGCCAGCACAGAACAGCAGGATAAATGCCACCGCCCCAATGGCGATGGAGGTCCCCAGATCCGGCTCGGCCACGATCAGACCCAGAACCACAACCAGCAGGATCAAACAGGGAAGGAGGGTGTGACGCCAGTCGTTCACCCGGTCCGCCTCCTTTTCCAGCAGAGAGGCCATGAAGATGACCAGGGCCGGTTTGGTCAGTTCCGATGGCTGAAAAGAGAGGGACCCCAGCCGAATCCAGCGGTGGGTGTTGTGGTTCGGATCCATAAAGAAAACGGCCACCAGCAGCAGAATACAGACGAACAGTCCTCCATAGACACAGAGGGGATGGCGGTAGGTGCGATAGTCGATGTGCATCACCCACCACATGCCCATCAACCCCAAAAGTGTCCAGACACCCTGACGAATCAGAAAATAGTAGGGGCTGCCGAACTTTTCCTCCGCCGGAACGGCCGAGGCGCTGAAGACCATCACCACTCCCAAAAGGACCAAGGCCAGGGTGGCGGCAAACAGGAGTTTGTCCGGTGAAAGCTTTCGCGCCATTTGGAACGATCCAGAAACGCCGGATCCCGCCGGGAGGATACCTCTCGATCTTCCGGCGGTCAGCGGACTCTACTGGAGGCGACGGACCGCCTCCTTGAACACATTACCCCGATCCTCGTAATCCCGAAACATGTCGAAGCTGGCGCAGGCCGGGGCCAGCAGCACCACCTCTCCCGGATCCGCCTGACCGAAGGCCAAGCGGACCGCCTCCTCCATGCTGGCAGCCCGGGTCATCGGAGCCGTCCCGGCCAGTTGGGACTGGATCTTGCGGCTGGCCTCCCCCAACAGGACCAGGCCTTTGACCCGCCGGCTCACCAGCGGACTCAGCACGGTAAAATCGCTGGCTTTGTCGCGCCCGCCCAGAATCAGAATCAGCCGCTGCTCGAACGCCTCCAAGGCCCTCTGGGCCGAGGCCGGATTGGTAGCCTTGGAGTCGTTGTAAAAATCGACGCCTCGAATCTCCCTTACCCACTCCAGTCGATGAGAGACACCGCGAAAGCGGGCGACGGTTTCCCGGATGGACTGGACGGATGCGCCCAACAGACGGGCCACGGTGACTGCGGCAGCCACGTTTTCCAGGTTGTGAAGCCCCTTGATCCGGATGGCCTCCACCCGGACCATCGGCTCCCGTCTCCCCCGATCGCTGAAAACCAGGGCATCTCCCTGGAGGCAGCTTCCCTGATCCACGGGAGCCCTGGTGCTGAACCAGAACCTTCTGGCGGCCGAGGGTTCGGCCAGGTCGCGCAGCAGCCGATCCTCTCGGTTCAAAACCGCAAAGTCCGAGGCCCTTTGATTGTTCAAGAGGTTCAGCTTGGCCCTGGCGTAGGCTGCCAGGGATGGGTATCGATCCATGTGGTCGGGGGTGATATTCAAGATCACCCCGACGTGAGCTCGAAAGGAAGAGACAGCCTCCAACTGAAAGCTGCTCAACTCCACCACGTTGATCGATTCGGAACCGGAGCTTTCGATCAGGGAGGTCAAGGGCACTCCGATATTCCCGCCCACCTGAACCCGAAAGCCTGCAGCCCGCAGGATCTCCCCGACCAATGTGGTGGTGGTGGTCTTGCCGTTGGAGCCGGTGATTCCGACGATTCTTCCGCGAAGGAAACGGGAGGCCAGCTCAATCTCGCTCAAGATCACCCTCCCCCGGCGCGCTGCCTGTCTCAGGACCGGCTGCTCCAGGGGAACGCCCGGACTCACCACAATGCATTCTGCCTCCAGAAAGGTCGCCGGACGATGCCCGCCAGCCTCGCAACGGATCCCGAGCGACTCCAGTGTTTGGATTTCCGGCCCCAGCTCGGTTCGGCCCCGGCAGTCCGAGATCGTCAGGCGGGCTCCCTTGGTCCGCAGGAACTTTGCCGCGGCCATTCCACTGCGGGCCATCCCCACCACCAGGACCTTTTTTCCCGAGAAGGGTTCGTCTTCCAATGTCACTCCCCGCGGTCCAAGCCGGGTGGCGGCCTCCGCCGACCGCAGGCCGGGGCCGTCCCCTAGCCCGCATTTCTCACCAGGTTGCTGAGCATTAGGTCGAAAAGTGCTTGTCTTTAACATCTTGCGGCGCTTTGTTCGGAATCTTCACGGTACAGACCGTGCTGGGCGCCCCCTGGTGAGAAATGCGGGCCGGGAAGATCACCGCAGCTTGAGCGTGGTCAGGCTGAACAAGGCAAAGATCAGCGCTGCGATCCAGAAGCGCACCACCACCTTGGACTCGGTCCAGCCCAGAAGCTCGAAGTGGTGGTGCAGCGGCGCCATGCGAAAGACCCGTCTCTTCCAGAACTTGAAGGAAACGACCTGTATCATTACCGACAGCGCCTCCAAGACGAAAATACCGGCAATGGCCACCAGCAGAATTTCGTGCTTGATGATCACGGCCACCGTCCCGATGGCGCCGCCCAGGGCCAGCGATCCCACGTCGCCCATAAAGAGCTCGGCCGGATGGCAGTTGTACCAGAGAAAACCCAGCGACGCGCCGACCATGGCCCCGCAGAAAATGGTCAGCTCCCCAACTCCGGCCTGATGAGGAATATCCAGGTATCCGGCAAAGGAGGCGTGGCTGGTGACGTAGGTCAACATGGTCAGCGCCCCAGCGGCAACCACCACACAGCCGATGGCAAGGCCGTCCAACCCGTCGGTGAGGTTGACGGCGTTGGATGATCCGACCAGAATCACCAACACGAAAACCAGGAAGGGAAGGAAGTCCAGGAGATGAAAAGCTGAGCCGGCAAAGGTGTCCAACACCAGATTGGGCTGCAACTCCTTGAAGAAGGGAACGGCCAGATCGGTTTGATAAGCTCCCCGGGACTTGAGAAGCAACAGACCGGCTGCAACGGCACCGCTCAGGAGGAGCTGCAACCCCAGCTTGACCCGGACCGTCAACCCCAGGTTTCTCTGTCGCTTGATCTTGATGGCGTCGTCGGCAAAACCGATGGCGCCGAACCCGATCATCGCACCCAGGCCGACCCACACCAGCGGATTGCTCAGGTCCGTCCACAGTACGGTCGGCACCACCGTGCTGGCCACAATCAAAACACCTCCCATGGTAGGTGTGCCGGCCTTGACCTGGTGGTGACTGGGACCCTCTTCCCGAATCGGTTGACTCACCTGAAACTGGCGTAAGCGTCGAATGAGCCAGGGACCCAGGATCAGAGCCAGAACCAGGGCCGTAATGCTGGCGTAAGCCGTCCTGAAGGTGATATAGCGAAAGACGTTGAGTACCGAAACCTCGGGGAAGGTGTGAAACAGCCACTCATAAAGAATGTGGTAGAGCATTGGATTCGGATTGGCTTCCGCTCTCAAGGGCCCGAGGCGTCGGCCAGTCGGAACAGCCCGTAGGCCCCAGGCAGCGACCTGGCTGGCCGGTTCGGGATCTCAGGCGGAAAGAGCGAAGTCCCTATTGAGCCTGTGTATCACTTCCTCGGTCCTCACCCCGCGAGAACCCTTCACCAGTATCAGGTCGCCGGGCCGGATGCGAGGGGCCAGCCACTCGCCGGCCTCGACGGCAGCTTCGAAAAAGACCGAGCAGCCGCCATCGTACCCGAGAGCTCTGGCCGAGGTCACCACTTGATCGGCCAGTCCCTGGACGCCGAGGATCAGATCAAAGCCCCAACCGGCCGCCGCCCTGCCGCACGCCCGGTGGAACCGGGGGCCGTCAGCGCCCAGCTCCAGCATCTCTCCCGCAACCAGAATTTTCCTTCGATAGCCCGGGATGCGCCTGAGAAGTCTCATCATGGTCATCAGAGCGGCGGGATTGGAGTTGTAGCTGTCATCCACCACGCAAACCCCCTGCTCGAAAAATAGCGGTCGCCCCCTGCCCTGACCCGCCTCCAGGCTGAGCATTCGTGCCGCGATGGCCGGAAAGCTCATCCCCATGCGGTGGGCCAAAGCGATTCCGGGCAGGCAGTTGGAGACATTGTGGGTTCCCAGCAAGGGAGAGGCCAACCGGTGGCTTCGACCGCGGTGTCGGATGCTGAACTCGCATCCGCTCAGCCCCCTGCAACGAATCCGCTCGACCCGGTAGGCGGCCGGCCTATCGATGCCGAAGGAGACGATCTCACCGTCAAAGACACGACTGAACTTGCGGACACGCGAATCGTCGTTGTTCAAGAACGCCACCCCCCCGGAGGGTAGATGCTCAATGAGCTCTCGCTTGGCCTTGGCAATGCCGCCCAGGGAGGAGAAGAACTCCAGGTGAACCGGCTTGACGTTGGTCACCACACCCAGGTCGGGCCGTGCGATGCAGCTCAGCCTGGCGATCTCTCCGGGGGCCGACATCCCCAGCTCCAGAACAGCAATCTGGTGCTCCGACTCCAACTGAAGCAGAGAGAGGGGCAGCCCGTAGTGGTTGTTGAGGTTCCGCCGGTTCTTGAAAACCCTGAACGATCCCGCCAGCAGATGGCTGGCAATCTCCTTGGCGGTCGTCTTGCCAACGCTCCCGGTGATCCCCACCAGGGGCTTCCCCCAACGACGCCGCACCCAGCCGGCCAGTTGCTGAAGGGCCTGCAATGTATCTTCCACCCGGATACAGGGTGTTCCTGCCGCCGACCTCCCGGCCTCCTTCCGGCTGACAATCAACAGAGAGGCCCCTTTGCGAACCGCCTCGGGAATGAACTGGTGGCCGTCGAATCGGGGTCCTCGAATGGCGATAAAGCAGTCCCCGGACTGCAGGGTTCGCGAATCGATGGAGTAGCCTGAAGGCGACTTCTCCCGGAAGGTCGGATCAATGGAGGATCCCACTGCCCGAGCGATTTCACCGGCTGGCAGCCGCATCACCATGGTTCATCTCCCGCAGGACAGCCCTGGCCACCTGGCGATCGTCAAAGGGGCGGACCCGACCGGCTAGCTGCTGGCGGACCTCGTGCCCCTTGCCGGCCAGAATGACCACATCCCCCGATTCCGCCCGCGAAAACAGCCGCCGAATCGCCTTCCGCCGATCCGGCTCGACCTCGTGCCGATCGGACCGAAGACCGGCCTGGATCTCCCGAATGATCGCCAGGGGGTCCTCGCTGCGGGCATTGTCAGAGGTGAGCATGACCCAATCACTGTGCTGTTCGGCGGTCGAACCCATTGCCGGCCGTTTGGACCGGTCCCGCTCGCCACCGCAGCCAAACAGCACCAACACCCTCCGCGGATGCAGTTCTCTGGCGGTATTGAGGATGTTCCGCAGCGCATCGGGCGTATGGGCGTAATCCACGATCACGTGAAAGGCCTGCCCGCAATCAATTTGTTCGAACCGTCCTGGAATGGGCGGACAGGCTTCGATCCCCCGCTTCAGAGCATCCCGGTGGACTCCCAAACTGCTGGCCGCGGCGGCCGCAGCCAGAAGATTGGAGAGATTGAAGCTCCCCAACAGAGAGGTGCGCACCTCCAGTTCCTCCTGTTGCAGCCGAAAGCGAACCTGCGTGCCCGTCCATCCCGACTGACGCTTGAGAACCCCAAAATCGGCCGGACGGCTCAGTGAAAAAGTGAGGGGTTGGCCCGGAATGCTCCCTGCAAGCTGCTCTCCCCAGGCGTTATCCACATTCACAATCGACACCCCGGGCGGCCCATATCCCGTGTCCACAAACAACTGTTTCTTGGCTTGATAGTAACTTTCCATGGACTGATGGTAGTCCAAATGCTCCGGAGAGAGATTGGTGAAGACAGCCACTCCAAATCGGATGGCGTAGATACGGTTCAAGACTAGCGCATGAGAGGAAACCTCCATCACCACGTCGCGGCAGCCGTTCCGCCGAAAGCAATGGAAAAGCCCCTGCAGATCGAGGCTTTCCGGAGTCGTGAGCCCGGCCGGAGCCGACCAGCCGGGGCTTCGATAGGCGATGGTGCTGACCAACCCCACCCGGGAGCCGCTGGCTTTCAGGATGGACTCGAGCAGATAGGCGGTGGACGTCTTGCCGTTGGTCCCGGTGATCCCGACCAGGCGCATTTCCCGAGTGGGATGACCGTAAAAGTTTGCGGCCGTTTGAGCCAAGGCGCGACGGCCATGTTTGACGCGGATCCATGGCCACGGAAAGGCCGCCGGTCTGGATTTTTCGGACAGGACCGCGCGAGCTCCAAGCCTGACTGCCTGATCCACAAAACGATTCCCATCCGTCTGCGTCCCACCAATGGCCGCGAAGAGATGCCCGGCCCTGACCTGACGGGAATCGTAGGCAATACCTGTAATTTCCGCATCGGGACACTCGACCGCAGCATTGAGTTCGATATTCCTGATCAGGTCCCGGAGTTGCATGGTTTCCCCGGCGCATGCTCACCGGGATTTCTCACCAGGACGCTGAGCATAAGGTAGAAAAGTGCTTGTCTTTAACATCTTGCGGCGCTTTGTTTAGAGTCTTCAGGGTACAGACGGTGCTGGGCGCGCCCTGGTGAGAAATGCGGGCTAGAGTTTTCGATTGAGCTGGACCCTCACCGTCGAGCCCGGCACCACCTTGGCATCGGGAGCCGGTGACTGCGAGACCACCAACCCGGCCCCCTGGGCCTCCACCTGCAATCGGGCCCGAGTCCCCTCCGCCATTACCGCTCGAAGCGACTTCCCCACAAAGTTGGGTACGGCCACAACAGCCAGGCCATCGATGGCCGCATCATCGTAGCCCCCCAGATCCTGCACCTGTCGAGCACCGGCAGTCGACTCGGTGAGGCCCATTGCCTGATCGCCGCTTAGCGACGCCGGAGTCCACGACACCGCATCCGTCAAGGGCTCCTCCAGCAGATCTTCCCCTGTACCGAGGTCCGCAACCTGGGAGTCGTCCCTCCATTCTTGCTTGGGCTCATCGGGGGGCACTGAAAGATAATTCAGTGTCTTCTCCGCAATCTTCTTGAACACCGGGGCGGCAACCTGGCCGCCGTAGTAGAGGCCACGAGGCTCATCAATCAGCACCACTATCGAGAGAACCGGATTGTCGGCGGGAGCGAAACCGAGGAAGGATGCCACAAAGCGGGTGTGCGAGTAACCCCCGTTGGCATTCACTTTCTGGGCCGTACCGGTCTTGCCGGCCGCCGAAAAGCCCCTCAGCCGAGCCGCCCTGCCCGTTCCGGCAGACACCACTTGGCTCATCATGCCCCTGACGGTGTCGGCCGTCTCTTTCCGCAGGACCCTCCTGCCCCCCCCCTCGGAACCCGAAGGACTCGCGGAAACCTGACCCGATTGAATTCGCTCGACCACACGGGGGGGGACCCAAAGGCCCCCGTTGGCGATCGCTCCCACTGCCGTGATCATCTGCAGGGGAGTCACGCCAATTCCCTGCCCCATGGAAATGGTCCCCAGCGTCACCGTGTGCCAGTCCGAGGCCGAACGCAACAATCCTCTGGCTTCTCCAGGGAGGTCCACCTGGGTGGGCCGGCCAAAGCCGTAGAGCCGTAGATAGCGCTCCAGACGCTCCTTGCCGATTCGAAAGCCCAGTTGGATGATGCCGACGTTGCTGGAACGAGCGATCACATCCCGGACCGACAACCAACCAAAGGGTTTGTGGTCCCGGATGCGGTGCCGCCCAATCACGATCCCGCCATTCATGCAGTGAATTTGCTCGTCGGGGCTGGTCAACCGTTCTTCCAGCGCCGTGGCTGCCGTAAACACCTTGAAGGTGGAACCCGGCTCGTAGATATTCAGAATAGCCTGATTCCTCCAGGTAGCTTCCGAATAGCGGCCATAGTGATTTGGATTGAAGGTGGGCAGGTTGGCCATGGCGAGGATGGCGCCGCTGGCGGGGTTCATCACGATGGCCGTGCCGCCCCGGGCCCTGCTCTTTTTGACCTGGGCCGAGAGCTCCTGCTCCACCAGATACTGGATCGACTCGTCCATTGTCAAGACCAGGTCGGAGCCTGCCGTAGGAGGTCGTTCCACACTGCTGAAGTACCGTTTCCTGGCATCGCGATGCAGCAGAATCCGGCCGGCCGTGCCTCGCACGGCTCGCTCATACAAGTGCTCCAAACCGGCCAGTCCTTCGTTGTCCATGCCCACATAGCCAAGGACATGGGCAGCCAGCTCCCGCTTGGGATAGTAGCGCTTGCTCTCCGTCTCAAAATAGATTCCGGGCAACTGCAGCCCCCGAACCTTCTCGATTTGAGGGTAGTCCACTTTCCGCTTGATCCAGCAAAAGGACCGCGCCCCCTCCAACCTTCTCCGAACGCTTTCCGGGTCGAGCCCCAGGGTTTGGGCCAGGCGGGCAGCCGTGCGCGGCTTGTCGGTGATTTCCGACGGGACTGCATATACTGACTCGACGTTGATACTGACTGCCAGTTCCCTGTTTCGGCGATCAAAAATCGTCCCGCGTTTCGGACTGATCTTAAACACACGGGTTTGCTGGCGCCGGGCCAGTTCCCTCATTTCAGGGTACCGGACAATCTGCAGGTCGACGAGGCGATAGCTGATCAGGCAGGACCAGGCCAGGAAGAACAGTACCAGAAGACCAAGACGGGTCCGAAATACCTTCGGGAGTTTGGCCGACATGGGGAGCCCCGCTAGAGAATCGAAAAGGTGCCGTTGGGGTCAGGGCTGGATTCCTATCCGCCATCTGTTCCGCAAGCGTGAATCCGGGGTCCCCTGGGTTGGTTTACGGGAGCGCTCCGAATCCGGCCAGCGGAGCATCCATTCCGCGGCCTTCCCGGGCCGCCAAAAGAATCTCATCCGGCCGAGACGGCTCAGGCGTTGGCTGAACCACAATCTGGTGGAACGAGGGATTGATTAACCCGAGCTGTCTTCTGGCTATCAGATCGATTCGCTGCGGGCTGCGCAAAGTGGCCCTCTCCAGCTTGAGTTGGCGGTTGACTTCAGTCAGATGCTTGATTTCCTTGCGAAGTTCTTCACGCTCGTAGCCCCGGCGGATGACCTCGAACTGTTGCCAGGCCAGGCAGAGCAGAGCCAGCAGACACAACATGGCCAGAACCATGAGCAGCAGGCACTCCCTTGTTTTTTGAAAATCCAACTCCTTGACCAGACGTGAGTTGTCAATCTGCTTCACCATGTGAATCTCAGTCATCGACCCTCCTCAACTCAACCAGACCCTTCGAGCCGGGCGGCATCGGAATTTCCGCAGGCTCACAACCTTTCCGCCACCCTCAACTTGGCGCTTCTCGACCGGGGGTTGCTGATTTTTTCCGGGTCGGTCGGGGAAACGGGCTTGCGACAAACGAGCTTTACCAGCTTTTTCCGCCCGCAAACACAGACTGGGAACCCGGGAGGACAGCTACACCCCCCCGCCATGGCGCCCAGGGAACCTTTCACTATCCGGTCCTCCAGAGAATGAAAGCTGATGATTGCCAGCCGCCCCCCTGCCTTCAGCAGTGCGATCGAGCTGGCGACGAATTGGCGTAGCGCCTCCAATTCGTCATTGACAAAAATTCTGAGTGCCTGAAAGGTGCGCGTCGCCGGATGAATTTTCGTCCGCCTGCCGGAGCGCACCGCCCGAGAAACCACCTCGGCCAGGCTCAGCGTATCTTGCAGGGGCCTGGCTCGCACGATCGCCCGGGCGATCCGGCGGGAACTCGGCTCTTCTCCATAGTTGTAAATCAGCGCCGCCAGCTTCGCTTCCGGAAAGCGGTTCACCACCTCGGCAGCCGTCAGCCGGGTGGCAGTGTCCATTCTCATATCCAGCGGCCCGGATCGTTGAAAACTGAAGCCGCGTTCGGCCGTTTCCAACTGGAACGACGAAAGACCCAGATCGGCCAGGATTCCATCACAGGACTCGAATTGCCTGAGGCCGGCGATGTCCTTCACCTGGGCAAAATTTCCGTGGTGGAGCTCGAAACGTCCCGCGTACCGGGCCAGTCCCCGGGCTGCCCGCTCCAGGCTTTCCCGGTCGCGATCGATCCCCAGGAGCTTCCCTTCGGGCGCCGACTCCTCCAGAATGGCTCGGGCATGGCCGCCCAGGCCGAGAGTCGCATCGATGTAAACCCCTCTCGTTCGAGGCCGCAGGTACTCGAGGACCTGGGAGAGCATCACCGGCGTGTGAAGGCCGCCGGTCTCCCTGGGGCCCGCCTTGGCTTGACGCGTCGAATCCATCGGAGCAGAATGAGCCGCGAGACCGGTGAAGCTCATCCCGCGATCCCGATTTCAGAGAGTTCCTCGTCGTCGCTGTCGGTCCAAGGATTGCTCTCGACGGCATTCTTCAGGGTGTCGTCTCGCCAGATTTCCAGGTAATCCATCGAGCCGACCACCCTGACTTCATCTTCCAGCCGGGCTGACTCTCGCAGCCCCTGAGGAAGCAGCAACCGACCCTGGCTGTCCATCAAGGCCTTTTGGCCGTAATAGTTGGTTGCGCGCAGGAATTTCTTGACTACCGGCTTTTTCGAGGGAAGAGCGGCGATTTTCTTTTCTATCTCGTCCCAAACGGCAAACGGATAGAGCCGGATGCAGTCCCCTTTGAGGCTTGTGACATAGAACTCGTTTCCTTGTTCCTGCTCGATTTCGGAGCGGAAACCCACGGGCAGCTTGATGCGGCCCTTCCCATCCAGCTTGGTGGATTGGCTTCCCCTGAGTTGCAGCATGGGACAGAACTCCGAAGTGGTCGAGAATCGAGAAAAGAAGAAGACACCTGTTGCAGATCCACGATCCACATCAGACCATAAAAGTCTTTTCTAGACCACTTTGCTCCACGACAGTCTTATGAGTTCTGATTCTGGAGTCAAGCAGTTTATTGGTCGGTGACCAACTTTTTTCTGCTAGGCTGATGGCAGGCATCGGGGCGACCGCTCAACGGAATCCCCGGCCTGGAATGGCAGACTCCCACCTCGGAGCGCTGAGGAGGCCAAAACAGAATTCGTCATGACTTCCCGTTCGATTCTCCGCTCGGCCAAATCCCCGAGCATTCTCGTGGTTTCCCTGGTGCTGCTTTGCGCGGCAACACCGGTCTCCCTGGGCCATCCCCCGACCCAGGCAGGCCATGCTGGCAAATTTCCGGTGGGAGTGTTGACCTCCAAGGGGAATCTGCAGTTGACCGGACGGGTCGACTGGGGGCGGGGCGGAGGATCCGTGCTGCCAATGGTTTATGACGGAACCAGGATCCATCTCAAACGCGGCAAAGCCGAACTGGAACTTCTGATGGGAGGACGGCTCAATCTCTGCCGGGACACCGACTTGACGGTTCAGCAGCCGCGATCTCCCTTCCTCTTTACCCTGCACAGCGGCAGGGTGGCCTACGATCTTCCCCGCTCCCAGGGCGACCTCTTCCTGACACCCGACTTCCTGATCCGGGTGGACCCCGGCCCGCAACCCCGCTCGGAGGCATGCCGCGGTGAGATCGGTCTGGAGTCGGACGGGACGATCTGTGTGCGATCCGACAAAGGGCTCCTGGTGATCACCGCCCAGGACCATTCCGAGACGATCGCGGTGCCTCCGGGACCCGGAATGAGGATTGGCCCCGGTCGGATCGCCTCCCCGGACTATTTGCAGGATTGCGATTGCGCCGGTCCGATGCGTTCCCGGGAGCGTAACGGTCCAGGGGCGTCGGCCTACGGCGCAGGCGGCCCCTCCGGAAAGTCGCCCTGGAGATTCTTCCTGAGGACATTGATCAAGATATTGACCCTGGGTCTGGTGTGAACAGGATGGACAGGACAAAAGCAATCCTGTTCATCCTGTCTATCGATGTTTCTGTCGTTCGAAGGCTAGGCTGCCCTCAGGCCAGGACTGATTCAGGCTGGGGCGAATGAAATCCAGAAAAATCAGACAGTCGCTGTACAGCGTGAATTGGCCCTGCAGCCCCTTCCGCTCCTCCCTGCCTGCCCCCGTGGTAAGATGAGGCTCGACCTGCCGGCCGCGGGCGGGGCTCTCTCGCCTGAAACAAACGCCTGCGCCTGGTGGCTGGAAACCGGTTCATAGTCAAGCATGGGTAGATTTTTGATTCACATGGATGCACAGGATGCACAGGATTTTTTCCGGAGACGGCTGGCTTGTGTTCCCGGACATCCTCAAATCCGCACACGATCATTGCACGAGTCAGCGTCTCCTGCAGCAGCCTCCCGTCCTGATTATCCTGTGCATCCTGTGCATCGATGTTCAATTTATAGTCCTTCTCGATGGATCTGCCCAGTCGCGGGGGGCGGGCGCCCGGCTCGCAGGCAAACGGGAGTTTCCCAAAGGGGACAGGCCGGCTTTCAGAGAAGTCGCCCGCCGGATACCCCCCACCTCACCATCGAGACGACACCCCCGGGAGCGCGGGCGTCCCGCCCGCATGCTGTCCCTTCGGTTGCCGCTCAGTTTCCCTGCGATGTTGCAGCCGACCGCCCTGCCGGCGGGAACCGCATGGACCCGGCCGAAGCAGAGCCATGGCGTCGTTGCCGTTCGATCCGGGTCGAGGAGATGGGTGAGGCTATACCAGGATTTGTGCGGGCGGGACGCCCGCGCTCCCGGGTGGGCTTCCTCCCATGACAGGGTCACACCAACGGGACAAAAGTGCCGAAGCATTTTGGCGCCGGTTGTCGTTGAAGGAGGTCCATCAGTCTTCTGGTCTATTCGTGTTTATTCGTGTCCATTCGTGGTTCGTCTTCATTGACGAACGGCTGTTTTTCCTCGAATGATCCGCCCGGCAGGGCGGGGGCCGGACTTGTCTGAAACAAAACCTGTTTCACTCTCGAATGATCCGCCCCGTCGTGGGGGGCGGAGGCCCGACTTGTCTGAAACAACAGAAAAAAGACAAAAGAAAAAGAGTTATCCACGAAGGGCCACGAAGAACGACGAAGGGCCACTAAGGCGTTGAGGTTAACCGCGACGGGATACCAAGGTCACGACGGGATAGTCGATTTCTGATTGTTTCACTCTCGGATAATCTGCACGGCAGGGCAGGGGCCCCACTTGTCTGAAACAAACCTGTTTCACTCTCGAATGATCCGCCCCGTCGTGGGGGGCGGGGGCCGGACTTACCTGAAACCGTCGGTCCAACCATTGCGCCCCCGAGACAGCATCTCGGGCCAGGGAGTCTCTTCGTGAAAGCCGGAATTATAGGGTTCCCGTCGGCGGGCAAATCCACCCTGTTCAAGATCCTGACGAAAGCAGCCACCAATCGCGCGGCCCAATCCCGCAGGAAGAGAGGATCGGCGGTTGGCATGGCCACCGTCCCGGATTCGCGGCTGGACCGGTTGGCGGCTCTTTTCCGGCCGAGAAAAACCACCCCGGCCGTGATTGAATACCTGGATGTCCCCTCCGTTAACAACGGCGCCGCCGCTCCGGAGTTCGGGTTGGGAGACATCCGCAACCTGGACGTACTGGTCCACGTGGTTCGAGCCTTCGACGAGGAGCCTTGGCCTCGGGGCGAACTCCCGGGCCTTCCGGAGCGGAACATCACCGAATTGGATCTGGAACTCATTCTGGGGGACCTTGCCGTGATTGAAAGGCGGCTGGAACGCCTGGAAAAGGATCTCAAGAAGATGAAGCATCCGGATCTGATCGGGGAAGATGCCCTGCTTCGAAAATGCCGTCAGTGGTTGGAACAGGAAAGACCCCTTCGATCTCTCACGCTGAGTGGGGAGGAGAGAAAACGCCTTCGGAGCTTCTCCTTCCTGTCGGAGAAACCGGTGCTCCATGTCCTCAACCTCCCCGACAGTGCTGCGCCGCGGATCCCGCGCCTGGCCGAGGCCTACCGGATCGAGACCCTGGCCGGCCGGCCCAACGTCGCATTGACAGCGGTTTGCGGCAAACTGGAGGCGGAAATGGCGGAGTTGGCCGACGAGGAGGCAACGGCCTTTCTGGCCGACTACGGCCTTGCCGAGTCGGGTCTGATCCGACTGATTCGGACCACCTACCGACTCCTGGGACTGATTTCCTTCTTCACCGTGGGGGAGGACGAATGCCGGGCCTGGACCGTCCCCAGGGACACCCCGGCTCTCAAGGCTGCCGGCGTTATCCACTCGGACCTGGAGAGGTGCTTTATCCGGGCTGAAGTGATTCCCTGGGATGTGCTGCTGGAGGTCAAATCCCTTTCCGCTGCCCGACAACGAGGATTACTTCGGCTGGAGGGCAAGGAGTATGCGGTTCAGGACGGCGAGACGGTTCATTTTCGGCACAGCGCTTGACCGGTGGGCGGCCGGCGGCGGTCCGAAGCCCTGGAATCTGGAGATCCTGTCATGTCCGATGAAGTGCTGATACTGGTGGACGATCTCTTCTTTTCCAGCAAAATCGTCTCCACGGCGCGGTTGTGCGGCGTCTCCGCCCGGCTTTTGAAGACTCGCCGGGAACTGCTCCAAAACGCCGACCCGGAAAGGACGAAGCTCATCATTGTCGACCTCAACGGCCGGACGACTCAGCCGCTGCAGGCCATTCAGGAACTCAACGATTCGTCCGGACGGGACGACCTTCCCATTCTGGCCTTCTATTCCCACGTTCAGACCGAGCTTGCCGAGGAAGCCCGCAAAGCCGGCGCCCGCTGGATCCTGCCCCGGTCGGCATTCTCCGCCCGCCTGGCCAGGATACTGACGGATTTCGAGCCGTAAAAGACGATGGGTCAGCGCTCCTGGATATATTTGATTTGGTGCTTGTAGATGAACATGTTGGCTTCGCGATTGCGGGTCACACGGATAAAACGCTTGTCGTAGTATTCAATCCATCCTTCGACTTCTTCGTTGTTGAGCAGTTTCACCACCACCCGCCTCTTGTCGCGAACCAGATTGTTCAGGTAGAGGGTTTCCGCATGCGTCTGATCTTCCACCTGGTGCGATCGAAGAACCGCCTCCGAGATCCCGTCCCGGAACCTGCCCGCGGCATTCTTGCGACGACTTTTCTTGTTCAAAGCCCGCTCCCTGGCTCACAGCCGCGATCCCTGCTCGGGCCAGCTTGAATTCGGATCTAATGATGATAGTATCCTTGATCGATCAGAGCAAGTGAGGCTTGGCTCCATCTCTCCAGCTTGCCGTCTATCCGGACAGCTTCCGGCAGTCCAACCGCCATGCAGCGAGGCATATCCACCTATCTGTTCATCGAGGAAAGGTTGGACCTGGACCGGCTGGCGGCCCTGCGCCGCCAAGGCTTTCAGCGGGTGGAGATCCTGGCCTTGAGGCCCCATTTCGACTATCGGAACAGGCAACTCTCACGGGAGCTGGCTGCCTGGCTCCGGGATCAGGAGTCCTTTCTCCACTCCCTGCATCTGCCCCACTGTCTGGAATACCGGGCGGACAGAATTCTGACCCCGCTCTCTATTGCCGCTACCGAACCCCACCGCAGAACCCAGGCGGTAGACGAGGCCCGCAGAGCACTGGAGTTCGCCGAGAGGGTTCCCTTTCCGCTGGCTGTGATACATACGGGGGCTCTCGAGGATGGATATCGTCCCCGGCACCTGGACGCCATCTACCAGAGTCTGGAAATCCTGGTCCCGTTTGCCGGCGACCGCGGGGTTCGCTTGACACTGGAGAATATTCCCAACAGACTTTCCCTGGAGAGGATGGGGCGATTCCTGCGGGAAGCCGGCCTGGCGGACGTCGGCATCTGCTTCGACGCCGGACACGCGCACCTGGAAACCAGCCCGTCGAGCCAGATCGCGGCTGTCGGGGAGTGGATCCTCACCACCCATCTCCATGACAACCACGGACACCGGGATGAACACCTGCCCCCGTTCGCCGGGACGGCGTCCTGGCAGGAAATCCTGCAGGGCTTGGCAAACTCCGGCTATGACGGCTGTCTCTTGTTGGAGTTTCGCGGGGAAGGAACTAATTTCCAAACCGCATTGAAGTCGGCTCGAGAGGCCTGCGGCCGCCTGGAGGCCTGTTGGGACGCGGCAAGGGAAGCGGTGGTGAAGGAGGAGTGATGGCTGGGATCGCGATTCGGGAAGCAGCCGATCACGAGGGAGGTTCAGCGACCATCCGAGGCTGGCTCTACCGCCATCGATCGAGCGGAAAGATTATCTTCCTGGTTGTGCGGGACGGGACCGGACTGATGCAGGCGATTGTCCTCAAGAACGCGGTTCCACCCGCTGTTTTCCAACAGGCCAGGGAGTTGACCCAGGAATCCTCCCTCGAGGTCACGGGCACCGTCCGAAGAGTCCCCGAAGGCAAAACGGCTCCAGGGGGCTTCGAGATGGAGGTCGCCGATTTGAAAATCATCCAGCGGGTTCCGGCGGAGCGACCCTTTCCCATCAGCCCCAAGGAACACGGGATCGAGTTTCTGCTGGACCACCGTCACCTGTGGCTTCGGTCATCCCGGCAGCACGCCATCCTCAGGGTTCGACATGAAGTGATTCGCGCCACCCGCAATTTCTTTGATCGGCGCGGGTTCACCCTGGTCGACACGCCGATCTTTACCCCGGCGGCCTGTGAAGGCACCACCACCCTGTTCGAGGTCCCCTATTTCGATGACAAGGCGTATCTGACCCAATCGGGGCAGCTTTACAATGAGGCCGCGGCAGCGGCTTTCGGCAAAGTCTATTCCTTTGGCCCCACCTTTCGAGCCGAGAAGTCGAAGACCCGCCGCCACCTCACCGAGTTCTGGATGGTGGAGCCCGAAGTCGCCCACGCCACGCTGGAGGACATCCTGGTTCTGGCCGAAGACCTGATATTGGAGATCCTCGGCCGGGTGCTCGGCAACTGCAGTTCCCAACTGGCCACCCTGAACCGGGACGTGGAAACACTCCAAAGGATCGCCCCCCCATTCCCCCGGCTTACCTACGATGAAGCCGTGTCCATCCTGAAATCCAAGGACTCGGACATCGAGTGGGGGAGCGATCTGGGCGGGGCCGACGAGACCCTGCTGGCCCGGCAGTTTGACCGCCCGGTGATGGTTCACCGTTACCCTTCTCAGGCCAAGGCCTTTTATATGGAGCCGGACCCTCAACGTCCGGAAGTGGCGCTATCGGCCGATGTCCTGGCTCCGGAGGGCTACGGCGAGATCATCGGCGGAGGCCAGAGGGCCACCAGCCTGGAGTTCCTCTACCAACGGATCCGGGAGCACCACCTGCCGGCCGACGCCTTTCAGTGGTATCTGGATCTGCGCCGGTACGGCAACTTCCCCCATTCGGGATTTGGAATGGGCATCGAACGGGTCGTGGCCTGGATTTGTGGACTGGAACACGTGCGCGAGGCGATTCCCTTTCCCCGAACCATCTATCGCCTTACCCCCTAGGCGCCGTAGAAAAATTTGGAGGGATAGCCTTCTACAAAAAAGGACAAAATATTGCTGTGAATAGGGCAGACGATCCTTTCCATAGTTGATTATCCACCAATAATAGGGATCATAGTCCACCAGAAGGGCTTGGTAGTGTTCTACAGCGCAGACTCCTAGCCCGCATGTCTCACCCGGGTCTGCGCTCCGAAGACGAGCGGCGCCCGTTCGAATCTTGCGAATCCGCCTTCCGGCCCGGGTTAGAATGGATTGCGCCGGGAGGCCCAACCGACGGCCTGCCTTCCGGTGTTGAGGGGTCTCCTATCGGTCCATCCGCAATGAAAAAGATCACCGTGGCCTTACTCTTCGGCGGCAAATCCGGAGAGCATGAAGTCTCGCTGGAGTCGGCGGCATCGATCCTGGAAGCCATCGATCGCGCCAAGTACAACGTCATCCCGATTGGCATCACCAAGGAGGGCCGCTGGCGTGCCGATCCGGGATTTCTGGAAGGGAATTTCTCCGAGATCCTGCAGGAGGGGGGGGACGTGCTCCTTCCCGCCGAGTCGACCGCCTCGGGCCAGTTGATTCAGCTCGAGGCTGACGGCACCCGGGTGGGACCAAAGACTCCGGTCGACGTGGTCTTCCCGGTGCTTCACGGTCCCTTCGGAGAAGACGGCACCATCCAGGGCCTGCTTGAGCTGGCCAATGTCCCCTACGTGGGCGCCGGCGTGCTGGGTTCCGCCGTCGCCATGGACAAGGACGTAATGAAGCGCTTGTTCCAGCAGGAGGGACTGCCTACCGCTCCCTTCCTGGCCATCAAATGGGACCACTGGAGGAATCGTGCTCGGAGGCTGGAGCAGGAGGTGGCGGCCAAGCTGGGCTACCCCTGCTTCGTGAAACCGGCCAACCTGGGATCCTCCATCGGGATCAGCAAAGTGGAACGGCCGCGGCAACTTGCGGAAGCTCTGGCCCAGGCCGGCGAGTTCGACGAAAAGGTCATCGTGGAAAGAGCCCTGGACGCGCGCGAGATCGAGTGTTCGGTCCTGGGGAACGCCGATCCCCAGGCGTCGCTCCCCGGGGAAATCATCCCCCGGTCGGGCTTCTACGACTACCGGGCCAAGTATCTGGACGACAGCGCTGAACTGCTCGTTCCCGCACCGCTCCGGCCGGATCAGGTGGAACGGGTCCAGGAGCTGGCTCTGAGGTCCTTTCAGGTGCTCGAATGCCAGGGAATGGCCAGAGTCGACTTCTTCCTGGAAAGGACGACGGAAGACATCTATGTCAATGAGATCAATACCATCCCCGGATTCACCCCGATCAGCATGTACCCCAAGCTGTGGCAAGCCAGCGGCCTGGCCTATTCCGAGCTGATCGACCGGCTTATCCAGTTGGCCCTGGACCGCCATCGCCGGCGGCAATCCAGACGAATCAGCAACGGTTGAGCGTGGCCGAAAGGGAGGGCCGAGCGGCCTGGATTCAACGGAAGCCCCGCTTGATCCGGTTCTTTATTTTTCTGGCCAGCTTCTCGAGGTCCTCCGCCTTCCTGACGAGTCCTACCGAGTAGGTATGGGGATTGGAATTCTGAATCATTTCCTTAAGCTGCGCAGATCCCTCCGCAAGCCTCTCCGAGTCGGTTTTCAGCCTCTGAAAAGCATCCCGCAGTCTTTGCGACTTCATCTTGGCTCTCTGGTCGGCGGAAAGCCCTGTTCGGCCAGCGGGGGTGGTGGTGGGAAACGTGGTGGGGACCGCGGGCACCGTTTGACCCTGGTGAGGACGGCAGAGGACCACCAGAAGCAAGCTTCCGAGAAAGGCCAACCCAACCTGTGCTTTCATGAACCGGCTCCTTTTCTTCGGGTGATGACTCTGTGGAGTAAACTGTATTGTGGAGGACTTGTCAATTTCGACTTCATCCCCGGCGGGCAATCGCTCCAATCCGGCTCCCCATTGAGATCCGGTGAGCCGATGAGGGCCCCGTGAAAGCCGTTGCGCTCAAGATTCAAAGCTGGTTCCTGGCCCTGACCGGGCCTCTGGGGGGATGGGGGCTACTGCTCATCGCCCTGGCCGACTCCTCATTCCTTTCGCTTCCGGAAGTGAACGACATTCTGATTGTCACCCTCTCGATCCAGTCCCCTCATCGCATGCTCTACTACTGCTCCATGACCACGATCGGCTCCATCCTGGGCTGCCTGCTGCTGTATCTTGCCGGACGTAAGGGCGGAGAGGTCTTGGCGAGGAAAAAGTTCGCGCCCCGCCAGTTGGAAAAAATTGGCGGCTGGTACCGGCGATTCGGCATTCTGGCCGTGATCGTTCCAGCCATCCTGCCTCCCCCCACGCCCTTCAAGATTTTTGTCCTGAGCGCCAGCGTCTTCAAGGTCAGCTTCCCCAAATTCCTGCTCGCCATCATTCTTGGTCGAGGGTTTCGCTATTTTCTGGAGGGATACCTGGCCGTCAGATATGGCCAGCAGGCTCTCTTCTACATGAGACATCACTATCCCACGGTAGCCTGGGTGCTCCTGGCCTTGTTGGTATCGGGGTTTCTCATCTTTCTGTTGCTTCGAAGAATGCGTCCCGCCCCACCACCTGCCAGTCAGCCCTGAAGCCAGCCGGGGCACCGGGAGTCACGCGATGAACGGGATGGCCTGTCCAGCCCGGCGATCATGAAAGCTGTCGGTCCCATTAGGCGTTACCGATCCGGGTACGATCGCGCTCAATTCAGTTGACGCCATCCTGGCTGATCTGGCAAAATAATCGATTTAAAGACGTTAGGTAATCTATTGCTTCTGTCCCGCCTCTCTCTTATTGTGCTCGCCGCCATCAGCTTCTCTGTCACCTCTGCCGGTTGCGGTCCGGCTAGACCGACCCAGACCGCTCGCGTTCCCACCCATCCCGGTCCCCTGCCGGCCATGGAGGCCAGCAGGACGGAGTTGATTGAAAAGACCCACCAGGCATCGAAATCGATTCAAGCCTTGAAACTCAAGGTGTCCTACCAGCTTACCGGCCGCAACCCCGAGACGGGAGAGATCAAGGAGTGGCGCGAAAGCGATGGGTTCATTCTCCTGAGAAAGCCTGCCGACATTCGGGTCAGGGTTCAGGTGTTTCAGGTCACGGCCATCGACATGGTGTCCGACGGAACGGAATTCTCCATCGACGTCCCTCGCAAGAATACCTTCATCCGAGGACTCAACCACCAGGTCATCTCACCGCGCAAGGACGTTCCCGTCAACGTCCGGCCCCAGCACATTTTCGAGGCGCTGGCCATCGAGGCGCTTGAAGGCGCCGATCCGTCGCTGATTTCATTGGAGGAAGCCGAGCAGGACGGACGGAAGTTCTATATCCTGCTCTGCCACCGGTGGTCCTCCGACGGAAGTCTGGTCCTGAAACGGAAGGTCTGGTTCGATCGGGTCGATCTCAACATCGTGAGGCTGCAAGCATACGCTCCTGGAGGCCGGCTGGAATCCGAGATCCACTACAGCGATTTTCGCACCGTGAACGGACAGGTCTATCCAGCGCTGGTTCGCTTCGAGAGGCCCCAGGAGGCCTACCGGATGACGATTCGGGCCACAGACATACAGGTCAACGTCAACCTGGCCGCCGCCGCCTTCGTGCTGAAGAAAGTGTCGGCCCGCCGGGAGGTCGACCTGACCCGCGACCCCCTGCCGGGGACAGTGAACTGAGGGGATCTTCCAAGTGAGCGCCCAGCTTGTGCTGTCCAACGTCGTCTCCCGACCGATGCGGTCGCTGGCTACCGCCCTGGCGGTCGGGGTGGAGGTGGCATTGATTCTGTTGCTCGTCGGCCTGTCCAACGGAATGATCCGGGAAAACAGCAAACGCATGGCCGGCGTGGGAGCCGACATCGTCTTGCAGCCGCCCAATTCCTCCCTGGTGCTGGCTGCCAGCACCGGCGCCATGTCGGTCAAGATCGCCGGCCTGGTTTCCGGGATCGAGAAAGTGAAGGCGGTGGCCCCCGTATATCTCCAATTAAACACCAGCGGCGGGATGGGGCTTGTCTGGGGCATCGACCTGGAGAGCTTCGAACGGATCACCCAGGGGTTCATCTATCTGGAAGGCAGGGGCTTTCAGGGCCCCGATGACGTCATCATCGACGACATTTACGCCCATGGAAGGGAACTCCGGTTGGGGGACGAGGTCAAGCTGATGAATCACTCCTTTCGCGTTGCCGGCATCGTCGAGCACGGGAAGGGATCCAGAGTCTTCATTCCCATCGGAACCATGCAGGAACTGGTGGGCACCCCCGAACAAGCCACCATGATGTTGATCAAGTGCCACCAACCATCCGACATTCCGGAGGTCACGGCCGAGCTGGAGCGCCGTTTGAAGTCCTACCCCGTATTTGACATGAGCAGCTTCGCCGACCACATGGAGGCAGCCAACCGGGACTTTGGGCCTTTGAAATTTTTCACCAACACGGTGGTGTTCATTGCCACCCTGATCGGATTCTTCATCATCTTCCTTTCCATGTACACGGCCACAACCGAGCGGACCCACGAGATCGGCATTCTGAAGTCACTGGGAGCCCCCCGAGGCTACATCTCGCTCCTCTTCCTGAAGGAAGCCCTGGCGCTGGGAGGACTGGGCTTCCTGCTGGGACTGGGGTTGACCTTTGGAGGCCGCCTTTTCTTTCAGTTGTTGATGCCGACCCTCCAACACCAACTCCCCGCGGAGTGGCTCCTCTACACCGGGACGCTGGCTCTGTTCAGCGCCAGCCTGGGAGCCCTCTATCCGGCCCTGCGCGCTTCCAAGCAGGATCCTATCGAGGCCCTGGCTTATGAGTGAACGGGCCTTGAAGTCTTCCGCCCCGTGTCACAGTTCCACGGCCGTACCCCCCGGGCCAATGTCTCGCCATTGCGCTTTGGTGCGGGAGCCGGCGGTGAAATCGGAAACACGGTCCAACGGACGAAAAGAGGGGATTGCCCTTCCGGGAGAGGACAAATCCTATTGCCAAAATCGGCCTTTCCGATATTTTTCCCTGCCGGCTTTAGAACTGGCAATCCCTAAGCTATAATGCTGTTGCACTTAGAGGCACTCTTCATGAAAACCATCCTGGAAGCCATAGAACTCACCAAGATTTTCAAGACCGGCAAGATTGAGGTTTCCGCCGTCCGGGACGTTACACTCAAGGTCCAGGAGGGTGAATTTATTGCCATCATGGGGCCCTCCGGGTGCGGCAAGTCCACGTTGCTGCATCTTTTGGGAGGCTTGGTCACACCCACCTCCGGCACGGTGCTGGTGGACGGCGAGGAAGTCTCGTCGGGAAAGGACGCCGTTCGCACCGACATCCGTCGCCGCAAGATCGGATTCGTTTTTCAGCGGTTCAATCTCTTACCCACCTTGAGCGCCCAAGGAAACCTGGAGATTGCTCAGGAGATTCATCAAAACGGCAGCCGAAACCGGGAACACGTGGACGAGATCCTCCATCTGCTTGGCCTGGAACAGAAAACCCATCACAAGCCCTCCGAGCTCTCGGGCGGGGAGCAGCAGCGTTTGGCCATTGCCCGGGCCGTCATCAACAGACCCGCCATCCTGCTGGCCGATGAACCCACCGGAAACCTGGACACCCGGAATTCCATGGTGGTACTGAAGATGATGCAGGAACTGAACCGCGCCTTGAGTCAAACCATCCTGATGATCACTCATAATCCGGAAGCCGCTACCATCGCCAACCGTTTGATCGAGATGCGGGACGGGGGGATCGTGTCTCAGCAGCAGGAAGGGGAGTGGAACCTTGCGGAAGACCGTATGTCTCTCTAGTGCCTGAGTGGCAGGCTCATTCCAGGCGGATCGACTCGGTGGAAGACGGCAAGGCGGAGATTGATGGGACGATTCCTCAAGAGGCTGGGCTCGGTGATTTTGTGGTCCCATGACCGTGGCACCTTCCCTTACGACGTCATGTGCGCCGCCATTCTGCTTTTCGTCTTCCTCACGCCCGGCTCGGTGTTTCACGACCAGCCCGACCCCACGCCGACTCCGGCGGAGCCCTTCGGCCGGCAGGACATCTCCTATACCCAGGATGAGCAGGGCAAGTGGGTATTCTTCATCAGCACTCGTCTGACCCCTCCCGGCCAGGATGAGACACGTCTGACGCAAACCGCCCGAACCCGGATCGAGAAAATTTTGAATCAACCGTTTGTGGTCGCCGACATCAAACCTGTTGTCAGCGCCGGCGGAGAGACCGTCGGCCATTCCGTTTGGCTGAGCACAACCGGACCCCATCCCGAATAGTCCGTTCAGCTTGAAGATCCCGGAACCCGCCAGCCTGCACCCACCCCCGACTCGATTGCAGTCCTCGGTTGGTCTCGCCCGGTTGGATCGCCGGGACAGGAAACGCCATGAGAGGTGAAAGCCGATACCGGACCCGCTTGGCTCCGGCGCTGGCGACTCTGCTGGCGATCGGCTCCGCGGGAACGATGCCGGGGCTGGGCCAAAGCAGCTTGTCGGCCGAGGCCAGACGAGTCCTGTCGCAAATGGATGCCAGGTCCAAGACCTTGAGAACCCTGACTGCCGATCTGAAACAGACCAAAAAGACGATCGTGATCAACGACGTTTCGGAGAAGACCGGAAAGCTCTTTTACAAGAAGAGCCCCCGGAAAAGCACCTTCAAGGTGGTCTACGAGGGACCGGGATTCAGGACCCTGCTTCTGGAAAGAGGGAAAGTGAAAATTCTGGAGCCCAGAATCAAACGCTACCAGGAGATTGACACCGGCAACGGTTCGGCAACAGCTGAGCTGCCCCTGTTCTGGATCGGCCAGTCCGGCCGCACCATCCGCAGGGACTACGACGTCCTCCACCTCAAGGCGGACCCGGTTGACGGCCAGCCGGCCTCGCTGCTGGAACTCAACCCCAAGTCCACCGCCGTGAAGAACCTGTTCTCTCGGATCCAGCTGTGGGTGGACCACAAACATTGGATCCCCATCCAGACCCGCCTCATCGAGGCCAGTGACGACCACCTCACCATTCTGCTGTCCAACATCAAGATCAACCCCAGGCTATCCGACCGGATCTTCAAGCTTCAAGTGCCCCCGGATTTCGAAAGGGTCAAGCAGCAGCTGTCCCCATCCCCTTGACCCGCATCTCTCACCAGGGACTCTTAACCCACATTTCTCACCGGAGGGCGTGGAAAACTCGCTTGGCCGGAAGAGGTGCCGGCGTCCGGCAGCTTAACCCGCATTTCTCACCGGGTCGCTGGTGGCATGGTGAAAAGCAGTTTATCTTCAGTACCTTGATTGGCGTCATTGTAAAGGGCTCGTGGGTACAGACTGTGCTGGGCGTGCCCTGGCTTGTCCTTTTTCCCTCATCGCGTACATGCTCGCTCGACCGTAGTGACCGCTACGCTCTTCGCTCGCGAGCACGCGCTGAGGGAAAAATTCCTGCGCCAAGTTGCACTCTTGAGAAGAGTGCAACCCCCCGGTGAGAAATGAGGGTTGAGCGGAACGGTCAGGCCTTCAGCAATCCGCTCAGCACGTAGGGCAGGATCCCATGGTGGCGGTAGTATTCGACTTCCACCGGGGTATCGATGCGAACCGTAACCGGGACCGTTTCGGTCCTGCCGTCAGGGCGGTGCACCACCAGATCGATCTGTTGCCGGGGTTGGATCTCAGGCTCGATTCCCAGCAGGTCGTAGATCTCGGTGCCATCCAGGTGGAGTGACTCGGCGCCGGTCCCCTCCGGGAATTGGCAAGGCAGCACCCCCATCCCCACCAGGTTGCTGCGATGGATGCGCTCGAAGCTTCGTGCGACCACGGCCCGGACGCCCAGCAGTTGGGTTCCCTTGGCTGCCCAGTCGCGAGAACTCCCGGTTCCATATTCCTGACCGGCCAGAACGATAAGCGGAGTGCCCTGCTCCCGGTAGCGCAGCGCCGCCTCGTAGATGGTCATCCGGGTCCCGTCCGGCTGGAAGCGGGTGAGGCCGCCCTCTACTCCCGGCACCATGAGATTCTTGATGCGCACGTTGGCGAAGGTGCCGCGAGTCATAACCTGGTCATTGCCCCGGCGGGACCCATAGCTGTTGAAATCCTTGGCGGCAACCCCACACTCCAGCAGATAGGCGCCGGCCGGAGAAGCCTGTGCAATGGCCCCGGCCGGACTGATGTGGTCGGTAGTGACCGAGTCTCCCAAAATGGCCAGGGGGCGGGCGCCCTTGATGTTCTCCACCTCCCCGGCTCCAGGCGAGAAGTTCTCGAAGAAGGGGGGCTCCTGAATATAGGTCGAAGCGGGATCCCACTCGAAAAGGTCGCCCCGGCTACTGGGAATCTCCTGCCACCCGCCGTTTTGACCGGCGAAGTCACGGTACATCCGGCGAAAGGTCTCGGGATCGAAGGCCGCCGCCATCAGGCCGCTCACCTCCTGCAGGCTGGGCCAGATATCCTTGAGGTAAACCTCCTCCCCGTCACTGCCTCGCCCGACGGGTTCGGAGGACAGATCGATATCGATGCGCCCGGCAAGCGCAAAGGCAACCACCAGGGGCGGACTCATCAGAAAATTGGCCTTGATGTTGGGGTGAACCCGGGCTTCGAAGTTGCGGTTGCCGCTCAAAACGCTGGCGGCAACCAGATCGTGGCCGGTCACCACCCGTTCGATCTCCGGATCCAGAGGACCGGAATTGCCGATGCAGGTAGTGCACCCATAGCCGACCAGGTTGAATCCGAGTTGATCCAGGTAGGGCTGCAACCCCGTTTTTTCCAGATAGCTGGAGACCACTCGCGACCCTGGAGCCAGGGATCTCTTGACGGTGGGGCGTATGCTCAAGCCCTTCTCAACGGCCTTCTTGGCCAGCAGCCCGGCAGCCAGCATCACCCCCGGATTGGAGGTGTTGGTGCATGAGGTGATGGCAGCGATCAATACGTCGCCGTGGCCCACAACGGAGGCATCGGATGGAAGTCCCAGCGGGTAACGCTTTTTCAATGCGGAGGGCTTCTGGTTAAATCCACCCTCGCTGAGAGGCCGGCTCAGCAGGTCCAGGAACTTCGGTTTCAACTGGTCGAGATCGAGGCGGTCCTGGGGTCGCTTGGGGCCGGCCACCGAGGATTGGATCTCCGCCAAGTCCACTTCCAGCACCCGGCTGTAGTCGCAGTCGCCCTGGCGCGGAATTCCGAAAAGATCCTGGGCCATATAGTAGTTGCGAAACGCCTCCACCTGCCGGGGGGACCTGCCGGTGGCCCGGAGATAGTTGCAGGTCTCTTCGTCCACCGGGAAGAAACCGATGGTCGCCCCGTACTCCGGAGCCATGTTGGCGATGGTGGCTCGGTCGGTCAAAGGCAAGGAAGCCGCTCCTTCGCCGAAGTACTCCACGAACTTCCCCACCACCTTGGCCTTTCGCAGGATCTCGGTGCATTTCAGAACCAGGTCGGTGGCCGTCACCCCCTCGCGCAGACGACCGGTCAGGTGAACCCCGACCACGTCGGGGGTCAGGAAGTAGACGGGTTGCCCCAACATCCCGGCTTCGGCCTCGATCCCCCCGACCCCCCAGCCCAGGATCCCCAATCCGTTGATCATGGTGGTATGGGAATCGGTGCCGACCAGGGTATCCGGGTAACAGACCCCATCTTTTTCCAAAACCCCCTGGGCCAGATATTCCAGGTTGACCTGATGCACGATTCCTACCCCCGGCGGAATGACTCTGAACTGGTCAAAGGCCTGCATTCCCCATTTCAGGAACTGGTAGCGAGCTCGATTGCGCCGGAACTCCATCTCCATGTTCAGACGCAGCGCCTGGGGGCTTCCGGAATAGTCCACCTGTATGGAATGGTCCACCACCAAGTCCACCGGGACCAGGGGTTCGACCCATTGGGGCCGTCCGCCCATTCGGGCTACCGTGGATCTCATGGCGGCCAGATCGACCAGCAGGGGGACGCCGGTAAAGTCCTGGAGCACGATGCGGGCGACCACAAACGGAATTTCCTCCGTGCGGGGGGCGATGGCCTTCCAGTTGGCCAGGGCATGAATGTCCTGCTCCGTGATCCTGTTCCCGTCAAAATTGCGGAGCAGGGATTCCAGAACGATTCGGAGGCTGACCGGGAGCCTGGAGACGGCGCCGATCCCCTGCCGTTCCAGTTGCGGCAGCGAATAGTAACGCCCGGTTCCGCCGTTTCCCCGGTCGAATTCTTGCAAAGAGTTGTAGAGATTATGGTTCACGGTACCCCCGTCCGGACAGATTGCCCCGCCCCGAAGTCGCAGCCGGGAGAATATGCGCTCATCCGCCGGCCTGTCAAGAGTCGCAGGGCCTGACAGACCGCCCCCCGGCTCAGTCCAGGCTCTCGACCTGAACCTGATCCGTGCGCCGGTAGCCCGGATTCAAGCGGTAGTCTCGAAACAGGCTGGTTTCCCGGCGGTGAGTGCCCTTGAAGAAGAGGTTCTGGCGGTAGGTGACCGTGGTAAAGGTGGGGAGCCAGAGACCGTTGCCGATATCGGCCTGCTCCAAGGTGATGGTGGCCCCTTTCTTGAGACTGCCGAACAGGCCTCCCACAAATCGGACATCCTTCCCCAGCCTCCCCGTCAGCCGAATCGGCTGGTGGGACTCCCGGGTGATCCAGAGCTTGCCCTGCAAGCTCGACAGAAAGGCGGAACGGGAGGAGGCCGGTTTGAAGCCTGCTCTCGGCTCGTAGTCCAGGACCAGGGTCTCCGACCCGTTCACGCTTTCCCTGCCCGTCAAGGTAAAGCGAAAAGCCGCCAACAAATTCCGGAACAGCTCGGACTGCATTTGCCCGTCCCGTTCCTGCCGGGTTCTGGCAATCCTCGCCTTCCGTCTTTGGGGAGAGAGCCGCTTGGCGGCGGCGATGGACCGCCTGATGGCTTCCTCCTGGGCTTGAAGATACTGCTGGTCGTAGCGAGCCCCATTGATAGAAATCAGCTTGGAGAAGGACTGCACCTCGGTGTGAACCCAGGTGTAGGTTCTGGAAACGGATTCCTCGATGGCCCCGGCGCCGTCGTAGCGATCCATCACCTCCTTTTCCTCATAGATGTAGCGATAGCGGACTCGATCGTTCTCCATCTGGTGAGCGATCGCCCGCTTCAGAATCGCAACCAGGCGGGGCGGAGTCGGGTCCTCATCCGCCCTCCCGCCTTCAGCCTTTCCGAAGGCTAAAGCGAGAATGATGCAAATTAGCAATTTCCGGACCATGGTGGCATTATAACGCCGGAACCGCGGCGCCTCGCCGATTCCCGCTTCGGTGAAGCCGTTGGGCCGTAGAAGGGTGCGGCAGCCACGGGGGCACAGGCAGACTCTGGAGACCGAGGACTGCAGCCGGCCTTGCGCAGACTTGCTTAGACCGGCGCCCTGAACCGGCACACGCCCAGACCCAGCCCGGGAGGAGAATCACCGTGGAGACATTGATTGTCTCGGCCATCTTGCTGTTGGCGCTGGTCCTCTTCGTGACCGAGCTGGTTCCGATAGACCTGACGGCTCTGTTGGTGGTGGGATTGTTGATACTGACCGGGGTGCTGACCCCCGCCGAAGGCTTCTCGGGCTTCAGCCACCCGGCGCCCGTCACGGTGGCGGCCATGCTGGTTCTGAGCACCGGACTCATCCGAACCGGAGCGGTGGCCAAGCTGGGACAGAAAGTCTCGGCGCTGGGCGGATCGTCCGAGGTTAGTCAGTTGGCGGTGATCTTCCCGGTCGTGGCCCTGCTTTCCGCCTTCATCAGCAACACGGCGGCAGTGGCCATGTTTCTTCCCCTGGTCCTGAATATTGCCCGGGAAAAGAAGCTGAGCCCCTCCAAATTGCTGCTCCCGCTCTCCTACGCGGCCATCCTCGGTGGGGCCTGCACCTACATTGGAACCTCGACCAATATCATCGTCGGCACCATTTACGCCGCCGGAGCCCATCCTCCCCTCCAGATGTTCGAGTTCAGCAGTCTGGGGCTGGTCCTGTTGACCCTGGGAGCCGTCTACATGCTGGCCATCGGGCGGAGGATCCTCCCCTATCGCCCCACCGAAGCCAGTCTCACCGAGGACTACCGGCTTCGGGAGTACCTGACGGAGTTGGTGATTCGGTCGGATTCACCGCTGCTGGACAAGACGCTGAGGGAGACCGATTTCAGCCAGATGCTGGACATCGAGGTCCTGGAAATCCAGCGCGGCCACCAGAAGCTCGGGTTGTTCCTGCAGGAGATCAGGCTCGAGGGCGGCGACGTTCTGATCGTGAAGGGGAACCTGGCGAATATCCTGAAGATCCGCGATACCGAAGGGGTCGACATCCTGGCCGAAGTCAAGCTGAGCGACCGCGACTTGACATCGGAAGACATCACCTTGGCCGAGGCCGTCATTTCACCCGACTCTTCCCTGATCGGCCGGACGCTGAAGGAAGCCAACTTCCGCCAGCGTTTCCAGGCTACGGCCCTGGCGATCCGAAGGCACGGAAGCCAGATCCGGGACAAATTGGGACGGGTTCGCTTGCGGGTGGGCGACATGCTGCTGATCCAGGTGCGTAAGGGAATTCTCGGCAACTTGAGGCAGGACTCCGATTTCCTGCTGATCCTGGAAGAATCTCAAAGCTCCGATTTCCGTCTCAGCAAGCTGCCCATCGCGGTCCTGATCTTTCTGGGGGTGATTGCCGTCGCGGCCTCCCGCAAACTACCCATCGAGTTGACGGCCCTTTTCGGCGCTCTGCTGATGGTTTTGACGCGGTGCATCACCCTGCGGGGGGCATACCGGGCCGTGGACTGGCGCATTGTCATCCTGATTGGGGGAACCCTGTCCCTGGGAACAGCCATGGAAAAAACCGGGATGGCCACCGCCATTGCCGAAATCCTGGTGGGATGGTCCGGCGCCCTGGGTCCGGTAGCGCTGATTGCCGTGCTCTACCTGGTGACCATGGGGATGACCGAGATCGTGTCCAACAATGCCACCGCCGCTCTTTTGACCCCCATCGCCATCTCCATCGCCCATCATGGCGGTTGGGATCCCCGGCCCTTTGCCCTTTGCGTGGCCTTTGCGGCCTCCTGCAGCTTCCTGACGCCTATCGGCTATCAGACCAACACCATGGTGTACGGCCCGGGGGGGTATCGGTTTACCGATTACTTCAAGGTGGGAGCAGGCCTCAGTCTCGTCAGTTGGCTCACGGCCACCCTGCTGATCCCCCTCTTCTGGCCATTCCGCTAGCCTGGGTGGATGTGGACGGCCTGCCCCGCCAGACAGCAGCCAGGAGAAAGGGAACCGTCGTTGACCGCTCGAATCCTGCCAATTCTGGTCCTGAGCTTCCTCGGATTGTCCGGCATGATCTTTCAACCCACAGCCCGGACCGAGCGTCACAAGGTCATCCTGGACTCCGACCTGGGCTCGGACATTGACGATGCCTTTGCCCTGGCGCTGCTGTTGGCCAGTCCGGAACTTGAGATTGTGGGGATCACCCTGGGACATGGCCAAACCGACAAGAGAGGCCGGCTGGCCTGTCGCCTTCTATATGAAACCGGGCGGGAGGACATTCCCGTGGCCCTGGGCAGACCAACCCCTCTGGTGGTGGGTCACCCGGAAATCACCGGTCCCGACCCCAGACAGTTTTCCTGGGCGGAGGGTTTTTCGACGGTCAAGCCGATCGATACGCCGGCTGTCGATTTCATCGCGCACCAATTGCGCCGGCATCCCAGGCAGATCACCCTGATATCGGTCGGTCCGGTGTCTAATCTGGCCGACCTGCTTCGCCAGGACCCGGAGGTGCTGCAACTGGCCAAACACGTCTACTCCATGTTCGGCTCCTTTTATCTGGGGTACGCCGGCAGCCCCGTTCCGTCAGCCGAGTGGAACGTCCGGGCCGATATCCCCTCCGCCCGCAGCCTGTCTTCCTCCCCGGTCCCGATCACCTACGCCGGCCTGGACGTCACGGCTTTCGTCGAACTGAAGGCCGGGCAACGCCGCGCCCTCTGGTCCCACCGTTCCCCCCTCACCGGCGCGCTTCACGCCCTCTACCGGCTCTGGGGGCGGGAAACACCCATCCTCTTCGACGCCGTCCCCATCGGCATGGTCCTGTGGCCGGAGTTGTTTCGAACCCGCGCCGCCCACGTCCGCACCACCGCGGAAGGATTCACCGTCATCGACGAAAGCCAGCCGCCCAACAGCCGCGTGGCCATGTCAATCCAAACGAACGAGTTTCTGGAGCGGCTGGTCGAGCGCCTGCTGCGGCAAAACCTGAAGCGAGCGCGTTGAGGAGGCGGGTTCGGCAGCCGTGCAGGTCCCGGACCCTGCATGGGGCATTGGGGAAAGGCAGTGCGTTCCGGCATTCGGCAATTCATCCGCCGCCTGCGCGGCTGCGGTGCGCGGGAAATCAACGTCCCTTGGCGTGCGCCCGGCCCACCCCGCCGCCGACAAGAGGACGCCGCGCCGGCGTCCAAACGCGACCCCCCAAGACTCCCCCGGGCTCTCCCCGAGGGCGCCACGCCGGCGCGGCGACGCCGCTTTATAGGGAAGACTAATGCAGGAGGCGTCTCGACGGGTGGACCACTAAAGCCACCGGCATCACCACAAACCTCGGCGAAGAATCGTAGCTCACACCAACGATGACATCGGCCAAGAGAGGACCCTTCTTTGAGTTGAAGATTGACTTGCGATTGCGAAGACACCCAGTCGCATAACCGAAGCTCAACGAATGAGAAAAGCCGTGCTCTGACTTTGCATTCGTCGTCTTCACCTGCAGGGAGATGTGACACTTTTCCTTGATGGCCGGAAGATCTGCGTTCGAGGCCAGCATCTGTCCGGTATCAAGTCGCACCGTATGCCAGCCCCGCTCAAGCAATTGCTTCTCGACCAGCCATTCGCTAAGTCGACCGACCACCCTGTTGTCCATCAGCTCGGCACTCATGCCCCCTCCCCTATAATTGGTTCGCTAGTTCTCTTACAGACGAGACCCCCATCAGAGCCTTCCTGAGCTAAGGCCGGCCCCCAACATCTTGCGGTCGCGAGCCCCTGGCCGTCCTGCAGAAGGCCTCTATTTTCATCAAGTGATTGAAAAGGCGGGGTTTGATGTCCGGAGGGTGGTTGACATAATGGGACTTTATCGGAAGTCCGGGGATGGTTACTTCGGTTTTGAGGCTTCGATGCGCTTGGATATCTCGTCGGTGAGTTTCTCAGCCTCGGCCAGTTGCTCGGGGGTCATGTCCTTCCTGAGCGAGGCCTTGGCTTTGATGGCGTCCTTGTGACCCTGGGCACCGGCAAGATTCCACCACGCATAGGCTTTCACGTAATTCTCCAGAACTCCCTCGCCATTGGCGTACATGACACCCAGGCCGAATTGGGCATCGGCGTCTCCATCCTTAGAGGCCTGGCGGAGCTGAGCGATGTCCTGATCCTCAGCAATCGACATCCGCTCGTCGGAACTCAAACCGGAGTTGAAGTTCACCGTAATGCGGTTGATGCCTTCAACCGGCACGCCATTCAGCACGGTCGGCTTGTAGCGCCACTGCTTGACAGCGTCCAGCGCCCGCTGAATCAACAGCGGGTGTCCCTTGACCACCCGCAGATTTTCCACGGAACCCTGCTTGCTGATGGTTGCCTCCAGAATGACCGTGCCCTGGATGCGAACCTGCTTGGCCCGCGCCGGGTAGCGCGGGCGCACCTGACGGATGAGGTCTGGAGTCCTGGGTGCGTCCTTGAGACTCCTTAGTTGCGATGCTACACACCGGTTGTAGGCAACAGGCCCTTGCAGGTACTTCTCTGAGGAGCACACGGATTGAATCGATTCCCGCTCCTCGCGGCTTAAACCCGACAGGTCTGGAGTGGATTGCCTCCATCCCTTCTGATCGTCCTCTTCCCCTATACCTGGCCGCACTCCTGCCAGAACGAACAAGGCAACGAGGCCAAACATGGCCGTCCCTCTGCAAGCGTTTCGGTGAGTCATGATTCTCATTAGACACCCCTTGTCTTGAAGAGATTTGCCGGCCAGACTGCGTTTTCTCTGGGTCCAGTATGCCCTATAGTATCCCGAGTTCTACCTCATTGACATAAGTGGTATCAGAAGTGAGGGACGGGCTGGCTCTGTGCCGTGGAGTGGTCAAGTTTGACTAGCTGTCGCTCATTGACTTCACGAGGGTGAGTCGCGAGCGTCTCTACTCCGGCACTAAGTTTTTCATATGCATAGAGGAGATCCGCCATCTTATGAATACTTCCATTTTTTCAGTCAGTTTGAGCTGATTCGAAACGGTATGTCCCGGCCAGCGCGTCATCCTTGACCCGGAGACAGCAATGCGCGCTTGACGGCCTCCGGCTCCCTTTCGATCACACGCAGAAGAGTTGCGGCCGGGCCGCTGACCCGGCGCGTTCCCTGCTCCCATTTGCGGTAACCGGAAAGGCTCATACCCATCAATGGAGCCATCTGTGCCTGTGTGAGGTTCGCATGCTCTCGAACCTCGCGCGGGGTCACGGGAGCATGGAGGATGGCCGGGCCACCTCCCTTTGCGTGAGCGAGGGCTTCATTGAGGGACTGGATCAGATCGTCGCCAAATGTGCTCATTTCATCTCCTTTTTCGGGCGGCCTTGAGTGCGGCTGCGAGCTTTGAAACTGTGCGCCTTTCATCTGGTGTCAGGTCGGTTTTCGCAGTTTTCGCATAGGCGAGCAGCGCGTAGACTGGCATTGTTTCGTCCAGATAGTAGTAGATCACCCGCGCGCCCCCGCGCTGGCCCCGTCCTAAAGCTGCGAAGCGCAGCTTCCGGACGCCGCCCGTGCCCGGAATTTCGTCACCCGCCAGCGGATTTTCCGCGAGGAAGGCGATCAGTTCACGCTTTTCATCCTCACTGAACAGCTTGTCAGCCTGACGAGAGAATGTCGGGGTCTCGGCTACTGTCTGCATTTAATAGTATTATACCCCAATGGGGCAGTCCCGGAAAACCCCAACATGCACCGCTGTCGCCTTTCTGGGACGGCCTCGGCGCATGGTCCTGAACTCAACATTTGCTTCCACAAAGAACCTGTCCTCCCCTCTGGTTACAAGGAGATCCGCCCTTTTAGTTCCAATCTTCGGGTGCTTCTCGATCTGGGTGTAGTTTACCGCCTTCAAGAACCGGCAGACGAGATCCTCGAAGTCATCCCCACGCTGTTGCTCATTCCTGCTCCTTCTCGTGCTCATTTTCGCCTCCTCCGTTCTTCGACTGCCTATCAACATCGTACAAACTTCACCAACGGACTGATACACCATTACCCGAAAACCAGGTAGTCAGGGGCGTGGTTTAGAATTACGATAAGTATGTTATCGTTCCCGTTTAAAAACATCCCCGAGCGCCAGTCCGGGGTTCGAGGTTGGCCGCGAATGCAGGGTCACCGTGGGGCCGGCGCCGCGACAACCCTGAAAACGTTCCTCAAGAGTGCAGCCCCCCTGGCGAGAAATGCGGGTATGCGGGTTGACTCCTTGACATTTGGTTCGGCCCCACTATAATCCTCTCCGACAATTGAATAACGTTCTTATCCTGAGTGGCTGAGGGACTGGCCCTTTGAAGCCACGGCAACCCCCCTTCCAGGGAAGGTGCCAACTCCGACAGAACCAAGTTTCTGAAAGATAAGAATAGGAGCCAAGCCCTGCCTCTTCTTATCGAAGGGGTTTTTTTTGGCCCATCCGGTGACACGTGACCCCATGCAACCCTGCCAGCGAGGATTTTTATGTCGTTCGTGAACGGCCTGCAATGCCGAGAGTGTGGAAAGGCTTACCCCAAGAAACCCTTGTCGGTCTGTGAATTCTGCTTCGGTCCGCTGGAAGTTGTCTACGACTACGAGGCCATTCGGCCGCTGCTGCGGCGCGAGGTCATCCGGAACAGGGCCCCCAACATGTGGCGCTACGCCGAACTGCTGCCGTTGGACGGGGAGGCCCGGGTGGGATCCCAGGTCGGTTTCACGCCGCTGGTCCGGGCGGGCAACCTGGCCGAAAAGTTGGGTCTGAAGGATCTCTACATCAAGAACGACAGTGTTTGTGCTCCAACCTTGTCCTTCAAGGATCGGGTGACGGCCGTGGCCCTTTCCAAAGCCCTGGAATTCGGCTTCGACACGGTGGGCTGCGCCTCGACTGGAAACCTTGCCAACTCGGTGGCTGCCAACGCCGCCAGCGTCGGACTGAAAAGCTACGTGTTCATCCCCTCCGACCTCGAGATGGGTAAGGTTCTGGGCACGCTGATCTACAAGAACCACGTCATCAAAATCGATGGAAACTACGATGACGTGAATCGGCTCTGCAGCGAAATCGTGGGAAAGTATCAGTGGGGCTTCGTCAACATCAACCTGCGCCCCTTCTATGCGGAGGGTTCGAAAAGCTTTGGCCTGGAGGTCGCCGAACAACTCGACTGGAGAACACCCGATTGCATCGTGGTCCCCATGGCGGGCGGATCGCTGATCACCAAAATTCACAAGGCCTTCGCTGAAATGGAGAAGCTGAACCTGATTCCCGACAGCCGCTGTCGCATCTTCGGGGCTCAGGCCACCGGTTGCTCGCCCATCACCACCGCGGTCAAGGCCGGCCGGGATTTCATCAAGCCGGTGAAACCCGACAGCATCGCCAAGTCCATTGCCATCGGGAATCCTGCCGATGGTTATTATGCTCTCAAGACCATGCTGGAAAGCGGAGGCTGGGGAGAGGACGTGAGCGACGAGGAGGTGGTGGATGGCATCCAGCTCCTGGCCGAGGAAGAAGGGATTTTCACTGAAACGGCTGGCGGTGTCACCGTCGCCGTCACCCGCAAGCTGATTCGACAAGGCAGAATCAAAAGCGACGACCTTACGGTGATCTCCATCACCGGAAACGGATTGAAGACCCAGGAAGCCATCCAGGGCCGCCTGACCGAGCCCATGGTCATTCCGGCCAGGCTGAGCGTGTTCGAAGAGACCCTCCTCAAGGTGTCGGCGGTCGTCTGACAGCAGTCCGGCCTTCCCGCCGCCTCCCGGCCGCGGTCCCGACCAGGCGCTTCGGTCTTTAGCCCGGGAGATTCCGGCGCTCAGAGGAACACTCATGTCGGATCCTCCATCCCGCTACTCCCGCCAGATTCTATTTGCGGAAATAGGCACGGCCGGGCAGAACCGCCTGCTCCGCAGTCAAGTGGTCATCGTCGGCTGCGGGGCTTTGGGCACGGTGCAGGCCGAGGCGCTGACCCGTGCTGGCGTTGGAAAACTCACCCTGATCGATCGGGACTTCATCGAGGAGAGCAACCTGCAGCGGCAAACCCTGTTCACGGAAGAGGATGTTCGGGAGGGCCTTCCCAAGGCGCTTGCAGCCAGACGTCGCCTGCAAGCGATCAACTCATCGATAGCCGTGGAGGCCCGGGTGGAGGACCTCAACTATCGCAACGCGGAATCCCTGCTTGAGGGTGCGGACTGCATTCTGGACGGCACCGACAACTTCGAGGCTCGCTTCCTGCTGAACGACGTCTCCCAGAAACGGCGAATCCCCTGGATTTACGGGGCAGCAGTGGGAAGCCAGGGCCTGACCATGACGATTGTTCCCGGCCGGACGCCCTGCCTGCGTTGTGTCTTTGAATCCCCTCCACCGCCGGGAACAGCGCCCACCTGCGACACGGCGGGCGTGCTGGCGCCGGCAGTCAACCTGGTGGCCTCCCTGCAGGTGGCCGAAGCCTTGAAGATCCTGGTGGGACGATTGGAGCGCATCAACCGGACCCTGGCCAGCCTGGATGTCTGGAACAACACCTGGCGCCGCCTGGAGATCCAAAGCAGCCGCACCAGTGGCGATTGCCCCGCCTGCCATCTGGGTCGCTACGATTTTCTGGAGGGCGAGCGGGAATCCTCCGCCGCGGTTCTCTGCGGGCGAGACTCGGTCCAGATCAATCAACCCCAGGGAAAACATCTGGATTTCCCTCAACTGGGACGGCGGCTGGAACTTCTGGGCAGCGTTTCGTACAATCGGTTTCTGCTCAGGTTTCGGCTGAAAGAGATTGAAATTGCCGTCTTTCCCGACGGTCGGGGTATCGTCAAGGGCACCCGGGACCCCCAGAAGGCCCGTTCAATCTATTCCAGGTACATCGGAAATTGAGGTCCCGGGCTGCTGTGGCCGGCGCTCCGCCAGGGCGGAACCGAGAAATCGCCGGCATCCGCCGTCCATCATGCTCTATCTGGACAACGCGGCCACCAGCTTTCCCAAGCCGGAGGTCGTCTATCGGGAACTGCAGGACTACTTGCGCCGCGACGGGGCCAGTCCCGGGAGAGGAGGACACCAATGGGCCGTTCGGGTGGAAAAGACCCTGGATGACACCCGCAGCCTGCTAGCCCGTTTTTTTGGAATGGACGACTATCGCAGGGTGATTTTTACTCTCAACGGCACCGACTCCCTCAACATGGCCATCAAGGGGGTGGTTCGGCCCGGCGACCACGTTGTCACCAGTCTGCTGGAACACAATTCGGTCTCCCGCCCCTTGAAGCAGCTGGAAAGCGACGGCAGCATCACGTTGACCCAACTGCCTTTCTCTCAAGAGGGGTTCGTCGATCCGGACGATTTCCGCAGGGCCTTGACCTCGCGGACGCGGCTGGTGGTTCTGCTGCATGCCTCCAACGTCCTGGGAACCCTGCAACCCATTGCCGAAGTTGGCAGGATCTGCCGCCGGCACGAGGCGCTGTTTCTGGTGGACGCGGCCCAGACCGCCGGAATCGTTCCCATCGACATGCAAGCCATGCAGATCGACCTGCTGGCTTTTCCGGGCCACAAGGCCTTGTTCGGTCCGCCCGGCATGGGTGTTCTGCTGGTGGGCCACCGGGTTCAGCCAGTCCCCTGGCGGGAAGGCGGTACCGGTTTCGATTCGGAAGACCCCGTGCAGCCACGCCAGCTTCCCTACCTTCTGGAGGGAGGCACACCCAACACCCTGGGGGTGGCGGCCTTGAGAGCCGGCCTTGGCTTCGTGACCGGCGAGGGCCTGGACAGGATTCGAGGTCACGAACAGCGTTTGCTGACTCGATTGATCGAATCCCTCAGGGACAACCCCAAGATCCGCCTCTACGGCTCCCTAGACCTGAGCCGCCGGGTGGGTTCGCTGACGCTCAACCGGGAGGGCTACACCGCCTCGGAGGTGGGAATGATCCTGGACAACGCGTTCGAAATCGCCGTGCGGCCCGGCTTGCACTGTGCCCCCTACCTTCACCGGGAATTGGGCACAGCCCCCGAAGGAGCCGTCCGCATCAGCCCCGGCTATTTCAACACCGAGGAAGAAATCGAACGCTGCCTTTCGGCCTTGGAGCAACTGTGATCCGGGGAGGTCCGGGCCGGGGCTGGAGTCCCGGATCGAGCCCCGCGGCGCGGGAGAGCGACTGGGAATGAAAGGGCCGAAGGCGGGAGCCATGAAATGACCACCAAACTGCGGGCTGGGGTTCTGGGAGCCACCGGCACCGTCGGCCAGCGATTCGTTCAGTTGTTGGAGAATCATCCCTGGTTCGAGCTGGGAGCCATCGCGGCTTCAGGCCGGTCAGTGGGCAAGCCTTTTCACCAGGCCTGCTCCTGGAAGGTCCCGGAACCCATGCCGGAGTATGTCCGAAAGCGGATCCTCAGCGACTGCCGCCCCGGGCTGGAAGTGGACTTCGTCTTTTCCGGCCTCCCCTCCTCGATTGCCGGAGAGGTGGAAAGCGATTTCGCCCGGGCCGGATATCCGGTGGTCAGCAACTCCAAAAACCACCGTATGGACGAGGATGTCCCACTACTGGTCCCCGAGATCAACCCGGACCACCTGGCTCTGATTCCCCGGCAGCAGCAAACACGCAAGCAGTCCTCGGGGTTTATCGTCACCAACCCCAACTGCACCACCATTGCCTTGGTTCTGGCCCTGGCGCCGCTGCATCGGGCCTTTGGCCTGGAACAGGTCAGCGTGGTGACCATGCAGGCACTCTCGGGTGCGGGATATCCCGGAGTGGCCAGCCTGGACGTCATCGACAACGTGCTCCCCTACATTGAGGGAGAGGAGGAGAAGGTCGAGACCGAGCCTCTCAAGATCCTGGGACAGTGCAAGAACGGCAACGTCGAGTGGGCGAAGTTCAAAATCAGCGCCCAGTGCCACCGGGTGAACGTCCAGGACGGGCATCTGGAAGCGGTGTCGGCAGGCTTCCGGCAGCCTCCCTCGCGCGCTCAGCTTGTGGAAGCACTCGCCTCTTTCCGATCGCTGCCCCAGGAATTGAATCTGCCGAGCGCACCCCGCAGGCCGGTAATCTGTCTGGAAGAACCGGACCGCCCCCAGCCCCGCCTGGACCGATACCTGGAAAAGGGAATGGCTACGGTGGTGGGACGCATCCGTCCCTGTCCCATCCTGGACTACAAGTTCGACCTGCTGGGTCACAACACCATTCGAGGGGCGGCGGGAGCCGCCATCCTCAACGCGGAGCTTCTCCGGACCCGGGGATTGCTGGAAGGCAAGCGGTAGGGCCTCCGGTCTGGACCCAAGACCCTCGGCCGGGAGCCGTCAACCCATCAGACTCACCAAGAGAGGAGGCTTTATGCCCACATCCGTGCGTATTCCCGTTCAACTGAGAACGCTCACCGGCGGTCAGGAAGTGATCACCGCAACAGGCGGATCCGTGCTGGAGATCATCGACGACATCGACAGGCAGTACCCCGGCCTCAAGGACCGCATCTGCGAATCCGAGGGCAAGGTCCGGCGTTTCGTCAACATCTTCATCAACGAAGAGGACATTCGCTTCCTGCAGAATCTCCAAACCCCCGTCACAGAAAAGGACGAGCTGTCGATCATTCCGGCGATTGCCGGGGGGTAGGCCCTATCCATGGGACCCGCCGCAGCCTCCCTCCACCGGCCTTCGGCGCCGCCGGGGCGGGAAGCTCCAGCTCAGAGGGTCTTCTTGGCCTGCTGCCAGAGCTGCTCCATCTCTTCGAGGGTGCTGTCCTCGAGGTCTTTGCCTGCCCGGCGCAAAGCGGCCTCGATGAACTGAAATCGCCGTACGAACTTCCGGTTGGCCTTCCTCAAGGCGGTTTCGGGATCGATGTCCAGAAATCGGGCGATATTGACCGCCGCAAAGAGCAGGTCCCCGACCTCCTGCTCCATCTGCTCCCGCCTGGCAGCCGGCGGCGAATCCAGAGCCTGCCTGAGCTCCCCGGTTTCCTCCTCCAGCTTTTCGAAGACCCCGTCGATGTGAGGCCAGTCAAAGCCCACCCGGGAGGCTTTGCCGGTGATCTTGAGTGCGGTCAGGAGGGCCGGCAGGCGAGGCAGATGGTCCAGAATCGAGTCCTCCCGGCTTCCTCCGGGGGACCCGCCGGCCCTTTCGCGGCGCTTGATGGACTCCCATTGATGCAGCACCCTTTCGGCGCTTTCCGCCTTGACCTCGCCGAACACGTGGGGATGGCGCCGGACCATCTTGCCAATTACTCCCTTCGCCACCTCGTCAATGTCGAAGGCGCCCTCCGATTCGGCCATCTGCGACAGAAAGACCACCTGGAACAGAAGGTCCCCCAACTCGTTGCAAAAGGCCGCTCGGTCGCCGCTGTCCAGCGCCTCCAGGGTTTCATAGGCTTCCTCCAGCAGCAGGGGCTTGAGGGTGTCGAAGGTTTGCTCCCGGTCCCAGGGGCAACCCTCGAGACCCCGCAGCCGATCCACCAGTGCGACCAGCTCCAGAAATGTCTGTCCTTTCATGGCTATGGGCTCCATGGAAACAGCTTCCAGGGACCGCTGCCGGAGACTGAGCTGAAACCGGACCGAAGCCGGGTGGCCGGGCGGCCGGTAACGGCAATCCCGCAATCCTCACGTCCGGCCGGTCTCCGCTTCCGCCGTCCCGGGCTCCAAACGGTTGCCGCCCTTGCGCTTGGCCCGGTACATGAGCCGATCAGCGGCTTCGATGAACTCCCTGCTCTCCATCCCCGGAGAATATTCGGCGATTCCCGCGCTGAAAGTGACCGCCCCGGCCAGCGCTTGAGAGATGGCCCGGCGGAGCCGATCCACCAGGACCTGGGCTCCCGCCCGATTGGTGTTGGGCAGGAGCAGCACAAACTCGTCGCCCCCATAGCGAAAGGCCCGGTCTATCTTGGCCCGAATGGTCCGGGAAACGACGGCTCCCACGGATCGAAGCAGCCGGTCTCCCGCCAGGTGGCCGTGAGTATCGTTGTAGTCCTTGAACCGGTCCAGGTCGAAGAGACACAGAGAGCAGGCGCTGCCGGCCCGGTTGGCCCGTTCCATCTCCCGCGGAAGCTGCTCGAACAGATCCCGCTGGTTGTAGAGGCCGGTCAGATCGTCCGTGACCGTGAGCCGCTTCAGTTGGCGCTCCAACTCGACCTGCTCGCAGAGATGAGCATTTTCCAGGGCCAGGGCGGTTTGATCCGCCACCAGCCCGAGAAAGTCCCAATCGGACCGGTCCGGGGCAGCGCCAGTCGAATTTCCGAGGAATAGGGCGCCCGCCAAGCGGTCCCGGGTCATCAGGGGCAGCAGAATATAGGACCCGATCTCCACCCCAAAAGGAAGGTCCCGGCCATCGGATTCCGGGCTGGGGCTCCGGCAGCCGAAGAAAGGGACGCCGGGGAATTCGAGGATGGGCGCCAGCAGCGGATGGTCCAGAGGAAGCTGTTTCCGGGGCCCGGGACCGCCCTCGGATTGGACCTCCACTGCCGTCAAGTCCCAGGACCGATGCTCCCTATCGAGTCGGGCCAATGCCCAGCAGTCGCCACCGACGATCGGACGGACCTGGGCCCTGACGATCCTGAGGATCTCCCCCGGCTGCAGGCCGGCCGTCAGGCCCTTGGCGACGGCGGCCGCGGCCTGCATCTTCCCTTTTCGCAGGCGCCCATTTCCAGGCTCCCGGCCCCCTGCCCTGCGGGCTGAATCGGCAACCCCGCGGCGGCCGAGCGCCACCGGATCCCGCGACCATGGATTGAAAGTCCCAGCCGGCATCCGATCTTCCTTTCTTGACCCCTACCGGTACCGCAGTTCCACGCTCCAACCCTCAATCAACTTGAGGGGATGGATACGATATCCCTGCGGCTGGAGAGCCATCGACTCCAGATCCTGGCGATGGCCCAGCCGCCGGACGGTGTGCCATTGGGTCTTGCGGACAATGCGGCCGCCGCTGTCCCAAAAGGCCAGGCCCGAAGCTCCCCCGGTGTATGCCCGCCGGGCCTGCCGGGCGTATTGACTGCCAGGCATGTTTCGCGGAGTGATGTCTTCATAAAAGACGGTTCGGGTGCCCCGGGTAATCGTCCGGAAATAGTCGTAATCCACCCGCTGGGACCCGTCCCCGCCGGTATAGACGCAGAGGATGTCCACCAGGCCCTCTCGGGCCCAGGTCTCCAGATCCAGGGCGGCGTGACGATTCCAGGCGGCGTCGTAGCCCACGTTGGCCAGCACTTCGATCCGAGGCCCCTCGGGGCGCTCCCGGTCCAGCCTCCGGCGCAATTCCCGCATGAAGGTGGTGACGTAGGTCGCCCAGTGCCTCTCCAACCGCTCCTCTGCCGCCGGCGGATCCCCCCGCCGCTGGACCGGTTCGGGGAGCTGGCGGGGATCGATCCCATAGGCCTTCTTGAAATCTTCAATCACCGGCGGCTCGAACAGCACAAAAGGAGGCCTGCGGGTATAGATCAACTGCACCCCCTTCACTCCATAGCCGGCCAGCTCCGCCAGCAAATCCAGATAGAACCGCCTCACCGGGCTGTAGGCCAGGCTCAGCCGGACAATGCTTTGGCCCTCCCGATCCCGGCAGCGCCACTGCGGGTGCTTTTTCCAGAAATGTACGGGCTCGAACCAGACCGGAGGCATGGTGGCCATGGTTCCCATGCGAAAACCCAGGTAGACTTCAATGCCCATGGAATGGGCATGATCCACGGCCACCTTGAGCGGATCGATGCCGCGGGATTGAAAGCCGCGGAGGCTCTCGGCGGCCCGCCTCCCGGCCTCCACCGGAAAATCCTCCTCTCCGGCGCCCATCATCGCTCCCACCCGGCTGGGATAGAGGGTTTGGCCGGCGCCGATGCCCCCGGTTCCCAGGAAGAGCTTCCCGACATCGGTGCCCCGCAGCGGCTCCAGATTTTCCTGGATGTCCTGCACCGTCCGCGCACCCCTATGAAAGGGGCCCTGCCCATCCATCTCCGCCGCCAGAAGCCTGGTCTGGGGACGCCCGCCGGCCTGCTGATACTCCCGGACTTCTTCCGCGGTCAACGGGACCAGCCGCACAAAGGCAAGCTGGGCCACACTGGGATGGCTGGTCTTCAGGTGGGAGATCACTAGCTGCTGGCCGCCGAGGTCGGCGGCTTTCCAGAAGACCTCCTCGATGTCGGTCACTCCTATGGCCGCCCGCGGGCGCAACCAACTCCCGTCGGCCTGGCGCTGGTAGCCCAGCCGACTCGGCGCCAGGGTCTCAAACAACGTCTCATCGCTCAGCTTCAACCGCAGCCTGAACTCGTCGACCCTGGACCCGCCGAACAGCCCGACGTAGATGGCGTGCCAGCCCTGGACCGGCAGCGACAACCTCAGGTCGGGAGGATGGGTCAACTGCCCCCTGGCAACCATCACCCCCTGGATGCCCGTTTGGGTCCGATAGGGAATGGTGTACCAGCATCCTTTCCTGGGTTTCGGGCTGATCGCCTCCCGCGGTTCGGCGCCGGAAAGGTCCGCCAGCAAAACCCCCGAGTGCCGGGGCGAGTGCCAGAAACTGTCCGCCGCCGGCTTGGAGCCGCCCTCGGCGGAAGCGCCCACCACCTGGAGAAGTGCCGGCGTCAGGCCCACCGCCCTCATAAACCCTCTCCGGGAGACCGAAGTCCCTGGATCGGATGCATCGTTCATCCCGCAGTCTCCTCAGTGCCGGTAGGTCACTTCCAGCTCCATCGCGCCGAGCGTCAGCGCCGACGGCGCCGCAGCCCCCAGCCCAACCCTCACGATGTTGGGTCCCCGCCGCATGGCCCGGGCCGGCACCGGACCCACCAACCAGTCCGGCCGGCCTCGGGTCAGGGACAACCGTTCTCCATTGAGCCGGACCGCAACGGCATCGCCGCTTCGCAGACCCGCCAGTTTCATCCGCAGCGTCAGGGATCGCAGCCGGTCCCCGGCGGCCGCCAGGTCATCGGCTACCGGCAGGACCCGCTGCACCGCGCCCCCGGGCTCGACCCGCACCGGCAGGCGTCCCTCTACCGGCACCGAGCCCATCATGAAGCCGACCTGCAGGCTCTCCAGGTTTTCGACGACATAGAGCTTGTCGGTGAAAGCCAATGTCTCGGGATCCCCGATTTCCTTCCACACCCGGCGGGCCATCCTGGTGGCTCTGCTTTCCGGGTGTCTCGGGAACAGGTTGAAGGTCATGATGCCCCTGGCACCCGCCAGCCAGGCATTGGCCGCGGCGGCCCGCCAACCCCGAAGAGCCACCTCCTCACTGGCCTCGGGCTGAGACTGCCCCCATTGATCCGCGTCGGTCGAATAGAAGCGGCGGCCGGCCATGGAGTGCACGAAGCCGGAGGAGCTCAAACAGACATAGACCGGCACCCCCCACTGGTCCCCCCAATCGATCATGTCTTTGGCAGGCATGGTGAAGGGGTCGTACCCGCCTCCCACCACAATCAGGTCCAGGTAGCCGCGCCGCACCCACTCCTGGATGTCGAAACCGAAGTGCCGATTCTGAGCCAGGGTGGGGAGGACCCGCACGCTCATCAGAACGGGCCTTCCCCTGCGCCGGCTGGCCGCCAGCACCTCCTCGCGGACCCGGCCGACCAACTCGGTCATCATCTCCAGGTGCGGCCGGGTGACCGGCCGGAAGAGGCGGGTCTCCGGAAAGAAGGCGGGATGGCGCAGGAAGTCCAGATCGACACCGTCCAGGTCGTAACCGGCCAGCACCTCCTTGAAGGTCGCCACCATGAGGTCGCGAACCTCAGGATGGGAGTAATCCACGAAGGTCCAAATGTTGCGCGGATCGGCTGGCGGGAAGCGCTTCTTGTCCTGCGGCTCGCCCATCAGGACGTGCCGGTGGTCCTTTTTCCATTGAGCTATCTCGGATTCGTGCTTGGCGTTGTCGTGAATGTCATTCATCCGCATGGACCAGAAGACTTCAATTCCCTGCTTGCGGGAGGCCTCGATCACCAGGCGGAGATCGTCGGTGCCCTGCCGGCTCAGTTCCTGCAGGCGGCCGGCCAGGGGGTCGACCTTCACCGCTCCGGTGTAGAGAGGGCTGATCGGCCTGCGGGAAAAATAAAAGACACTGTCCACCATGGTGCCGGCCGCATGGTCGGTCCGAACCGACAGAAACTTCTCAGCGGTCGCCGAGCCGTCCACGTGCAACAGGTCGTCCCCGTCGTTGTTGAAGATGACCCGCCGCTGGCGCTCGACCGCCGCCTTCCGGGCGGCCTGAAGGGAGGCCGTGGTGTGTTCCTGCGGCTGGCAGCCGGACACCCCTCCCCAAAGCAGGAGTGCGGGCAGACACAGGACGACCCGTGAAGTCAGGCGCCGGATTGGGGATGGCCTCGTCACAATCGGTTCCTTTCGGCTGGATTCAGGCCCAAGCCTCGCACAAAGGAGCGATGAACACAATGGTTGACGCACACCCTGGAACGGGGCCGGCCTTGGACAGGAACGGGTGGATTGAGTTCTCGGGTATGCCGGTGGAACGGCCCGCCTCAGGCATCGGTCTGAGTCCGCATTTCTCACGACAGGTTGCGCTCTTGAGAAGAGTGCAGGAAGTGAGGGTCGTGTTTAGCGTCATTCTGGAGAGGCCACGCGTTTGGGGACTATGCCACAAAATCGCCGCTGCGGCAGCGCAGAATCCACACGACCCCGGGCTCACACCTCCGCCCCCAAGAGGGCGCTGCCTTGGTGGCCGAACGCGGCCCCCTCCGGGTTCCCCCAGACTCTCCCGGAAGGCGAAGTGCTGCCGCAGCTACGCCGCTCTATAAGGAAGCCTTGTAGGCGGCGTTTCGCCGGATCACCCACTCCAACCGCGGCTTCTCCGCTCTCCCCTAAATCACAACACTGCCGGGGGACAGGATTATTAAATGATTGTTCCCCGGGCGCCAGCCCGGGGGTTCCAAAAAGCCGCGAACGCGGCGTCCGCACTTAGCCGTGGGCGTGAGCCCATGGAAAGCTCGGCGTTAGAGTTGAGCCGCGTAGGCGGCGGCAGCAATCATCCCTGGTGCTCGGTCTCAGGCAAGCCAGGGTGCGCCCAGCGCAGTCTGTACCCTGAAGGCTCTCCCAAAAAGCGCTTCAAGATGCTAAAAACAAACACTTTCCCAGGCGATACCCAACCCCCTGGTGAGAAATGCGGGCTTAGCCACCCCCTTCATTCCTTCCCTTCATCCCGCCATTCCTGCTAAGATCAACGGCACCCGGAGTCAGCCGCATTCATGTCGAGTGAGCCAGCTGGGACCGGCCCAGTACACTTGGCCCTGGAGCAGGATCCGCACCTTCGCTGCCGGAACAGCGCTCCCAGGCCCACTCCCCAAGTCCATCCCCCAGACAGCGAGCTTCCGTTCATCGGAAAAGAGCACCATGAAAGCCACGGCATGGGCCGCTTGCGTCCTGGCGGCGCCGCTTCTGGTCTGTTGGGTCCACTGCGGACCGGCGCATCCGCCCGGAAACCCGGTTCAACCGCCGGCCGGCGGCGGTGTCCTGCGAATCATGACCCAGGCGGTGGAATCCCTGGATCCGATCCGCTCCCGCAACTACTGGGAATCCGGAATCGTCCTGCAGCTTTTCGACGGCCTGGTGCGGTTGGATGAACACCTGGCCGTGGCCCCCGCCATCGCCAGCGACTGGCGGGTTTCCTTCGACGGCAAGACCTACACCTTTCACCTGCGCCCGGACGTCCGTTTCCACAATGGACGGCCGGTCACCGCCCGGGACTTCGTCTACTCTCTCACCCGGCTTGTCGATCCGCGCTGGAAGGCGGTGGACTCGGAGTTTTACACCCGGATCAGCGGAGCCGCAGCCTTCCGCTCGGGAAAGGCAAACGGAGTCAGCGGACTGCGGGCTCTGGGCCCCCACACCCTGCAGATCTCCCTGGAGCAGCAGTATGCTCCCTTTCTGCATGTGCTTTCGCTTCAATCGGCCTCGGTGGTTCCCCGGGAAGCGGTGGAAGCCCGGCAGCGGGCCTTCGGCCGATCACCGGTGGGCACGGGAGCCTTTCGCCTGAAACGCCTGGGTCCCGGTCCCGAAATCCATTTGGAGAGCCATTCCAATTACTTCCTGGGAAGGCCTTACCTGGACGGCCTCCGCATTCGCACCGTCGCCGCTCTCACCGACCGCGAAAGCTTCCGGGAATTTGCGCAAGGCCGCTTGGACCTGTCTTTCATTCCCACCGAACAAATCCCCCGGGCCTCGGCCATGACGGATTGGGTGGTCCGGAGTTTTCCGGTCTTGCGGCTGCTCTACCTGGGCATCAACATGAAGGATCCCGATCTGAGCCACCCGTTGCTGCGAAAGGCTGTCTGTCTGGCCATCGACCCCAAAACAGTCTATGGGGGCTTGACCGACTTCGAACCGACCGACCGCCTGATTCCCTTCTCGCTGTTGGGGTCTCGGCGGGAACCGGTCCGGACCCCGGACCTGGAAGCGGCCAGACGGTCCCTCCGGCAATTCGAGCAGAGCCAGGGAGTGCTACCCAGGCTGAACCTCTGGTGCTCCACCCGGCTGCCGGCAGCCCGCCAGAGGCTGGAGCGTCTTCTGGAGGGCCCCCGCTCCATCGGACTGAAGATCGATATCCGGATCGTGGACTCCATGCGGGAACTCCTCGACGGAATCTATGCGGGACAGGCTGCGCTCTTCCTGCTTGGGGAGGTCCTCGATTTTCCCGACCCCGATGCCCTGTTGAGCCGCCTGTTCCACTCCCGCAGCAACGGCAACCCCTTCGGCTACGGCAACCCGGGGGTGGACCACCTGCTGCGCCAGGCCAGGGGAACCCGGGACGAGAGACGGCGGGCAGACCTCTACCGAGAGATCGAAGAGCAGATCCTGAGAGATCACGTGGTGGCGCCGCTGGCCCTGGTTCGGTACTCGTTGGTGCGGCGGCGGCAGGTTCGGGGCCTGGAGATCAACTCCCTGGGATTCCAGTACTTCCATTTCCGCAAGGTATGGCTGGCCCCCGAATGAGCTCTTGTTTGGCGCGGTCCGGCTTGTCTGAAACAAAACCTGTTTCACTCTCGAATGATCCGCCCCGTCGTGGGGGGCGGAGGCCCGACTTGCCTGAAACAAAAGAAAAAAGAGTTATCCACGAAGGGCCACTAAGAACGACGAAGGGCCACTAAGGCGTTGAGTTTAGCTGCGACGGGATACCAAGGTCACGAAGGGATGATCGATTTCTGATTGTTTCACTCTCGTATGATCCGCACGGCAGGGCGGGGGCCCGACTTGCCTGAAACAAACGCCTGCGCCTGGTGGCTGGAAACTGGTTCATAGTCAAGCATGGGTAGATTTTTGATTCACATCGATGCACAGGATGCACAGGATTTTTTCCGGAGACGGCTGGCTTGTGTTCCCGGACATCCTCAAATCCGCACACGATCATCGCCCGAGTCCGCGTCTCCTGCAGCAGCCTCCGGTCCTGATTATCCTGTGCATCCTGTGCATTGATGTTCAATTTATAGTCCTTCTCGATGGATCTGCCCAGTCGCGGGGGGCGGGCGCCCGGCTCGCAGGCAAACGGGAGTTTCCCAAAGGGGACAGGCCGGCTTTCAGAGAAGTCGCCCGCCGGATACCCCCCACCTCACCATCGGGACGACACCCCCGGGAGCGCGGGCGTCCCGCCCGCATGCTGTCCCTTCGGTTGCCGCTCAGTTTCCCTGCGATGTTGCAGCCGACCGCCCTGCCGGCGGGAACCGCATGGGCCCGGCCGAAGCAGAGGCAGGGCGCCGCTGCCGGTTGATTCCGGTGGAGGAGATGGCCGAAGCTGCGGGAGGATTTGTGCGGGCGGGACGCCCGCGCTCCCGGGGGGGCTTCCTCCCATGACATGGTCACACCAACGGGACAAAAGTGCCGAAGCATTTTGGCGCCAGTTGTCGTTGAAGGAGGTCCATCAGTCCTCGTACCTATTCGTGTTCATTGGTGGTTCGTCTTCATTGACGAACGGCTGTTTTCCCTCTGAATGATCCGCCCCGTCGTGGTGGCGGGGGCCGGACTTACCTGAAACAAAAGAAAAAAGAGTTATCCACGAAGGGCCACTAAGGCGTTGAGTTTAGCTGCGACGGGATACCAAGGTCACGAAGGGATGATCGATTTCTGATTGTTTCACTCTCGTATGATCCGCACCGTCGTGGGGGGCGGGGGCCGGACTTACCTGAAACAAAACCTGTTTCACCCTCGAATGATCCGCCCGGCAGGGCGGGGGCCGGACTTGCCTGAAACAAACGCCTGCGCCTGGTGGCTGGAAACCGGTTCATAGTCAAGCATGGGTAGATTTTTGATTCACATCGATGCACAGGATGCACAGGATTTTTTCCGGAGACGGCTGGCTTGTGTTCCCGGACATCCTCAAATCCGCACACGATCATTGCCCGAGTCAGCGTCTCCTGCAGCAGCCTCCCGTCCTGATTATCCTGTGCATCCTGTGCATCGATGTTCAATTTATAGTCCTTCTCGATGGATCTGCCCAGTCGCGGGGGGCGGGCGCCCGGCTCGCAGGCAAACGGGAGTCTCCCAAAGGGGACAGGCCGGCTTTCAGAGAAGTCGCCCGCCGGATACCCTCCACCTCACCATCGGGACGACACCCCCGGGAGCGCGGGCGTCCCGCCCGCATGCTGTCCCTTCGGTTGCCGCTCAGTTTCCCTGCGATGTTGCAGCCGACCGCCCTGCCGGCGGGAACCGCATGGGCCCGGCCGAAGCAGAGGCAGGGCGCCGCTGCCGGTTGATTCCGGTGGAGGAGATGGCCGAAGCTGCGAGAGGATTTGTGCGGGCGGGACGCCCGCGCTCCCGGGTGGGCTTCCTCCCATGACAGGGTCACACCAAAGGGACAAAAGTGCCGAAGCATTTTGGCGCCAGTTGTCGTTGAAGGAGGTCCATCAGTCCTCGTGACTATTCGTGTTCATTGGGGGTTCGTCTTCATTAACGATCGGCTGTTTTTCCTCTGAGTGATGCGCACCGTCGTGGGGGGCGGGGGCCGGACTTACCTGAAACAAAACCTGTTTCACCCTCGAATGATCCGCCCGGCAGGGCGGGGGCCCGACTTGCCTGAAACAAACGCCTGCGCCTGGTGGCTGGAAACCGGTTCATAGTCAAGCATGGGTAGATTTTTGATTCACATCGATGCACAGGATGCACAGGATTTTTTCCGGAGACGGCTGGCTTGTGTTCCCGGACATCCTCAAATCCGCACACGATCATCGCCCGAGTCCGCGTCTCCTGCAGCAGCCTCCGGTCCTGATTATCCTGTGCATCCTGTGCATCGATGTTCAATTTATAGTCCTTCTCGATGGATCTGCCCAGTCGCGGGGGGCGGGCGCCCGGCTCGCAGGCAAACGGGAGTTTCCCAAAGGGGACAGGCCGGCTTTCAGAGAAGTCGCCCGCCGGATAACCCCCACCTCACCATCGGGACGACACCCCCGGGAGCGCGGGCGTCCCGCCCGCATGCTGTCCCTTCGGTTGCCGCTCAGTTTCCCTGCGATGTTGCAGCCGACCGCCCTGCCGGCGGGAACCGCATGGGCCCGGCCGAAGCAGAGGCAGGGCGCCGCTGCCGGTTGATTCCGGTGGAGGAGATGGCCGAAGCTGCGGGAGGATTTGTGCGGGCGGGACGCCCGCGCTCCCGGGGGGCTTCCTCCCATGACAGGGTCACACCAACGGGACAAAAGTGCAGAAGCATTTTGGCGCCAGTTGTCGTTGAAGGAGGTCCATCAGTCCTGGTGCCTATTCGTGTTCATTGGTGGTTCGTCTTCATTGACGAACGGCTGTTTTCCCTCTGAGTGATGCGCACCGTCGTGGGGGCGGGGGCCCGACTTGCCTGAAACCAATCGAGGGGGTTATCAGCGAAGAGCCATAAAAGAAATCCACGAAGGGGCACGAAGGACGACGAAGGGCCACTAAGGGCATGGGGAAGGTTCGAGAGGGATCCGCCAAAGGTCGGGAAGGATTCAGAGGGTCTCCAATTCCGCTTCCACTCTCTCCATCAGGGGCTTGAGAGTGGCCGGCCCGAAGTCGAAGGTGGCTCCCGCCCGGCGGAAGAGCTCCGGCAGCGGTCGACTCCCGCCCAACTGCAAAGCCGACCAGTAGTCGTTGACGGCTCCCTTGAAGTCCCTCTTGGAGTTCAACCAGACCTGCAAGGCTCCCAGTTGAGCGATGGCGTATTCAATGTAGTAGAAGGGCAGCTCGAAAATATGAAGCTGCCGGTGCCATCCGCAGCGGAGGGCTTCCTCGAACCCCGACCAGTCTTCAATACCGCCAAATCGTTCATTCAACGCCACCCATTGATCTCGCCGCTGGGCCGGGCCGTGTCCGGGATGGGTGTAAATCCAGTGCTGGAACGCGTCCACCTGGGCAATCCAGGTAAGGATCTCCACAATGCCCTCCAGCTGTGTTCTCCGGGAGCGCCTGAGATCCTCTTCCCGGTTGTAGAACACTCCCAGATGCTCTCCGGCCAGCAACTCCATGCTCATGGAGGCCACTTCACAGAATTCAATCGGCCCGTGGCGGTAGTCGCCCAAAACCTCCTCCCGGGTAGCGAAAACATGAAAGGCATGCCCCGACTCGTGCAGGAGCGTCCGGACGTCGCCGTCGACACCCACCGAGTTCATGAAGATGAAGGGCAGGCGGGCTTCCTCCAAGGTGGACTGATAGCCTCCGGGGGCCTTGCCTTTGCGGCTCTCCAGGTTGAGCAGTCCATGGCCGTGCATGGTCTCCAGGAATCCTGCGAAGCGGGCATCCACCCGGCGGGTGATTTCCACGCAGCCCTCCACCAGTTCCCGGGTATGGGCAAAGGGGCGAAGCGGCGGCCGACCGCGGGGATCGACGCTCAAGTCCCAGGGACGCAGGGGCTCCACATTCATTTCCGCGGCCCTCAGCCGCTGCAGCTTGCGCGCCAGCGGCACGACCACCGCTTCGACGCCCTGATGAAACCGATAGCAGTCCTCCGGACCGTAGTCGAATCGCTCCAGGCGGCGAAACATGTAGTCCCTGTAGGAATCGAAACCCGCATTGGCGGCAATCGCCGAACGTATGCCCATCAGTTCTTCAAAGATTGCCTCCAGGCGGTCCCGCTCTTTCAGCCGGCGTTCGGCAACCGCCTTCCAGGCCGCTTCCCGCCGGCTCCGCTGGGGATACTCCAAAAAGCGCTTCATCTCCTGCAGCGTCTGGTCTCTCCCCTCGAAGGACACCGTCAGGGATCCCATCAGCTTCTGATAGCCCTGGGTTCCCTTGGACTCCCGGGTCTCCAGGGCAATATTGGCCTCACGGAACAGATCCACGTCATTCTGCAGGCTGCGGTCCAGGACGGAATACCGTTGGGCCGCAAGCTGTCCCCTCGCCGGGGAGGAGAGGAAACAGCGCTTGAGGCGATCGTCGGCGGCCTTGAGATTTTCTGCAATCTCCTCCAGAAAGTGAAAATAGGCCTTTTCGATCTCCCGGTTTTCGGTGTCACAGGTCATCCGGATGTAACGCAACGAGCCCTCTTCCCCCACGGCATCGCTCAACTCGCTCCAGTCCAGCAGCCACTGTTCCAGTTGTTCGACAGAATCCAGTTCCCGCTCTTCCAGGGCCTGGAAGAGCGGCTCCAGGTGCGTCCACTGTCCATAATCAAGGGTTCCAGGAAGATAGCGGCGCTGGACGTGATGAGGCAGTTGGGTCAGGAGATCCATGGTGAGCTCCGGTTCTAGGGGGGCCTGTCGTCCCGGCTCTTCTGCAATGGCCCCAGATTAACCCCAAAAACCGGTCAAGTACAGACGGATTGTCCTCCCCTTGGAACCGATGACGGTGAGGAAAACGCAAGACCGGAACGATGCACGAGAATCACTCCGTGCTTCCCTGACTTCCGAATAAGACCCTATAGGTCAACCGAAATTCCAGGTACTACAGATGGTCGGACCCCGAGAAAACGCAGAACCGGGCAACTGTGGGCCTCGTTTTGGCGCGGATCCGACTCACAATCTCGGATTCCCCACAGGCGGCGAAACCTGCGGTCTCTGAGACGAAAATCAGGGCTGTAGCCGTTTCTGGGTTGTGGGGACAGGCCAGGGAGCGGGGAAACAAAGGCTACCCGGCAAAGCCCAAGGATTTTGGGGGCGTCAGGATGATTACCGAACGTTACGAAGGCGGCAAACGGATCATTTCGGTTGACACAGAGAAGGAGTTGGCCGAGGCCCTGTTATCCTTGGCGATGCCACTGTGGGCTCGCGGGGTGATCTGATGCTTCGATCCGGGCAAAATTGTTCCCCGTACGATGCTAGGTTGAATTCGCCGAACTCACGGGGATCATTGGGCTATTGCTAATACGGATATTCCAACATTGTAGTTGGACTCGTATCCTTCTGAGAATACCGGATAGATTCCGTTCACGACTGTGGTGCTGAAGCGACCGTTCGGCGAGTCCCTATAGACCTCGGCCGTCACATAGAATCGATCTTCTTCCTCAGGCGCTCTCGGCCAGATCCCGCCCCCTCCTCTGTAATCGAAAACGTCTTCAAGAAAATTATCCCAGACGCGGTACGTTTCGGCGTCCATGGGGATCTCTTCCCACCTGACTAGACCGGTGGTACCGTACAGCCTCGCGGTAATGGAATAGTCACGTTCGGTCGGGTTGAATATCACCACCCGGGTTTTGTAGTGGGCACCGAATCTTCCCGGGTTGTTCGCAGCGGTAGGAATGACGGATTGCCGGTAAAGGTCCCCCACGTCCATCCTTTCCCTGTCCGGAATCGGTGTTTCAGCAATGGCAGGCAAGCAGAGGACAATCACTGCCCCCCAACAAGCGCCAAGTCTCTTCGTGGTCTGTTCCAGTCTTGACATGCTCGGCCTCCTTGGTTTGAAGCGCTTACACGGAGATCCTCTCAACAATATTGCGGGTGATGCGCCGCTGGCGGCAGGTCCGGATGGCGGGGACCGATCGGTCCGGTCGGTACCTGTGACGGATGAAGGAGCTTTCCCATCACTCCACACCACATCTTCTTCCAGGCTATCGGCGGCCGGCCCTGCTTCGCACCTTGCCTTTGGCAGACTTTCGGTCTTTAGCGCTTTGATCGTCGGATTCCGAACTCTGTCGGCTGCGAGTGGAGTCCTTCCTGGAGGAACTTCGGCTGGAAGAACCGGCGGACACTCGAGACGAAGAACTGCGCGCGCTTGGGGCGCTCCTTCGGGAGGAGGAGGACCGGGGAACGGAAACAGAGGGACGTGACGACGGGCTCCGGTTGCGCCTGGTGTTGACTCGAGAGGTGCTATTGGGCGCAGACGACGGAGACCGACCCACCGATCGGGAAGAACCGGAACGTGACCGTGTTGCGGCGGGGGCAGACACTCTGGAGGGGGTTCTGTTGGTAAGGGTCCTCTCGGTCGATTGACGACGGTCGACGCGGCTCCCGCGCTGTCCCGGTCCGCCGGCGCCTTTACCGGAAGAACCGATTGTGGTTCGCCCCCGGGCGGAGCGCCCGTTGGGGTTGCGGCCGGCAGAGTTGCGCCCCGACCGCGCTGCTGAACCCGAAGGGGAACGTGAGCTGCGACGGCTTGAGGCCTTCAGCCCCGGCCGGGTGTTCGGCCTCTTCTGACCGCGGGAGGTTGCGGCTGGGCGACGCACATTTTCCTTGGACGAGGATCGAACATTGGCACCACGACCTGCCCGGCTGTCGGTTCGACCGGCGGAACGAACCAAATCGGCCATCTCCTGTCGCTGCCGACTGAAGGAGTTGCGGGTGACACTCCGTCGTGCCCGGCCGGTTGAAAAGAAACGGATTGGGTTGGACGCGCCGCGGACCGAGCGTCCGGTCCCGCGGATCAGTTTTCCCTGGCTGGAACGGCCGGGGACCACCGGGATTCGGCCGCGCATCACCCTGGCTTGCCGCAACTCCGAGGCCTGCAACGAACGCGCGTTCGGCATCTGCCCTCGCGAGAAATCCCGGGCATCGACCACCGTGATCCCATTGCGATGGCGAGCGTTGCGATAGTTGGTGTAGATGTTGATACTGTTGTCCACCAGGATGGTGTTTCGGCCCCCCACGCGTCCGGAACCGTAGGAAGAACCCCGATATCGGCGGCCGAACCAGGGGTAGTAGGGTTCGCCCGGCGCCAGCGGAATCCAACCGTAGTGGCCGAAACGCACGCCGAGGGCGACCTGAGGGCCGTTGTATCCGAAAAAGGCGACCAAGGCCGGTCTCCAGCGGTGGTGGGAAGCATAAGAGCCGGGATGCCAGCCCCAGCCGTGACGGGCATGTCGGAACCAGCGCCCGTAGTGGTAGGGAGCCCAGCCCCAGGGGTCGTAACTCACCCAGCTCCAGCCGTAGTAGTCCAGCCAGACCCAGCGGCCATGCCGATAGGGCGCCCAACCCACCGTGACCGAAGGGAACCAGCAACGGCCGTAACGGGGAACGTGGACCCAGCGGCCATATCCATCCAGATCCTCAGCGCCGTAGATGCTGCGGTTTACGTTTGCATACACATTGGACTTCGTGAGTTGCCGGTCCCTCCGCTCGTTCCACCGGTCCCAGGCGTCCTTGGGAATGGCCCTGGCAACCTGGAATTCAACCCCCGGGCCACCACCTCGGACGATCATGCGCTGGCCTTCCTTCAATGTCTCCCCGCCGTCGGCCGAGGCCACTTCCGCACTTCCTTGTCGAGCGGTGACAATGACCTCGTCGACACTGGCGACTTCGATTCTGTAGCGTCCGTGCTTTTGCGGCCGCACGGCTACCAGTGGAGTTTCGATGTCCACATCCGCATCTCCGCCACGCAATTCACTGTAGGTGACCGTTCCACGCTCAATCTGAATGAGGAAGGATCGATTGCCCAGGGAGGCCAGCCTGACCGAGGAGTGCTGGTCGAGTCGAAGCAGATTCGAGTAGTCCAGCTGGACTTCCGTCCGGGAGCCCGGCCCGGTGGTCAGGTAATCACCCTCCACCAGCGGCAGATTGGGTCGAGCCTGAATCGAATCCCCCGACTCTCCCCGTTGCACCACCACGTCGCTCCTGGCCAGGCTGATCCGGGCAACGCCCAGCGCGGGCACGCTGTCCGACCGCTGAGCCCGGAGAAACGGGCCGGACAGCACCGCACAGAGGGAAGCAATTGCAAAGATTCGGCATATGCTCGTCATGGCCTTTTACCTCCCGGTCGTTGCGAGACCTTTCACTTGTCTGAACATGCTGCAGTCTGCTTTCCGAATGGGTCGTTCGGGCTCTACGGAGACGAAAAGCTTCGTCGCCGCATGCCCCGGCCGGGATCGCGGTCCTGCCCCCGGCCCCATCGATCTTGCGGGTTGTCCGCGGTGAAGTCAGAGCGTGGGATAGTCCTTTCCGGCTACCGCCCGTTGTCCGACTGCTGAAACTCCATCATGGAAAGGATCACTTTTTCACCGACTCCCGCCTCGGTCAGGCTGACCAGGGCTTCGGCCGAAACATCGAACTCGCACATCGACGTCTCGATCTTCTTGAGAATGATCGCCTCGGACAGACCGATCTTCACCAGGGCGATGACTCCGGAATTGGTGAGCGTGTTCTCTCTCCCGACTTGCTCTTCTGCTGCCTGTCTCTCCTGGAATTTCAAGCCGGCTTGCTGTGCTTGCTCCCGGATGCCTTGCATGGCATCCCTCGCCTGGATGGCCTCTCGGCAATCGGCAATCGCTTCTGCCATGATCTCCACCGGACGCAGTTGCTCTGCCTCCAGCAGGGACTCCAGCGCAACGTCCAGATCGCCGCGTATTCTGTGCATGATGCCCACGTTGTAGTGAGCGTTTGCCAATATTTTCTGCCGCTTTTTCTGCTTCTTATTCGGATCCGGATTGTTCTTGCAGGTCTCAAGATTCTCCAGCGAGAGATTGAAGGCCCGCTCCTCTTCGCCCCTTTTCAGAGCCTGATGAGCGGCTTTCAGATTGCACTGCTTGTTGTCGAAGAAAATCAAGGACTTCTTCTCGACCCGCGGGAACAGCATTCGGTTGACATCCCCGACCACACGCGCAAAGGCAATGTCCTGCACCTCGAACTCGGAAGGGATTTCCGGATATCCGTCCTCAGACTGATTCTGGAGTGAAGGAGAATGCATGATCGACCGGGAGTCGAAGAGGCGTCCGGTCGTCAGATCGGCCGTCTGTACCGACAGCTCGAGAAGCACCAGCGTCTTCGCATGGTAGATAGGCACCTTGTATTTTTCGTCGGTTTTGGAATCCTTACGTGTCACCGAAGATTCGAACCGCTGCCAGTCGGTCGCGCATCTGGTCACTCTGACAACAAGCAGAGTGGAGGGGCCGAGGATTTTGCCCATTTCGGTGGCACTCTTCTGATCGACGTAACCGCTGAACGAAAACTCATGCTCTGCGAGGACCTGGTCCAGATTCTGCCAATCGATGACCTCGAGACCCATGTCGACGAAGTGGTCCGTCAAGGCCGAAACAACTTCGTTGCTGCACTCTCCGACGGCCGGGCCGAAGACGATTTTCTCAGCGATGAGCGGGAGCTCCGGGGGATGCTCTATCTGCACGAATATGGAGGGATTGCCCATGCGGCTGCGGATTTGGCCTCGGGCCTCGGAAGCAACGACGAGCACGAGGAGAACGCTTGCCAGAAGGCTCGGCCACAGCATGGGGGTCTTCACTCCTGCCAGATCCCTGGTGTTTTGAACCCTTCCCTCTTCACGCCGGAATCGTTTTTCCCGATGACTTTGTGAGGCATCATCAGCGTTGGTGAATCGTTGTTCCGAACTCTGAAGAAGCCTCAATCTCATGACGGCCAGAGTGACGAAAGCTCCCAAACCAACGGTTCCCGCCGCAATGATCCGACGCCATTCATTGCTCATCTCTTCCTTTCCCTCCTGAGTTCATTTCTGTTCGTTGACACTTTTATTTCGAGTACGAGACGGTCGACAAGACCCGAGGCTCAACAACCACCCAGCCCGTCGCCCCGTCGTAGATCTCCAGATGAAAGACACTAGGGCTGTTATCGACCTCCCCGGTATTGACCAGCGCCAGATTGCTCCCGTTCTCCTCGTTCCGCTGCAGAGTGTCCACCCAGGCGCTTTCGACAAAGGCATCGCCGCCGGGGACCGCGTTGTAGAAGACGCCGTACTGGCCCTCGCCTCCGGGTGCGCCTGTCCGGGCTCCAATCACGATCCCGCTCATGTCCCCTCGGCCACCGTGGCGAACAACGCCCCCGCAAGGGTCTGTCCCGACCGACCAACCCCCGGCGTCGGGAATGGGGACGCGCCGGGTTTTGAGGTAGTCGATGGCATTGGGAATGATCCTTTGCTCCCCGGGAGCCAGAGAATCATAAGCGCCGCCGCTCCCCCCTCCACTATGTGCCGTGTAGGTATAGGTCCGGTTTGCCCACACGGTTCCCCGAATGGTCAAGGTCAGCTCCGAGGTGAAGAAAGAATTGTTTCTCCCGGTAGAGCTGAGGATCACCGGAACAAAGGGTGTAGAGGAGGAGTAATCCTGGTCCGGACTTCCCCGATCCCGTCCAGCCACTCCCGGAAGGCGGCGTCATCGGGAACGCTCAAGCCGGGAGTTGCATAGAAGTAGAAATGCTCCAGCGTCAGGTTGGTGAAATTCTCAGGAATGGCCTCCGTCAGTTGGTTGTCTGAGAGACTCAACCACGTGACACGCCCATTGCTGACGCTGACGCCGCGCCAGGCACTGAGCGGCTCATCACTCAACCAGTTGTCGTTGTTGGCCCAATTCGCACCTCCCGTGGCATTGTAGAGCGCCGCTAGCGCCTGCCTGTCACCAGCCAGGTCCTGCACCCGGCCTTCCACGGCCAGACCCATCGTCCCGAGGCTAGCCAGCAGGCAGGCCAGGGCGGCCCGAAACTCAAATCGGTGACGGTGAATTAGGGGTTTTGTTTGGTTGATCATTGCTTTTCACCGTGCTTTCGTCGGCATGTTCTAAGATTTTGTTCGGCCTTCGGGCATACGTAGTCTACAAAACATAAGTGACTGTATAATGACGTTAAGAATCATTATGGTGATTTATTAGTGTCCCAACGTTAATCGAATAAAATTAATTGTTTATCCTGTCCTTGTCGGTGAAGAATGGGGGGATATCTTCTAAGTAGTTGATCTAATGGAGTTTTATCGAACACGGTCAAGCTCAGAATCTGTAGAATTGTGTAGAGGTTCGGCTCCAGGCGCAGCCGCTTTTTGATGATGGCGATCAGCACGTAGACGGAGACGGCGATCCGGATCTGTGATTTGACGGCATTCTCCGAGGTTCCGTAGAAGGCCTTGATGCGCAAATGCTGTTTGATCCATCGGAAGAACAGTTCGATTTGCCAGCGGCTGCGATACAGTTCGGCGATGGTGAGTGGGGGAAGGGAGACTTGGTTGGTGAGAAAAACCAGGGTTCTGTCCTGCTCTGCATCATGATATTTAATGCGCCGAAGCTTTTCGGGATAGTGGGTGGCACTGTGAACACCGGTGAGCACAATGGTCTGATCGCAGATCAATCCGGACGACCGGTCGACGGCATGGGAATAGAGGCGACGAAATCGGGTGTTGGATTTGGCCCGCAGGAGGAAGAAGCAGCGGGCCTGATGCAGGCGGTAGAGACGAGCAAAGTCGAGATAGCCGCGATCCATGATGTAGAAGGCTCCGGCTTCGGGCAGGAGCAGGTCCAAGACGTTGACGTCATGGAGCTTGCCGTCGGAAATGTGAATGAATGCCGGGATATGACCGCGGAGATCGAGCAGAGTATGAAGCTTGATCGCCGATTTGGTTTTACGGAAATGGGCCCACGGGAACAGCGTCAGGCAAAGATCGATGGTGGAGGAGTCCAGCGCGTAGACCGTGTTGGCAACATCCAGGCCAGGATCTTGGTCGATGTGAAGGCGCCGTGCCGTATGGATGAGACGCTGGGCGAAATCGGCGTAGAGGCGCCAGTCCCGGGTCTGATTGGCGTTGGCCAGGGTGTTGCGTGAGATGCCACTGGCGATCCCCATGTGATAGAGCTTCGACGCTTGCGCACGCAGGCAGGTCTCGATGTCCCGCAGACTCTCGCGGTAGGTGAGTTGGGCAAAGGCCATAGAGCGATATTGATCCGAACACTGGAAGGACTTGACCTTGTGGTTGCCGTCGTAACGTCGCACACATCGTTGGAAGGTATGCCACGGGAGATGATCCATGACCTGCGAGAAAACCAGCTTGCCAGCGTACATGTGCCCTCCTTCCTGACCTCAGGCGATACGCTGAAACCATGCCGGATTCAATCCTCGTGTTCAAGTCTCCGACACCCCTTGTGTGTATGTATCTTTAATAATATCAATTAGTTATAAACGTATCAAAGTGAAACGTTGGGACAATAGTGATGATGACTGTAATGTGAATCTATACCCCAATCTGCTAAAATCGGCAGTGTTGGGGTTCGGCGGAGCTCAAGATCGGCGCCTCCATTGAGCACACACTGGGCGACGACGAACCGGATCTCACTCAGAGGCCCGACGAAAGGGGGTTGAATTGAAGAGTCCCAACGAACTGAGACGAGAGAACGACATGCTGAGGGGACGCAGCCGGGCCTTGGCCGGGCCGGTGTTTGCCACGGCGGACAAGATCACTCTGGCGCATTCTGATTTGATGGGAGGCGGAGCAAAGGGTCCTGATACCATGTGCCCTCGGGCCGAAGAAAATGCAACACAGCGTAACTACATTCTGTAACAGACTTCTGCTGATCCCCTACTCCCGAGCCGGCAGGTAGGCTCCGTCTCCGCTGCGCTCTCCCGGAGCGCCGCCGTCGTTGACCACTCCGTAGGCCAGGAAGGGATTCTGCCCCGAGACCTTCTCGATCCGGATATACCCCTGCCCGGTTTCCGGGGCGTAGCTGCCCAGAATCCCGTTGATCTGATGCCAGCCCCGGGCCGGGATCGGCTTGGTCACCACCGTCTCGGCCAGCAATCCCGTCTCCCCGTCGTAGATCTCGAGATGAAAGACGCTGGCGCTTTCGTCCACCTCACCGGTGTTGACCAGCGCCAGGTTGCTCCGGTTCTCCTCGTTCTGTTGCAGTCCATCCACCCAGGCCTCCCGGCTGAAAGCCTCACCGAAGGGCACCGCGTTGTAGAAGACGCTGTATTGTCCCCCGCCTCCCTCCGATCCCGTTCTGGCCCCAATCACGATCCCGCTCATGTCTCCCTCGGCCGCCACCGCAAACAACGGTCCCGCGTAGAAGCCTCGTGTCGACCCCAGCCCCGTTTCCCCCTGACGGCGCAACTCATCCACCAGGTCCGGAATGATCTCCTGCCGGCCGGCTTCGAGGGTCATGCTGAAGCCGGCTGCGTTGCCAGTGGTCTCGATTCTCTCGGCTACAAACTGGAAGTCGAGGGTCCTGGCTGCATCGGAGAAGTTCGTCACCGTCAACTCGCTTCTGAACTCGCTCGTCTCCACAATCACCGGTAAAGTCTGCCCTGCCGTGCCCTCCAGCCAACTCGCCGCTACCGGAAACACGAACGACCCGTCCGAGTTGGCCTGGTCGTTGATCACTCCGTAGGCGTAGAAAGGCGCAGCCCCCTCCACCCGCTCCACCTTGACGTAGCCGTTGGCGGTACTGCCCAGCACATCCAGCACTTGATTGTACTGGTGGAACTCCCCCGGTCTCAGCGTCACGTCGTCCCGCATCCGGGGACTGGCATCCGCCGTCTCTCCCGAATACGCTGTGGTCCTAACGGTGATCGCGCCCTCCTCCTGCGCTCCCATGTTCTGGAAAGCCACGTTGGAGCGGTCCTGAGCGTTCTGCCGCAGCCCGCACAGGTAGACTGCCTCGTTGAACCCCTCCTCCGCCGCCACCCCCAGGTAGGCCAGCCCCGCCCTTCCCTCAGACACCACCGTCGTGGTTCGCACTACCGCCTCCACCTCAGACCCCACCTCCACCTCCACCCTCAGCGTCCCGAGCTGGTTCCCCGTTTCGGGAATCGCTATCCCCAGGCCCCTCAGATAGTCCAGGGCGTCGGTCTCAACCCTCTGTCTGCCCGCAGCCAGATCGTCCGAGGCCGTACCGGTTTCTCCTCCAGGCTCGGCCGTGTAGATGTAGTCGAGCCTCACCTCCTGCTCCCCCCGGTTGGTCAGCGTCAGCTCCGAGGTGAAAAAGGACTGGTTCCGCCCCGCCGAGGACAGAATTACCGGAATGAACAAGGACTCCTTCTCGTCCTCTCCCGCCTCTTCCATCTCCACGTCCCTCACCCGCACCCGGATCGCCTGCTCCCTCCTCCGCTCGCGTTCCCCCTCTCCGCTTCTCACCTCGACCACCACGATGTATTCGTTGTCTGCTGCGGGGCTTTGGGGATCTTCACTGGCCACATCCCCCGGAGTCTCATAGTCCGGCGCTGTCCTGAACCTCAGCTCTCCCGTCTCCTCCTCCACCGCAAACAGCGCCCCGTCGGCTCCCCCCGCAATCCCGTACCCCGTGACCTCATCCTCCTCATCCCAGTCCACCGCCTCCAGCTGCCCTACCCTCGTCGTGTTCTCCGCCACTTCAAACACCCCTGCGCCGGTAATCTCCGGCACCCGGTTCAGCCCCGTCAACGCGAAACTCCCCTGCCCCCTAAACGCTCCACCGCAGCGGTAGCGGTAGCGGTAGCTGCCCGCTCCCTCTCCTCTGAAGGTCAGCCGCAGCTCGCAGGACTCCTCCCCGTCAAAGTCCAGCCTCAACTCCCCCGTCGTTTGGCTGGTGTAGCGGTACCCGTAGCTCCCCGACCGGGTCCCCGTCACCTCCCCCTCTCCGTCCAGCTCGCTCTCCTCAAACCGCAGCCCCGCTCCAAACCGCAGCCTCAGACTCTGCGGTCCTCCTCCAAACGGCCCCCGCTCCAGACCGGCCTCGATCCCCTGCAGATCTCCGGCCAGGAAGTTCGACCAATAGGCCGGATCCAATGGCATCGCCACCTCCACCGCCTCCGATTCCCGTCCCTCGTCCACCAGGTTGACCGCACGCAACTCAAAGATATAGACCGTCCCGTTGAGAAGACCCCCGACCGTATACCCGCTGGCGTTGACCTCACCGGGAGCGCTGTCGTCGATCGGGGTCCACTCGCCGAACGCTCCCCGCCCCTCCTTCAAACGGTACGCGTAGCGCAGGATCGGAGTGCCCCCGTCGCTTGCGGGCGGGCTCCACTCCAGCCGCACCGCCCCGTCCCCGGGCATCGCCATCAAGCTCGCCGGGGCCTCCGGTGGAAACAGCAGCCCTCCTCCGTCGAAACCCCCTCCGCCGCCGCCAACCACCGGCATCGCCATCACCGTCTCCACCCCACCCTTGCCCAGGGCATTGACCGCACGCACCTCGAACATATACTCCCTGCCGTTGATCAGGACTCCCACCGTCACCCTGTGCGTTCCCGCTATCACGTTCTCCCATGCGCTGAAATCCTCACCGGCGGCTGCAAATCGGTATTCGTAACGGATGATCGCCGAGCCCCCGTCTTCCGTCGGCTGGTTCCAGTTCAGCCGAACCTCTGTGTTACCTGCGCTGGCCCTCAGACCCAGAGACGAGATCGGCAACGTCACTCCCGGCGGCGCCACCCGAACCTCAAGGGTCCCTTCCTCGTTCAGTTCGTTCCCCACCGACGACCTCACTGCGCCTCCGCCCACCGTCAGCGTGAGCGTGTAGTTGTGCGCCACCTGATCGGTCTGCGGCGTCACGGTGGTGGTGAAGATCCGGTCATCTGTGGTCTGTACTGCCGCAATGGTTGGGTTGCAGGAAACCGGGTTGTTTGCGCTATCGGTGCAGGCAGGTTGCTGCTGTGTTGCAATATCGCTGCTGCTGAAGCCCGTCACCGTCTCGGAGAAGCGGAACCTCACCGTGAACGGGCCCTCCAGCGGCGGCGGCAGGTCGGTCGTCATCTGAACCGTCAGCTGCTCGTCCACGTCCGTGATAGTGATCGTCACCGCGACGGTGTCGCTGTCGATGCCGTCCGAGACCCTTATGGTCACCGAGTAGCTGGACTTCGCCTCGAAGTCGTAGGTGACGCCTGTCTTGGTCTTGATCTGCCGGGTCGATTCGTCGAACGTGAACTCGCCCGCGTCCGTGCCTTCCATGGAGTATTCCAGGGTGTCGCCGCTGTCCGCATCGGTCGCCTCGGGAATTACCGCGCCGATATTGGTGTCCGCCGCCGTGTTCTCCGCGATGATGAGCGTCAGCGTGTCGACGGGGAATACTGGGGCTGCGTTGGTCCCCGCCGCGGTCACCGTCGCCGTCGGCGCGCTGGTGCGTGTCTCCTCGCCGCCCAGGATGTCGACGAAGCGCACCTCGACCTTGACCTTCTTGCCCTCGTCGTCGTCGGTCAGGGTGTAGGTCGCGTCGATCGCGCCGGGGATGTCCACCGGGTTCGACGTGCCGTCGGCGCCCACCCGCACCCACTGGTAGGAGAAGCTCGACGGCAGCCCGTCGGCGTCGGCAATGCCCGTGGTCGACGCCGTCAGCACCTGCCCGACCTCGGCCGTGCCGGTAATCGTGGGCGCCCCCGTCGCCGGGGTGTTCGCCAGTGTGCTGAATGCCGTCGCCGCCTCGACCCACTGGCTGGATCCGTTCGCATTGGTGACACTGACCCGTACGTCGTACGCCGTATTCGCCTGAAGATCCCCGATGGCTGCGCGCGTCACCGGCGTTTCGCCCGCGTACCAGTTGCTCCACTCGGTGGTGCCATGCACCCGGTAGTGCAAGTAGTTGCGAATGAGCGGCGAGCCGCCGTCACCCGGGTGCGTCCACTCGATGGTGAGCGTCTTGGTGGTGGCCGACACCAGAGTCGGCGGCGTGGGATCCGGCGGTTTGGTGGGGGCGGTGGAAACCGTCAACAGCAACCCGCCGGATCTCGGCCGGCCGTTATTTTCGATTGCTCCGAAGGAAATGGTCGTACCGATCGGCGTATCCGCGGTGACGGCCAATGTCGCCGTTATTGTCGTGTTGTTGTAGATCTCGGTGTAGATCGTGTGATGGTCCTGAATATTGTTCCATATGCCCGGACTCCTCGACGGCGAAAAACTGGCGCAAAAATATTTCCCCGCGCCGCACGACATCGGGTTCGAACCCAGATTGGAATGCGCGACGGAAGTGGACGTAGACGGGACATGGAAACCGGCATACTCATTTCCCGGCTGAGTCCCCGCGGTGCGGGTGATCGTGTAGGTGTACGTGCCGCCCGGCACTGGCGACGTCTCGCCGTGCAGGGACCATGTTGCGCCTTCAGCGAATTGCGAGACCGTCGTCTCGGCAGCATGGAGCAAACTTGCGAACCCGAGCGCCAGGGCGACCAACGCCCCGGCTGCCGCCCGCGCGAGCAGCCGCCGCCGGAGGGAGGACCGGCGCGCGAAGGGCAAGGAGGAACCGCGCGGGTCCCGTGCGGCGGGGGAAGCAAGGTCCGGGGACAGGAACGCGCGCCCGTCTGGCGGCGGCGCGACGTCCGCCCGGAAGGTCCGCGGTTCCTTGCTCCCGGCGATGGCGCCGGACTCCGACAAACGATCCATTTCGGTCTCCCACGCCCCTGACGTCCCGGCCTGCGCCGGGACCGGACCGCACGATTCCGGCAGCCGAGGTCCCCGGACCCCTCCACGCGGCCTGCCCGGCTTCCGCCACCGGTCCCGCAAACAATCTTCCCTTGTAATACTAGGGAATATTATGTTACAGTTATGTTCTTTTTAGGTTTGTTACGTGAATACTTCGCGAATACTATGCGATATCACGGAATCTGACCGAATCGAACCGCTCCGGCCGCAGTCCGGGGCCGAATCACCCGCCGGCGGGCGGCGGGTGGAAGGGGGGAGAACGGATGACCGATCGCGACCGGACGGCGGCCGAGAACGCGGCGCTGCGCGCCCGCATCTCCGCGCTCAGCGCGGCGAGCCTGCGCATCAGCGCGAGCCTCGACCTCGAGACCGTGCTGAATGAGGTCGTCGAGAGCGCCCGGGCGCTCACCGAGCACAGCCGGCCCCGGGTGTAGCTGCCGCAGCTGTCGTAGGCGTAGTCCACCCGGGTGGTCTCGAGGCTCACCGCCGTGTCGCTCCCCGTATAGCTGTAGCTGCGCCGCGTCAGACGGTCGAGGCCGTCGTAGGTGTAGGCGGTGACGACGCTGCGGGCATCGGTCCTTTGCGTCAGGTTGCCGTTGTTGTCGTAGGTGTAGGCGATGGCGCCGCTTTCGGGATTGGTGCCCTTGGTCAGACGCGAGAGGCTGTCGTAGACAAAGGTCCTAGTCTGGCTTCCCTGGGTGACCCGGGTCAGGTTGTCGAGGGCGCTGTAGCTGTAGTCGGTCTTCTGGTTGGGCGAGCCGGTCGTGCCCAGGCTTCCGGGTGAGCCTGTGGGCTCATCCACCCGCACCAGGCGGCCGAGCCTGTCCTGGCGGCTGCGGCGGGTCTTGCCGGCCGGGTCGGTGACGGTCGTGTATTCCCCGTCGTAGGCGGTCGCAGTCTTTCCCCAGGTGGGGGCGGCTGCAGCCGAGGGCCGGGTGGCCCCGCTGAAGAGGCCCACCTCGACCACCCGCCCCAGATGGTCCGCCCGGGTCCGCGTCCACCCCGTCGCCGCCGTCCCCCGGTAGGGGTTTGAGGTCCAGGTGTAGAGGCCGGGTGAGGACCTGGAGTTCAAGTACTGGTAGCGGGTCTTGACCCTGATGGCCGAAGTCTTCGGAGCGTAGGTGTTTTGTAAGGGTTGGAACGAAGGATTGCCCCGGGTGCCGCTTGACTACTGCGTGGTCAGGGCAACTGCTTTAACCCATCTTTAACACGGATTCCGAGTACACGTTTATTATCAACAGGTTACGAAGGAAGAAACGCGCAAGTGGCACTACAAACGCGTTGAAACCGGAGATTGAGGGGCCTCAGACGATCATCTTGCGGACCCCTCCGGGAGCAGGATCGATGCCCAGGGCGTCGTAGATGGCCTTCTGATCGGTTTCGGCCCGCGTGGCCTTGCGTACGTGCAAGGTCCGCCCGTCCCCACGCCGGAAGGTCACCGTGACCCGCTGCTGTCCTTCCAGGATGCGCCGCAGCGTGGTCCAACTGGAGGCCTCGCCCCGCTGCTTGAGGCGTTTGCGGATGACCTGCACCAGTTGATAGGCGATGACGGTCAGGAACAGGTGGCCTTCCGAGCGCACCGGCTTGTGATGATAGATGGGGCGCAGACCCAGCTCGGACTTCAGGGAGCGAAACACCGCTTCCACGTCGGTCAGAGTGGTGTAGGTGCGCCACAGGCTCTCCTCGTCCCAGTCGGTCTGGTTGCTGCGCAGGCAGTAGACGCCCGGATGGGTGGCCATCGAGCCCTGGCGGGGCTGACGCTTCCAGCTCAGGGCCGTCGCCTTGCGGCCGCTCTCGTCGGTGAGGACCTCGATCGAGTAGTGTTGAGCCACGCCGCGACTCTGCTCCTTCAGCCGCCCGATCCGTTCTCGGACCTTCTCGATGCCCTTGTGAGCCCGCGGCCGTGAGAGCCCCTCGGAGAGTCGGGCGAGCCCCTGCTCGAAGCGCCGGCTGAAGCGCTCGACAATGCCCCGTTCCTTGTGAGCCCGCTCCTCGGAACGGCAGTAGAGACGCACTTCCCCCCCGTCCTCTGAGACCTCCTTGTGGAGCTGTAACCTGGCCTTGGAAGCGGTCTCCAAGGTCAGGGCCAGTTCGGGGTCGAACTGCCGGGAGCCTTGGCGGCTGGCCACCACATAGCGGTACCCTTCCTCCCTCAACCACTGGATGCGATCCTCGGTCGCCACCCCCCGATCCATCACCACCAGGGCTCCCCGGGGCGCCTCGAGCGCCCCCAGCATCCCCGCCAGGGTGCGGGGCTCATCCACCCGGCCGGCAAAGACCTGCGAGCGGCGCACAAACCCGGCCCCGTCCAGCACCAACCCCAGGGTCAGCAGGGGACAGTCGCTGCGCTTCTCCTTCGAGTGCCCCCGCTGGGCCTTGGGTTGATGGCGGGCCGCCCCTTCGAAGAAAGTGTTGGTCAGATCGAACAGCGTCACGGTCGGCTGCAGATCGAACAGACCCATGGCCCGGGTGAACAGGTGGGCCTCGATGGCCTGGCGGTGTCTCATCAGGGCGTCTGAGGCCCGATACATCTGCATCAGGCTCAGGGTCTGGAAGTCGAAGTCCAGCAACTCGCCCAAACCGCTGCGCCGGCCGAGCCAGCCCCAGGTGGCCCGTTCCGAGCCGGGACGGGCCAAGCGGCCCACAATCGCCCCCACCGCCGCCGCCCGCAGCGGTCCATTCAGACCCAACTCGGCCAGCAACTCCACCAACCCCAACTGCTCCAGCGCCCACCGGCCCACCTGCTCCACCCCGACGCTGCGCGGACGGGTCAACTCCACCGAATCCACCTCCACCGTCTGCAGGTCTTCTGAACAGGCCCCCCCAGCGGTGCCGGTCACGTCGGCTTCCCCCTGAAGCAAGCGCTCGGCCATGCGTTGGGCTTCCTCCTCCAACGGGGCCGAACCCTCCTGGATCAAGGGCAACTGACCGCTGAGGATCTGGTCCAGACGGCGGCACAGCAGGGGCCAGTCATGGCGGGGGATGGAGAAGTGGCGACCGAGGTTGAGCAGGGTCTGCTGGCGGACCTTGCCTGAGAGGCGATGGGAGCGGACGAGGCGGTGGGTGAAGTAGGTCTGACCGGAGGGAGTGGAGCGGGTCTGGGTGCGGCGGATGAACATGGGAGGGACCCTAACAGAGGGGGGCGAGGGGGTCAAGCCCTTCCCATACTATTATGGCACTACATCAGGCCCTCCGACCAAGAATCAACAACTTACAGGTGATTTTAGGCCAAAATGGGGGTAAAATCCCCCCAATCGCCCGTTCCTGTGTTAAAGATGGGTTAATGGGCTATCCGGTCGTAAGGCGTGAAACGGATGGGTTCACAGGTCGATGTTGGCGCCGGCGAGAGTGGCCGCTCAAATACGTTGGGTTTTTGCTGTGCAAGAATTCAAAGGTGGTACTCTTTTCTCAAGAGTGCAACCCATGGAGGCGGCAATAAAGGACGTTATTGAATCGCCGGAATTCCTTCACTCAAACCGAGTTGTTGGAAGAGGTCTGATGGTCTCGGAAATAGATTCCCCACCAAGCAAACCACTCCAACACCTTCATCGCCGGCGGATTACAGAATCGCTAATTCAAGTTATTCCAGTAATTCAACAACGTCCCCTATTATTCCTGGTGTAGGAGGTCCCCCCGGTGGTCTGGGTGCTCTCCAGCACCCGCCCCAAGGCGTCGTAGCGGTTGTAGGCCGTCCGGGAGACGTCTGTCGTGCCCTTCTTCGCCGTCACCGAGCACAGCCGCCCCCGCGAGTAGCTGCCGCAGCGGTCATAGGCGTAGTCCACCCGGGTGGTCTCGAGGCTTACCGCGGTCTCGCTCCCCGAATAGCTGTAGCTGCGCCGGGTCAGACGGTCCAGGCGGTCGTAGGTGTAGGCGGTGACGACGCTACGGGCATCCGTCCTCTGCGTCAGGTTGCCGTTGTTGTCGTAGGTGTAGGCGATGGTCCCGCTTTCGGGATTTCTGGCCGAGGTCAGACGCGAGAGGCTGTCGTAGCGGAAGGTGCGGGTCTGTGTGCCCTGAGTGACCCCGGTCAGGTTGTCGAGGGCGTCGTAGCTGTAGGAGGTTGCCTGGTTGGGCGAGCCGGTGGGCTCATCCACCCGCACCAGCCGGCCCAGCCCGTCCAGACGGCTGCGGCGGGTCTTGCCGGCCGGGTCGGTGACGGTCGTGTATTCCCCGTCGTAGGCAGTTGCGGTCTTGCCCCAGGTGGGGGCGACTGCAGCCGAGGGCTTGGCGGTCCCGCTGAACTGGCCCACCTCGACCACCCGCCCCAGATTATCCAGCCTGGTCCGGGTCCATCCCGACTTCGTCGTCCCCCGGTAGGGATTCGAGGTGGTGGTGGTGCTCGAGGTCCCCGACCTCAGGTAGTGGGTCGCCACCTTGATGCCGGCCGTCTCCGAGTCGTAGGACGGGCAGTGGGCGTTGCGGTCAGACCCGGCCGGAAGCGGCGGGGCGTCTCCCTCGTAGCTGCGCACCAGCCTCACCCTTCCCAGCCCGGCGTAGTCGGTCACCGTCACCAGCTTCCCGTCCCCCTTGGCGCCCAGGTCGGAACGCTCGATCATCCGCCGCTTCTCGTCGCAGTGCCAGCTTTGGGTGCGCCGCTCCTCGCTCTTCCCCGAAGCTTCCTTCACCAGGATGGGACGGCCTACGTCGTCAAGCGTGGTGAGGGTCGAGACCCCGTTGTCCACGTCGGTGGATGCGGTCACCTGACCGGTGTGGAAGTCGTAGCCGTAGGTCATCGTCCGCGACACCCCGGTGCCGGAGGCCTCCACCACTTGGGTGTGCAATAGGGCGGGGTGTTGAATCAGTGGAATTTCGCTGTCAGGCGATTCTGTCGCGGCCTGGACAGAGAGGAAAAAACGGAGGAAAAATCCAGGACATAGTGGGGAACTGCTTGGTGCAACGATTCGGACGGTTTGTGAGAACGAATCGCAGTGTCAGTGCCCGAGAGTGTGCCGAAGCGCTCGGGAAGGCGTTTGCTTCGCCATTTTAGTCAATCAGGAATTAGATAGTGGGAAAGTTATTCCAGTAATTCAACAACGTCCCCTATTATTTCCCCTTCGCTGGCTGTCCAGGCTGCCCTGAATGAGCGGGCTGCCCTGGATGACCCGGGTCAGGTTCCCCAAGGCGTCGTAGCAGTAGTCGGTCTTCTGGACCGGCGAGCCGGTCAAGCCGAGGTTGCCAGTGGAGTTGGGCTCATCCAACCGCACCAGACGGCCCAGCCCGTCGAGGCGGCTGCGCCGCTTGTTGTTGGCCGCATCGGTCACGGTGGTGAACTCGGCGTCATAGACGGTCGTGGTCTTGCCCAGGGTGGGGGTCGCGCTGGTCGAAGGCTTGGTCGTCCCGCCGAAGAGCCCGACCTCAACTGCCCGCCCCAACTGATCCGCCCGGGTCCGCGTCCACCCCATCGTGGCGTCTCCGGTCTGCCGGTAGGGGTTCGAGGTCCAGGTGTAGTGGCCGGGCGCCGATCCCGTGTTCACATACTGGTCGTGAGTCTTGACCTTGATGACCTTACGGTCCGAGTCGCTGTCTGAGGGGTAGGCCGCACAGTGGGCGTTGCGGTCCGCTCCTTCCCCCGGCATCGGCGGCGCTCCACTCTCCCAAGTGCGGGTCTGACTCACCCGCCCAGTCTGGTCGTAGTCGGCCACCGTCACCAGCTCCCCGCTTCCCGCCCGTCCGGACAGGTCCGAACGCACGATCATCCGCCGCCGGCTGTCGCAGTACCAGGTCCGGGTCTGGCGCTCCTCGGTCGTGCCCGAAGCCTCCGTCACCAGAATGGGCCGGCCAGCATCTTCGAGTTCGGTCCGGGTCGCCACTCCGTTGTCCACATCGGTCGCCTCCGTTACCGCTCCCGTCCAGAAGTCGTAGACGTAGTTGATGGTCCTCCGAACCGAGGTGTTTCCAGCCGCCACCACCATCACCGTGGGGTAGAGGTCGTCCTCCGTGTCGCCATCCCCCACATCGATGGCCCCGTAGGTCCATTCGGTCCGGATCCCCCGGGCACCGGTGGTCGAGGTCCGGTTGCCGTGGCTGTCGTAGCGGTGCGAGATGCTGATCGAGTTGGTCGAAGTCAGCGGGTTCGAGACCGCCCCCCGCTTGGAGTCCCAGATCGTTTCCTCGGTCAGGTTCCCGGTGGTCCTGGCGTAGGCATTGTCAGTGCCGTAGGTGAACTCCCGCCGCGACAGCCTGGTGCCGGACCCGCCGTGGATCTCGGTGGACTTTCTCGCCCTCTTCAGCCGCGGCGAGGTCGCCAGATGGTAGGCATCGTTGTCCGCGGTCGTGACGCTCGCCTCCGGCGTCTCCGCATGGTAGGTATGGACCGTCACCTTCTGCGGAGAAATTTCGTCAGGAATCCCCGTCGGCCTGCCGGCGTCGTCCCGAGGCACCTCGCTTACCCAGTCGTACTCTTTCACCCGCAGCACATTGCCGTTCTTGTCGTAGGTAAAGTCCTTGATCGCCGTCTTCGTCGAGCTCCCCACCAAGGTGGTGAACTCCGTCTTCACATAGGGATTGGCCCGCCGGGACGAGATCGTGTCCAGCCCCCGCGGCGGGTTGGTGGCCCATATCCGCTCGACCCTCCTCACCACCTGGCTGCCTTCCAGCTGCTCCACCTTTGTTAGCCACCCCTCGTTACTGTAAAACTCCAGGGTCACCCCCCCGTCGGGCGCCGTCACGGTGCCGCTGCCGTAGGTCCACCTCTCGGTGACGGCATTGGCCTGCCCGGCGACGTTGTAGACGAAGTCCTTGCGGGTGATCCGGTTGTCCTGCGCATAACCTGCATCGGACAGCCTCCCCGAGGCCCCGGGCAAAATATCCCGGCTGTAGCTGTAGCTCGCCCGGGATCCCCCCGGCACCGTCACCTGGCTCATTTCTCCCAACCCCGTCGAAGGACTGCCGCCGCCGTTGTATGCGAAACGGTAGGTCAGCGCACCCAGTTGCCGCGGCAGGGTGATTTGGTTCACCACATCCAGTACCACGGACAACGCCTCATTCTGGACCCCCGTTGAGTAATCCCGCGACACGGTGGTGTTCCCCCAGTCCACTGTCCATTGCATCTGGGCCCCTCCTGCGCCCGTCTGAGAAATGTAATGCTTGCCGTTGGCCCCGTCCTTCTTGATGATGATCTTCCGCCCCACCGAGTCGATGATCTCATCCTGAGGCGAGCCGCCCGGGGTGAGAACCCGGTCGATCCTGATCGTGGTCGTGTTCTCGTTGGGATCGATCAGTTCCCGTTCGATCATCCTCCGCTCGATCACCTCGGTCGACATCAACCCCGTTCCCCGAACTCGCCGCCCGTTGGGAAAGTAGAGCGTCCAGTTGTTGTTCGGCCACCAGGTCTCCGGGTCCAGTGTCCCGTCTCTGTCGTCATCTCGGGCCACCTCGAACTCCAGCCTCAGATAGGTCCCGTCCACGCTGTAGTAGCTGACCGTTTGCGTGCCCTGTGCTGGCCCTTCCAGGCGTTGCCCACAAGGGGAAGAGAGTCTCCTCCCGTCTGGACGGACGGGAAAGTAGTGGTCGTGATTGTACGTATTGGTGGCTTCTCCCTCCGGCAGAAACACATGCACGCTCCCGTCGGGAAACACCATCCGCACCTTGTACTCGTACCAGAGCAGCTGGTCCTCGGTCTTGGTGTTGTTGGGGTCGCAGACCGTGGTCAGGCCGAAGCGGTGCCTCGATCGCTGGTCCAGATCGATCATGTACTGATAGTTGTAGCTCCAACCCGGATTCCCCATGGCCCGCTTCAGCGTCTGTTTCACCCGGTAGGACAACGCATTGCCGGGGTTGGGGTCATTGCCGGGGATAGGGTTGGTGGGGTCGCTGGGATCCTCCACATGCTCGACATAGATGTCCCACAGCTTGCTGTTGTAGTTGAGGGTGAGCTGAAAGCCCGGATCCCCGCCCCTTCCGGGCGGCAGCGAGGCCAGCGGCACCCTGAGCATCACGTTGCCGTTTTTGGTGTTGACGGTCTCGATGTCTCCCAGCCGGTAGGACCCGGCCACCTGCAGGCCCCGCTCGGCCACCTCGGTGTCCTGGGCCCACAGGTCCGGGACTGCCAGTCCCAGAACCACCAGGGCCGCCGTGCCTGCTGCCAGCCATCGCCTCATCGCCGTTCTCATGTCCACTGTCTTCCTCCTGTTCCTATGGCAGGCTGAAGCTGCCGTCGTCGGCTGCCGCGGCTATCCCCGCTTCCCGGATCTCAAGCCTCACCACCTCCACTCCGTCCTCATAACGCACCGTCAGGGTCGGTATCAGCTGCCCGAAGACCTCTCCCCAGCTGCGCACCTCCACCTTCACCTCCACCGGCCCCCGGCCCCGCTCCGCTCCCAGACGGTACTGCACCCGACCCAGCAGCGCCGTGTCGGAGTCGAAGTAGTAGAGTTTCCGCTGCCTCAGGGGCCTTCCCACCACCCGCACCTCGTTGATCACCTCATAGATGTCGTAGTCCGGCCCCACCGCATTGCCCGACTCGTCCACCCGGTGGTAGCGGCTCCCCAAAAACCGCGTCGCAAATCCTTCGATCTGCCCGATGAAGAACCCTTCCACCGAATCGTGCACCAGCATCTCGATCAGGTCCTGGTCATCCAAGGCCGCCGTCCCGCCCCGCTTGCGCAGGCTCCCCGCCCCGTCATAGACCAGCAGCTCGTCCTTGTTCGGGTCCGGCTCCTCCCCCAGCCGCTTCTCCAGGCGCACCTTCCCCGGAAACTCCCACAGGATCCGCACCCCCACCGGACTCTGCCCAGCCCGCGTCAGCACCCCCAACAGGTCCAGCCGCTCCTTGCCCACCACCTGCAGCCGGTCCCCCATGATCTCAAGCGGCCGCCCCGCCCCGAAGGGCACCTTCTCCGGACCGACATACCCCTGGCCTTCTCCCGGCCAGGGCGCCGCAAGCAGCCCGCAAACGACTCCCAGCCCTGCCAGCATTCTCTTCATGCCATCCTCCTTCACGTGTACGCCCTACGGGTCCGGAGGCGAATCTTCTTCCTCGTCTTCCGGACAATTCTCCAGAGCCTCGCACTCGACCTCATCCCTTTCGCGATGGAACGGGTTGCCGGTGGCCGTGACCCCGTTGCCGGCCCGGCTGTTGGCCCTCACCCTTGCCCCTCCCTCCGGCAGGTGCAGCGGCGCCAGCGCCACGATCGTGCCGGCGCCCCAGCTCTCGATGGCGGCCGATTGCGCCCCGAAGTTCACCGTGTCCCGGGTGGCGCCGAAGTGCGCCGCTGAGCCCCCATCCGCGGCCGCCGGCAGGCTGACTCCCTGCGGGCGGTGCCGGTTCGAGCGGCTGAAGCTCAGCGAGGCGGGCGAGACTTCCAGGGCAAGCGTCCCCGGATGGGTGGGCCGGCTGTTCGGCGCCACCGTATAGCTCCCTGTGTATCCCTCGGCGATGGCCGGCCGCCCGGGAGACACCGTCAGCCCCGCAGCCGAGGCCTCGTCGTCCGTGATCTCGACCCTGACGTCGTCGAACGACAGTTGGGGCGCCACGCCCCCGCCCGGCTCGATGGCCAGCAGGCGGCTCCCGATATAGATGTACTCTTTGGCCGTCACCGTGCCGGCAACGAAGGCCGCCTCGTGGGTGATGCGCAGCTTCTCCGAGACTGCGTCCGCGTCCTGAAGCGCCGTCACCGTCACCGTCTGCGGCTGGTTCCAGTTGCCGTTCTCGCCGCTGGTGAACTCCACCGATTCGGGGCTGATCCGGAGTTTGGACCCATCGGGGTTCCCTATCGTGACCGTCAACCCCCTCGGTGGCTCCTCTACCATCACCAGCGTGTAGCTTCCCTCGCCCCCCTCAGCGATCGTCAGCCGCGTGGGCGACACCCTCACCTCCAGTTCGTCGTCGTCGGTGACGCCGACCTGGACGCTGCCGGCCGCCACCCCCTGATAGTTCCCATCCGCGCTCTCGACCCGGTGGCCGAGGCTCATGGTCCCGTCCGCCTTGTCCCCGTCCTCGTGCGCCGTCACCCTCACCGTCTGGGCTGTGCTCCAGTCGGTCGTCGAGAAGGCCAGACTCTCAGGGGACACCGACAGCTTTCCGTCCGAAGGCGGCTCCATCACCACCGTCACCGCATGGGTGGGCCGGGCAGTCAGCACCACCGCGTAGCGGCCCGCCTCCCCTTCCCGCACCGTCAGCTGCGAGGGACTGATCATTACCCCCGGCGCCCCTGTGTCGTTGTCGACCACCGTCAAGGCAACCCCGTCGACGCTCACCCCGTTGTAGTCCGGATCCGTGCTCGCCGCCGTGTGGGTCAGCGTGTGGTTTTCACTCACCTCGTCGTCGTCTTCCAGGGCCGTTACCGTCACCGTCTGCGGCGTGCTCCAGTTCCGGGAGGTGAAGGTCAGCGAGGTGGGCTCGACCCTGACGCTCGCCTCCTCTGGCACCGCCACGGCGATCGTCACATCCGCCCTCGGCTGCGTCACCAGCACCACCGCGTAGCTGCCCGTCTCCCCTTCCCGCACCGTCAACTCCTCCGGATCGATCCTCACCCCCGGGCCGTCGTCGTCGATGACCGTGATCTGACTCCACTCCGTAGCGGCATTGGAGTACTCCCTGTCCCTGCTGATCGACCGATATGACATGATGTAGGGTGAATCCACCTGGTCGTCGTCTTCCAGGCCCGTCACCGTCACCGTCTGCGGCGTGCTCCAGTTCCGGGAGGTGAAGGTCAGCGAAGAGGGTTCGGCCGCAAGGCTCGCCCCCAGGGGAACTTCCACGGGGATCGTCACATCCGCCGTCGGCTGCGTCGCCAGCACCACCGTGTAGCTGCCCGTCTCCCCTTCGTTGATCGTCACTCGATTGGGATCAAACCTCACGAACGCTCGGCCCAGGTCGTCGTCGACCACCCTCACGGCAACCCCGGCAACGCTCACCCCGTTGTAGTTGGAATCCGTGCTCGCCGCCGTGTGGGTCAGCGTGTGGTCTTCACTCACCGCGTCGTCGTCTTCCGGCTCGGTCACCGTCACCCGCTGCGGCGTGCTCCAGTTCCGGGAGGTGAAGGTCAGCGAAGAGGGCTCGACCCTGACGCTCACCCCCTGCGGCGCCGCCACGCCGATCGTCACATCCGCCGCCGGCTCAGTCGCCAGCACCACCGCATAGCTGCCCGCCTCCCCTTCCCGCACCGTCAGCTGCGAGGGACTGATCATTACCCCCGGTGCGGCCGGGTCGTTGTCGACCACCGTTACCGAAATCAGGTCGATGAAGATCCCGAAGTAGTCCGGGTCCCTGCTCCAAGCCAGATGGTCGATGCTGTGGGTCCCTCCTGCCGCATCGTCGTCTTCCAGGGCCGTTACCGTCACCGTCTGCGGCGTGCTCCAGTTCTGGGAGGTGAAGGTCAGCGAGGTGGGCTCGACCCTGACGCTCGCCTCCTCTGGCACCGCCACGGCGATCGTCACATCCGCCCTCGGCTGCGTCACCAGCACCACCGCGTAGCTGCCCGTCTCCCCTTCCCGCACCGTCAACTCCTCCGGATCGATCCTCACCCCCGGGCCGTCGTCGTCGATGACCGTGATCTGACTCCACTCCGTAGCGGCATTGGAGTACTCCCTGTCCCTGCTGATCGACCGATATGACATGATGTAGGGTGAATCCACCTGGTCGTCGTCTTCCAGGCCCGTCACCGTCACCGTCTGCGGCGTGCTCCAGTTCCGGGAGGTGAAGGTCAGCGAAGAGGGTTCGGCCGCAAGGCTCGCCCCCAGGGGAACTTCCACGGGGATCGTCACATCCGCCGTCGGCTGCGTCGCCAGCACCACCGTGTAGCTGCCCGTCTCCCCTTCGTTGATCGTCACTCGATTGGGATCAAACCTCACGAACGCTCGGCCCAGGTCGTCGTCGACCACCCTCACGGCAACCCCGGCAACGCTCACCCCGTTGTAGTTGGAATCCGTGCTCGCCGCCGTGTGGGTCAGCGTGTGGTCTTCACTCACCGCGTCGTCGTCTTCCGGCTCGGTCACCGTCACCCGCTGCGGCGTGCTCCAGTTCCGGGAGGTGAAGGTCAGCGAAGAGGGCTCGACCCTGACACTCGCCCCCTGCGGCGCCGCCACGCCGATCGTCACATCCGCCGCCGGCTCAGTCGCCAGCACCACCGCGTAGCTGCCCGCCTCCCCTTCCCGCACCGTCAGCTGCGAGGGACTGATCCTCACCCCCGGTGCGGCTGTGCCGTCGGGATCGTCGTCACCCAGCGTGAGCGTGCAGCTGCTCCCAAGGTAGCCTTCCGCGCTCACCTCGTAGGTGATCTGCTCGTTCCCCTCCCTTCCGGTATCGTCGACCACCCTCAGCGTCGCCGTCCCGTTCCTCTCACGCGCCGCAATCGTCACGGTCGCCGGCCCCGTGTAGTCGGCCCCCAGGGTCGCCGTGCCCCCATAGGCCAGGGCCACCGTCACCGCCTCCCTGGTCCCCCCTGCCCGGTGCACCCTGATATCGAAGGTCCCCGAAGGCTCCGACAGCCCGCTGCCCGGCGTCCTGCAATACGCCGTCAGCCGCGGGAGACGGGTGTAAGTCACCCTGTTGCTCGCCTGCCCCCCGACCGTCACCACTACGGCATTGGCTCCGTAGGCAAGACTCGCCGGCGGACGCACTTCGATTTCGGTGTCTCTCCACTGGTGGTACCTCGAGGCCCGCGTCCCCCCGAAGGTCACCGTCGAGGTCCCCCGGCTCGACCCGAACCCCGTCCCTGTGATCCTTACCCGTTCGTAGGCGTCCCCGCTTTCCGGAGAGATCGAGGTGATCGAGGGCGTCGCTGCTGCCGCCTCCCCCCCGAAGACGCCTCCCGCCAGCACCAGCAGCCAGGCCCCTGCCAGCAGCCTCGCGCGCTTCAGTCTCACAGACAGGGTCGGGTATCGGTCTCTCATCAGAACCTCGCTGGAGTCTCGACAGTAGGGGCGTCCCCCGAGGGGGGCTGGGGCTCAACCGCTTGTCGTTGTTCGGCCCTCGGGCAGCGGTAGTCTATAAAACACAAACGACTGCTTAATGACTCCAGCAACTTCTGTAGTGACTGTGGAGTGATTTGTTGCCCCAGCCCTGCTAGAATCGGCCGTTTGGGGGGGCGGCCAGACTCGAAATCGGCCCCTCCACTGAGCACAAAGTGGGGGGAGGGAGCACCCGATCTCACTCCGAGACCCAACCCAAGGAGGTTGACTTGGCAAGTCCCAACGAAGTGAAGTGGGAGAACCAGATCCTCAGGGACCGTATCTCCAAACTGACAGCGGCCAGCCTTCGCATCAGCGCAAGCCTCGACCTCGATACTGTCTTGTCCGAGGTGGTGGAGAGCGCCCGCGCGCTGACCGGCGCCCGTTTTGGCGTGATCACGACCATCGGCGAGGCGGGGCAGGCCGAGGACTTCGTCTCTTCCGGCTTCACTCCCGACGAGCACCGCCAGATCGTGGAATGGGACGAGGGGCCGCGGTTGTTCCAACACTTCCGGGACTTTGAGGGCGTATTGAGAGTCTCGGACATTCCCGGTTACGTCCGGTCCCTTGGCTTTTCCCCTCCCCCGATCCTGCCGAAGACCATCCAGGGAACGGGGATGCGTCACCGGGGCGTGAATATCGGAAACTTCTTTCTCGCCGGGAAGTCAGGCGGGCAGGAGTTCACCAAGGAGGATGAGGAAGTTCTGGTGTTGTTCGCCGCGCAGGCAGCGACGGCGATCGCCAACGCACGCACCTACCGTGACGAGCATCGGACCCGGGCCGACCTGGAGGCCCTGGTCGACACCTCGCCGGTGGGCGTGGCGGTCTTCGATGCAAGGACCGGCCAGCCGGTGTTGCTCAATCGGGAGGCGAGGCGGATTGTTGAGGGCCTGGTCGTGCCAGGACAATCCGCGGAGCAGTTGCTGGAGGTCATGAAGTGCCGGCGCGCCGACGGACGGGAGATCTCATTGGAAAAGCTTCCCCTGGCGCAGCTGTTGAGCAGCGCCACGACGGTGCGTGCTGAGGAGATCGTGCTCGAGGTCCCCGGCGGCCGGAGCGTCACCACGCTGATCAACGCCACGCCGATCCATTCCCAGGATGGCGTGGTCGAGTCGGTGGTGGTCACCCTGCAGGACATGGCGCCACTGGAGGAGATGGAACGGTCGCGGGCAGAGTTTCTGAGCTTGGTGAGTCACGAACTGCGGGCGCCGCTGAGCTCTATCAAGGGCTCGGCCGCCACCGTGCGGGACGCCTCTCCGGCCCCGGACCTGGCCGAGATACTGCAGTTTTTCCGCATCATCGAAGAACAGGCCGATCACATGCGGGGCCTGATCAGCGACCTGCTGGATGCGGGGCGTATCGAGGCGGGCTCTCTGTCGGTCACGCCGGAGCCGGCACAGGTGGCTGACCTGGTGGACCAGGCCAGGACCACCTTCCTGAGTGGAGGCGACCGGCACACCCTCCTGATCGACCTGCCGCCGGACCTGCCCCGGGTAAGGGGCTGGTGGAAGCCCACGGGGGGCGCATCCGGGCCGAGAGCAGCGGAGCCGGCCTGGGCGCGCGGTTCACTTTCACGATTCCGGTGGCCGAGGAGACCGGTAACCGTGCCGCTGCCGTCGCCGCCGGCAGTTCCTCCCGCCCGCCTCGGGAAGGCCGGAAAAGGCCACACATCCTGGTGGTGGACGACGACCCGCTGACGCTCCGCTTCGTTCGGGACGCTCTGTCGGCCGCGGGCTACTCGCCGCTTGTGACGGGGGACCCTCACGTGGTACCCCATCTGATCAAGACGAAGAAGCCCCAACTGGTCCTGCTGGACCTGATGCTGCCCGGGACCGATGGCATCGAGTTGATGGAGAGTCTGCCCGAGTTGGCCGATCTGCCGGTCATCTTCATCTCCGGCTATGGAAGAGACGACACCATCGCCAAGGCTCTGCGGAAGGGAGCCGTCGATTACATCGTCAAACCCTTCTCGCCGACGGAGCTGGTAGCGAGAATCCAGGCGGTCCTTCGCAGATTTACCCAGCCTTCGGAGCCCTTCAGATTGGGGGACCTGGCGATCGACTACGAGGGTTGCCGGGTGACCGTGGCCGGCCGGCCGGTGGAACTGACGGCCACCGAATACGAGCTGCTCAGCGTGCTTTCGGTCAACGCCGGACGGGTCATGACCTACGATTCCCTGCTGCGTAGCGTGTGGGGAGATCGCGATGCCGGAGACTCCCCGTTGTTGCAGAACTACGTCAAGAGGATCCGTCGAAAACTCGGCGATGACGCAACCCACCCCTCCTACATCTTTACCTTGCGCCAGGTCGGCTACCGCATGGCCAGGCCGAGTGACCGGTGAGGACTCTTGTTGGTGCGTCCTTCAATCAACATACGCTCAGGTGAACACCATCACCCTACACAAGGACGCCGGATGGAGCCTTCAGCCGGAACCGCATGAGCCGCGTCGACGTCTTCCGCATGGTCAAGCGGCCGGTGCGCCGGGCGGAGATCGGTATGGCGGCCAACTGCCACACGTTTTGGGCCACCGGCATCACGGCCTAACTGCTCAACGGCGGTAGCGTCGAGAACACCCAAGCCATCGCCGCCCACGAGTCGCCTCGCACCACCAAGCTCTACGACCGGACTGCTGATGAGATTTCCCTCGATGAGCCAGCGCCCCCCGGTGGGAAATGCGGTCAGGCGCAGTACAATGAGTATTCGGCATCCGGCCCGCATTTCGTGGTATCGTCACCGGACCGGGCCGCCGGCCCGCAAGTTTCAGGAAAGTCGAGGGAGAGGATGCGCATCGCCGTGGGTTCCGACCACGCCGGATTCGGTCTCAAGGAACAGATCAAGCGGTTCGTCCAGGACCAGGGTCACCAGGTCCGAGACTACGGCACCCATGATGCCCTCCCGGTGGACTATCCCGACTTCGCCGAGAAAGTCGGCCTGGCCTTGAAAAAGGCGGAGGCGGACCGCGGCATCCTGATCTGCGGCAGCGGTGTCGGCGCTTCCGTGGCCGCCAACAAACTCCCCGGCATTCGAGCCGGAGTCTGCCACGATACCTATTCGGCCCACCAGGGCGTGGAGCACGATGACATGAACGTCCTGGTTCTGGGGGCTCGCATCGTGGGTGTCGAGCTGGCTCGAGAAGTGGTCCTGGCCTATCTGGGGGCCAGGTTCACGGGGGAGGAACGCCACCGGCGGCGCTTGGGAAAAGTCGAGTCGCTGGAAGCCCGCTATCGCTGAAGGGCTGTCCGGCAGCGGAAGGGTGGGAACCGCCCCGGTCGGGCTGCCCGGCGGACCTATTCGATTCCTGGTGATCCACCGCCACGGCCCCGGCCCAAGGATGCCTGCGTCTCATTTGAATCCTCAAACCCATTGCCTGAACCCAAAGCTGGACCGTGCCGTTTCCGCCACACTCGAAGATTGGACCAGGGAGGGTAAACCGGCACGCCTGTGGTCCGGAGACGCCGCGCTCTGGACGGGGTCCGACGAGGGGCGCTGGCTGGGTTGGCTGTCGCTGACGGACGGCCCCGAGCGTAGTCCGCACCTGGGGGAGCTTGCCCGGGAGGTGCGCCGGGAAGGATTGTCTCACCTGCTGCTATTGGGAATGGGAGGTTCCAGCCTCTTTCCCGAAGTTCTGGCCGCGACCTTCGGCAAGCAGCAGGGATACCCGGAACTTTACGTCCTGGACTCCACCGACCCAGGCCAGATCCACCGTTTCGAATCCGCGATCGACCTGTCCCGAACGCTCTTCATCGTCTCCAGCAAGTCCGGCGGCACCCTGGAACCCAATATCCTGAAAGAGTATTTCTTCGACCGGGTCAAACAGGTCTTGGGGGGGCCTGAAGCCGGAAGGCGGTTTGTCGCCATCACCGACCCCGGGTCCAAGCTGCAGGAAGTTGCCGCAAAGGATGGTTTCCGGTCCATCTTTTTGGGGGAGCCGGCCGTGGGGGGCCGTTACTCGGCGCTGTCGAACTTCGGCAGAGTGCCGGCAGCCCTGATGGGGCTGGATGTGGCCGAGTTCATCCGACGGACCCGCCCCATGGTGGAGGCCTGCGCCGCTCAGGTTCCCGCGACCCGGAATCCCGGGGTGGTCCTGGGCGTCATCCTGGCCACCCTGGCCAAGACAGGCAGGGACAAGCTCACTCTGATCACCTCCCCGGAAATCTTGGGGATGGGGGCCTGGCTGGAGCAGTTGCTGGCCGAGTCCACCGGAAAGGACGGAAAGGGCCTCATTCCGGTCGAAGGCGAGTCGGTGGGGCCTCCCGGGGTCTATGGAGAGGACCGGCTGTTCCTCCACCTTCGGTTGGATTCGACCCGAGACCGGGAGCAGGAGCAGGCCGTCCGGAATCTGAAGCGGAGTGGACGTCCCCTCGTTCAGATCTCGATGGCGGACCGCTACGACCTGGGCCAGGAGGTCTTTAGATGGGAGATGGCCACTGCGGTGGCCGGATCGATCCTGGGAATCAATCCCTTCGATCAGCCCGACGTCGAGGCCAGCAAGATAGCCACCCGAGACTTGACTTGCAGGGTCGAGCGGGAGGGCTCTTTTCCGCGAGAGACCGCTTTTTTCAGCCAGGGCGGGGTTTCCCTGTTTGCCGATGAGGAAAACCGCCGTCTGCTGACCAGGGCGGCCGGGCCCGACCCCACGCTGGCATCCATCCTCAAGGCTCACCTGGGGAGATTGGCCCGCGGGGACTACTTCGCGATCCTGGCCTATCTCGAGATGAGCCCCCTTCACCGAGGGCTGCTTCAGAGGTTGAGGCACTTGGTTCGGGACCGACTCGGGGTGGCCACCTGTCTGGGCTTTGGTCCGCGGTTTCTGCACTCGACCGGCCAAGCCTACAAGGGCGGCCCCAACAGCGGGGTCTTCCTGCAGGTCACCGGCGAGGACCCGCTGGACTTGCCGGTTCCCGGCCGGAAGACCACCTTTGGAGCCGTGAAGGCCGCCCAGGCCCTAGGGGATTTTCAGGTACTCTCCCAACGGGGCCGCAGGGCCTTGAGGGTCCACTTGAGCGCCCCGGTCGAGAACCGCCTGGCCGGGCTCAACCGGGCCCTGGAGCTGGGGTTGGGACCCGCCTGACCCTGGCCCCCATTCGGAAAGGAACGCTCATGTCCAGCCCTACGGACGAGATCACCCAGGTCGGGCAACCCGCGGGCGGATGCGTGATGATCATCTTCGGCGCCTCCGGAGACCTGACCAAGCGCAAGCTCATCCCTGCCATCTACAACCTTTCCAGGGAGTCATTGCTTCGGGAGGATTTCTCCATCGTGGGTTTCGCCCGGCGGCCGATGAGCCATGACGACTTCCGCCGGAAGTTGACCGAAGGCCTCGCACAACATGCCACCGGTCCGGTGGATTCGCGCCTCTGGAGCCGGTTGGCCAGCAAGATCTACTATCTGCGCGGCAATTTTGAAGAAGGATCGGCCTACCGGGACCTCCGGAAGCTGCTGAGCCGCATCGACCGCGAGCACGGCACCGGGGGCAACTACTTCTACTATCTGGCGACCGGACCCGAGTACTTTGCCCCCGTGGTCCAACAACTGAAGGCGGCGGGGTTGACCCGGCAGCCGGAAGGCCGATGGAGACGGATCATCATCGAAAAGCCCTACGGCCACGATCTGCAGTCGGCCCGGACCCTGAATCGAGAGCTCGTCCAGGCCCTGGAGGAAAGCCAGATCTATCGCATCGACCACTACCTGGGCAAGGAAACGGTTCAGAACATTCTGGTCTTCCGATTCTCCAATGGAATCTTCGAACCCATATGGAACCGCCGCTACATCGACCACGTGCAGATTACGGTGGCCGAAACCCTGGGCGTGGAGCAGCGGGGAGGGTACTACGACCAGGCGGGCGCTTTGCGGGATATGGTGCCCAACCATATCTTCCAACTGATCAGCCTGACGGCCATGGAGCCTCCCGTGTCTTTCGCCCCCGACTCGGTTCGGGACGAACAGGAAAAAATTCTGCGGGCCGTCCAGCCCCTCGGCCCGGAAGAAATCCTGACGCGGACGGTGCGAGGGCAATATGGCCCCAGCCGCACCAACGGACAGTCCACCCCCGCCTACCGCTCCGAACCGCGGGTGCCTCCCGACTCCAACACGGAGACCTACGTCGCCCTGAAACTTCTCATCGACAATTGGCGCTGGTCCGGCGTCCCCTTCTACCTTCGCACCGGCAAAGCCCTTCCCAGGCGGGTGACCGAAATTGCCATTCAGTTCAAGCAGGCCCCTTTTATTCTATTCCGCAAGACTCCCGTGGACCGGCTGATGAGCAATCGGCTGGTGCTGCATCTTCAACCCAACGAAGGCATTTCCCTGCGCTTCGGGGCCAAGATCCCCGGTCCCCTGTTGCGGCTGGGAGCGGTAGACATGGATTTCCGCTATCGGGAGACCTTCGGCGCCACCTCCAACACGGGATACGAACGCCTGCTCTACGATTGCATGGTTGGCGATGCCACCCTGTTTCAGCGAGCCGATATGGTGGAGACCGGCTGGAGCATCGTCGAGCCTATACAAGACGCCTGGAAGGCCTTTCCCCCGAGCACCTTCCCCAACTACGCGGCCGGAACCTGGGGACCCCGGGAAGCGGAGGAACTGATCCGGCGCGACGGCCGTCATTGGAGAAACATCGAAGAGTGAAGCGAGCCCGCATTTCTCACCGGGTCGCTGGATGCATCATGAGAAGCCGTTTATTTTCAGCAGCTTGTTGGTCCTATTTTGACGGCTTGCGGTTACACACGGTGCTGGCCGCGCCCTGGCTTGTCCTTTTCCCCTCAGCGCGCGCATGCTCCCTCGACCGTAGTGCCCGCTACGCTCTTCGGTCGCGAGCACGCGCTGAGGGAAAAATTCCTGCGCCATGATCACGCCCCCCGGTGAGAAATGCGGGCTAGCCGGCCTGCAACCCACCCTTCACATTGCCTCCGATCTCCAGGCGCTGGCCAGGCTGGGAGCCCGGAGCATTGCGGAGCAGGCCCGAAAACGGGTTCGCGAGCAGGGTCGCTTTACGCTGGCTCTCTCCGGAGGGAGGACTCCGAAAGTGCTTTTCGAGCTATTGGCCGGCGAGTTCCGGAAGCAGATTCCCTGGACCCGGGTTCACTTTTTCTGGGGCGATGAGCGCCACGTCCCCCACCATCACGCCGAGAGCAACTATCTCATGGCCCAACAGACCCTCCTGACCCCTCTGTCCGTCACCCGGCAGCAGATCCATCCCATGCGGACCGACCTGTCCGCCGAGAACTGCGCCGACGATTACGAACGTAGGCTGAAACAATTCTTCGGGACCGGGGACCCGCAACCGCCCTCTCTGGATCTGGTCCTCCTGGGGATGGGAGCCGACGGGCACACGGCCTCCCTGTTTCCGGACAGTCCGGCTCTCAGCGAGGAGCAGCGGCTGGTGGTGGCCGTCCGAGCCCACCGACCGGAGTCGCACCGAGTCACCCTCACGCCGCCGGTCCTCAACCGGGCCAGGGAAGTCCTCTTCCTGGTCGGGGGCCGGGAGAAGGCCATGACGCTAAAACAGGTGCTTGGCGGCCCCTTCCGGCCGCACCGGTTTCCAGCCCAGATCGTTCGCCCCCCGAACGGAAGGGTCACCTGGCTGGTTGACAGGGAGGCAGCCGGTGAGTTGGACGGCTTCGAACAGCATGCGGTGACTTCCCGGCCCCAGGACCGGGATTGACCCCGCAACTTTGGGTTGATTTCTCCGGTATTGGAGGGCAAGCTATCCATGAGGTCAGGTCACATGTCCGCAAAACCGCTGCGATGGGCCATCGTCCCGCGGGGGACAGCCTTGCTGCTGCTCCTTGTGCTTTTCGGAGGCGTCGGTCGAGTCAGCGGACAGATCTACTCCCGGGTGCCTGCCAGGAATTCGGAATTCTGCACCCTCTGCGGGATCCGGTTGACTTCCGAAGACGTGGCCTTGATCGTGCGCGGCCGCAGGATTCCGCTCTGCCAACCCGAGGTCGAGACCTTCCTGAACGATCAGGAGAGACACTTCTCCAACAAGCGGCCCAAAGGCGCCCTGTTTCAGGAGGAAATGTCAGCGCCTCCGGGCACGGTTCAGGCAGGGATCAGTCAGGGGTGGTTCCTCTTCGGACTGCTGGTGCTGTCAGCCCTGGTCTTTGGCGGACTGAGCGGCTACCGCGCCCTCTCCAAGGACCTGTCCCCGCTGGCGCCCTTCTTTATCGGCTTCTTTCTGAACCTGCCGGGTTTTCTCTACGTCATCTCTCGTCCAGCCGGTCAGGATCACATGAAGGTCCCCAAGGGATTGGTCAAGGTTCCGGACACGGCGGCTCCGGTGCCCTGCCCTGCCTGCGGGGAGGTCAACCACCCCACCGCCCGGCAGTGCCCGGGGTGTGGGGAAACACTGCGCCCCTCGGAACAGTCCGAGGTGGCCCGAGCCTGAGGAGGCCGGAAAACGAGTCTCCGGGAGACTGCAGCCAATGGCTTCGATCCCTTTCGCCCACAGAATCAAGCAGGGACTGGTTTCCGTGCTGCATTCGGGAAGCGGACCCAATGAACGACCTTACCTGGGCAAGCACAAGCAGAGCAACATCCCGGGTTTCTTCGTCATCGGAGACCTGGCCGGCGCCCCGGTCATCAAGTCCGCGATGGCTCAGGGCTACGAGGTGGTGGAGCACATCGCCTCCCTGCCGGGCGCAATCGGAGGCGACGACCCTGAGCTGCTGGATCTGCTGATCGTGGGGGCGGGCGCCGCCGGGCTGAACGCAGCCTTGCAGGCCGACGAGCGAGGCATGCGTTACGTTCTGCTGGAAAAGGAACAGATCGCCAATACCATCGAGAACTTCCCCGAGGGCAAATGGGTCTACGCCGAACCCGACAGCCGCCCCTCAAAAGGCAAGCTTTGGCTTGACGGGGCCACCAAGGAAGATCTGGTGCGCCGCTGGCACCAGATCATCACCGACCACCAATTGAGCCTCCACACCCGTGAAGCGGTGACCGGCTGCCGCAAGAAGGCCGGCGTCTTCGAGGTGTCGACCCCCAAGGCAACCTATCGGGCCAAGCGGGTGGTGCTGGCCACCGGTCAACGGGGGAACCCCCGCAAGCTCAAGGTCCCCGGGGAAGATCGCGAGCCCGTCTACCACCGGCTCTACTCACCCAGAAAATACAAGAACGAAAACCTTCTGGTGGTGGGAGGCGGCAACAGCGCCGTCGAGGCGGCGCTCACGCTGAGCCAGCAGAACCGAGTTTTTCTTTCCTATCGAGGCGACGCCTTCAGCCGCATCTTCAAGGACAATGAGCGGCAGCTCACCCAGGCAGTTCAGGAAAAGCGGGTGGAACTTCTGCTCAGCTCCAACGTGACCGAATTCGGGGAAGGAGAAGCCAGCCTCACCGTTCAGGAAAACGGTTCCAGGCAGGAACGGAAGATCCCCTATAACCACGCCTTCGTCTTGATCGGGGCGGACGTGCCGCGAAAGTTCCTGAAATCCCTGGGACTGAGAATGGAGAACGAATGGGAGGGGAGTCTACTCCGGGCGGCGGGCTTGACACTGTTGGGCCTGGCCGGGGCCTGGATATTCGGCGCCCATCGGGGCGGACAGGCTCACCTGGCGGGTTTCGACCTGTCGCTGATCCCCTCCTGGGCGGGCATCCTGGCCTGGGCCCTGGGCCTGGGCCTGTTGATCAAGCATGGGATCCAGCGAGACCGCTTCGCCTGGCTCGGACTTTCCTTCTTTATCTGGTACACCGTTTACGGCGCCAAGATGGGCACCGGCGAGGAGTTTTGGCCCTACAACGACTGGGGATATCGCTTCCTTTCCCTGGCCGATCGACCCTGGGCCTTCTGGTATACCGTCCTCTACACCCTGCTGATGACCTTCTTCGGGGTGGAAGCCCTGAAACGCTGGGGACTCGAACGCAAAGACAAGTTTCAGATCTGGCGTTTTGTTTCTCTCCTGAGCTTCCAGTGGATCTTCTTTTTTCTCATTCCGGAGTTCCTGTTTCAATCCGCGGTGAAGTACCAGTGGGTTGGAGAGCAGTTGGCTTCCGATCCGACCTTTGCCGAGCAGGCTTGGCGCAGCTACGGCATCGTCTACGCCTGGCCCCTGTTCTTCTACACCTTCTTTTACGATCCCCACCAGATCTGGGTGGTCTGGGGAGTGCTCCTGACCTTCGTGCTGATTCCGATCCTCGTGTTGTTCCAGGGCAAACGTTACTGCTCCTGGATCTGCGGGTGCGGGGGACTGGCCGAGACCTTCGGTGACCGCTGGCGACACCTGGCGCCCAAGGGCAAGGCCTCCATTCGCTGGGAGTGGATGAATACGGCCGTCCTGATAGCGGCCGTGGCGGTGACCGTGCTGGTCCTGATCAAGGATGGCTACGGCCTGCTGGCGGCTGAGGCCGATGTGAGTATTCACCTCTACCGGCTTTACGCCGACGTCTGGCTGGTGGGCATCCTGCCCGTGACCCTGTACCCCTTCCTGGGCGGGAAGGTCTGGTGCCGCTACTGGTGCCCGCTGGCCAAGCTGATGCAGATCCAATCGCAGTTCTTTACCCGGCTGCGCTGGAGCCGGTTCAGAATCAAGTCCAACGACAAGTGCATCGGCTGCAACGAATGCTCCCGCAACTGTCAGGTCGGCATCGACGTGATGAGTTTCGCCCTGAAGCAGGAGCCGATCGACAACCACCAGACCTCCTGCATCGGCTGCGGCATCTGCGTGACCGTTTGTCCCATGGACGTGCTTTCCTTCGGCCCCCTGGTCCAGATCAGCCTGCCACAAAAAAGCGGTTGATCCGCTTTATTGTAAAGTGTTTGTCTTTAGTATCTTGCCTTGCCTGAAACAACAGAAAAAAGACAAAAGAAAAAGAGTTATCCACTAAGGCGTTGAGGTTAACCGCGACGGGATACCAAGGTCACGACGGGATAGTCGATTTCTGATTGTTTTGCTCTCGGATGATCTGCCCGGCAGGGCAGGGGCCCCACTTGCCTGAGACAAACCCATCGCCGGGGGGTGGGAGACCGGTTCAAAGTCAAGCATGAGTAGATTGTTTATTAACATCAATGCACAGGATGCACAGGATTTTTTCCGGAGACGGCTGGCTTGTGTTCCCGGACATCCTCAAATCCACACGCGATCATCGCCCGAGTCCGCTTCTCCTGCAGCAGCCTCCCGTCCTGATTATCTTGTGCATCCTGTGCATTGATGTTCAATTTATAGTCCTTCTCGATGGATCTGCCCAGTCGCGGGGGGCGGGCGCCCGGCTCGCAGGCAAACGGGAGTTTCCCAAAGGGGACAGGCCGGCTTTCAGAGAAGTCGCCCGCCGGATACTCTCCACCTCACCATCGGGACGACACCCCCCGGGAGCGCGGGCGTCCCGCCCGCATGCTGTCCCTTCGGTTGCCGCTCAGTTTCCCTGCGATGTTGCAGCCGACCGCCCTGCCGGCGGGAACCGCATGGGCCCGGCCGAAGCAGAGGCAGGGCGCCGCTGCCGGTTGATTCCGGTGGAGGAGATGGCCGAAGCTGCGGGAGGATTTGTGCGGGCGGGACGCCCGCGCTCCCGGGTGGGCTTCCTCCCATGACAGGGTCACACCAACGGGACAAAAGTGCCGAAGCATTTTGGCGCCAGTTGTCGTTGAAGGAGGTCCATCAGTCCTCGTGCCTATTCGTGTCCATTGGTGGTTCGTCTTCATTGACGAACGGCTGTTTTCCCTCTGAGTGATGCGCACCGTCGCGGTGGCGGGGGCGGGACTTGCCTGAAACAAAAGAAAAAAGAGTTATCCACGAAGGGCCACGAAGAACGACGAAGGGCCACTAAGGCGTTGAGGTTAACCGCGACGGGATGCCAAGGTCACGACAGGATTGTCGATTTCCGATTGTTTCACTCTCGTATGGTCCGCCCGGCAGGACGGGGGCGGGACTTGTCTGAAACAACAGAAAAAAGACAAAAGAAAAAAGAGTTATCCACGAAGGGCCACGAAGAACGACGAAGGGCCACTAAGGCGTTGAGGTTAACCGCGACGGGATGCCAAGGTCACGACAGGATTGTCGATTTCCGATTGTTTCACTCTATGTATGATCCGCCCGGCAGGGCGGGGGCCGGACTTGCCTGAAACAAAACCTGTTTCACCCTCGAATGATCCGCCCCGTCGTATGGGGCGGGGCTTGTTTGAGATCGAACACCAGGGATAATTGCTGCCGCCGCCTACGCGGCTCGGGGGGTTGGAGCATCCGTTTCCAATGGCTTGCGCCCGGCTTACGCCCACGGCTACATGCTGCCGCCGCTTCGCGGCTCAACTGGAGCCCCCGGGCTGGCGGCCCCAGCGGTCAGCGCCCCCTTCAAGGGGATGCCTCCAACTCCTGACTCAATACCCGATAATCCTTAAACCGCCCTCGATCATCCAGCACCACCACCCCGGCATAGCGGTTGCTGACGGACAAGAGGGGCAGCTCCTCGAGTCCGACAGCGCCCAGCACCGCCAGCAACATGCGAATGGGGCCTGCATGAGCCGTGATCAGGAGGCTCCGTCCTCCCGCCTCGGAACGCAGGCGCTCGGCGAAGGCTTCGGCTCTCCGCTTCAGATCCCCAAAACTTTCTCCCCCGGGGTAGGACCGATCCCGGCGGCGGCGATAGTCCAGAAAGGCAAAGGTCTCCCTGACCGGCCGTTGAGTGAACCGACCATAGTCCAATTCCCGCAGCAACGAGGAGATGCGTATGGGGCAGCCGAGCCCCAGGGAATCCCTGATGACCTCCGCCGTTTGCAGGGCTCGCCGCAGATCGCTGGAGTAGATGAGGTCGAACGGGCGGCCCTTCAACAAGACGGCCACCGCCCGGGCGTCTTCCCGGCCCCGCCGGGTCAGACATGAGGGCACTTGTCCGGCCACCAGCTCGCGCAAATTGTGGCTCGACTGGCCGTGGCGGACCAGGCAGATCAGAGTGTCAGCCATGCAGTTGCCTCAGCTTGCTCAGATTTTTCCCGTAGTGGGTCTCTCCGCCGGGTGTCTCCAGAATCATGGGAGTTTGAGCGAAGCGCCGATCGTTGACCAGGAGCCTGAACCCCTCCGTTCCAATCCGGCCCTCGCCGATATGTTCATGTCGATCCACCCGGCTTCCCAGCTCACGCTTGGAATCGTTCAGGTGGAACGCCTGCACACGAATCAAGCCGAGGATCCGGTCCAGTTGGTCAAGCGTTCGATGGTAACCGGCTCCGTCCCGCAGATCGTAACCGGCCGCAAAGATGTGGCAGGTGTCCACACAGACCCCGGCCCGTTCGGGTTCCTGCACCAGAGAGAGGATTTCGGCCAGGTGCTCGAAGCGGTACCCCAGATGACTCCCCTGCCCGGCCGTGGTTTCCAGCAGAATCCGGGTGCGAAGGTCCCGATGTTGCTCCAGTGCCCGGTTCAGGCTGGCTGCAACCGCCCGCAGGCCCGCGGACTCGCCGGATCCCAGGTGGGCTCCGGGATGAACCACCAGGAAATCGAGCCCCAGCCGTTCGCACCGCTCCAGCTCCCGGCAGAACGCCTCCCGGGAGCGAGCCAGACCGGCGGGCTCCGGACTCCCCAGATTCAGCAGGTAGGAGGCGTGGGCCGCCGTCGACCGGATGCCGGAGCGGCTCAGTTCCTGCCTAAACCCTTCCGCTTCGCTGTCCGTGAGCGGCTTGGCCTTCCATTGCCGTTGATTCCGGGTGAAGATCTGGATCGCCTGGCACCCCAGCCCGAGGCCGTTCCCCGGCGATTTGTACAACCCCCCGGCGGTGGAAACATGGGCGCCCAGAATCATGGCTTGACGGCTTTCCCCGATTTTCGGCCCTCCCCGCGGGGTTGGCCGCATACCCCCGACGGCGCCGGTTCCTCAGGCTCCGCTCTCAGGAGAACCTTCCGCAGGCGCGCCCCGTCCCGCGACCGCAGAAAATCCTCCGCAAACCCGGAACCGAGCGGGTCCTCCAGGTCCGGGATGGCCCCCAGGTAGCAGGCGCCGGTGATGGCGGCGATACAATCGGCATTGGTGCGTTCAGCCAGATCGGGGGATGAGGGAAAGCGGTTCAGAAAGAATCCCAGGCATTCCACCCCTCGGCCCCGCAGGCACTCGCAGGTCATGACCGTGTGGTTGATGGTCCCCAGTCCTGCTCTGGAGACGATGAGCGCGGGAATCCGCAGTCGACGCGCCAGATCGGCCACCGAAAGCTTGCCGAAAACCGGTGTCAGGGCACCGCCGGCTCCTTCCACCACCGTCAGGTCGTGCCGGCTGCAGAGTCGTTCGAAGCAGGCGGCGATCCGGCCCATGTCGACGGTTACCCCTTCCAGCTTGGCTGCGACTGCGGGAGCTACCGGGGGGATGAAGCAGTAGGGATTCACCCACTCCACCGGATCGGAGCAGCGGGCGGCTGTCATCAGCGCCACCACGTCCGATGAAACCCGTCCTCCCGCTGCGGACTCCACCGCCCCACTGGCCACGGGCTTCATGACACCCACGTCCAGACCCTGGCCTCTGAGAAACCGGGCCAGGCCGGCAGCGACTACGGTCTTCCCCACCCCCGTATCGGTCCCCGTAACCAACACGCCGCGATATCGGGCCCTTTCCACCGTGCTCTCCCGCCAGATCCCTTGAGTTGAAACAACGTTGCCAAATGAGTCAATCAGAAATCTACAATTATTAATCAGTCTCTTCGTGCCCCTTGGTGGATAACTATTTCCCCTAAATGTCTTTCTTGGTGGCCCTTCACGGACCCCTTTCGAGTCTTTTCCAACCCCTTGGAGCCCCTTCGCGGACCCCCTCCCCGACCTTTGGCGGATCCCTCTCGAGCCTCCTCCAACCCCTTCGTGGCCCTTCGCCGTTCTTCGTGGCCCTTCGTGGATATCTTTTTGCCTTTTCGTGGAAATCCTTTCTCTCTTTGGCGATCCTTGGCAGACCCCTCTCGAGCCTCCTCCAACCCCTTAGCGGCCCTTAGTCGTCCTTCGTGGCCCTTCGTGGATATCTTTTTGCCTTTTCCTGGAAATCCTTTCTCCCCTTGGCGGCCCATGGCGGATCCCTCTTGAGCCTCCTCCAACCCCTTCGTGGCCCTTCGCTGTTCTTCGTGGCCCTTCGTGGATATCTTTTTGCCTTTTCCTGGAAATCCTTTCTCCCCTTGGCGGCCCATGGCGGATCCCTCTTGAGCCTCTTCCAACCCCTTCGTGGCCCTTCGCCGTTCTTCGTGGCCCTTCGTGGATATCTTTTTGCCTTTTCCTGGAAATCCTTTCTCCCCTTGGCGGCCCATGGCGGATCCCTCTCGAGCCTCCTCCAACCCCTTCGTGGCCCTTCGCTGTTCTTCGTGGCCCTTCGTGGATATCTTTTTGCCTTTTCGTGGAAATCCTTTCTCCCTTTGGCGATCCTTGGCAGACCCCTCTCGAGCTTCCTCCAACCCCTTAGTGGCCCTTTCTGGTCCTTCGTGTCCCTTCGTGGATAACTCTTTTTCCCTTCGCGCTCTTCGTGGATCCCCTTCGTGGATATCTTTTTTCGGTCTGAGGCACAGCCTCGCTAGATCCTCAACTGGTCCGTCTCAGGACCCCGCCGGCCGGCTGATCTCGGCCAGGCAATCCACCAGCCCCTCGATGTGAGCCGCCGAGTGGCTGGCCGTCACTGTGATCCTCAACCGACTTGTGCCCGGCGGCACCGAAGGAGGCCGGATGGCAGCCACCAGGAACCCCCGTTGCAGGAGCTTTTGACTCACCTCCATCGCCCGATCCTCCGAGCCGAGCAGCACGGGAAAGATGGGAGTCTGTTCCTGGCCGCAGCGAAACCCATGCCGCACCAGCCGGCTGTGCATCCGCCGCATATTGCTCCGGAGCCTTTCCCGAGCCTCCGACGGCGGTCGAATCAACTCCAGGCTGGCCAGCGCGGCTCCGGCCACTGCCGGCGGCAGGGCGGTAGCAAAGATAAAGGGCCGGCATTTGTTGATCAGATAGTCCCGTACGGAGCCCGAGCAGGCCACGAACCCGCCGAACGATCCCAAGGCCTTGCTCAGGGTGCCCATCAACAACTCGATTTCTTCCGGACGGGTCTCCCCTCGATCCTGAAAATGCTCCACCAGGCCGCCTCCCCGGGATCCCAATACCCCGGTGGCATGGGCTTCGTCCAGCATCAGCCGGCAGTCGTAGCGCCGGCACAGGCTGACCAGGCCCGGCAGGTCGGCCAGATCGCCTTCCATGCTGAAGACCGAATCGGACACCACCAGCCGGCGGCCGGGGCGGCTGCAGTTCCGGAGAAGCTCCTCCAGATGGCCCAGGTCCTTGTGCCGGAAGACAGTGGTAGCAGCCCGGCTGAGGCGGCAACCATCCACAATGGAACCGTGATTGAGGGCATCGCTGAAGATATGGTCTCCGGGGCCGACCAGACTGGAGAGGAGACCCAGGTTGGCGCTGAAGCCGGACGCAAAGGTGAGGGCCGCCTCCTTGCCCTTCAAGTCGGCCAATGCCGCCTCCAGCCTCTCATGCAGATCCGAATTGCCGCAGATGAGCCTGGAACTGCTCGCCGAGGCGCCCGCCCTCCCGATTGCCTGGACGGAACCCTCCCTGACTGAAGGATGCTGTGACAGCCCCAGATAGTCATTGCTGGAGAAGTTGACCAGGCGGCGACCCTGGAACTCAACCAGCGGGCTCTCTGCGACAAGGATTCTCCTGAGCGAGCGGCGCCGATTCAGCGACTCCAGCCGGCCCAGTTCCTCCTCCACAAACGGGTTCCAGTCCTGGCTCATTGAAATGCGGCTTCCGGGCCGGCGACCACGGTCGCCGTACGGTCCAGCAGCAACCGGGTTCTGGAGACATCGATCACTTGATCCACGGTCACCCGACGGACCCGGTCCAGCCAGTCCCGCAGGGCGTGCTCACCCGGATCGAGCCGCTCGGCCTGTGTCAAGGCTGCCGTCAGACCGCTGTTGGAGGAGAGGCCGACCAGCATGGAATTGAGCAGAAAATTCTTGGCAGCCGCCACCTCCTCCGGCGTCACCTCCCGGTCCCGCAGGTCGGCCATTTCCGCTTGAATGAACGATACCACGCGCTTCACTTCTCCGGGTATCACGCCGAGCCGGACCATGAAGACTCCGCCCTCCAGGCTGGCTCCCGGAACGCCGAGGGCGTAGGAAGCCGGTCCCTCCGAGCCGGCGGTACCGCTCCCCAGTCGCGCCTCCTGACCCAGAACGTGCGAGAGCACCAGCATCGGGAAATAGTCGGGGTGCCGGCGGGAAACCCCGGGCAGCCCATAAACCAGATTGCCGTAGGACCTCCCCTGCAATCGGATGAGTCCTCGCCCGATCCCCAAGCCCGGAGTCACAGCTTCAACCGGCATAGGCGCAGGCGCCTCCGGCGCTTGCCAGTCTCCAAAAAACTCCCGAATGGAGGACAGCACCTCCTCGGCCCCCCGGTTACCGGCCACCGTCAGGATCAACTGATTCGGCCGGTAGAACCTCTGCCGAAAGTCCTCCACGTCGGACGGCTGCAACACTTCCACCGTCTCCGGACCGCCCTTGAGATTGCGCCCGAAGGGATGACCCTGGGGATGGATCCTACGGCGAAAGGCCTGCTCCGCCGCGTGGGCTCCACTGTCGGCTTCCAGGCGCAGCTCGTTGAGAACCACTTCCTTCTCCCGACGGAAATCGCTTTCGGAAATAGTGGGGCTTCGGACCATTCGGGCCGAGGAGGCCAGCGCCCCAAAGAGATCCTCACCCCTTCCCTGCAGGTGGACCGCCGTCGCCAGATAGTTGGTCTCGGTTCCAACCGACACTCCCAACGACTCGACGGCATCCGCCGGGGACGGAGCCTCGCCGGGACCGTCCGGCAACAATTGTCCGCTGAGATGGGCCAGCCCCGCCCTCTCGTGGCTGTCTCCCGCCGTCCCGGCCCTGAAGGTCAAGCGCAAGCTGAAGGTTTCCCGGGCCGGGTGGCTGGCGATCCAGACGACCATCCCATTGTCCAGCACCTGACGCTTTGCGGTCCAGGGGCCACGCAGGGGTTGTCGCAGCAGGCCCGAGGGCAATAGGGCCGTTGGCTCCGAGGACCGGGTGGCTCGGCTCACAACTGCCGCTCCGCCGGCAAGACGGCTGGCCACCTGCGCCGCAGGAAACAGGGCGCCGTGGCCCGGGGGGCCGAAAACGGCCCTGTCCGGAGGGAAGCGCCCCGAGGCCCGCCGCAATCCCTGCCCCCCTGAATAGGGATCGGTGGCGCCCGCGGAGAGCTTTTCGACCCCAATGACCCGGGTTTCGGGCCGGGGAAGGAACCAGCCTACCGTGCGGGACACCTTGGAAAAAATTCGGCGCGCCACCCGCTGCAGGTCGGCCCTGGAAACGGCGTCGATCTTCTCGTCCATTCCCTGCAGGACCCGGAAGCTGGCGATGGATTCGAAGGTGCCCAGTTGATGAGCCAACTTGCCGACCGAGCTGCGGTCCAGACGGAATCGAGTTTTGACCTGCCTCCTGGCCCGTTCCAGGTCGCCATCGGAAACGTCCCCGTCCTTGAGACGATCCAACTCATGGTCCACCGTCTCCTCGGCCAATTCAAAATGGGAACTCCCGGGAAGCGTCACCGACAACGTGTAGAGGTAGGGGTAACGGGTGGCGTGGAGGCTGGAGTGGACATGGGTGGCGAGCTCGGAATCGACCAGGGCCCGGTACAGACGCGAGGATCTGGTGGCGCTTTCCTGCACGGGTTCCAAACCCACGCTCAGCCCCTTGGCCCGGCACAGGATGGCGTCCAGGACCCACAGCCCGTACAGATCGCTCTGGTGGATGCCGGGGGCCCGAAAGGCCATCTGAAAGTGGGGGACTCTGCCCGGTCCAGTCAGGCGCAGCCGTCGCTCTCCCCGCTGCTCCGGCTCCGAGAGCGGCACCCGGGGCGGCGCCGCTCTCCGAGGAATGGCATCGAAGCGGCGGCGGACCGCTCCCATGGCCCTGTCCGCATGAAAATCACCCACCAGAACCAGAATGGCGTTGTCGGGCGTGTAGTAGCGGCGGTAGTGGTCCCAAAGCTGGTTGCCATTGATCCGCTCCACGTCCGGGAGCCATCCCCCGGCGGGCCAACGGTAGGGATGGCGCTTCAAGGCCGTGGTCGCTACCTCCCAGTCCAGGGCCAGCCGGGAATCATCCTCCCGCCGCAACAGCTCGGCCATCACCAGACCCCGTTCCAGTTCGATCCGGCCGGTCTCAAAGCGTTGCTGCCGCAGGGGCCGGGCAGCCAATTCGAGAAGGTCTTCCAATCCACCTCTCACCACCGACGCAAAGAAGGCGGTCTGGTCCAAAGAGGTGTACCCCTGAAGCAGGCCGCCGGCATGGCGGGCCATCCATGGTTGGCCGATTGCGGCCGGCGGCTTGCCGGCGCCAAATGTCAGGTGTTCCACGAAATGGGAGATACCGGCCGACCCGAGTCCGGCATCCTGAGAACCCACCCGGACCCAGCATCCCACCGATATCACCGGAGAAGAGTGATCTTCCTTGAGCAGTACCTTCAGGCCGTTCTCGAGAGTGGTCTCCACCACCTCCGAAACCGGCCGCTCCGCCTGTTCCGCCTCCGCCGGGGCTGTTTCCGGCGATGGACTCTGGTCTTGGGCAGCGGCTGGAAACCAGGAGGTCGCCAGAAACAGCAGTGCGCTGCACAGGCAGGCTAGTGGGCCAACCGTGGAGCTTGCCCCGGACCCGGCAACGCCGCAACCGGTGCTCGAGCCCTGCCCGGGGGCGTGAGCAGGCCGCCGATCCCATCGCGGAAGACCGGCGGCCCGTTGGAATGCCTCACCCTGTTCAGGATCCGGCTCGCCCGGTCCGGGCAAGCCGCTGCTGGCGTCTAAGAGCTCGCCGGTAGGCCCCCACGGCCCGCTGGTGTTTCGCCAAGGTCTCTGAGAAGACATGCCCCCCCCGGTTGTCGCTGACGAAGTAGAGATAGTTGGTCTTTTCCGGCTGGATCGCCGCCTGGAGCGACTTCAGCCCCGGATTGGCTATGGGTCCGGGTGGCAATCCGGCAATGGTGTAGGTGTTGTAGGGTGAACTGAAATCCAGGTCGGACTGGAAGATCTTGCCTCGAAAGCGGCCGTTCAGCTTGGCGGCATAGATCACGGTTGGATCGCACTGAAGCGGAATGCCCCGGTCCAGGCGGTTGTGGAAAACGGACGAAATCAGGGGCCGCTCCGACGCCACACTCGTTTCCATCTCGATCAGCGAGGCCAGGGTCACCACTTGTTGCAGGGTCAAACGACCCGGGTCCATCCGAGGCACAATGTGAGTCGACGCCACCTGGCGAAATCGTTGGACCATCTGATGGATCAGATCCTCAGCCGTGGTTTGCCGGTTCCAGCGGTAGGTGTCCGGGAACAGGAATCCTTCCAGATTGCTGGCGTTGGGGGCCAGGTCGGAGATCAGCTCGACCTCTTCAAGCACCTGGCCGAAGTCCTCGGACGGGGTCAGTCCGCCCCCCCGAAACAGCTCCGGAATTTCAAACAGAGAAGAGCCTTCCGGGATGGTGAGCTCGCGATAGTGAATCAAGCCCTGGTTCAGGCGTTCGGCGACCTGGGGAATGGTCAGCGGCTCCCGGAACAGATATTCCCCCGCCTGGAGAGGCTCCGACCACTTCAGGGTTTTGACGTAGGCCAGGAACAGGTAGCGATGGCTGATGATGCCTTCCGCTTGCAGTTGCCGGGCGATGGCCGGCGTGGGCGTGCCGGGAGCGATCCACAGAAGCTTCTCGGGCTCGGCGTAGTTCTTCAGCGGGTGGAACCAAGCAGTGACCAGGGCCCCGGCTCCCGCTCCGGCAAGCAGCAGGCCCAGTCCGGCCAGGCACATCAGAATCGCAAATCGTCTCCCGCTTGCCATAGGTCCGCTAGGACTGCCAGTTCTGAGAATCCAGGTAGCTCTGGAGCAGGATCGCGGCCGCCATCCGATCGATGGCCTTGCGGCGCTTTTCCCGCCTCACACCGGCTTCGATCAAGGTCTTCTCCGCCGACAGCGAGGTGAAGCGTTCATCCCACAAGACCACCGGCAGCCCGGTGGCCTCTTTCAGCCGGGAGGCAAATTCCCGGGCACCCTCCGCCTGCCGTCCCGGTGAGCCGTCCAGATTCAGCGGATCTCCAATCACCAACCGGCCCACCTCGTGCTTCTCGGCAAGGTCGGCCAGATAGTCCAGGTCGCGCTCCCAACCAGCCCGTTCCAGGGTGGCGAGCCCCTGAGCAATCAGACCGGTCAGGTCACTGAGTGCGATCCCGATCCTGACCTCCCCCACGTCCAGACCCATGCTCCGCATCAACCGTTACCCTTTCCGTGCTAACCCAGCCCCCATTATATACCTCTCTTGGGCCGGCTCCACCGCCGCGACACACGTGTTTAGCCGGCCTCCCGTCCCCCCACGACGGTGCGGATCAAACGAGGGGGAAACAGGTTTTGTTTCAGGCACGAGGACAGATGGACCTGCTTCAACGACAACTGGCGCCAAAATGCTTCTGCACTTTTGTCCCGTTGGTGTGACCCTGTCATGGGAGGAAGCCCACCCGGGAGCGCGGGCGTCCCGCCCGCACAAATCCTCCCGCAGCTTCAGCCATCTCCTCCACCGGAATCAACCGGCAGCGGCGCCCTGCCTCGGCTTCGGCCGGGCTCATGCGGTTCCCGCCGACAGGGTGGTCGGCTGCAACATCGCAGGGAAACTGAGCGGCAACCGAAGGGACAGCATGCGGGCGGGACGCCCGCGCTCCCGGGGGTGTCGTCCCGATGGTGAGGTGGGGGGTATCCGGCGGGCGACTTCTCTGAAAGCCGGCCTGTCCCCTTTGGGAAACTCCCGTTTGCCTGCGAGCCGGGCGCCCGCCCCCCGCGACTGGGCAAATCCATCGAGAAGGACTATAAATGGAACATCGATGCACAGGATGCTCAGGATAATCAGGACGGGAGGCTGCTGCACGAGACGCTGACTCGGGCGATGATCGCGTGCGGATTTGAGGATGTCCGGGAATACAAGCCAGCCGTCTCCGGAAAAAATCCTGTGCATCCTGTGCATCGATGTTAATTAACAATCTACTCATGCTTGACTTTGAACTGGCCTCCCGCCACCCGGCGGCGGGGGTTGTTTCAGGGAAGTCCGGCCCCCGCCCTGCCGTGCGGATCATTCGAGGGTGAAACAGGGGTGATTCAGACACGTTGTCAATTCCTCTCCAACCCCTGTTGTTTCAATCTCTTGAACCGGTTTTGCGTCACGCGAACCCAGGTTTGTTTCAGGTAAGTCCAGCCCCCGCCACCACGACGGTGCGCATCACTCAGAGGGAAAACAGCCGTTCGTCAATGAAGACGAACCACCAATGAACACGAATAGGCACCAGGACTGATGGACCTCCTTCAACGACAACTGGCGCCAAAATGCTTCGGCACTTTTGTCCCGTTGGTGTGACCCTGTCATCGGAGGAAGCCCACCCGGGAGCGCGGGCGTCCCGCCCGCACAAATCCTCCCGCAGCTTCAGCCATCTCCTCCACCGGAATCAACCGGCAGCGGCGCCCTGCCTCTGCTTCGGCCGGGCCCATGCGGTTCCCGCCGGCAGGGCGGTCGGCTGCAACATCGCAGGGAAACTGAGCGGCAACCGAAGGGACAGCATGCGGGCGGGACGCCCGCGCTCCCGGGGGTGTCGTCCCGATGGAGAGGTGGGGGGTATCCGGCGGGCGACTTCTCTGAAAGCCGGCCTGTCCCCTTTGGGAAACTCCCGTTTGCCTGCGAGCCGGGCGCCCGCCCCCCGCGACTGGGCAGATCCATCGAGAAGGACTATGAATTGAACATCGATGCACAGGATGCACAGGATAATCAGGACGGGAGGCTGCTGCAGGAGACGCTGACTCGGGCGATGATCGTGTGCGGATTTGAGGATGTCCGGGAACACAAGCCAGCCGTCTCCGGAAAAATCCTGTGCATCCTGTGCATCGATGTGAATCAACAATCTACCCATGCTTGACTATGAACCGGTTTCCAGCCACCAGGCGGAGGGGGTTGTTTCAAATAAGTCCCGCCCCCGCCCTGGTGTGCGGATCATACAAGAGTGAAACAATCAGAAATCGATCATCCCTTCGCGACCTTGGCATCCCGTCGCGGTTAACCTCAACGCCTTAGTGGCCCTTCGTCGTTCTTAGTGGCCCTTCGTGGATAACTCTTTTTTCTTTTTTTCTTTTGTTTCAAATAAGTCCGGCCCCCGCCACCACGACGGTGCGCATCACTCAGAGGGAAAACAGCCGTTCGTCAATGAAGACGAACCACCAATGAACACGAATAGGCACCAGGACTGATGGACCTCCTTCAACGACAACTGGCGCCAAAATGCTTCTGCACTTTTGTCCCGTTGGTGTGACCCTGTCATGGGAGGAAGCCCACCCGGGAGCGCGGGCGTCCCGCCCGCACAAATCCTCCCGCAGCTTCGGCCATCTCCTCCACCGGAATCAACCGGCAGCGGCGCCCTGCCTCTGCTTCGGCCGGGCCCATGCGGTTCCCGCCGGCAGGGCGGTCGGCTGCAACATCGCAGGGAAACTGAGCGGCAACCGAAGGGACAGCATGCGGGCGGGACGCCCGCGCTCCCGGGGGTGTCGTCCCGATGGTGAGGTGGGGGGTATCCGGCGGGCAACTTCTCTGAAAGCCGGCCTGTCCCCTTTGGGAAACTCCCGTTTGCCTGCGAGCCGGGCGCCCGCCCCCCGCGACTGGGCAGATCCATCGAGAAGGACTATAAATTGAACATCGATGCACAGGATAATCAGGACGGGAGGCTGCTGCAGGAGACGCGGACTCGGGCGATGATCGTGTGCGGATTTGAGGATGTCCGGGAACACAAGCCAGCCGTCTCCGGAAAAAATCCTGTGCATCCTTTGCATCCATGTGAATCAAAAATCTACCCATGCTTGACTATGAACCGGTTTCCAGCCACCAGGCGGAGGGGGTTGTTTCAAATAAGTCCCGCCCCCGCCATGGTGTGCGGATCATACAAGAGTGAAACAATCAGAAATCGATCATCCCTTCGCGACCTTGGCATCCCGTCGCGGTTAACCTCAACGCCTTCGTGGCCCTTCGTCGTTCTTAGTGGCCCTTCGTGGATAACTCTTTTTTCTTTTGTTTCAAATAAGTCCGGCCCCCCGACTGAACCGGGGCTGCCGCTCTTCCGGCACTTCACCATGTAGCCGGTCCCCAGATCCCGCGGCAAAAAGGGCCGTTGCGTCACCAGGAGGGGCCGCCACAGCCATTCCTTCAGCAGCCATTGCGAGAGGCGGGCAAAGCGCCGGACGCCGCTCCCAGCGGTTCGCCTAAAATCTTTCATCGAACCGGTGGCGGTGGGGAGCCGGTCCGGGTCTGGCCCCGCCGGGCCGGCAACCACACCACGCCCCGGAAAAAGGAGCGAGGAGAGCGGGTAGGTCCAGTTCAGCACCGGGAATCCATAACAGCAGAAATTCTCTACCGCGAAGCCGGACTGGCTGAGCTTCCGCATCAACTCCGCCTTTTCGTATCGCCGGGCGTGGCCGGCTCGATCGTCATTGGAAGTCCAGCGGCGCTGGTGAGCCGGCACGGAAAACAGAAGGGTCCCGTCCGGAGCCAGCAGCTCCCGCCAGCGGTCCAGGCATTGCCGGTCATCCAGGTAATGTTCCAGGACTTCGAAGGCCAGCACCAGATCGAAGCAACCCTCCACCTGAAAAAAATCCAGGTTGCGAAACTCCACCACACCGGCCAGATGGCTGGAACGCCAGCGGTGCTCTCGAATCAGCGCCGGATTCAAATCCAGACAAAGCCCCCGGCACCCCCAGCCCACCAGATCTTCATAAAGGTTCCCGCTACCGACTCCTATCTCCAGGAAACGCCCCGATACAGCCGGCTGCAGGAGTCGGCGCATCAGCCAGCGCCGGTAGAGATAGGCCAGGGTAGGATTGAACTCCGTGCTCAAAACCGCTCTCCATCCAGGGTTTCAACCGAGTTTTCGTCCTTCCTCAAGGTGAGGATATAGACGGGAAGCCAGGGCATCAGCCAAGCAAAGGACCAGCGCGGAAGCCAGCGCAACCAGCCCGCCGGTCTCTTCAAGCCGGGATCGTCCCCGAAGAAGAATTCCGGATCGGCCAAAATGACGGGGGTCTGGTTCTGGACCTGAAACCCGCGAGCCAGGCGATTCAACTGCCGGTAGCTGAGAGGGTAGTCCAGATAGGACCGGCCCCGGCCGGCCAAGCGGACATAGCGATCGGCCAGCCACCTGGGCAGCCAGGACAGGAAAGGCAACCGATAGTGCTGCTCCATCAAGGCGTACCGATTGGGAGTCGCCAGGTAGCACAGGCCACCCGGCCGGAGCACCCGCCAGGCCTCCTCCAGCAAGAGCTGGGGCGACCTAACGTGCTCCAGGACATGGTTTAACAGAAGGACGTCGAAGGTGGCCGAGCGCAGGGGCAGACGACACCCGTCTGCCCGGATGAAGTGAAACCCTCCCTGGCGTCCTTCTTCGTCGGCGCAGTCGACGCCAACCACCAGACCGAAGTGCTCAGCCAGTATTTTTGTGATCCGGCCCTGACTGCAGCCGACGTCCAACAGCCAGAGCCGCCGGTCGAGAGCGATCTGCCGCTGCAGCACCTTGAGAATCTTTCGGGCCTTGGCCTCTCGAGAGGCCAGGTATTCTTCCACCCAGGGGGGAAAGCGTTCCAGGAAAGAGGGGGCAGGAGTCATGCTGCCCCCCCGGAAGCGGAGGCCGGTTTCCCAACGGCCTCCACCGTTTTCGCCATGCGCTCCCAGGAGTGCTCCCGCAGCCTGGCTTCAATGTGGCCGGACATGGCGGCGGCGCCACGGCTGGAAAAAAAATGGATGACCGCCTCGGCGATGGCCACAGGATTTCGCGGAGAAACCAGATAGCCGGTGCGTCCCTGCTCCACGGCTTCCGGTATGCCACCCACTCTCCCCACCACCACCGGTTTTCGAAATCCATAGGCGAGCTGTACGATCCCGCTCTGAGTGGCGCTGGTATAGGGAACCACTACCAGATCGGCAGCCGCAAAGTAAGTGGCGACCATTTCGTCGGGAATGTAGCGGAAATGCATGGTCACCTGTTGCTCCAGGTGCAGCCTCTCAATCAACTCCCGATAGGGCCGGACATCCTCCCAGCTTTCTCCGGCCACCAGCAGATGGACCTGGAATCGGTCGAGAATCAGCGGGAGACTCTGCAGCAGGTAGCGGAGGCCCTTGTATTCCCGGACGAAACCGAAGAACAGAAGGACCCGTTCGCAACTCACGCCGAGTCGGGATCGAGCGCTGGCCGGGTCGATCCCCGCGGGATCGAGGTGGTCATACACGGGATGGGGAGAGACCGTGACTCGATCCGCCCGATCTGGGCCGATCCAACCCAGCAGATTGTCCCGGTCCCAACCGGAATGGGTAAGGAAGTAATCGCCCCGACGCAAGACCCTGCTGGAGAGAAAGCTCTTCAAGCGGGAGGTCTCGTGCTCCACGACGTTGTGACAGATGAAGAGGGTCGGCGGGCCGGAGTCCCTTGCAAGCGCCTTCAGGAAGAGGTAGTAAAAGGGCGACCAGTAGGCTACCGTCCAGGGGAGAACGACCAGCTCGGATCGGTGGCGCGCGACCTGCCCGGAAAGGCGCCACCAGGCCAGGAGGCTGACGGCGTCAAAGACCCAATCGGGACTTTCCAGCGTGACCGGTTTCAAGCTGGGATCCCGGTCGCTGGCTCCGGGGTACAGCCAACCCGGGTACTGGCGCGAGTAGGACAGGAATTGAACCCGACAGCGGCGCCGCAGCGCCCGGACCAGCAGGGAGGTGTAGTGCGAGATGCCACCCCGAAAAGGATGGGTGGGACCGACCACCGAAAGCTTCGTCATCGGCGGGTCTCCACGACCGAAGCCTCGGCTGCTCCGGCTTTGGAGAGGTCCGCCTCGCCTCTTGCGCTCAGTTCCATCTTGCGAACCCGGTAGAGAGTCTCCTCGCTAAGCCTTCGATTGGCTGCAATCAGGTCCGCCGCCAGCCCAACCACAATGACCTGAAAGCCCACGATCGTCAGAATGGCCGCCAGAATCAGCGATTGGACGTGACCGCCGGCAGATTCCAGAAAGAAAAAATAGAGATAGCGCAGGCCCAACAGGAACCCCAAAAGGCAACCGGCGCCGCCCAGGACGAGAAAGACCCGGAGCGGATTGTACATGGTGTAGATGCGCAGGATGGTCACCGCCGACTTCTTGAGATAGTACCAGGTGGATCCGGCCAGTCGAGATTCCCGGAGCTTTGGATTGACCCCAATGGGCACACTGGTCACCCGGAGGTGACCGGCGCCCGCCTGAATCACCGTTTCCAGGGTGTAGGAAAACCGGGTATGGACAATGGTTCTCAAGGCGGCTTCCCGATTGTAGGCGCGGAAGCCGCTGGTGGTGTCTTCCACGGGACAGCGGGCCACGGTGCGAACCAGCCAGCTCCCCAGCCGTTGCAGCCACTTCTTGGCGGGCGAAAAATAGGAGATGGCATCGATGTCCCGAGCTCCCACCACCAGGTCGGCCCGGCCCTGAAGGATCGGCTCGATGAGAGCACCCACATCCGATCCGGCATACTGATTGTCGCCATCGGTATTGACGATGAGGTCGGCCCCCAGCTTGAGGCAGGCATCCAGGCCCGTGCGAAAGGCGATTCCCAACCCCCGGTTGCGCCCCAGCTCCACCAGATGGGTCACGCCAAGCCGGCGAGCCGTCTCGGCGGTGCCGTCGGAAGACCCGTCGTCCACCACCAGGGTTTCGATCGCATCCACTCCGTCCAGGGTCCGCGGGAGCCGGCTCAGCACCTCCGGAAGGGTTTCCGCTTCGTTGAAGCAGGGAATCTGGACGATCAGCTTCATTGCGCCTCTGACCAAAGAGCCGGCTCTCCGTTAACTTCCGGAGGTCAATTCAACCAGCAGGGAGCCGAACGGAAGGGCCACTGAAGCCAGAACGGGAATTCGTCGCCGGTCGCGGGTGAACCAGAAGGTCATCTTTCTGTCGTTGAGAAGGCTCCCCCCGCGCCTCAGAACCGCTTCCACCCTGTAGGCCGGAAAACTTCCCAGGGCAGTCGAAATCAGTTCACTTCCGGCGACCGTCACATCGGCTTGGTAGGCCTCCCCGCCTTCCACAATCGGGAAAAGCAGCCGCAATCCCGGCTTCAGGCCCAGGCTTCGCACCAGGTAAATGGCCGAGACCGGATCCTGGGCACCCAATTCGATGGTGAGCTGGCTGGATTCCTTGCGCGAGTTGACATAGCTGGCCGTTCCGCCCCCGTGGTTGAAGACGAGGCTCTCCCGGACTGTCCTGCCGTTTTCCTTGAAAGATTCACGGTACTCCCGGCTGACCCCCTGATCGAGATCGAACAGAGAAGAACACTGAAATTGCAGCCGATAGACAGAAGCGATGGCTGAAGTGCTGCTGGCATCCAGCACCAGACGGTAGGCTCCCGAGCCCTTGGAGTCCCTGGAGGTCACCCGCAGTTCGGCCCGGCCGGCCTCCAGGGTCTCCGCCCAGGACACGCGATAGGTCAGGTGTTCTCCCACCTCGAAGGGCGGAGGGTCGGACCGGGCATTTACCCCGGACCGGAGAGCGGGCATCGGCCGGCCTGCAACCGGGGATGCCGTTTCGGCAGGGCCGCCATGGGAAGTCCCCTCCTGAGCCGAAACACTCCGGCCCACGATCCCAGCTGCCAGCAGCAGCATCCCCAGCACCAGCTTGCCGTCCATTCCCATCAACCGGTTGTTCGAATCACCCATCCTGCACCACCCGGCAGTCCTGAACCTGAGACCTCCCGATCCCGCCTCTCTCGGGCTGACCGTTCCAGCTTGCGCCGGGAATCCTCCGTCCGAGGAGCGACTGCCCATCTCACACCCGGACCCGGAACATCACCGAGTTTCCCGGCCCTCATGACTCAGCGGGGCGAACCCATCCTCAATAAACATGGCGTCCTCCGTCGATCCGGATGCATTCTCCCGTGATGAAATCGCTTTCGATCAGACTGACCACCGCCAGGGCGATCTGTTCCCCACCACCCCAGCGGCCCAGCGGCGTCACCGCACGCACTTTTTCCACGGCCTCCGGCGCCAGGTCCGGCGGCGGCAAAATCGGACCGGGGGCAATGGCGTTGACCAGGATGTTGTAAGGAGCCAGCTCCAGGGCGAGGGCCTCGGTCAGACCGACCACGCCCACCTTGGAAACATAATAGGCCAGGTAGCCCTTGTAGCGGGGACGGCCGCTGGCAGCCGTCCAATCGGCGCAATTGATGATCCGTCCGCCTCCCCCGGCCTTCATTCCGGGAGTGACCGCCTGAGCGCAAAAGAAGGCACTGCGCAGGTTGACGTTCATGTTGTTGTCCCAGTCGCTCCGGGTCGTCTCCTCGAACGGCTTGGAGGCGTAAATCGAGGCCAGGTTGACCAGAATGTCAACGCCGCCCCAGGCCGCCGTTATCCGCTTCACCGCATCGCCGACCTCTTCTTCCCGACTCAAGTCGGCCTGAACCAGCATGGCCTCCCGACCGGCAGCGCGTACCTCTCGCGCCGCCTGCTCCGCCGATTCCCGGGACCGGCGATACCCCAGGGCGACCCTGGCCCCCCTTTGCCCCAAAGCGCCGCCGACAATTCGGCCGATTCTCCTGGTGCCGGTGATGAACGCCACCTTGCCCTCAATGTCCATAGGCATCCTCAACCCCGGGGGAGATCCACCGACGGCGGTCCAGCCCTTATCTCACAGATCCCGCCTGCCCTCGAGAGATCTCGACATGGTCATTTCGTCAGCGTAATCCAGGTCCCCGCCTACCGGCACTCCCATGGCGATCCGCGTTACCCTAACCTGCAGCGGCTTGATCAACTTGGACAGATAGAAAGCCGTGGCTTCGCCCTCCACGTTGGGATTGGTGGCTACGATCACTTCCTCGACCCGTCCGTCCTTCAGGCGTTCCAGCAGAGCCTTGATCTTGAGCTGGTCGGGGCCAATGCCGTTGAGTGGGGACAGCACCCCCAGCAACACATGGTAAAGCCCCCGGTATTCGCGGGTCTTCTCGACGGCAATGAGATCGTGGGGTTCCTCCAACACGCAAATCAAGCTGCGGTCGCGAAGAGGATCGGTGCAGTAGAAGCAGGGGTCGACATCGGTGATGTTGTAACAGACCGAGCAGTAGCCAATGGACTCGATGACGCTGAGAACGGCCTCGGCCAGCCTGCGGGCCTCGCCCGAGGACGCACGCACGATGTGGAAGGCCAGGCGCTGGGCCGACTTGGAACCGATGCCCGGCAGCCTTTTGAGCTCGGCAATCAATTCCTCGACGGGGGGGGCATAGTCACGCATTTTGACCGGATAGCAAACGGGCGGGCAATGGATGGCTCCGGAGCGGACAGGCCTTCGAGGACCCGCCGCGGCTACATCAGTCCCGGGATCCTCAAACCCCCGGTGAGACCTCCAATCTGACCGGCCATGGCTTCATCCACTTTGCGGGCTGCCTCATTAAAGGCGGCCACCATCAGATCCTGCAACATCTCCACATCTCCGGAGCCCGCGGCATCGGGCTCGATTTTCACTTCAGACACCTGCTTGAGCCCATTCATCCTGACCAGCACCATGCCTCCTCCAGCCGTGCCTTCAACCGACAACTCCGCCATCTGCTTCTGCAGTTGCTCCTGCATCTGCTGCGCCTGTTTCATGATCTGCTGAATGTTCTTCATCAGGACCTCCCTGTCGAGCAGGCTGGATACGCTCCTCGCCGGCTAGTGTTCCGTCTCAGAAATAGGGTTGCCATATTTCGGAGCGCAACGGCGCCGGATTCAAGGAGCGACGACGAAGCAATGCTCATTCATTGTGAGGAGGAGCGACACCGAAGACGGCGCTGTTCCACCCGAACCCCTTGGGCCGATGGAGGTTCCGGGGAAGGGGAGCAGAACGGCGTCTGTTCGCTGAAACGCAAAGGGCCTCTCGAACCGACCGTTTCCCTGTCGAACCTCCATCGGAGATGGTAATCGCATTTCTGAGACAGGACACTCGGGTCACCGCGATGACCGCTTGCCAGCGCTGCCAATTCACAGAGGACGATCCCCGGACTGACTCTACTTCAGCTTCCGGACCTCGGGAACTCCCTCAAACACCTTCAGAAAGCCTTGCACCCGCTCGTCCTCAAGAATCCGCTGCGACTCCCGGCTTTCAGACTCATCCTGCGGCGGAGGTGAAACTTCCGGCGGCGGTGAAACTTCCACCGAAGATTGATCCTCTTCCACCAGCAGAGAGACCCGCAACCGCCGCCCCTCGAGTTTTGAGCTTTCCCTCTTTATCACCGCCAGGTTCTCGGGTTCTTGCAGGATTCCGCACATGCCGCGCTGATCGCCGGCAAACCGGACCCTGAGCTCATCTCCCGAGACAGCCACCTCCTGGGCCTGTCCCAACATGGAAGCCACCAGCGGGGATTCCCTGGCCACGACCTCCCGGATGCGGTCCTTCTGGGTGGTTGCCGCAGCCGAAGCGGGCGGGCGCGAGTCCTGGATGACGGCCGGGGGAGGGGGGACGGTGGAGGGCGTAGGGCCGGGCGGCGGCGGCGGCTCGGGATTCCCGGCAGGGGCGCCTCCGGACAGGGCCGCCAACAACTCCTCCAGGGATGCCAGGCGCTTGGCCTGAACCATGCGAACCAGCCCCATCTCCAGATGCAGCCTGGGATGAGCCGACCAGCGCAACTCTCCATCGGTTGCCACCAGAATCTGGAAAAATCGGGTGAGGTCCTCCTCCGAGAGTTGGGCGCTGACCGCCTCCAAGCGCGCCAACTCCTCCGCCGGGGCCGCAACCAGGTGGGAATCCGTGCCAGCAATCCTGACCATCAGCAGGTTGCGAAAATGGCCCATCAACTCGCGAACCAACTGCAAGGGGCTCCTGCCACTGGTCAGAAGCCGATCCACCAGTGCCAGGACTCGCTTGGAGTCGCGGCTGATGAGGGCGTCGGTAAAATCCTCCAGCAACTGCTGGGGGACGACTCCCAACAAGTCACGCACCTGCTCTTCCTTCACCTCCTGACCGCAAAGTGAAATCGCCTGGTCCAGCAGGGACTCCCCATCGCGCAGGCTCCCCTCGGAGGCGCGCGCAATGGCGCTCAGGGCGTGGTCTCCGATCCGGACCTTCTCCTGGCTGGCAATGAACGCCAAACGCTGCACAACCTCCCCGTGGCTGATGGCACGGAAGTTGAAGTGCTGGCAACGGGAAAGGATGGTCCCGGGCACCTTGTGCAGCTCGGTCGTGGCCAGGATGAAGACCACGTGCGAGGGAGGCTCTTCCAGGGTCTTCAGCAGCGCGTTGAAAGCCTCTGTGGTAAGCATGTGGACTTCATCGATGATAAACACCTTGTAGCGGTCCCGCGCCGGACGATATCGGACGCTCTCCCGCAACTCACGGATCTCGTCGATGCCCCGGTTGGAGGCCGCGTCGATCTCGAGAACATCGATGGCTTGCCCGGAAGTCACTTCCCGACAGGAAGGACAGTCATTGCAGGGATCGACGGTGGGGCCCCGCTGACAGTTCAATGCCTTGGCCAGAATCCGGGCCGTGGTCGTCTTCCCTACTCCCCGCGCTCCGGCAAACAGATAGGCATGGGCAATGCGGTTCTGGGAGATGGCGTTCTTGAGGGTCTCCGCCGTCGCCCCCTGCCCCACGACATCAGCAAAGGTTTGCGGCCGCCACTTGCGGGCCAGAACCTGATAACTCATGAACCTGTCCCAAGACCCTTCGCATCCATCCTTGCCGGCTCCCTCGTCCACCGCGGATGCCGTTCGACGCCGGACTCGGCTGTCAGGGAACCCTCAATATCTTGAATCGGGCAGGTTGGCGGAGTCCATTCGAATCCGGGGAAGTGGAACCGCGGGCGGGAGGTTGGGAAAGTGAACTGCCGGTCCGGAAACGACCCTGAATTGGCCAGGTCCCGGGTGTTTCCGCGGCACCTCCGGGAGTCCACTACCGTTGCTTTCTTCCGAACCTGGCGGAGTTCGCGGATCCGGATCGCACGGAGCCCGAGACCTGAGGAATTCATTTTCGCGAAGCAGGTCGCATGGTAATGAAAAAGCCGGGCACTGTCCAGCCAAAAGGGCGTCAAAAGAGCGTCGGCAAAGGGTGAATCAGGGGACTGAAGCGATGACCGCGACCTCCCGTCGAGCTGCTAGACCGGTGCGTCCCCTGAACCCTGCAAATCACCCTTCGGCCTTCAATACCTCCTGCGTAATCAGTTGAATGGGCACCTCGACGTCTTTCTGAATCGGATTGCCCTTGAGAACCTCGACGGCATTTTCGACCACCCGCTTGCCCATGTCGTAGGGGTATTGGGCCACCGTGGCCAGCATCCTTCCCTGCCGGACCGCTTCCCTGGCCTCACTGGCCGCGTCGAAACCCACCACCAGGATGGACCCTTCCCGACCGGCCTCGGAGATGGCCTCGATGGCGCCCAGGGCCATCATGTCGCTGCAGGAGAAGAGGGCCTCGATGTCGGGCCGGGCCTGAAGCATGTTCTGAAAAACGGTATACCCCTGGGCTCGCTCCCAGTTGGCGGTCTGAGACGACAGCACCTGGATCCCGGGATGCTTCCGGATCACCTGGTGGAAACCCCGCAGGCGGGAGTCCCCGGTTTCATGTCCCGGGATTCCCTCCAGAATGGCCACCTTCCCTTGTCCATTCAACTGCTCCACCAGGTAATCACCCGCCATCCGGCCTCCCCGCAAGTTGTCAGCCCCGACAAAACCGGCGATCTCCCCTCCGGCCTCCCTGAGCGCCTCCTCGTCGACACGGGTATCCACGATCAGCACCGGGATCCCCGCCCGATTGGCCTTTACGATGACGGGCACGATTTCCCGGGAGCCGCTGGGGGCAATACAGAGTGCCGAGACCTTCCTCTGGATCATGTTCTCCACGATCTGCATCTGCTTTTCAACGTCTATCTCGCGCTCTGCCGCCTGTATCACCAACCGGATGTTCAAATGGCGGGCGGCTTCCCTGGCGCCCCGCTGCATATCCAGGAAGTAGGGATGGTTCAGCGTCTTCATCACCAGGGCGATGATGGGATTGTCGGCGGAGGGTCCGGCTTCCCGACCGCATTGCAGCCAGGCCAGGCTGATGCAGACCGTGGTGAGCAGGATCAGGATTGGATGACGGATGGGACACTTCCTTGATTTCATTCTTCTCCCTTATCTGCCCCGATTGGGGTCTAAAACAGTGGTTCGATCCCCCAATCCCTGAAACCAATTGAGAAGGAGAGCCATGGCGTCGCTGCCGGTCGACCCAAGTGGGGGAAATGGCCGAGGCTGTGCCAAGCCTTGTGCGGGCGGGACGCCCGCGCTCCCAGGAAGCCTTCATCCCATGACATCATCACACCAAGGTCACAATTCTGCAGAAGCATTTAGGTGCCGCTTGTCGTAGAAGGATTTCCATCTGTCTTTTGGTCTATTCGTGTTGATTCGTGTCCATTCGTGGTTCGTCTTCATTAACGCTCAGCCGTTTTTCCTGGAATGATCCGCACGGCGGGGCGGGGGCACGGCCAAACAACAATCAACAACTCGTCAATCAGTCTCTTGGTGGCACTTCGTCGTTCTTCGTGCCCCTTCGTGGATATCTTTTTTCCATGCTTGTCGGTCTGAGCCGCGCCGGCGCTAGGCGTTGCGATTCTTCAGAAACATGTCGACCAGCACGGCCAGAATGATCACCGAGCCGATGACAATCTGCTGCACGAAGGAGGAAACATCCAGAAGATTCAATCCGTTTCGCAGCACCCCCATAATCAGGGCCCCCACCAGGGTTCCGAAAACGGTGCCCTCGCCGCCCATCAGGCTGGTTCCCCCGATCACGGTGGCGGCAATGGCATCCAGCTCGTACATGATGCCGGCAATGGGTTGGGCCGAGTTCAAGCGTGCGGTCAGAATTGCGGCAGCCAACCCGCTCAGCATTCCGCAAAGACCATAGACCAGCATCTTGAGCTTCCTGACGTCGACGCCGGACAACAGGGCCGCCTCCTCGTTGCCGCCAATGGCGTAGACATGGCGGCCGAAGCCGGTCTTGCCCAGCAGGATTCCGGCGGCAAGATAGACCATGAGCATGATGAGGATGGGAATCGGTACGTAAAGGATCTCCCCGGAGGCCAGCTGGCGAAAGGATTCCGAGAAACCGGAAATGGGTCGGCCCCCGGTCACCAGCAGCGCGGCCCCGCGGGCGACACTCATCATGCCCAGGGTGGAAATAAAAGGCGGGAGCCGTCCCCGGGTGATCAGGACGCCGTTGAGCAGGCCGCAGAGGAATCCGCTGCCCAGGCCGGCGGTGACGGCCAGTGGGAGCGGGACGCCGGCCTGCAACAGACTGGCCATCACCACTCCGGAAAGGGCCAGGACCGAGCCCACCGAGAGATCGATTCCGGCGGTGATGATGACGAAGGTCATCCCGGCTGCCATGATGGCGATGACCGAGGACTGCTCCACAATGTTGAGAAGATTCGAGAGGGTCAGAAAGTAGGGGGTTAAGACCCAGAGCACCAGGCACAGGATCAACAGGCCCAGCAGTGTTCCCCATTGCCGTCCCCGCATGGACAGGAATGGACCGGGTTTCATGGCTGAATCCCCACAATCGGCGCGCCGGATGGCACCTGCCAGCCGGCTGAGACATGCGGGCAACCGGCGGCCCGGAGAGAACACCGGGCCAACCAGCTCAAGCCTATCATGGGGCTGAAGGCAGTGGCCAATGGTGAATGAGCGACACCCTCCCTGCACTCGCCTCCCACGGGTGCAGCGTCTTTCGGGAACGGCAGTGCGTTCCGGGGCATGGCTCAAACATCCCCGGGCGGAAGCCTGGAACGGTTGGCGTGGTGTTGGAGAGGCTGTGCGTTTCGAGACCCGCAACTCATTGGCCGCCTACGCGGCTGCGGGCGGTGGGGGATACGACGTCCATGGGTTTACGCCCACGGCTACATGCTGCCGCGGCTACGCCGCTTTATATGGAAGTCTTGTTGGCAACGTTTCCTCAGGTGAGCTACGCCAACCGCGGCTACGCCGCTCTCCCCAAAACCACGACACTGCCGGCAGGAAAGGACTTTTTGAAGGATGGTCCCCTGGTGAGAAATGCAGGCTTGGCCAGGCCGCTCAAAAAAGGGTTCCCCTGGCCTCGAAACCTCTGCATACTTGGCGTGGTCGGTGCCTTATGCCTAGCCTGCATTTCTCACCGCGGGGAGTGAAATGTCCGGAATGATCGTGGCCCCTCAACCGGAAGCGGTTGAGCAGGGCGCCAAAGTGCTGGCGGCAGGAGGCAACGCTTTCGATGCCGCCCTTGCCTGCGCCTGGATACAGTTCCTGGTGGATCCCCATTCCTGCGGAGTGGGGGGCTACCTGCTGCTCAACTGCTGGTTGGGCCGGGCAGCCGAGCCCCTCCCCATCCTGGACGCTCCCGCACTGGCCGGCGCCAGGGTTCGACCCGAGATGTGGGAGTCGCTGGTAATCGGCCCCAACCCGGGCGGTTGGGGATTCCAGCTTCAGAACCGAGTCAATGAAGACGGCTACCGGTCGATTTGCACCCCGGGAACCATCCGCGGCTTGGAGACCATCCACAACCGCTGGTGCAGCCGGTCCTGGACCGAATTGATGCAGCCCGCCATCGAGCTGGCAGAGGAGGGCTGGCAGGTCAGCTCCACCATGGCCACCCGCTGGAGGGACAAGCCCCACTACTACGAAACCACCTCGCTGCAGGAAAAACTGGCAGTCACCCCCGAGGCCGGCAGGATCTACCTGAGGCCTGACGGTACCACCCGCGATGCCGGAGACCGCCTCCGCAACCCCGACTACGGCCGCACCCTGCAACGGCTTGCCCGAGACGGACCCCAGGATTTCTACCTGGGTGAGATGGCCCGGGCCATGACCTCGGATCTGGAGGCTCACCAGAGCTGGATCACCTCGGAGGACCTGTCCCGATACCGGATCCGGGATGAGGCTCCGGTGGTGGTGCCTTACCGCGACCTCCTCATCCACACGGCGCCGGCGCCCCACGGCGGCACTACCCTGGCAGCCATCCTGAACATCCTGGAAGGCTACGATCTGGTGCGGCTGGGCCACAATTCACCGGCGTACATCCACCTGGTCTCGATGGCCATGAAGGCCGCCTTCGCCGATCGAAACCGCACCCTGGGGGATCCCCATTTCGTGGAGGTTCCCCAGCAGTGGCTGGTCTCCAAGGAGCGGGCCCGACAGTGGCGGGAGGTCATCGACGCGGGAAAGGAAATCAGCCCCTCCCGGGTCCAGACCGGTTCCACCGACACGACCCACATCAGCGTGGTCGACCGCTGGGGAAACCGGGTTGCCCTGACTCATTCCCTGGGCACCTCGTCCGGGGTGATCACGCCCGGTCTGGGCTTCATGTACAACAATTCCATGATCAACTTCCACCCCTATGCCGGCCACCCCAACAGCATACTGGCCGGCAAAGGACGCACCACGGGCATGACCCCGACCATCGTCTCCAGGGAGGGGAACCCGGTCCTGGTGTTGGGGGCGCCCGGCGCCACTCGGATCATTACCGCCGTGCTCTCGGTGATCCTCAATCACATCGATTTCGGCATGTCCATCACCGAGGCGGTTCTGGCACCCCGCTTCGACTGCCAGGTGGACACCATCGCCTGCCAGGCTCGCATTCCGGAAGGAGTCTGCGCAGAAGTCCGCAAGAAGCACCCCATCCAGCGAATGCCTGTCAGCCACGGCGGTTTCGCCCTGGTTCACGCCATTGGAATTGACCCGGAAAGCGGGGGCCTCAGCGGCGCAGCCGACAGCGGCGCCGACGGCATGGCCCTGCGGGTGGAGGACGTCCGGCTATAGCCTGCCCTCATGGGGTTTTTCCCAATCCCCACTGAAAGCCTCCACGCCCTGAATACGGCAGAGCCCTTTGGAAAGATCGAACTCGGCGGTGACTCCGTTGTCGAACTGAACGCGCTGCAAGCTGCGTTCGGGGTTGAGGAATCGGTGAGAGATCATTTCGGCGTGGGCGGTTTTCCGGAAATAGGCGCTCCAGCGCTGCAGCCACTGGATGCGCCGCCGCATCGGGGCGGTCCCCCACTCCCGAACCGGAACGCCGTCTTCCAATCCGGTTCCGGGAAATTTGTCCCCGTAAGGCAGCATCCAGTTGTAACCCGGGGCCGCGGCAAAGAGCAGCTCATACAGGCGGGGATTCTTGTCCTCCGGCCAGTCGTAGCGCCCGTATCCCCCACCGGAGAAGCAGGCGGCATAGCACTCGTGAAAGACGAGTTGGAACCAGGGGATCGGTTCTCCCACCTCAAGCCGGTCTCGAGACCAGTCGGTGAAGAAGAAGTAATCGCACTCCGAAACGCACCAGAACCGGGCCAGCTCGGCGCCGGGGATGATTCCCCGTTTCCGCGTCTCCCGAAAGCACTCGATCTGCTTCTCGAGGGCCAGCTTGCGAGATACCGGGTGGTCCGGAGAAAAATCCTCCCGGTGGCCGCCATGAAAGGCGTAACCATCGAAATAGAGGGCATCGGGTTTGAATCCCTGCGAATCGGCATGGTCCAGCGCGCGCCGCAACGACTCCGGTCCGAACTGGGGGCTGAGCCCGTCACCCCAGAAGCTGGGCCTGGGATGCAACTCTCCCGACGGGTCCCGTGAGGACCGGGCCGGATCGTAGCCGGGAGCCCCCTTCAGATTGGTATTGGGATTGATGAAGACCTTGATCAGGGCTCCGTGACCGCGAATCCGGTTGGCCAGGCGCTTGAGCCTCTTCCAGCCTCCCTCCACCGGACGCTGGCGCAGAAAGGCCTGCCAGGCACTGGCATCGTTTCGGGCGGCGGTGCCGGGGGACCATTTGGGAAAGAAGAAGTTGACAGGCAGGCCGTGACCCTTCCAGCGCCGCAGGTCTCTCAGCACTCGCCGCTCCTGGCTGGATTTCCAATAGACCCAGCGGAATTCGAAGCCCTGCAGGTATCGGTTGATCTTGGGCAGTTGCCTGGCCCTGTCCGCCAATGTCCGAAAGAACCCCTCTTTGCGGGCATAACGGCGGTAAGCCTTGGCAATGCCCACGTAGTCCAGATCCTGGGCAAAGCGCATCAGGAACTGGCGAGCGTAGCCGAGTTCCCCCAGCGACGCCAGCCAGTTGAAGTCCACCACCGAAGCCTCTCCCGGCAGGTGGTCGACTTCCACGCTGCAGTCCCAGAACGTCTCCACGATCTGGTAGAGGGAGTGGCCTCCCTTGACCAGACCAAACAGCGGCAGGCTATAGCGCCCTCCCACCAGGTCGCCGCGAACCGGATCTCCCTTGGGCATCCTCTCGGCCATCTCCGCCGGAATCAAATAGCCGGAACCATGGGGGACCAGTAGATAACCGCCGTCGCTGGTGGGTTTTTCGATGCGGTAGAAATGGTTCACCCGCCGGATTCGGTCCTTGCCGCCAGTCTGCTCCAGGCGAACCAAAAGCTCGTCGTTGCCGGAGTCCAGGGCATGCACCAGCTCAATTTCCACATCGGTGCCGGGAAACGCCCCCAATCGGGTCCGGTAGCCCTGGTGGCGACCGTCCTGGAACGGCTGCCACTCTTTGACGCCCGCGTCGCCGAAGCCCAAGGTCCGTTCCTGCCCGGCAGCATCGGAGGCCAGAACCAATTGGGGTTTCAAGCGGGGTGAAGTTTCCCAAATCACCGGTCCGCCGGCCCGATAGACGCTGAGGCCGCCCTCCAGATCGACGCGCACCGAATAGGTCTTTCCCGGAAGCTCCCGGGACTTCCCGCCACCCGCAGAACAACCGGCCAGGTCCAGCAGCCCGGCTCCCAGGGCAGCTGAAGCCGCCAGGAACCCCCGGCGGTCCAGCAGCTTCATCTCGGGTTCCGTTTTCCTTCTCCAGGTTGTACTCATGGCGATGCGAGTCGGGATGGCCTGGCGTCCGGAAACCTGATCCGGACTGCCGCCGGGTCAAGCCTCGAGGTCGGAAAGGTCCAGGCGGTTCTCCCGGTACAGGCGGCTGAAGATCTCCACCGTCTGCTCGATACCCTGTTTCAGTGGCGTGGCCGGGACCTGGCCGAGCTCCTCCTTCAACCCCTGTTGGCTGAAGTTGCTGGCAATGGCCAGGGGGTTCGGCTTGCATCGAAGCAGCCCCCGTGCGCTGGGGACCACCTCTTCGATGGCCTGAATCACCTCTTCCACCGTCACCAGCTCTCCACGAATATTGTAGGCCCGCGCCCCGGTCTTGGGGCTTTCGGCACACTCGATGAATATCTTGGCCGCGTCATCCACCAGCAGCATCGACACCGGTCCGCCGAATTGAATCTCGAAGGGCCGCCCCAGGGCCGCCGCCTTCATGGCCGTGGTGGGCCCGGAGGTGATCCCGAAATCCCGCCCCGGCCCGTAGACGGCATGGGGGCGCAGGCCCACGCTGGAAATGCGATGGTCCAAAAAAAAGACCCGGGCATTCCCCTCGTTGGCCTGCTTGAAAACTCCGTAATGGGTCCGGGGAAGCAGAGGGACGCCTTCTCCCAGCGGAGCTTCCCCGTAGTCTTCCTGAGGACCGAAAACGGCGGCGGAGCTGGCATACACCAACCCCTGGATCGGCTCCGGCAGCGACCGGGCGGCCTCGAACGCGTTGACGGTTCCCACCACGTTCACCAAGGCCCCCAATCCGGGGTTGGCCCGGCAGACCGGCACCTGCAAGCCCGCCAGGTGAATGACGTGGGTCACCCTATGCCGCTGCATCTCGGCTTTCAGCCGATCGAAGTCCGTAATATCCCCCTGGATGAAGTGAATCCCCTCCAACTCCTCCGGGGAAAGCAGCATGGAGAGCCTTTTGGGCTCCAGGTCCAGGTCGTAGACGAAGACCTCGTTCCCCCGATCGATCAGATTGCGGACAATCCAGGTCCCGATACACCCCTGAGCACCAGTCAGAAAATAACGTGCCATTCCGTTGTCTCCTCAAGATGAGTGGAATGATGAGCGGAGTGATGAATGATGAGTGATGAGTGATGAGCGGAGTGATGAATGATGAATGATGAATGATGAATCATTTTCTGATCCTGTGTTTCAGCGTTTTCACACTCGTGACCAGTATGGCCGTCAACTCGTCCGCCTCCCTCATCGGCAATGATGAATGATGAATGATGAGTGATGAATCATTTTCTGATCCTGTGTTTCAGCGTTTTCACACTCGTGACCAGTATGGCCGTCAACTCGTCCGCCTCCGTCATCAACTCGGAAAGGCGTCTGGCTTTGACGATGCCGGACTCGACCAGAAGCTCCATCCAATAAATGGTTTCTTCCAGTTCCTGCAAGGCGACTTCCGTCTTGCTGATCATCTCAGCCTGCGAGCGGCTGCGCTTGCCTTCTCTGACATGCGCGCCAACCGAAGTTCCTGAACGCAGGATCTGTTTACCTATGACTCTGGATTCGGTTGTCTCCGGCAGGGCTGAATACATCCGAATAACCCGTAAAGAAAACAGCTTTGTACGCTCAAGTATGTCCGCCCGCTCATTCATCACTCATCATTCATCATTCATCATTCCGATGATAGTCCTGCAAGGCACGGACGTCCCGCCGATTCTGTTGCAGCGCACTGATGCCGCTGGCCACTGCCGCTCCCCCCGAGAGCGTGGTGATGCAGGGCACGTTGTACTGAACGGCGGCGCGTCTGATGGCGGATTCGTCAAAGAAAGAGTCCTTGCCCAGAGGCGTGTTAAGGACCAGATCCACCTGACCGCTCTTGATGAGGTCCACGATGTGGGGCCGTCCCTCGTTGACCTTGTAGACCGGCTCCACCGGGATGCCCCGCCCCGCCAGGGCCGCCCGGGTGCCGCCGGTGGCGATCAGGCGAAATCCGAGCTGGTGCAACCGCTGAGCAATCTGGAGCACGTTGGGTTTGTCCTGATCGTTGACACTGATGAATGCGGTGCCGGACCGGGGAAGCACCGTGCCGGCACTGAGCTGAGCCTTGGCGTAGGCTTGACCGAAGTTGTCGGAAACGCCCATCACCTCTCCGGTAGACCTCATCTCGGGGCCCAGAATGGTATCAACTCCCGGGAACTTCACGAAAGGGAAAACCGGGGACTTGACGAAGAAGTGGTCTACCGGCAGCTCATCTCCCAAGCCGAACTCCTCCAGCCTGCGTCCGGTCATCAGCCGGACCGCCACCTTGGCCAGGGGGACGCCGGTGGCCTTGCTCACGAAGGGCACGGTGCGGGACGCCCTGGGATTGACCTCCAGCACGTAGACCACGTCTTCCTTGATGGCGTACTGCACATTCATCAATCCCACCACTTTCAACTCCAGGGCCAGGCGGCGGGTGTAGTTGCGCATCGTCTCCAGGTGCTCGGGCTTGACCATGTAGGTCGGCAGCACGCAGGAGCTGTCTCCCGAGTGTATTCCGGCTTCCTCGATATGCTCCATGATGCCCCCGATCACCACCCGCCGGCCGTCAGCCACGGCGTCCACGTCCACCTCGAAGGCGTCCTCCAGGAACTTGTCAATGAGAATGGGGCGATCCTGAGAGACGTCGACGGCCTCGCTGATGTACCGCTCCAGGGATGGGTCATCGTGCACGATCACCATGGCGCGCCCCCCAAGGACATAGGAAGGCCGGACCAGGACGGGGTAGCCGATGCGTTCGGCAATGGCCACGGCCTCCTCAAAAGAGGTGGCCGTGCCGGAAGGCGGTTGGGGGATCCCCATCCTGGAGAGCAGTCCGCCGAATCGCTTGCGGTCTTCGGCCAAGTCGATGGACTCGGGCGAGGTGCCGATGATGGGGACGCCGGCTCGCTGCAGGGGCAAGGCCAGGGTCAGGGGAGTCTGGCCGCCGAACTGGACGATCACCCCCTGCGGCTGCTCCCGTTCCACCACGTGCATGACGTCTTCGAAGGTCAGAGGCTCGAAATAGAGCCGATCGGAAGTATCGTAGTCGGTGGAGACGGTCTCGGGATTGCAGTTCACCATGATCGTCTCGAACCCGTCTTCCTTGAGGGCAAAGGAGGCATGGCAACAACAGTAGTCGAATTCGATGCCCTGACCGATCCGATTGGGTCCACTGCCCAGGATCACGATCTTCCTCTGCTGAGAGGGATCGGCCTCGCACTGCTGCTCGTAGGTCGAATAGAGGTAGGGCGTAAAGGACTCGAACTCGGCCGCGCAGGTGTCGACCCGCTTGTATACCGGTCGGATTTTGAGGTCTTGACGGCGTCGATAGACCTCATCGGCGCTGGAACCGGTCAACCAGGCCAAATACTGATCTGAGAATCCCATTCGTTTGGACTGCCTGAGCTGCAGTGGGGAGATCCCAGCCAGGTCGGTGTCCCGCAACCGGGCCGACAGTTGGGAGATCTCCCGAACCTGACGCAGAAACCAGGGATCGATCCGGGTGTACTGATGGGCCTCTTCCACCGAGAGACCCTTCTCGAAGGCGAAACGGAGATAGAGGAGGCGGTCGGGATTGGGATGGAGCAGCTTTTCCCGAATCCGATCCGGGTCCAGCTTTTGCGATCCCACCTTGCGCCCGGTCTCCAGGGAGCGCAGGGCTTTCAGCAGCGACTCCTTGAAGGTTCTGCCGATGGCCATGACCTCCCCGACCGACTTCATCTGGGTTCCCAGCAGCGGCTCGGCTTCCGGAAACTTTTCAAAGGCCCACTTGGGGATCTTGGTGACTACATAGTCGATGGTGGGCTCAAAGCAGGCCGGGGTCTTCAGGGTGATGTCATTGGGAATCTCATCCAGCGTAAAACCCACCGCCAGCTTGGCGGCGATCTTGGCGATGGGAAAACCGGTGGCCTTGGAGGCCAGAGCCGAGCTGCGGGAGACCCGGGGATTCATTTCAATCACCACCAGCCGGCCATCCCGGGGATTGACGGCGAACTGGATGTTGGAGCCTCCGGTCTCCACCCCCACCTTGCGAATGACCCGCATGGCCGCGTTCCGCATGTGCTGATATTCCTTGTCGGTGAGGGTCTGGACCGGAGCCACGGTGATGGAATCCCCGGTGTGCACCCCCATGGGATCGAAGTTCTCAATGCTGCAGATCACCACCACGTTGTCCTTCAGGTCGCGCATCACCTCCAACTCGAACTCCTTCCAACCGATGACCGACTCCTCGATCAGAATCTCATGGGCCGGGCTGAGATCCAGCCCCCGCCTGGCCAGTTGCTCGAACTCCTCGGCGTTGTAGGCAATGCCGCCACCAGTGCCTCCCAGAGTAAAGGAGGGCCGGATAATGGCCGGGTACCCCACTTCCCTGACGATCCGCCGGGCCTCCTGGAAGTCGTAGGCCACCCCGCTACGCGGCGTCTCCAGGCCGATCTCTCTCATGGCTTCCTTGAAGAGCAGCCGATCTTCCCCCACCTTGATCGATTTGATCTGAGCTCCGATCAACTCGACCCCCTGCTTGTCCAGAATTCCTTTTTCCGACAGCGCCACCGCCAGATTGAGCGCCGTCTGACCGCCCACGGTGGGCAGCAGAGCATCGGGCCTCTCCTTCAGGATAATGGCCTCCAGGTATTCGGGGGTCAGGGGCTCGATGTAGGTCCGGTCGGCCAACTCCGGGTCGGTCATGATGGTGGCCGGATTGGAATTCACCAGCACCACCTTGTAACCCTCGGCCCTGAGAACCTTGCAGGCCTGGGTCCCGGAGTAGTCGAACTCGCAGGCCTGACCGATCACGATCGGGCCGGAGCCGATGACCAGGATCTTCTTGATGTCCGATCTCTTGGGCATTCAGTCGCGCCAGGTGAAGGAGCTTCCGCCATCCCTCCGGTGCTGGCGGATCACCCGCTTGAACTCCTCGAAAAGGTAGCGGGAATCGTGCGGGCCCGGGGAGGATTCCGGGTGGTACTGGACACAGAAAAGCGGCGCCTGCCTGTGACGGAATCCCTCCAGGGTTTGATCGTTGAGATTGACGTGGGTCACTTCGATGGATTCAGGCAAAGAGGAGATATCCACGGAAAATCCGTGATTCTGAGCGGTGATCTCGACCTGCCCCGTCTGCATGCGCATCACCGGGTGGTTGGCGCCGTGGTGGCCGAACCTCAGTTTGTAGGTCTTGCCTCCCACGGCCAGACCCAGGATCTGATGGCCCAGACAGATCCCCATAATCGGCTTCTTTCCGATCAGCTCGCGAGCCGTCCGGATCGCGTAGGCGACCGGTTCCGGGTCTCCCGGACCATTGGACAGGAAGACCCCGTCCGGATTCAAGGCCAGGATCTGGGCCGCGCTGGTCCTGGCCGGAACCACCGTCACCTCGAGCCCGCTGTCCACCATCAGCCTCAATATGTTGCGTTTGATTCCGAAGTCGAGGGCGACCACCCTCATGGGAGGTTCGGCCTCATCCTCCTTGGACGAACCGCTGGAGGAGTCCACGGGAAAAATATCCACCGACCGCTCCTCCCAGCGGTAGGCTTTTCGGCAACTGACCCGGCTGGCCAGGTCTCGACCCACCATCTCAGGCGCCTGCCGCGCCTTTTCCACCAGAAGCTCTCGATCCAACTTCCCGCTGGCGATGACGGCGCGCATGGCCCCCTGTTGCCGGATGTGGCGTACCAGGGCCCGGGTGTCGATCTCGGCGATGGCCACAATGCCGTGCTTCTCCAGATAGTCCGGCAGGGAGCCCTCCTGCCGCCAGTGGTCGCCGCTGTCGGTGGCCTCCCGCACCACCAAGCCCTCGGCAAAGGGCCGGCGGGATTCCTCGTCCTCGACATTGACCCCGTAATTCCCGATCAGAGGGTAGGTCAACACCACAATCTGGCCGGCGTAAGAGGGGTCGGTGAGAATTTCCTGATAGCCGGTCAGGGAGGTGTTGAAAACGATCTCGCCGGAAGTCTCGCCCCTGGCGCCGATGGACTCGCCTTCGAAAATCAAGCCGTCTTCCAGGGCCAGCACCGCTTCCATGGATGGTTCCATTCCGCTGCAGGAGTCGGATGCTACTGTCGGCGGAAAGTCCCTCTCTGCCGTCCAGACCCTGCTCCAAGTCGCCCGTTTATACCACATTTCAGGGCTGGACCGCATTGCCCACCGGGGGGCGCCGTCCTGCACTCTTCTCCTGCCTGGCGCTATTCGAGAAATGCAGGCCAAGATTGCCTATAATGTGAACCTCTGCGGACCGGCAGAGCCTCAGTCATGCCAACCTTTCCCGCCGTCGTCATCATTCCCGCCTACAACGAGGAGCCGGGGATCGCCCGAGTCATTGCCGACATCCCCCGAGACCTGGTCTCCGAGACCATCGTGGTCGACAACGGAAGCACCGACCGGACCGCCATGAAGGCACGAGAGGCGGGCGCCCGGGTCATCTCCCAGCCCGACCGCGGCTATGGCGCCGCCTGTCTGGCCGGCATCGCCGGGCTGCCCCCGGGAACCGAGGTGGTCCTCTTTCTGGACGGCGATTACAGTGACGACCCCGCCCAAGCGAAAGACCTGCTCCAGGCCCTGGAGGAGCACCAGGCGGATCTGGTGCTGGGCTCTCGGACCCGGGGAGGTGCGGAACCGGGGTCCCTGATGCCGCAGCAGCGGTTCGGCAACTGGTTGTCGACCGCCATCATTCGGCTGATTTACGGCCACGCCTACTCCGACCTGGGGCCCTTTCGCGCCATTCGGCGGGAGGCGCTGTCCAAGCTGGACATGCAGGATCGAACCTACGGCTGGACGGTGGAAATGCAGGTCAAGGCCCTGCAGCAGAAACTGAAGGTGGTGGAGATTCCCGTCAGCTACCGGCCCCGCCTGGGCAGGTCCAAGGTTTCAGGGACCCTCTCGGGGACCGTCAAGGCGGGATTCAAGATCCTGTGGACCATCGCCAGGCTGAGCCTCCGACACTAGCCCGCATTTCTCACCGGGGGGCGCGATCATGAGAAGAGTGCAGGGAGTGAGGGTCGTGTTCAGCGTCATTCCGGAGAGGCCACGCGTTCCGGAAGGACGCTACAGAATCGCCGCCTACGCGGCTGCGTCAGCGCAGAGTCCACACGACCCCGGGCTCCCGCCCGGGGCTACACGAAGTCGCGGCTACGCCGCTCTATAAGGAAGACCTGTAGGAAACGTTCCCGCGGTTGACCTACCTCAACCGCGGCTTCGTCGCTCTCCCCTAAATCACAACACTGCCGGGGGACAAGATTTTCAAATGATCATCCCCCGGGCGTCAGCCCGGGGGTTCGAGTCGAGCCGCCAAGGCGGCGTCCGCACTTAGCCGTGGGCGTAAGCCGAGCGCAAGCCATTGGAGAGCTAAACGTTAGCCCGCATTTCTCACCAGGTCGCTGAATGTATAGTGAAAAGCGGTTTATCTTCAAACCCTTGAATGGCGCCATTTAAGGGACTTGCGGCTACAGACGGCGCTGGGCGCGCCCTGGCTTGTCCTTTTCCCCTCAGCGCGCACAGGCTCGCTTGACCGTAGAAACCGCTACGCTCTTCGCTCGCGAGCACGCCCTGAGGGAAAAATTCCTGCGCCATGACCACGCCCCCCGGTGAGAAATGCGGGTTCACCTTGCCTTTGGCTAAAACCGTATATAATTCCCATAAAAATTCCCGCTTCCTGCGGAATATTGCAAAAGGCTCAAGAGGAACAACACCAAGGGAGAAAGAAAATGAATCGAGTAATGAAACCCACACTTGTGGCACTCATTCTGTTCGCATCGACAGCTCTGGCGGCGGACTTTCCTCGCGTTTACATCGAGTCCGCCCAAGCGGAGGACGATAGGAATTGGAAGAAAGGTGGCACGGTGAAGCAGGTCGATTTCGGCTTCGCCATCGCGGCGGCGCTCACGAAGAAAAAGGTTCCCGTTACGGTGGTTACGGACAAGACCAAGTCCCAGTGGACCATCAAGGCCGTCTCAGCTCAGAGGGAAGATTCAACAGTAACGAAAGTGGCCAAGATAGCCGTAATAGGGGTGTTTGCGGCGGGCAGTTTCACGAAGTTCGAGGGGACCTTTCAGGTCGTTGACAATGAAAGCAGTGCCATCATTTTCGCATACAACGTGAAGAAGAATAATTTTCAATCGGCGGCCGAGGCGTTTGCCAAGCATTTCAAGAAGGGCTACCTGTCAAAGAGGAGGAGGAAGTGACAGGTCGAACTAGCCCGCATTTCTCACCAGGACGCTGAGCAAAATGTCGAAAAGTGCTTGTCTTTAACATCTTGGGGCACTTAGTTTGGAGTCTTCGGGGTACAGACTGCGCTGGGCGCGCCTTGGCTTGTCCTTTTCCCCTCAGCGCGCACATGCTCGCTCAAACGTAGTCCCCGCTACGCCCTTCGCTCGCGAGTACGCGCTGAGGGAAAAATTCCTGCGCCATGATCGCGCCCCCTGGTGAGAAATGCGAACTAGCGGAACCGCGCCCTTCTATGCCTACGGCGTCATCAACGACGGCGGCGACCCGGGCGATCAGGCGGTTGCTGGCGCAGGGGACACCGGAGAATCCAGGTCGGGATCCACCCGCTCGCTCGGTCTGATCCGGACATCCACTTCAAAGCCGCTGACATGGGCCAGGATGAGGTGGAGTTGCCGCAGGCCTTCGGTCAGAGCCGCCGGACCGGGCTGCAGGATGTAGGTCGATTTGATCTCGTAGATCTGCCCCCGGCGCACGGCGGCCACCTCCGACCAGCCGGCCCGGTCCCGGACCCGAGCCTTGTTGACCTTGACCCCGCACCAGGAGGCGATGATGACTTCCGGGTCGCGGGAGAGCACCACCCCGGGATCCACAATCCGATCTCGCCCCAGCCGCTTGTGGCGAAGCTCCGGAAAGATCGGCTGGCCCCCGGCCAGCTCCACAAGCTCCTCCACCCACTGAATGCCGCTGATCAAGGGGTCCTTCCACTCCTCGAAGAAGACCCGAGGCCGGCGGGGAAAGCGGCGGGCCGAGGCCTCAATTGCCTCCAGGCCGCTCGCCAGCTCCGAGACCAGCGCCCTGCCTTTTTCCGAGGAGCCCACCAGATCGGCCAGGGTCCGGATGACTTGCAGGATCTCGCCCACGCTCCTCTGATTGAAGGCCAGGACGGTCAATCCCCGCCGGATCAACTCGGCGGCGATGTCCGCCTGCAGGTCGGAGAACGCCAGCACCAGGTCGGGGTTCAGTTGCTCGATCCTGTCCAGCCGAGCGCTGGTGAAAGCCGAGATCCTCGGCTTGGACCGGGCCTCCCTGGGCCGCACCGTGTATCCGGAGACGCCTACGATGCGGGCCCCTTCTCCCAGGAGATAGAGGGTTTCCGTGGTTTCCTCGGTCAGACAGACGATGCGGCGGGGATACCCCGTGGCCCTGTGGCGTTTGAGTTCCTCGGTCATTCCCCCCCCTTTGCTTCCATCCCACCGGCACGTCCCGGAAAGTCGGTTGAGACGGCTGAGGCGGCCGCTCTCCATTGCTCAGCCGGGCCTGGCCGGCGGCCGGCAGGCTCGCGGGTTACATGGCCGAGAAGCGCCGCTGTCGCTGGAGCAACCACAGAAAAGTGATCCCTCCAACCACGGCCGTGACCGCGCCTACCGGCAACTCACCCGAGGTCAGGGCCGTTCGGGCCACGGCGTCGGCCAACATCAGGAACCCGGCGCCCACCAGAAAGGAACAGGGCAGGACCAGCCGGACATCCTGACCCAACAGCAGTCGGACCGCATGGGGAATGATCAGGCCCACGAAGGCAATGGTTCCTCCCTCGGCCACCGCCACGCCCACGATCAGAGAGGAGGCGGCATAGACCAGGCGCTCGCAGCGGCGCACGTTGACCCCCAGGCTGGCCGCCGACTCCTCTCCCATGGCCAGCAGGTGCAGATCGCGGGCAATGGCCATCAGGACCGCCCAGCCGGGTATCAGCAGAATCAGCATGCGCCAGATGCGGTCGAATCCCACGATGTCGATGGATCCGATGGTCCAGCGAAGGATTTGCAGGGCCCGGCTGTAGTCGGCAATGTACTGAATCAGGATCACTCCGGCGCTGGCAATCAGGTTCACCACCACTCCGGCCAGCAGCAGCGTGCCGGGCATGACCACGTCGCCGGTTCGCGACAGCCGGTAGACCACCAGGGCTGCCCCGGCCGACCCCGCGAAAGCGGCCAGGAACACCATGGGCACCCCCGCCAGGTTGCTGCCCCAACCGAAGGCAATGGCCAGGCTTGCCCCCAGGGTCCCGCCTCCTGAGACACCCAATGTGAATGGCGCCGCCAGCGGATTGCGAAAGAAGGCCTGCAGGCAGGCCCCGACCGCGCCCAGGGAGGCACCCAGAATGCCTGCCAGGACCACCCGAGGAAGGCGCAACTGGAAAAAGAGGAAGCGCGCGGTCTGGTCTTCGCGCAACAGACTCAGATCCAGCGGGCGATAGCCCACCCAGAGGGCAACCAGGGTGGAGGCGGCCAGGAAGAGCAGCACCAGAATCAAGGGGCGGAACAGATTCCCGAGTGCGCCGGAGGACCCGCGCCCAAGTCGGTCCCGGGAGGAGGGGCCGGATTTCCGGCTGGAGCGGGGGCCTTCCGGGGCCTGGGCTGAAGCCTCCATCGTCATCTCCCGTCTTGCGATTCACCTAGCCCGTATTTTTCACCGGGGGGCGTGACAATGGCGCAGGATTTTTCCCTTCAGCGCGTGCTCGTGACCGAAGAGCGTAGCCGGAACTACGTGCAAGGGAGCATGCGCGCGCTGAAGGGAAAAAGACAAGCCAGAGCGCGCCCAGCGCCGTCTGTACCCGCATGCCCTCCAAACAGGGCCAATGAGGTAATGAAGATAAACGGTCTTTCATAATGGTTCCAGCGACCCGGTGAGAAATGTGGGTTTAGGGGGTCAGGTGCCGGACCAGACAAAGGTGCGCCCCTCCAACCGGCGGGCCTGGACCCGGGGGTCCTCGTAAACCCGGGAGAGCACCTCGTCCGTCAGGACCTGCCTGGGGGAGCCTTCGGCCAGGAGCGCTCCCTTGTGGATGGCAAAGACCCGATCGAAGGCAGGGTCCAGGAGCTGCAGGTCGTGGGTCACCACCAGCGTCGTCATCCCCTCCCGATCCCGAAGCTGCCGCAGGATGCGGATGAGCCCGGCCCGGTGCTTCAGGTCCAGGGCGGCCGCGGGTTCATCCAGAATCAAACACTCCGGCTCCTGGGCCAGGGCCCTGGCAACGGCCACCAGTTGCCTTTCGCCTCCCGACAGTTCGGTCACCGGACGCGGGGCCAGATGAGCTCCGTCCACGGTGGCCAGGGCCTCCAGCGCCTTTTCCACATCGAACCGGTTCTCGAAGCGGAAACGGGGTGTATAGGGACTCCTCCCGGTAAGCACCACTTCGATCGCCGTAAAGGGGAAAATCATGGGATTGATCTGGGGAACATAGGCCAAGGACCGGGCCAGCCGTTTCCGTGGAATGCCTTTCAAGGGTTGACCCGCGAACACGATTTCTCCGGAGCTCGGGGGACGAAGGCCGGCCAACAAGCGGATCAGGGTCGACTTGCCGGAACCGTTGGCGCCGATGAGGGCCGCCATGGTACCCCGCTCGAGTTGAAGAGAGACGTTCTGGACCACCCACAGGTCGGCCCTGTAGGCAAAGTGGAGTCCCCGGGCTTCTATCAGGCAACCGGCATTGGTGGGTACCAGGGGATTAGCGGACAGCATCTGTCCCAAACACCTCCGGATGAATCAGCTTGGAGAAGAGTTCGGCCGTCTTTGCCACAAACTGGGAAGCATGAAGGACAAACATTTCGCGAACGGGATGGACTCTCCGGCGGCGAACGGCCCGAATCTCTTTCAGTGCCGACCAGATACCGATCGGATCCTCGGCAAGACGGCCCTGAGCTCCTTGGACCATGTCGATCACCACTTCGGGATTGAGGGTGACCACAGCCTCTTTGCCGATCCTGCCGTAGTTGGAGGTGGCCGGCGGGGCTATCGACCTACCGCCGGCAATTTCGATCAACCGGGTCAGGTAACTTCCCTGGCTTGCGGTATACAGACCTCGCAGGGTCCCAGGCACCCGGTCCACCACGCAGAGGACCGAGCGTTTGGGCAAGCCTTGGGTGTGACGGGCCACCCGGTCCAGGACGGCTCGGACCTCCCTTTGAAGGCGCAGGGCCTGCTGCTGCTGCCCCACACCCCGCCCGATGGCATCGATGGCCGTGAAGACATCCTCAAGCGACTGACTCGGCACCACCAGGGTTTTGATCCCCAAGGCCCGAAGATTGCTGTCGACGAAGGGGGCCTGAACCTCGGCCATGACCACCAGATCCGGTTCGAGGCTGGTGACCTCCTCCAGGCTGGCGTTTTGCCACCCCCCCACCCGAGGCAGAGAGGCCACCCCCGAGGGATAGCTGCAGTAGTTTGAAACGGCGACCACCCGATCAAAGGCACCCACCCCCTCCAATATGTCGGTGACGTTGGGAGAAAGAGAAATGATGCGGCGGGGGCCTCCCGGTCTGATCGTCCCTTTTTCAATTTCGGATGGACCCCGGGACGGACCGGACGGCAGGCGCTGGCAAGACCACAGGCAGGAGACTCCCGCCATTAGCAGCCCCAGCCCGACCACACGCCGGAGCCAGGATGGAATAATGCTTGTCTCTGGCATCTTCTTTTCCGCGCCCGCTTCATGCAGACCACCCCCTCATGGGGAGCATCCTGGAAACGCCGCTCGGAAATAGACCTGGAATTCGGTGAGAGAAGGCGGGAAGAGAGGAGCGGCACCATCGCCCTCATGCGAAGCGACACACCAGCGGCGCGCGGTTCCAGGCAGGTCTCCTGACTCACAGGTCACGGCGTCTCAGACGGCCTTCCCGTCATTAGAAAACAACAGTGGCCAATTGCAGTGCTGAAACACTCGCTGCTTACAGTGGCGCGACCGTGCGGGAGTTCCACCCGCTTCCCTTTTCACTCGCATGACTGCCGCGAGCACCTGGCACTCACCGTCGCAGATGCTAGCAAATGGAAATGCCAGGGTCAATTTTCCGAAGGCGAAGCTGCCTGCGCCCTGCGGCGTATTTTTGGAGAGGCTGTGCGCGTGCCGGTGCCGCTGGCAGTCATCTACGGGGCGCGGTGTTTGCCCCCCACCGGCTCGACTGCGGGCTTCGCCCTGGTCTCGCCGACTCCCCCTCAAGGGGGGAGTGATACTCGCGCGTCTTATGCGGGCCTCAAGAATCACTCCCCCCTTGAGGGGGAGTCGCAGAAGCCGAGCCGAATGGCGAAGGCTGATGCGGTGGGGGGAAGACGCCGAGGCCGCAGCCAGGGGCAGCACACAGCCCGAGGGCGCCAGCGGAGAAAACACTTGACGATTCTTTCTACCCGTTGCTACGATTTCGCCATTGGTCCCAAGGTGCTCGGAAGCGAGCCAAAAGGGAAGCGGGTGGAATTCCCGCACGGTCGCGCCACTGTGATCAGCGAGCTCGCCGGCGAAGCAGGCCACTGTTGCTTCATGCAATGGGAAGGCAGCCGGTTGAGCGTCTTAGCTGTCAGTCAGGAGACCTGCCCTGGGATTGACGAGGCACGCTGCGCACGAGAGCGGCTGGGTCGAACATGCACACAAGTTTTTCGCACCACCCATCCTGGCAATTCTCCTCCATCCGCGTTTCACCTGCAGCCTTGCCTGCCAATGAAGGCCTGAGATCCACCCTTGGCTTCTCAGGCCAATGATGCTTTTTCACTGGATGCGCCCTGATGGCGCTCCCCCCCGGTGAAAAATGCGTGCTGGCAACTGTAAGCGGCAACGAAATCCGTCTGAATGCCACTTCCGCAAGGTGGGAAGGCACGGAGAGTGGAACCCTTCAGGCCGCAAGTCAGGAGACCGGCTCGGGGAAGCTTCCTGAACACCTCCTTGGGGGAGGAGAAAGGACTTGCCAGATGCCGTTCACGACCGGAAAATTGATGGTGACCTTGTGCCTCGTCGCCTGCTGCGCCGCCCTGACCGCCGAGGCGGTTGAACCGGCCTCGATCAGCGGGACGATTACCGATCCCCAACAAGCTCTTGTGCCCGACGCCCTGGTTACCCTCCATGACCGTGCCAGCGGCCTGCGCCTGAGAGTCACCACCGATGCCTCGGGAGGTTTCCGTTTTCGGCCTCTGCGGCCGGCGGAATACCTCCTGGAGGTTGAGTCCCGGGGTTTTGCTCCCCTGTCCCTGAGCGGTCTTCAGGTTGAGGCAGGTCAGGATCTGGTGCGGGACATTGTGCTGAAGCTGGCGGTTCGACGGGAGGAAGTCGTGGTCACGGCCTCCGGGAATCCACAGTCGGCAGAGGAGGTGTCGAAGGCCTTGACGGTCGTCAGCCGGGCGGAATTGCAGGAACGCGGAGAAACCAGCGTGGTCGAGGCCTTGAGGCCGGTTCCCGGCTTGCGCATTCAACAATTGGGCACTCCCGGCACCCAGACCACCATTCGAACCCGAGGCCTGAGCGTCGAGAACACCTCGGTTCTGATTGACGGCCTGCGCTTCCGGGACGCGGCCGCGCCCCAGGGAGACGCCACCTCCTTTCTGTCGCATCTTCTGCTGGCTGACACCCACCGGCTGGAGGTGTTGCGGGGTTCCGGGTCATCCCTGTACGGCAGTCATGCCATTGGCGGTGTAGTCAACGTCATGAGCGCGGAAGGCGGTGGCCGCACCCGGGGAAGCCTCCTGACCGAGGGGGGATCCCTGGGGCGGCTGCATGGTCGGGCTCGTCTGGCAGGAGGATTCCAGCAGGACCGGTTCACCTACAGTACGGGACTGGCCCATCGCAACATTTCCAGAGGAGTCGACGGGGACGATGCCAGCCGCAACACCACTGCTCAGGGACGGCTGAATCTACACCTTTCTCCGACCTCCAACCTCTCGGCACGATTCTACGGAGGCGACACCTTCCTCCAGCTCAACCGGTCGCCAAGCAGTGCCCCCGGCCTGGCGGCCACTGGAATCGTCCCGGCACGTCCGCTGGCTCCCAACCAGGTCGAGCTCCACCAGGCCGGCACGCCCCTGTCCCAACTCGACCTCGGCTCGGCCAGCTTCATTCCGGCCCTCAATGATCCCGACGCGCGTGAGGCCACCGATTTCCTCTCCACCGCGGTCGTGCTCAACCAGCAAGCGACAGCCCGGACAGGATACAGTCTCTCCTATCAGAACCTGCGCACCGATCGGACCCATCACAACGGCCCCGGAGGCACCGGCTTTCAGCCTCTCGGAATCGCACGGTCCGACTATGGCGGGCGCGTGCAGACCTTCAACGCGCGCACCCATCTGCAACTGGGAGCCTACCACTCCATCGACGCGGGCTACGAGTTCGAGAATGAACGCTTCATCAACAGGACGTTTCCCGTGCAGCCCTCCCCCGATTCGTTGGCGGACGTCACTCAGCGCAGCAACGCCTTTCACCTTCAGGACCAGCTTCGACTGTTGCAGGGGCGGCTGCACCTTTCGGCCGCCTTCAGAGTCCAGAGGTTCTCGCTTCAGATCCCTCTCCTGGAACCGTCCGAAACGGCGCCCTATCAGGGATTCACCTTCGACGCTCCGCCAACCGCCTATACCGGAGACGGCTCGATCGCCTATTTTGTCGCCCGGTCCGGGACCAAGTTCCGTGCCCATGTCGGGAACGGCTATCGATCCCCGTCCCTCTACGAGCGCTTCGGGACCTATTTCTCGAGCTTCGGCTACTCGACCTACGGAGATCCAAGGCTGCGGCCCGATCGATCCATCGCCTTTGACGCGGGCCTGGATCAGACCCTGCTCGGCAACCGGGTGCAAACCTCCGTGACCTGGTTCTACACCCGCATCCAGGAAAACATCCAGTTCGACTTCTCCGGCGCCATCAGCCCCCTCACCGACCCCTTCGGGCGATTCGGCGGCTACCGCAACAGTCGGGGGGGCTTGGCCCGAGGCCTGGAGTTCACCACCACCCTCCGACCTCTGACATCGCTGGATCTGCGATTCTCCTACACCTACACCAACGCGGACGAGCGGGTGCCGCGGGTCGGGGATGTCCTGCAATCCTTCGTGATTCCCGACCACCAGTGGTCGCTGCTGGCAACCCAGTGGCTGGGGCGGAATCTGTTCGTCAACCTGGACTGGGTAACCTCCAGCAGCACCCTGGCGCCGCTCTATGACCCCAGCATCTTCGGCAGCCGCGTGTTCCGGTTCGATGCCATCACCAAGGTGGACCTCGGTGCAAGCTACAGGCTTCCTCTCTCCGAATTCCGCAGTCTCCGGTTTTTCGGCCGGGTCGACAACCTGCTGGACAGGCAATATTATGAGAACGGTTTTCTGAACCCCGGGGCTGCAGGGACAGCCGGGCTGGAGTTTTCATTTTGATCACTCTAGCCCAAGCCATCCACCGCATCGGTCCTGCAGACGCCGGGGCCCGGCGCCGCGCCGGGGCCAGGCAGCGCAGCCTCACCAAGCCCCCGGGCAGCCTGGGCCGCCTTGAGGAGGTTTCGGTACAACTGGCCGGCATCTTCGCCACCGAGAAACCTCGCATCCGCGGCAAGGCCGTCATCGTGGCGGCAGCGGACCACGGCGTGGTCGCCCAGGGGATTACAGCCTATCCCCAGGCGGTCACCGGGCAGATGGTGCGGAACTTCCTGGACGGCGGGGCGGCGGTCAGTGTCCTTTCCAGGCTGCTCGGCGTTCGACAGATCATCGTGGACGCCGGGGTGGCGAGCAATATCCGGGACCATCCCGATCTCCACCGCATAGGCGCCGGACGCGGCACCGGCGACATCACTCAGGGACCCGCCATGTCCACCGGGCAGGCGGAGCAGTGTCTCACAGCGGGGGTGAATCTTGCCGTCGAGGCCGCCCGGACCGGCGCGGACCTGATCGCCGCGGGCGACATGGGCATCGGCAACACCACTGCCGCCAGCGCCATCGCGGCCGCCGTCACCGGCAGGTCCCCCCGGGAAACGACCGGCGGGGGAACGGGACGCACCCCCGAGGAGCTGGAACACAAGGTGGAAGTGGTGCAAAGGGCGCTCGCCGTCAACCGGCCGGATCCCGACGACCCCCTGGATGTGCTGGCGAAAGTGGGAGGATTCGAGATCGGCGTGCTGGCCGGCGTCGTTTTAGGAGGGGCCCTGATGCGGCGCGCCGTGGTTCTGGACGGCTTCATATCGGGAGCGGCGGCGCTTCTGGCCCGCCTGCTATGCCCGGCCGCTCGAGACTACATGATTGCCTCCCACCGGTCGGAGGAGCGGGGACACCCGGCGATCCTGTCGCACCTGAACCTGTCCCCGCTGCTGGATCTGGGGATGCGTCTGGGCGAGGGAAGCGGCGCCGTGCTGGCCATGCCCATCATCGAAGCAGCCTCGGCTTGCCTTTCCGGGATGGCCACCTTTGACGAGGCGGGGGTTGCGGACAGGGAGGGCAAAGAGGCGCCGGAGGAGGGCCGGACTCAATGAGGGGCCTGCGGTCCGCCATTGGTTTTCTGACGATTCTCCCCCTGGCGCCGAGGAGCGCCGCCGAGGATTTTGCCGCGGCCCGCACCTGGTTTCCACTGGTCGGGCTGCTCCTTGGATCGTTCCTGGCGGGTATCGACCTGCTGCTGCATGCGGTATTCCCGCTTCTCACGACGGACTTCGCTCCCCTGCACCGCGAGTTTCCGCCTCTTGTGGCCGGCGCCCTTCTGACGGCCGCTCTGGCGGTGCTGACCCGGGCCCTGCACCTGGACGGCTTCATGGACACCTGCGATGCCCTCTTGGGAGGTTTCGAGCGCGAGCGGCGACTGGAAATACTCAGGGACCCCCACGTGGGAGCCTTTGCCGTGGTGGGGGTCGTCAGCCTGTTGCTCATCAAGCTGACGACCCTGGCTGCCCTGCCTCAGGGGAACCGGCAGGTGGTGCTCCTGCTCTTTCCCTGCCTATCGCGCTGGGGGATGCTGCTGGCGATGGAGCTGTTTCCCTACGTCAGGCAGGAGGGCCTGGGCACGGCCTTTTTCCGGGACCGGCGCCGGTGGCCGTTGATCGGCGGTCTTTGCCTCGCCCTGCCCGCCGCCATTGCCCTTGCCGGAACAACCGGAGCCCTTCTCTTCGCCTTGGCCAGCGGCGTCTCTTGGGCTGTGGCAGCCTGGGCGGCAAGGGCGCTGGGCGGCCTTACCGGAGACATCTACGGAGCCGTCAACGAGACCGCCGAAGCATCGGTGCTGGTTGTGGCCACGATCCTGACCGCCGCCTCGCCCCTTGCCTTGCGGTCGCCCCTGCTGGGGTACCTGCAGTAACGGGCCCTGAAGGCAGCGGTAACAGCCAAAGATGAGTAGATGCTTTCTGGTCAGACACGGGGTGACCGACTGGAACTCCGAGGGCCGCATCCAGGGGCAATCGGACACGCCCCTGAACGAAGCGGGACACCGTCAGGCCCACCGTCTGCGCCTGCGCCTGGCGTCGGTTTCCTTTGCGGCGGCCTGGTCCAGCGATCTGCGCCGCGGCTCGGACACGGCGGCGGCCCTCCTGCAGGGAAGAAATCTCCGGCTGCAAACGACGCCCGACCTGAGGGAGAAGCACTTCGGAGCTTGGGAGGGACTGACCTTCCGTGAGGTGGAGGCCCGTTATCCGGACCTGTATCGCAACAGGTTGATGAGCGGAGACCCTGCATTCGCCCCGCCCGGCGGCGAAAGCGATCTCCAGCTCTACGCCAGGGCCGGGGCCATCGCCGACAGGCTGCTGCAGGCTCACGGCGGCCGAGACGGGAACCTCCTGGTGGTCTCTCACGGCGGAACTCTGCGGGCGCTGGTCGCTCGTCTCATGGACCTGCCGGCTCAAAAGATGTGGGGATTCAGGTTCGCCAATGCCGGCCTTTCCGTGGTCAGCCTCTTCGACGACGGCGGCGCCGTGCTGGACCTGCTCAACGACACCAGCCACCTGGGAGAGAGTTTCGGAGAGTGACGGGAAGGCGGAGATGCGGGACCTCACACCTGTGCCTGGACCATCTCCTACAGGGAAGGATCACTGAATGGGCAACGTCCTGATGGATGCCGTCTACCGCCTGGCGGAGTTGAAGCCTTGAAAAAGGAACTCATTCTCATTCTTGGAGGCGCGCGTTCGGGCAAGAGCGCCTTTGCCGAAAGACTCGTCCGCCGGGGCGGGCGGGTGCTGTTCGTCGCCACGGCGGAGGCGCGCGACCAAGACATGAAATGCCGGATCGCCGCCCATCGCGACCGGCGTCCTCCGGCCTGGGACACCCTGGAGGAGCCCCTGGATCTGGTGCAGGCGCTTCGTCCCCTCCTGCATCGCTACGACACCATCCTGCTGGACTGCCTCACCCTCTGGGTCAGCAACCTGCTGCTCGACCAGCCGCGCCGCGCCGACGCGGCCAGCGACATCCCAAACTCCGCCCGCCAATTGATGGATCTCGTCGAAGAGACCCATGCAACCTGGATACTGGTCAGCAACCAGGTCGGCCAGGGCATCGTGCCCTCCTCGGCTCTGGGCCGCGCCTACCGGGACGCCCTGGGACGGGTGAACCAGGTGGCGGCCTCCCGCGCCGACAGGGTCTATCTCATGACGGCCGGCTTGGCCCTGGAACTGAAGTCCCTGGGCGCCCGGCCCTACGCTGAATTGGATTCGGGCCCTCCCAACCCCTGACGCTGAAGCCGTCACCAGGCCAACGGCAAGGCCGAGCGCTTCATTCAAACCCTGGTCGGCGAGTAGGCTTGCGCTCGAACTTACCCGACTTCCATTGAGCGGAAGCAGATCCTTCCCTTTTATTTGAATCATTACAACTACCATTGACGACATGGCACCTTGCAATCCAAACTACCTATCTCTTGAGCACCCGCGATGAACAACCTTTGTGCCGTTCACAGCCAGCAACGTCATCTGCCCCCCGCAATAGTGAGGCCTTTTGAGCCCTTCTCTCCCATCTGAGGCAGGGCGGACGGAACTGAAACCGGCGAGCTGCGGTCCCGAACGAACGGGCCTGTTCCGCAGAATCGTTCCCCTGGTTCCCTGGATTGCGGTCTTCCTGCTGACTTTTCCGATCAACTTGTCCGCGCAATCGGTCTGCGACCGTACGCCCCAGGTGCGGGACAAGCTGGTGGAGATGACTGGGGCGTCGAGCTGCGGAGAAGTCACTTGGACACAACTGGCCAACGTGAAATATCTGGTCCTCAGTGAGGCGGGCATCACTACCCTTCAATCGCATGACTTTATCGGGCTGAGTAACATCAAATATCTTTACCTGCGTGACAACTCCCTCAGTGACCTGCCCGAGCTGGTCTTCAGAGGGCTGAGCAAGGTGGAAGATCTTGGGTTAGGGAACAACTCCCTGAGCACCTTGCCCGCGGGGGTCTTTTCCCGTCTCCACTCCCTGGAAAAATTGTCCCTGAATGGCAACTCCTTGACCGCTTTGCCGGAACAGATCTTCACCGGGCTGAGCAATCTGAAACATCTGTCGCTGGACTTTAACTCGCTCAGCACTTTGCCCGGACAGGTCTTCACAGGACTGAGTAGCCTGGAAACGCTGCGGTTGTCGGACAACTCCCTGAGCACCTTGCCCGCGGAGGTTTTTCGCGGGTTGAGTTCACTCAAGGAGTTGTGGCTGGGAACCAACTCCCTCAGCACCTTGCCCGGACAGGTCTTCAGAGGGCTGAGCAACCTGCAAATTCTGTGGTTGTCGCACAACTCCCTGAGCACCCTGCCCGCGGAGGTTTTTCGCGGGTTGAGTTCACTCAAGGAGTTGTGGCTGGGAGCCAACTCGCTGACAGTGTTGCCCAAGCAGGTTTTTCACGGACTCAGCAACCTGGAATTGCTGGCTCTAACCGGCACCCCTCTGCAAGCCTTGCCCGAGGGGATCTTCGACGATGTGCTCGACACTCTTGGACGCCATCATCGAGAGGCCACGGGAATACTTCTAGGCTTCCGCCAAAAGGCCGTTCTGGCCTTTGCTTCGACCGCACAGGCCGGAATCGAAGGCGCCACAGTGAAAATAGGCGTGATTCTGAACCGCGCGGTTCCGGTGGCCGTGCGCGTCCCCTACAGCGTGGGCGGCACTGCCACGCCGGACGACTATACGAATCTGTCTCCCCCCCCGGACAGCGGCCTGGTGTTTCTGGCCGGAGAGACCAGCAAGGATATTACCCTTACGTTATTGGAGGACGATGACAGCCGGGAAGAAACCATCCTGGTGACCCTGGGGGAGCTCTCCCGGATCGGTCTGAGGCGATCCGACGGCGCCGGCCCCGACGCTCCCCATCTGAAGGCGGAAACCCTGCTCCAGCGCCGTGCCGATCGAGTTGTATACACCGTGACTGTTGCCGGCCGCGACCCCGTTACCGGCCCGGAAGGGATCTGTAACCGCACTCCCCAGGTGCGGGACAAGCTGGTAGAGATGACCGGCGTATCGACCTGCGGAGAAGTCACCCCAGAGCATCTGGCCGGAGTGACATGGCTCAACGTTTCTGATTCCGGCATAGGCGCCCTCCAAGAGCACGACTTCAGCGGTATGAGCTCCCTGGAAGGACTGAGCTTGAACGACAACTCTCTGTCCGACCTGCCTGAGGGACTCTTCAATGGACTGGGCTCCCTGCAAGAATTGCTGCTGTCCGACAACGCTCTAACCGTTTTACCCGACGGGGTCTTTCGCGGGTTGGGTGCACTGGATACACTGTCTTTGGCCAGCAACCGCCTGAGCCTCCTGAACGAAGGGGTGTTCAGCGGCATGAGTTCCCTGCAAGAACTGAGTTTGGAACAGAACTTGCTGACCGTTCTACCCGAGGGTTTGTTCAGCGGGTTGAGCAGTCTGGAGAGATTGGAGTTGCAGGAAAACTCCCTGATCTCTTTACCCGAGAAGATCTTCAACGGATTGAAGAGCTTGGAAAGCTTGCAGTTGTATCACAACTACCTTAGCGCTTTGCCCGGGGGCATTTTTGACGGTTTGAGTAACCTGGAACGATTGAATTTAAGCGACAACTCCATCTTCACGGTGTCCGCGGAGCTTTTCCGCGGGTTGAGATCCCTCAGGGAATTGTGGTTAGGGCGCAACTCGTTGCAAGTGTTGCCCGCCGACATTTTTCACGGACTCAGCAACCTGGAATCGCTGCTTTTAACCGACAACCCCCTGCAAGCCTTGCCCAAGGGGATCTTCGACGATGTGCTCGACACGCTGGGACGTCCTCCGGGGACCACTGGACTCTCCATAGACTACGGCCTCATGGCTGACCTGGCTTTCGCTTCGACCGCACAGGACGGAATCGAAGGCACCACAGTGACAGCAGCCGTCATTCTGAACCGCACGCTTCCGGTGGCCGTGCGCGTCCCCTACAGCCTGGGCGGCACCGCCACGCCGGACGATTACACGAACCTGTCTCCGCCACCGGACAGTGGTCTGCTGTTTTTGGCCGGGGAGACCCGCAAGGAGATAGTTTTCACTTTGCTGGAGACTGACGACAGCCGGGAGAAAACAGTCCTGCTGACCCTGGGGGATCTCTCCGAGATCCGGCTGCGGCAATCCGACGGAACAGGACCCGACGCCCCCCATCTGAAAACTGAAACCCTGCTCCACCGTCGTCCTCTTCCGGTCACCCACACCGTGACTGTTCCGGGTCCCGACCCCATTTCCACCATGGAAGGAGTCTGCGGGCGCACACCCCAGGTACGGGACAAGCTGGTGGAGGTGACCGGGGTATCGAGCTGCGGAGAAGTCACCGCGGAGCACATGGCCGGAGTGGCGATACTGGAACTTTCCGATTCCGGAATCAGTGCCCTTCAAGAGCAAGACTTCAGCGGGCTCAGCGCCCTGAGAAGCCTGTGGTTGAACAACAACTCCCTGAGGAATCTACCGGAGGGGATTTTCAGCGGGCTGGGTTCCCTGGAACTCCTGTGGTTGCATGGAAACCTCCTGAGCACCTTGCCCGAAGGGCTCTTCAGCGGACTGAGTTCCCTGAGGACCCTGCACTTGTACAACAACAGCCTGAGCGCTTTACCCGAGGGAATCTTCAGCGGACTGAGTTCCCTGAGGACCCTGCACTTGTATAACAACAGCCTGAGCGCTTTGCCTGGGGGGATTTTCAGCGGACTGACCAGCCTGGAACGGCTGGAGCTGTGGGGCAATAACCTGAGCGAATTTCCCATAGGGATCTTCGACGATGTCCTCGATACGCTGGGCACCGACCCGGGTTCCGAGGAGTTCTTCGTGGACTTCTACTTGAAGTCCAGCTTGGCCTTCACGGAAGCAGCACAGAAAGGGCTCAAGGGAACCACCGTGAGGGCAGCCGTGACGCTGAGCCGTCAGCTGCCGGTAGCCGTCAGCGTACCCTACAACCTGGGAGGAAGCGCCACAGCGGATGACTATATGGATCTGTCTCCCGCGCCAGGAACCGGGCTGCTGTTTTTGGCGGGAGAGACGCGCAAGGAGATCACCTTTACATTGCTGGAGGAAGAAAACAGTAACAGGGAGACCGTCGTGCTGACCTTGGGCGAGCTCTCCCGCATCGGCCTGCGACGCTCCGACGGGACGGGCTCCGACGCTCCCAACCTTCAGGCCGTATCCCTGCTTGGCCGCCCTGCTTATGGAGCCGTTCACACCGTGACTGTTTCCGGACGCGACCCTGTTTCCGACCTGGTTGGTGTTTGCGGCCGCACGCCCCAGGTTCGGGACAAGCTGATGGAGGTCATCGGGATATCGGCCTGCGAGAAGGCAACCGAGGAGCATCTAGCCAGCGTAACCAGGCTGGACTTGCCGGAATTCGACATCGGCGCCCTTCAGGAAAACGACTTCAGTGGATTGAGTTCCCTGACAACCCTGGATTTGCACAGAAACAACCTGAGCTCTCTGCCCCGGGGCGTCTTCGATGGGCTGCGCAACCTGGAACAACTCTATCTTGACGGCAACAGCCTTAGCACCTTACCCGAGGGTGTCTTCAGCGAACTGGGCTCTCTCACAAGGCTTTGGTTGAATAGCAATAGCCTCAGTACCTTACCCCAAGGGATTTTCAGCGGGCTGAGCAGCCTGGAATGGCTGCGGTTGACCAGAAACTCCCTTACCACCTTGCCGGAGGGAGTCTTCGGCGGGTTGACCAGCCTGGAGTCGCTGGATTTGCCTTTGAATTCCCTGACCGCCTTGCCCCAGGGAGTCTTCGGTGGGCTGAATGGATTGAAGGAGCTGCGACTGGCTGCCAACTCGCTGACCTCCCTGCCCAGGGAAATCTTCCGCGGGCTGAGCAGTTTGGAGTGGCTGGGAATGGGGAGCAATTCTCTTTCTGAGCTTCCCGAGGGAGTCTTCAACGAATTGCATGCCCTGAAAGTGCTACGTCTGGGTTCCAACTCCCTGGGCACCTTACCCCCGGAGGTTTTTCATGGGCTGAGCAGCCTGGAATGGCTGGAGTTGTCCTTCAATTCTCTGACTGGCCTGCCCGAGGGGATCTTCAGCAGGTTGAGCAACCTGAAATCGCTGGATTTGCTTTCCAATTCTCTGAGCACCCTGCCCGACGGAATCTTCAACGGGTTGCACGCCCTGGAAGTACTGAGCCTGAATTCCAACTCCCTGCACACCCTACCCGAAGGAGTCTTCCACGGGCTCCGCACCCTGCAAAGCCTGGAGATACAGTGGAACTCCCTGACCGCCTTACCCGAGGCGATCTTCAGTGAGTTAAGTTCGCTGGAGATACTGTGGTTGACTAGCAACTCCCTGTCCGTCCTGCCCGAGAAGAGCTTCCACGGGCTGACAGATCTGCAACGGCTGTGGTTGGACGGAAACTCCCTGACCTCACTACCCGAAGAAATCTTCAAGGGACTGAACTCCGTCAAGGAGCTGAACCTCGATCGGAATAACCTGAACGCATTACCTAACGGGGTGTTCGACGACATGCTCGGGACACTGGGGCAAACCATTGAAACCTTTGAAGCAGGGTACACGCTCTACCTGCCATTTCAAGGCGGACTGTATGTAGACGCCCATCTGAAGGCCGGGCTCGGCTTTGCTTCGACCACACAGAGCGTGACCGCGGGCTCCACTGTGACGGTACCGGTAACCTTGAGCCGGGCGATGCCGGTGGCCGTGCGTGTGCCCTACACCGTAGGTTTCAGTGGAATCGCGGGCGGGTTGACAGGCCTGTCCCCGGCTCCGGAGACCGGGCTGTTGTTTCCGTCCGGAGAAACCCGCCGCGAGATTTCCTTTACGCTGCCGAAAGACAGTGGCGATCAGGAGCAGAGGACTCTTGTATTTACTTTGGGAAAGCCCTCTCAGATCGGGTTGCGCCGATCCAACGGATCGGGGCCGGATGCGCCGCACCTGAAAATCGAACATCTCCTCGACCTGCCGGTCGACGGCACCATCCATACCGTCAATGTTTCCGGCTTCGACCCGGTGGACCAGGACCCATTCTGTCTCTCCCTTTGGGAGGGTTCGCCCTGCGCTACCGTAGCCACCCTCTCCCCGGTGCTGGTGGGCACCCAGGGTAAAAACCTGTTTAAAACCGAAGTCGTCATCACCAACAGAGATCTTCGGTCGACTGACTGCGAGACGGCACTGCTGTTTCACGAGGGAACGACCCCGGCACCAGAAGTCTTGTCCGACCTGCAGTCGATCGACCGCAACCTCCTTTACACCACCATTCCCGGAGGAGGAGCCGAGATCCTGACCCTGACGGCCCCAGATGTCCGGGAACTATCAGTCGGTGCTGCCTACGTCTTCACCCGTTCACCCTGCACCGCCAACTCGCTTCATGTTCGGGGCAACTATCTGATCGAGGACCCGATCGGCGGAGAAATCGAGGAGCTGTTTTCCGTGACCGGCCAGTCCGGAGAAGACTGGCTGCAAGACGGGGACTGTCGCGTCCTGACGGGCGTTTTCGGTCATGGCCGCAACCTGGAGTTCGCGGCCGTGACTACCCGGCCGGAAGGCGCCGTCCCGACCGGAGCTCGACTTCGTTTCCAGACATACGATCTGAACGGGAATTCGCTCGGGGGCCTCCCCAGTCTGGAGATTTCCGGAAAGCACGAGATCCGTTCCTTTCCGGAGTTCAAGCAGCCCAGAATCATCCAGATCTGTCTGGACGTTCCGGGCACCAGTACCTTTGAACTGTCCCTCACACCCATTGGAACCAAGAGCAGCGGCATCAGGGTGCAATATGCCACTGAGCGATTCCCTGCCAACCCCAAGCGGGACGAGGCTGGCCCGAGTCCCTGACAGCTTCATTCAATGGCACAGGAAGGAAATTCCATGCGCGGAAAGCCCGGTCCCTGGATAGGATCCTGGATGGTTGCGGTCCTGCTTTTCCTGACATCTTTCGGCTCCTATACTTCCCAGCACACCTCGCCCAATCTCAGGCCCGTTCGGCCGGATGGATGGTCCGACGCCATCGTGGTCTCCAACCGGCAAGACGACAACGTTGACACCCTCGGCTTGATGGCTTCCGACCGGCTCTATGTGGATTTCGCTGTGATCAACAGCGGCGGTTCTGCGGTTGTGGCAGCTTTCCGGATCGAGCTTTACATCAACGGCCGATTGTGGGAGACCTTCGATGTGCCCAACTCCCTGGATCCTCAAATCTATCGATTTCGCCAGGACTACCCCATCGGGAGATTGGGTGCCGGCACCCACACTCTCCGAATCGTAGCCGATGCCGGAAATGCTGTCTCAGAGAGCGACGAATCCGACAACGAATACACCAAGACCGTCATCGCCAGCGGCGACTGCTTTCCTTTGACTACCAGAGTTTCGCCACAGGGAGCCGGAACCCTGATCTCCAGCCAAGAGCCCAATTGCGGCAGCGCCACCGTCAGTATCAGTGGACTATCCACAGGCGACGAGGACCCCGATCAGAAGCTGGGCATTGCCGGCGAACCACTGGAAAGATCTCAAAGGGCCAGGGCTTTTGCGGCCCTGAGGGCCAAGGTCCGGACGGAAGGCAGGGTGAGGGTGATCGTGGAATTGAAGACCGAAGGAAGCCCTGCCGTCTCGGCTGTGAGCCGTATGACCGATGCAAGGACTCGCTCACCTCTGATAGCTCGGGCCCAACAGACCCTGTTGAATCGAATGAGTCGTCACAACTTCTCCTCCGTCCGGCAATTCAAGTTCATTCCTTTTATGGCGATGGAAGTGGACAGGGCGGCACTGGAGAGTTTGGCGGAAGGTCCTGAAGTCGTCAGCATCGAAGAGGACAGCGTCGTCAGACCGGTACTTCAGGAAAGCACGGCACTGGTGGGCGCTGCCAATGCCTGGAGACAAGGGTACGAGGGCGCGGGCAAAACGATCGCCATCCTGGATACCGGAGTGGACGGGAATCACCCGTTTCTGAAAGGAAAGGTGGTGTCCGAAGCCTGCTATTCGGGTTCGGAACGTTTTGCATCGTCGCTTTGTCCTGGAGGAGTGAGAGAGTCGATCGGTTTGGGATCGGGAATGCCCTGCTCCTTCACCGGGTGCTTTCATGGCACCGCGGTGGCCGGTGTCGCCGCCGGAAAAGGAGCGGATTTCTCGGGCGTGGCCCCCGAAGCCCGGATTGTCGCCATTCAAGTGTTCTCGCGGTGCAGCAGCGGCGGGGACTGCATAGAGTCATTCAACAGCGATTGGATCGCCGGGCTGGAGCGAGTCCTCGAGCTCAGTACCAGCTTCGACATCGCAGCCGCCAACATGAGCTTCAGCAACCCTTTTGTCTCCTCGGAGAACTGTGATTCAACCATCTCCCCAGCCGCGACAGCCGCCATGGACAATCTGCGTGCAAATGGAATCGCATCCGTCACGGCCGCGGGCAACGACGAGTCATCAAGGGGCATCGGCTTCCCCGCCTGCGTCTCCAAAGCCGTCAGCGTGGGATCGACCGACATCGGGAACGGCCAAACAACTTCGGACGCAGTCTCCGATTTCTCGAACAGCGCCCCCTTGCTGGATCTGCTGGCCCCAGGCAGTTCGATCACTACGTCCGTCCCTGGAGGCGGCTTCGCCGAGTTCAACGGCACCTCCCTTTCCGCTCCCCATGTTGCCGGAGCCTGGGCAGTACTGAAGTCCAAGGCTCCCACTGCAAGTGTGCCCCAGCTACTTTCAGTTCTCAACAGTACCGGCATTCCTGTGGTTGATCCTCGAAACAACGTCATCAAGCCCCGCATTCAGATCGATGCCGCGCTCAACAGGATCGTCGGGGAACTCCCGTTTACCTCAGGCACCCGCATGACACTGACCGCCCAGCCCAATCCCGGTTTCCGCTTCCAGAGCTGGCGGGGATGCGACTCTGAGTCTGAAAACCAGTGCACCGTTCAAATGAATACAGCCAAAAACATCGTGGCCATCTTTCAGCCGATTACAGCCGACCCGGACCTGATCATCACTTCGCTGGTGGCCCCCCCGACGGCTACTATCGGCGGCGAGGTTTCCATTTCTTCCGGGATACGCAATCAAGGACGTACCGGTGCCGGCCCTTTCCGATTGGGCTTCTATCTGTCTGTCGATCCCACCATCACGACCGAAGACACTTGGTTCGCAGCCTGCTCCTACGACTCGGGCCTGCCGGCGGGAGAATCCGCGCTTTGCAACCGGTTCTTTCCGCTCCCCCCAAGGGTGGGCCCCGGAAACTACTTCCTGGGAGCCGTAGTGGATGATCTGGACCAAGTGGCTGAGAACAGCGAAACCAATAATGCGAGAGCGTCCGACTCCAGGCCGATTGAAGTCCTGGCTCCCACCCTGAGCTCACGGTCGTTCGTTCCGGTTATCCTGACAGCCGCGGGGCTTAACAACTCCTACTTCTCTTCAGAGTTGACCCTGACCAACCGGGGAACTCAAGAGGCACAGCTCCAATACATCTACCAGGCTCACAGGGGAGCGGGAAGCGGTGTGGCTTCCGATGTCATACCGCCAGGCCAACAACAGATAGAGCCGGATGCCTTCAAATATCTCAGGAGACTGGATGTCCCCATCTCCGAGATCGGCTACCGTCTCGGAACTCTTGGGATTAAGGTCTCGGGTTCTTCCCAGTTGGGTGTTCTGGTCCGGACCACCACGGCTGTGCCGGAGGGGCGTGCCGGGCTGGCCTATCCAGCTATTGACAGCCACGGGGGATTCCAGGAACCGGTCTACCTGTGCGGCTTGCGCCAGAACTCCCGGGACCGATCCAATGTGGCCTTTCAGAACATGGGGGCCTCCGGAGATGACCCGATAACCTTGAGGACTACGGTATTTTCGGGAGATGCACCCGACTCAAGTCCCCGGGTCCTGGGGAACGTAACCCTGGAACCGGGAGAGTTTCACCAGTATTCGGGGTTGCTGAGAGTGCTGGGCAGCGTGGACGGAAACCGCAACGGTTACGTCAAAGTGGAGAGAATCGATGGGACAGCCCCTTTCTATGCCTACGGCGTCATCAACGACCAGACCAACTCCGACGGTTCCTTCGTCTTTCCGGTTTCGGCCGGCTCACTCGCAGGAAGCCTGCGCCAGACCCTGCCTGTGATCGTGGAGACGGATGAGTTCACCAGCGAGCTGACGGTCACGAACTTCTCGGGGGACACCAAGACCATTCAATTCAGCTTCGTGGCCGATGGGCTGAGTACACCCGACCACACGGCCCGCTTCAATCTGACGTTGGCAGCCGGGCAGCAGCGGATCATTCCCGATGTCATCGACACCGAAATGCGCCGGAAGAGCGTCGAGGGCGTGGGTGCGGCCAGGGGCGGACTGGCCGGGGCCCTGTTCGCCAGAGTGAACAGCGGCGACATGAGCGGAATCGTGATCGGGGCACGCACCAGCACGCCTGACGGGGGCGGCGGCCACTACGGCGTCTTCTACAACGCCGTGCCCGATGGGGCGGCCTTTACCGGCAGCGCCTGGGTCGATGCCTTGCAGCAGAACAAAGAGAACCGCAGCAACCTGGCCCTGGTCAACACCGGAGAAGTGGATGACACGGAAAGCGTCTTTAACCTCGACATCTACGACGGAGATACGGGCGGGTTGGTCACGACGATTACCCGGACGGTCCCGGCCCGGCGCTGGCATCAAATCAACGCCATTCTGGCCGACAACGCCTCAGGAACCACACAGGGCTACGTCCGGATCCGCCAGACCTCCGGCACCAACCCCTTCCTGGCCTACGGAGTGGTCAACGATGGCGGGTCTCCGGGGCAACGTAGCGGCGATGGGGCCTATGTCCCGGCCCGGGAGTAGGAGCATTAGCCACCCCACCCTGCGCTGAGCTCCTTGCACTTCCCGCGCACAGATCCAGTAATTCGGAAACGTTAATGTTCTCCTGAGCGACGCGTTATATTCGCCGCGTACCCGGCTGCGGGGGATGGAGGATACCACGTCCACTGGCCCCAGCCGGGGTCCCACCTTAGCCGCCATGGGCTGCGCTGCCTGAACCCGCCAGGCTGCCCTCACTCTTCGCGAAAACGCCGCTCCTCCTCGATAGGAGATTACTCCCCATTGGCCGATCGGGGAGTCCCGGACGACATGCCCCTGACAGCACAAAAAACCGGTTGGCTGCTATACTTATGTTCAGGCAATTTCCCTTGAGGCTCTTATTGATTCATGGAGGACCCTTGAGCCATCTGCGCCTTTCTGAAAGCAGAATTCCTGACGAGACAATCAGGTTTCCCCATCCCCGAGGAACACCCTGGCGTCGCCGGATCGTTTTTCTCTCCGTCTGGGTGATCGGTTGGTCCCTGACTGCCGCGGCCGCAGCGACCGCCCAAGGGGTCTGCGACCGCACGCCGCAGGTACGGGACAAGTTGGTGGAGGCCGCCGGCGTCTCTTCATGTGAGGATGTCACCCCCGCGCACCTGGCAGCCGTGACCCTGCTGGATCTATCCGAGTCCGGCATCGGCACCCTCCAGGCCCATGACTTCAGGGATCTTGGCCGGCTCCAGCGCCTGCGCCTCTACGGAAACTCCCTCACCATTCTGCCGCCATCCCTTTTCCACGGTCTGAGCCGCCTGGAACAACTGGCTCTGAATTCCAACCAGTTGAGGGAATTACCCCCGGAGCTCTTCAGGGACCTGGGCTCTCTGGAACGACTCTGGCTGTACCGAAACCAGCTCGAGATCTTGCCCGATGGCATCTTCAGCGGGCTGTCCGAGCTCACCTATCTGTCCCTTGCGGAAAACTCGCTGACGGATTTGCCGGCGGGCGTCTTCACCGGGTTGAGCAAGCTGGAGAGTCTGTCGTTGCTGCGAAACTCGCTGAGCAGCCTGCCCGACGGAGCCTTCGGCGACCTGAGCAGCCTGAATCAGTTGTGGCTGCAGGAGAACTCTCTGGCGACTCTGCCTGAAGGGGTCTTCCGCGGTTTGGTCAGCTTGCGAACGCTGAAGCTGGACCGCAACCTGCTGACCGCTCTGCCCGACGGTATCTTTCACGGGTTGGGCTTGCTGCGAACCCTCTCATTGGATCACAACCTGCTGAACGCCCTGGGCGGCGGAACCTTCCTCGGATTGAACCTCCTGCAACGCCTGACTCTGGATTCGAACTCGCTGAGGGAGCTCCCCGAGGAAGTCTTCGGCGGGCTGAGCAGTCTGTTCGAGCTGCAACTCCGCCAGAACCGATTGCAGACCTTGCCCGAGGGGATCTTCAGCGGGCTGAGTCGCCTGCAGATCCTGACTCTGGACGGGAACTCGCTGAGGGTGCTGCCGGAGGGGGTCTTTGACGGATTGAGCCAGTTGGTCCAATTGCCGCTCCAGGGGAACGATCTGAGAACCCTGCCCAAGGAGATCTTCAGCGGGCTGAGCGGGCTGAAACGCTTGACTCTGAATCGGAACGCACTGAGGGAACTCCCCGCCGAGGTGTTCCACCGGTTGCGGCGCCTGCGGGACCTGGCGCTGGAGGACAACCACCTGGCCGCCTTGCCCGAGGGAGTCTTCGACCAGAACCTCGCCACTCTGGGCGCCGTTCAGGATAGCCCGGGACTCCGTCTGGACGCTGTCCTGAAGGCCGAGCCGGCCTTCGCCTTCCCTGCGGGAACCGCCGCCCCGGGAGCCGCCGCCACGGCCACGGTGACCCTGCACCGCCCGCTGCCGGTAGCCGTGCGGCTGCCCTACGCCGTCGGCGGCACCGCCTCCTCTGCCGACTATGCCGACCTGTCGCCCGCGCCCGAGGAGGGGTTGCTGTTTCCGGCCGGAGAAACCCGCCGGCAGATCAGCCTGACCCTTCTGGCAGGCGCCGACAAGCTGGGCAAAACCCTGGTGCTGACCCTGGGCGGGCTGTCCGAGATCCGCCTGCGCCGATCCGACGGATCGGGCCCCGATGCTCCCTTCCTGCCGGCCGAAACCCTGCTGTCGCTTTCTCCCGATGGAGCCGCTCATACCTTGACCGTCGCCAACCCCGATCCCGGCTCCACCACCGGTGGAATCTGCGACCGCACCCCCCAGGTGAGGGACAAGCTGCTGGAGGCCACCGGGGTAACGGCCTGCGGTCAGGTCTCCCCGGGCCAACTGTCCGCCGTGACCCTGCTCGACCTGCGACGAACCGGAATCCATGACCTGCAGGCCCAGGACTTCAACGGATTGAGCTCCCTCACGGGCTTGAGTCTGGGGGAAAACCGGCTGACGACCCTTCCCGAGGACATCTTCACCGGGTTGAGCAGCCTGGAACGCCTGGAGATGCCCGGGAACGCCCTGAGCAGTCTCCCCGAGGGGGTCTTCGTCGAATTGAGCAGCCTGACATGGCTGGACCTGGGCAGCAACGCTCTCAGCGCCCTCCCCGAAGGGATCTTCAGCGGGCTCGCCAACCTTGAAACCCTGTGGCTGAATGGGAATGCCCTGACCGAATTACCGGAAGCGGTCTTCCAGGATCTGAGCCGTCTGGCCGATTTGAACCTGGGCTTCAACTCACTGACCGCTTTGCCCGAGGGCGTCTTCGACGGATTGAGCGCATTGCAGGCACTAAAAATGCACGAGAACTCCCTGATGGAATTACCCGGGGGGCTCTTTCTGGAGGTGAGCGAGCCGGAAGAATTCATCCCCATCGGCGGTCCCAGCAGAGCGGCCAGGCTGGAATCGCTCTGGCTTCAGGGAAACCGCCTGAGCGCATTGCCCGAGGACGCCTTCCTGGGACTGGGCAACCTGAGAGTTCTGCTGCTCAACCGCAACTCGCTCATGGCACTGCCCGAAGGGGTCTTCGGTGAGTTGAGTCATCTGGAGGCGCTGTTTCTCAGTGACAACTCCATCGCCTCCCTGCCGGAGGGGATCTTCCAGGGGCTGAGCAGGCTGGAACAGTTGGAACTGGATCGCAACCGTCTGACCCTCTTGCCCGAGGCCGTTTTCAGCGGGCTGATCCACCTGGAATGGCTGGACCTGAGCGCCAACTCCCTGTCCGCTTTACCTCCAGAGATCTTCCAGGGGCTGAGGCAACTGGAAGAGCTGCGTCTGGACGGCAACCGCCTGGCGGCCCTACCGCCAGGGCTTCTCGACGACACCCTCTCAGAGTTGGGCATTGGCCTGGAGAACCAGGGACTCCATGTGGACGCCACCCTGAAGGCCCGGCTGGGCTTTGCTCCGGCCGCGCAGACCGCGGCCCCCGGGACCAAGGTGACCGTACCGGTGACCTTGCACCGCGCGCTGCCGGTGTCCCTGCGGGTGCCCTACTCCGTTGGCGGCACCACCTCCTCTGCCGACTATACCGACCTGGCGCCCGCCCCCAAGGAGGGGTTGCTGTTTCCGGCTGGAGAAACCCGCAAGGAAATCACTCTGTCGCTCCTCGAGGGCGCCGACAAGCTGGGCAAAACCCTGGTGCTGACCCTGGGCGAGCTCTCCGAAATCGACCTGCTCCGAGCCGACGGGACGGGACCCAAGGCCCCCTTCCTGAAGGCCGAAGCCCTGCTGTCGCTTTCTCCCGATGGAGCCGCTCACACCCTGACCGTCGCCAATCCCGACCCCGGCACCATCACGGGTGGGATCTGCGACCGCACGCCCCAGGTGAGGGACAAGCTGCTTGAGGCCACCGGGGGATCAGCCTGCGGGCAGGTCACCCCGGGGCAACTGGCTTCCGTAACCCTGCTCGATCTGACACGGACCGGAATGCATACCCTCCAAGCCCAGGACTTCAACGGATTGAGCTCCCTCACGGGCTTGAGCCTGGGAGAAAACCGGCTGACGACTCTCCCCGAGGGGATCTTCACCGGGTTGAGCAGCCTGGAACGCCTGGCGATGGCCGGGAACGCCCTGAGCAGTCTCCCCGAGGGGGTTTTCGGCGAATTGAGCCGTCTGACATGGCTGGACCTGAGCAGCAACGCTCTCACCGCCCTCCCCGAAGGGATCTTCAGCGGGCTCGCTAACCTGGAAACCCTGTGGCTGAATGGGAATGCCCTGACCGAACTACCCGAGGCGGTGTTCCGGGACCTGAGTCGTCTGGTCGATTTGAACCTGGGCTTTAACTCGCTGACCGCTTTACCCGAGGGGGTCTTCGACGGACTGAGCGCATTGCAGGCACTTGGATTGCACGAAAACTCCCTGATGGAATTACCCCGGGGTCTCTTTGTGGAGTTGAGCGGCACTCCCCGCCAACCGGCCAGGCTGGACTCGCTGTGGCTGCAGGGAAATCGCCTGAGAACATTGCCCGAGGACGTCTTCCGGGGACTGGGCAACCTGAGAGCTCTACTGCTCAACCGGAACTCGCTGGTTGCACTGCCGGAAGGGGTCTTCCGCGGTCTCAGCCATCTGCAGGTGCTGCTTCTCAGTGACAACTCCATTGCCTCCCTGCCGGAGGAGATCTTCCAGGGGCTGAGCCGACTGGAAGAGTTGCGTCTGGACGGCAACCGCCTGGCTGCCCTACCGCCGGGGCTTCTCGACGATACCCTCTCCGAGCTGGGCATTGGCCCGCAGAACCAGGGACTCCATCTGGACGCCACCCTGAAGGCCCGGCTGGGCTTTGCTCCGGCCGCGCAGACAGCGGCCCCGGGAACCACGGTGACGGCGACCGTGACCTTGCACCGCGCGCTGCCGGTGTCCCTGCAGGTGCCCTACGCCGTCGGCGGCACCGCCACCGCCGCCGACTATACCGACCTGTCGCCCGCCCCCGAGGAGGAGTTGCTGTTTCCGGCCGGGGAAACCAGCAAGGAAATCACTCTGGTCCTCCTCGAGAGCGCCGGAGCGGGCAAGACCATCGTGTTTACCCTGAGCGGGCTCTCCGAGATCGGTCTGCGCCGATCCGACGGAACGGGACCCAAGGCTCCCTTCCTGAAGGCCGAGACCTTGCTGTCAGGGCCTCCCGACCCGGCCACCCACACCATTACGCTGACCGGCCCTGCCGACATCGGGTTGACAGTCGCCTTCATCCCGGCCATTCTGAGTGCGGCCGGCATGAACGGTTCCTTTTTCACCTCCGAAATGACCCTGACCAACCGCGGGGCTGCGGAGGCGGCCCTCAACTATACCTATACCGCCCACCTGGGGAGCGGCAGCGGGACGGCCTCGGAGGTGGTGGCCGCCGGGCGGCAGAAGATCGTACCCGATGCCATCGAGTACCTGCGCGGCCTGGGCGTCCCCATTCCCGGCAGCGGGAATCGCATCGGGACGCTGGCGGTCGAGTTCGCGGCTGATTCCGCAGTGGCGGTGGCGGTGCGAACCACCACCGCCGTTCCCCTGGGACGCGCCGGCTTGGCTTATCCCGGTGTTTCAGAGGAGGGCGGGTTTCAGGAACCGGTCTATCTGGCCGGCTTGCGTCAGACCCCGCAGGATCGCTCCAACCTGGCCTTCCAGAACATGGGGACCGCGGTGGAGGGACCCATCAGGCTGAGAGCGACGGTCTTCTCGGGAGATGCGGCCGACTCGGGTCCCACCCTGCTGGAAGAGGTGACCCTGGAGCCGGGCGGGTTCCACCAGTATTCGGGAGTGCTGGGCAGCCTGGCCAACGGATTCGTCAGAGTGGAAAAGACGTCGGGAGAGGCCCCCTTCTACGCCTACGGGGTCATCAACGACCAGGCCAACTCGGACGGGTCCTTCGTCCTTCCGGTGACGGCCGGCTCGCTGGCGGGGACCACGGGGCAGACCTTGCCGGTGATCGTGGAGAGTGGAGCCTTCACCAGCGAGCTGACGGTAACCAACTTCTCGGAACAGGCCAGGACGGTAAGCTTCGCCTTCGTCTCCGAAGGGGTGGACACCTCCGACCGGACGGCTCGATTCAGCATGAACCTGGAAGCCGGGGAGCAGCGGATCACCCCCAACCTGGTCAACGAGATGAGACGGCAGGGTGTTTCCGGCATCGGTTCGGCAGGCGGCCTGGCCGGGGCTCTGTTCGCCCGGGTCGAGGGCGGGGACATGAGCGGGATCGCGATCGGAGCCCGGACGGTCTCGCAGGCTGTGTTTGCGGGAGGCCAGTACGGCGTCTCCTACAACGCCGTGCCCTACGGTTCGGCCTTCAGCCAGGTCGCCTGGGTCGAGGGCCTTCAGCAGAACCAGGAGAGCCGCAGCAACCTGGCCCTGGTCAACACCGGAGAAGTCGACGACAGCGATAGTGTCTTCGCCATCGATATCTATGACGGGGATACGGGCCTGCTGGTCACGACGATAACGGGCAGAAGGGTCCCGGCCCGGGGATGGCGCCAGATCAACAGCATTCTGCGCGACTATACGGAGGACACCACCCAGGGATATGTCCGCATCCGCAAGATCTCCGGCAACAACCCCTTCCTGGCCTACGGGGTCATCAACGACGGCGGGGCTCCCGGAGAGCGAAGCGGCGACGGCGCCTATCTGGCGGCCCGGGAGTAGGACCTTCCTGATCCATCCCCTCCTCACGACCTATTCAGCACCGGCACCAAGCCTGTTCTCGGTTTCATTCCCCTCGACCGGGATTTTCAGGATCGGTTGGGATAACGCGCAATTTTCGCGGCGCTGGCACCCCAAAAACCCTGCAGAACACCATTCCTGCCGGCGGCCCGCCAAGCGCAGTGTCATTTGCCGCAACCCCGCTCCCCTGCTAAACTGATGCCATTGAGGACTCGCAGGGAAACGGGTGGTCCGGTGAACAGGTTTTCTCTGATCTGCTTTAGCGCCTTCCTTGTGCTGGCCGTCAACGGGGCCTACCTGTGGCCCCATGCCGAGCCCAGCCTCTTCTACATGTCCAACCTGGCCCTGCATCTGGGCCTGGGGCTGGTCCTGACCGGAATTGCACTCGGAGTCCTGCTGACCGGCTTCAGAAGGATGATCCCGGTGGCCCGCTGGGCTCTGGTCTGCTTTCTGGCCTGCTCGATTCCGGCCCTGGCGCTGCTGGTCGTGGGCAACACCGAGCCCCATCGCTGGATCCTCCACTTGCACATCGGCCTGGCCCTGCTGGCCTTTGTCCTGGCCGGTTTTGCGGTTCGGTCCCTTTGGAGAGACAGCTATCGGCTGGGTCCTCTGGGCAGGGCGCGGAGGCGCTACGGCCTGGCCGCGGCGCTTCTGGTGCTGATCCCGACAGGCCTGGGCGGCCACCAGTACTACTTCCCCGACGAAGCCGACCGCATCCGAAACCCAACCCGAACGCCGGTCTCCATGGAGGAGGAAGGGGACGGCCCCCAGAGCCCGTTCTTCCCTTCGTCGTCCACCACCACCAGCGGCGACCTGATTCCGTCCGATTTCTTCATGACCTCGCACACCTGCCAGCGGTGCCATCCCGATATCTACAAGCAGTGGTACTCCTCCATGCACCACTTCTCCTCCTTCAACAATCAGTGGTACCGCAAATCCATCGAGTACATGCAGGATGTGGTCGGCACCCGTCCGTCGAAGTGGTGCGCCGGCTGCCACGACCACGCCGTTTTTTTCAACGGGCGATTCGACACCCCCATCCGGGAACAGATCGACACCCCCCAAGCACAGGCCGGGCTGGCCTGCACCTCCTGCCACTCCATCGTTCGGATCACCAGCAGTATGGGAAACGGGGCGCTGGTCATTGAGTATCCTCCCCTGCATGACATGGCCACCAGCGACAATGCCTTCTTGCAGTGGGCCCACGATTTCCTGACCATGGCGGACCCTGGCCCTCACAAGAAGGTCTTCATGAAGCCCTTCCATCGCAAGGACACCGCCGAATTCTGTTCGAGCTGCCACAAGGTCCATTTGGATTCTCCGGTGAACCACTATCGCTGGCTGCGAGGATTCAACGACTACGACAACTGGCAGGCCAGCGGCGTTTCGGGCCAGGGAGCCCGGTCCTTTTACTACCCGCCCCAACCCCGCAAGTGCGTGGACTGCCACATGCCCCTGGTGGACTCCAACGACCTGGGGAACGTCGACGGCAAGGTCCACTCTCACCGGTTCCCGGGAGCCAATACGGCCGTGCCTCTGGTCAACCAGGACCAGGAGCAGCTGCAGACCACCATCGACTTCCTGCAGGACAACCAGGTCAGCGTCGACATTTTTGCCATGGCATTGGGCGATCCCGTCGAGCCGGCCGAAACTTCCGGCCGAACCGGAGCCAGCCTGCAACTTTCCAGCACCTTTGCGGTAGGCGAGGAGTCGGAATCCTTTGGCGCCCGCGGCATGGTCACCACCCCTCCTCTCAAGGTGGTGGCGCCCCTGGACAAGATTGGAGCTGTTGTGCGCCGTGGGGACTCGGTGCGGGTGGACGTGGTGTTGAGGACCCTGGGAGTGGGCCATTTCTTCCCCGGCGGAACCGTGGACGCCTTCGATGTCTGGCTGGAGCTTCAGGCGGTCGACAACCACGGGCAGGTGATCTTCTGGAGCGGCCGGGTGGAGGACAACGGCGAGGGGCCGGTAGAGAAAAGCGCCCACATGTACCGCGCCTACCTGCTGGACGAGCACGGCAACCTCATCAACAAGCGGAATGCCTGGGCGGCCCGCTCCACCTTGTACGTCCGCCTGATCCCCCCCGGAGCCGCGGACACGGTGCGGTTCCGCCTCAATGTCCCCGAAAGCAGCGGCGACAGGATCACCCTCATCGCCAAAGTGAACTATCGCAAATTCAGTTGGTGGAATACCCAATGGGCCTTTGCCGGAATCCGGGACCCGACCCACCTGGATTTCGGGTTGGACAAGGGCTACGATGACGGGCGCTGGATCTTCCAGGGCGACCTGTCCCGGGTCTCGGGCAAGCTCAAGGAGATCCCCAGACTGCCCATCGTGGTCATGGCCGAGGACCGAACGGAGCTGAGGGTTCTGGACCGGGGCGCCGACCCACCCGAGCCGGGGTCCACCCTGGACAAGGCCGACCTGATCCGTTGGAATGACTACGGGATCGGCCTCCTGCTGCAGGGAGACCTCAAAGCCGCCGAGCAGGCCTTCTTGACCGTCACCAGGCTGGATCCCGACTTTGCCGACGGCTGGGTGAACGTGGCTCGGCCCCGGGTGCGGGAGGGCAACACCGAAGGGGCTCAGGAGGTCCTGCGAAAAGCGTTGGAACTGGATCCTGATCTGGCCAAGAGCCATTATTTCTACGGCTTGACGTTGAAAACCCAGGGAAAATACGATCAGGCCCTGGCCCATTTTCGACGGGCACTGGCTCAATATCCCCGCGATCGAGTGGTCAGAAACCAGGCCGGCCGCATTCTCTTCCTGAAACGACAGTACGACGAGGCGGTCACGGAGTTCCTCCAGGTCCTGGCGGTGGACCCGGAAGACCTGCAGGCCCACTACAACCTGATGCTCTGCTATCGAGGGTTGGGCCTGAAGGAGCTGGCCGACCGGGAGCGCCGGCTCTATTTGAGATTCAAGGCCGACGAGTCTTCCCAATTCATCACCGGACCGGTACGGCGGCGCCACCCCGAGGCCAACAACGAACGCCAGCCCATCCATGAGCACGGATCCGCCCCGCTGGAGCCGGGGCTGACCGCCGGCAAGACCACCTCCTCCCGCCGGGTTGCAGCCCGTGCGACCCAAGCCGATTCATGATCCCTTCAATGCCTTGCATTAGCGCTGACCGCGGCCGAAGAGGGCGCCCTGCCCTGTTGGGCCTGTCCCTGGCGGTGCTGGGACTGCTCTCCCGGCCAGGAGGGCTGCAGGCCGGCAACGACTCCCAAACCTTCCCGGTGCAGTTCAAGAACGTCACCCGCCAGGCCGGCCTGACCTTTCAACACAACAACGGCGCCTTCGGGAAAAAGTACCTCCCCGAGACCATGGGGTCGGGAGCCGCCTTCCTGGACTACAACAACGACGACTGGCAGGACATTCTCCTGATCAACGGGAAGAACTGGCCGGGACGCAAGGGACGCCGGTCGACCATGGCCCTCTACCGCAACAACCGGGACGGGACCTTTCGCGACGTGACCCGGCAGGCCGGGCTGGATCTCGAGATCTACGGAATGGGATGCGCTGCCGGCGACTATGACAACGACGGCCGGGTGGACCTGTATGTGAGCGCCCTGGGGCCGGATCGACTCTTTCGCAATCAGGGAGACGGCACCTTCCAGGACGTCACCTGCAAGGCCGGGCTGGGAAACCCCGAATTCGCTACCAGCGTAGCCTGGCTGGACTACGACCGGGACGGCAACCTGGATCTGATCGTCACCAACTACGTGGAGTGGTCGATCAAGACCGACATTCACTGCAGCCTGGACGGCGTCAACAAGTCCTACTGTACCCCCGAATCCTATCCCGGGGCCTCCTCCCGGCTCTACCGGAACCAGGGCGACGGCACCTTTGCCGATGTCACTCGCAAGGCCGGACTGCTGGATTCCACCAGCAAGGCCCTGGGGGTGGCCGTCTTCGACGCCCAGGATGACGGCTGGCCGGACCTGCTGCTGGCCAACGACACCCAACCCAACAAGCTCTACATCAACCAGGAGGACGGTACCTTCAGGGATGAGGGCATCTCGGCCGGGGTGGCCTACAGCGAGGACGGCACCGTTCGGGGAGCCATGGGGGTGGACGCGGCCGACTACGACGGGTCGGGATTGGCCAGCCTGGTGATCGGCAACTTTTCCAACGAGATGCTCAACCTCTATCACAACGAAGGCCAGGGGCTCTTCGTGGACGACGCCCCCACCTCGGCGGTCGGACAGTCCAGCCTGCTGACGCTGGCCTTTGCCTGCTTCTTCTTCGACTTCGACCTGGACGGCAAGCTGGATATTTTCGTAGCCAACGGTCACGTGGAGAACGACATTAGCAAGGTCCAGCGGCGGGTGACCCACGCCCAGCCGCCTCACCTGTTCCACAATCAAGGCCGGGGATTCATCGAGGTCGCCCATCGGGTGGGATCCGACTTCCGGCAACCCCGGGTGGGGCGCGGCGGCGCCTATGGGGATTATGACAACGATGGCGACCTGGACCTGCTGATGACCACCAACGGCGGCCCGGCCGTGCTCTGGGAAAATCAGAGGAACAGGGACAATGGAAACCGCTACTTGCGGGTCAAGACGGTGGGAACCCCCAGCAACCGGGACGGCATCGGGGCCAAGGTGACCGTCCAGCTTGCTAACCGGCGACTGTGGCGGCGGGTCAAGAGCGGCAGCAGCTATTGCTCCCAGAGCGAACTGCCCGTAACCTTCGGCTTGGGCCGTTCGGACAGGATCCTGTCCCTCGAGGTTCTTTGGCCCAGCGGCACGGTGGACAAGCTGTCCAATCTCGCCCCCGATCAGCGGATCGTGATCCGGGAGGGGCAGGGGCTATCCAGTAAATAAATCGCCCCCCACCCTGGCGGGAGGCTCATTCAGAGGAAAAACAGCCGATCGAGGCGTTTGCAAAATGCGGCAACGGGATCTTTGCCGGGAATGGCCACAAAAGGCAGAACATCACGTGTGCCGGCGAAATCACCTACCCCGCTTCGAATTTTGCAAAAAAGCTCGATCGTTTTATGAAGACGAACCACGAATGAACACAAATAGACACGAAGACAGATGGACCTTCTTCAACCACAAGCGACACCAGAATGCTTCTGCAATTTTGTTGCTTTTGTCTCACTTCGTGTCCTTCGTAGATAACCTCCTCGATTTCGGTTGTCATCCCCCCATTGAACAACGCATCATTCCGTTTATTGGTGTTCATTCGTGTCCATTCGTGGTTCGTCGTTCTCCTTCGTGGATATCATTTATTGGTGGAGCCTTTTGCAAAATTCGGCAGCGGGACATTTACCGGGAATGGCCACAAAAGGCACAAAAACATATATTGTGACTTTTGTGCTTTTTGTGGTTAGACAGCATTTTTCACCAGGTCGCACCCGATATTGAAAAAGGCAGAACCTCAGGTTTGCCGACAAGATGACCTTCCCCGGTGCGAATTTTGCAAAAAGCTCAGTGTATTGTGGTTAGTCCTTCAATTGTTTCAGGATCGTCCGGCATGACTCCATTCCAACGCTGCGCTGCGCACCGGCACCTGGATCTGTTCCTGCTGCTGGTCCTGGCCTGTGGGCCGACCGCCTGCCAACCCCTGGGGCAGCCCGGCTCCCTCCGGGCCGCGGTCGAGGAATCGGCCGTCGAAAGCCGGTCGGCTGAAGCCCGCCTGATCTACCATAACAATATCGGCATCGCCCTGCTGGAGCAGTTCAACCACGAAAAGGCCCTGGCGGAATTTGCCCGATGCCTGGCCATCCGCCAGGATTTCCTGCCGGCCATTGTCAACAGCGGGTTGGCTCACTTCTACCTGCAGCAACTGGACAAGTCGGAAAAGCTCCTGAAGGAAGCCTTGAATCTGAATGACCGGCAACCCACCGCCCTGTTTGCCATGGGCCTCATCCACAAGAACCAGGACCGCTTGGAACTCGCCCTGGAGGCCTTCCGGAAAATACTGCAGCAAGACCCTCAAGACGCTCCCACCCTCTATCAGATCGGTCAGATTCACCTGAAACAGCAGGACTACAGCCAGGCGGAAAAAGTACTGAGACAGGTGGTTCAACTCTCCCCCTACGACACGTCCGCCCACTACAGCCTGGCCATGAGCCTGCTGCGCAGCGGGAATCGAGTCGATGGCAGGAGTGTGATGGAAAAGTTCATGCGGCTGCGGGAAAGCGGGGGCATGAGCTCCACCGGCAATCAATACGGAGAGCAGGGCAAGTACATGCTGGCCACCGGCGAGTACCCCGACATCAAGGACCTGCTCCCTCAGCCGACCCCTGCCGGCGATCGGCCGCCCGTCCGATTCTCAGAGGTGGGCCGGCAAGCCGGCCTGACCCTTCAGCAGGCCGCCCCCAGGCCGGGCGATGACCTCGATCCGTCTCCTCCAGAGGAAAGCAACCCGGAGGAGCCGATCCGGCAGAGGGCCTCCCGCATGGGTTCGGGAGCTGCCTTCGGTGACTATGACGCGGACGGAGACCTGGATCTCTATCTGGCCCGCTGCGGCCCGGAAGCGGCTCAATCGGGCGGGTTGCTCTATCGCAACGACGGCCTGGGCCGTTTCGCCGAGGTGAGCCGGCAGGCCGGCATCCACCATCGGGACTGCGGCATGGGCGCCTACTGGGGCGACCTGGACAACGACGGCCATCCCGACCTGTTTCTGACCAATTACGGAGCCAACCGGCTCTATCGCAACCTCGGGGACGGCACCTTCTCGGACGTGACGGCAACCGCCGGCGTGGCCGGGGGAGACCACTGGCATCTGGCCGCCGCTCTGGCCGACTACGATCATGACGGTGACCTGGACATTTACGTGGGTCGATTCCGGGATGCCGGCCGCCCCGCCGGCGGGGCCTCCCGGACCCTTCCGGACGATGCCGAGGGTGGAGGCACCCACCTGTTCCGCAACGACGGCAAGGGAGTGTTTACCGACGTGGCCGAGGCGGCCCAGGTGCTTGCCCCCGGGGACAGGCTGACCTCGGTGGTGTTCACCGACTTCGACAACCGGCGGGACGTGGACTTCTGGACGGTTGCTTTGGGGGGGGCCAACCGGCTCTTCAGCAACCAGCGGGTGGGCACCTTCCTGGACCTGGGGACGCGCTTGAACCGACTGGCCTCGCTGCCCGCCCACAGCGTCTCCACCGCCGACCTGGACAAGGACGGGCGCATGGACTTCCTGCTGGGTCCGGCAAGCGGCCCTCTCACCTGGGTCCGCAACCTGGGCCGGCAGGAATTTCAGGCCGCCGAGCTGGCCTTTCCGGGCATTTCCCCCGACGCGCGGAGCTGGACCAGCCATGCCTTCGACTATGACAATGACGGAGACCTGGATGTTCTGGAGGTGCGCGGCGGGCCTGCGGGCGCCTCTCCGAAAGGAGCCGGTCCGGAACTGTATCGGAACCGGGGCGATGGCAGTTTCCACCCCGTCACGGCGGAATCGGGGCTGGACCGATACCGGGACCGGGCCTTCCGCAGCGCCACCTTCGGCGACTATGACAACGACGGAGACACCGATTTCCTGTTGACGGTCAACGGTAGCCGGCCCCTGCTGTTCCGTAACGAGGGGGGGAACCGGAATCGCTGGGTGAAGATCCGTTTGAAGGGCACCAACAGCAACAAGTCGGGCATTGGAACCAAAGTGGAGGTCAAGTCGGGAACCCTCTGGCAGAAGGTCGAGGTCAACGGCGGCAGCGGCTATCTGTCCCAGAACCCCTCGGAAGTTATCTTCGGCCTGGGGCAACGGGAATCAGTGGATGCCTTGCGCCTGCTCTGGCCGGGGGGCGTGCTGCAATCTGAGACCGATCTGCCCGTCAATCGAGTCCGCCTGGTGCACGAACTGGATCGCAAGGGGACCTCCTGCCCGCTGCTCTACACCTGGAACGGCCGCCGCTACCAGTTCGTCACCGACTTCCTGGGCGGTTGCGCCATCGGGTTTCTGCTGAGCCCCGGCCGCTACAACACCCCCGACACCGACGAGTACATCAGGATCGCTTCCTCCCAACTCAAGGTCAGGGACGGCCGCTACTCGCTGCGGATCAACAACCAGTTGGAGGAGGTGCTCTACATCGACCAGACCGAACTTCTGGTGCTGGACCACCCGCAGGAACTGGAGCTCTTCCCCAACGAACGGCTCATGCCCGGACCGCCCTACCCCCCGTTCAAGATCCATGCCGCCCGGGGAGCCCGGCCGCCCGTCTCCGCCCGGGATCACCAGGGCCGGGACGTCCTGCCCCTGATCCGCCGGGTCGATCGAAAATACCCCGACCGGTTTCGGCTCCTGCCCTTCAAGGGGTATGCGGAAGAGCACGCTCTGGTCCTGGACCTGGGCGACCTCTCCGGCCAGACCCGGGTAACGTTGCTGATGACTGCCTGGATCGACTACGCCGATTCCACCGCCAACTATCAGGCCTCCCAATCCCAGACCAGGCTGGTGCCTCCCTACCTGCAGGTCAAGGACCAAGGAGGGGAATGGCGGACCGTCATTCCTCAAATGGGCTTCCCGGCCGGACTGCCCAAGACCATGGTGGTGGATTTGAGCGGCAAGTTCCTGACCGACGACTTCCGGGTCCGGATCGTCACCAGCATGCGAATCTACTGGGACCGGATCCTGGTCAACACCTATGCGGAGCAGCCGACCCTGCGCCAGCACCGCCTGTCGCCCCAGTCGGCCGACCTGCGCTTCCGCGGATTCCCCCGGGAGTACAGCCCCGACGGGGGCCATCCCCTGATCTACGACTACGACTGGATCCACCCGACGGCGCCCTGGAAGAGCCATATCGGCCACTACACCCGGTTCGGCCCGGTGACCGAGCTGCTCAGCAGCCGGGACGACCGCTACGTCATCATGAGAAACGGAGACGAAATTCAGCTGGACTACGACGCCGCCAGCCTGCCCCAACTCCCGCCAGGTTGGCAGCGGACCTTCCTGCTCTATGCCGACGGCTTCGGCAAGGACATGGACCCCCACTCGGCCGCCCCGCGACAGGTGACCCCGCTGCCCTTTCATGCCATGACCCGATATCCCTACGGCAGTGGCGAGCACTACCCCGACACCCCCAGCCATCGCCGCTATCTTCGCGAGTACAACACCCGCCGTGTTTCCTCGCCCTATACAAATCTCCGGCCGGTGCAGCTCTCGCGGGCCAAGTGATCGGATTACGAAGAAAAGTTGGAATGGCTACCGCGGCACGGTGTGCCCCTCAAACACAAATAGACCAGAAGATGGATGGACCTCCTTCAACCCCAAGCGGCGCCAAAATGCTTCTGCGATTTTGTGCCCTTGGTGTGACGATGTCATGGGATGATGGCTGCCTGGGAGCGCGGGCGTCCCGCCCGCACCAAGCCTGGCACAGCCTGGGCCATCTCCCCCACTTGGATCAACCGGGAACGGCGCCATGGCTCTCCTTCGGCCTGGCCGATGCGGTTCCCGCCCACAGGGTGGCTGCCTGCAGCCTCGCATGAAGCTCAGCGGCGGCCAAAGGGACAGGATGCGGGCGGGACGCCCGCGCTCCCAGGCAATACCCAATCACTCCCCCTTCGGGACGTGTTCAGGAGAAAAAACGGCTGACCGTTCATGAAGACGAACCACAAATGGACACGAATGAACACAAATAGACCAGAAGATGGATGGACCTCCTTCAACGACAAGGGGCGCCAAAATGCTTCGGCAATTTTGTGCCCTTGCTGTGACGATGTCATGGGATGATGGCTGCCTGGGAGCGCGGGCGTCCCGCCCGCACCAAACCTGGCACAGCCTCGGCCATCTCCCCCACTTGGATCGACCGGGAACAGCGCCATGGCTCTGCTTCGGCCTGGCCGCTGCTGTTCCCGCCGACAGGGTGGCTGCCTGCAGCATCGCGCTCAAGCTCAGCGGCGGCCAAAGGGACAGGATGCGGGCGGGACGCCCGCGCTCCCAGGCAATACCCAATCACTCCCCCTTCGGGACGTGTTCAGGAGAAAAAACGGCTGATCGTTAAGTGAAGACGAACCACGAATGGACACGAATAAACACGAATAGACCTGAAGACAGATGGACCTCCTTCAACCCCAAGCGGCGCCAAAATGCTTCGGCAATTTGGTGCCCTTGGTGTAACGATGTCATGGGATGACGGCTTCCTGGGAGCGCGGGCGTCCCGCCCGCACCAAACCTGGCACAGCCTCTACCATCTCCCCCACTTGGATCGACCGGGAACAGCGCCATGGCTCTCCTTCGGCCTGGCCGATGCTGTTCCCGCCGACAGGGTGGCTGCCTGCAGCATCGCGCTCAAGCTCAGCGGCGGCCAAAGGGACAGGATGCGGGCGGGACGCCCGCGCTCCCAGAAAGTGCCGTCCCGGCGGTGTGGTGGGGAGTCTCTGGCGGGCGACTTCTCAGAAAACCGACGTGCACCCCTTGGGAACGCAGTGCCCGTCCAAGAACGGCCAAGCACGACCCTGCCCAATTTGTCGTACACCCCGACTGATCCCCTCGGTTGTCCTCGACCGGCTTTCAACCTATACTCAATGGACGCTGCCGATGTCGGTAGATCCCCAGAGAACCGGTGTCATGATGGTGGGTCACGCATTCTATTGGTCCCGCGGCCTCGCCGGCGGCCTCCTGCTGGCGGCCCTGCTGGCGCAGGCCTCTCAACGCCCGGACGGGGAATCGAGCGAGGCTGGTTCGGAGGCGGCCGCGCGGCGGGCCGGAAGCGAGACCAAGCCACCCCAGACGGAGTTCACCTTCGCCCGCCTGGTGTTTCGCGGCGGATCGGGATGGCGCTTCGGAGCCTGGGCAACGGATGCACCCAAGGCGGATGTCACCTTCATTGCCGGCATCAAGAGGCTGACCAACCTGGATGTTCGAGAATCCCACTACTACGTTCCCATCACTTCGCCGGAGCTGTTCCACTACCCCTTTCTGTACGCAGCCGAAGTCGGCTATCTGGAGCTTTCCAGCCAAGAGGCGGAGATTCTTCGGGAGTATTTCAAGCGGGGCGGATTCATGGTGGTGGACGATTTCCACGGCACTCTGGAGTGGTCCAACTTCCAAAGTCAAATGCACAAGGTCTTTCCCGGGGGCAGAATCGAGGATCTCCCGGTCTCCCACCCCCTGTTCCACTGCTTCTTCGACATCGACGAGCTTTTTCAAGTCCCCGGGGTCATCATGTTCTACAGTGGGACCACCTACGAAAAGGACGGCTACAACCCCCATTTCCGCGGCGTCTTCGATGGGGACGGACAGCTCAAGGTCATGATCAACTTCAACTCGGACCTTGGCGACGCCTGGGAGTGGGCCGACGTCCCCTTCTATCCCGAGAAGTACTCCTCGGCCGCCTACCGGCTTGGCATCAACTACATCATTTACTCAATGACCCATTAGCCCGCATTTCTCACCAGGCCATCGGCGGCAACCCAATGCGGTTCGGGAGTCAACGGCGCCACCGTGATGGACAGCTTGTTTCAGTCACTCTTCAAGTACCGGCTTTTTCTTTTCCGCGAGGGAGACCTCACCTTCGATAGCCCTGTTTCCGCCTGGTGGCTGCTGTTGGCGCTGGCGCTGGCCTGCGCCCTGGCCTGCTGGGTTTACCGCCGCCGGTCCTCCGGCCCCCAAGCCCGGTGGCGAAGGAGGCTGCTGATCGGACTGAGAGTCCTCTCGCTGCTCCTGTTGGCGACACTGCTGTTCCGCCCTTCCCTCCAGGTCTCCACCCACCTGCCCAGGAAAAGCAGAATCGCCCTCCTCATCGACGGCTCCCAGAGCATGACCCTCCCCCACGGTTCGCGTCAGACCCGTTGGGAGGCCCTGCTTCAGTGGCTCGACCCCGAGGCGGGAAGCGTTTTGGCCGATCTGGAAGAGCGTTTCCAGCTCCAGTTGTTTCAGTTCGACCGGGAGATTCGGGAAATCCAACTCGGTCCGGACCTTCCGCCCACCGGCACCGGCACCAGTCTTGAGGCCGCTCTATCCGCGCTGAGGAAACATCGGGGAGAGGGTCAGCCTCTGGCTGCCGTGGTCATCCTCAGCGATGGCGCCGACAACCTCTCCGGGCAATTGCAGGAGGTTCTGGACACCTACCGAAGGGAAGGAGTTCCCGTCCATACGGTGGGGATCGGCCAGGAAAGCCTCGGCAGAGACATCCAAGTGTCTCAGGTTACCTTCACTCCTCGCATCCTGCCGGGATCTTCCACCCGAGGAGTGGTTTCCTTGAACAGCGTCGGCTATCCCGGCCGGAGAGTCTCGGTGGAGATCCGGGAGGCCGGCACGCTCATCGCCTCCCAGCCGGTCACCCTGAACGGGTCCGGCACCAGCCAGATGGTGGAGTTGAGCCTGAAGCCGGAAGGGATGGGGCTCAAACACTACACGGTCTCGGTGGCGCCTCAGCCCGGAGAAGCCATCCAGCGCAACAACCGCCGGCACCTGTTGCTCCACGTGGAGGACTCCAGGCCCAGGATTCTCTACCTGGAAGGAACGCCTCGCTGGGAATTCAAGTTCATTCGACGAGCCGTCCAGGACGACCCCAACCTCCAACTGGTGACGCTTCTCCGAACCTCCGACAACAAGTTCTACCATCAGGGCCATGAAGGCGAGGACAGGCTGGCCTCAGGCTTTCCTCAGACCCCCGAGCAACTGTATCCCTACAAGGGATTGATCCTGGGCAGTATCGAAGCCGGCTTCTTCACCGCGTCCCAACGCGAGATGATTGTGAACTTCGTGGGAGAGCGCGGCGGGGGATTCATGATGTTGGGCGGGAGCAACTCCTTCGACGCCGGAGGATACGCGGCCACGGCCATCGCCGAAATGCTGCCAGTCCATCTCGGTGACCGGGACCCGGAGCGCTCTTTCGTCGTTGATTCGCTGGGCTTCGATCTGACCGCCTATGGCAGACAACACCCGGCCCTTCAACTGGTTGCCGAACCTTCAGCCAGCCTCCGCCTCTGGGGGAATCTGCCGCCGATCTCCGCTTACAACCGGATCTCGCGCGCCAAGCCGGGTGCGGCGGTACTGGCCCGAGGCGGCCGCAGGGGGCGCCGCGTGATCCTGCTGGCCGCCCACCGCTTTGGAAGCGGGAGAGCCATCGCCTTTATGCCGGCGGCTTCCTGGCACTGGCAGATGGGAATGCCCTACACCGACCGGACCCACTCCACCTTCTGGCGGCAACTCCTGCGTTGGCTGGTGGCCTCCTCCTCCGATCCGGTCCAGGTGACATTCGATCAGGAGATCTACCAGGAAGAGGATGGGGTAGGGATCGAAGTTGCGGTCAAGGACGCTTTCTTCGAGCCGGCCGGCAATCGGCAAGTCGAAGCCACCGTCACCTCACCTGGGGCCTCCACCAGCCGCCTGACCCTGGGCGAGGCCGGCGGCCACTACTCCGGTCAGTTTCAACCCAGCCAACGAGGGATCCATCAGGTTGCGGTCAGGACTTCTCAGGGAACGGCGCAACCGGAATCGGCCGAGGCGTTTTTCCTGGTCACCCGGGCTCATCGGGAGTTCTTCGATGCCGGGGCCAACCCCGGCCTCCTCCGGCGGGTCGCGCGGGAGACCGGCGGGCGCTATTACCCCCTGGAGAGAGCCGCCAGACTGCCGGAGGAAATCGGCTATTCGGACAACCCCAACTCGGTGCTCCAGGTGCTTCCCCTGTGGGACACGCCCTTTCTTTTCCTGCTGCTGGGCATGCTCCTCTGCTCCGAGTGGTTCCTCCGCAAACGATGGGGATGGATTTGAAGAGATCTCGACGAAGGGGAACGACGAACCACAAATGGACACAAATGAACACCAATTGACGGATTGATGAGTTGTTAATTGGGGGGGGGGTGGCAACCGATATCGAGGAGGTTGTCTACGAAGGACACGAAGTGATACCAAAGCAACAACATTGCAGAAGCATTTTGGTGCCGCTTGTCGTTGAAAGAGGTCCATCCGTATTCGTGTCTATTTGTGTTCATTCGTGGTTCGTCTTCATTAAACAACGGCTTCTTTCCTCTGAATGATCCGCCTCGTCCGGGGAGCGGGGCCTGGACTTGCAAGAAGCGTTTTCCCAGGAAACCGATGTCAACCTTGGCTTCGTTGCTCACCCCAAAACCCGACACTGCCCGGGACAGGATTATTCAAATATTTCAAGGGCGCCGGCTTGGTGTGACGCTCAGAAATGGGCAGTGCCTCACACGATGGAGATGCTGAAGAAAAACCGTTGTTCGCCATGTACCCCGCCACCCATCGGGAAATGGGGGCGGGCCGTGATGCTGGCAATCCTGCTGTTTGCTTTCGTCATCGCCTGCCAGGGGTGGACCCTGGCGGATGCGCCGCCCGCCCGCTTTGCCGTCGTGGTCAGCGGCGCTTCGGGCGGAGGAGAGTATGGCGAGCGCTTCTGGGATTGGTCCTCCAAGATGGTTCTGAGCTTGAAGGGCCCCCTGAAATTCCCGGATGAGAACCTCTTCTTTCTGGCCGAGGATCCGGAGCGGGATTCCTCTCTGGTCACCGCCCGGGCAATGAAATCGGAGTTGATGCAGGTGATCGGCGAGCTGGAATCCAGGGTTCGGCCTAACGACCTGTTGTTCCTTCTCCTGTTGGGACACGGAAACTTCGACGGCAGCAACTACCGCTACAACCTGAAAGGGCCGGACCTGACCGGTGCGGAACTGAGCGCCATCCTGGACCGGTTCCCGACTCAGCGGATCGTACTGGTGTGCACCACGCCCGCCAGCGGTGCCCTTATTCCCAGGTTGAGTGGCGGGAACCGTATCATCCTCACGGCCACCAAGAATGGGAACGAGGGGAATGAGACTGTCTTTGCCCGATTTTTCGTCCAGTCTTTCCAAAACCCCGAGGCAGATACCGACAAGAGCCGGCAGGTCTCTCTGCTGGAGGCCTACACCTTCACCCATCGCAAGGTGAAGGAGTGGTACGCGGAGAAGAACCGGCTGGCCACCGAGCACGCCCGCCTGGACGATAACGGCGACGGCGTGGGCTCGGCCCTGCCGGACGTCGGAAGCGCTGAAGGCTCTCTCGCCGGCCGGGTCACCCTGGCGGCCCCGGCCGAGGCCGCTGCTCCGGCCGAGTCCCCCACGGCCCTTGCCGAGTTGGAGGCCCTGCGGAAAAAGAAGCTCGACCTGGAGGCCTCGTTGCGGGGACTCAGGACCCGCAAGGCCATTCTTCCGTCGGATCAGTACCGGGAACGGCTGGAAGCCCTGCTGGTCGAGTTGGCCCGGACCACACGGGCCATCCGTGAGAGGACCGACCGCTGACCGGGGCTCGGCCTCACTTCAACCTGCGGCCTGGGACCACCGGGTTCGATGAAAGGGTTAACCCGCATTTCTCACCGGGGGGCTGGGCATCGGCTGGGAAAGTGTTTGTCTCTAGCATCTTGCAGCGCTTTTTGGGGGAGCCCTCAGGATAGAGACTGCCCTGGGCGCGCCCGGGCTTGGTTGCGATCGAACACCAGGGATGATTGCTGCCGCCGCCTACGCGGCTCGGGGGAGGGAGCTGCCCTTTTCCATGGGCTTACGCCCACGGCTAAGTGCGGACGCCGCATTCGCGGCTTACTCGAACCCCGGGCTGGCGCCCGGGGACTATTCCATGAATCCTGTCCCCCTGCAGTGTCGTGATTTTGGGGAGAGCGGTGAAGCCGCGGTTAGAGTGGGTTGCCCGAGGAAACGTCCCCTACAGGTCTTCCCTATAAAGCGGCGTAGCCGCGCCAGCACTTAGCCGTGGGCGTGAGCCCATGGACGTCGTATCCCCCGCTGACCTAGCCGCGTAGGCGGCGAATTAGTGGCGCCGTCCCGGAACGCACTGCCTTTCCAAAATGACGCTAAACACGACCCTCACTCCCTGCGCTCTTCTCAAGAGTTCAACCCGTGGTGAGAAATGCGGGTTAACCCTGTTCTCGACCCTCTGGCTGGTCACCCTCCTGTGGCTGCCGGCGCCGCTCCCGGGCGGCACCCCGAGCCTGGAAGAAGCCGACCGCTCCCTCCTGGGCGGCGACTACCAGAGGGCCTTGCTGCTCTACCGAGGGCTGGCGGAATCGGCAACCCCTCCTTCCCTGGCAGCTCGCCTGGGTCTATTGAAGACACTGCTGGCCACCGGTCGCTACCGGACGGTGGAACAACAGGCCCTCAGGTTCCTGGAGGACCACTCGGACGCCTGTCAGTTGCAGGTGTTGCTGGGGGAAGCCTACTGGCGGCGCGGAGAGCTCAGCCTGGCCCGGAAGTCCTTGCAGAAAGCCAGGCGACAGGAGAACTGCCGCAACCGGGCCGAACTGGGGCTGGCCCGGCTTCTCGAGGATCAGGGTCAATTGCCGCAAAGCCGCCGGCTCTACCTCGAGCTCTACTCCCGCATCGAGAGGCAGGAGCCAGGAGATCTCGGCCTGGCGGCGATCGCCCTGCAGCATTTGCAGCAATACCGGGATTCCAACCGGTTCTTTCGCAGGGCCACCCAGACCAACCCTCGTGACCTGGAGACCCAGATTGCCTGGGGGAATCTCTTCCTGGAAAAATACGATCCGGCCAGCGCCTCGGCCAGCTTCAGCGCCGCGCTCAAGATCAATCCCAATCTTCCGGAAGCCCTGTTGGGCCTGGCGCTGACCCATACCGGCAGCCTCTCCGGGCAGGCGGAAGCTCTGCTGGGGAAAGCCCTGAAAATCAATCCCAACCTGGAGCCGGCCCACGCCGCCCTGGCCGAGATTGCAATCGAGCGCGAGGATTTCCCGGCGGCCGAGGAGAAGATCAGACAGTGTCTGGAGATCAACCCCCGCTCGCTGAAGGCCCGCTCCCTCCAAGCTGTCATGCACTACGCCCATGGTCGGGAGCAAGCGCTGGAAGACGCCCTGCAAGCCCTGTTGAAGCTCAATCCGACATACGGAGAGGTCTACCGGCACCTGGCCCGATATTGCGTCACCCAGCGACTGTACCGGCAGGCGGTGGACTTCTTCCGGCAGGCCATCCGCTTGAATCCCAATCTCTTCAGCGCCTACGCCGATCTGGGGGTCAATCTGCTGAGAATCGGAAGGGAAGCCGAGGCCAAGGAGATCCTGGAAAGAGCCTATCGGGTGGATCCTTTCAACCTCTGGACCGTCAACACCCTGCGGCTGCTGGACAGCTTCGTGGACTTCGAGAAACTGACCACGCCCCACTTTAATCTCAAACTGCACCGCGAGGAAGCAGTCCTTCTGGGCTACTATGTGCCCCCGTTGCTGGAGAAGGCCCACGCGACCCTCTCTGCCAGATACCGATTCAGCCCTCCCGAACCGATCTATTTCGAGATGTACCCCAACCACGAGGACTTTGCCGTCCGTGCGCTGGGGGTCCCCGGCCTGGGGGCACTGGGCGTCTGCTTCGGACCGGGCATCGTCATGGACTCTCCACGGGCCCGCCCCCGGGGGCAATTCAACTGGGGCAGCACCTTGTGGCACGAATACGCCCACGTCATCACTCTGGGGATGACTGGCCATCGGGTCCCCCGCTGGTTCAGCGAGGGGATCTCCGTCATGGAGGAGCATCGGGCCATGCCCGGTTGGGGCGACCATCTGGACCTGCAGACGTTGAAGTTCATTCAGCAGGAGAAGCTGCTGCCCATCCGCGAACTGAACGGCGGGTTTCTGCGCCCTCAGTTTCCCGGCCAGGTCGCCCTCTCCTACTTTCAGGCCGGCATGGCCTGCGAGTTCATCGAGGCGCGGTTCGGTTTTCCCGGGATCCTGTCCATGCTGGAAAGCTTTGGCCGGAACGCCTCCCTGGAGGATACGCTCCGGGAGGTGCTGGATCTGTCTCCCGGGGACTTCGACCGCCAGTTCAAGGCCTATCTGGAGTCGATCCTCGGAGGCGCCCTGATGCATGTCGACTTCGAAATCCTGGGGCAGCGGGAGCTGATGAATTCTCCCGAGCGGTTGGAGGCGCTGCTGGCAAAGCAACCGAACAATTTTTTTGCCAACCTGAAGATGGCGGGATATCATCGGGAGCGTGGAGAAGAGAAGGCGGCCGTTGGCTTGCTGAGTCGCGCCAAGGCGGTGTTTCCCGACTACGCGGGCTCGGACAGCCCTTACCGCCAACTCAGCCGGATTTACCGGGAACGGGGCCTGACCGAGGCAGCCATCGATGAACTTCGGCAGCTCACCGACATCCATGGCGCCGACCTGGAGTCGCTGACTACCCTGGCCGTCTGGCTGCAGGAAGCCGGAAGGTTGGCAGAGGCCGCAGCGGTCCTGGAACGGGCGATCTATGTCTACCCCTTTGACCGGGAAACCCACAAACAGTTGGCCGGTCTCTTCATGCAGCAGGAAGAAGCAGCCATGGCGGCGCGAGAGTATCGCGCCCTGCTGGCCCTCCAGCCTCCTGACCGCGCGGCCGCTCACTACCATCTTGCCCGGGCCTTGCTTCGCCTCGGCCGCCGGGTCGAAGCCAAAGCCGAGGTTCTCTCCGCCCTGGAAATTGCCCCCGGCTACGAGCCGGCCCAGGACTTGCTGTTGACCCTGGTGGAATAGGCGCCTGAATCCGCCGGGGTCGGCGGCCAACGGGTAACGGAACCCACCCCATGTTCACCAAACCTGAAGCTCCGCAGGAAACGGCCCTCGTCACTCCCGGGGAAGGTGCACCGGCCTCTTCCGAGGTGGAGTTGCTGGAAAAGATGCGCCGGGCCCACCGGGATATCCTGCAGGAGATCCGAAAGGAAATCGTCGGACAGGACCGTGTGGTGGATCAGGTCCTGGTTTCTCTGTTCGTGGGGGGGCATTCCATCATTACCGGCGTGCCGGGCCTGGCCAAGACCCTGCTGATCAAGACCCTCGCCAGGGTCCTGGACCTGAAGTTCAATCGGATCCAGTTCACACCCGACTTGATGCCGGCCGATATCACCGGAACCGACATCATCGAGGAAGACCGCACCACCGGGCGGCGGACTCTGGTGTTCGTCAAGGGTCCGATCTTCGCCAACCTCATTTTGGCCGACGAGATCAATCGAACCCCTCCCAAAACCCAGTCGGCCCTGCTGGAAGCCATGCAGGAATACAGCGTGACGGTTCAGGGCGTTACCTACGACCTCCAGCCCCCCTTTTATGTGCTGGCCACCCAGAACCCGATCGAGCTTGAAGGCACCTATCCCCTGCCCGAGGCCCAGGTCGACCGCTTCATGTTCAACATTCTGATCGACTATCTCTCGGAGTCGGAAGAGATCCAGGTGGTGAAGGACACCACCTCCCTCCGCGACATTCGCTACCGGCCCTTGATCGGGGGGGCGGAAATCGTCGAATTCCAGCGCGTGGTCCGCCGCATTCCCGTCGCCGATTCGGTTGCCCGCTATGCGGTACGCCTGGTGCGAGCCTCCCGTCCCAGCGATCCCAGCGCTCCCGACTTTATCAAGTCCTGGGTCAACTACGGCGCCAGCTTGAGGGCTTCCCAATTCCTGATCCTGGGCGGCAAAGCCAGGGCGGTCCTGCAAGGCCGCTACAACGTGTCGGTTGACGACATCCGCGACCTGGCGCCGCCGGTCCTTCGCCACCGCATCCTTACCAACTTTCACGCCGAATCGGAGCAGGTGAATTCCGACGTGGTCATTCGCAAGCTGCTCGAAGCCGTACCGGCGCCGGCCTCGGGCTTGTAACCCCTCTCCGGGCCGGTTTCGTGAACGGCAAGGGAGTCAGTCCATGAGCCCCCCAACGGGAACGATCTCCCAGCACTCCCCGTTGCGTTTCCTGGACCCCGCCGTCCTGTCCAGGATCGGCAGCCTGGAGCTGGTGGCGCGAACGGTGGTGGAAGGATTCATCTCCGGCCTGCATCGCTCCCCCTACCTGGGTTTCAGTGTGGATTTTGCCCAGTACCGTCAATATATCGAGGGAGACGACATTCGCCAGATCGACTGGAAAGTGTACGCCAGATCCGACCGCCATTACATCAAGCAGTACGAGGGCGAGACCAGCACCAACGTCTACCTGCTGTTGGATATCTCCGGTTCCATGGCCTACCGCTCGGGTTCCGTCAGCAAGATGGACTATGCCCGCTATCTCACGGCCTGCCTGGCCTATTTCGCCCAGCGACAACGGGACAGAGTGGGGCTGACGACCTTCGCCGCCGGCCTGGCGGACAAACGGGCGCCCCGCTGCCGGAGAGAGCACCTGTTGAGCCTGCTGCATGTGATCGACAAGGTGAAGGCCGATGCCGGGACCGCCTTTGGAAAACCCTTGCAGGCCGTGGCGGAAACCATCCACCGGCGAGGGATCGTGGTCCTGGTTTCCGACCTGTATGCGCCGACTCAGGAGATTGTCGAAAGCGTCCGACAATTTCGTTTCAAAGGCAACGACGTCATCGTCATTCAGATTCTCGACCCCCAGGAGCAGCGGTTCGACTTTGCCGACGCCGTGCAATTGGTGGACATGGAAACCAGCCGCAAACTGATAGTGGACCCGGTGCTGGTTCGAGCCGATTACCTGGCGCGACTCAAGAGCCATCAGCAGGAAATCGGGAACCTCTGCGGCGGCTTGGGAGTGGACTTTATGGTTCTGGAAACCTCCGACCCCCTGGACCTGGCCCTCTACCGCTACCTTTCCACCAGGCAAAAATCGATGTAGGGGCGAGGACCGGCAGTTCCCCTGGCACGTCATGCAATTCCTCAACCCGCTATTCCTCATTGGCAGTCTTGCCCTCATGGGTCCGATCCTGGTCCACCTGGTTCGGAGGGAGACGTCTCGCCAGGTTCTCTTCAGCTCGTTGATGTTCATCCGCCGCACGCCCAAAGCCTCCCTCCGGAAGCAGCGGCTGAGACACCCCCTGCTGCTGCTGTTGCGCCTGGCCGCCCTGCTGCTGCTGGTGCTGGCCTTTGCCCGGCCGCTGCTCACCGACCCCGACGCCATCGGTCTTTCCGGTTCCGCCGCCCGATCCCTGATCCTTCTGCTGGATGACTCATTCAGCATGCGCTTCGGGGACCGGTTCCAGCGGGCTCAGGCGCAGGCCCGATCGATTCTGGAGGGCATGAGTCCTGGAGACCGGATCCAGACGGTCCTGTTTTCGGATTCCACACGACTCCTCAACCGGCCTGAGGCCAGTCCCAGGGAGGTCGGCAAGCTCATCGACGCCCTTGAGCCGGGGTTTGCCGGGACCGACTATGGGCCGGCACTGCGGTTGGCTGACCAACTCCTGGCAGGCGCTCCGGAAGGCTCTCCGGAAATCCATTGGATCAGCGACTTTCAGGAGTCGGGTTGGAGGCCCGGATCGCAAAACGTCTCCATCGGTGAGAGGGTTGACCTTCGCATTTACCCGGTGGTTCCTGCTCCCGGACCCAATGTCTCCATCGGCCAGGTCACGATTGAACCCGAAGATCGTTCCTCTTCCCGGATAACCATCACGGCCCGGATTCGATCCCAGCACCTCCAGCGGGCGCTGGACCTCAATCTGGCCCTGGAGATCAACGGACGGCCCGCCCGCCATCGGACGGTCCACCTGGGAGTCGACGATAGGACACTGGCCCGATTCGAGTCGGTAGCCGTCCCCCGGGGCGAGTCCAACGCCAGGCTTCACCTGCAACACCAGGATGCCCTGCCGGAGGACAACTTCGCTTACAGCTCGCTCTCCCCTCCTCCCCGGGTAAAGACCCTGCTGCTGGGTGGCCGCCCCCGGGATGACTACTACCTGAGCCGGGCACTGACGGCGAGCCCCGATTCTCCCTTCGACCTGGAGGTGGGCAAACCGGGTCAGATCCCGCCGGCCGGGCTGGATTCCTATGCCGCGGTGATCCTGAACGATTGCGGCCCCCTCCCCCCGGAGACAGCTTCCGCCCTGACCCGGTTCGTCCAATCGGGGGGCGGCCTGCTGCTGATTTCGGGACCCCGCACCGAGGCCGAAAGCCTGGTCAACCTGGAAGAGATCCTGCCGGCCACTCTGCTGAAGCGATACCGTGCCGGCGGCCGCGGTGGGGACCAGCACATTGGCCGCCTGCAGAAGCGCCATCCGATCTTCCACCTTTTTGAAGACGTCCATTTCTCCTATTTCATGACCACCGCCTACAGCGACTACCACCTGGCCAAGCCCATGGCAGGCAGCCAGGTCCTGGCCGCCCTGCAGGACGGAAGTCCGCTGCTGCTGGAGAAAAGGTCCGGCAGGGGCCTGGTCCTGCTGTTTACGTCGTCCCTGGATCGAAGCTGGAACCAGCTCCCCCTGAAATCCGTCTTCTTGCCCTTCTGCCAGGAGATGGTCAAACACGCGGCCCGTTTCCAATCCCCCCCGCGAGCCTACAGGGTCGGCGACCGGGTCACGCTTGAGTCCTTGAATCCCCAATGGGGCAAGGCCCTGGCCACACTCTCAGCCTCCAACCGCTCCTTCGTCCATACCTGGAGCGTGGTGGCGCCTTCCGGACGGGAGATTCCCCTGGACGATCTGGTCGAGGAAGACCGATCGTCGCTGAAACTGACCGAACCGGGTTTTTACCGCTCCAGAGTGCAGGAGGCAGAGCACCTGCTGGCCACTAATCTGGACCCTCGGGAATCGGACTTGCGGGTCCGGGACCCGGAGCAGTTCGCGGCGCGGCTGCCTCGGAGTCCCCACCAGGCGGGCGCCCCGCCGCGGCAGCCAACCGCCGTCGACCGGAGCCACACCCTGGAAAACCGGCAGCATCTCTGGTGGTATCTGGTTCTGATCGCCTGCCTGGCTTTGTCGGTTGAGAGTTTGCTGGCGAACCGTTATCCTAGCAGCGTACAGGACTGAACGCCGGCACCCTGGACGGGTTGTGCTTGTCTCGCGGGCGGCGGGCGCACTTCCCTCGACCGCATTTCTCACCGGGGGGCGTGATCATGACTCAAGAATTTTTCCCTCAGCCCGTGCTCGCGAGCGAAGAGCGTAGCGGGCACTCCGTGCGAGGGAGCATGTGCAGGTCAAGCCAGGGCGCGCCCAGCGCAGTCTGTACCCACCAGCCCTTAAAATGGGGCCACTCAAGGTACTGAAGATAAACTGCTTTTCATCATGTCTCCAGCGACCCGGTGAGATATGCGAGCGAGCCCGCATTTCTCACTGGGGGCGTGATCATGGTGCAGGAATTTTTCCCTCAGCCCGTGCTCGCGAGCGAAGTGCGTAGCCGGACCTACGGTCGAGGGAGCATGTGCGCGCTGAGGGGAAAAGGACAAGCCAGGGCGCGCCCAGCGCCGTCTGTACCCGCATGCCCTTACAATGGGGACAATCGGCTACTGAAGATAAACTGCTTTTCATCATGTCTCCAGCGACCCAGTGAGATATGCGGGCTATAGCCAAGTGGGCTCCATGACTCCGGAACAGCAACGCTTGCAGACCACCATCCGCCGGGTCCGCCGGCGTTTCCGGTGCATCGCTTCCGTTCGGGGCCTGGCCTGGTGGCTGACCCTCTCCCTGATTGCGGTTGCCGCCGCCGTCGCCAGCGTCGACTATTGGAACTACAGCCAAGAGATCCTCGGCCTGGCCCGCTGGACCTCCCTGCTGATCATCGGAATCTCCCTGGTCTGGCTGGTGGTGCGCCCCCTGGCTCGGCGGGTCAGCGACATTCAGATCGCCCGCACCATCGAGGAGCGCTACCCGCAACTTCAGGATCGCCTGGTCACGGCCACCGAGCTGGTCTCCCAGGCGAGCCCCGGTGCCCAAGGCCACCCGTTCCTGCCCCTGCTGCTGCGTGACGCGGCCCGCCAGAGCCGGAGGGTCAGCCCCCGAGAGCTCTTCAACCGCAAGGAACCCTTGCAGTCGGCCCTGGTCAGCTCCGGCGTGGTGCTGTTGTTTCTCCTGCTGCAGCTCCACGGCCCGAGCTATTTCCAGTACGCGACTCTGAATCTCTATGCCGATCAATGGCGGCCCCAGGCGGCACCGCTCTATCGAATCGAGGTGTCGCCTGGCGACACCCGAATCCGAAAGGGGTCGGACCAGACCGTCACAGCCAGGCTCGAGGGTTTCGAGGCGGAACAAGTCCAACTGTTCTTCCGCTACCCTCGAAGTGGAAGCTGGAAATCCCGGCCCATGACCGCCGAGGCCGGCGCCAACCGGTACGGGTTTTCCTTTGTGGACATCGGTGAACCCGTTCGTTACTACGTCCAGGCCGGCAATGTCCGGTCCGACTCCTATGAGCTCTCGGTCATGGAGACGGCTCGGGTTCGGCAGATCGATCTGACCTACCGCTTTCCGGCCTACACCGGCCTGCCCCAACACACCCAGGAAAATGGCGGGGACATTGCGGCCCTCCAGGGCACTCGGGTGCAAGTCAAGGCCCATCTCAACCTCGAACCGGTCTCAGCCCGCGTTCTGCTGGGGGACGGGACTGCCGTCCCGATGCGAAAGGAGCCGGGGCCGGCCGTCATCGGCGACATCAAGGTCTCCAGGGACTCGACCTATCGAATCCAGCTCACCGAGGGCTGGACCGGCGAGAGGGTCGAATCCCACCCCTACTCCATTACCGCCCTCCAGGATCAACCTCCCCAGTTGGCCTGGATCAGGCCGGGGCGAGACCGGCAAGCCACCGCTCTGGAGGAGGTCCTGACCGAAGCCAAGGCCGACGATGACTTCGGTCTGAGGAACCTGGAGCTGCACTACGCCCTCAACGGCGCCCGGACGGCCAAGGTTGAGCTTTTCAAACCCAAGGGCGGACGGCTCCCCCGGTCGATCTCGGCGACCCATACGTTCTTCCTGGAGGAATTCGATCTCCAGCCGGGGGACTTCGTCAGTTATTTCGCCCGGGCCTCCGACGCTCGTTCGACCACCACCAGCGACATTTATTTTCTGGAAGTGCGTCCTTTCGGCAAGAAGTACCTGCAACGCCAGTCGGGAGCCCGGCGCGGCGGGAGGGGCACAGGTCCGGATTCGCTGCTCTCCCGGCGCCAGAAGGAGATCCTGGTAGCCACCTGGGGATTGATTCGCGATCGGGAGCGATTGGAGAAGGAGGAATACCGGAACTCCCTGCAACTGGTCGGGGAACTGCAACTCAAGCTGCAACAGCGCACCCAATCCCTGGCCGACCGAGTCCAGCGGAGGGCCCTGACCAGCCTCGACCAGAACATACAAAAGTTTTTCGAGAACCTGATCCAGGCCGTCCAGGCCATGGACCCGGCCCATCAATCGCTTTCCCGACGCGACCCGGAAGAGGCCGTCCCCCGCCAGCAGAAGGCACTGCAGTATCTGAGGCGGGCCGAAACCTTCTATAAGGAAGTCCAGGTGGCTCGCGGGGGGGCTCAGGGCCGGGCGACCTGGGCCCAGGAACTGGAGAGCCTTTTCGATCTGGAGCTGGACAGGCTGAAGAACCAATACGAGGTCCAGCAGCAGGCCCGTTCCTCCAATTCACGCCGGCAGATGGACGAAGCCAACCGGAAGCTGCGGGAATTGGCGCGCCGGCAGCAGCAGATCAATGAGAACCATCGCCGCCGGATGCTGCAAGGCTCCCAGGGGAAGGGCCAGACAGCCGAAGGATCCCGCCAGGGCATGCTCCAGGCCGAGGCGGAGAAGCTGGCCAGACGGTTGGAACGATTGTCCAGGGAAATGGAACGCCCGTCCCTGCGTGAGGTGAGCCAACGCCTGCAGCAGGCGGCCCGGGAAATGCAACACCTCGGAGGCGTCCGGGAAAGCCAGGCCGAAAACCGGGGCCTGCAGGCATTGAGCCGGCTCCGGGATGCTCGCTCGGTGCTGGATCGCCAGCGACAGGCGGACCTGGATTCGAACTTGAAACAACTTCAGGACCAGGCCCGGGGGCTGGTGCAGCATCAGAGACACATCCGGTCAGAGCTGAAAGATCTGAAAGCGGGCATTGCCCGAGAGGAACGCATCGAGCCGCTGCTGCAACGAAAACGGCGGATTCTGGAGGACAAAACCAGTCTGCAGGAGTCGCTCAGGGAGATGGAGAGCCGCCTTTTCTCCACGGCCAAAGGGGCCGACCCCCAACAGCCCGAGGCTTCGCGAAGGCTGAGGGTTGCCGGCCAATCCATCCAGGACCGGGGCCTGCATGAACAGATGGCTCGAAGCAGGCAGTTCCTCCAGTTGGGACTGCTCGACCTTGCCGGACGGGACGAGGAGCGCATCCAGGCCGCCCTGTCGGAACTGCAGCAACAAGTCTCTGCCGCCGGTGAGGCCCTCCGTAAAGGCCAGGGAAAACCATCGGCCGAAGAGCGGCTGAGCCGGGCGCTGGTGCAGGCCGGAGACCTGTTGTCGAGCCTGGAATCACTGAAGCGACGGATTGCGGACCTGCAGGCCCGGGCCGGCTCCAAACGTCCGGCCAGACCTGCCGGGACCGACTCCCCCCAGTCTCCCGACCCCAGCCGGCCGGAAGGTGTCCAGCGGGAGTCGCAGTCGGGCAAGTCTGTGGCCGCCGAGAATCCGGAGCAGAGACAGACAAGCCGGGGCCGCGGCCAGGCCGCGGTCAATTTCGGCGACCGGGAGCTGCCACCACCCTCGACCCTGACGCCCCGACAGACCCGCCAGTTCGAAAAGGAATTCCAGCATCGCTTGGGAGAAGCCCGGGACTTGAGCCGAAGCCTTGCCGGCGACACCGATCTGGCAGCCCAGGTCAGAAACATGGTGAAACGCATGGAACAGCTGAAGTCGCTCCGCTTTCTCCACGATCCTCAGGAACTGGAGAGACTTCGCCAAAGCGTGATCGGGGACCTGCGGCAACTGGAATTCGACCTGAGCAGCAAGTTGCGGCAGCTCGGCGGGAGCGACCCGATTCATCTGGTCAAGGACGAGGACACTCCATCCCGGTACCGCAAACAGGTGGAGGACTACTACAAGGCCCTGGCCCGCTGAGAAATGTGGGATAGGAGAGCTCTGTGCGCTGGGTGAGTCTGCCCGTACAACATGCGCCCCGGAAGGGCCTGATCCTGTCGGTGGTGATTGCCGCCACGGCGGTGGCCGTCTATCTCGGAACCCAAAGTCCGGGCTGGGTGCTCCTTTCGGTGATCCTGCTGCTGGTGGGTGTCCATGACTTCCTGCTGCCCACCACCTATCAACTCAGCGAGGAGGGTGTCTCCAGCCGGACCCTGTGGTACCGGCGGCACAAACCCTGGTCCAGTTGCCGATCCTACTGGGTCGACGCCCATGGCGTGCTCCTGAGCCCCTTCCCCGGCCGTAGCCGCCTGGAATCCCACCGCGGTCTCTACCTGAGGTTCGCGGGCACCGACCGCCAGGTGGTGGTCCGCTTCGTGCAAAGCAAAATCAACCGGCAAACCCCAGCCAATTCGAGGGGATGATGCAGCCATCCTGGCGTCGGAGGTTGAAGCAGGCGTTCTCCCTGGAACGGTACGAGGAACCGCTCACCGACCAGGAACGCCGCCTGCTGGAGAGAATTGCGGCGGCCATCGTACAGCGGCGCCTGCAGGCGCCGGCCATTTTCGTCCTGGAGTCGGCCAAGCCGCTCAACTATCTTGGGAGTCAGGCCATGGCCTTTTTTGAACCGGTGGTTCGCGGGCTGTTCGCAGCCACCGAATATGGCCGGGTCCGGCGCATCCTGGAGCGCAGCCAGAGCGTCGAATGCCTGCTGCAGGAGATCGAGGAACAGGCGGCGGGAAAACCCCTGTCCTCCTCGCCCGGCAATGACCTCGAGGGAACCGCCCGTTGACCCCTTTGAACGATATCCGAGTCATTCTCGCCACCGACTGCGGCAGCACCACCACCAAGGCCATCCTCATCCAGAAGATTGGGGAGGAGTACCGCCAGACCCATCGAGGCGAAGCTCCCACCACCGTGGAAGCCCCCTTCGAGGACGTGACTCTGGGCGTGCTCAACGCGGTGTCCGAGTTGGGTGAGCTCTCGGGCCGCAAGCTGCTGGACGCCGAGGGCCGGATCATACGCCCCGCCCGTGGCGAGGAGGGGTGCGATCTCTATATTTCCACCTCGAGCGCCGGGGGAGGATTGCAGATGATGGTGGCCGGAGTGGTCCGGTCGATGACGGGCGAAAGCGCCGAACGCGCCGCCTTGGGCGCCGGCTCTATCGTGATGGACGTCATCGCCCTCAACGACCGCCGGCTGCCCCACGAGCGCATCGAACGCATCCGCCAACTCCGTCCGGACATGATTCTGATCGCGGGCGAGGTTGACGGCGCCCGCACCGACAAGGTGGTCAAGATTACCGAAACCATTGCGGCCGCCGATCCCAAGCCTCGACTGGGGGCCGGTTATCGCCTGCCGGTCATCTACGCCGGCAACAGGTCCCGCCGCGATGAGGTCACCCAAGTGCTGGGTCGAAAGACCAACCTCAGCATCGTCGACAACCTGCGCCCCACGCTGGAAGAAGAAGTCCTCCTGCCCGCCCGTGAACGGATCCATGACCTGTTTCTGGAACACGTCATGCAACAGGCGCCCGGCTACGCCAGGCTGATGGAATGGGTCGACGCCGACATCCTGCCCACGCCGGCAGCGGTGGGCGCCATCCTCAAGCGGGTGGCCAATGAAGCCCGGATCAATGCCGTGGGGGTCGATATCGGGGGGGCCACCACCGATGTCTTCAGCGTGTTCGGGGGGGATTTCAACCGCACGGTATCTGCCAATCTGGGGATGAGCTATTCCATCTCCAACGTCCTGGCCGAAGCCGGACTGGCCAACGTCATGCGGTGGATGCCCTTTACCATGGAAGAGCGGGACCTGCGCAACCGGATCAAGAACAAGATGATCCGGCCGACTACCATCCCCCAGACGGCCGAGGAGCTGATCTTCGAACAGGCGGTCGCCAGAGAGGCGCTGCGCCTGGCCTTTCTCCAGCACCGGGCCTTTGCCACCCGACTCAAGGGGGTGCAGCAACAACGCACCATCGCCGACTCGTTCGATCAGGATGCCGGGATCGAATCGCTGGTCAAGATGATAGACCTGGATCTGCTGGTGGCTTCGGGCGGGGTGCTCTCCCACGCGCCCCGACTGGAGCAGACCGCCATGATGCTGATTGACTCCTTCCTTCCGGAGGGGGTCACCCGTTTGGCCAAGGACAGCATCTTCATGATGCCCCATCTCGGCGTCCTGTCCCAGGTGCATGCCCGGGCAGCCACCGAAGTCTTCGAAAAGGACTGCCTGGTCGCCCTGGGCACCTGCATCGCCCCCCGGGGCACGGCCAAGGCCGGCCGGCCGGCGCTGACCTACAGGCTGGAGCTGCCCGGGGGAGAAGAGAGGCGCGAGACCCTCCGGGTCGGTGAGATGCGGCGCCATCGGTTGGAGACAGGGGCCGAGGCTCGGGTCCACCTGGACCCTGCCCGTGATTTCGACGTCGGACGCGGCAAGGGCGTCCCCATGGAAGCGACGGTCCAGGGAGGAACGGTGGGGCTCATTGTCGATTGTCGGGGGCGGCCTCTGCGGTTCCCCTCCGAGCCGGCCGAGAGAATTCGCTTTCTGAAAGCCTGGATAGAGGAAATCGGAGTCTATTCCCCGGAGGCGCTCCCTCACTGAAGCCATGGCCCATACCTACACTCCCGGTCTCAAGGTGACGGAGAACGAGTTGCTCCGGCGGCGGCGCATCCTGCCGATCCCCGGGGAGGTGATGGTCGAGCAGGGAGCCCAGGTCGAGCCCACCGACGTGGTGGCCCGCACCTTCCTTCCGGGCAGGGTCGAAATCGTCAATGTCGCCAACAAAATGGGTGTCGACCAGAGCGACGTGCCGGGCGCCATGCTCAAGAAGGAAGGCGACCAGGTGCGGCAGGGCGAGGTCATTGCCCAAGCCAGCTCCCTGTTTGGTCTGCTCACCTCCCGAGCGGCGGCCACCCTGGAGGGGACCATCGAAAGCATTTCGGGAGTCACCGGTCAGGTGGTGCTGCGGGGCCCGCCCCAACCCGTTGAAGTCGACGCCTACATCGAGGGCCGGGTCCTGGAGGTGGTGCCCGATCAGGGTGTAGTGGTCGAAAGCTGCGGCACCCTGATTCAGGGAATCTTCGGAATCGGAGGCGAGGCCGCCGGTGAGATTACGGTGGTCTCTTCCTCGCCCCGGGAGGTCCTGGATGAAGATTCGCTCTCGGCCGACCTGCGCGGCCGGGTGGTGGTGGGAGGATCGCTGGTCACCGGAGCCGCCCTCGAAAAGGCAGTTGAGCTCGGAATCCGCGGCGTGGTGGCGGGAGGATTCGACGACCAGGACCTGCGCCGATTCCTGGGCCACGACCTGGGCGTGGCCATCACCGGACACGAAAATCTGGGGGTCACCTTGATCGTCACCGAGGGATTTGGAAGAATTGACATGACGCCCCGGACGTTCAGGCTGTTGAAACGGCACCAAGGACAGCGGGCCTCCATCAACGGAGCCACCCAGATTCGAGCCGGGGTCATTCGCCCCGAGGTCATCATCCCCCTACGGGACGCCGCCTCGCAGTCCCTGGACCGAACCCGGGAGCAGGGCATGGATGTCGGAAGCACCGTCCGCATTATCCGTAGTCCCTATTTCGGCAAGCTGGGCCGGGTGGCGGCCCTGCCTTCCGAGCCGGCACGGCTGGATTCGGGGTCCAGGGCCAGAGTGGTCTCGGTGCGGGTGGAGGGTCTCGAGGAGCCGGTTTCCGTGCCCCGGGCCAACGTCGAGATTATCGAGGGTCACGACTGATGAAAATCCTTGGCAGGCTGGCTCTGTGGTGTGCCACCCTGGTGCTCGTTCCACTGCTGGAGGCGCAGGACGCTCCCTCTGAGGGCCCGTCGCCGCCAACCCAGGTGGAAGCGCTGGATGTACCCAACGATTCGGGGCACGCCATCGAAGTCCGGTGGAAGGACTCCTCCGACCCCGGAGTGCTCTCCTATGAAGTCTTCCGATCACGCTTGCCCCGGGATGCCGCGCCGCCGCCCGCCGAGCCACCCACCTCGGCTTCCGGGGGCCATACGCCGCCGGGCGCCCAGGACCCCTGGCTGTCGCTGGGAACCGTGGGTCCCGGTGAAGAATCGCGGACGTTCTCCAGCGCCGAACGGGGAGTCCGTTATTCCTTCAAGGTAGTGGCCCGAACGGCCGACTCCGGCGCCGTCTCCGAAATCGTGACCGAAGAGTCCAGGGCCCAGTGGTTCGACCGGGATAAATTTTGGATACTCGTCATCGGCGGCGCCATATGTTTATTTGTCATCCTCTTCATCCAGCTGGCCTCCCGAGGCCGCAAGCTGTTCGTGCGCAAGATCGCGGGCCTGGAAGCCATCGACGAAGCCGTGGGCCGCGCCACCGAGATGGGGCGGCCGGTGGTCTTTGTGCCTGGGATCATGGACTTGGACAACGTCCAGACCTTGGCCGGCCTCACCCTGCTTGGATACGTCTCCCGCACCATCGCCGAGTATGACGCCAAGCTGGACGTTCCGGTCAGTCGTTCGCTGGTCATGACCACCGGCAGAGAGGTGGTGAGGCAGGCTTACCTGGAAGCCGGCCGCCCGGAGAGCTACAACGAGGACATGGTCCACTATCTCACCGACGAGCAGTTCGGTTACGTGGCCGGGGTCAACGGCATGCTGCTTCGCGACCAGCCGGCCACCTGCCTCTACATGGGAGCCTTTTTCGCGGAATCGCTGCTGCTGGCCGAAACCGGCAACCGGATCGGCGCCATCCAGATCGCCGGCACCGCCATGCCTTCTCAGCTCCCATTCTTCGTGGCGGCCTGCGACTACACGCTGATGGGCGAGGAACTCTTCGCGGCCAGCGCCTATCTGAGCGGCGACCCCAAGCAACTGGGCAGTCTCAAGGGACAGGACCTGGGCAAGCTGATTGTGATGGCGGTCATTCTTCTGGGAAGCCTGGCGGCCACCCTGGCGCTGTGGACGGGTAGCGGGAGCCTTCAGTCGGTGGTGGATTTTCTCAAGCTGGAAATGTTTGTCTAGGAAGCCCGAATGCGACGACAAATACCGCTGCTGATCACCTTTGTGGTGGGGATGGTCATGCTGCTCGAGGCCTTCATTCCTCACCCGCCCTTCGACCAACTGAACGAGAGCCTGTCCATCACCTTCGACGTCCTGGCCGCCTTCGCCTTCGTGCTGGGCGGCGGCAACCTGGCGAAGATCCACTTGGCCAAGATCTCCCGTTCGGAGCCGGGCTGGGGGTACAGCGCGGTCACCATGGGGGGCTTTTTCACCATGCTGGCGATCGGGCTCTTCAAGGTGGGAGGACCGGCCGGCCTCAAACACGCCCTGGAGGCGAAAGGGACCTGGTTTCAAGCCGCCTACGACTACTGCTTTCTACCTCTGTCGGCAACCACGTTTTCCCTGCTGGCCTTTTTTGTGGCCTCCGCTTCCTATCGGGCTTTCCGGGCCAAGAACCGGGAAGCCACCCTGCTGCTGATTGCGGCCCTGATCATCCTGCTGGGCCGCACCCTGGTGGGCGCCACGCTGACCGCCACCCTGCCGGGCTCGCTCGAGTTGCTGTTCGCCGCGCTGCTGGCCACCATCGCCTGGGGCCAATACCGTTCGAAGCGGTGGATTGCACTGGCCGGGATCGGCATCCTTACTGCCTTCCTGGTGATACGAACGGTCTATGGCTATCTGGTCCTGGCCGCTGGAGAACCTTTCTACCACCTGACCGTTCCCGACCTGGTGAACTGGATCATGGTCGTGCCCCAGATGGCAGGGCAGAGGGCCATCATGATCGGCATCTGCCTCGGCATCATTTCGATGTCGCTCCGACTCATTCTGGGGGTGGAACGCTCTTATCTTGGAAGCGACAACGACTAGGACATCCGCATGGCTCAAAAAGAAAAACCCTCGATGTTGGAACGCCTGCAAACCATAGACCGACGCTGGATCTTTTTTTTCATCATGCTGTCGGTCGTGATCCCTATGGCGTTCGACCTGACGATTGACGAAGTCGCGACCCCGGAGGTTCAGGCAATCTATGAGCGCATCGAGGAGCTCCCCCCCCATTCCAACGTTCTGCTGCCCTTCGATTTCGGCCCCGAAAGCGAGCCTGAGCTCCAGCCCATGGCCGACGGCTATGTCCGTCACCTCTGCCGCCGCAAGCAGAAGCTATTCTTCATGTGCCTGTGGCCCACGGGTCAGGCACAGACGCTCAAGACTGTCAATGAGGTGCTGGAGCGGGAATTCTCCGACTACAGGTATGGCCGGGACTATGTCATGCTGGGCTTCAAGCCGGGCGGCCAGGGCGTCATTCAGGTGGTGGTGACGGACTTTCGCACTCTCTATCAGTCGGACGTCAAAGGCACGCCCATCGATGAGATCCCCATGATGCAGAACGTCAGAGGACTCAAGGACATGGATCTCATCCTGAACGTCAGTGGGGGGTTTCCCGGCCTCAAGGAGTGGGTTCAGTTTGGCGCCGACCGTACCGGCGTGCCCATTGCCGGAGGCGTCACGGCGGTCATGGCCCCACTTCTCTATCCATACTACCCCGGACAACTCAGCGGGATCATGGGCGGCCTGAAGGCGGCTGCCGAGTACGAATCCCTCCTGATCGAGGGGTACCCTGAAGCCTACGGGACGGATACGCAAAGGTTTGCCGCCATTCGACGCATGGGTCCCCAAACGCTGGCCCACATGGTCATCATCCTGTTCCTGGTGGTCGGGAACATCGCCTACTTTGCGACTCGCGGATCGGGCGGCGGACGGCTGAAGTCTCTGGAAAAGTAAGTCAATGAACGAGCAGACGAAGCGTTTTTTGGTGGTCGGTGCGGTAGGGCTGCTGGTGCTGTTTGTCCTGGTCTGGAGTGCGCTGGGGCGCATGGAGGGATTCTGGGGCAGTGGCGCCGGCCTGGGCACCTGGTTCGCAGCCTTCCTGACCCTGTCCATCCTGAGTTTTCTCTACGACGACAATCCCTTCTACCGCTTCGCGGAATCGCTCTTCATCGGGGTGTCGGCCGGTTACTGGATGGTGCAGGGGATCTGGCAAACGCTCATTCCCAACATGCTGGGGAGACTGGCTCCCGGTTTCGTGAACGAGCACCTGGCCCAGGTCCCGCTGGAGGTGGACGCCATCGACCGGAGCATGGCCCTGGTGCAACTGGTTCTGGGTTGCCTGCTGCTTTGGCGGCTGGCGCCGAAAGGAACCTGGATCGCCCGCTGGCCGCTGGCGGTCATTGTGGGTTGGGCCGCCGGCACCAACCTGACCCGGTACCTGGTGAGTGACTTCACCAAACAGGTCTCACCCGTCTTGATTCCCCTGGTGGAACCGAGCCAGACGGCCTTTCTGGGAATCGACTGGATCGGGACCCTGACAGCCCTGGTGACCGTGTTCGGGCTGCTGGCGGCCCTGATCTATTTCTTCTTCTCCGTCGAGCACAAGGGCTTCCTCGGCCAGGTGTCCAAGGGAGGGATCTGGATCCTCATGATCACCTTCGGCGCCGCCTTCGGTTACACCGTCATGGGCCGCATTGCCCTCCTTGTCGGCCGGATGGAATTCCTCTTCGTGGACTGGCTGCGGCTGATCGGGCCCTGACCGCAAGCAGCGCCACCTGCCCATTTAAACCGTATCACCCAGTCCGACTTTCTCACTGGTTTGCGGCACCCCTGCCCTGCCGTGCGGATCATTCGAGGAAAAACGGCCGATCGTTAATGAAGATGAACCACGAATGGACACGAATAAACACAAATAGACCCGAAGACAGATGGACCTCCTTCAACCACAAGCGGCGCCAAAATGCTTCTGCAATCTTGGGCCTTTGGTGTGACGATGTCTTGGGATGAAGGCTTGCTGGGAGCGCGGGCGTCCCGCCCGCACCAAGCCTGGCACAGCCTCGGCCATCTCCCCCACTTGGATCAACCGGGAACGGCGCCATGGCTCTCCTTCGGCCTGGCCGATGGGGTTCTCGCCCACAGGGTGGCTGCCTGCAGCATCGCACTGATGCTCAGCGGCGGCCAAAGGGACAGCATGCGGGCGGGACGCCCGCGCTCCCAGGCGATGCCGTCCCGGCCGTGCCGTGGGGGGTGTCTGGCGGGTGACTTCTCAGAAAGCCGACGTGCACCCTTTGGGAAACTCCCATTTGCCCGAGAGCCGTGCCCCTGCCCTGCCGTGCCGATCATTCGAGGAAAAACGGCTGATCGTTGATGAAGACGAACCACGAATGGACACGAATAAACACGAAGAAACACGACGACAGATGGACCTCCTTCAACCACAAGCGGCGCCAAAATGCTTCTGCAATCTTGGGCCTTTGGTGTGACGATGTCTTGGGATGAAGGCTTCCCGGGAGCGCGGGCGTCCCGCCCGCACCAAGCCTGGCACAGCCTCGGCCATCTCCCCCACTTGGATCAACCGGGAACGGCGCCATGGCTCTCCTTCGGCCTGGCCGATGGGGTTCTCGCCCACAGGGTGGCTGCCTGCAGCATCGCACTGATGCTCAGCGGCGGCCAAAGGGACAGCATGCGGGCGGGACGCCCGCGCTCCCAGGCGATGCCGTCCCGGCCGTGCCGTGGGGGGTGTCTGGCGGGCGACTTCTCAGAAAGCCGACGTGCACCCTTTGGGAAACTCCCGTTTGCCCGCGAGTCGGGCCCCTGCCCTGCCGTGCGGATCATTCAGGGAAAAACGGCCGGTAGTTACTGAAGACGAACCACGAATGGACACGAATAAACACAAATAGACCCGAAGACAGATGGACCTCCTTCAACCACAAGAGGAACGTAGGGGACGTTGTTGAATTACTGGAATAACTTTGCTCAACTTCTGACTCTTGCCTGACAAGACCCCGACACGCAATGCCCCGCCAAATCCTTCTGGAGGCTCGAGGACGCTGCACGCATCATGCCGCGGGGGTTCGGGCTTTCCCAAATTCGACACGTTATTGCAGGATGCGGGGCCAAGTAATTCCACTAATTCAACAACGTCCCCAAGGAGTCCTCCCCCGCCTTGATTCCCCTGGTGGAACCGAGCCAGACGGCTTTTCTGGGAATCGACTGGATCGGGACCCTGACAGCCCTGGTGATCGTGTTCGGGCTGCTGGCGGCCCTGATCTACTTCTTCTTCTCCGTCGAGCACAAGGGCTTCCTCGGGCAGGTGTCCAAGGGAGGGATCTGGATCCTCATGATCACCTTCGGCTACACCGTCATGGGCCGCATTGCCCTGCTGGTCGGCCGAATGGAGTTCATATTCGTGGACTGGCTGCAACTGATCGGACGCTGAGCCCGGGACTGCCGGAACGTCACGCCGGGACTTCGACCCGGTGCTCTCGCACCTGATCCAGCCTGTCCGCCAGGCGGTCCTGTTCCTTTTCAAGATCGTACTGGTTCTGGAGTCCCATCCAGAACTCTGCAGAGTTTCCAAAGAATCGCGAGAACAGCAGCGCAGTTTCCGCCGTAATGGACCTTTGGCCGTGAACGATGGCATGGATCCGGCGAGCGTCCACAGCTATCGCCTGGGCCAGTCGGTACTGAGTGATCTTCATGGGGCTAAGGAATTCCTTTTCGAGAATCTCACCGGGGTGAATGGGGGGTAGTTTCTTCGGGCCGGGCGCCATGGCTCTGCTCCTGTCTTGGGTTTCTTCCTGTTTTCAAATCCCCGCTAACTCAATGGTAGTCCACGATCTCTACCAGATAGGCATTTCCTTGCTTCCATGAAAAGCAAATCCGCCATTGGTCGTTGATACGGATGCTATGTTGGCCTTTCCTGTCTCCTGAAAGCATCTCCAGGCGGTTTCCGGGTGGCACCCGTAAATCGTTCAGACTCTTAGCGTTGTTTAAGACCATCAGCTTGGCCTGAGCACGGCGCTGCATGTCCGCGGAAAACCGCCTGCATCGTTCTCGGTGTGCAACCGCTTGGGTGTCGGAGTCTTTATAACTCAGGATCACATTCCAACCATAGTGTGACACACTAATAGTGTCAAGAGCTACTACTCCACGCTGATTATTGGCCGGATCGGGATCAGACCTTGCGTTTTAATTGGACTGGATTGTTCTGATCTTGGGTGGGACGATGCCGGAATAGTCTACGCAGGCTGTCCCCTCTTCCGAGTCAATCCGGCGAAGCGCTTCGCCGATCGCCCTCCGAAGGCCGACAACGTCCACGGAGAGGAACGTGTCCGGAAACAGCACCAGGCGCTCCTGGGCCCGGCGAAGGTGGATGAGGAAGCCCCGATAGATCTTGCGGCGTAACTGGTGGTAACCGGCCGCCACCTGGATGAGCCCCTGAACGAAGTAGCGCCCGTCTTCGGGATGGCGCAGCCACACCGCCTCCCAGGCTTCATGGGCTTCCCAGAATTTGGCCTGGTTGAAGAGACGGATTCCCCTGTGGAAATCCCTCCGGTCCTGCGGCGTCAGTACGAAGTGGGTGAGGGTTGCCAGGTCCAACTCGGACAGGGGTTTCTTGCGAATGCGTCGGTTTTGGGAGGGTCCGTCCACCGATCACAGCTTGCCGGCAATGATGGCGGCCAGGTCGGCGGTTCGGCAGGCATAGCCCCACTCGTTGTCGTACCAGGCAACCACCTTGACCAGATTGTCGATGACAATGGTATCCAACGCGCTGAAGATGGAAGAGAAGGTGCTGCCCTTCAAGTCGGTGGAAACCAGGGGCTCGTCAGTCACCTCCAGGATTCCCTTCATGGAGCCTTGGGAGTAGTCGAGCATGGCCTGGCGGAGTTGGTCCCGGGTGGCCGCCTGCTCCAGGACGGCAGTGAAATCGATCACCGAGACGGTGGGCGTCGGCACCCGGAAGGCCATGCCCCCAAACTTGCCCTGAAGCTCGGGGATGACCAGACCGACCGCCTTGGCGGCTCCGGTGGCCGCGGGTACGATGTTCTGCCCGGCCGAGCGAGCATCCCTCATATCCTTGGCCGCCAGATCCTGCAGCCGTTGGGTGTTAGTGTAGGCGTGCACGGTGGTCAGGAGTCCTTTTTGGATGCCAAAACGGTCATAGAGGACCTTGGCTACCGGAGCCAGGCCGTTGGTGGTGCAGGAGGCGTTGGAGACCACCCGATGTTTCTCCGGGTCATATCGGTCCCCGTTGACCCCGAGCACGATGGTGATGTCCTCGTTTTTGGCCGGAGCGGAGATGATCACCTTCCTGGCTCCGCCCGATTCGATGTGGGCCTTGGCCTTGTTGGCGTCGGTGAAGACCCCGGTGGACTCGATCACCACCTCCACCCCCAAATCGGCCCAGCCGATGGCTCCCGGGTCTCTCTCGGCCAGAATCCTGATTCTGCGGCCATCCACGACCAGCGAACCGTTTTCGGCCCGTACCGTGCCCTGAAAGGGCCCGTAGGTGGAATCGTACTTCAGCAGATGAGCGTTGGTTTCGGCGGGAAACAGGTCATTGACGGCCGCCACCTCGATGGTATCCGGATGCCTCTCCAGTATCGCCCGCAGGACCTGTCTTCCAATTCTTCCAAACCCGTTAATGCCGATCTTTTTCCTCATTTTTGCAGTCTCCTTAAGAAATATTCCAGCAGGCTCGCAACAGCCTCCCCATTCTAACAGCAGAATCCATCCGCAAAGTGCAGCTTTTCCCAGCCGCCGAAAGAGAAACGGTCCCGGACAGAGTTAACGAAAGAATCATCCAAGAAGAACCACGAATAAACACGAATTAACACCAAGAACAACCTAAAGAAAATGGGCTGCTTCGCCGAGAAGCGGTGTCGACCGTGCCCCCAAATTGCACCGGAGGCTCGCCTTGCTCCCGATAGGCCAAAAGGGGACAAGTCACCATGGCTGCCTCCTTCCTCCAAAGACCGTCAGGCCCCAGATCGCCTTCAAACCGTGTAGCAGGAACTTGTAACCTTGCAGGGTGACTCTGTAGATGGTAACCGTCAGCACCCATTGCCTTTGCCCATAGGTTCCCGACAGCACCCCTGAGTCCAGAGCGGCAATCGACGAACATAAAAGACGGGGTTGATCAACGCCCTTCGCTTTGGGCGTAGGCAGCTTCGATCCATTTGTGGCTCTTAATCCGTGCGGTCGCTTCGCTTACAGGGATTCCGTCTTGGGAAAGCAACCTCGATGTGCTGGGTCGGCTGTTCAAATAGGCAGACACCTCACGAAGGCACCGGTGCTTTTTCAGTAGCTATGCGCGGGTGAACGTGGATCTGCACGTCTACGTGCTGGCCCAGTTTGTAGAGCACAGTCATCAGACGATCAATGGTGAAACGGTCAAGCTGCACGTTGCGAATACGGGTAAAGTCCGCGTGACTGACACCGGTGCGGCCCTCGGCCTTACGCGTCGAAAGCCCTTCATCGTCAAGAATACCGATGATGCGGGCGGCTAGAAGTGCCTTGGTCTGCTGTACGTCGGCGTCAGCGCGGCCGAAGTCACGAAAGACATTGCCGCTGCCGTGCACGAACTCAAGATCGTCGTCTGTTTTGCTCATTGCTGTAACTCCTTCTTCAAGCGGTTAAGCCGTTCGCGGATCAGATTGATATCCTGCTTTGGGGTCTTGATGCCCTGCCTTGCCTTCTTTTGGAAGGCGTGTAGAACCCAAATCCGCTCCTTGAATTGCAGAGCGTAAACCGTCCGATACGCATCGGTACGGTACTTGAAGCCACCTCAAATACGCCGGACCCGAGACCTTTCAGCGGTTTGGCGATGTCGGCCTTACGGCCTTCGGCCGCGACCGTCAGCACCCGCAAGATCTCATCCTGTGCCCCTTTGGGGAAGCCGTCGAAAGCCTTGCGGGCCGCCTTGATCCAAGAGATCGGCCGGGTATCTCTGCTTCGCATAGGATATGGTGGCAAATATATCACCAGAGATCAAGTCGATCTCTTTCTTATTTTCGGCGGGCCATGGCGTGGATTTAGCTGTGACGGCAATCAACAATTCATTAATCAGTCTCTTTATCCACCTTCGTGGATGTCGCTTTTGTCTCTTTACGCAAGAAAACGATTTTTGTTGTGTGCCGGGGTCCACTTGGAGGATGATCTCATTCGTCTCTGCGGTCAGCAGTTCCGGACCGGGAGACTGACCCACTTTTCTCACCTGGGGCCGGCTCCGGTCGGCCCCGCACACCCTCTTGGGCTCGTCTGCTTGAATCCCATGAATGCCTCCGGCGCTCCAACCCGTCGCGTGGCCGTCTTCAGCGACTTCGACGGGACCATCGCCCACCCCGACACCATCAATCTGCTGGCGGAGACCTTTGGAGGCGTGGAGTTTCGGAGGGACATCGGCGGCAAGATCGCCAGCGGAGAAATTTCCCTCCGGGACGGGATCGCGGCCGAAGTGGCCACCATCCGCGGGAACCTCGATCAAGTCCTGGATTTTCTCAGGCAGCGGGTCGAAATCGATGAATCCTTTCCACCCTTTGCCCAATGGTGCCGGCGCCGGGAAATTCCCCTGACTATCTTGAGTGCCGGCATCAAGGACGTGATCGAGCAACTGCTGGCGCCCTTCGGACTCGATCACGTGCAGCTGCTGGCCAATCCCCTGGAAATCATCGACCACCGCTGGACCCTGCGGTTCCTGGATGACACGCCATGGGGGCACGACAAGGCCGCGGCCCTGGTTCAGGCCCGGGCAGCGGGTTACGCCACGGCTTTCCTTGGAGACGGTTTGTCCGACCTGCGGGCCGCCGACCAGGCCGACCTGGTCTTCGCCCGGGGAAAACTGGTCAACCTCTGCCGGCAAAAGCAGTTGTCCTATGTCCCCCTGGAAGATTTTTCCACGGTGGGCGCCACCATCACCCGGCACCTGATCCAAGGCAACGGCAACCGGACCGAGAGCCGTTGAATTCGCGCCATCGTGGGTGACTCCGAGGAACACGGAGATCCCTTGTCTGAAACAAAAGAAAAAAGAGGCATCCACGAAGGACCGATAAGAGTCATCCACCAAGGAAAACGGCGAACCACGAATGGACACGAATGAACACCAATAGACGGATTGATGAGTTGTTGATTGGGGGGTGTGACCATCGACATCGAGGGGTTATCTACGAAGGACACGAAGTCATACCAAGGTAACAGCGTTGCAGAAGCATTTTGGTGCGGCTTCTCGTTCGAGTGAGTCCACCTGCATTCGTGTGAATTCGTGTTCATTCGTGGTTCGTCTTTAATGACGATTGGGTGTTTTTCCTCGAATGATCCGCACACCAGGGCGGGGGCCGGACTTGTCTGAAACAAACGCTTGCGCCTAGTGGCTGGAAACCGGTTCAAAGTCGAGCATGAGTCGATGGTTTATTGACATGGATGCACAGGATGCACAGGATTTTTCTGGAGACGGCTGGCTTGAGTTCCTGGACATCCGCAAATCCGCACGTGATCGTAGCCAGAGTCAGCCTCTCGTGCAGCAGCCTCCCGGTCTGATTATCCCGTGCATCCTGTGCATCCATGTTGAATGAAGGGTCCTTCTCGATGGATCTGCCCGGTCGCAGGCGGGACGCCCGCATCCTCTCCCCTGGGTTGGCGCTGAGTTTCCCTGCGATGCCGCGGCCGGCCACTCTGCCGGCGGGAACCGCATTGGTCTGACCGAAGGAGAGCCACGGGGCCGTTGCCGGTCGATCCCGGTGGAGGAGATGGGCGAGGCTGCGGGAGGCTTGGTGCGGGCGGGACGCCCGCGCTCCCGGGGGGGTTTCATCCCATGACATCGCGACACCCAGAGATCAAAATCGCAGAAGCATTCGGGCGTCGCTGGTCATTGAAGGAGGTCCTTCAGTTTTCGTGTCTATTCGTGTTCATTCGTGGTTCGTCTTTATTCTGGAGGCGCCGAAAGCGTTGATGCAACTGTGCATATTCCCATCCTGTAGAAGAAACACCAGGGGCCGCCAGTGTTCCGGACGAATTCTTTCGGTGGTCGGCCTCTGCGGGTTCTCCATCCTGTTGATTTGGTCGGGGCTGGCGCAGTCATCCGGGTCCGACTCCTCCTGGATTCCTCCGCGCGTCGATCGCGAATTTCCATCCCTGTTCGAGCTCTACAGGCACCTGCACGCCAATCCCGAGATCGCCTTTCGAGAGGTCCGGACCGCTCAGCGCCTGGCCCAGGAGCTAGAGGCATCGGGCTTCGAGGTCAGCCGCCAGATCGGGGGGCATGGCGTCGTCGGTCTTCTCAGGAACGGAGAGGGTCCGACCCTCATGCTCAGAACCGACCTGGACGGATTGCCCATCACCGAAGAGACCGGCTTGGAATATGCCAGCCGGGTCCGTATCCAGGACCCTGCCGGGCAATCCATCGGACTCATGCATGCCTGCGGCCACGATGTCCACATGACCTGCTTTGTGGGGGCTGCCCGAATCCTGAGTCTGGAGAAGAGTCGTTGGAAGGGCACCCTCCTGATGGTGGCCCAGCCCGCCGAAGAACGCGGGGCCGGGGCCAGGGCCATGCTGGCCGAGGGATTGTTCGAAAGGTTTCCGGTCCCCGACTTTGCCATTGCGCTCCACAACGACGCCGGCATGCCGGCGGGCCGGGTGGGTGTGTGCAGCGGCTATGCCCTGGCCGGGGTCGACTCCATCGATCTGGTGGTTCGGGGCGTATCGGGACACGGCGGCTATCCCTCCACCACCAAAGACCCCGTGGTCATGGCCGCCCAAACCGTGCTTTCGCTCCAGACCATCGTCAGCCGGGAAATTCCGGCCATTGACCCGGCGGTGGTCACGGTGGGATCCATCCACGGAGGCAGCAAGCACAGCATCATTCCAGACGAGGTCCGACTTCAGCTCACCGTCCGCTACTACACCGACGCCACCCGGGACAGAATCCGGACCGGCATCGGGCGGATCTCGGAGGGAATCGCCCGCGCCGCCGGGGTGCCCCCCGACCGCATGCCGCTGATGTCGGTGCTGGACAGCACCCCGCCCACCTACAACCATCCGGCCCTGGCCCGGCGGGCCAGCCGAGCCATGGCCCGGGTGCTGGGCGAGGACAATGTGCTGGATCTGAGGCCGGTGATGGGAGGAGAGGACTTCGGACTCTACGGGAGGACCCCGCAAGAGGTGCCCCTTTGCCTGTTCTGGCTCGGCGCCGTCTCCCCCGAGAAGATGGAAGCCAGCAGGAAACCGGGGGCACGGCCCCTGCCCTCCCTCCACTCCAGCCGCTACGCGCCCGACCCCGAGCCTACCCTCAAAACAGGCGTCAAGGCCCTGACGGCCATAGCCCTGGAGTTGCTGCAACCCTGATGCATCGACTGCCGCCGGGTTGACGACCGGGCCCGTGGGCATGGTCTTGGAGAGGCAGTGGGTTCTGGAGCGAGGCTATTGATTCGCCGCCTACGCGGCTGCGAAGGGTGGAAATTCTACGCCCGTGGAATCCGGCTGTTCCATCCCCCGAGCCGCCTAAGCAGCATTTCTCACCGGGTCGCTGGGTATCGCCTGGGAAAGAGTTTGTTTTTAGCATCTTGAAGCGTTTTTTGGGACAGCCTTCAGGGTACACACTGCGCTGGGTGCACCCTGGCTTGCCTGAGATCGAACACCAGGGATGATTGCTGCCGCCGCCTACGCGGCTCAACTCTAACGCCGAGTATTCCATGGGCTTACGCCCACGGCTAAGTGCGGACGCCGCATTCGCGGCTTACTGGAACCCCCGGGCTGGCACCGGGGGGATTGTCATTTCAAATTCCTGTCCCCCGGCAGTGTTGTGATTTTGGGGAGAGCGGCGAAGCCGCGGCAGCACTTCGCCCCGGGCGTGAGCGCGGGGTCCTGTGAACCCCGCGCTAGCCGCAGCCGCGTAGGCGGCGGGTTAGTAGCGTCCTTCCGGAACGCACTACCTCTCCAGAATGATGCTAAACACGACCCCCACTCCCTGCACTCTTCTCAAGAGTGCAACCTTTGGACAAAATCCGGCCTAGGCGGCAGCAGCGATCATCCCTGCTGTTGGTTCTCAAACAGGTCGCGAGGCGTAGGGGCCGAGGGTTCCAAAAAAAATCCCCGGGCGCCAACCCGGGGTTGGAAAAAAACCGCGAACGCGGCGGCAGCGTGTAGCCCCAAGCGTGAGCCTGGGGCGAGAGGTGGGATTTCCCCTCCTGGGAGGGGTGGTTGAGCGAAGCGAAGGTCGGGATGACTGTGCCCGGTCCTGGGAAAACGATCCGTTCCGGCGCGCTTCCCAGGCGTGAGCCTGGGGAAAGGCTAGACGAATTCCTCCACCAGGTCGTTGAACAGGTCCTTCTCCAGCCCCAGTTTCTGATGCGCCAGGGGGCCTTCCTTCAATGCCGGCTCGCTCTCCTCATAAGTCGGCTGCTCCCCCCGGTAGAAGAGGCCCAGAGGAATGCGATCCCCCCATTCAAAGGCCCGAGTCAAGGCTCCCTGAAAGTCGGTCACATCGTAGTCCGGCTCGTCACCCAGCTTGTAGACGCGCTTCTTGAACCAGGGGTAGGTGTTGACCTTGTTGTAGGTCACGCAGGGGCTGAAGACGTCCACCAGAGCAAACCCCTTGTGGGCGATGCCGCCTGCGATGATGTCGGCCATGTGCCTGGGCTCGCCCGAGAAGGCCCGGGAAACATAGGTGGCGCCGGAGACAATCGCCAGTGCGATGGGATTGATCGGCGTTTCGACGTTTCCCCGGGGGGTGGACTTGGTGCGCACTTCCTTCATGGTTGTGGGAGAGGCCTGGCCGGTCGTCAATCCGTAAATCTGATTGTTCATGACGATGTAGGTCAGATCCAGATTGCGGCGCATGGCGTGCACGAAGTGACCCAGACCGATGCCATAACCGTCTCCATCCCCGCCGGTGATCACCACGTTAAGGTCGTGGTTGGCAAACTTGACCCCGGAAGCCACGGCCACGGCGCGGCCGTGCAGGCTGTGGACACCATAGGCGTGGATGTATCCCGGCAGGTTGGAGGAGCAACCGATCCCGGAGACCGTAAACAGCTCCTCGGGCTTGATGCCCAGTTTTCCGGCCGCCATCTTGAGGCCCCTGAGAACACCGAAATCGCCACAGCCCGGACACCAGTCGGGATCGATGATGCTCTCATAGGTGCTGATGGGTAGAGTAATCGTCATTTCCATATGGCTTTAAGGCTCTCCCTTGTTCCCGCGCCCTCTCAGCCGGCGCGGCAAATCACGTCTATAGCGAAAACAAACCCGATCCATAAATCGGTTCTGTAGAGGACTTCCTCCACTTTCCCTTCTCAATCCCGGGACACGGTCGAGACCGGCTTCCAGGCATAAGTGGATCCCGTTCGCTGACCGACGAACAGGTCTCCGTTCTTTTCTCCGCTGTCCCGGCTCACCAACTCGATGCACCAGGTGGGCTCCTCTGCCGGTACGCCGTTCCCTATCTGCACGGAGGCCGGCCGCACCGTGTTGCCCAAATGGGTTCGGATGTAGTGGTAGGCGATCTCCTGGGCTTCCTCCCGAGTGACTTCCAGCGACGGGGACTCGCCTTGCACGATCTCCTTGACCCGGTTCACGATGAAGGCCGGCTCGAAAGGCTCCCCGTCATATTTCAGGATCATGTCATTCAGAGAGACACCGGTCTCGGACCTCAAGTGCCGTGCAAACTGACCGGTGTAGTTCACCTCGACCCCCACGGTCCTTTTGCATCGATTCAGGATTTCCAGGGCCTCCTTGGTGTGAAACGGCAGCAGATATTTGAAGTGGAGTTGATTGGTGACAATGCCTTCGGATCTCAGGATTTCCGCGGCTTCCCGAATCACACCCCTGCAGGACCCCCAGCCGACCAGGGTGACGTCCGCATCCTCCGGACCCTCAAGCTGCGGAGGCGGCAACTCCTTCAGGGCTCCCTCCAACTTCTTCATGCGCTTTTCCTGCACTTTGCGCCGCACCGGCGGACTGGTGTACTCGTCGCTGATCAGAATCCCTTCCTCGTCGTGGTCATCGGTGGGGGCGACGTAGATCGTGTTCTTGGTTCCGGGCAGGGCGCGAGGGGACACTCCCGATTCGGTGAAGGCGTAGCGCTTGTAGGTACCGTTGGCTTCCGGCCATTCGGTCACCAACTGGCCCCGGTCGATCAGGAGATCGGGCTTGAGGCCGTCCCGCTCAATCGTCTCGGGATGTTCCGAAACCAGGAGATCGGAGAGAATGATAACCGGGAGTTGGTACTTGTCCGCCAGGTTCAGGGCTTCCGCCGCGGTATAGTAGGCGTCGGTCACGTCGGCCGGAGCCATGATGATGCGTGGGAAATCGCCTTGGGAGGCCCCCAGGGCCTGGTTCAGATCGGCCTGTTCGGTCTTGGTGGGGATTCCGGTCGAGGGACCACCGCGCTGGACTGTAATAAAGACGACCGGTGCTTCAATCATGCCGGCCTGACCGATGGCCTCGGTCATCAGGGCAAACCCTCCGCCGGAAGTGGCGCACATGGAGCGGGCTCCGGCCAGGCCCGCGCCGACAGCCATGTTGGCGACCGCGATTTCGTCCTCACACTGCTTGACCACCACCCCGCAGCGGTCGGCATGAGCGACCATCCAATGCAGGATGGTGGAGGCAGGCGTCATGGGGTATGCCGAATAGAACTTGCAGCCGGCATTGACCGCACCCAGTGCCATGGCCTCGTTTCCGGTAATGAAGGGTCTCCGGATGCGGCTGAAGTTCCATTCATACCCCAGGGGCACGAATTTTTCCTTGGCGTAGTTGTAACCTGCCTTGGCTACCTGGACGTTCTGGTTGACCACTTCCTGGCCCTTGTGCTGAAAGGTATCGGCCAGGACTTCGGCCATCATCTCGAACTCCAATCCCAGCAGGAAGATGGCGGCGCCCAGAGCTACCGTGTTCTGCATGACCGGAAGGGTTCTCCCAAGCGGCTTCAGCAACTCTCGGACGGGCAGCGGCACCGGCAGGACCTGACCTTCGAACAGTGAGGAGTCGAGCGTCAACTTGTCGGAATTGAAAAGGACAGCTCCACCGGGCTCTACTTCGCGGGCATGCCTCTCCAGGGTGTCCTGGTTGAGCGCGATCAGCAGATTCAGATGATCCCCGTGGGAGTAGACCTTCTCCTCGCCCACCCTCACACGCAACCAGATATGGCCTCCGCGAATGATGGACTGATAACTGTTGTAGGCATACAGATAGAGCCCCAACCGAGAGGCGGTCTTGGCGAAGGTATCGCCGCCCTTGTCCAACCCGTCCCCGGCGGCGCCCCCAATACCCAAGGTCACTTCTTTCATGATTTTCCTTTCAAAGGCTGCAACCGGCCGTGACCCTCACCATCGGCCGGGCTCTCCCGTCCCCAAAGAGCTTTCCCGGCGGCACCGCTTGCCCAATGGAAGACTCCCTTCGCCGTCCAGGAGCCGAAAACACCCGCTACGAGATGTGAGAGAATTCCAGATATTGGATTCCGGTGCGGCCGTCGACCGGGCACGGCTGCTGCCGCCTGACGACTGCCGGAGCGCCGCCCGTCGAAATGGGTTGGGGGTCCTCAAACACCCTGCCCCGTGTCAGTAATCAGAATAGCAGAGATCCCCGTCAAGTCGCTAACAATAAATGAATCCATGGGGGTAAGCGGCGGTGGACCTCGAGCCGGGCCGGGAATCCCCCGCCGCCGCGGGGGCGTGGCAGACCGGAAGCCGCTCCAGGCTCGGGTTCCTGCTCCTGCCGGCCCGGAGCGTGCCAGCCGACTTGCGCAGGTTTGGCCCAGCCGTAATTCACTCCAGAAGAACCCCTCTCAATCGGTGGGCCGACTCGGCCAGCGAGGATTGCAGATACCGTGCCGGCTCGCCCCGGCTGCGGGACAGCGGACCCTCGGAGCCAGGTTTGACTCGCACGGCCACAAACACCGGACCGGGTTCCCCCAGAATCTTCGGAAGGGCGCGGGCATAACGTCCCGGGTCGTCGAACGCGTAGGTCCTGGCAAAGCCCGCCGCACGGGCCAACCCGGCGAAGTCGACCCTGCCGGCGCCCGCAATGGCTTGATTGCCGGTGATTTCATAGGTCCGATTCTCCACCACGAAGAGGATCAGGTTGCGGGCTCCCGCCTCCACCACCGTCGCCAGGGAGCCCAGAGTCATCAAGAGGCTGCCGTCACCGTTCAGGCAGATGACCCTGCGCTGGGGCTGGGCCAGGGCAATGCCCAGAGCCAGATCGGCAACGTGGCCCATGGCGCTGTCTGCCGAGGCGAAGTCCAACGGGCTGTCCGAGAACTTGGACCAGGGCCGCACCACGCCCATGGTGGTCACCACCACCTCGTCCGTCCTCAGCGACGCCAGGGGTTGTAACAATTCCTGCTTGGTCAACACGGTCAGGATCCGCAAAAAGAGGATTGGGCGGAGGGGCGATACTCCAGCTTCAGTTCCGGAGTCTCCAGACGCTGGCCTCCCTTGCCTTTGGATTCCATCCAGCGATCCAAAATGCCGCTGACCATCCAGGCCCGCTCCGGGGGAATCGGACTTCGGCCGGATTGAATCATGTCCTCAATCCGGGCCGCCAGGCAGGCCGAGCCGGTAAGGTTGGGTTCCGGGGGAAGAAAGAACTGAGTCGATTGCACCCCGGCAACCTCCCGGAGGCGGGCCGCAAAGGTGAAGTCGCCCACGGCTCCGTTGAGCACCAGCAGCGCAGACCTCAGTCCGTCGGAATAATCCACCAGGCAAGCTTCCGGATGCTCGACCAGCCGGGGCAATTCCCCGCTGTTGACCAGATCCCGGGGGCGCCCGTCCTTCAAGGTCCTTCCCTGCAGGGAGTCGGATCGGGCCACGGCTGCTTCCAGCAGTTCCCGGGACCAACGACCGCTGCTGCCGGCGCGCCACACTGCTTGACCTGCCACCGATTGCACCGACCGCACACCGGTTTCGCCGCCTCTGCGCCGCTCCACCATGGCCTGCATGGTTTCCAGAGCCCGGTAGCGATCCGAGCGCCGGGAGCCGATACCCACCATCAGGGCCTGCTCCACCCGGCAGCCTGTCGGCAGTTCCAGGGGCGGCAGCCTCCAGGTCATTGGCAAGGAGGATCCGGCCAGCACCGGAAACTTCAGTTGCCGGGAGGCTTCCACCATTTTCCGGGCCTGTGCCAGACCGAGCGGTTGATCCCAATAGACCGGAACCGCCCGCAGGTCCTCCTCGAACACCTCCACCATCGGCTCAACCAAGTCGGGTCCTGAGGATTCGGCGCTCGAATCCTCACCCTGGCCGGCAAGAACCAGCACCCCGTCCACGGCCAGCCGGCCCGTGCCGCAACGCAGGGTTTCCGCGACGGAAGGATAGACCCGAAAGCCGAATTCGGCGGCCCGCTCCCGGCTCTGATCCGCTTCAGGGGTCCGGTCCACGTAGAGAGAGACCACATCCATGGGGGGACGGTGCCACCTGCCCTCGCGCGGATAGCCGATCAGGAAGCGGTCTCCGATCTGCCGGGCCGGGGAGCCGGGGGTCCAGCGGGAAGCCAGGATGGCCAACCTCTTGGCGCCTGGCCGGGCCCGGTTCGGCAAGGCCGCCGGGACAGCCGAAGCGGTTTTCAGGAAAGTGCGCCTGCCCGTCACGAGTGTCTCCGATAGGTGGATTCGGGAGTGGGTCGATAGCGAACCGCCAGGTGGGGCGTTTCGATTCGACGCTGACCCCGCCACAGGGAATCCACCCCAGCCTCGGTCATTCCGCTGGTCAGCAGGGTCCGTTCCACCGGGTAGGTCGCCTCGCCGGTCAGAAACATCTTCTCGATGCCGTTCACCAGCGGGCTGAAGAAGTTGGCTTCCCCGCTCCTGCCCACCCCGGGAGCCGGCAAGTAAAAGTGGGTCGAAAGCAGTCGTTGGGGCTTCTTCAAACGGGCCGCAAAGGTCCAACCCATGGTCAGGCCTTCCAACAGGAGCAGCGTGGCCTTCAGCCCGTCGGCATATTCGCAGCGGAAGGCCAGAGGCTGATCCAGCTGAGGACCGGAGTCGGTGACCCGGTCCTTGACCAGACCGGGTATTTCTTCCATTGGCGGATAGCTGTGGTCGAAGCCCTCCCGGGTCGAAGTCAGGACCAGGCTGCGGCACAGGCAGGCCTCAAACAGCTCGGGGTCCCAGCCTCCCCGGTCCCAGGAACCCGCCCGGAGCGCCTCCCACACCCTGGGGCCTCGGACCGCTTGCAGGGCCGCCACCCCGGTTTCCCCGCCCCGCCGGCGTTCGATCATGCACTGCATCGCCTCCAACCCGTGAAAACCGTAGCTGTCGGCCCCGCCGCCGGCCCCGATCACCATGGCCTCTTCCACCTCGGCGCCCGGGGGAATCTCCAACGGGGGGAGGCGCCAGGCGACCGGAATACTGGAGCCGGCCATCAAGGCAAAGTCGAGCTCGCTGGCGGTATCCACCATCTCCTTGGCCCATTCCCATTTCCAGGAAAGATGCTTGTCGTTGAATACCGGCACACTGCGGCCGCTGCGGCGGAAGACCTCCACGATCTGCCGGAAGAACTGGTAGCGAGGGTACATGGTCTGCCCCTTCTCGTTCCGGGGGTAGCTTCCGTGCTCACCGATCAGCAGAACCCCGTCGACCGCCAGACTGTCTCCGCCCAGCGTCAGGGCTTCGGCGATGGTGGGATAGAGCTTCATCGATGGATATTGACGGGCCCGGTCGCGGCTGAGGTCGCTCTCCCCGACCTGGTCCACAAAGAGCGACACCACATCCATGGGGGGCCGGTGAAATCGACCGTCCCAGCCGTAGCCGCCCAGAAAACGGTCCACGATGTGCTGGCCGTGGGCCCGGCGGCGGTATTGGGTGACCAGGGCGGCGATCTTCGGGCGCCGGGGAGCGCTCCGGGGACAACCCATGAGCATGAGCGCCGCGGGAATCCCTGCCACGACAGCTCTGCGGGACAGCAATGAGAGTTGAGGATTGGACATCAGCAAGCCTTTCCGAAAACCCGTTCCTCTTCAGGGTCCGACATCCCGGGCAGCCGATTGGAGCCTGAACTCGATGCGGGACCACTGCCCGGGGGCCGGCTGGAACTGAAAGACGAAGTAGACCGTCCCACTGCGGGGGCCGGTAGACTCATAGACCCTCATGGCCGCTTTCCAAGTCCGTTTCAGCTTGAACCAGTTGTCCCGCCGACCCCGGGCAGGGGAATCCGATTCCAGCAAACGCATGTAGAGGGTGCCGGTCAGTGGCTTGGTGGCGGTGGGTGGGGCGGCTATGGGCCTGGCCCGGCCGCTCACCGATGCCGCCGTCCGGTCGTTTCTCCGAAAATCGAGAGATCCGTGTCCCTCTCCGACCCGGACCTGCAACTGAAACTTGCCTTTGCGCATCCGATCCCCTTGCTCGGTGACCAGGTCCACAGGTAGATCGATGTCGCCGGTGTAGGTCGCTTCATTCTCGGCCCAGAGCCCCGGGGCCCAGCCCATCATGAAGACCCAGACCAGCAGTACAGCCAGTGCCTTTCCGGGTAGGCCGGCAGTTTTTCCTTCAGCGCGTGCCCGTGACCGAAAAACAGCCTCGCGGGAAGAGGAGGCCTGTGCGCGCTGGGGCCGGTCTTGCCAGTTGTCGCCAATAGTCATGAAATTTGTCGGGCCGGACGGGTTTCCGGAAGAACTGTGATTCATCGGATTAAACGGATTCACATGATTAGACGGACTAGGCTCGGATCAGGCGTCGGGCCAGGTCGTTTTGGCCGCCGACATCCGTCAGACGCCGGTCGCGCCCCTGGAAGAAATAGGTCAGCCGTTGGTGGTCCAGGCCCAGCAGCGACAGCATGGTGGCATGGAGATCGTGGACATGAACCCTGTCCTCCACCGCCCGGTAACCCAACTCGTCGGTGGCCCCGATGACCTTGCCGCCTCGGATGCCGCCCCCGGCCATCCAGGTGGTGAATCCGTAGGGACTGTGGTCCCGCCCGTTTTTCCCCTCCATGGCCGGACTGCGCCCGAACTCGCCCGTGCAGACGATCAGGGTATTCTCCAGAAGTCCCCGTTGCTTGAGATCCCCAATCAGTCCCGCGATGGGCTTGTCGATCTTTTGCGCATTCTCCCGATGGTTCCTGTCACACTCGCCGTGGCCGTCCCAGTCGGTGCTGGTCAATTGAACGAAGCGAACCCCGCGCTCGATCATGCGTCTGGCCAGAAGACAGATTCGACCGAACTTCCCGGTGGTGGGGTGGTCCATGCCGTACATCCGCCGGATGGATTGGGGCTCTCCAGAAATGTCAATCAACTCGGGAGCCGCTGTCTGCATGCGAAAGGCCAGCTCGTAGTTGGCAATACGGGCCGCCAGACGACTGTCCTCGTCCCTCCCCTCCAAATGCCTGTGATTCCACCTCCGGACCTGGTCCAGCATGAGCCGCTGATCGCTTTCGCCGATTTGAGGCGGGGAGGTCAGATTATTGATGGCAGCGCCTTCGGTGTAGACCCAGGTCCCCTGATAGAGGGCCGGCAGGTAACCGGAACCGAAGGACTTGTTGTTGGTCCTGAAGCTCCCATCGGTCATGATCATGAAGGCAGGCAGGACCTCGCTTTCACTCCCCATGCCATAGATGACCCAGGAACCGACGCTGGGATGGCCATCCAGGAAGGCGCCCGTATAAACCTGGTTCAGGGCCGGGCCGTGGAAAAAAGACTCGTGATAACAGGAGCGGATGACCGCCAGGTCATCGGCATGTTGACCCACATTTTGAAACAGATCGGAGACTTCCAGCCCGGATTGCCCGTAACGCCGGTAAGGGAATCCTGAGGCCATCAGCTTGGCCTTGGAAGCCTTGATCCGGTCGAATTCCAGTCCCTTCACCAAAAAACTGGGCGGTGGAGTCTGACCATCCAGGCGCTTCAACAAGGGCTTCGGATCGAACATGTCGATGTGGGAGGGTCCACCCTGGAGGAAGATGAAAATAACACTTTTGGCCTTGGCCGGGAAATGGGCGGGTTTTGCCGCCAAGGGGCCGGGAGCCGAGCCCTTGCCGGCTTCCAGCACCGATGCCCAAGCCGAGTCTCTATCCAGCAGGTAGTTCAAGGCCACTGCCCCGAAACCCAGGCTGGACTTGGCCAGAAACTCGCGGCGAGAACCTGTTTTCAGGGTCCGGCCGCAACTAGTCTGAGTCATGGGTAGCTCCTCAACTCGACCAGACGATTCGTCTAGAGCCTAGTCCACGTAAAGAAATTCATTCAGATTGAATAGCGTCACACAGAGTTTCGTCATGGCTTCCGCCTGGGCCGGCGGCAATTTTGCCTGAGCGGCGGGTAAGTCCGGGGAGTCCTCGCCTTCAACTCCCTTGGCGGCCAGCGAATCCAACAGAGCCAGGGCGTCGATCTTCTCCTCTTCCGAAGGAGGACGGCTCAGAGCCAGGTTCCAGGCCCGCTCCACCCATCCGGCCGGCTCGGCGGCCTCCTTCACGACACGGGCTGCCAGTTCTCGCGCCTGCTGGAAGACCACCCGATTGTTGAGAAACCACAAGGCCTGGGGAGAGACATTGGTCACATCTCTCTTGGAGCAGCTCATGGCGTTGTCCGGCTTGTCAAAAAGCTGGAACATGGGAAAGGGAAAGTTCCGCCGAACCAGAATGTAGACTCCGCGGCGACGGTGCTCTGAGGGATCGGCGGATACCGGCCAGGTCCAAAGCCAGTTCCCATCCATGGTGGGACGTCCGATCCTCAGGACGGTGAGTTCATCTTCCGCCAGAGGGGGGACCACCGGAGGACCTCCCATTTTCAAGTTCAGCCTCCCTGAAACCGCATGCATGCTGTCCCACAGGGCCTCGCCCTCCAGTCGCCTCCGGTTCATGCGCCACAAGTACCGGTTGTCGGGATCGACGGAGAGATTCTTCGCCCGGGGATAGCGGCAGCTCATTTGATAGGTGTTGGAGGCCATGATCAGGCGGTGCATGGCCTTGACGCTCCAACCCCGGGCCACGAACTCGGTGGCCAACCAATCCAGAAGCTGGGGATGGGTCGGCGGATCTCCTCTTCGGCCGAAGTCGTTCGGAGTCCTGACCAGGCCCTCCCCGAAATGCCACTGCCAAATGCGGTTGACCATGACCCGGGCAGTCAGGGGGTGGTCCGGCTGGCTGAGCCACAGCGCCAGCCGCTTACGGGAGTAGGGGGAGGTGAAATGCTCCAGGGCCACCTCCGAGCTCAGCATGGCCGGGGACACGGGCCGGGCTCTCTCCATCGGACTGCCGATTTCCCCTCGATCGAGGACGTGGACCTCGGGAATCAGTTCCGGACGGCGGTGACCCAGGACTGATGCCGACGGCACCTCCAGGATCCCGTCGAAGCCGCTGTCCGGGACGGCTCGCAGCGCTTTCCCCATCTGTACCAGAAGCCTGGTCTGCTCCTCCCGCTCTTCCTCGGTCATATAGGCATAGGTTCGTCGATCGGTGGCCTCATCCTTCTCCTCGCCCATGAAGACCTCGAACTTCATGGAGCGAACAGCCACCTGCAGCGGCTCGGCCAGTTTCTGCTGCTCCGGCGACCTCTCGGCTTCAGGAACTTCGAAGGCCGCCACCACGGCCTGGGAGAACTCCGACTTCCTGGCCGCGATCACTCGCTGCTTCACTCGATCCATGAAGAGGCGGTAGTCTTTTTTGGCCTCCACCACGCCGATGAGCTTGGGGTAGTTGTGCCTGAACATGCCCAGGGTCGGCTTGGTGACCACCGGAATTTCAACCTGCTCGCTTTCCGCAAAGACGGCCTGGAGCCCATAGTAGTCCCGCTGGGAGATGGGATCGTATTTGTGGTCGTGACAGCGGGCGCAGCCAAGCGTCAGCCCCATGAAGGCGGCTCCGGTGACATCGGCCCAATCGGTCAGCGCCTCGTGACGCAATCGGCTCTCGTTCTTGAACAGCTCACCCTTCACCGGAGCCAAGGTGTAGAGGCCGGTACCGATTCGGGCTTCCAGGTGCTCCAGCTTTTCCGGCAAGACATCCCACTTCCCTTCCAGGAGATCCAGGTTGTCGGGCCAGAACTGGTCGCCGGCGATCTGCTCCTGCAGGAAACGATCGTAGGGCTTGTCGTCATTGAAGGATTTGATCACATAGTCGCGATAGCGCCAGGCATTGGGATAATAGCTGTCTCCTTCGTACCCTGCGGTCTCGGCATAACGCACCACATCCAGCCAGTGGCGCCCCCACCGTTCGCCGTAGCGGTCGGATGCCAGCAATTGCTCGACCAGGTTCCGGTAGGCGTCGGGGGAGGAGTCGGCAACGAAACGCTCGACCTGTTCCGGAGTCGGCGGCAAGCCGATCAGATCGAAAGTGGCTCGCCGAATCAGGGTCTGCCGGTCGGCCGGGGGAGCTGGGGTGAGCCCTTTCTCCTCCAACCTGGCCAACACGAAGGCATCGATCGGATTTTGAACCCGCGCCTGCTGCCTGACTGGCGGAAGCAATGGGCGCTGCGGCTTGCGAAAGGACCACCAGTCAGGGCCGGAGGCCGGTTGCGGGCCGGCCTCCCAGGGAACCCCCTGGTTGATCCATTGCCGCAGGACTTCCTGATCCCGCGCGGAAAGCGGCGGTTGATCCGGCGGCATGCGGAGCTTCCCGACATGGGCAACCGCCCGGTACAGCAGGCTGTCCACGGCCTCCCCCGGGATGACCGCAGGCCCTCGGAGGCCGCCCCGCAACAGGGTCCCTCTTTGCCGCAGGTCCAGACCCGAGAGCTGAAGCTCACCGTGACAGGTCAGGCAGTGCTGCTCCAGAATCGCCCGGGCATCCCGGGTCAAAAGGGACGAGTTTTGGGATGGAGAGGACTCTGGGGACGAGCTGTGCAAGGGCACAACGGGGGGACTGATCAGCGCCAGCCCCAGCCAGGCAGTCAGAAGTCGGGAGGACGCCGGGAATTGCTCTCGCAAGGTCATGCGCCGCTCTCTTTTTGGGCGGATTGGAAGGATCTTAGCTGAAGCCTCAATTTGCCCATATTAACCCATTGAATTGGAGTTCTGCAAGACGAGCCGACAAGGATGAAGGCGATGTTGGGTGGAGGCGAATCCTACTGGGCGGGCAGGTGACTCGGGATGGCTGCTTGGATGACAAGTGACGAGATTCCGACACGGAGGGTTCGGGTTCTCATCAGTGATGGCCCTCCGGCGCGGAAAAGGATCTTGAATCCGGAGAGCCTGGAACGCGACCGGGGCCACTCCGTGCCGGGCAGCACCGTATCGTTCGGGGTGAAGCCTTTATCGATGCATCGAGCTGCCGGGCATCGAAGTCATTCTTTGCGGATCGCGTGGATTCCTATGCTGGCCGACACTAGGGCCCGCCCAGGATTTCACCGTGCGGCTTGCCCTCGGCGAGTTCCGTGTACCGCACTCGCACCTGTTCCGCCAGTCGATCGGCGACCCAGTTGCTGACGTCGCCCGACAATTCCACGGTCGTCGCCACGCCGGCGCCGTTCTCTACCGTGACCAGTTCTTCCAGAGGCGTCTTGTCCTCGAAGGCCTTCTCGACAGCCGCGTTGATTTCCTGGAAGAACTGCAGCTGCCCTTCGGCAACCTCCCGCCCTCCCGAGGGGCCGTGGCCCGGAAGGATGGTTTCGAAGCCCAGTTCCCGGGCCTTGCTGACCACATCCGGCCAGTTGCCCGTGTTGCCGTCGCCCGTGTAGTTGTAGGGTCCGTTCACGATGGCGTCGCCCGTGCAAAGGATCTTCTCGTCCGGCAGATAGACCATGCCGTCCCCGCGCGTGTGGGCCCATCCGAAGTGATGAAACTCCACGCGACGGCTCGCGCCCTCCAGCAGGTGCGGGACGTCGCTGAAGGTCTGTTGGGGGGGCTGCACCGAATCCTCGCCCACCGCGGCGACATCCTCACGGGTCTGCGCCGCTTGCTGCCAGCGCGTGGGCTCGTAGCGCTTCATCTCCTCGGCCACGCCGATGTATGCGAGCGTAGTGGCGCCGGCCCGGGTCCAGACCGCGTTCGCATAGGCATGGTCACCGTGATGGTGGGTGTCGAACACGTAGCGGACCGGCTTGGTCGTGACCTGCTTGATGTCCTCCATGAGCGCCTGGGCGCCGCTTGGGAAGTTCGCATCGACGACAAGCAGGCCTTCCCCGACGTCTATGACGACGTTGTTGCAGTGTCCGTGCTCTCGCTCCCCCATCCGGAACCACACCCCGTCCGTGATCCGCTTGAGGGTGTCGGTCTCGGAAGGAAGAGGCGGATCGGACGCGCAGTTCCACGCCACGCAAAGGCCAATCACGGCGATAGTTATGAGAACGATTCGCATGATTCAATCTCCAGTAGTGCTGTCGCGGTTGCGGTTGTGAACGGAACGGATTGTACGCCCGAAAGGGCACTGACACAAGCCCCCATCAACACCAGCGAGGCTGAGCCTTAAACCGACAAGCAGGGGAAAAAGATATCACCACGCGAATCACTCCCCCCTTGAGGAGGACCGGTCGATTTCAGGCAAGTCCGGCCCCCGCCCCCCACGACGGGGCGGATCATACGAGAGTGAAACAGGTTTTGTTTCAGGCAAGCCGGGCCCCCGCCCTGCCGGGCGGATCGTTCGAGGAAAAACAGCCGATCGTTAGTGAAGACGAACCACGAATGGACACGAATGAACACAAATAGGCACGAAGACAGATGGACCTCCTTCAACGACAAGCGGAACCAAAATGCTTCTGCAATTTCGTGCCCTGAGTGTGACGATGTCATGGGATGACGGCTTCCTGGGAGCGCGGGCGTCCCGCCCGCACAAAGCCTGGCACAGCCTTGGCCATCTCCCCCACTTGGATCAACCCGGAACGGCCCCATGGCTGTCGCCTCCACAAGGGGCTCAATGCGATAAGGAATTTTTGAACATGGATGAACAAGATCAACAGGATATTCAGGATAGAGAGAAAGAATCCTGTCCATCCTGTCCATCGATGTGAATCAGAGATCGACTCATACTTAACGCCGAGACCGGACGCCGGGAACATAATTTCGTGACCTTGGTGTGACTTCGTGCCCTTTGTTGATAACCTCAGTGTCCTTCGTGCCCCTTCGTGGATTTCTTTTTCCCCTTAGTGTCTTTCTTCGTGGCCCTTCACGGACCCCTTTCGAGTCTTTTCCAACCCCTTAGAGTCCCTTCGCGGACCCCCTTCCCGACCTTTGGCAGGCCCCTCTCAAGCCTCCTCCAACGCCTTCGTGGCCCTTTGCCGTTCTTCGTGGCCCTTCGTGAATATCTTTTTGCCCCTTCGTGGAAATCTTTTCCCCCTTCCCGACCTTTGGCGGAACCCTATTGAGCCCTCTCCAACCCCTTAGTGGCCCTTCGTGGTCCTTCGTGCCCCTTCGTGGATATTTTTTTTCCTTTGCGGATAACGCTCAAGTGTTTCAGGCGATCATCCCATCACCTCTCCAGCAACTATCAGGCAACCCAGATGTCTCGGCTGACGATCGACTCCGGGGTCAGGACCTCATGTCCGGTTTCCGTCACCAGCACCACGTCCTCCAGACCGTACTTGTTGCTCACCTCCCAGAGGGGATACCCGCCCCGGTGGTAGAAGAAGGGCTCAATGCACAACACCATGTTGGGCTCGATCCGGGTCCGGCTGCCAATGGAAATCCCGGGCATCTCGTGAATGTCCAGTCCCAAGCTGTGCCCGATGCTGGACCAGCCCATGGCCTGGCACCAGTCCACAAAGTCGGGATAGCCCGCCTCCCGAATGACCTGTTGGGACGCCTCATAGACCTCCCCCAGGCTGACCCCCGGCTCGACAGCCTCGATGGCCGCCTGCTCGCTGGCCTTGGCGATCTCAAAGCCGTGGCGCTGATCGGCGGTCGGCTCTCCCAGGCAGGCAAACCTCTTAAAATCGGCAAAGTAGCCGTCGTAGGTGCAGCCGCCGTCAAACTGAAGGAGACTTCCCGGACCGAGAACCATCTCCCGCCGGGGGGTTGAATCGGCCCACAGGGCCCTGTCAGGTCCCGCGTAGAGGGCCAGAAAGTGGATCTGGCTGCCGCCCTCGGCGTGCATCCGGGCCGACATGACGTTGGCGATGTCCCGTTCGGTGTTTCCCTCGCGCATGGCCTCGAAACCGGCCTTCACCCCCAGGCAGGAGATGCGGCACGCTTCCCGCAACCGCCGCACTTCCTCCGCAGACTTGATACGGCGTACCGCCCACATGATATCCCCGCAATCGCCCCAGCCAACCCCGGGCAAGGCGGCCCGAATGCGATCGAAGCATTCCACCGACAGCCCCATGCGGAAGTGGGCGCTCAGCTCGGTGGCGATATGGGCCTGGCTCAGGCCCAGCTTCCGCAACCAGGCCGCCGTCGCCTGCACCAGACTGTCGCCGACGCTGCCGGTATAGAATCCCACCGGAAAGTCCCAGCGGATCACGGTCTCCACCCAGGCAGCCTCGGTCTGAATCTGGCCTCCCTCGGGGCAGAAAATGGCTGGAGGCAGGTCCTCCTTTCTGGGGATGAAGGCCAGGTAGAAGTAGGCGGGCACGATCCAGCCCACTTCATAAAATCCGGTGGCATAGCGTACGTTGGTCTGCTGGGTCAGCAGCAGTCCGTCGACCCCCGACCGCTCCATCTCTTCCCGGAGCCGTCCCAGGCGCCGTTCAAACTCCTGCCGGCTGCAGTCGGCAAAAAATCCGCTTCGCTTCTGGCGGGTGATCTTCAGGCTGTCGGGCATGGTTTGTCCCTCGAGACCGGACACGAGGAAAGTCGCCGGAAGGGTCGGAATGCCGCGGGCCGGACCAATCTCAGGTCATGTCCCGGGTCACCAGCAGGGCAACCGGCGCCGACAAGCGATGAGCCTTCTCAACCGAAGCGGCGACTTTGGACACATCCTGTTCGTCATGGAGGTAGTCGAAGGGCAGTCCCCAGGCCTGCAAGGTGGGTTCGGTGAGCAACGCCACTGAGTCCAGGTCGGGACGGCTCAGCAAAGGCTGGTCGGGCTTACCGGTGCGCGGTCCGATGCGGTCCAGCTTGGCATACCCCCGAAAGGTGATCAGACAGAGAAGGGGTATTCTCATGCGCAGTACCGTACCGCGATAGCTGTCTCCGCTCTCCAACAAGCCGGTGTTCTGAATCAGCACGGCCGGTGCTCGGCCTCCCATCCAAAGCCCGGCGGCCATGGCGAAAGCCTCTCCTTCGCGGGTGACCAGGCGGATGAGGGGCTCCCCACCCTCCTTCAACAGGGCGAACAAGGCCGCCGAGCTGTTGTCCGGCAGCCCCACCACATCGGTGACTCCAGCCCTGGAAAGCGCCTCCACAATGGACCGGGCCTTGGCCATGACGCTATCTCGGAGCCAGATCGTAACAGGCCATCTCCTGGGAATTCCGAACCAGCAGCAGTCCCGCGGAGATGGCCGGATGGTTCCAGGTCTTGCCCCGAATCGCAGGAAAGCGGGCCAACTCGTGCTGCCGTTCGGGACCGGCCTTGACCAGCACCAAGTCGCCCGACTCGGTCAGGACAATCAAGTGACCCCCAGCCAGCAGAAGCTGTCCATGCCCGTAACGGCCCCCTTTCCACATGAGCTCGCCGGTTCCGGCCCGGATACAGGCCAGAATGCCTTCGTCCAGGCCATAGATGAATCCGTCCTTCAGCACCGAGCTGGTGAATTTGTTCTTCATGCGGCGATTCTGCCACAGGGTGCGTGCCTGAAACCCTCCGGCAGTCCGGTCCACCTGAATCACGGCCGCGCCATGCCCATAGCCCGCCGAGATGAAGATCCGGTCCTTCCCCAGCAGGATCGGTTGGGCCACGTTGACGTCATAGTCGGTGATCCAGGGATAATCCCAGAGGAGAGACCCGTCCTCGGCGGAGAGCCCCATCATTCGCTTGGCGCTGACGATCAGGAGCTGGGGCCGGCCGGCCAGGGTGACCCACATGGGCGAGGTGTAGGCCTGCTTGTCGCTCAGCGATTTCCACAAGGCATTCCCCGTCTCCTTGTGGTAGGCCACCACCGATCTACCTCGGGGCCCTCCCGGCAGGACAATGACCTTCTCTTCCACGACCAGGGGAGAGGCCGACATACCCCAGGTCAGGTTCCGGGCCCGATTGTCCTCAAGAATGTTTCGAGCCCAGATCAAACGCCCGTCGGAGGCATCCAGGCAGCGCAACTCTCCGGCAGCTCCCAGGGAGTAGATCCGGCCCTGGTGCCAAGTGGGAGTGGCCCTGGGTCCGTCCCCGCCCAGGGACTCCTGAAAGACAGCCTCCCAGGAATGAGTCCAGATCTCATCCCCCGTCCGGACCTCATAGGCCGCCACCACTTCCCGAGGACCCCGCTGGTCTATGGTGAAGGCGCGCCCCTCGGCTAGCACCAGGGAGGCGTAACCGGCGCCGACGGCTCGACGCCAGAGGGGCTTCAACCCCGTCTCAGGCCAACGGGTCAGGATGGGGGACTCCCGATAGCGGCCGTCGCGCCGCGGCCCCCTGAAATCGGTCCAGCCCTCGTCCGTGGAAGGGGCCGTGGATGCGGTCGCTGCAATGGCGGAAGGCAGAGCAGCCCCGGATGGCATCGTCCCACTCCCTTTCCACAGCAGGAGCACTCCCAAAGGAATCAGGACCCCACACGCCAGACCCCGCATCAGCCTCCAACGCATCCAGGTTCTCAGCATCATGTCGCCTCCCCGACTCCCCGCCACTGGTCAAGAGTGCCTTGAAGATATCCCAGAGTTTCCCTCAGGCCAACCGGAAAACGCCGGAAAACCCGGTGCCGTTTGGCGAGCACGCATTTCTCACCGGGGGGTGTGAGCATGACAAGGGTGCAGAAAATGAGGTGCGGGTTTGCCGTCATTTTGGAGCGGATCCCTCTTGAGCTTTCTCCAATCCCTTAGTGGCCCTTCGTCCTTCTTAGTGGCCCTTCGTGGATAACTCTTTTTTCTTTTGTCTTTTTTCTTTTGTTTCAGTCAAGTCCGGCCCCCGCCCTGCCGTGCGGATCATACGAGAGTGTAACAATCAGAAATCGATAATCCTTTCGTGACCTTGGTATCCCGTCGCGGTTAACCTCAACGCCTTAGTGGCCCTTCGTCGTTCTTAGTGGCCCTTCGTGGATAACTCTTTTTTCTTTTTTTCTTTTGTTTCAGGCAAGTGGGGCCCCTGCCCTGCCGGGCAGATCATCCGAGGGTGAAACAGGAGTGTTTCAGGTACGATGTCAATAACTCTCCAACCCCTTTTATTTCCATCTCTTGAGACGGTTTTGCGTCACGCCGGCCAAGATTTGTTTCAGGCAAGTCACGAGGACTGATGGACCTCCTTCAACGACAACTGGCGGCAAAATGCTTCTGCACTTTTGTCCCGTTGGTGTGACCCTGTCATGGGAGGAAGTCCCCCCGGGAGCGCGGGCGTCCCGCCCGCACAAATCCTCCCGCAGCTTCGGCCATCTCCTCCACCGGAATCAACCGGCAGCGGCGCCCTGCCCCTGCTTCGGCCGGGCCCATGCGGTTCCCGCCGGCAGGGCGGTCGGCTGCAACATCGCAGGGAAACTGAGCGGCAACCGAAGGGACAGCATGCGGGCGGGACGCCCGCGCTCCCGGGGGTGTCGTCCCGATGGTGAGGTGGGGGGTATCCGGCGGGCGACTTCTCTGAAAGCCGGCCTGTCCCCTTTGGGAAACTCCCGTTTGCCTGAGAGCCGGGCGCCCGCCCCCCGCGACTGGGCAGATCCATCGAGAAGGACTATAAATGGAACATGGATGCACAGGATGCACAGGATAATCAGGACGGGAGGCTGCTGCAGGAGACGCGGACTCGGGCGATGATCGCGTGCGGATTTGAGGATGTCCGGGAACACAAGCCAGCCGTCTCCGGAAAAAATCCTGTGCATCCTGTGCATCGATGTGAATCAATAATCTACCCGTGCTTGACTATGAACCGGTTTCCAGCCACCAGGCGCAGGGGGTTGTTTCAGATAAGTTCGGCCCCCGCCCCCCACGACGGGCGGATCATACAAGAGTGAAACAGGTTTTGTTTCAGGCAAGCCGGACCGCGCCCCCCACGACGGTGCGGATCATACGAGAGCAAAACAAGCGGAAATCGATAATCCTTTCGTGACCTTGGTATCCCGTCGCGGCTAACCTCAACGCCTTAGTGGCCCTTCGTCGTTCTTAGTGGCCCTTCGTGGACTACTCTTTTTTCTTTTGTTTCAGGCAAGTTCGCGGTCTCGGCGGCCGCCAACCCGGCAAAAAGCGGCCGCTGTAGGAAACGATTGTAATAAACTGGCCGAATTCCATCAGGATAGAAAAGAAAGGCTCGATCATGAACCCGGCACCCCGCATGTCTGCCCTCTTCTGGATCTTGCTGCTGGCCCTGGGAAGCCTGGCCTCCACCGGCTGTGCCCGCCAGCCTCAACCCCCGGATGCAGCTCGAAAAGCAGCGCCCCGGCCCGGCGGGACCTATCCTGCCGCCAGGCACGGCGGCGGCTACATGTTCAACTATTACTTCCCGCCGGCGCCTTCCGCCACGCCCTGGGCGCCCGCCTGGTCTGCAGACGGCAAGCAGATCGCCGTCGGCCTCCATGGCTCCATCTGGCGGATTGACCTGGCCGGCTCCGAAGCCTTCGAGCTGACCTACGATCGGCACTACCACTCGTCTCCCGACTGGTCCCCCGACGGCAGGTGGATCGCCTACACCGCCGACCACGGCGGCCGCACCATTCAGCTTCAAGTCCTGAACCTGGAAACAGGACAGTCCCATGCTTTGACCGACGACTCCAACCTCTACGCCGATCCTGTTTTTTCTCCCGACGGGAACCGTTTGGCCTATGTCTCCACCGAGCCCAACGGGTACTTCAACATCTACGTCCGTCCCATCCGGGAGGGGCGCTGGGCCGGACCGGCCATCGCCCTCACCCGGGACCATTCCTATGGAAAAAGCCGCCTCTATTTCGGGGAATGGGACATGCACATTCAACCCGCCTGGAGCCCGGACGGGAAAGAACTGCTCTTCCTCTCCAATCGGGGCGTCCCGCTGGGATCGGGGCACGTGTGGCGCATGCCGGCCGAACGGCCGGGCATGGAGAAGGCCGAGCCCATCCTGAAGGAGCAGAGCCTTTACCGAACCCGCCCCCACGTCTCTCCCGACGGGAAGCGCTTCATTTACTCCTCCACCGGCGGCGCCGCCGACCAGTTCAACCACCTCTACGTGCTCCCCACCACCGGCGGGGCGCCCTACAAGTTGACCTTCGGCCGTTACGACCATTTCCATCCCCGCTGGTCGCCGGACGGAGAGCGGATCGCCTACATTGCAAACCAGCCCCTCTCTCCATCCGGTCCCGGCTTGCCCCGCTTGTGGCTGATGGAGACTTACGGAGGCCGCAAAGAGAGGGTGCAGCCTCGGAAATACCACTGGAAACGGCCGATGGGAATCCTCCGGGCAGAGGTGAGGGACCGGAGCACCGGACGAAAAACGGCTGCCCGGATCTACGGACGAGCGGCCGATGGAAAACTCTATCCCCCCGGAGACAGCTACGCTCGCGTCAGCGTTTCCGGGGAGCCTCTGTTCCACACCGGCGGGGAATTCGAGATGACCCTGCCTCCGGGCACAATGACCCTCGAGGCGGTCAAGGGGCTGGAGTACCAGCCCGCCCGGCAGGAGGTGGAAATCCGGGCCGGTAAAGTTTCCCGGGTCAGCCTGGTGCTGTCGCCCATGGTCGATATGGCGGCGCGGGGATGGTACGGCGGATCGACCCACGTGCATATGAACTACGGCGGCAACTTACGGAATACGCTGGAGAACCTGATGTTCCTGGCCAGAGCCGAGGATCAGGAGGTGGTCTGCGAGCTGATCGCCAACAAGGACAACCGCATTCTGGATTGGGATGCCTTCGTCCCCAACCGGGTCGAGCATCCGGTCTCCGAATCCGATCCCGACCTGGTGGTGATCGTGGGAGAGGAGTACCGTCCCCCCTTTCACGGCCACGTTTCGCTGCTGGGACTTCGAGACCATCTGATCTCGCCCTTCACCACCGGCTACGAAGGCACCGCCATCGAAAGCCTCTATCCCAGCAATACCGACATGTTTCGCAAGGCCAGGGCTCAAGGGGCCCTGGTGGGATACGTCCATGCTTATGGCGGCGATACCGATCCCCTGGAAAAGGATCTGACCCACGCCAGGACTTTCCCGGTGGATGCGGCCCTGGGCACGGTGGATACCCTGGAGTGGTCCTCGGCCAGCGCGGCCACCCTGCGTGTCTGGCACCACAGCTTGAACAACGACCTGGGCATCACGCCGGTGGGGGGCGAGGACGCCATTACCGACCTGCACCGGTCGAGCCTGCCGGGCGCCTTCCGGACCTACGCCTACCTGCAAGGCAAGCTGACGGCGGAATCCTGGATCGAGTCGATCCGGCAGGGAAGGACCTTCTTCAGCAGTGGTCCCCTGTTGGACTTTCGCATCGAGGGACGGATTCCCGGCGACCGACTGGAGCTGCCCAAGGAAGGGGGAACCATCCACCTGGAGGCCAGAGTCTGGTCCATCACTCCGCTGGCGAGGGTGACCCTCTATCACAACGGAAAGGTGCTCAAGGAGGTCCCGCTCACCGAGGGGCAGTCCACGCTCTCCATTAAGGAAACGCTTCAGGTCGGGAAAAGCGGATGGTTCAGCCTGACGGCCACCGGACCCCGCCGTTCCCATCCCCTGGAGACCAGCTACCCCATGGCCTCGACCAACGCCATCCGGGTCTACGTCGGTGGCGGGAAGATTCGCAACCGCCGCTCGGCCGAGTATTTCATGCGATGGATCGACCGCCTGAAGCAGCTGGCCGGGGAGTGGCCGGATTGGAGATCATCCGGAGAGAAAGCCCACGTTCTGGGTCAATTCGATCAGGCCAGACGGGTCTACGAGCGGTTGGCCAGGGAAGCGGATTCGGAGTGACGGAGGGCATTTCCCCCTCCCCTTCAATTCCCGACGGAGGCAGTGGCGGCCGACCAGGCGGTGAGATCTCCCACTCGGAAGGCGTCGGCGAAGCTCTCGGCCGTCACTTGCATCTTTCGACTGGTCGCCTTGGACCCGAAAGCCATGACGGCGGTCCGGAAGTTGCTGGTCCCCGGAACCTCCAGGCACATTTCGATGATTCTGGGTTGATCGAATTCCCAAGGCTCCGAGGAATGCCGGGCCCCGGAAACCGTCAGGCTGGAGGGGCTGCCGCTGAGCTTCCCCGCCACGTCGAAGGTCCGGAACCGGAGTGTCGTACCGGCGGGGGCAGGGCTTCCCGGCTGGGTGGTGACCGAGGCCAGGCTGACATTACGCCCGTTGCCGAAAACACCGGTCAGGACCCGGCAATCCCCGTCCCCCAGCCAGTCGTGGGGGTACTGGCCGGCGATGGACAGCAGCTCCTCGATTTCACCATTGTTCCGGTTCTCAATCAGGGAACGTCCCTGGACATGCAAGGAGTCGGCCGTGCAGGGAGAGCGGGCGTACACGTAGACGGCCCCGGTCACCAGATCCCCCGCGTCGGGGGCGGTCAAGGTCACGATCTCGGCGCCTTCCCTGGGAATGGTGGCCTGGAAAAGGTTCCGGTCCATGGGCTGGCCGTTGAACGACACCGCCGGACCCTCTGAAGTGCCTTGGTGAAACAGCAGGGCCACCTCGCAGGCGCTGGGATTGGGATCGCTGTTGGCGATGACCACTTCGGTGGTGGCAGTGCTTGCCTCCAGGGGGCCCAGGTAGACCTGGGGCAGGTTGGCCACGGTGGCGCAGGGCAAGCCGTCCCACAGGGAAAGGCAGAAGGGATCCTCTGGCGCCAGCTGGAACTGCCCCGTGCTGCTGACCCCCTGGTTGCACCAACCGGTGTAGGTGCCGGCGGTGGCCGAAGTGAAGATGAGGAGGGTGCTGCAGGTCTCCTGACCGGGATCGCCGGAGGTGGTAGTCAGGGTCGCCGTGTCGGGACCCGTCCTCTGATAGGTATAGCTCCCGGAATCGTCGGCGGGAGCATCCGCTGCCATGGTCCTGGTGGCGTTGAACTCCCTCTCATCCCGAAAGAGCAGCGTGAGGCCCTCGGGGATTCCTTCCGAGCTGATCCCGTCGAGGTTGAACTGCATCCGCTGCAGCTCCGCTGGAGCCAAACCCGGCTGCCGATCCTCGGCTTGGACGGCACCGGAGGTACCCGCCGTGGCCAGGAGGAAGGCGCCCACCCAGGACAGCAGGACCGACTTCGCCGGGCTGGCGGCCGCCCGGGGCGACCTTGCCGGCGGCCCCTTGGGACCGGGCCGCGGGATCAACGCATTGGGAGTGCTCCTGTCAATCATTGCCACATTTCCCCAGCAATTCCGCTTCGAAACTGAACATCGCCATCGTCCTTGAAACGCTAGCATAACCGACGCGAACGCTGCCTCGCAAGGGCTGGTCGGAGACTCCGGCGGTTGTGCTTTCTCTCCCGGGGGTTTGCGGGTACAATGGCACTCCCGTTGAAACAGGAGATGCACCGCGATGCAAGAGTGTGTAGTTCAGAAACAGGCAATTCCTCCAGAGATCGTCGGCGAGCTGAGCGACAGCTCCTCCTGCCTGGACGATCCCGCCGAGTTGGGGCAGCGGCTCCGAAACGAGGGGTACCTGCTGTTGCGCCAGGCGCTGAATTACGGGCAGGTGATGGCGGCGCGCCAGGAGATCCTGGAAGCCCTGGTGGAGGTGGGAGAGATCCATCCTCCGGCCATCGAGGGCATCTTTACCGGGACCAGCCGGAGGCTCGAGCGGCCCGAGGGATTGGGCGCATTCTGGAAGTCTGTCAGCGAAGGTCCGGCGATTCGGCAACTGACCCACGGCGGGCAGCTTCGCCGGACCATGGACCGCGTGCTGGGAGCGCCCAGTAGACCCCAGGACTACATCTTCCTCCGGGTGGCCGTCCCCGGCCGCTCCACCGGCCTTCACTACGACCATCCCTTCTTTGCCAGGGGCTCGCAGCGGGTTCACACGGTGTGGCTGGCCCTGGGCGAAGTGACCGTCGAGGAGGGCCCCCTGGTGGTGGTCGAGGGTTCCAACCGCTTCTCGGACCTGATCGAAAGGGCTCGCACAATCGACTACAACTCCACGGCCTCACCCAAAGTGATGGTGGACCCCCACCCGGTGGAGCTGGCCCGGCAGCGCCAAGTCAAGCTCCTGACCGCCGACTTTCGCCCCGGGGACCTGGTTGTCTTCGGCATGCATACTTTGCACGGCTCCCTGGACAATCGGTCGAAAACCGGCCGGGTGCGGCTCTCCTGTGACATTCGCTTTCAGCCGGCAGCCGATCCCCTGGACGACCGCTATTTCGGTCCCGACCCCAAGGGGACCACCGGCATCGGCTACGCCGAGCTGAACGGCGCCAAGCCTCTGACCTTGCCCTGGCACATGCGCTGAGGATTGCGTCCACGCCACCTGCAGCGGCGACTGCAAGACACCATGAAGATTCCCTCCTTGATCCGAAGATCCGCTTCCGCCCAGCTCCTGCTGGCAACTTGTCTGGTCGCTTCCAGCGGGGCCGCCGACTGGCCCGAATGGCGGGGCAAGGGACGATTGGGAGTCTGGCGCGAAGGCGGCATTCTGCAGCGATTCCCCCCATCGGGCCTGCAGGTGAAATGGAGGGAACCGCTGGGTGGAGGCTACGCCGGGCCCGCCGTGGCCGAGGGGCGCGTCTTCGTGCTGGATTATGTGGCCGAGACCGGCCGCAAGGGGACCGAACGGCTGCTGGCCCTGGACGAGAGCAGCGGCCGGCGCCTGTGGACCCGCTCCTGGAAAGCGGACTACACCGGACTGTCCGGAAGCTATGCCATCGGCCCCCGGGCCACTCCCACCGTGGACGGCAGCCGACTCTACGTGCTGGGAGCCAAGGGAGCGCTCTATTGTCTGCGCTCCGACAGCGGCGAGACCTTGTGGCAAAAGGACTTCGTTCGAGATTACCAGACCGAGGTCCCCGTATGGGGCATGGTGGGGGCTCCCCTGGTGGACGGACCCCGTCTGATCGCCCTGGTAGGCGGGCATGACGGAGCCAAGGTGGTGGCCTTCGACAAGCAGAACGGCCGGGAGCTCTGGCGCGCGCTGCCTTCCGATTCGGAGCCCGGTTACGCGCCGCCGATCATCATCTCAGCCGGCGGCCGCCGGCAACTGATCATCTGGCACCCCAAGGCGGTGAGCGCTCTCGATCCCCGAACGGGTGAGATCCTCTGGCAGCAACCCTTTCGGGTGGACAAGGGCCTGTCGGTGGCCACCCCCGTGTTCAGCGGCTCCCGACTGCTGGTCAGCGCCTTCGTGAACGGATCCATGATGCTCGAACTGGACTCGCAATCCCCGACTGCCCGCCTGCTCTGGCAGGGCAACAGCGACAGCGAGATCAATACCGACACCCTCCACTCCCTCATCAGCACCCCCGTGATTGACGGCGACACCCTTTATGGGGTCGGCAGCTATGGACACCTCAGGGGACTGAGCGCCACCACCGGCAAGCGATTGTGGGAGACGCTGGCGGTGACCGGAGAGAAAGCCCGCTGGGCCACGGCCTTTCTGGTTCGCCACCAGGACCGATACTTCATTTCCAACGACCGCGGCGAGTTGATCATCGCCAGGCTGTCGCCTTCAGGCTACGAGGAGATCAGCCGGACCCACCTGATCGCTCCCACCTCCCGCATGGGGATTGGCCGGCGCCAGACCGGCGCCGTCAATTGGTCCCACCCCGCCTACGCCAACCGTCACATTTTCGCCCGCAACGACCGGGAGATTCTCTGCGCCTCCCTGGCCCGGAGTTCTGCTACGGCGCAGCGTGCGCCCTGAGACCGGCCGGAAGCCGTCAAGCGGTCGAACACCGGGGCCAACGCGGGGCTGCCCGTGCCTTTGATGGTCACTTACGGGGCGCCGCGTTTGCCCCCCTCCGGCTCGACTGCGGGCTCCGCCCTCTCGCCGACTCCCCCTCGAGGGGGGAGTGATTCTTGAGGCCCGCAAATGACTGGCACGGCCTCGGGCATCTCCTCCACCTGGATCGACCGGCAGCGGCGCCCTGGCTCTCCTTCGGCCTGGCTGTTGTGGTTACTGCCGACGTAGTGGCTGCCTGCAAAGCCGCGCGGAAGCTCAGCGACCACCAAAAGTAACAGGATGCGGGCGGGACGCCCGCGCTCCCAGGAGATGCGCCAGGCGACGGCTGATGCGGTGGGGGGGGCGACGCCAAGCCTCCAAGCTGCGGCAGCGCGGCCACACCAGTGCCCTTTCGTGGATATTTTTTGTCCTTTGGACTGCCCTACCACTTCCAGGTCTTGCGGACGGCGGGATTGGCCACCGCCGAGGCCGGCCATCCCCCGCGGTAGAGCTCCACGATGTTCCGGGCCGCCTCCATGGCCATGGCCTCCACCGAGCGGGTGTCGATCCCGGCCGTGTGATCGCTGACCAGAACGTTGTCGAGGTCCAGCAAGGGATGATCCCGGCGGATGGGCTCCTCCACAAAGACGTCCAGTCCGGCCCCGCCCAGCCGGCCGCTCTTCAATGCAGCCACCAGGTCTTCCTCGACCACCAGCCCGCCGCGGGAAGTGTTGACCAGAAGGGCCCCCTGTTTCATCCGTGCAATGGTCCGGCGGTTGATCAAGCCACGGGTCTCTTCCGTTAGAGGGACATGCAGGCTGATGTAGTCGGAACCAGCCAGCAGGGTGTCCAGGTCGACCAGCTCGATGCCGTGCTTTCGAGCGAAGTCCCGATCCGGAAAGGCTTCGTGGGCCAACAGGCGCATCCGGAAGGCTTCGGCTCGCACGGCCACGCTTCGGCCGATGCGTCCCAGGCCGATCAGGCCCAGCGTCTTCTCGCGAAGGGGCAGCGAAGACCTTCGCACCCACAGGCCCCGGTGGATTTCGTCGTTTCTCTGGACCAGAAAACGGCTCACTGCCAGCAGCAGCGCCACCGCATGCTCTGCCACCGCCTCGTGGTTGGCGGTGGGGGTGATGGTGACGACCACGTTGTGACGGGTCACGGCCTCCAGGTCGATGCGGTCAACCCCCACTCCCCAGCGGGAAATCACTCTCAGGTCGGGCAGGGCAGCCATCACCCGCCGGCTGTAAGGCTCGCCGCCGGCGAGGGTCGCCGAGACGCCTTGCAACACTTGGATGGTTTCCTGCTCGTCGGTGAGATCCGGCTTGGGGGGAAAGCGGACGGTCAGCCCGGCCTCCCGCAACAGGTCCAGATGGAGGCCGGTACGGTCTTGCAACGCCTGGATGAAGATCATTACGGTAGGCACAGGGGAACCTCCTGAAATTGAAGCAACGGCCGGATTTCCGTATTATGGCACGGTGTGTTCGCCCGGGGACGGAAACCTGGCTTCCGAGGCCATGCCGGCTCCGCTCCGTCCCGGATGCCGTCAGACCCCGGTCCGGTGCGGCCACTCACCCCGGACCGTTACGCCCTCGATCAAGGTCTGGAGCATACCGAGCCGTCCAAAATCGAAGTGGAGGACCGTCACCCTTGAATACCGACCTCGAGATCGCCCGCCGAGCCAAGCTGAAAAAAGTGGTGGACCTGGCCAGGGAGAAATTCCAGATTCCCGAGGACCATCTGGAACCCTACGGCCACTACAAGGCCAAGTTGTCGCCGAACGCCTTGAGCTCGGAGAACCGCGGCCAAGGGAAGCTCATCCTGGTGACGGCCATTTCTCCCACCCCGGCCGGAGAGGGCAAGACCACCACCGTGGTGGGGCTGGGAGACGCGCTCAACCGCTTGGGCAAAAAGGCGTTGATCTGCCTGCGCGAACCCTCCCTGGGACCCTGTTTCGGCATGAAAGGCGGCGCCGCCGGAGGAGGTCTGGCCCAGGTGGTTCCCATGGAAGACATCAACCTGCACTTTACCGGAGACTTTCACGCCCTGGGCCTGGCGCACAATCTTCTGGCCGCGATGCTGGACAACCACATCCATCAGGGGAACCGCCTGGACGTGGATCTTCGCCGGGTGACCTGGAATCGAGTGGTGGACCTGAACGATCGGGCTCTGCGTCGAATCATCCTCGGTCTGGGGGGCGTGGGCAACAGCTATCCCAGGGAAGGCGGCTTTGAAATCGTGGCGGCTTCGGAAGTGATGGCCATTCTCTGCCTCTCCCGTTCACTGCAGGAGCTCAAGCAGCGGCTGGGCAACATCACCGTCGGCTACAGCCATTCCAGGGAACCCGTCCGGGCCAGCGACCTGGATGCCCATGGAGCCATGGCCGTGCTGCTCAAGGAAGCCGTCAAGCCCAACCTGGTCCAGACGCTGGAAAACAACCTGGCCCTGGTGCATGGAGGCCCCTTCGCCAATATCGCCCATGGTTGCAACTCCGTGATCGCCACCCTCACCGGATTGCAGCTGGCCGACTACCTGGTGACCGAAGCCGGATTCGGAGCCGATCTGGGCGCGGAGAAATTTGTCGACATCAAGTGCCGCAAGGCCGGGATCCGCCCCGACCTGGTGGTGCTGGTGGCCACCCTGCGCGCTCTCAAGTATCACGGGGGAGCCGACAAGACCGCCTTGGACCGGGAAGACCTGGAGCGTCTGGAAAAGGGGATCCCCAACCTGGAACGGCACCTGAACAACATTCGCAACCACTACGGCCTTCCCTGCATTGTGGCCGTCAATCGATTCAGCCGCGACACCCCGGCGGAGATCGCGCTCCTCAAAGACCGCATCGCCCACCACTCGGTCCCGGTGGTGGTTTGCGACCATTGGGCCCGGGGCAGCCAGGGAGCCCTGGACCTGGCTGAATCGGTGGTGGAGACCATCGCCACCACCCGAGCCAACTTCAAATTCGTGTATGATGAGCAGGACTCCCTGTGGGAAAAGATCACCAAGGTGGCCACCCGGATCTACGGCGCCTCCGAGGTGATCGCCGACACCAGGATACGGGCCAGGATCCAACGTTACCAGAACGGAGGATTCGGGCACTATCCGGTCTGCATCGCCAAGACCCAGTACTCCTTCTCCACCGACCCGCTGCTGAGAGGCGCCCCCTCGGGGCACGTCCTGCCGGTCAAGGAGGTTCGGCTGGCCACCGGAGCCGAATTCCTGGTGGTGATTTGCGGTGACATTCTGACCATGCCGGGTCTCCCCAGACAGCCCGCCGCCAACCAGATCGATTTGGATGAAGCAGGAAGGGTGGTGGGACTCTTCTAGCCGGCGCTCCGGTGAGAAATGCGGGTTGAGCTCACAGCGCCTTGAGGCCGTCGATTCCCATATAGCGGGATCCGTAGAAGACCAGAGGAGGCCGGGAATCGTCCAGGTTCAGGGCAACCACTTCCCCCAGGAAAAGCGTGTGGGTTCCTCCGTCGTAAGCCCGGGCCACCCGGCAGTCCAGATACCCCTGGGTCCCGTCCAGGATCGGAGCCCCGGTAACCGCCATGGTCCACTCGATGCCCTCGAATCGATTTTCGTCCTTGTCCCGGTGATGTCCGGCAAAGCGATCGGAAATGAAGGATTGATCTTCACTCAACACATTGACGGCAAAGAGCCGACTCTGGTCAATGAGGGGCCAGGAGCGGGCGTCCTTGGCCACACTCACCATGACCGTGCAGGGGTTCAGCGAGATGGAGCAGAAGGCGTTGCAGGTCAGCCCGTGGATGTCCTGGCCCGACCGGGTGGTGACCACGGTGACACCGGTGGCGAAGCGCGACATGATCTTGCGAAACCGGGAGGCGTCAATCGGAGTGCGCATGGATTCCCCTTTAGCTTTGAACGTCAAGGTTGACGACCGATTCTGCCTGGTGTCGCCCCCGCCCTGCCGTGCGGATCATTCGAGGAAAAACAGCCGATCGTTTAATGAAGACGAACCACGAATGGACACGAATAAACACAAATAGACCAGAAGACAGATGGACCTGCTTCAACGACAAGCGGCGCCAAAATGCTTCTGCAATTTGGTGCCCTTGTTGTGACGATGTCATGGGATGACGGCTTCCTGGGAGCGCGGGCGTCCCGCCCGCACCAAGCCTGGCACAGCCTCGGCCATCTCCCCCACTTGGATCAACCGGAACGGCGCCATGGCTCTCCTTCGGCCTGGCCGATGCTGTTCCCGCCGACAGGGTGGCTGCCTGCAGCATCGCACTGAAGCTCAGCCGCGGCCAAAGGGACAGAATGCGGGCGGGACGCCCGCGCTCCCAGGCGATGCCGTCCCGGCGGTGCGGTGGGGGGTGTCTGGCGGGAGACTTCTCGGAAAGCCGACCTGCGCCCTTTGGGAAACTCCCGTTTGCCCGCAACCCCAGCCCCGGCCCCCCACGACGGAGCGGATCATACGAGAGTGAAACAGGTTTTGTTTCAGGCAAGTCGGGCCTCCGCCCCCCACGACGGGGCGGATCATTCGAGAGTGAAACAGGTTTTGTTTCAGACAAGTCCGCCCCCCCCACCCTGGCTGGCGGATCATTCGAGAGTGAAACAACGGGTCCTTATACCTATCGGGAGCAGGGGCCATGTCCCGCTAATTCGGTTTGCAGCATCATTGAACATCGACACACAGGATAGACAGGATTAACAGGACGAGAAGCTGCTGCTCAGGAAGCTGACTGGCTCGATGATCGAGTGCGCGTTTGTGAGAAACCTCAGGGTCCTTCGTGGCCCTTCACGGATCCCTTTCGAGTCTTTTCCAACCCCGAGTCTTTTCCAACCCCTTGGAATCCCTTCGCGGATTCATCTTTTGCCCTCTTGACAGATCCTTTATCGCCCTTGGTGGAAAGCTTTTCTCCCTTCCCGACCTTTGGCCGATCCCTCTTGAGTTTTCTCCAACCCCTTAGTGGCCCTTCGTAGTCCTTCGTGGCCCTTCGTGGATTTCTTTTTTTGGCCTTTGTGGATAACCCTCAATGGTTTCAGGCAAGATGCTTAATGCATTGATCCAATCAACTAACCACTGGCCACTATTCACTTAGCCACGGGCATGCCTCCATCACAGCGGTGTCTCGGTGCACAGCCTCATGGCGGGGGTCACTTCCTCGAAAATGGCCAGCATGGATTCCACCAGGTCAGTTCCGGACATGCCTCGCACGGCATCCTCGTCCATGGGGAAATAAAGCAGAAATCCGGCCCAGCCGTCTCCAGGCGCCTGCTCCAGACCGGCGCGCAACCGAGACACCGGGGGAAGGGTCGGTTTGGAGAAGCGAAACAGCTCGGAATGCCAACCGCCGGCCTGCACCCAGAACCCTTCCCGCATCACCAGTCGCTTCAGCTCCCGTTCCATGGCCCCCTTGGGTTTGAGGGCCTGCAGCAGCCGGTGCCAGTCCCAGTCGTCCCTCAACTCGAAGCGCTCCTGCCCCTCGGGAGCCTTCAGCAGGCCGCGCTCCACCTGCAGCCCGCACTTGAAGCGTTTGTCATCGGTATCGATCATGAGGAAGAACTTGGCGCACCCGAAGCTGACCTTGGAGGAGAGGGGCTTGACGGTCCGATTGGCTTTGGCCAGGTAGCCGATCCACTGCCAGTAGACCCCCCGACCCCAGCGTTCAGTGACAAAGGGCTGCCGGTACCTGGCCTCCAGGGCAACCTTCAGAATGCGGGTGATGCGTTCGTCATCATTTAGATTCCCGACCCGAATTCCCCGGCGAAAATCGAGGAATTCCGGCCGGAATCGAGTGTGCTGAGGGGAAAACCCCTCCACGCAAGCGGATGACCGCGGCATGTCTTCCTCACCCCTCCCCTCAGCCCATCCCCACGGTACGGCCAAAGCTGTCCTGGTAGATCTGAGGGTCCACCCTGGCGTCGATCAGCGTCCCGCAGCCGGCGGTCATGGCAGCCCGCAACTCGCGTTCGAAATCCTCCGGCGTGTCCACGGTGGCCGCCTTCAGTCCGCAGGCCCTGGCCACCTCGGCAAACTGTACCGGATGCAGGTCCAGCCCGTAATCGGGCATGTTGCGCAGCTTCTGGCGGGCCTTCATGGTCCCCAGGGCCTGATCGTTCACAATCACCAGCGGCACGGTGCCCCCGGTGCGCGCCAGCACTTCCAACTCTCCCAGGCGCATCAGCAGACTGCCGTCGGCTCCCAGCCCGATCATGGGCCTTTCGGGATCGGCCAGGCGGGCGCCGCAAATGGCAGGCAGGGTCAGTCCCATGGTGCGCCCTCCCGAGGTCCCATAGTAGGTTCCCGGCTGTTCCGCCTGCCAGAGATGCTCCAGCATGCAGATGAAGACACCGGTCTCGGAAATGAGGATTCCATCCGAAGGCAGCACCTTCCGGCAGATCTCGATAATGTCCTGGGCAGCCAATTTGGCCGGGCCGGGCCGCTTGAAGGCGGGCAATACCTCCTGGCGCAGCGCCTGGACCTCCCGGCTGTGGAAGCCGGAGTACTTCTGAGGGGCCAGGGCCGGCAGCACGCTCTTGAGGTTGCCGTTGACCCGGACCTTGGGTTGCTGGGAAAGGGGTCGATACTCGGGACGGCTGAGCACTTCCGCCGTGGGCAAATCGCATTTCCAGGGTCCGTGGGTCATGAGGGCGTCCACACCCAGCAGCAGCACTCCATCCGCTTTCTCAAAGACTCTGGACTCGATGATTCCTGGAGAGTAAATACCCACGAAGACCCCAGCCCAGCGATCATGCGATTCAGGAAAGACGCCGCGCGCTTCCATGGTCACCAGGACCGCGGCTCCCAGCTTCTCCACCAGGGAGAGAAGTTCCCCGGTGGCTCCGTCCCGCACCACGTCGGCCCCGGCAATGACGACCGGCCTGCGCCACTTCGAAAGCAACTCCCTGCAGGCCGCAATTTCATGCTCCGGCGCCGGCGGCGCCGGGGCGTGGCCCCGAGGGGGGAGCGGCGAACCGCACTCCGCGCTGCCCAGGTCGGCGGGAAAGTTGAGCAGGGCCGGTCCCGGTCGACCCTCGGTGGCGTAATAGCTGGCCTCCTGAACCGCCAACGGCGCATTCTCCGTCGAAAGCGTCTGCCGATAGCGCTCAATGCCGCTGAAAAGGCTCAACTGGTCGCAGTGCTGGACCATCTCATAGCCGGCAATGGAGGGGGGACAGGTTTCGCAAACCGCTACCATAGGGGCCCGTTCGAAGTGAATGTTGGCGGCGCCCCCCACCAGGTTGGCAGCGCCCACCCCCCGAATGGTCAGGGCCAGCCCGGCCGTTTCCTTCATCAGGCCGTAATAGGCGGCCATGATGGCTGCCGAGGACTCGTGGTTCACGCTGACGAAGTCCACGCCCAGGCTGCGGCCGGCCTCCATCAGGTCCAACGGACTGCCACCCCCGGGAATCCCAAAGAAATGGCGCAGGTTGCGGGCTCGTGCGTCCTCCATAATCAGTTCGGCAATGGTCATGGTCCAATCCTCGGTCGGTGAAGGGTTCGGTTCGGCCCCATCCCGTCGGAGCATCCAGCCGGGGCCCGGGACCAGGCATTTGTCTCATGTTTGGGGTTCTTTGTAAAGTGCCGCCGCCAGCCACGGGCCGGTTGGATCCACAGAGGATTGTCGATTCCGATTCCGTCCTTTTCGCACCGGTGGATTGGGGCCGGGACCGGTCCTCGCGGCTAGCCGGACGGTCTCCCCTGCCCTGCCGGCGGTCGACTTCGGACCAGTGGCCGCGGCCCGCCCCGGCCCCCGGAACCTCTTGACCCCTCCCCGCCAAATGCCATAGCATCCCCCAAACTCGAGGCCAAATGAAATCCGAAGGAAGAAGAAGGATGAACCCATGAGACCCTTGCTGAGCGTTGCGATCCTGATCCCCCTCTGTTGGCTCGGTGGCGCCTCAGCGGGTGAGGTCCACCAGGCCTGGCTGCACCATACCGACTTCGCGGACTTTGCCCGCGGAACGCTCGAGGACGGCGGCGCCAACCTCTACGTCACCCGCTCGGGGTCGGTGCGCATGATCCACACCCTGGACCTGAACAACGACGGCTACCTCGACCTCTTCGTGGCCCAGGACCACAACCAGTTGGAGAACGAAGACCTCCTGATCTACTGGGGAACCCCCCAGGGGCCCCGGTCGATTCTGCCTCCCCTTCCCGACCAGCAGCCGATGGGCAAGCTGTTGCGGGAAATTCGCTCCCGGGACGGCGGCGTCACCCGGCTGCCCTCCGATGGAGGGGGACCTTCGCTGCTGGCCGATCTCAACGGGGACGGCTACCTGGAGATTGTCTTCTGCAATTTCATCCACAACTACTCGGTCCATATGAAGGCCTTGATCTACTGGGGAAGCCCGGAGGGTTATGGGGCGGACAGGCGCACCGAGCTACCCACCCTGATGGCCTCCGACGTGGAAGCCGCCGATTTCAACCGGGACGGCTACCTGGACCTGGCCTTTGCCAACAACGGCACCGAGGGCGGTGAGCGCCACGGACACGCCCACCACCAGGAATCCTACATCTACTGGAACGGTCCCACCGGGTTCTCCACCGAACGCCGAAGCTCCATCCCCAGCATCAGCGCCGTGGACTGCGAAGCCGGAGACTTGAACAACGACGGCTATCCGGAACTGCTTTTCCTCAACAACAACACCAAGGAAAAGAGCCTCTTCCTCTATTGGGGAGGCGCCGAGGGGTTCTCGGAGTCCCGGCGCCAGATCCACCGCTGGGGAGATCTGCTGGGCGCCGAGCTGGCCGACCTGGACGGCGACGGCTCCCTCGATCTGGTAGTGACCCACCGGGACGACCGGGCCGAGGTCCGCCGGGGCAGCGCCAAGGGCTTTGCAGACAAGCCCTGGCGCCAGTATCCGACCCGGGGCGCAACCACGCCCAGCGTGACCGACTTCAATCGGGATGGATTTGCCGACCTGGTCCTTCCCAACCGGAAGGGGGAGTTCTCCTATCTCTATTGGGGGAGTTCCAACGGCCCCTCGACCCAGGAAATGCTGAAGCTTCCCACCCTGCATGCGGCGGCTGCCGCCTTCCGGGACTTCAACGGCGACGGCTGGGTCGACCTGGCCTTTGCCAACCAACAGGACGGCCGTACCTATGATGTCAACTCCTACATCTACTGGAACGGTCCCGAGGGCTTCGACCCCAGCCATCGTCTGGAACTGCAGGGTTTCGGCGCGGTCAGCCTGCAAGCCGGCGACCTGAACCATGACGGCCATGCCGATCTGGTTCTGGTCAACCGCAACACGGGCAGCGAGACCTCCCTCCCATCCCTCATCTACTGGGGCAACCCCTACCACCACTATTCGGCGGCAGCCCTCTCCACGCTTCCCTTCTCCATGTCAGCGCCTGCCATCGCCGACCTGGATCAGGACGGTTGGGTGGACGTGGCCTTTCCCCGGGGCCGCATCTATTGGGGGGGACGGCAGGGTTACAGCCAAGGGCACAGCCAGGATCTGTCCATCTCCTCGGGATACGGCGCAGCCACCGCCGACTTGAACCGGGACGGCTATCTGGACCTGGTGATTTCCGGCGGAACGGCCTACGGGGAAAAGCAGAAGCCGACCGGCTTTATCTTGTGGGGAAGCGAGACCGGCTACGACTGGTCACGGCGAAGCGAGCTGAAGCTCAACACCCTGATCAGCCAGAGTCCTACCATCGCCGACCTGAACAAGGACGGCTTCCTGGATCTGGTTTTCTGCGACGTGGACAGCCCTCAGGTGGAGCTCTTCTGGGGAACGGCCCAAGGAACCTTCAGCCGGAGTCATCATTCCTCGCTCCAGGTCCAGCCCTCCTCCACGGTGGAGGTCGCCGACTTGAATGCCGACGGCTGGTTGGACATGATCGTGGGCGGCGGCTGGGATTCCGAGCAATTCGGCCGGCCGACCCAACACATCTCGATCCTGTGGGGAAGCCGGGAGGGCTATTCCGAGGACCGGATCCTGCGCCTGGAGGGCTACGATCCCCTGGAACACGCGGTGGCCGACCTCAACCGGGACGGGTTCCTGGACATCGTCACCAGCAACTATCACGCCTATTTCACCCGCAGCATCCCCGCCTTCATCTACTGGGGCTCGGCGGAGGGAAGCTACAGCGAGTCCCGCCGAAGCCACCTGCCCGCCGAATCCTCGGGAGCCTTGACGGTGGCCGACCTGAACCAGGACGGCTGGTATGACATCGTGGTCTTCAACCACCTGGACCAGGGAGACCACGGCGCCGGCGCCTACATCTACTGGGGCAGCCCCCAGGGGTATTCCGCCGCCCGCCGCCATTGGATCCAGACCTTCGGCCCCCACTTCGGTGCCCGCAAGGATGTCGGGAACATCTATGACCGCAAGCTCCGGGAAACCTACCGTTCGGCCCCCCTTCACCTGCCGGAGGGCAAGCGGGCCAGCCGTCTTCGCTGGGAGGCCGCCACTCCCCACGGAACCGGGGTCCTGCTGCAAGTGCGCAGCGCCGCATCCGAATCGTCTCTGACGGATGCCGCCTGGACCGGACTCGGGGGGGAAGGCGACCACTTCAAGGATTCCGGAGCCGCCCTGGATCTGCCCGGGAGCCACCGCTGGCTCCAATACCGCGCCACCCTCACCACCCCCAACGGTGGCAGCACCCCGGTGCTGGAAGCGGTGCATATCGATGTGCGCAAGGAATGAGATCTGGCGAGGCTCGACTTCAGACCGCCGAGCAGGAAGGAAAAAAGATCTCCACGAAGGGGCACGAAGGGACTGATTGATGAATGGTTGATTGCTGATTGGGAGTTAGGACGCATTTCTCACCAGGGGTTGCAGTCTTGAGAAGAGTACAGGGAGTGAGGAACGTGTTCGGCGTGATTTTGGAGAGGCAGTGCGTTCCGGGACGGCGCCCCTAATCCGCCGCCTACGCGGCTGCGGGGGCGGTGGATACGACGTCCATGGGCTCACGCCCACGGCTAAGTGCTGGCGCGGCTACGCCGCTTTATAAGGAAGACCTGTAGGGGACGTTTCCTCGGGTGAGCCACGCCAACCGCGGCTTCACCGCTCTCCCCAAAATCACGACACTGCAGGCGGACAGGATTAATAGCATAGTCCCCGGGCGCCAGCCCGGGGTTCGAGTAAGCCGCGAATGCGGCGTCCGCACTTAGCCGTGGGCGTAAGCCCATGGAAAAGGGCAGCTCCATCCCCCGAGCCGCGTAGGCGGCGGCAATCATCCCTGGTGTTCGATCCCAAGCAAGCTCAGGCGCGCCCAGCGCAGTCTGTACCCTCAAGGTTCCCCAAAAAAGCGCTGCAAGATGCTAATGACAAACACGTTCCCAGCCGATGCCCACCCCCCTGGGGAGAATTGCGGGCTAGGACCACTGATTGTGCCCCAAATCCAGAATCTACAATGAAATTCACGATACTTGACTCATTTGTCAATGTTGTCGTCGCTCAAGGAGTCTGGTGCTGATCGCGCCGCGGCAGGATGGGGGTGGCCCTCAGCTCCCGGATCAGCTCGATCAGCCCTTCAACCGCCGCCTGCAGGAACTGTTCTCCCTTCTCGACCGTCGCCCTGGTCGCATCCCCCTTGACTCCGCTGGCGCTCTGTGAACTCCAGTAGGGCACCAGATGGGCCACCGACCCCTCGGGGTGGCTGCCGGCCAGCAGGTCGCTCTGGAAGCTGGGGGGGAGCGGGGACCGTTCGTCCACGGCCTTGTCCATGTCCACCAGTTCCGGTTTCAGGGCCAGATAGAGCGAGGTCTCGTATTCTCCGGCGTGGGAGGTGCCCCCGTAGTCGGACTCCCGCAGCCTCGCACCCGCTTCCCTCACCTTGCGAAGACCCCAGTGGTTCACGGTGGCGCAGAGAATCTTGCCCTGGTATTCGAGGTTGGAGAGGCGGGCGGACAAATCCAGAGGGGAGGTGTTGCTCCCATGGCCGTTGACCACCAGAATGCGTTTGAAGCCGTGGTGGGCCAGGCTGCAGCAGACATCCTTCACATACCGGATGAAGGTGTCCCAGCCGATGGTGAGGGTTCCGTGGAAATCCATGTGGTGGGGGCTGTAGCCATGGGCCACGGCCGGCACCAGGAGGGACTCGGAGGGAATGCGGGCCACGGCCCGCTCGCAGATCTCCGTGCAGAGCCTGACGTCCACGTCCACAGGCAGGTGGGGCCCGTGGTCCTCGTAGGTGGCCACCGGCAGCACCGCCACCCGATCCTGTCCGGCGGCCTCCCGAATCTCATACCAGATCATTTCGGCAAAGCGGTACTTTTCCATGGGCTCTCCTGTCAGGCGCGGGTGATGGCGCCTCTTGCCGGACCTCCAGCCTTCACTCCCCATTCCGAGGTAGCGGGGGTACGCACATCAACGGCACGGGATTTTTTGCCGGATCCCGCTATCTCCATGCCTCTCGGAAGAAGCGCAGGGCATTGCCGCTCAGGATGCCCTCCACAACCTCCTCCCCGTAACCGGCCCCTCCGAGCACGGCAGGAAACCCCTGCAGGTCGGCGATGGTGTCCACGTCGGTGGGCGTGACCTCAGCCCCGAAGCCCCCGTCCATGTCGGTGCCGATGGCGATGTTTTCCAGCGAGCCGCCGGCCAGGTCGCCGATGTGCTCGATATGGGGAATCAGCCCCTCCATGCCGTACTTGGAGACAAAAGTCGATCTGTCAGGCTTGTTTTCCCAGACGACCTCGGGATCGATGAACATCTGGCAAAACACCATTCCGATGATGCCGCCCCGGCGCACCAGTTCTCGAATCATGTCGTCGGTCAGGTGGCGCTGCCCCCTCACGACGGATCGACAGACACAGTGGGAAGCCATCACCGGTCCATCCCAGATCTCCAGGGACTCCCAGACGGCCTGATCGGCCATGTGGGTGATGTCCAGAACCATCCCTGCCTCTCGCATGGCGCGGTAGAGTTCCCTGGCCGGAGGCTTCAAGCCCCCCACGGTATTGGTGCCGTGGATGTAGGTGTTGTGCCCGAAGTGAGCCGGTCCTACCACACGAAGTCCTGCATTCCACCAGAACTCCACGTCATCAGGATCGATGATGGGGTCGGCGCTTTCCATGGAGAGCACGTGGTAGATGGGCGTGTCAACAGCCGGGGTTTTCCAGGCCTCGACAGCCTCGTTCAGATCCTGAATGGACCTGACCGGCTTGATCTGGCCCCGTTTCACCATCACCTGATAATAGGCCAGATGCCCGCGGCCCATGGCAATGGCCTGCTCCTGGGTTCTCATGCCGTCCCGCATGGTTCCCCGCCGTTCGTCAATCCGGGACATGATGGTGCTCAGCATGATGCCCACGCTGCCCCGGCGCATCTCCGGGAAAGTGACCGTGCACAGACCCACGTTGTAGTCGGAGGCCACCTGGGGAGGCTCGCCGGCCTCCTGTTGCCTCACCTGGTGCGCCGTCAAGGTGAGGTTGCGATTCCAGAAGAGGGCATCCCAGGCCAGGTCCAGGTGCAAATCGATGATCAAGGGTTGAGACATGAGTTCTCCAGGGAAAGGTCGGGCTGGAAGAGGAAAGGGCACGGAACGGTCGGTTGCGACCCGTCCCCTGCGCCCCTCCACGGACTGGTTGAAGATTGTCACACAAGGCCGTTGCCGATGCAAATGGGGTGCCCGATTGGGTATACATCAAGATTTCTAAGAAGTCGCCCGCCAGACACTCCCCGCCTGCGGAGCCGGAAGGCAGCCCCTGGGAGCGCGGGCGTCCCGCCCGCATCCTGTTCCTGCCAACGCCCCCTCCTCCGCGAGCCCCTTGGCCGACCGCACCCAGCCCCCTTGAACGGGGTTCTCCGCCAGGTTGCGCCTGACTGCCCATAGATGCCTCTCCTCGCCAACCTGGCTTTCGACGCTGCGGGCAGCCGGCAGCCTTTGCCGATTGGCGGCCGCTGAGCTTCAGTGCGATTCTGCAGGCAGCGACCCTACCCGCGGGAACCGCATCAGCCAGGCAAAAGGGGAGCAATGGCGCTGTTCGCGGTCGATCGAAGTCGCGGAAATAGACCAAGCTGTGCCAGGCCTTGTGCGGGCGGGACGCCCGCGCTCCCAGGAGGTCGTCATCCACCACTTTTCCCCCTCAAGGAGGAGTGACGGGGCCGTCGAGTGCGCCCATGCCGTCCTGGACCCTGGTTGTGCCCTCCGCGAGAGGCACTGTGGTAAGATTTCCCCCTCCAGGCGGCAGGACAGGTTATTCCAGTAATTCAACAACGTCCCCTTTGGGACAAGGAAGTTGCACCATGAACGCAGGAAAACCATGCCACCAGTTCAGGTCCCGGTTGGACAAAGCCCTGCAGCGCGTCTGCCTCTACAGCGGCGCCCTACTGCTCGCCTCCTTGAGCTGGACGCAGGCGGCTCCGGCCGACGAGGTCCATCTGTTCCGGTCCCTCCAGGCCGACCGGACCCGGGTCTACCAGGGGCCGCCGGGAAGCGGCGGCGGACATCCCCTGGTCTGCAGGCTGGGAAACGGCGAGGTCCTGGCGGTCTTTCAGGCCTGGCAGGCGGATTCCGACTGGCGGATTCTATCGGCCCGGTCCAGCGATGGAGGGCTTCACTGGACCGAGCCCCGGGTTCTGGTGGACAGCCCGGACAGCGAGGGGAACCTGGCGCTGGGCGTGCTCCGGGACGGCACCGTGCTGCTGGGCTACGAGACCTTCCGTATCTTTCGAGGCCCCGACGCCCCACCTGCCCGCTATCTTGCCTACCAGGTGGTGCGCTCCACCGACCACGGCAGGAGCTGGAGCTCTCCGGTAAAGGTCCCGGACGACCCCGATCGGGCCCTGGCCTCTTATTCCTCCATCATCCAGCTTCCCGACGGGACCGTTCTGATGCCCCTCTACGCTTACGTCGAGGGCAAGGAAGGCGAGGCCGGCCAGGCGTCCTCACCCAAGCACTTCAGCTACATCTACCGCTCCCGCGACGGCGGTCGAAGCTGGGGAGACCGCAGCCTGATTGCCGCCGGCTTCAACGAGACCAACCTGGTCCGCCTGGAGTCGGGGAAGCTGTTGGCGGTGATGCGGGAAGAACGCAAACCCCCGGGACGCAGCGCCCTGGCCGAATCGACCGACGGGGGCCGCCACTGGAGCCGGCCGCGCTTCGTCACCGCAGCCAGCCAGCATCCGGCCAGCCTTCTGCAGATGCCCGACGGCACCGTCGTTCTGAGCCACGGGGTGCGCCACCCACCCTATGGCGCCCAGGCGCTCCTGAGCCGTGACCAGGGGCAAACCTGGGACCGGACCCGAAAGATCATGCTGGGGTACCACTCCTGGGGCGGCGGCGGTTATCCCTGCACCATCCGTCTGGACTCGGGCCATCTGCTGACCCTCTACTACGGCTCCTCTCCCCGAGGAGGGAAAAGTTTCCCCTTTGTGGAGGCGGTACGCTGGAGCCTGCCGTGATCTACGAATTTGCTCTGCCAGTCAGGCAATCCGGGGAAAGGCAACCGTGAAAATCACCGATCTGAAAGTGTTCCACATGGCTGGAGGCCACGCCAACTGGATCTTCGTGAAGCTCTACACAGACGTGGGCCTGACCGGCGTGGGGGAGTCCTCCATGGAGCGCCACGATCCCATAGTGATCCGGGCGCTGGAGTCGTTCCGGGACTTCCTGGTGGGCCGCGACCCCCACCGGATCGAGTTGATCTGGAACTCCCTCTACAAGCAGACCTTCTGGTATGGACAGCTCATCCAACTGGCCGCCTTGAGCGGGGTGGAGCAGGCCCTGTGGGACATCAAGGGCAAGGCCCTGGGTGTTCCCGTCTACGAGCTGCTGGGCGGGCGCCTGAGGGACCGGGTTCGGGCCTATGCCAATGCCTGGGCCTTCCAGGGGATGGTGACCGAGACCAAGGCCGAGGACACCCCCCAATCGGTGGCCCGCCGGGCCCAGGCCATGGTGGAGCAGGGATTCACGGCCATGAAATGGGATCCCTTCCGCCAGGGCGGGCAGGTTATCTCCAAGAGCGAGGAGAATTATGCGCTCGAGTCGGTCCAGGCGGTGCGGGAGGCCGTGGGCCCCGACATCGATCTGCTGATCGAATGTCACGGCCGTTTCAACATGTGGAGCGCCATTCGCATGGCTCACAAGCTCGAACCTCTGGATCCCTTCTTCTACGAGGAACCCATTCCGCCGGACAACATCGACGCCATGGCCGAGGTGCAGCGGGCCATTCGCATCCCTGTCGCCACCGGCGAGCGCCTCTACACCCGCTGGGACTTCCGGCCGCTGCTGGAAAAGCAGGCGGCCCGCATCATCCAGCCCGACATCTGTCACGCAGGCGGCATCCTGGAACTGAAAAAGATTGCAGCCATGGCCGAAACCTACTACGTCAGCGTCCAACCCCACAACTCCAACGGCCCCTTGTCCACCGTGGCCAGCCTTCACCTGGATGCCTGCATCCCCAATGTTCAGATCCAGGAATTCTTCTACCCCTACCTGGAGCGCTACAACCAGATCCTCACCGAACCCATCGAGTACCGCGACGGATACCTCACCATCCCCCAAGGCCCGGGGCTGGGCACCGACATCAACGAAGAAGCCATCCGCAAATACCCCCCTCTGAAGCTCCCCCAGGAAGCCACCTGGATCGGCTCCTACTGGTAAGGGGCCGGGCGGGCGCAGGCGAATAGACCGGGCTGCTGACGCGGCGGCGTTTACACCGTGGTGCCCGGCGTGCAAGAATCATCCAACGGTAAATAGAGAGTAGGGTTTACGTCAGGAGCAAGCGGTGGGGAATTCGGACCGGCGGACCACGCCATCTGGAGCCGTTGCGGCGAATGAGCGGGTCAACCTCGACATCTGCTTATTGGGTGACGTTGAAGAGTTGCGCCAATCCCATCAGTTCCGGCGTCTCCTTCTCATAGCGCCGCAACTGGGTGAGGCCCCGCTCGATGGCGTCCGCGTCCTTCGGATTCTTGTGCTCGACGATGGCCACCGGCACGCCGTTGACCACGAACATCACGTCCGCGCGGTTGCCCTTGCGCACCGGGGGTTTGAGCTTCCATTCCCAGGTGACTTGCAAGAGGTTGGCCCCGGGCCTCTCAAAATCGACGATTTGGACGGGCCGGTGACGCTGCTCGGCCTCGTCGTACCACTGGCGCTCCCCGCGCAGCCAGGCAAGCATCTCGCGGTTGCCTTCAATGGTCGGCGGGAGTGCTTCGAGTCGTTCGACGACGGCGCGGACGGCGCCGCTCGTCATCCAGGGATTGAACCGGCGCAGGGCGCCTTCGAGTTCACCCTGAAACAACAGCCCTGCTTCCCCGCCGCGCTTCCGCCGTGCGACTTGCGGCGAAATCGGCGTCCAGCCAATCCCCTGCGCGTGACGAACCATCGGGAACTGGACGGAGCCGGCTTCGGTGATTCGGAGGGTGGTCACAAAGACTCTCCGCTTGACAATTTCTCTAGTTAACTACATTTTTAGCTAATTACATTCCCAAGGAGTTGGCGATGATCACCGTGAATGTCCATGAAGCCAAGACCAACCTGTCGCGCCTGCTCGCGCAAGCCGAGGCAGGCGAGGACGTCGTCATTGCCCGCAACGGCAAGCCGGTGGCGCGGATAGTGTGTGTCCAAAAGCACGGTAAGCGGCAATTCGGCTCCATGAAGGGCCAGATAAAACTCGACGACAGCTTCTTCGACCCGCTACCGGAAGAGGAGTTGGCTGCTTGGGAAGGCAATTGAGCGTTGCAGCTACTGCTCGACACCCCTGCGTTCTTTTGGTGGTTTTCCGGGAGCAGCCGCCTGTCGCTACCTGCTCGGCAGGCGATTGCGGATGACAGCAACAACGTAATGGTCAGCGCGGCGTCGGTCTGGGAGATCGCTACCAAACATCGGATCGGCAAACTCCCGGACGCCGAGGCGCTCACCCTCGACATTACCGGGGCAATAGCCGGACAGAACTTCGCGGAACTGCCAATCACCGTGGAAGACGCTGCGCGCGCCGGCGCATTGCCAGGTCCCCATCGCGACCCCTTCGACAGGATGCTCATCGCCCAGGCGCTGGCCCGCAACCTGGTTCTCATATCGAACGAGTCTCTTTTCGACCGCTACGGCGTTCGCCGACAGTGGCACGTCACGCCTTTTGGTAGTCCTGCTTGTCGATCATCTATGAGCACCTAAGCGTGTTGTCGATCATTTTCTCGAAAAAGTGATCGACAAAAACCGTTGCCTGTCACCGATGAACCGGCGAGGCTTTCCTTGGAGTTCACCTCGGCGTCCAGCCAATCTCCGCCGCATGGCGCACCACGGAGAACCGGGCGGAGCCGGCTTCGGTGATGTTGATATCAGTCACGCCGAACTCTCGCCGGCCGCCGAAGCCGCCGCTGCTTGACGCTCACTCAGGGAGAGTGCGTGAAGTCCTTTCCGAACTTCGCGTTCCCGGCCTGGCGGCAGTACAAGGGTATGGAAGACCCCACACGGCAGACGCCGGCTCACAACTCCCCCGTGAATCCGTGGCGGCTCGTCACAGCTTGTCATAGCTCCATGTCACAGCTTGTCATAGCTCGGAACCCGGCTATCCCTCATTGAAAACGTATCGCTTGCCGGGATCGGTCGGACTGGTTGCTTCTTCTTCCACGATCCCTTGTTCGATCATGGCTCGAATGTCTCGCTGTAGTGACCGGCGATTGACGTCGGGACAAAAACGCTCGAAGTCCTGAATGGTCAAACTGCCGTGCTCGACAATGCGGCTCAGCGCCTTGGCCTGACGATCGGACAGGCCTCTCTCCTTGACGAGGACATCCCGTCGGATGGTTCTTTCTCCGCGTCTCCTGACCTCGACAAGCTGAGTCGCCAAGCCCTCTACGAAATACTCGAGCCAAGCGGTCAGGTCCATGCCGCGTTGGCGGACGCTTCGAATTGCCCGATAGAAGGCGGGCCGGTCCCGGTCATAGTATTCGCTGATGGTGAACAGGCGTTTGAAGTCATATTCGGCTCGATAGAGGCAGAGGGTGGAGAGCAGGCGGGAGGCGCGACCGTTGCCGTCCAGGAACGGATGGATATGTACGAGTTGGAACTGTGCAATTCCGCTCACCAGCACGGGATGGACCTGCTGATCCAGGCGGAGCCAGTCCACAAGGTCGGTCATCATGATGGGCACGTCGTACGCTGGAGGCGGCTCATAGATGATTTCCCCGGTGAGGGAGTTCACCACATAGTTCTGGATCTTTCGATACTCGCCGGGACCCGCTGCACCGCCGCGAACACCTTCGACCAGACGCCTGTGGATTTCTCGAATCAGCCCCTCGGTGATCGGGCCGCCACCCGAAACATACTCGGATACGAAGTCGAACGCTTTCCGATAGTTGAGCAACTCCTTGGCATCTTCCGGGTCGGCGTCCGCTACCGGGCTTCCCTCCAGCAGCCGCCGGGACTGGTCCAGCGTGAGGCGCGTTCCCTCGATATGAGTGGTGTGGTGCGCTTCCAGAAGCAAGGCTCGCTGGCCCATCTCCCGCACCCACTGCTCCGACAGCACAGCCGCTTCCAGAAATCCCCGGGCGCGTTCGATGCGCGTCAGCCCGCCGGTAATGGGGTGAGTCGTCGTGAAGACCGGCCTGAAGCCGTTACTCATGCCCCTTCCCCTGTTCCGAAGCCAGCGGCTGAGTCCGTCCTGCTCGGTGCTCCGACAGGGCCTCATCGGCCAGGCGTTCCAGCAAATCCTCCGATTCGGGATGGGCAAACAGTTCAGACCCTTCCCGCTTCGATTCCAACTCAGCCGGCAGGAAGCGGGCGAACCTGTCCTGTTCCGCTTGTGGGAGCTCGGCGGCTCTCTCGAAGGCCCTTTGAAGAAGTTGGTTCATCTCTGCTTTCCTCCGCTGATAAGAATGCTACAGTGGCGTCCCTGTTGCTCCACTTGCCACTTGTCGACATGTTGACTGCCAGCCATTGACATGTTATGGTTTGATTAAAGGTTCCCCCCCGATGACAAGTGCTCCAGGTGAGCACTCTCCAGAAATGGAGTAGTCGGGGGGGTCGCTTTTTTGACCAGCCGTCCATCGGCTCTAACCTGCCATTCCACGGGTTCAAATCTCGAACTCGTTGCACACCGCCGGCTTGATGCGGTCGTACCAAGCGCTCTCCCCTCTCTGCCACTTCCGAAAAACCGCCCAGCAGCAGTAATCCGCCACCTGAAGTCCGTAGTGGGAACGGGACTGATGGTGCAGGACGCGATAGTTCATTCCGGGCGGCAGCATCCTGGCGAGTGTGGTCCGCACGGCTTTCTCGACAGCTCGCCGCTTCCTGTTTACGGGAATGGCATCGGTGATGATAATGACCTCACTGGTATCCGCATCCAGTTCTCTGGGTAGAACGACCTTGAGAAGGTATCCCAGCATCTCCGGATAGAAGCGCACCGCCTCCTGTAACGGTGGATCGGTTCCGGATTTTTCGACCACCAGATAGTCAATGCGTATGCCGTCGAGATGAGCCGCAATCAGATCGAAAAGGCCGTTGCGCACCTCTTCGCGGTCGTGGGAACAGTGGAAATGCTCCAGGTTCCGGCCGGCTTCGAGACAATCGTGCTTGTAGTTGTCCAGCGCGTCGAACGCCGGGAACGGTCAGCGTATGCTGACGCTGGCCAACGCGGAGTAGCGGGTTCCATTGACACTGAAGTCGAAGTTGCCTACCTCGTCGAGAAAGATGTAGGCGCAACGGCTCATACAGTCAGGATCGAACTCAGGCGGCATGTGCCGCTTCAATCATGTGGTGTAGGCGGTTCTCACCATCCTTGAGCATACTGAACCTCCGCCGCGTGGCGGAGACCATGGGGAACTGTACCGTTCCTGCTTCGGTGATGCTGATTTCAGCCATGTTCGGACCCTGGTAAGACCCCTTTGGACCCCATGAGAACCCATAACGCCCCTACCGGTAGAAGGTTCGTGCGATCAACGGATTCCACGGACGCGACTCGTGCGGGGCGAACAGCTTCTCTGGCGTCAGACCGAAGTGCAACGAGCCGGAGGAGGTCACCTCCAATCGGTCGTCGTAAATCGCTATGCCAATCGAGCCGCCGACAATGGAATAGTCACGGTGGCACAAGGCGTTTGCAAGCGCCTCGCGCGTGGCCAGCGGTGGATACAAGGGCTCATCGATCCGTTCGAAGCGATCCTGCTCGAATCGTCCGGCGATGGGCAGAGCGTCCCGCAGGAAGCGCTCTGCGCTCGCGAGAAGCGTGAAGGCGTTGCCGTTGAATTGGCGATTGTTCAGAAACTCCATCCGGTCGGTCCCACGGAAACGGGCGACTCGCAGCAAGCACTGCGGCATCTCCAACTCGAGGCGATCCGTGCTGCCGAACAGCACCGCCGCCGCCCGAACCACCATGTCATCGCCCAGAAGAGTAAGTAGGGGACGTTGTTGAATTACCGGAATTCAGGATCCGCCGATCCAAGTTATTCCAGTTATTCAACAACGTCCCCTTGTTTCCTCTTGGTTGGACGCAGCAGAAGCGGTCTTCGATATAGGAAATGGATATCTCAGGGGTCATTGCTCCGGCTCCCTGATTGCAAATTGGGTGCACCCCGTTCACCTTGCTCGCCACGGAAAACGCAACCCACACTCTATACAGCTGTCATGGCTTCTCAAACATGACGATGCTCTCTCGGGCTGCCTTAAGTCCATACTTTCCCATCTGCTGAGCGCTATTTCCACGCCACCGCACTGCTCGTATTTCGTTGCAGGTTAGACCCACATGCTCCCCGATTTCTGCCGTGAATTCGTCAACAAGAATTGCCGTGCCATCGTATTGTGTATTTCCCACAACGAACGCAGCCCTCGCACCTTGGCGACAAACTCGGGCAACTTCACAAAGACACACATATATGTCCAGAAAATACCCGTTCAACATGCGTTGCAAACGCTTGCCGCTTAGATCGCGGACAATGTTCTCCAAAGCCTCTGGAGGCTTGTATTTTTCCGCCGACGGTCGATTCGGACGAGCTTCCGGGTGAGAATGAAAGGTCTGATATCTAAGTGCTCGATTTGCTTCCCAGTCATGAAAAGCAAACATCAATTCGACACCAAAAATCCGTGTATAGTCGTGACGATTGGGATACGGCGGCGAAGTAATCACGGCTGAGTACTCCGCATCGGATGCCGGCATGACACGCGCATCCGCAACACGGGCTTCCCAATGGCTGTTGTGTTGCAAGGTTGTGTCACAAACGTCCGACAACATCATCTCAACTTGCTCTTTGAAAAAAATCGTAACGTTTTCGGGACCGGCGCCTTGGTTTAACCACCTCAACCAACCGCCGTTTGCTACCGCATGGCTGAAACGCGGTATGATGGAAATCAATGCCAATCGAAAGAAGTCTCGTTCCGAGGACGAACAGTCAATGTTCTCAATGGCCGTCGCGACCGAATCGAGTGCTTCAAGCCGTCCCCCGGGGAGCGCTTTGCGGACCAGTTCCGGGTAGGCGCGACCCATGGGTGCCGTGCTGTTATGCATCAATGTACGTTCGAGTGTTCGCCACACTGCTTCCAAGCGCTTTCGGGAGAAAGTAGAGATCTTGGTATTCGATGCGAGGACGGCGAGCGGGGAAAGATCATAGCCGTCACTCGGAATTCCCATTTCCTTGGCGGCTAATAGCGTTGTACCTGCGCCTACGAAGGGATCAAGGATTTTGTCCCGGCCGTTAAGGCCCCATTCATCGATCAGCGAGTGGACGAGATCGTCAGTAAAGCTGTGGGGAAATAGATACCAACGGTGGACTGTCTTCTCCTTCGCCCCCCTTGGGGTCACCCAATGTCCCCACTCTGTCCGCTCGGTGGTTCGATATTTCATGACCCGCGTTTATCTCAAGGGAAAGACGATACGCCCTTCAACCGACCTTTATATGTAACTGTGAACGCTTGGGGTAGTCCAAAATCACCACGTTTTTCAAGCAGGACCTCGCTGATAAGCTTGTTTAGTTGCCGTCTTATCTCTTTGTAACGTTGATCATTCGACTCCCGGACCCGATTTACAGTTTCTCTGAGGTAGTGGTCGGCAGTGACCAAATAGTCCGCTCCGGCGGCCACTGCACTCGCGTAGATGATACTGTCTATTTCGCCCATGTAGACAAGACCAACTATTCCTTTCGCCAACTCAATCACGTCGCTTGTTCGTTTGCCATCACTTCGGATAACCGTAACGCCAGACTCCTCCAGCATTGAGTGGAAACCGTCAATGCGCGCCTTGATAGCCGCCAAGCCCTCAGCGGTTATCCGATCTCTAATCTGCTTCTGCGAAAACCTTGACCACATTCGATGCGGAACACCCTCCTTGGCCGCGTTTACACGCGCTTCTCCCTCCGCAATCCCAGTAAGCATCTCAATTTCTGAGACAGGTGCGTATTCGATTTGTACATCGTTCGTTGACAATCTAACAATCGTCTCCAAGCCTCTTTGAAGGGCTTCCTTTAGAGATTTTTCCGGAACACTGCTGCAAAAACGGTTTTTCAAATTGGAGATCGAAGGATCGTCCGTAGGAAATTGAAGTGCATTGTCCTTAGCGTATTCAAGGCAAAGCCGCATAAAGTGCAGTGTCATCGTGTCCAGAAACACTACTTTCCGAAAGGTCTGCTCCTCGTTCATGGCTGCGCATTCTTGCTAGAAGTCGTGCTGGGATATAGTTCGTCTTCGATTTTGTGAAGATAGTCTTCGGTAAATGGTACCTGCACGTCAGCATTCGCCTGCGCAATCGCTCGAAAACATGCCTTTACGAGACGTCTGGGGTTGGAGTATGTGCTGGGATGAAAGAGAACATCATCAGGAAACGGGAAAAGGGCTCCAATTGATTTGTCGGTTCCTGTTGGCCGAGCAACAGCAATCCGTGAACTCATTAGGGTTAAAGCATGGGTAACCGTAAGGGGTTCGATTTTTAATGTCCGGTCAGAAACGCGCTCAATCAGTGAAGGCTCAAGTTCCTTGGTAATCCCGTGGGCATCGGGCGTCATTGACAGGACGATCCAGAAGTCAACCTGCTCGCTTTGAGCGAGGTTGATCAAACGTTTCATGGTGGCCAAGTAGTCGTGTGCTGACCGTTTAGTAAGGCGTTTCTGAAGACCTATTTCCTCAAATTCGTCGACCAGAAACGCAATGGCCTTAGCGCCTGTCCCCTGCGAGATCGTTTTCAAGATTGCGCGGAAATAGGGAGCCTCCTCTCCTTCCGCGACCACGCTGCCCTTCTGCCGAGGTACAAAGTCTCTATATTCAAAGTATGGTTTCTTTACGACCTCAGTAACAATTCGGGCAAGACAGTGTGCGATCTGTTCGTCGGTCGTGATACCCGCACTCTTGATGGCCTCCTGGAGAGGAATTGCCATGTCCTGTTGTCGGCCCCGACGGAACGAACTGGACAAATATTCCTCAAAACCATCCTGAAAAAGTGTGCTCTGATATGGAATTTTCACATGCGCACCGGCAAGCTCCCAGATGAATTTGGCGAAATCCTTGCGTCCAATAGTGCGCAGCAAGGCATTGGCGAGGTCGTAGAATTGCACCCCCGGGTTGTCGAAGTAATACGACTTGATTTGGCGGTTCGGGAAGACTTGGCCATGGAGCCATTGCAGCAGGCAGGTCTTTCCGGCGCCGTATTCACCAACGATTACAATAGCCTTGACTCCCTGTCCCTTCTGGTGGACGTCGAAGAGGCCTATCGCTTTCTCGGCCAGTTGATGCGGAGGCGAAAGCTTACCCAAGAGAGGCGCACCTGTTGCGGCTGGCTCGAAAGGATTGGTATCAAGTCTGAGTTTTTGGAGAATGTCGGGCATCATGATCCGTGAACTCCATTGGTTTTACCTTTATATCTTTGTGCACGCGGATGTGGGATATGTAGGGTCCATTTGAAGTCTTGTAGTACCTCCGTAATTCCAGAGTTTCCCTTTGCGGCGATGTTGCCGTCAAAGTGGCGAGGGCACGAGATGTGGGAATCGGCACGGTGTGATGGGGCCATTCTCGGAGTAGCCAATCGATCGCATCAGAGAGCACACTGATCGGTTGTCTTTGTTCTACGCAGCAACGAGTGATGAGGTCGAAAACAGAAAATAGCGTCCACTCACCTGGAGCACGCAGAGAAAGCAGAAAACGCACCGTCTGCCGTACAGAGGAATGGATTCCTTTGGCGGATGAGCCAAGCCGGGACACAGGAAACATGAGGGTACCACCATCGGCTTGTCGGCAGTATTCATCAATGAGACCCAACTCACCACGGGCCCAGTAGCGAAGGCCATATAAAATCGCAGCCACGCTTGCAGGTGACGCACAACGTGCCGTGCAGCCTGTTGTGATGTTCTGAAACACGACCTCCCTGGCCTGAGAGGACCGGTGGCGGGTCCACTTAACGGGGACACCGATTTGCCGGAAACTGGAAACGGAATCAGAACTCGCATCCGAGGGCATGAAAAGATCGAAGAAAAGTGACCTGCACTGTTCATTTTTCAAAACCAGTGTTGCAAATGGATCTCTCGCGACATCACGTAGAGACTGATCCCCGTTCGCTGGGGCCGTCTGACCTAGAAGCCGGCAAACATCAGGATTATCGTCGTTGATGTGCAACTTCCGCCCATCTCGCCTGAGTGCACGTAAGTGAAGCAAGGTATTCCGATAGTGGTACAGAGTCGTAGGTGCAGGAGGTGAACTACGTCGATGGAGCGCGATACCATTTTCCTGAACCAGTTTGTTAATCTCACATGCCCTCAGTCCGTTCGGAAAGCCTGCAACGGCTTTCAAGAGACGATGTAGTCCGGCGAACGAGACGGCGCGCATCCAGTACTCGTTCTCTTGCATGCTGTCCCTCCTAAGACATTGTGGCTGCACGATGTACGTTACTCCTTTGCATCCGTTCGTCAGACAGTAAGTTGGATGTTAGCACGGACTCTATGACATCATTGGAGTCCATTGGTGTGAATTTGTGGTTCTATTCCCCCTCCCTGCTTTTCGGTCTGAGGCACGGCCTCGCCAGTTCTTTGATTTACATCGATAGACAGGTTGAACCGAACGGTTTTCCGCCTCCATTATCCTGTTCATCCATGTTCCATTTCATCCATCCATGATCTTGCTCGGGTCAAGCGGCAAGCGCAGGGTCCTTCCGGAGACATCGATCGGCAATCAACCATTCATCAATCAGTCTCTTCGTGTCCCTTCGTGGTTCTTCGTACCCCTTCGTGGATATCTTTTTTCCTGGCTTGTCGGTCTGAGGCACGGCCTTGCCAGACTGTAACACGAGACCCTTGAAGTTCGAAGGCTTCCGGCCTCTCCTTCCGCCGGCACCCCTCATTCCGCTGGCATTGATAATCGCGGCCATTACTGCCATAATGGCGGCGTCGCAAATGTGCTTTGGATAGTTGCTCAGGGAGGTTTCGCAATGGCGGGTCCGTCGATCGATGTGGTGGAGGAAATCGTTGCCAACGCGGGTTACGAGGTGGTCGAGGTCGAAGGCGATACGTTGCGGATCAGGGACCTGGAGAGCGGGATCTCGGTCTCCTGCGTGCTGGAGGAGGATATTCTCTACAACACGGTCTCCTGCCAGGTGGTGGATTCCGGTTCGGTCAGCGGGGCCTTGATGGCCAGGATGCTGGATGCCCAAAACGGCATCTCCACCTCCAGCTTCCAGCTTTACGGCCTGGGGAACGGCAAGACGGCCATCACCCTGAACAACTTTGCCAAGCTGCAGAGCCTGGGCGAGGACGATCGGGACGACATCCTCTCCTGCATCAGCTTCCTGGTCGGGGATGTCTGTGAGGCCAGGGACCTGCTGGAAGAGCCTCAGAGCACCTGACCCGCATTTCTTAGCGAAGGAGTCGATAACGATGGGGATCCTGGACAGATTGTTTCGAGTCAGCAAGGGCAAGCTCAACCAAGGCGTCGACAAATTGGAGGATGCCACATTCGAGTCGACCCTGCGGCAGAGCATTCGGGACATGGAGGACCAGCTTCACAAGGTGATCCGGTCCGCCGCCGATGCCATGAGCAACTGTAATCGCCTCGAAGCCGAGTACGGCAAGATTCTGGAACAGTCCAAGGACTGGGAAGGCAAGGCCAGGAAAGCCCTGCTGGCCGGCAACGAGGATCTGGCGCGGAAGGCCCTGGCCAAAAAGACCGAATGCGACCAGCAGGCGGCAACCCTCAAGGATGCGGTGGATCAAGGAGTGGCCGCTCGTGACAAGCTCAAGAACCAGGTGGAGCAGCTCCGCCGCAAGATCGACGAGTCCAAGCGCAAGGCCAGCACTCTCATTGCCAGGAAGAACGCCGCCAACGCCCAGAAGAAGATGGCCCAGGTGATGAGCGGTCTGGGAAGCGACGACAACGCCTTTGCGTCCATTGCGCGCTTCGAGGAGGCCGTCGATCGGGAAGAAGCCACCGCCAAGGCCTATGAGAACATGTCGGCCGGCGCCGACCCCGATCTGGAGAAAGAGTTTGCCGCTCTGGACGTCTCCACCACCGACAGCGAGCTGGACAGGCTGAAGGCCGAGGTGAAGGCCTCCAAGGCTCCCTAAGCCGTCGGCGACCGCACCTCACCATGACCGAAGTCCTCATCCTGATCCTTCTGGGCCTGGCAGGTTTTCTCCTCTACAAGGCGCTTCGCAAAAAGCCCAAGGCGGAGGCTTTGCCCCAGAGAACCGATCTGGCCAACCTCACCATCAAGGATGCGTCCCGGGGGGACAACCTCATCCTTTCCGGAGCCGGACAATCCTACGAGGACCTGTCCTTTACCGTGGATCGACTGAACCGCTACGAGTCCGACGGCGAGCAGTGGTTCGAGTTGAGCGGCCTCAGCGCCGGCAAGAGGGTCTTCCTGGAGTGGTCCGAAGACGACGAATTGGAAGTCACCATACAGAGGCAGGGCGGACTGCACCTGGAAGCCATCGGCGCCAGCGAAGAAGATCTGGCCCGCATGGATGAGGAGAGATCGAGGTCCCGCTTCATTGAGTACCAGGGGAAGCGGTGGGTCTACCGGGAAAGCGCAGAGGCCAGCTATTTCAAGGACGACGGCCCGCAGGCCGAGGGGTTCTATTATTGGAAGTTCGAATGCGACGACCTTCAGCTCTTCATCGAGAAATATGAGGGCGACCCCTTCGAGGTCGGCATCTCGGAAAAGATCAGCCCCAGCCGGGTCAGGATCTTTCCGGCCTAGCTGAGAACCACCGGCCGAGGTTCGCCATACAATACCAGGACACCTCAAACCGGAACCTGCGACTCCGCCTCTTCCGGGAAGTCATCGACCCCTCCCGGTTCAAGGTGGTAACCTCGGCCCGCCTGCGCCATCTCGACCTGGACTTCCAGGTTCATGTGATCGCAGCCAGTCACCTGATAAGGTGCGGGCGCTGGTCGGAACTGCTCTCCTGCGCCGGCGACAGCGAGATGGCGCCGGTCTTCTCCCTGGGGCCGGACTTCTCCGGCCGGCAACCCTTCCAGTACCGGGACGGGGACCTCCGCTTCGAGTTCGAGATCCGGCGGATCTCAACCGGAGGAGCCTCGGGACTGGAATGGCTGGATCGAGCGCGAACACGGATTGCCCGCTATCCGGTCCACCTGGCTTCGGAGTTTGCCCCCGGGAAGGTCGGCCACTGCCCGCCGATGACCTGCCTGGGAGTGGACCCCCTGGAGCGGGGGCTGGAGGTGAGTTCCCTGCACTACTATCCCCAGGAGTCCACGGCGGTATTGAGCCGGTCGGTGACAGTGGTTCAGTAGGAGGAGAACGATGGACAGAAAATCCTTGATCTACGCCTCGGCCGGAGTAGCCGTCCTGGCTCTCCTGGCGGGGGTTCTCACCTACTCGGGCGGGGGGTTGAACCCGCAAACCCAAGCCGGCCTGGCTACCGCCGACCAGCTCCTGAACTCGTCACGGGCCAATTACCGCGAACTGAGCCGGGAGGCCCGATCCCTGATCGACTCCATGACCGAGCTGCCCCAGCCCAGGCGGGAGCAGTGGCTGGCCCGACTGACCCGTTCCGAAAAAGACCTGGACTCGGCCTCCAGCGAACTGGACCAGGCCAAGGAGCTGGCCGCCCGAAACGACGATGAACTGCGGGTGGAGATCGAAAGCCGCATCGGCCAGGCCAGGCAGAAGCGGACCCAGGCCTTGCAAGCGGCCAGCGAGATTCTGGATCTGGCCAGGACCGTCAGCGAGGTGGACAAGAATCGCGGCCGGTACATCGGGGAGGCGCGGGCCAGCTATCGCCAACTGGCCGCCTATCGCCCCGCCAGCGTTCCCGGCGCTGGGAGAGCCATGATCGACTGGCCCGAGAAAAAAGCCGACTTGAGCCAGGCCATCCAACGAATGGCTGACGTCAAGGCCCGGTCAGCATCCCTGTGGAAGGAGCGCTCCCGGGCCATCGCCGCCCCCGACGCCGATGGCCTCTTGATTCTGGAGACCCACCAGAGCCTGCAGGCCGACGGGCTGCAACTGGCGCGGCTCGACAGTCAGCTCGGCCAGCGGGTGGGCCAGCTCTACCTCTCCTGGGACAGGATTCTGGTGGACATGGAAATCAGGGAGGGGGAGACCCTGACCCTTCACCACAAGTACAAGACGGTGACCGTTCAAATCCAGGATCCCCAGAAGAAACAGGGCGCCCACTCCGAAAGGGAGGCCTGGGTTCCGGTTTCCAAAGCCACCTTCGACGCCCTGGAAGGCAAGCTGGGGATGTCGGTGGCCCGCAAGCCGGCCGGAAAATACGAGGAAGAGGCCGAAGTCCTGGCCCAGCCGGCCGGATATTCCTACCTGGCCCCCCCGGGACAGAGCAACCAGTACGGGCAATGGCGCCGGGACAGCCACGGCGGTTCCTTCTGGGCCTTTTACGGCCAGTACATGTTCATGAGTTCCCTGTTCTGGGGACCCGCCTACCGGCCGATCTTTCCCAATGACTACAACAACTATCGCCGATCCCACACCTCGGGCAGAACCTACTACGGCCGGACCGCCGCCGGCCGGCCTCGCTACGGCACCAACAGCCGGATGACCGCCTCCGGGTATCGATCTTCCCGCTACGTGCGCAGCGGCGGCTATCGAAACTCCTATTACAAGCAGAGCGGCGGCAACCTCAGGGGGTATCGATCCTCTCGATACCGAACCGCCGGCGCCAGCGGACGAGGCGGATCCTATCGTTCTCGCGGGAGCCGCTCCTTTGGAGGCAAGTGACCATGGAATGGATCGATCTCGGAGTCAGCTTGTGCTATGTGGTCCTTGGCGCAGTCATTCTGATGATTGCCAAGTTCGTCAACGACCTGCTCACGCCCTATTCCCTCGACGAGGAGTTGACGGTCCGGGACAACCCGGCCATCGGTCTGAGCTTGAGCGGCTATTATGCCGGGGTCATGATTATCTTCCTGGGCGCCTCCACTGGAACCGAGGGCGACCTGCTGAACCTCGACCGGCTTCTGCCGGAACTGGGGGTGGTGGCCGCCTACGCCCTCGGCGGAATCATCCTGCTCAATCTGGGCAGAAAACTCCTGGACAAGCTGGTGCTGCGCCAATTCAGCATCTACAAGGAACTGGTCCAGGACAGAAACGTGGGGACCGGGGCCGTGCTGTTCGGGGCCTATATCGCCACCGCTCTCATCCTGGCGGGGGGAATTTACGGCGAAATCCCTCCCGAATCCGCCTTCGCCGGAGCCTGGACCGGCCCCATCACCGCCGTGTGCTATTTCCTTGCGGGTCAGGTGACGCTGGTCCTCTTCTCCATCTTCTATCAGTGGATCACCCGCTACGACATCCACGCCGAGATCGAGAAGGACAACCCGGCGGCCGGGGTGGCATTCGGCGGCAACATGGTTGCCCTGGGCATTCTGTTGCTGAAGGCAAGCGCCCACCACTTCGAATCCTTCAGGGCCAGCCTCACCGAATATGCCAGCCTGGCGGTCATCGGCTTCGTGGCCCTCTTCCTGTTGCGTGAACTGGTCGATCACGCGCTGCTGCCCCGGACCCGCATCGCCCACGAAATTGCGGTCGACAGAAACCTGGGAGCCGCCTGGATCGAGTCGGTGGTGGCCATCGGCATGGCGTCCATCCTCTTCTTCATGATTTAACCCGCATTTCTCCATGAATCGATTCCGACATGCCCGTAAGGTGCTGGCGGCGTCCATGTTCGTCATGGGAGCTTGCGGGATTGCCTACGAGTACACCCTGGGGGCGCTGGGCAACAACCTGATGGGCTCCTCCCACGAGCAGATCTTCGTGGTCATCGGGTTGATGATGTTCGCCATGGGCCTGGGGGCCACCCTGCAGAAGAACATCAGCGGCGATCTGGTCGACAAGTTCCTGCTGGTCGAGATCCTGCTGGGGCTGACGGGCGGGGTCAGCGCCCTGCTCATCTACCTGGCCTACGTCTATTCCTCCAGCTACATGCTGCTGCTGTGGGGATTCTCCCTGGGGATCGGCCTCCTCATCGGGCTCGAAATCCCCCTGCTGATCCGCATCAACCGCGAGTATTCCACCAGCCTCAAGACCAACCTCTCCGAGATCCTGAGCATGGATTACGTGGGTTCGCTGGCGGGTGCCCTGCTGTTCACCTTCGTCCTCTTCGCCAACCTCTCCATCAACCAGATCGCCGTGGCCCTGGGATGCGCCAACCTCCTGCTGGCCTTTCTGGGACTGGCCTATTTCCGTCCCCTGCTGCGACACTTCAGGAAGCTTCTGCTGCTCTCCTGCGCCGGAATGGCAATCCTGGGCTGCCTGCTGGTGCTGTCGGAGGATTGGCGAGTTTCGCTGGAACAGAGAACCTACGGCGACCCCATCATCTACAGCCACAGCTCCAGGTACCAGCACATCGTCATGACCCGCAGGAACGACCGGCTCAGCCTCTTCATCAACGGCCAACTTCAGTTCAATTCCCAGGATGAGCGGATTTACCACGAGATGCTGGTCCATGTTCCCTTTTCGGTGGCTCCCTCCCGCGCCAGAATCCTGATTCTCGGGGGAGGCGACGGCTTGGCCCTGAGGGAAGTGCTGAAATACGATGAGGTGCGGCGAGTGGACCTGGTGGACATCGATCCCGCCATGACCGATCTGGCCGCCACCCATCCCGACCTGGTTCGACTCAACCGGGGAGCCCTGCTGGACGGACGTGTCACCCTGCGGCAGGCGGAGGGCGTCTCCGACGGGGAAGCTCAGACCATCTCCCGACCCAGCAAGCTGGCCCGCTCCTTCCTGAGCGACACCCTCTACCCCCAGGCCAAGGTCCGGGTCTTCAACCTGGATGCCGACCTGTTCGTCCGAAGCTTGCGGGGGCCCTACGATCTGGTGGTCATCGATTTTCCCGATCCGCGAGAGGTGGGCACCGCCAAACTCTATTCTCTGGATTTCTATCGCAGGCTGGCCCGCCAGCTCGGTCCCACCGGCCTGGTGGCGGTGCAATCCACTTCGCCCTACCACTCCAGGGAGATGTTTCTGTGCATTGGGAAAACACTGCGGTCCGCCGGCTTCCGCGCCCTGCCCTATCGCCAGAACGTCCCCAGCTTTGGGGAGTGGGGGTGGCACCTGGCCTGGCTGGACGGCCTCAGTGAAACAGCCATGAAGGCCAGGCTGGAAGGACTGAAGTCCATCGGGGTCCCTACCGGCTATCTCACCGCAGCCCTGGTGTCCAACGCCACCGCCTTCGGCAAGCGCTGGCTCGACGATGCCCACATCGAAGTCAACACCAAGTTCCGGCCCGCCATTCTCCAATACCACCGGCATTCCTGGAGAAACTGAGATCCGGGTGGACTGAAACACTTGGGGCCTATCCACGAAGAGCAAGAAGGGGAAAAGAGTTATCCACCAAGGGACACGAAGGACCACTAAGGGATTGTCAAATCGGGATTCAAGGCGACCATCCAGCCGGTTCGGTTGCGCCGACTCTCCCTTTAAGGGCAATCGTGACGAAAGCGGCCCACCCGGGAGCGCGGGCGTCCCGCCCGCATCCTCTGCCTTGGGTTGTCGCTCAGTTTCCCTGCGATGGCGCACCCGGCCACCGTGCCGGCGGGAACCGCATGGGCCCGGCTGAAGCAGAGCCCGGGCGTCTTTGCCGGTCGATCCGGGTCGAGGAGATGGGCGAGGCTCTGCCAGTGTTGTGCGGGCGGGACGCCCGCGCTCCCGGGTGGGCTTCCTCCCATGACGTCGTGATATCAAGGTCACGGTATCGCAGATGCATTCGGGCGCGGTTGGTCATTGAGGGTGGTCCATCCCTATTCGTGTTCATTCGTGTCCATTGGTGGTTCGTCTTCAAAAATGATCCGCAGTTTCTTCCTCGTATGATCTGCCCGGCAGGGCAGGGGCCCCACTTACTTGAAACAACCCTGGTTTCGGGTGGCGGGAAACCGGTTCAAAGTCAAGCATGGGTAGTTGGTTTATTTACATGGATGCACAGGATGCACAGGATTATTTGGCGAGAGTTTCCACCGTCATGAGTTCAACCATCGCCTATGTTCCAACACAGATTTCCCAATACCCGCTCCCAAGCTCCTGGATCACTTTCAACACGCACCCGATCATCGAGTGGGTCTGCCTCCTGTGGCGCGGCGTCTAGTGTTGTCAATCCTGTCTATCCTGTGCATCCATGTTAATTAAACAGAAAACCGGCTTAACGGGACATGGGCCTCGTTCCCGATGGGCCATGAAGGTTCGTTGTTTCACTCTCGTATGATCCACCCGGCTGGGTGGCGGCCCTGCTTGCCGGAACCTCTCGGGACGGTGACAAGCGGCCAAGGAATCTTTATACTTTGCCCTGGTTTTCATCTATCTGACGCGGCTCATGGGGAGGGAGGCCAGCATGCGGACCACATGGAGTTTTCATACTGCCGGGGCCATTCACTTTGGCAGGGGGGCCACCGATCAACTGGGTGAGATTGCTCGGGAGCTCGGAGCCGGCCACGCCCTGGTGGTGACCGACAAGGCTCTGGTGAAAGCCGGTTTGGCCGACCAGGTGCAATCCCGACTGGCTTCCGGAGGTGTGCGGGTCACCCTCTTTGACGGCGGGGAGCCGGAGCCGTCCATTGCCGTCCTGCTCCGCTGCCACGACTTCGCCTCCCGGCAAAAACCGGACCTGCTGGTGGGCCTGGGAGGCGGCAGCAACATGGACTTGGCCAAAACCGTTGGTGTCCTGCTCACCCACGGAGGCGAACCCCGGGACTACATGGGTGAAGGCAGGGTTCCGGGCCCCATCCTGCCGCTGATCGCCGTTCCCACGACGGCCGGGACCGGCTCCGAGGTCACCCACGCGGGAATCCTGACCGACACCGAGAACAACATCAAGGTGGCCATCGCCAGCAACTACCTGAGACCCCGGGCGGCGGTGGTGGACCCGCTCATGACCGTAACCTGCCCTCCCAAGGCCACGGCGGACAGCGGGATCGACGCCCTCACCCACGCCGTGGAAGCCTTCATGGCCACCGACAGCTCCCATCTTGAAATCCCGGAAGGCGAGGTTTCCATCTATCAGGGCCGCAATCCCCTGGGGAACGCCCTGGTGGAGCCGGCGGTCGGGCTGATCGTGCGCCACCTCGCGGATGCCGTCAGGGACGGCCGGAACCTGGCCGCCCGGGAGGGCATGCATCTGGCGGCACTCATCGCGGGAATGGGGTTCAGCAACGTGGGCGTGGGAGCGGTCCACGCGCTGGAATATCCCATCGGGGGGGCGGTGCACTGCTCCCACGGCTGCGGCAACGGACTGCTGCTGCCCTATGTGATGGAGTTCAACAAACCGGCCCGGGTGAAGCCTCTGGCCCGCCTGGCCGAACTGATGGGCCTCCAGGTGGAGGGCCTGTCCCCCGAGGCTGCCGCCGACGCCGCCATTGACCGGGTGCGGTCCTTGAGAAAGGAAATCGGCATCCCCGACAGGCTCCGGGAAATCGGGGTGCAGGAACACCAGCTCCGGTCGTTCGCCGAGATGGCCTTCGGGATCAAGCGGCTCATGCGCAGCAACCCCCGGCCGGCCACGGTGGATGATCTGGAGGGAATCCTGCAGGCTGCCTTTTAGGGAGAAAGAAAGGAACTACCTACCAGCCGGTCACACCAGCTCGTGGAGCGGCTGCCCCATGACGTCGTCGATGGAGTTGGCGATATAGAGAGGACGGCCCCCGGGGTTGACGTACTCCTTGGTCCAATCGATGCCCATGGCCTTGTAGATGGTGGCAAAGAGGTCGCCCATGGTGACCCTCCGTTCAGCCACCTGGGCGCCCTGCTCGTCGCTGGCGCCCACCACTCGCCCGCCCTGAATGCCTCCACCCCCCAATATCAACGACCAGCAGTCCGGATAGTGATCCCGCCCATTGTTGGCATTCAGGTGGGGGGTGCGGCCGAACTCGCCCATGGCCAGCACCACGGTGGAGTCCAGCAGCCCGCGCTGCTGCAGGTCCTCCAGCAAGGCGGAAAGGGTCTGGTCCAGGGTGGGAGCCAGATTGTCCCGCAGCCTCTGGTCGTTGTCCTTGTGGGTGTCCCAGGCCCCGTGAGCGTATCCGGAGGTGGTCACAAAGCGACAGCCGGCTTCCACCAGGCGGCGAGCCAGCAGCACGCTTTGACCGACTCGGGTGCGTCCGTAGGCCTCCTTGGTCCGGTCCGACTCCTGGGACAGATCGAAGGCCTGCTTGACGCTGGGCGACAGCAGCATGGTCAGGGCCTGGTTGGTGAAGCGGTCCATCTTGCCGAATTCGGCATGTTTCTCCTTCCGGCGGAACCCAAGGTCCACCGCCTGCAGAAACGACCGGCGGTCGGCAATATCGGCAGCCGTCAGGGTATCGGGCAAGGACAGGTCCGGAATCTGAAAGGACTCCTTGCTGGGATCGGGCAGAATGATGGGATCGTATTCCGAGCCCAAAAAGGCCGAGGTGTAGGCATCCATGTAGGAAAAGAAATCGGTCTCCTGGTGCTCCGGGACCATCATGTAGGGCGGAAGGTTGTTCCTCGGCCCCAACTCCTTGGAGATGATCGAACCCAGGCTGGGAAACTTCAAGGCCGGATTGGGCCGGTGGCCGGTCAGGGCGTAGTGGGTGCCCTGAGGGTGGTTGTTCTCCTCGGTGTGCATGGAGCGGACAATGGCCAACTTGTCCATGTGGCCGGCGACCCGGGGAAAGAGCTCCGAGATCTGAACGCCGTCGGCCCGGGTGGAAATGGCTTTGAATGGGCTGTGGGGCTTGGGGTCCCAGGTGTCGATCTGGGAGGGCCCACCCTCCAGCCACAGCAGTATGCAGGCCTGGGCTTTTTTCCGCGAACGGGCAGCAGGCGAGGTGGCAGCTTCCAGGGCCAGGTACTGCCGCAGGCTCAGACCCAGCAGGCTGAGAGCGCCGACTCTGAGGAATTCCCGGCGGGGCCGGCAGCAGCCAAGCTGATCGATTGACAGGTCCATATGCGCATCCCTCAGTGATTATAGGTAAACTGGCGGGAGGCCAGCAACCCCCAAGCCAGGTTTTCGACACCCTTGCGGCGGGACGGGGCTCCCTCGATCAGGGCCTGAAGCCGGGCTTCCTCTTCGGCCGTGGGATAGCGGGACAGGGCGGCCAGATAGAGTTCCCGAACGATCTCCCGGTCGGAGGCGCCGTCCGACAGGAGTCGATCGACCCGGCCTCCCTCGGCCCCGATCTTGGTGGTGTAGGTGGAGCCAACCAGCAGGTGGAGGGCCTGCCTGAGCGTGGAACGGTAGTCGCGCCAGGGCATGCTGTCCCGGCTGACGGGTCTCCCGTAGACTTCCAGAAACTGGGAGGGAGTGACTTCGGGTACCAGCTCAATGGCTCGCGTCCCCTTGGGCTCGGTGCCCCCACGCACATAATTGTGGACGGCAAAGGCCTCCTCGATGCCGGTCACTTGTGAAATGGCATCCAGCAGGATCTCGGCGTCCAATCGGCGAGGCAGGGCCCGGGAGTGGTTGATCTCATCCTCCCGGTTGGTCGGGTTGAAGTCTCCGGAAAGCTGATAGGTTCCGGATCGGGCGATGGTGCGCATCAGATGCTTGAGATCGAAGCCGCTGCGCCGAAAATCCTCGGCCAGGGCCTCCAGCAGCTCGGGGTGGCTGGGAGGGTTGCCGGGCCTGAAATCGTCCACCGGCTCGACCAGTCCTTTTCCGAAAAAGTTGGCCCACACCCGGTTGACGATGGCCCGGCTGAAATAGGGGTTCTCCGGCGCCGTCATCCAGTCGGCCAACAGCTCCCGCGGGTTAACGCCCGTGGCGGATGCCGGCGAACCGTCCAGGAAGCTGGGCACCACTTCCTGCCGGCGGCGAGGGTGAATCACCTTGGGTCCCTCGGGCTGCTCCTCGTTCCCGGAAATGTCGTCCATGAAGACCGAGGGGGTGCGGATTCGGGTCAGCTGACCATAGAAGGCCGTAATTCCCCAGAACTGATCCTGGGTCCAGGTCTCATAGGGGTGGTCGTGGCACTGAGCACAGTCCAGGCGTATGCCCAGGAACACCCGCACGTCCTCTCCCATCTTCTCGTGGGGACGCATGACCTCCCCGCTGACCGACTTGATGAAATGCCGGGTGGGCCCGCCGTTGCCCTGGGACGCCACCCGTTCCCGGGCCATCTGGTCGTAGGGTTTGTTGCGGGCCAGGCTTTCCCGGATCCAGCTCTTGTAGCTGTAGGCATTGCGATAGACCACCCGGAAGAAGTCGGCGAAGCGGAACGTCCAGTAGTCGACAAATTCGGGCGAGTTCAGCAGCCGCTCGATCAGACGCTCCCGCTTCCGAGGATCCCGGTCGGACAGGAATTCGCGCACGCGCTCCGGGGGCGGCAGGGTCCCCGTCAGGTCCAGACAAACCCGCCGCAGGAAGGCGGAGTCGCTTGACAGACCCGCCGGAAGGATGTGCAGCTCTCGCAGCCGATCGAAGACCTGGTCATCGATGACATTGCGTCTGGCCACTTCCGGATAGTGGTCCAGAGGTTGTCGAATCACCCCGCAGCGGACCTGAACCAGCTTCCCGGCCGCCCGTACCGAGACTCTGGCCTGCCCCGGCTTGAGGGCGCGCACCACACCCGCCGGGCTGACCTCGACCACAGCCGGATCGCTGCTCTCGTAAAGCACCTCGGGACTCAGGTCTTCACTGCGGCCGTCCTCAAGAAAAGCGGTCACCAGCAGTCGCCGCCGAGCCCCGGGCTCCATGATCGCTTCACGCGGAGAGGCCTCCAGCCGCTCGATCCGCGCCCCCGCCTGGCTGCCGGCACCGTAGGGAGCTCCCTGGAGAATCCATTCCAGCAGCCTCCGGTAGTCGGCCGAGTCCCGCTCGAAGCGCTGCCCTCCCCCGTGGGGCAACCCCATTGTGGGCTTCAGCAGCAATCGGCTCTGTTCCGGATCCTTCAGGTCGACCCGGGGGGCAAAGGGCTCGGCAGCTTTGGGCGACAACACCTGATAGACCCCGCCCGTGACGGTCCAGCGGTAGTCCTCCCGGGGATTGATACCATGCAGGGACAGCTTGAAGCCGCCGCGGCCTTTCACTCCGCCGTGGCATTCACTCCCGTTGCAACCGTTGCGGGTAAAGACCCCGACCACATCGCGAGCGAAGCCGAAGGGTCTGGCCCGTGCGGTCCCTTCGATATGAACCGCTGCCTCCAGTCTCCGCCCGGCGACCTCGGCCCGCAGTCTGACCTCTCCGTCCCGGCGCGCTCTCAGCAGCCCCTCGGGTCCGACCTCTGCCAACCGGTCATCCGACAGGCTGAACCGCGACTCGGAGGTAAGATCGACTTCCAGCCCCCGAGCGTCGGTGGCCACCACCAGGAAGGATTGCGAGGCCCCTTCCCCTTGCAGCCTCACCTGAGAGGGAACCAGGCGAACGTCCCGCAGACTCTCGGGGGAACGGAATTGGCCGGAGCCTGCCGAGCCGTTCGGGCTCGCTGCCGCTTCTGCGGACTGGGGTCGGCTATCTTTCTCCGCTTCCAGCTGTACGGGCGCCAGGATCGGCAGGAGGCTCAGCACCAACCCCCGGACAAGTCTCTTCCAATCAGGTTTCCCCATGAAACACCTCCGGACCCTGCCGATTCCACCCGAGGGTCCCTCTGGCTCACGAACCGGACGCCTGTTCCCGCGCATCAATCACCATGAGTGGAAACTCGCCCACCGGCAGCCGGGCTCCGAGCTCATTGTCGACAGCGGGCCGCGCCCACACCTTGACCCGCACCGGTATGTCCGTCAACGGCGCCTGCTCATCGGCCCGCAACAGGATGACGGCCTTCTCGCTGAACCCCAGAAAGCTTTTTCGGCTCTCGGTGGTGGGCCCGATGGGGCTGGGGAGCTCCACTTCCGTGCCGGTCAAGGGCGCCACCCCGGGAGGCAGGCCTTCCAGGCTCAGGGCCACCTGGCCCGAATAACCCTCTTCCAGGCCGGTGGTCACTTTCAGCGTTCTGACCTGGCCCCGTGTGAGATTGATTCGATCCCCTTCGAGCTCAAGCTCCCCCACGTGCGGAATGGCGGGGCGAATCAGAACCCGGTAGGCATGGACCGAATGGCCCTGCTCGGAGGTCAGATCGCCAATCTGCAGCGTGTACTCTCCGGCAACGCCGAACTCGGCCACCATCTTGGCCTCCAGCGACTCGAAAAAGGCAAGAGATCCGATGCTGCAGCTTCCCCGGTCAGGGAGATGGAGCTTGAGCAGCTCCACCAGAAAAATGGGGTCCTGCCGGGTCAGGGCAATCTTGCGGTGCTTGTTGTCGAACAACTGGTGGCCGGCGGAATCCAACACCTTGAGGCTGGGACTGAAGGCCGGCGGAGACACCCGCGGGGTTTCCACCTCAAAGACCAGCGTCTGCCCGGCCGAAAGTTGAAATCGAAAGAAATCCACGTCCCCAGGGGCTTCGATGCTGCCGCTGATCAGAGCCGGCAGCGAAACCGCCAGGGCTTGGTCGCGGCCTCCGTTGGGCTCTTTTTCCTCGAAGACCGTGGGGTCCGGGTTGGTCCCCTCCGAGGAGGGATCGGGCGAGCCTGATTTGCCCGTGCGCCCCCGCGACGGCTTCTCCGTCCCCGGGTCGCCCTCGGACCGGATTGGAATGCCGGCATCCTTGACGGTACGCGCCCAGAGCTGGCGCAGCCTGTTCGGGGTCAACTCCCTGAGGTATTGGCGCTCGCTCCACTTGGCCGGCCCTTCGGAACCGGGCCATTCGTCGTATCCCGGCCCCTGGGCAGCCGGTACGATGCGAAACTGATAGACAAACTCGGGTTCGGCCCTGCCGTAGACCGACCCCACTCCGACCAGGTAGCGGCCGGCACGGTTGAAGCGATGGCGCCAGCGCTTGGCCTGCGAGGCCCTGTAACTTCCCTTGTAGCTGAACTCCAGCTCCGCCGGTTTGTCTCCCTGCAACCAGCTTCCCTCTTCCCTGTACAGCTGGAGGATCGGCCGATAGGTCTCAGCCGGGCTGAAGAGCTGGAAAGAGAGGTCCTCCCCGGCGGCGACCTCGACCGCGTAGGTGTCCACTTCCGCGTTACGGGAAATCCTGCCGTTGAGGATCACCGGGGGACGGACCGCCTGGGGCTCGGAGGCACCCCGACCGCCATCCCCGGACTCCTCCACCACGGGATCGGAACTGACCAGGAAGCTCAGAGGATTGGACATCCCCCGTCCGGAAACCAGGTGGAGGGAGTGGACCCCGCTCGGGACATCGGGACCTATCTCCAGCTCGAGGGTCACCCGTTGAGTGGGCGCCTTGCCCTTGTCTCCATAACCGCTTTTCTCGGCTTCCTTCGTCTGTCCCGAAACCGGGCGGACTTCCAGGATGGCGCCCCTCAGGCCCGGCTCCGGCGACCAGACGGCGTGCACTTCTTGCAGCAACCGGCCATCGACCTCGGCCTCGACGCGGGCGCCCTGGCGGCCTCCCAGAGGATAGATCCAGTGGGCCTCCGGCTCGGTGGGCATTGGAGCCGGTATTTCCTGGGCCACGGCATGGGATACCAGTAGCAGGACCAGCAGCGCCGGTCCCGAGCAGACCGCCCGCATGCCGCTCCCGATCCTTTTTCCGGAGTTAAGGTAGTGCCGGTTCACGAATCTCGTCCCTTGCATGATTTCCGGATCAGGTGGGGATGGCCTCCACTCCCGGAGCAACCGCCGGCGTTCAATCCTCGGCATGCTCGCGGGCGATGGCGGCGATCCTGGGCCGGTCCTCGGGAAGCACGGCCCTCCCCGGGGGCCTGACCGGACCGCCGGCCCGACCCAAGGCCTCCAGGGCCACCTTGATCCCGCTCACGTGGTACCCGGGCTTGAGGGATCTCACCCGAGCCATGGGCTGGATCCGTGTCCGGAGGACCTCCTGCATGCGCTCCACCTTTCCCATGCGCCCCTGACTGCAAAACTCGCGACAGGCTTCGGGTACAAAGGTGGCCACAGCCGAGGTGTTGCCGCGGGCTCCGGCCGGCAAGGCTTGCAGGGCGTGTCCTTCGCCCCGGGCGATCCAGACCAGCCGGTCGGAAACCAGAGCTCCCAGTTCCTGTCCCATGGCGATATCGCCGCTGGAATCCTCGAACCCCAGGACGTTGGGTAGCTTGGCCAGATGTCTCAAGACCTTGGGCCAGTATTTTTCCTTGCCGGTAGGAAAGTTGTGACCCGACACCGTCGCCAGCACCACGCCGATGTCGATCGATCGGGCCACCTCGGTGAAATACCCAATGGTGCCCTGGTCGTATCCGGGAATCCAGTTCCAGTAGGGAGGGGCGAACAGAAGGATGGCATCGGCTCCGGCTTCCTGGGCGTTGCGGGCCATGATCCTGGCCATCCGGTAGCCGCCGCATGCCCCCACCACCACCGGCAGCTTGCCTTGGGCCCCCCTGGCCGCAGCCTCAGCCATGGCGCGGTGTTCCTCAAGATCCAGGGAAAAGATCTCCCCCATGCCGCCCCCGACCACAATGGTCATGTCCTGAACTCCGCCATCGGCGTGGCGGGCAATGTTGAGGCGAAGACCCTCGGCGTTCAGGCTGCCGTCGGGATGAAAGGGAGTGACCATGAAGCAGTGAACGCCCTGGATCCGCTCCCGCAGGCGGTCCATGTCGGGGCGGTTCGGGGACCACGGCCGGGCCAATCCGGCGATCGGGGACTTCACCGCCATCGCCCCGGCCATCAGGCCCATCTTCCTGAGGAGTACTCTGCGGCTGGAGCCGCGCATTGTCAGGTCTCCTTCATCCTCGGCTTCCGTTCCAAGTTGGAAGCATGTTACCACCACAAGCGCAAGGCGCACAATGCCGTGCCGGAAGCGCGATTGCCATGATTCGGGAGATGGAATGCGGTGACGAATTCCTTGGGGAAATCAGACGCTTGCTTCAAGTCCCGCCAATCACCCCTGCATCGGGTATGATGGCTGCCGCGGGGGCCCCCGGCTCTAGCCCGCATTTCTCACCGGGTCGCTTGATAGATCATGAAAAGCATTTTATTTTCAGTAGCTTGTTGGTCCTATTTTGACGGCTTGCGGTTACACACGGTGCTGGGCGCGCCCTGGCTTGTCCTTTTCCCCTCAGCGCGCACAGGCTCGCTCGAACGTAGTCCCCGCTACGCCCTTCGCTCGCGAGCACGCGCTGAGGGAAAAATTACGGCGCCAAGTTGCACTCTTGAGAAGAGTGCAACCCCCCGGTGAGAAATCCGGGCTAGCCGCATATTGGACGAGAAGCGGAATCCGCCCAAACCAGGAGACGCCTATGCGGCCATCCAACTCCTTCAGGTTGTCCGGCCTGCGCCGGCTGGTGCTCGGCGTGCTGCTGCTTGGATATCCCTTGCACGGCGCCGATTCCGGCGCGCCGCCGGCCCTCGTGGTCAATGCGGAACGCCTCCAGGAGCGCATCGACCGGCTGGCCCGCATCGGAGGAACTCCCCAGGGAGTGACCCGGCTGGCTTTCACCGAGAACGACCTCCGCGGCCGGGAGTACGTGACCCGGTTAATGCGGGAGGCCGGCTTGGAAGTTCGGGTCGACGATGCCGGCAACCTGTCGGGCCGCCGGCAGGGACGCCAGCCCGTGCGCCCCGCCATTGTGCTGGGGTCCCACATCGATACCGTGCCTCTGGCCGGGGCCTATGACGGGGTGCTGGGAGTGATGGCGGCCATCGAGTGTGTCCAGGTGCTGGAGGAGCATGGGGTCCGGACCCGTCACCCGCTGGAAGTCATTGTCTTTGCCAACGAAGAAGGGGGAATGACCGGCAGCCGCGCCCTGGCGGGCCGGCTCAATGCCCAGGCACTGAAGGAATCCAGCCGCAGCGGAATGTCCATTCGGCAGGGGATTGCAGCCCTGGGCGGGGATGCCGACCGGATCTCCCGGGCCATTCGCCGCCCCGGAGAGGTGAGGGCCTATCTGGAGCTGCACATCGAGCAGGGAGGCAGCCTGGAGTCGGAGGGGACCGACATCGGCATTGTGGAGGGCTTTGTGGGCATCCGCTGGTGGGACGTGACGGTGAAGGGCTTTGCCAACCACGCGGGGACCACACCCATGAACGCTCGCCAGGACGCCCTGCTGGCGGCGGCCAAGCTGGTGATCGCTGTCCACCAGGCCGCCAGAAGTCTGCCAGGAAGGCAGGTAGCCACGGTGGGACGCCTCACGGCCGAGCCGGGAGCTCCCAACGTCATCCCCGGACGGGTGGAGTTGAGCCTGGAGCTGCGCGATCTTGCAGGACCCAAGCTAGAGCAGGTCTTCCAGGAAATCCGGCGCCAGGCACGACTCATCGAACAGGAGACGAACACCGGGATCGATTTCAAGGAAATCGACATCGGAGTGGAGCCGACCCTGACCGACCCGAAGCTGCAGGAGGTGATCCGGGAAGCGGCTGAAGCCATGGGCCTGAACTACGCCCGGCTACCCAGCGGGGCCGCCCACGACGCCCAGAATATGGCCCGCATCGCTCCCTCGGCCCTGATCTTCGTTCCCAGCGTGGGCGGCATCAGCCACTCGCCGCAAGAGCACACCCACCCGCGGGACATCGCCAACGGAGCCAACCTGCTGCTGCAGACGCTGATCCGGTTGGACCGACAAGCAGGACCCTGACCGGCCGTGGCCGCCCGCCCCGGGGGACCCTTCCGAAATGGAATAAATATCGATCCCCGGCGCCGATCCGGCGTCCCCCCCACCGCATCAGCCTTCGCCTGGCGGCTCGGCTTCTGCGACTCCCCCTCCAGGGGGGAGTGATTCTCGCGTTACAAACCGGGGACGTCGTTTACACATTGGGCCGGGAACATGATTTACATCATGCCAAGGCATTGGGCAAGGAGCCTTGTGCAGGCCTCAAGAATCACTCCCCCCTGGAGGGGGAGTCGGCGAGGCCAGGGCGAAGCCCGCAGTCGAGCCGGTGGGGGGGGCCTCTCTCTCCGAAACCGGTAAAGGCCGTCTACCCGGGGGTTTCCGTGTGCAAATCCCATCCCCCCAGCTCCCAAACCCTTACGGCGGTGGGTCGGAAGGGAGGCTGACCCGAAGCCATCCAGTCAGACACCTCTTCCCGGTGTCCCAGCCGCAGAACATTGCGCACTCGGTGGGTCCCGTCCCAGAAGAAGAGGTTCTCCACCCCGGCCTCGTAAAGTTGGTGTGCCTTGCGGTATTGAGCCTCCTTCGTCAGGAACCGCGGCATCATGTTCAGGGCCACCCGGGTTCGGGTGCCCTTGACCAGAGAGACAAACCACTCCACATCCTCGGGGTCCTCCCAGCTGGGTTCGCCGTCCCATGTGTTTGGGCCAACTTTATTTCCATAGGCTCCTATCCGCTCGACCGAGGAATAGGGGATGATCAAATCCACCAGACCTTCCTCAACCCAGGTGGCCAGGTCCATCCCTAACAACAGGTTTTCTTCGCCATTGGAAACAACAGCTGTGATCTCGAAGGGCGTCTCCCTCTTCAGCTCTCGAGCTATCTGGTCCAGCTCGGCCCGCAGTTCTCTCATGAACTGGGTCAGGAACTGTGAACGGTGGCGCATGAAGCGAGGATCATTCTCCGGAAGCTGGCGCGGGTCCAGGCCGTACTCTTTCTGAAACCCTTCAACCACCGGCGCCTCGTAGGCCACCAGCGGTGGGCGGCGATTGTAGAGAACCGCCACTCCGTCGATAGGATTTTCTGTGGCCACTTCACGAAAGAGCGACAACACATAGCGCCGAGTCTCGGGGAAGGCATAGGAGATACGGGGCATGGATTTGCCCTCGCGAGTCATACAGACCAATTCCGGGTGCTGTTCATAAAAGCTGACGCCCGGAAGCGCCGGACCATAGTTAGCCGGGTAGATGAAGCCCCCGGGACGGTAGGAGGCATGGAACTCTACTCCCAACTGGCGGGCGTACTCGGCAGCCACCAGAAAGGGGTCCACCCCGTTCTGGTGGTAGGCCTTCCAGCTCTCGGCCCACCAGCGGCCGCCGGGGCTGGTAAAGAAGGGACGGCCCCCTGCCGCTCGGGTCAAATCCAGCGAGTGGTCCCGGGCGATCTTGGAGAAACGCTTGGCGCGGTCGCCGGTACCGAACTCCCAGTAGACCCGGGCCACGTCGGAATGGCGCAGCGGTTCCAGCGCATCCCGGATCTCCTGCTCGGTTCCGCTGCGATTGATCACTCCGGCGTCGTTATGGATGAACAGCCGCTTAGTGTCCTTACGACCACGGTCAGTCTGGATGGATCGCACCTGCTTCTCAGTGAGGGGCACTAGCTTGATGTAAGCTACCCAGGCGTGCACCGCCATGGGCTCGATGATCTGCTTAAAAACGATGTCCCTACCGGTGAGGTCGGCTTCCTTCCAGAAGATATCATCGATAAAATGCTCCTGATGGTCCTTGGCCCCCTCGAGCCCCGTCAGGGTGGCGAAGGCCTGGTCGTGGCTCAGGCGGACCCGAATCCGTCTGGGGCCGGTGAACGGTTCGCGGTAGATGCCGATGTAGATCCGGTGCCATCCTTCCCGCTGCAGCGGATAGGTGATTTCAGGTGGCTGGTTGTCCTCGGCGGCCAACAGCAGGTTGCCACTGAAGGAATCGGTGGCGTACGAGAGCAGCCGCCAGGTGCCATGTTTCCATTCACTGGCCAGGGCGGAAGCCGGCTGGCACTTCTCCAGGTCGGCCAGATAGATGGCGTTGGCCTCCGAATCCGCGTCGGAAATACCGGCCGCGGGTTGCTCTCCGGGAGGAGGCGCCACTGAACAACCGCTCCAGAGAATGGCGGCTGAAAGGAGCAGTACTGCCAGCCACCCAAACGGCACCTGATTTCTCATCCGTATCTTCTTCATGTTCATGAACCTCAAGCCTCCGGGGCCTTCATGTCGGCCAGCATCTCATCGGTGATGTTCTTTCCCAGAACGAACTGTTTACGGTCGGCGTACCAGAAGATTCGACGGCCCTCCCTCTCCGTCAGGCTGGCGTACATGGCCAGCCACCAGAGCCGGGTCACCCCGGCGGTGACCTTCTGGGTGTCGAAGAGAAACTTGGGCTCGCTGAACCACAGAGGCTGTTCCGCCTGGGGGCGAAACTCTCCCACGGTGATGTAGACGGGCCGGCGGGCGTCCATGTCCCAGGGGCCGGTGGCCCCGTCCCGGTAGCCGGAGTGGTTGTGGAAGAAGAACAGGTAACGGCCATCAGCCAGGCGGTAGAGGGGCTCGGGCGACTTGGGGTGCTCGACCTTGGCGCCGTTGTCTCGAAAGCGCATGGGTTGGGTGGGGCGCCAGCTGTGGCCGTGGTCATCGGAAACGGTGTACCAGATGTAGCCGGTCACGGTCCTCATGGTGGTGAACAATCGCCCGTCCGGCAGAAGCACCAGCCCCGGCTCCTGAGCCAGGCTGTAGCCGCGGGAGTGCTCGGGCTCGATGTTGGGCGAGACCCGAACGGTTCCTGCCTCGTCCGGCAGCCAGGTGATTTTCAGGTCCCTGGGGTGGGGGCCTTCATCCACGTTTTCGAAGCGCATGAACTCGATGCGGCTGTCGGAGTGGTTGCGATTCCCCCCAATGGGACGGGGATAAGCCATCCGACTGCTCCAGCGGGTGAATCCCACGATCACCCGGTCCTGGGCGTCCCGGATGGGCTGCTGCCAGATGATCCCACTGGGATGGACCTTGGGGTCGGGGTGGTCGAAACGGGTCCGCCGCCAGGGAAGATCCACCCCACTGGCGATCCATGTGTGACCGTCGTCATCGGAATATTTCACCCGCAGGGGCCCGGAATAGAGTCCCCCGTCGCCGTAACCCAGGTGCTGGTTGTAGAGGCAGTAAATCCGCCCCGTGCGGCTGATCAGGGGGAATCCCAGGGCCGGCACCATGTTCTTGTACTTGGGCTCGTCAATGGCAACAATCGGGGACCATGTTTTTCCACCATCCTTGCTGCGGGAGCAAACCACCCGCAGGTCGGGGGAACTCTCATGGGAGCCCTGAGTCCACATGCACATGAGATCGCCCCCAGGCGTGTAAAAGACGTGAATGTGGTCGGAATACTCGTCGCGTTCCCCCGGAGCCTCCTGCAGATAGACCGCATAGTCGGGGTTGGTCCGTTTCCAGTCGTCGGTGTAGCAGTTCCCGTTGGGCATCTTCGATTCGTCTCCCTGCGATGTCGGCGTTCCCGGGTCTGGCGGAGGCCCGGCCTCATGGCTGCGGATCAGCCACCTAATTTAGTCGAAGTCCCAGGACAACTCAAAGAGAAAACCGCGGCGCTGGGAGAACTGCCCCGACCGCCGACACCTCGGATTCGACGGAGGGACGCGACTGGCTCCGGGTCGGCAAACACGACTCCTCCCCAAAAATCACCTAAACCGACGTCCCTTTTTGAGATTGACTCTATCCGGGGTTGAATATATGTTTCCGGTTTTGCATCTGGGGAATCCGAGTCCCCTTAACCAACGGCCTTTGACATACGGCAAGCGCCCCGCAAGCACGCCCTCGGGAACCTCCTCAGTCCAATCGGAGCACGGATGCAGGAGGGATTCCAAAACCTTTGCAGCCATTCTCGGACCTGGAGTTTCAGCATCCTTTCAATCACCATCACTCCGGTTGCCATGATCGTGAACACCCTGCCCGGGTGACGTTCCGGAGGGCCCGGCGGAGCCTGTGACGCCGGGGGCCGCGAGGGTTTCCATCCAGTGAGGAATCCACCATGAGTCCCGATCAATCCCTGAAATACGGCATGTTCCTGATGCCCATCCACAACCCGGCCAAGCCCAAGGCCCAGTGCTACGACGAGGATCTGGAGCTGATCGGCCGCTGCGAGGAGTGGGGATTCGAGGAGTTCTGGGTGGGCGAGCACCACACATCCAGCTACGAAAACATCGTCATGCCGGAGATCTTTTTGGCCAAAGCCTTTACCCTGACCGAAAGGATCCGCTTGGGACCGGCGCCCATTTGCCTTCAGTACCACCACCCGGCCCAGGTTGCCGGGCGTCTGGCTTTCCTGGACCACCTCTGCAAGGGACGGCTCAACCTCTGCTTCGGGCCGGGTGCGGTTCCCTCCGACCTGGAAGTCCACAAGGTCGACCCCAAGCGCAGCGGGGCCATGGTCGCCGAATCCATCGACATGATCCTGAAACTCTGGGGGGAGAGGCCACCTCGGGAGATGACGGGGGCATTCTGGGACTACAGTCTGAAGGAGAGTGTTTCGGCAGAGCTGGGTACCGGAGTGGTTCACCGGCCCTTCCAGCTCCCCCATCCCCCCATCGCGGTGCCCTGCATGAGCCGCGGTTCGGGAACGGTCAAAATGGCCGGCGCCCGGGGCTTTCAGCCCTTCAGCCACCATATGCTCCATCGCGAGGTGCTGAAGGATCACTGGATCACCTACAGCCAAGCGGCTCAACAGGCCGGGCGGGAACCCCAACCTCAGAACTGGAAGGTTGCGGCCAACATCTTCGTGGCCGACTCGACGGCGGAAGCCCGACGCCTGGCGCGCCAAAATACGCTGGGCTGGACCATCGAATACATCCTGAACTTTACCCGGAAGTTCGCGGGCGAGTTGAAGCTGTTTCGGCGAGATCCGGAGATGGACGATGCCGATTGCAACCTCGACTACTTCATGAATGAGGTCGTCATTGCCGGCGACCCCGCCGAGGTGACCCGTCGGATCGTGGAGTTGCGCCAGGAGGTGGGACCCTTCGGCACGCTGGTGCTGGTGGCTCACGACTGGGACGACAAAGCGCGGCACCTCCACAGCCTGGAGTTGTTCGCCTCGGAGGTCATGCCTGCCCTTCACCGCCAACTCTCTCCAAAGCCAGTGGCCAGCGGCTAGTTGGCTGAATCCGCCTCTTCATTGCTTCATTATCCGAAACCCAGGGACGGGTTTCCACGTCAATGCAAGTGTGCGCTGACCCGCGTCCGCTGAAGAAAGGGTGGCAGCACCAGGCCCCCTGGCGTATAATCAAAAGGTGCTTGAAGCTCTACCGTTGGCGCAATTTTCCATATTGAGGTCCCGGTTCCGCAACGGCAACCGCGCCCCATCCCCGAGGAGATGACCCTGGAGGTTCCCATGAGGAAACATTGGAAATTCTTTCTGGCCTGTGGCCTGGTACTGACCTTTGCCTCTCTGGCTGAGCCGCCGCAAGCCCTGGCCCAGCGAGGCACCGTTGAAGGAGTCGTCACCCTCGACGGCAATCCCGCTAAAGATGCCGAAATCCAATTCGAGAACTTGAATCGAGCCGGAAAACCTATTAAGGCCAAAACCAACAAGAAAGGACGCTTCAACCGCCACTTCATCCCCATCGGGCGTTACAAGGTTTCGGTGCACATCGACAACCAAAAAGTTTGGGAGAACGTCGTCGACGTCTGCAGCCGCGGATCCGAGTGCCTGGGAGGAAGGGACTCGCGCGTCATGCCCCCCATCGCTCTGCGCACCTCCAAAGGAGGACAGGGAGGGGGCAATCAGGCCGCCTACGCCAAGCTGAACCAGGAGTTTCAGCGTGGCCGGGAGATGTTCAAGAAAAAGAACTTCACCATGGCCGCCCAGGCCTTCCAGAAGGCAGCCGAGATGGACCCCGATCAGCATGTGATCCACGCCTTTCTGGGGGACACCTTCCGGCAGATGAGAAAGTATGACCAGGCTGTCGACAGCTACCAGAACGCTCTCAAGGCTCTGGCAAAGAGGAAGCCCAACCCCAGTTCCGAAGTGGCTTACCGGAAGAGCATGGCCGCAGCCTTGGCCATGGGCGGCAAAGGCAAGGAGGCCTACGCCGCGCTTGAGAAGGTCGCCGAACTGGCGCCCGAACAACTGTCTGCAAGTTACTTCAGAATCGCGGCGGCATTCGTGCGCACCGGCCGGCTCAAGGAAGCGGCAGAGGCCTTCAGGAAATCCCTCAAGGCCGACCCCCAGAACGCCGAGTCCCAGTACCAGTTGGCTGTCACCCTGGTCAGCATGGCCACGGTGACCGACGATGGTCAGACCATCCCCGCTCCGGGCACCGTCGAGGCCTATCAGAGATATCTGGAGATCGAGCCCATGGGGTCGCACGCTGCAGAGGCCAAGACCATGATCACGGCCCTCTCCAGCAAAGTGAAAACCACCTTCTCGGCACAAGAGGAGAAAAAGAAGAACTAGCCCGCCCGGCCAGACCAGGCGGGGAGCTGGATCGGCGCCGATCCCTATCGGGGGTCGGGCGCAGCCAGACACCACTTGACGGCGTTCCGCATCAGGCGCTGGAACATCGGGTGGTCCAGGGATTCTTGAGTATGGCCGTTGGCCAGGTGACAGAGGCGTCCCTTGCCGGCCTGATAGGCCCAACCTGCGGCAGCCACCTTGCCCTGATCGGAGCGATTCCTCAGCAGCAACCCAACCTTCTGAGAGTCATAGGAGGGTGTGTGCTGCTCGTCGGCCACGAAAAATTCGCTCACGCCCCGGGTAACGGGATGGTCCCCATCCACGACCTCCACCCCAAATCTCTCTAGAGGTCCGTGCCCCTTGTAACGCCCTCCCACCAGGTCGAGGTAGGGACCCTCGGGATAGAGTCCCATGGAGTTGTGCAGGTTCAGAAATCCCCCTCCGGCTTCCACGAATTCGACCACCGCCTTCTGCTGCTCCATGGTCATCCACTGCCGGTAGGGACGGTCATTCCCCTCCGGCCACAGCATGCCGTCCTTCAAGACCACCAACAGTTGCACCCGAGCCAGGTTTCCGGCTGACAGCGCCCGGACGTCGACGGCAAAGTGGGGGGTCACCCCGGTCGCCTCGAAGACCGGTTTCAATCCCTCCCGGATGTGCTCCGGCTCATGAAACCGGTCGCCGATCAGGACCAGGGCCTGAGGACCCTTGTCCTGTCCAGAGGGCCACTCTCGCCCGAAGGGGGCCGCGGGGACCGTCTGTTCCCTGAACAGGTGCTCGATGTCTTCGGCGGCCGGCTCTCCGTAAGCCGTCCAGGCATAATAGGAAGCGGGTAGCAGGATCCCTTTGCGGATCTCTTCCAGCGGGAGGCCCAGGCAGATCCCGTAAGCCACCTGGCGGCGCAACTCGACCAGATAACGCATCTGGCGGCCCAGCAGATCCTCTCCCTCCCAGCTTCCGTAGCCCGGAACCACCCGCTTCGCCCCAAGTTGCTTCAGTTTTCGGAGCGCGGCCATCCAGGCCAAGGTGTCCCGGCCCGACAGCTCCGCCCGCGGACCGTGGATGACCAACCGGCCCGCAAACAGGATCCGCTCTCGCGGCAGGTAGATGGCTGTCGCCCCGGTCTCCAGGCCGTCATCGCAGGGGATCGTTTCAATGGATCTTGGTCCCTTCCCCACCGGGATTTTTCTTCCCGCCCCGGAAACCTCAACCACCTCAACGCCCCGCGCCTTGAGCGCCCGCAGGGTCTCGTTTTCCGGGTCCGGTTCACTGGTGAGCAACAACGAGCGGACCGGCTTCGAGCTGGTTCGGGCAACCGCCGCCAGGAAGGCCTCGGCCCCGATCCCCTGCGGCAGGTCAATCAGCACCGTCCGATCCTCCAACTCGATCCAACCGCAGTTGGCGGAGCCGTAACGGTCGGCGAAGCCGGCCAGGTGGACACCGGGAGCGATCTGCTGCACGAAATCCAGGGCTCGAGCCGAGCCACCGCTCGCAGCCACAAAGAGACATCCGATCAGCGGACCGAACTTAACCCGCATTTCTCACCGGGTCGCTGGATACATTATGGAACAACATTTATCTTCAGTACTTTATTGGCCCTGTTTTGAGGGCATGCAGGTACAAACGGCGCTGGGCGCGCCCTGGCTTGTCTTTTTTCCTTCAGCGCGCACATGCTCCCTCGCACGTAGTGCCCGCTACGCTCTTCGGTCGCGAGCACGCGCTGAAGGAAAAATCCGGCGCCATGATCGCACCCCCCGGTGAGAAATGCGGGTTCACCATGTATCACTCGTCTCCTTCCCGAGCCCGCACGCCCCGTTTCGACTCGCAACCCCGGCCGGGAGGAATCACTCCGAGTCCCAGCCCATGATATGCTACAAGCCACCGACGTCGACCGATTCCCCAAGGAGACAACCCATGGCACCGGATACCGGAGACAGACTGAAATGGCCGCTGATCGTCGCCGCAACCCTGGTCGTGCTGCGAATCATCCTGGAACAACTGGGTGCACCCGATTCGATCAACAACCTTTTGGGGGTCGCCTGGCTGCACTTTCTGGTGCCCTTCTACCTCGCTCACCGGATCCAGGCTTCTCGGAGCGACCGGCCCTACAGAGCACTCTTCAAGGAGCTTTTCCTCTATACCGTCTGCACCCGGTTGATGGTCATGGTGACCTACTGGCTGGCCTACCTGTGGCAGTGGCAGTCCCCCCGCTTCCTCGTCACCCAGGGAGGCAACGTGGGCGAAGGTATCGGCCCCCTTCAAGGCTACCTGGTGATTCCGGGGCGCAACGCGGTGGTCTGGATCGTGATGGCCATGGTCATCGGCCTGGCCCTGGGCTCCATCCTGCTCCTCATCAAGGGCCGCGGAAACAAGACCGCGGGCGCTGACGCAAGCTGATGCGGCCGCGGTCGGCCCTGGCATGAGGGCCGCGAACGCCGCACTCGTGGGAAAGGCCATCATCTTCAGGTCAGGTGGGCTCCCTGGGTCTCCACGTAGACCGCGTACAGGGACTGACTCCCGGTCATGAACAGCCGGTTGCGCTTGGTTCCCCCAAAGCAGACGTTGGAGCAGATCTCCGGAAGCCTGATCAAACCGATGCGGTCGCCGTTGGGGGCAAAGATGTGTACCCCGTCGTAACCGTCCCCCACCCAACCGGCGCTGGCCCAGACATTGCCGTCGGTATCGGCCCGGATCCCGTCGGTGAAACCGGTCTTGCCCTCGAGCTCCATCGAAGCGAACTCTCTCCCGTTTCGCAGGTGCCTCTGGTCCACCAGGTCCCAGACTTTGATGTTTCTGGGTGCTTCCGGATAGTGTGAGGCGCCGGTGTCGGCCACGTAGAGTTTCTTGTAGTCGGGAGAAAAACAGAGCCCGTTGGGCTTGTAGATGTCGTCCGCCACTTTTTCAATGGTACCCTGCCGGAGGTCGATCCGATAGATGGCTTCCTTCTGAAAGGGCTGGAGCGATCCCGTGTCGGCCCGGTGCCCCTCGTAGTTCATCAGGCTGCCGTAGCCGGGATCGGTAAACCAGACGGCACCGTCATCGGGATGGACCACGGCGTCGTTGGGAGCATTGAGCGGCTTGCCCCCGTGGGAGTCCGCCAGCACCGTGACTCCGCCGTTGAACTCGTAGCGCACCACCCTGCGGTTGCCGTGCTCACAAGCGATCTGCCGGCCCTGAAAGTCAAAGGTGTTCCCGTTGGAGTTCCCGGAGGGAAAGCGAAATCGCCGTGCCACGTGGCCGTCTTCCTCCAGCCAGCGAAGCTGCTCGTTGTTGGGGATATCGCTCCACAACAGGTAGCGGCCGACGCCGCTCCAGGCCGGTCCTTCAGCCCACAGGGTCCCGCGGTGCAGGCGCAGGATGGGTGAGTTGCCCAGCTTGTACTTGAAGCGCTTGTCGAGGGCAATCACGTCCGGCTCCGGATAGCGCACCGGCTCCGCCTCAGGGCCGAAATTGCGGCCGAAGGCCTCGGAGGTCATGGCGGTGACGGCGGCGATCTTTCCTGCCGCCCGCAAAAATTCCCGGCGCTCCATGGGCCTGTTTTTTGCTACATTGGATTCCTGTTGCATGACCAAGGGGACCTCCTTTGCCCGTTGAGTGAACCGGCTTCCGCCGCCGGCTCGCTCCCGACGGGGGATTATCCAGCCGTCCGGCTCCCGCTTCCTGAAGCTCGCCGGCCCGACTGCAGCACCGGCCTGAATCGTGCCGAGAGTTTACGGAGTAACTTCCCAAACCACAAAACAAAAAGAATGCCCCACATTCCGACTCCTGTCCCAAAGGACTCCCCGGCGAGATTGCTTCGAGAACTGAAACCGATGGTATCCCTGTCGGTCCCGGTGGTCATGACCGAGCTGGGCTGGATGACCATGAGCCTGGTGGATACCATGATGGTGGGACGCCTGAGTGCCGAAGCCATCGGGGCCGTGAGCATCGGAACGGCGGTATTCCTGGCGGCAACCATCCTGGGGATGGGCTTGTCCTTGGGGTTGGACACCCTGGTGTCGCAAGCCCACGGAGCCAATCAATGGGAGGACTGCCAGGGATGGCTGGTGCACGGCATTCATCTCAGCCTTCTGCTCAGCCCCTTTATGATGTTCATCCTCTGGGGCAGCTTGCCCTACCTGCAGTTCTGGGGCTTTCACCCGGAGGTGCTGGCGCTCACGCCGCCTTACCTGAAAGCGGTGAGTTGGAGCATATTCCCGCTGATGCTCTACAACACCTTTCGCCGCTATCTGCAAGGAATCGGGCGAGTCAAGGGGATCATGGTCGTGCTGGTCACCGCCAACCTGGTGAATGTCTGCGCCAACTGGGTCTTCATATTCGGCAAACTGGGGTTCCCCGCCATGGGAGTCGAGGGCGCGGGCTGGGCGACCTGCATCTCGCGCCTGTACATGGCTCTCGGCCTGGGGATGCTCATCTTCCGATACCACCGCCGCCAGCGGACACCCCTGCTGAGGATCTCTTTCAAGCCTGACCTGGACAGAATGCGCCGGATGGTGAACCTGGGCCTTCCGGCATCCCTGCAGACCACCCTGGAGGTGGGCGTCTTCGCCGCCGTGACCTCGCTGGCGGGTAGGTTGGAACCGGCGGCGGTGGCCGCCCACCAGATCGCCCTGAACGCGGCCGGCTTCGTGTTCATGGTTCCGCTGGGCATCTCCTCGGCCGGAGCGGTGCGGGTGGGCCGGGAAATCGGCCGAGGAGAGCCCCAGCGGGCGGCGGACTCCGGGTGGATGGCCCTGCTGCTGGGAAGCGGATTCATGCTGGTGTCGGGCCTGCTTTTTGTCCTGCTGCCTCAGGGGATCATGCGCTTGTTTACCGGAGACCCGCGGGTGATCGGCATCGGGACGCCCCTGCTGCTGATCGCCGCGGCTTTCATGTTTTTCGACGGTGTTCAGGTGGTGGCCACCGGCAACCTGAGAGGCGCCGCCGATACCAGGACGCCCATGGTGGTCAACCTGATCGGACATTGGCCGGTCGGGATGGTGCTGGGCTATTTTCTCTGTTTTCATTTCAATTGGGGGGTTCAAGGCCTGTGGGTCGGACTGTCGGCCGGGCTGATCGGCATCGGCATAGTGCTGCTGGCGGTCTGGACCCGCAAGTCCAGGGAGCTCAGGGAGGGGCGGGCGGCCTCACTTCAGTGAAACCTGGCCGCCGCAGGCGGCGTCTTCAAAACTGACAGCGGCCTCCGTTCGGCAGGGTCTACACTACAAGAAGAGGAAGACCGGTGATGAGAGCAACCGCATGGCTTGGCTTGGGCCTGCTTGCCTTGACGCCCATGACAATGGAACGGGCTCAGGCGGCCGAGCCGCAGGGGGAGCTGAAGCTCGGCCAGCCCAACCCAAACATTCCCTCCGATATTGTTCCCGGGATCCGGCGGCCCTCCGCAATGGTCCCGCTGAAAATCGTGGCGGGCAAGCAGAAAAGACCCGTCCCCTTCTACGCCACGCTTCGGGCTGCCGTGGACCCACCCTTCCTGACCCGGGGAGAGGGCAAGCTCTATCTCGGGTTTCATCTGGACCCAATATACGCCGTCCATTGGAACAACCGGGTCAAGCCGCTGGAATTCAGGCTGGAGACTCCCGAGGGAGTCCGGGTCACCCCCAACCGCGGGACCGGCCCCAAGGTCGAGCAACCCGCCGACAAGGATCCGCGGGAGTTCCTGTTGGACATCGCCGCCACCGGCCGGAGCCGGCCTCTGCACCTTACCGTTCGCTACTTCGCCTGCGATGACGCCGACACCTTCTGCATTCCGGTAACCCAGAGCTATGCGGTCCATCTGGAGCCGGACCTCGAAGGCGAGAGCGCCGGTCCAGGCTCCGACGGGGACTCATCGACCGCAGGCCCATCGGATTCTACTGATTGAGCTGATACTGTTCCAATGGGCCTACGCCCCTCGCCTTATCACTAACCCGCATTTCTCACCGGAGGGCTGGGCATCGGCTGGGAAAGTGTTTATCTTTAGCATCTTGCAGCGCTTTTTGGGGGAGCCCTCAGGATACAGACTGCGCTGGGCGTGCCTGGGCTTGTATGCGATCGAACACCAGGGATGATTGCTGCCGCCGCCTACGCGGCTCGGGGGATGGAGCTGCCCTTTTCCATGGGCTCACGCCCACGGCTAAATGCGGACGCCGCATTCGCGGCTTACTGGTGGAACCCCCATGCTGGCGCCCGGGGGATTGTCATTTAAAAATCCTTTCCCCCGGCAGTGCTGTGATTTTGGGGAGAGCGGCAAAGCCGCAGTTGGCCTCGTTCCCCCGACGAAACGTTTCCTACAGGCTTCCTTATAGAGCAGCGTAGCTGCGGCAGCACTTAGCCCCGGGCGTGAGCCCGGGGTCCTGTGAACCCCCCGCTGCCGCAGCAGTGGCGCCGTCCCGGAACGCACTGCCCTCCAAAATGATGCTAAACACCACCCTCACTCCCTGCGCTCTTCTCAAGAGTGCAACCCGTGGTGAGAAATGCGGGCTAAGGGCTACGGCCGCCGCTGCTTGGTGGCGAAGAAACTCATTTTTCTAGCCTTTCTTCGTGCCCCTTCGTGGTCCTTCGTGCCCCTTCGTGGATATCTTTTTTTCCTGGCTTGTCGGTCTGAGGCACGGCCTCGCTAGTTTCTCCCCTGAATCCCGGGCTAATGGGGCGGCTCCCCGGATAGCGATTGCCGGGATTTGATTGCCATCCTGGAAAGAAACGAATAGCATCCTGCCTGCGAGACCCTCCAACGCCAAAGCGGTCCTCACCGTCAGCCACTCGCAGCTCAAGCGGCCGCTACCCTGCAACCTGCGCTCGACCCCTTGGAACAAGCCTTTCAATCCCTTTTGTCCGAGATCCATTGGAGCTTGCTGGCAGGAGTCATCCTGGGCAGCCTGCTCATTTTGGGAAAGGCGGCCGACTGGCTGATCTCTGCAGCCGTCAGCCTGTCGCAACGCTTCAACATTCCCGAGGTGGTGGTCGGCGGCACCATTGTGAGCCTGGGGACGACCACGCCGGAGGTGGCCGTCTCGGTTCTGGCCGCCATCCGAGGCCAATCGGGTCTGGCTTTGGGAAACGCAGTCGGCTCCATCATCTGCAACACCGGTCTGATTCTGGGACTGGCCTGTATCCTGGATCCGCCCAGGATCAACCGGAAGATCGTCATGAGGCAGAACGCCATCCAGTTGGCCGCGGTCATTCTGCTGATTCTGGCCTGTATCCCCTGGCCGTCGGCCGGAGATGCCCTCACCGGCGGCGGTCGAGTCACCCGATTCGTGGCCGTCGCCTTTCTACTGGCCCTTGCCGGTTATGTCTGGCAATCGATCCGCTGGGCCCGGGAAAGAAACCCGGCGTCGGGAGAGGAGAGCAAAACGGACTCGAGCAGGGTGATTGCCGCCCAGTTGGTGGGAGCCATTGCCCTGGTGGTCGTCTCTGCCCGCATTCTCCTCCCGGCCGTCACCGAATCCGCCGTCCGACTGCAGGTTCCGGAAAGCGTGATCGCGGCAACTCTGGTGGCTTTCGGCACTTCCCTGCCAGAGCTGGTCGTCGCCGTCACAGCGGCTCTGCGGAGTCACGGGGAGTTGGCGGTGGGCAACGTGATCGGCGCCAATATCCTCAACGTCCTGTTCGTGGTCGGCGCTTCGGGGGCGGTCACGCGCGGAGGACTGATCGCCGATCCCCACTTCTTTACCCTCCTTTTCCCGACCATGCTGCTGCTGCTGCTGACCTTGAGAATCGGCCTCCTCCCGGGCAGAGAGCGCCTGAGCCGCTCTCATGGAGCGGTCCTTCTGGCGATTTACCTTGTGTTTACGGTGGTCAGCTATGTTCTGGAGGCTGGAGGTTAGCAACACCCCTACCCTGCCGTGCGGATCATACAGGGTGAAACAGAGGCGCGTCAGACAAGCCGGCCCCAAGCCCTGCGGTGCGTATCATTCGCTTGAAATCGGCCGATCTTTAACAAAAGACGAACCACGAATGGACACGAATACGGATGGAGTTCCTTCAATGACGAGCGGCGCCCGAATGCTTCTGCAATATTGTGACGTTGGTGTCACGACGGCATGGGAGAAAGCCCCCCGGGAGCGCGGGCGTCCCGCCCGCACAAATCTTGGTATAGCCTCACCCATCTCCTCGACCCGGATCGAACGGCAACGGCGCCATGGCTCTGCTTCGGCCGGGCCCATGCGATTCCCGCTGGCAGGAGGGGCGGGTGCCGCATCGCAGGGAAACTGAGCGGCAACCCAAGGGATAGCATGCGGGCGAGACGCCCGCGCTCCCGGGGGGTGTCGTCTCGATGGTGCGCTGGAGGGTATCCGGCGGGCGACTTCTCTGAAAGCCGACGGGCGCCCTTGGGAAACTCCCGTTTGTCCGCGAGCCCTGCCCCCGCCGTACCGTACGGATCAAACCAGAGTGTGACAATCAGAAATCGACCATCCCGTCGCGACCTTGGCATCCCGTCGCGGTTAACCTCAACGCCTTCGTGGTCCTTCGTGTAACTTCGTGGATAACTCTTTTTGCCTTTTTGGATAACCCTCAATTGTTTCAGGTTAGGCAGGGCGTCAGGCAGGGTGGGCTAGCGCTTGGCAATTTCCCTTTCCTCACAGGTGATGAACTCCAGCAGGGCCGGCTGTCCCTCCCGGGTTGCGGCTATTCCCCGTTGCAAGGCGGCCTGTACCGCCTCCGGACGGTCGACCCGCTCGGCGTAGGCCCCCAGCCCCCGAGCCACCTGGCTGTAGTTCCCGGACAGGAATTTGACGCGACCCTCAATGGCAGCCTTGGGGATGTACTGCTCGTAGCCGCCCATGGCAGAATTGTTCACCAGAAGAATCAGGATGGGGATGTGTTCCCGCACCGCGGTCTCCAGATCCATGCCGACCATCCCAAAGGCCGCATCTCCCATGAAGGTCACCACCAGCTTGTCCGGAGCCGCCAGCTTGGCCCCCATGGCGGCGCCCAGGGAAAATCCCAATTGGGTCGAATTTCCCCACCCCAGGTAGCCGCGCGGAGTGACCGCCTCATAAAACGGAGCGATCTGATCTCGGGGGGAGCCGGAATCGTGGGTGACAATGGCTGAGGCCGGGTCCACCGCTTTCATCAGCTCCCCGATGACTCGATAGGGATTGATGGGAACCTGGGAGGATTGGAGCTTGCCCGCCCAGCGGGCCTGCCAGGCCTTCCGAAGGTTGGCTATGCCGGCCTGGACCGATTGGCGCCGAGCCTCCCTTTCCCCATTCCCCGACTGGCGGCCGATCTCCTCCAGCATCTGCCGCAGGACCAGTTTGGCGTCTCCCAGGATGGGCACGTCGGCTCGATAGCCTTTGTTCAGATCCTTCCAGTCCAGGGTGGCGTGAATCAGCACCCTTCCGTCGCTGGGAATGGTGGGGGCGAACAGGGAACGGGTCAGGCTGGCCCCGATGACAAACAGGGCATCGCTGGCCGCCAGGTGCTCGCCCACCATGGCGGTTTGGCTGTATCCGGTCGTCCCCAGGGCCAGGGGGTGCGTCTCGTTGAAGGCGCTCTTGCCCTGGAGCGAGGTCATCACCGGCGCTGCCACCTGCTCCGCCACCTGCTCCAGCTCACTGGAAGCCTTGGCGTAGAAAACCCCCTGCCCTGCCCAGATGAGCGGCCGCTTGGCGGCCAGCAGCAACCGAACCGCCTCCCTGACAGCCGCGGGGTCTCCACCGGTCCCTATTTTCGGCACCGACTGGTACTCCAGGGGCCCCGGAAACTCCTCCTCGGCCACGTCCACCGGAATCTCCAGAAGGACCGGGCCGGGCCGCCCCGAACGCAAGGCGGTAAAAGCCCGCGCCATCCGGCCAGGGATGGCGGCCGCCGCCGGGATCCGGTCGGCCCACTTGGTGGTGGCCCGGTAGTTCTCCAGTGCTCCGAAGGTGGGTGGGACGCCAACCTGGTTTCGCCCGGGATGACCCGGAAGGAAGAGGATGGGGCTCGAATCGGTATAGGCGTGGGCGATGCCGGCGAAGGCGTTCTCGGCTCCCGGACCCTGCTGCACCGTCACCACCCCGATTCGGTCCCCGCAAGTGGTTCGCGAGAAGCCGTCCGCCATGTTGCCCGCTACCCGTTCCTGACGGGCCACGATCAGCCGGATGCCGGCCTCGGTCAAGGCGTCGAGGATCGGAGTCAGTGGAAAGCAGAACACCTGCTCCACTCCTTCCCGTTTCAAGAGTTGGGCGATCACCTGGCTGCCCAGCATTTTGTCTCCTTTCCGCGACCGAATCCCGCCCAGCCGGTTCGCACGGCACTCCCGGCTAATCTGGAACCCGGTGAGGAATCCCATCTAGGAGTCTGCGCCGCAGAGGGCTATCGAGGCTTCAAGATGGCCTATGATCCCTATAAATGGTTCAGTATCTGCTGTAAAGAGACTCCTATGCCCTATTACTTGCAGAATATCGTCCTTTTTATGAAAGGCTGTCCCTGAAAAATTTTCTGCGGCGAAGGATCCTAAGCGTCTCTCACAAACAGGGTCCTCAAATCATAGGACACATTGAGCGGATAACGCACCCGCATCCCGATGGCGTAGTAGAAACACCAGGCATGGTCGGCCCCGGCCCGGGTGCCGCTCCACACCCAGGCTCCGGTCAATTCAAAGGGCTTTCGAATGGTGCGGCGGGGCGGGTCCCACAGCCCATGGAGCTCCTCGAGAGTCGGCAAGCGCCAATCGTGAAAGCCGCCCAAATCCAGATTCTGCGCGCAGCCGGCGGCATCATGCCAGTTGAGGCGTCGTCCATTGTCTCGGCGGCTCCAGACTAGGCCGGTCCGGCTGTCGACGACCACATCGGTTGAAGCCTCTGAGGATTGCATGGCCTGCCGCGCCCCATGCAGAGTGTCCGCTAAAATGCTAAAGGTTGACTGAGACCTGAACCCGATTCTGTTCCACCCAATGCCTCAACTTTCGCCAAAGCATCGCTTTCAGAAATTGCCGGAACGCCGGAATCAGGCACAAGAAGCCCAGGATGTCGGTCAGGACTCCCGGAGTCAGCAGAACGGCGCCCGCCAGCAGGATGATCACCCCGTCAACCAGCGGGTCCGCCGGGAGTCGTCCAGCTGCCGTTTCCACCCGCAACTGTCGCAGAACCTCCAGCCCCTGGCTGCGTGCGAGAAAGGCACCCAAGGCCCCGGTGGCGAGGATCAGCGCCACGGTGGCCAGTGTGCCGATGTGGCTGCCGATCTCGATCAGCAGGGCCAACTCTATCAAGGGAAGGAGGAGGAAGAGGGAGAGAATTTTGAACATGAAACCATTATGGCACAAGCTGAGGGGCTGGGCTCCAACTCCCCGGGTCGGAGGATGCAGTTCCACAAAATGAGATAGGGGGGGGCAAGGGACTGCCTTGGAGGAAACTACGGTCCCCGTCGCACCCCTGGCGCAACGGGGACTCAGCCGGTCAGCGACCTGCAGAAAGGAAACGGGGCAAGGCCGAATCGCCTACCCCGGAAGATTGCCGTCGGGTGCAACCCTTAAGGGGCCAGGTGCTTCACCGACTTGATGGTCAGGGTTCCGTCCATCACCTTGCCGGTGACCTCCACCTTGTGGCCGAGATGGGCCATCACCTTGTCGGCATTGGCGATCTGGAGGACTTTCTTGTCTCCCGTGACGAACACGGGCTTCTCACCGCCATTCACACACCCCGTGACGCAACCGATCGACTTGGCGGAATGGTCGACGTGGGCAGCGCCGCACTTGGCATCCGAGATGTGTCCCGTCAAGGCCTCACCCGCCATGAGATGGCCGCCTGTCAGCGCAACCGCCAGCAAGAAAATCAGCACTGCGTTTCTCATAGTTCCTCCCGCTTCCCAAGAATTGTCATGGTTTCTGTGACTTCACGAGCAAGGTTACTCCAACCATCGTTACTCTGTCAACCGATGAGCACCATGACGAGTGATCCCCCTGATTTCGGGGAAGGACCGAATGGGCAAAACGGAAAAATGAGTCCCGATCCGGAAATACGATTCAGAGGTTTGGCAGGATGGACTGCGACGACCCGCCTCCCTCAAAAAAACCGGGGAGATCCCGTGATTCCCACGGTTCCGCTCCCGGCAGGCTCACCCGACAATCACCTTCACGAAGCCGCGCTTCCCCACCTTCAGGACAGAGGAGGAGGGTCGGGAACAATCCATCTCCGCCTTGACGTCGGTGACCTTCTGATGGTTCAGGGATACCGCATCCTGGGTGATCAAACGAACGGCCTGGCCCACCGAGGGGGCCAGCCCCACCCGTACCATCACTTTCGAAAGCCGTAGCCGCTCCGTAGAAACCGGCAGCCTTTTCTCCTCCATCCGATCGGGGACCAGCCTCTGAGAATGGATGCGATGGAACTCTTCCTCGGCCCGGTCGGCGGCCTGGCGCGAATGAAACTCCCGCACGATGCTTTTGGCCAGGTCCACCTTGGCAGCCTTGGGATGCAGGCTGCCTTCTGCCACCTGTTTTCGGATTCGGTCGATCTCGTACGAGCTCAGGTCGGTACAGAGCTCGTAGTAGCGATACATGAGGGCATCCGAAATCGACATGACCTTCCCGAAGATCTCCGAGGCCGGTTCCTGGATCCCAATGGCGTTTCCCAAGGATTTGGACATCTTCTGCACCCCGTCCAATCCCTCCAGCAGCGGCAGCATCAGCAGCACTTGGGGTTCCTGTCCATATTCCCTCTGCAGTTCCCGCCCAACCAGCAGATTGAACTTCTGATCGGTGCCGCCCATTTCCACGTCGGCCTGCAACACCACCGAATCGTACCCTTGAACCAGGGGATAAATGAGCTCGTGAATGGCGACAGGCTGTGACTTCTTCAAGCGCTTGCTGAAGTCGTCTCTCTCCAGCATGCGGGCCACGGTGTAGCGGGAGGCCAACTTGAGAAACTGCTCGCTGCTGAAGAGCGTCATCCAACGGCTGTTGAAGTCGATGATGGTCTTTCCCGGATCCAGGATCTTGAACACTTGCTGCTTGTAGGTCTCGGCATTCTCCGCCACCTCTTCCCGGCTCAAAGGCTTGCGGGTGGCGCTACGCCCGGAGGGGTCCCCGATCAAACCGGTGAAGTCGCCGATCAGGAAGATGACCGTGTGGCCCAGGTCCTGAAAACGCCTCATGCTGCGCAGCATCACTGTATGGCCCAGATGCAGGTCCGGCGCCGTCGGATCGAAACCGGCCTTGATCCGCAATGGCCTTCCGGTTTCAGCCGAGCCAACCAGCCGGGCTCGAAGCTCCTCCGGTCGAATCAACTCGGCGACTCCCTGTTGCAGGAAGGTCAGTTGTTCCTCAACAGTCACGGTTAAGCCATTCCCCTCTACTTACACGAAACAACTCTGGGGTCGGGTGAAGAAAAATCGGTTAAAGGGTTACCCACATAAGGATACGAAGTGACACCCAACGATTCCGACGTCTGGTCTCGGTGTCGAACACTGGTAGATTTTTGATTAACATCGATGCACAGGATTAACAGGATTATTCGTGTTCATTTGTGTCCATTTGTGGTTCGTCTTCATTAACGATCGTCCGTTATTTCTCGAATGATCCGCACGGTAGCGCGGGGGCCGGCTAAGCAGTAGCCAGGGCTCTGCGATCCGGCAGTCAGGACCCGCGGACCACCCGTCGGCCTTCCAGGCGCACTTCATCCCGGACCACCATGCCGATCGCCCGGGGATAGAGCCGATGCTCTTCCACCAGGATCCTCTGGGCCAGGGACTCTTCGTCATCGGACTCCAGTACCGGCACCACGGCCTGCAGCAGAATGGGACCCGAATCCACCCCTTCATCCACGAAGTGGACGGTGCAGCCCGAGAAGCGGACCCCGGACTCCAGCGCCTGACGCTGGGGATGCAGTCCGGGAAAGGCCGGCAGCAGGGAGGGATGGATGTTCAGGATTCGGTTGGGAAAGGACCGGACGAAGAAGGGACTGAGGATCCGCATGAACCCGGCCAGGCAAACCAGCTCCACCCGGTGCCGCTTCAACTCCTCGACCAGGCGCCGGTCATAGTCCTCCCGAGCCACACCCGCGGAGGGGATGACGACCGTTTTCAAACCCCGCCGCCGTGCTTTTTCCAGTCCGGCGGCCGAGGCCAGGTTGCTGACCACCAACTCGATGCGGGCCGGCAAACGGCCCTCCTGGACACTGTCGGCGATGGCCTCGAAGTTGGAGCCGCGCCCGGACAGCAAGATCGCAAGACGTTTCACCTGACGCCCACCCATCCGGAAGGCTCGGCTACCGGCAACCAACAACGCGACCCGCCGCTGCCTTTACCGGCTGTAGCAAACCCGACGTTTCCCCGAACGGATGTTACCGATCCGGTATACCGGCTCCCGGCTCCGGGCAAGATGTTCTTCCACCTTGGCCACTTCCGCGGGCGGAACGATCAGCGCCATGCCGATACCCATATTGAAGGTACGCAGCATCTCGGCCTCATCGATCTGCCCCAGCTTCTGAAGCACGCCGAAAATGGGTGGCTCGGGCCAGGATTCCAGTTGAATGTGAGCCGAGCAGCCGCCGGGGAGAATGCGCGGGAGATTGTCAGTCAATCCCCCCCCGGTGATGTGGGCCAGCCCGCTGAGACATCCCCGATCCAGCAGCGGTTTCAGCAGGGACAGATAGCTTCGATGGGGCTGCAGCAGTACTTCTCCCAAGGGAAGCGTCAACGGGGAAAGCCGGGTACTCACCTCATAGCCGCCCACCTCGAACAACAACTTCCGTGCCAGGGAGTAACCGTTGGTGTGCAACCCCGTCGATGCCAGTCCCAGGATGGCATCTCCCGGCCGGATGCGTTGTCCGTCCAGCAGGTGCGACTGATCGACCAGTCCCACGATGAAACCGGCCAGATCGTACTCCCCGCTGGAGTAGAACCCCGGCATCTGGGCCGTTTCCCCGCCCAGCAGGGCACATCCCGCCTCCCGGCAACCGGCGGCTATCCCCTCCACCACCTTGGCGATGATCTCCGGTTCCATCCGATCGGTTGCGATGTAGTCCATGAAGAAGAGGGGCGCGGCTCCCTGAACCAGGATGTCGTTGACACAGTGAGCCACCAGATCCCTGCCCACGGTGTGATGGATCCCGGTGGCAAAGGCAATCTTGAGCTTGGTCCCGACACCATCCACACTGGACACCAGGATGGGCCGGGTCGAACGCCCTCTTTCCAGGCGGAAGAGTCCGCCGAAGGCGCCGATCTCGCTGACCACCTCAGGCGTAAAGGTCTGGCGGGCCAGCGCCTTGATGCGTTTCTTGGCGGCATCGGCCCGGTCGATATCCACACCGGCGTCCCGGTAGGCAAAGACGGTCTTGGCAGTCATGGGCTAGAAAAAGCTTCGCTCCCGCGGACAAGGGGCGGCGCCCACCGTTGGGGGCCCTGCCGCCAGGACCGGCTCAGGCAGTCTCGACCGCAGGCATCTGAGGAAAAGGCACCGGATAGTTGCCAGTATAGCAAGCCGAGCAGAAGTGGCCTTGGCCCTCTTCCACACCACAAGCGCGGAGCATGCCTTCGTGGCTTAAATATCCCAAGGTATCCGCCTGGATGTATTTGCGAATTTCGTCCACCGAATGGCTGGACGCAATCAACTCTTTCTTGGTAGGCGTGTCCACCCCGTAAAAGCAGGGGGAGATCGTCGGTGGGCAACTGATCCGCACATGGACTTCCTGGGCGCCGGCATCCCGGACCATCTTGACTATCTTGCGGCTGGTCGTTCCTCTCACGAGGGAATCGTCCACCAGAACGACTCGCTTCCCCCGGATCAACGCCGCCACCGGATTCAACTTGATCTTGACCCCGAAATGGCGAATGGACTGCTTGGGCTCGATAAAGGTCCTGCCGACATAGTGGTTGCGGATAAGTCCGAATTCGAACTGGATCCCCGATTCATGGGAGAAGCCGATGGCCGCAGCCACTCCGGAATCCGGCACTGGTACGACGATGTCGGCCTCCACCGGCTGCTCCTGCGCCAGGCATCGCCCCAGGAGCTGACGGCTTTCGTAAACGGACCGGCCAAAGATCTGGCTGTCGGGCCTGGAAAAGTAGACGTGCTCGAAGACGCAAAAGGAAGGAGGCCGCGGCGGCGAGATCTGGCGAGACCGGATCCCGCCCTTGAAAAGCGTCAGCATCTCCCCGGGGGCGACTTCCCGGTCATACCGGGCCTCGATGAGGTCAAAGGCACAGGTCTCCGACGCCAGCACCGGAGAGCCGTCCAGCCAGCCCAGGTTGAGGGGACGGAATCCCCGCGGATCCCGAACGGCAATGACTTTTTCGTGGGTCAGGAAAATCAGCGAGTAGGCCCCTGTCAATTGCGACAGCGCTTCCTGGATGGCGTCCTCGATGGTTCCCTGGCGGGATCGGGCAATGAGGTGAAGAATGACCTCGCTATCGCTGGTGGACTGAAAGATCGAGCCGGACTTCTCAAGCTGGCCCCTCACCTGCAAGGCATTGATAAGGTTCCCATTATGACAGAGCGCCAACTCCCCCTGGCTGCAGGAAACCACCAGGGGCTGGGCGTTTTTCGCCGCGCTCTCACCCGCCGTCGAGTAGCGGGTATGGCCAATGGCCGTCTCCCCCTTCAGATTCTCCAGGCGAGACTGGGTAAAGATGTCGGCCACATGGCCCATCCCCGTCTCGCTGTGGAGGTCGTTGGCATCGGTCGAGACGATTCCCGCGCTCTCCTGGCCCCGATGCTGAAGGGCGTACAGGCCCAGATAGGCGATCCGGGACGCCTCACGATGTCCAAAAACCCCAAAGACTCCGCACTCTTCCCGAAACTTGTCAAGCATTGGTTCCCCAGGGACACCTCATTTTGTCCGGACCGCAGCCTGTGCCATTGGTGGGACTGATCACACGGATGACGGGCGGCGCTACCGGAAAATTATAATGGATCGGCGAACAAACCTCCCAGACAATTCCTCCAGGTCTCCTCCAGGGAGACCATCGATTTCTCGATGACGGTGGAATCTGTGCTGCGCAGGCTCAACACTTCCGGAACCACCTGTCCCAGTAAAGTCACCGGCACGCCCTGGAGCGCCGCAATCCTCTCAAGGGCTGCCAGGTTTTCCGTCTCAACAGTGACCAGAATCCGGGAGGGATATTCTGCGAACAACACCTCTCCCACCTCTTCGGCCGCGGGCAACCGGATCTCAGCCCCCAGAGTCCTGCCGCCAAAGCGGGAAAAGCCCATCTCCGCCAGGGCCACTGCCAATCCCCCCTCCGAACAGTCGTGAGCGGAGAGAATCAAGCCGTTCTCGATGCCCTCCCGGCAGGTCCTCTGAACGCGAACCTCCAGGTCCAGGTCCAGGGGCGGACAGGGAAGCGCACGGACCCACCGGGTATAGACATCTCCGCCCGTTTCCTGCAAGCGCCGCAGCTTCGCCAGGTTGCGGCGCACAGCGCTCGAATAGCTCGTCGGCTGGCCAACCAGCGGACCCAGCAAGACGATCCGATGGCCCTCCTGGAGAAACCAGGAGCCCCGAAGGCGAGAAAGCGGCTCGATCAACCCCACCATTCCAATGACGGGAGTGGGGTCGATACCCTCCCCCAGCGTCTCGTTGTACAAGCTGACGTTTCCGCCGGTGATGGGAGTTTCCAGGGCGCGGCAGGCTTCGGCGATCCCTTCAACCACCTGGGTCACTTGCCACATGATTTCGGGCTTTTCCGGATTGCCCAGATTCAGGCAGTTGGTAGCCGCCAGGGGACGGGCTCCGGCACAGACGAGGTTGCGGCAGCTCTCGGCCACCGACAACTGGGCTCCCACCCGAGGGTCCTGACGGCAGTAACGGCCGTTGCCATCCAGGCTCATGGCCAGGGCCTTCCGGGTGTTCTTGACTCGAACCACCGCCGCGTCGGCGCCGGGAGCCTGAACCGTATTGGTCCGCACCATGTGGTCGTATTGGCGATAGACCCACTCCCGGGAGCTCAGGTTGGGAGAACCCAGAAAGCATTCCAGGACCTTGCCCCAATCCAGGGACAGGGACCCGGACGGCGGGGCCGGCTCCGGCGAGGGCGGCGCGGGGGCCGCCACCGGTCGCCGGTAAACGGGGGCCTCATCGGTCAAGGCTCGATTGGGTATTTCGGCCACTTTCTTTCCCCGGTCCAGGATGCGGAGCATCCCGTCCCGGGTGACCTTTCCAATCGTGACGGCGTCGATCTCCCACTTTCGGAAGATCCGGAGAATCTCCTCTTCCCTCCCCCGTTCCGCCACCAGAAGCATCCTCTCCTGGGATTCGCTCAGCATGATCTCATAGGGAGTCATGCCCTGCTCGCGCTGAGGCACCTTCGCCAGATCGATCTCAATCCCGGTGTCCGCCCGCCCCCCCATCTCACAGGTGGAACAGGTCAGTCCGGCGGCCCCCATGTCCTGGATACCCACCACGGCGCCCGTCTTCATCGACTCCAGGCAGGCTTCCAGCAACAGTTTCTCCAGAAAGGGATCGCCGACTTGCACATTGGGGCGCTTGCTCTCCGAGGCTTCATCGAACTCGGCCGAAGCCATGGTGGCCCCATGAATCCCGTCCCTACCGGTTTTGGAACCGACGTAGAGCACCGGATTCCCGATTCCCACGGCTTTCCCGTAAAAGATCCGATCCTTCCGGAACAGCCCCAGGGCAAAGGCATTGACCAGGGGGTTTTGGGAGTAACATTCCCCAAACACAACTTCCCCACCCACGGTAGGCACCCCGAAACAGTTGCCGTATCCGGCGATTCCGGCCACGACGCCCTCCATGATGCGCCGGTTTCGGGGCTGGTCGGGCGGCCCGAAGCGCAAGGAGTTCATGGCGGCAATGGGACGGGCGCCCATGGTAAAGATGTCGCGCAAAATCCCCCCGACGCCGGTGGCCGCTCCCTGGTAGGGTTCTACGAAGCTGGGGTGGTTGTGGGACTCTATCTTGAAGGCCACCGCGTAGCCGTCCCCGATATCGACGATCCCGGCGTTCTCGCCGGGTCCCTGCAGCACCTGGGGGCCCTGAGTCGGCAACCGCTTCAAATGGAGCTTGGAACTCTTGTAACTGCAGTGTTCGCTCCACATGACACTGAAGATCCCCAGTTCCGTCAGGTTGGGCGGACGGCCCAGGATCGACAGAATGCGGTCGTATTCGGCTTCGGTCAGGTTGTGCTGCTCCAGGACCTCAGGTGTCATCGGCGGATTGGCTTGCATGAATCATCGATTGAAAAAGCAGCATCCCGTCCTCGCTTCCCAGCAGCAGTTCGCTGGCTCTTTCCGGATGGGGCATCATTCCCAGCACGTTGCCACGGGGATTGCAGATCCCGGCCACATTGGCCACCGAGCCGTTGGGATTGGAGCCGGGGGCAATCTCACCGTCCGGGGTGCAGTAGCGAAATACCACCTGCCGATTTGTCTCCAAGGTATGGAGAGATTCGGAGTCAAGGGTGTAGTTGCCCTCCATGTGCCCGATGGGGATGGTCCAGACATCGCCTTCCCTGGCCAGGCCGGTAAAGGGAGTCCGCGCGTTCTCCACCCGAATCGAGACCTGTTGACACACATACTTCAACCCCCGGTTTCTCAGCATGGCTCCCGGCAGCAGCCCCGACTCCAACAGAATCTGGAAGCCGTTGCAGATGCCCAGGACCAATCCGCCCAGGTCGGCGAAACGCCGAACCGCCCCCATCACCGGAGAGAAACGGGCAATGGCCCCGGTGCGCAGGTAATCTCCGTAGGAAAATCCCCCGGGAACGATGATGGCCTGGCAATCCTTGAGGTCGGTGGACTGATGCCAGATGAACTCAGCCGGCTGCTGCAGCACCTTGCGAACGGCGTGATAGGCATCGTGCTCACAATTGCTGCCCGGGAAAATCAGGACCCCGAATTTCATCTTCAACCATCCGCTGGAAACCGGTCGCAGCAAGGGTTGGCCGTGGAGGAGGGGACTTCCTTTTGCCACGACCGCCTCCCTCCATGCCGGACGGAACTACTCGATCTGGTAGCTGAATTCCTCAATGACCGGGTTGGTCAAAACGTCCTCGGCTATTTTTTCGACTTCAGCCCGAACTTCTTCCCGAGTCAGCTCGGAGGCAAAGTCGATTTCGAAAAATTTCCCCTGCCGCACCTCGGTAATCTTTCGAAAGCCGATATTCTGCAAACTGTGGTGGATGGTCTTGCCCTGGGGGTCCAGAACGCTTTTCTTGAGACTGACGTAAACTCTAGCCCGCATGGAGCTTTCCTGATCCTTTCCCGAAAACCGCTCATCCACCGAAAACACGTTCGAATACGGCATCCACGTGGCGCAACTGGTGCTCCAGACCGAAGCTGGTTTCGATCTCGGAGCGGGACAGATGTTGGAGAATCTCCTCGTCCTGAAGGACCAGGCTCTTGAAATCCACCCTCTCCGACCAGACTCGCATGGCGTTTCGCTGCACCCATCGATAGGCCTCCTCTCGGCTGACGCCCTTGCGGGTGAGGTCGAGGAGAAGCTGGCCGGAAAAGATCAGCCCCTTCGTCATATTCAGGTTCTCCACCATGCGCTCCGGGTAGACCAGCAGTTTTTCCAGCAGCCGCGTGGTCCGTGCCAACAGATAGTCGACCAGTATGGTTGAATCCGGCAGAATCACACGCTCCACCGAAGAGTGGGAAATGTCCCGCTCGTGCCACAGCGTGATGTTTTCCAGGCCGGCCAGCAGATTGGAGCGCACCACCCGGGCCAGGCCGGATATCTGTTCGGAGGTCACGGGATTCCTCTTGTGCGGCATCGCCGAAGAGCCCTTCTGCCCGGCTGAGAAGTACTCCTCGACCTCACGAACCTCGGTGCGCTGCAGCCCCCGGACTTCGGTGGCGATCTTCTCCAGGCTGGCCGCAATCAGAGCCAGAGCCGACAAGTATTCGGCATGCCGGTCGCGCTGCACGATCTGGGTCGAAACCGGATCGGGCTGCAGTCCCAGGCTCCGGCAAACGGCTTCCTCCACTGTGGGATCGAGGTGGGCAAAGGTCCCGACGGCTCCAGACAACTTGCCCACACGAACGCATTCGGCAGCGGCCCGGAGCCGCCTCTGATTGCGGCGGGCTTCTTCGTACCACACGGCCAGCTTGAGGCCCAGCGTGGTCGGTTCGGCATGAATGCCGTGAGTCCGGCCAACCATGACCGTTCTCTTGAACTCATGCGCACGCCTTTCCAGCACCTTCAGGAACCCGGCCAGTCCCTCGGTCAGTATCTCCGAAGCCTCCTTGAGCTGTAGAGCCAGGGCCGTATCCACCACGTCGGAGGAGGTCAGACCGTAGTGAACATATCGGGACTCCGGACCCACGTGCTCGGCCACCGAGGTGGTAAAGGCGACCACGTCATGTTTGACCTCGCGCTCAATTTCATCGATCCTGGACACATCGAAGTCGGCCTTTTCCCGAATCACCCGAGCGGCATCCCGTGGGATCACACCCCGCTCAGCCAGGACGTCCACACAAGCCAACTCCACTTCCAACCACTTCCGGAACTTGTTTTCCGGAGACCAGATCTGCCCCATGCGGGGCCGGGTATAACGCTCAATCACGGTGGGGGATCCTCCTGAAAAGCGGCCATGGCCCCGGAGGCCCGGCAGACTGACCTGCAGGCAATCCAGCCTTCAAGAGACCTAACCCGCATTTCTCACCAGGTCGCTGAATGCATAGTGAAAAGCGGTTTATCTTCAGACCCTTGATTGGCGCCATTTAAGGAACTCGCGGCTACAGACTGCGCTGGGCGCGCCCTGGCTTGTCCTTTTCCCCTCAGCGCGCACAGGCTCGCTCGAACGTAGTCCCCGCTACGCCCTTCGCTCGCGAGCACGCCCTGAGGGAAAAATTCCTGCGCCAAGTTGCACTCTTGAGAAGAGTGCAACCCCCTGGTGAGAAATGCGGGCTAAAGGCGGATGACCCTGCTCGGACCGGACCGAGAGGCCAAGATCAGGTTGTCCAAATCAAACCCTCTATTTTCCAATGCTTTAAGGGCGACCATGCGCGCGATATCGGGGTGGTTGTTGTTCTCGCTCAGGTGAGCCAGCAGGATGTATGCCGCCTTGCCGTCAAAGTCCTCCTCAAAGAATTTCCCGACGCTTTCGTTGGAAAGATGGCCATGACGACTCATGATTCGTTGCTTCACCGCCCAGGGGTAGGGACTGAGACGCAACATTTCCAGGTCGTGGTTGGATTCCAGGACCAGCAGGTCACTTCCCGCCATTCGGCGGCGCACCAATTCGGTGAGGACGCCCAGGTCCATCACATGAGAGATTTTGACTCCCTCGGCTTCCAGATTGAATGCCAGGGGGTCGGCAGCGTCGTGGGGAACGGAAAACGGGGATATGGTCACGTCGCCAAGCTGAAACGACTCACCAGCCCTGAGGCATTCCCTCCTCTTCAACACCGGCTTGAGTGAGAGCGCCTCGTAGGTGGCGTCTCCGACGAAGGTGAGAATATCACAGGTCTTCAGGAGCCCCGGAAGGCCCTTGACGTGGTCGGAGTGCTCGTGTGAGATGACCAAGGCATCAATGCCTTCCAGCGTTTCTCCGATGGCCAGCAGCCTCCTGGCCGTCTGGGCTCGACTGAATCCCGCATCCAGAAGCAATTTGACTCTTCCGGTGGCAATGAAGGTACAGTTGCCGGAACTCCCGCTGCCCAGAACTGAAATGGTAACCGCCACTGTTGCCCCGCCCGGCTTCACCGGAGGAAGATTGGATGCATCGCCCGACGACCGTCCGCCAGCGCCGCGGCTTTTCCTTTGACGGTCCCTGAAACTCCTGACCTTGCCCCGTCGGACCGCTCATCCGCAATCCAGGTCGGCACGGGTAAACCGGACTCCATCCAGGTTGCCCAGCACGGTGAGAGCCACTTGCTGAGTGTCAAAAACCGAATGAGCCGAGGCCTGAACCTCATCTGCGGAAACTCGATCGATATCCAGAATGGTCTCCTGCGGCGGTTTGTAATCCCCGAAATAGAGTTCCTGCCGCGCCAGGTTGGACATGCGGCTGGAACTGGATTCCAAGCTCAGCAGGAGGCTCCCCTTCAAGTGGTCCTTGGAGCGCTTCAGTTCCTCGGTGCTCACTTGACGCTCTTTGAGATCACGCAACTCCCGCACAATGGAACTCACCACCTTTCCGACGTTTTCCAGAGAGGTTCCCGCATAGACCGACAGACAGCCGGTGTCCCGGAATGAACTCAACCCCGCGAAGATGGCATAGGCCAGGCCCTGTTTTTCCCTGATGTTCTGAAAGAGTCGGGAACTCATGCCGGCGCCCAGGATGGTGCTCAAGAGGTAGAACGCGAACCGGTCCTGGTCGCCGAGGGCGCAGCCGGGAACACCCAGGCAGATGTGGGCCTGTTCCAGCTCTTTCTTGGTGCGCAATGAGATGGGGCTGCAAGGCTTGGCAGGAGCCAGGGCTCGCCCATTCGGCCGGCGCTCCAGGTGGCCGAAATGCTGCAAGGCCAAATCCAGGATGTTGCGGTGTTCCAGGTGACCCGCAGCCGAGATCACCAGTTGGTCCGGAGTGTAGTGCTCGCGGAAGAAATCGGCCACCCTGTCTCGATGCAGGCGGCTGACTGTCTGGCTGGTTCCCAGGATCGGCCGTCCCAGCGGTTGATTCTTCCAGAAGTTCTGAGTGAAGATCTCGCAAACCAGATCGTCCGGAATGTCCTCCTCCATCTTGATCTCCTCCAGAACCACCGAGCGTTCCCTCTCCATCTCGTCGGGATCGAACCGGGGATTGAGCACGAGATCGGAAAGAATATCGAAGGCCAGGGGAAGATGGTCATCCAGGACTTTGGCGCTGTAACAGGCGGTTTCCTTGCCCGTGAAGGCATCCAGGTGGCCGCCGATGGAGTCCACCTCCTTGGCAATCTCTTCGGCCGTGCGCCGCCGGGTACCCTTGAACAGCAGGTGCTCGACGAAATGAGCCACGCCGTTCAACTCAGGGGTTTCGCTGCGGGAGCCCGTCTTCACCCAGACCCCCATGGAAACGGAACGGAGGTGAGGCATGCACTCGCTGAGAACGGTGAGCCCATTGTCCAACACGTCCTTTTTGACATTCTCCATGGAGTCCGTGTCCCAGGGGTGCGAACTGAATTTTTCCGGAAGACTCGACTGTGGCTGCGGCAGTGAGAGGATTTGTCGAGCCGCGTGGGTGCAGGTTCAAACTAACATAAGCCTGGTGGGTTTTCAACGGAAAATTGTGCTTCCCCTATTCCTCATCCTCATTATAAACAATGTAGAATCAATATGTTATATGATTTTTCCTTTCCGGCATGCGAAGCCGATGGCGAGCCTTCATCCGGACCGTCCAAGACTGGCCCGCATGTCTCAACCGGTCGCCGGTCAAAGAAATGAAACGAGCCGGGCGTAAACCCATGGGGGTCTGAATCCTGCGCTCCCATAGCCGCGTAGGCGGTGAATGAGTTGCGCCGTCCCGGAACGCACTGCCTCTCCAAAAACCACGCTAAACACGACCCTCGCTCCCTGCATTCGTCTCAAGAGTGCACCCCCCTGTAAGTAATGCGAGCTGGAAGATCGTCGCCGCAGCCGCGATGATTGGCAAAAGGGGCAAATTCACTCCTTCCCGAACAAAGGGCGTTGACCCGAGTGCTCAAGCCCGTCCCCGGAGATCAGGCCATCGAGAAGGGAGAACCCGCTTTCCAGCAGCTCGCGGGCTTTGCCGTTCGACTCCAGAGGAATCGCCTGGGCGCCTTCGGTCCCTGGTACGACGACCAGCGTCTGGTGGGGCCCAATTCCCTTGTCGCGCAGCAACTCCGGAGAGTGGGTGCTCAGAAGGGTCTGTCTCCCGGTTCCGCGCTGGACCCGGGCCAGCATCCGCGGCAGCGCCCGGACAATACCGGGGTGGAGTGAAAGTTCGGGTTCCTCAAGCAACAGCGGCCCCTCCTTCTCCATGGCAGACCAGAGCAGACCGATGAGTCTCAGGGTGCCGTCGGAGAACTGCTCTTCGGTTTGCCAGGCCCCCTGGGGGCGCCAGTGCCGGTATTTGCCGCGAAGATGGGGCATCCCCCTGGAATCGTGCCAGAGATCGATGGCTTCCAGTTGGGGTACGGCCGTCTGAAGAACCTTCCCGATCCGTCGGAGACGCGCATTGCGGGTGCGCTCCCGGGCCCCGGCGACCTGCTCCAGGAAGTCGCCGCCGAACGGATCGTTCAAGGCTCCCCCCGAACGTTCGGGGTCACGGATGAGTTGGGGCACGATGTGCAGGTAGCGAATGGATGCGAAGAAGGCGGCCAACTCGCGGAAGGGCCGGTTGGCGCTCACCTGCTCCAGGCAGGTTTGGGTGAGACGCTCGGGATCGGCGTAGTCTTCCTCATTGGGACGTTTGACCAGTTCCACACAATCGCGCAAGACACGCTCCTTGCAGACCAGAGGCCGTCTTTGCTGGTCCTGGTGGAAGCCCAGCTCGTAGTTCCACTGACTCCCTCCCTTTCCCTCGGTCAATTCAACCCCAATCTCGACATCGGACTGCCTGCGGGCCGCCAGGCAGCGGATGGTGCTCACCCCGCCCCGTCGGGCGACCGCTTCCTGAAAGCCGCCGCCTGACGCAGTCAGATCCCGCAGAAAGCGAAAAACATCCAGGAAGTTGGATTTTCCCGAAGCATTGGGGCCGATCAGAAACAGACGGTCCTGGATGGCAACCTCCACGCCGGTGAAGTTTCTCCAATTCCGCAACCGTAGACGCCGAAAATGCAGGTTCCCGATCATGATACCTCTGACGTACCGGACCCACTTTCAGGTCAGGTTGCCTCGCCCGCTGCCCAATAACTCGGGCGTTTCACGCCGTGGACCAAACGATTGAAATCAGGTGGAAATATAGCACCGAACACCACCGGCACCAAATGACGGCTCTGAGCCTCCGGCGGCGATTGCGCGGCCTCCAATCCGTCTGCTATGATCTTAATCCCGGCTTGAACCGGTTGAAAACAGGAGACTTCTTCCAATGGAGGCTTCCAGGGGCGAACTATTGGGGTTGACCGCCGCTGAACTGGCTGGCCTGATGGTCGATTGGGGTGAGAAACCCTATCACGGGCGCCAGCTCTATGAGGCCCTCTACCGCCGGCGCCAACTGGACCCGGGATCGATGACCGATCTCTCCAAATCCCTGAGGCGGAAGCTTGCGAGCTGCACCATTACCCTGCCCCGGCTCCAAAGGCGTCAGCGAGCCACCGACGGTACCGAGAAATATCTGCTCGAGCTTCAGGACGGGGAGAAGATCGAGTGCGTCCTGATCCCCGAGCGGAAGCGCAATACCCTGTGTATTTCGACTCAGGCGGGCTGCCCACTCGATTGCCGTTTCTGTTTGACGGCCATGCTGGGATTCAGGCGCAACCTCAACCCGGCCGAGATCCTGGGTCAAATTCTCTACGTGCTTTGTGACAAGAACCTTGGCATGAAATCCGCGGGGGACGGTGGCGCCCCGGCCCTCACCAACCTGGTGCTGATGGGCATGGGCGAGCCCCTTCTAAATCTCGAAAATGTCCTCAAGTCCCTGATCATTGTGGCCGATCCTGGGGGATTGGCTCTTTCTCCCCGCAGGATCACGCTGTCGACGGTGGGGCTGGTTCCCCAGATCAGGAAACTGGCTCAGGCTCCGGTAGTACCCAACCTGGCCGTCTCGCTGTCGGCCACCACCGATGAGGTTCGTGACCGGCTGATGCCCATCAACCGCAAGTATCCCATACACAGGATCCTGCAAGCCTGCGCCGATTTTCCTCTGAAACGAAACCAACGCGTGACCTTCGAGTACGTCCTCATGGAGGGGGTCAATGACAGCGACGACGATGCCCGGCGGCTGATCAAACTACTGGCCCGCATCCGGTCGAAAGTCAATCTCCTTCCGCTGAACCCCGGCAATGCCAATGGTTTGAGACCCTCATCCCCCCCGCGGGTGGACCGCTTTCGGGAGATCCTCACCGGCAAGGGCCTGCCGGCTTATGTCCGGAAACCCAGAGGAATGGAGATCTATGCCGCCTGCGGCCAACTGCACCTGGCGGCAGGTGAACCCGCATTTCTCACCGGGTCGCTGGATATATTATGAAAGACCGTTTGTCTTCAGTACCTTATTGGCTCTGTTTTGAGGGCATGCGGCTACAGACGGCGCTGGGCGCGCCCTGGCTTGTCTTAGGCGCGCATAGGCTCCCTCGCACGTAGTCCCCGCTACGCTTTTCGGTCGCGAGCACGCGCTGAAGGGAAAAATCCTGCACCATTTTCACGCCCCCTGGTGAGAAATGCGAGTTAACCGTCCCGCACCACCCGCACCTCACGACTGGAGGCCATCTCGTAGCGCACCTGGCGCCACACGATGGTGGAGGTAAACAGAGAGACCGCAAGGTTGAAGGCGGTCAGCGTCGCCGCCAGGGGTCCCAGAAGCAGGTACCCCCAACAGTCCCGTTTAAGCCTCTCCCGCTGCTCGGGGCGGATCCTGTAGATCATTCTCCAGCGGAAGAGACCTCGAACAGCGCCCAAGAACCAGACCACCCCCAGCAGGAGCAGCAGCGGCACGCCCTGCAGCCAATGCGTCTGGATGGTTGACCCCGCCCCAAGGGCCGACCCGATCAACTCGCCCACCGCCCACCACCAGAACAGCACAAAGGGCCACTCCGAAAGCAGCGCCAGCCTCCAGAGGCTTCTGGAGTAGACCTTGGTGATGATGATTTGCCGTGTGGACCATTCCACCAGCTCTCTCCAGCTACAGTCCCCTTGGGTGCCCACCAGGCATCGAGGTTGATAGTGGATCCGCAGCCCCGCCGCATTCACAGCCTCCGTCAGGGAGTAGTCGTCACTGACGGAATGTTCCCAATAAGCCAGTACGTCGACCGCCGCAAAGGTCGACCGCCGGATCGCCATCGAGCCTCCCCAGACGAAGTTGCGGCCGTGACCGCCCAGCAGCGTGGCCACGGAACCATTCCAGGTCGCCCGCAGAAGGCTGGCCAGGTTCCCGCTGCGGGGGAAGAACCACCGGTAACCGGTGGAGGCTCCTATTGCGGGGTCCCTCAAGGGTGACAGGAGATCCCGCAGCCAACGCCGGTGCGGTCGCCCGTCCGAGTCGGCGAAGACCAGAACCTGCGAGCCGGGGTCCACCCTTCCCAGGGCCTGGATGAGGTTATGCACCTTCTCGCCTCGCTGGCTCGAGAATCCCGACACGACGAACTTGACTCGCCGGCGGGGAAATTTCCGACTTGCCTGGCGGAGGGTGACCAGCGAGGGATCGACCTCGGTGGCGGTCACAAAGATGACTTCGTAGTCCTCAAACTCCTGATCCAGAATGGCCTCCATGTTCTCCTTCAACTCGAAATCGCTCCCCTTGCAGGGAACAATCACGGAAGCCGGAGGCATCCAGGCAGGCGGTGTTCGGGACAACTGACGGTCGAGATAACGCTGGTAGCCGAGGCTGTGCAGCACACCAGCCAGGCCTTTGAGGAGAACCAAACCGGCAAGAAGGAGGAAAAACAAGTCCATGAAGGGGGATGTCCAGGGGAATCCTGCTCTAACCCGCATTTCTCACCAGGTCGCTGAATGCATAGTGAAAAGCGGCTTATCTTCAGACCCTTGATTGGCGCCATTTAAGGGACTTGCGGCTACAGACTGCGCTGGGCGCGCCCTGGCTTGTCCTTTTTCCCTCAGCGCGCACATGCTCCCTCGAACGTAGTCCCCGCTACGCTCTTCGCTCGCGAGCACGCGCTGAGGGAAAAATTCCTGCGCCAAGTTGCACTCTTGAGAAGAGTGCAAACCCCTGGTGAGAAATGCGGCTCTACTCCCATCGGAAAACCTTCACCGCCACCCAAACCGAGATCATGCTCCACAATCCCAGGCCCGCCAGTTGGAGCCAAAGGGCCGGGAGCGTTGAACCCTCCAGCACGATGCTTCGCATGCCGTCGGCCAGATAGGTAAGGGGGAAGAACTCCGTGACCAGCCGAACCGGCTCCGGCAGATTGGAGCGGCTGAAGAAGACCCCCGAGAGGAGCATCATGGGCAGCGAAACCACGTTGGCCAGGGGCACGACCTGATCTTCCGTCTTGGCGATACCGGCCAGGGAGAAGCCGATGGCCAGGAACACGGTCCCGCCCAGCAAACCCATGACAAAGAGATCCAGCAGCCTCCCCATGAACTGCAGGTCGAAGAAGAGAATCCCCACACCGACCAGGACCACGATCTGTGCCAGGAGGACAATCAGCCGCATGGCCACCTGGGCCGCAATGAAGTCCTGGGGTCTCATGGGAGTGACCGACAGGCGCCGAAGCACTCCCCTCCTACGGAGCGAAACGAATCCGAAAGCCACTCCAAAAATGCCGCTCTGCATGATGGCCAGAGAGAGCACCCCGGGAAGCAGGAAGTCGATATAGCTGGACCGACGACTGGCCACCGACTGGATGGTCAATGGAATTCGATCCGGCGCCGCATGCACCCTGAATGTCGTATCGTCCAACACCTTCCGCAGAATCAACAGGCCTAGTTGGGTTTCCTGAAGCTTGCCGTCATGGACCAGGACCTTGAGCCCATGCCCCTTGGCCGGATCGAAGGCTTCGGGAAGGACAAGAACCAGGTGACGTCTGCCGGCCTTTAGTTGCTCCAGCTCGGAGCCTTCCGCGCCGCGCGTGATCTGCAACGTCTGAACCTGCTGAAGCCTCCCGAGGAGCCGGCCGGCCGGTTCATCCTCTCCGCCCGCCACTCCGAATTGAATCTTCCCCAATCCATCAAGGGAGACGAATCCGAACAAAACGACCATGAAGAGCGGCAGTAACATGGTCCAGATGATGGCTTCCTTCTGTCGGGTGAACATCTTCAGAGAAGCCACCGTTAATTTCCACCACAGCCGCATGTCTGTTCACCGTCCGTTCTGGAGTCCGGCCGATTCTCCGGCTTTGCCAGGCTCCGCCTCCAATTTTCAATCGGTCCGGGTGGGGACCAAGGAAGAATTCCGGCCTAATCCTCTTGCAAGGCGTGTCCGGTGAGGTTGAGAAACACATCTTCCAAGTTGGCCAAGCGCTCCACACGCGCCTTCCGGAATCCGGACGCCACAAGTTTGCCGATGAGCTCCTGGGGAGGTGCGTCGGCAACAATTCTGCCCCGGTCCATGATGGCCACTCGATCGCACAACTCCTCGGCCTCCTCCATATAGTGGGTCGTCAAGACCACCGTCTTCCCTTCAGAGCGGATCCTGCGGATCACTCCCCAGAGGTGTCTGCGAGCCTGAGGGTCCAGTCCGGTGGTCGGCTCGTCCAGAAAAACCAGCAGCGGATCGTTCACCAGCGCCGCGGCTATGGAGAAACGCTGCTGCTGCCCTCCCGAAAGCTCTCCCACCTGCGCCTTGGCGCGATCCTGCAAATCCACCTCGCCCAGCAGCTTCATCGGATCGACCACCCGCCCGTAAAGCTCCCCGAGCAACAGGAGCAACTCCTTCAGATTGAGCTTTTCGAAAAAGGAAGCCGCTTGGAGTTGAACGCCGATGCGCTGCTGAACCTGCCGGGAGTTCGTCCGGATGTCCAGTCCATCCACAATGACCGTCCCGGCGTCAATGGGCCGTAGCGTTTCAATCATTTCCAGAGTGGAGGTTTTTCCGGCGCCGTTGGGACCGAGGATGCCGAAGATTTCCTGCCGATGGACCGAAAAGCTGATCCGATCGACGGCCACGATCTCTCCATATTTCTTGGACAGGTTGCTGACAGCCAGAATTACCGATGACACTGAAACCCCTCATCCAAAAGGCGTCCACCGGGCCGGCCCTGCCCCCATTCAGGGCAGGAATGCCCCTTCTCTGTCATTCCTCTGTCCAAGAGGTTGTTCTCGAAAGCTTTAGGGTTTTGAGCAGCCATTGCCCTCCGCGGAACCTTGTTGTATTTTAGTTGGAAGTTGCGGCGCCCGCGCCCGAGCGCCCGGCCCAGGCCAAACCGCTTCCTGAGCCCAAGATTGCCCATGAAACGCATGTTACCCCTTGTGGTTGTGTTGACGGCAGCGCTGTCCCTGTCCCTGGGATGGTTGGTGGCGACCATCAAGCAGACCCGGACCGACGCCTCCCGCCCCTTTCCCGAACATCGCCCCCTCGCCTACCCCAAAGCCAGGAAAGCCGATCAGCTCGACCGCTACCATGGCATCGATGTCCCGGACCCCTATCGCTGGCTCGAAAACGCCGATTCAGAAGAAACACGTTCCTGGGTTCAGGCCGAAAATTCGCTGACCTTCCGATACCTGGGCGGAATATCCGAACGGGCGCCCATCCAGAGAAGGCTGGAGCGGCTGTGGAACTACGAACGCTACAGCGTGCCTCACAAAGAAGGCGACCGCTACTTCTACCGAAAGAACGATGGCCTCCAGAACCAAAGCCTGCTTTATACGGTGACCCGTCTGACCGGAACGCCTCAAGTGCTCCTCGACCCCAATCGGCTCTCCGATCAAGGGACCGTTGCCCTGGCCGATTATTCCATCAGTTCTGATGGCAGTCTCATGGCCTACGGTCTCTCAACCTCCGGTTCGGATTGGATGGAATGGAAGATTCGAGAGGTATCAACGGGCAAAGACTTGAAGGAGAGACTGCGTTGGATCAAGTTTTCCGGAGCCTCATGGAGCCACGACAACCGGGGATTCTACTACAGCCGCTACGACGAACCCAAGGGAACTCGCAGCTTGGCGGACACCCACTACCATCAGAAGCTCTACTACCATCGCATCGGCACCCCTCAGTCACAGGATGTGCTGGTGTATGAGCGGCCCGACCGGAAGGATTGGGGCTTCAGCCCCCTGGTCACCGAGGACGGGAGTTATCTGGTCATCCACGTATGGAAAGGGACCGACAGGCGGAACCGTGTCTATGTCCAGGCCCTTGAAAGCGCGGCCTCGGAGGTCATTCCCCTGTTGGACGACTTCGACGCTTCCTACCGCTTCATCGGCAACGAGGGTTCCGTTTTCTGGTTCCATACCGACCTCGAGGCCCCACGCGGGCGGGTCATCGCGGTGGATATCCAAAGGCCGGCCCGGGCAAACTGGCGGGAAGTCATCCCCGAGGCGACCGAAACGCTGGAACAGGTGAGCCTGGTCAACCATCGGTTCATCGCCACCTATCTCAAGGACGCCACCTCCGTGGTGCGGCTCTATGGACTGCAGGGAAAATCCAACGGCACCATCGACCTTCCCGGCCTCGGCGCCGTCACCGGCTTCGAGGGCAAGAAGGGAGACTCGGAGACTTTTTTCGGCTATGCCGGCTTCACCACCCCTCTGACGATTTTCCACCAGGACCTCGAATCGGGCAAACGCCGGTTGTTTCGGGAGCCGAGCGTGGATTTCGAGGCCCGCACCTATGAAACTCGACAGGTTTTTTACCGCAGCAGGGACGGGACCCGCATCCCGATGTTCCTGACCCACCGCAAAAACCTGTCACGGGAGCAGCCGCACCCAACCTACCTGTACGGCTACGGGGGGTTCAACATCTCCCTGACCCCCTTCTTCTCCGTCGCCAACCTGGTCTGGCTGGAGATGGGTGGCTTGTTGGCCGTGCCCAATCTACGGGGAGGAGGCGAGTACGGAGAGGAGTGGCACCAGGCCGGGACCAAGGAAAACAAGCAAAACGTTTTCGATGACTTCATTGCGGCTGCCGAATGGTTGATCCGGCACGGATACACCCGTCCGGCCCAATTGGCCATCGGTGGACGCAGCAACGGGGGACTGCTGGTGGGAGCCGCCATGACCCAGCGGCCGGAATTGTTCGGCGCCGCTCTGCCGGCGGTCGGGGTCCTGGATATGCTTCGTTTCCAAAAATTCACCATTGGATGGGCTTGGGTGTCGGACTACGGCTCCTCGGAAGATCCCCAACAATTCAAGGCGCTGCTGGCCTACTCCCCGCTTCACAATCTTCGAGCCGGCACCCGTTACCCGGCGACGCTCATCACCGCCGCCGATCACGATGACCGGGTGGTGCCGGCCCACAGCTACAAATTTGCCGCCGCCCTGCAGGCCGCCCAGTCGGGTACCGCACCGGTGCTTATCCGGATCGAGACCCAGGCGGGCCACGGAGCCGGCAAACCCACCCGCAAGATCATCGAGGAAGTGGCCGATCTGTGGGGCTTCCTGGTTCACACCATGAAGATGGACCTGTCCGATTTTGAGGCGGTGAATTCCTCCCGGACCGGAAAGCATTGATGGCCACCTCCCTCCACACCCTCTTCCTGCTCTGGCGACTCCTGATAGGCTTGTTGGTGATCTATGCCGTCGTGGTTGGAGTCGTCTACCTTCTCCAGCGGAAACTCCAGTATTTTCCCGACGCCGACCCGGTTCCCCTGCCCCAGGGCCAGGAATTCCTGGGGCTCCAAACGGTCGAACTGGTATCGGAGGACGGCATCCGGTCGCTGAGTTGGTACTGGCCGGGAGAAAAGCCGCTCACCCTGGTCTATTTTGGTGGCAACGGCGGCAATCGAGCAGATCGCCTCGACTGGGCCCGGGACTTTCACCGTCTGGGCTACGGCCTCTTGCTCCTGGATTACCGGGGATACGGAGGCAACCCGGGAACTCCCACCGAGACAGGTCTTTACCGGGACGCACAGGCGGCCTTGGACTGGCTCGGCAGAGAGTCGGATCAAAAACTGGCGTACTTTGGAGAATCGCTGGGGTCCGGAGTCGCGGTGGAGATGGCGACTCGAGTCACGCCGGCCGGACTCATCATTCAATCGGGTTTTTCTTCCGCGGTGGATGTGGGCAGATCCAGGTATCCTTTTCTGCCTGTGGGTCTGTTGATGAAAGACCGCTTCGATTCTCTGCTCAAGATCAGGGGCGTCGCCTGCCCCCTGCTGGCCATTCACGGCGACCGGGACAGGACCGTCCCTCTCCCCTTGGGCCGGGCGCTCTTCGAGGCGGCCCCGGAACCCAAAGATTGGCTGCTGGTTCCGGGCGCTGCCCATAACGATGTGTCCGGTGTGGGGGGGCAATCCTACTGGAAGAAGATCGACGCCTTCCTGCAAGGCGTCTCCGGCAGCGGGCTGGAGTCGGGAGGATTGCTTGAATGAACAAGACGACCCAAAAGGCTCTGTATCTGGCCAATCCCTACGGCTTCTCGGTGCAGCAGCGCCAGGGGCCGCTGCAGGAACTGGTTGCGACCCTGGAATCGAAGGGCGCCCAGGTGTGGGAGCCCTTCGCCCGCAACAACCAGATCGACCGCACCAGTCCGAACTGGGCCTACCGGATCGGTCAGGCTGACCTTCGTGACGTGCGGGAGGCGGATGGGTTGTTTGCAGTCGTCAACGGCTGTCCCCCGGACGAGGGCGTGATGGTGGAGTTGGGTATGGCAATCGCCTGAGAAAAGCCGGTGTTTCTGTTCCGGGACGATTTCCGGCGTTGCACCGACAGTGAAGGCTATCGCCTCAACCTGATGGTGTTCACCGGTCTTCCGGAAAACGGTTGGGAAGCCAGTTGGTATACCTCGATTGAGGAACCGGCGGATCCCGACAAGGCGCTGGCCCGATGGTTGAGCGGCTGCTGCTAGCGAGCGAGCAAAAGAGATATCCACGAAGAGCGGGATGTCACACCCTACAATTGCCGGCGTCCACCCCCCACCGCATCAGCCTTCGCCTGGCGGCTCGGCTTCTGCGACTCCCCCTCCAGGGGGGAGTGATACCCGCGGTACAAACCGGGGACATCATTTACACATTGGACCGGGAACATGGTTTACACCTTGCCCAGGTATCGGGCAAGGAACCTTGTGCAGGCCTCAAGAATCACTCCCCCCTGGAGGGGGAGTCGGCGAGAGGGCGAAGCCCGCTGTCGAGCCGGAGGGGGGGGACACGGCGCCCCGTAAGTGAGTATCAGCGGCGCGTTGGCGGCGTCGTGCGCGCGCTCGAGGGCTTCCGGCAGGCGGCATGGCGTACCTTCTGCCGAAAGTCTTGGACATGCATTATGCAGGCACCACTCATCGCCACTAGCCACCAACCACTGCAGTCTTTCCCCTTTCCCCAATCCGCTCTTGATTCTGCGGGAAGGCTTAGGGTAACCTCTCCAGCGCTGTCCTGGCTGGTGCGTCCTGCGATGTCCCAACCTTCCTGCCAAGCCCTCACGCAATCCGCTTCAGACCGAGGTGACTCTTTTGACAGAAATGCCTTCCCATGACGTGCTGTTGGTGGGTGGCGGAGGAGCAGGCCTGAGAGCCGCCATTGCCGTTTCCGAGGTGTCCCCCGATCTGAGCGTGGCGGTGGTCTCCAAGGTCTATCCCATGAGGAGCCACACGGTGTCGGCGGAAGGCGGTAGTGCGGCCGTCATCAAGGAAGGCGACAGTCTGGACGAACACGCCTACGACACCATCTCGGGCGGGGACTGGATGTGTGACCAGGATGCCGTGGAGGTCTTCGTCAGGGAGGCCCCAAGGGAGATGCTGCAACTGGAGCATTGGGGTTGCCCCTGGAGCCGGGAACCCGACGGGCGGGTGGCCGTTCGCCCCTTCGGCGGAATGAAGAAGGAACGCACCTGGTTCGCCGCCGACAAGACCGGCTTTCACATGCTTCACGCGCTCTTTCAGACCTCTCTGAAATACAGATCCATCACTCGATACGACGAATGGTTCGTCACCAGGCTTCTGGTGGACGACGGCCGCGTGCAAGGGGTGGTGGCCATTGAGCTGATGACGGGAAAGGTCCAGGCCATCACCGCCAAGGCCGTCATCATCTGTACCGGCGGTTGCGGGAAGGTGTTCCCCTTCACCACCAATGCCAACATCAAGAATGGCGACGGCATGTCCTTGGCCTACCGCGCGGGAGTGCCTCTGAAGGACATGGAGTTCGTGCAATACCATCCCACGGGTCTCCCCTTCACGGGGATTCTGATTACCGAAGCCTCCCGGGCCGAAGGCGGGTTCCTGGTCAACAAGGACGGATACCGCTACCTGCAGGACTACGATCTGGGGACACCTCAGCCCAAGCCGGTGCTGCGGTCCATGGAGCTGGGTCCGCGCGACCGCTTGTCGCAGGCTTTCATGAAAGAGCTGGAAAAGGGTCGCACGTTCGAGGGGCCCTATGGACCCTACGTCCATCTCGACCTCACCCACCTGGGCAAAAAGATCATCGAGACCAAGTTGCCCTTTGTTCGTGAACTTTGTCTCAAGTACGAGAACATAGACCCGGTGAGCGAGCTGATTCCGGTCCGGCCGGTGGTTCACTACATGATGGGCGGCGTCCACACCGACATCCTGGGAGCCACCCCCATGGCGGGCCTGTTCGCTGCCGGTGAAGCGGCTTGTGTCAGCATCAACGGAGCCAACCGTCTGGGCTCCAATTCCTTGACCGAACTTTTGGTCTTCGGCGCCCGGGCGGGACGGGCGGCCGCCGAATACGCTTTGCAGGAAAAGCCTCTCAGCCCCAGCATTCAGGCCCAGGCGGCCGATGAGAAGAAGCGCCTGGATCGGGAGTTTCTCCGCAAGACCGGCGGAAATGAACCCATTGCGGTCCTGCGCTCGGAAATGCAAAAAACCCTGGAGAAGAGCGCCGGAATTTACCGGACAGGGGCACTGCTGGAAGAGGCTCAAGCCCATGTGGCCGAACTGAAGGAACGTTTTCGCCAAGTAGCCATCCAGGACCGCAGTCACACCTTCAACACCGAATTGACGGCCGCCTTGGAGCTTTCATACATGTTGGACGTAGCCGAGGCCGTGGTCGAGTGCGCCCTGCATCGAACCGAATCCCGGGGAGCCCATCAGCGGATCGATTTCCCTCAACGGGACGATGAGGAGTTTCTGGCCCACTCCCTGGTCTCCCACCGCCCCGATGATCGACCCAAGGTCGAGTACCTGCCGGTCACCATCACCCGCTGGCCTCCGGGCGAACGGGTTTACGGCCGGCCGGCGGCTGAAGCGCCTCGGGGGTAATGGCGGACAGTCTGAAAGGTCCCGGCTGCCCGTTTCGTTTCTCAAGCGAGCCGGACTGTTGCTGAACGAATGGACTTTAGGGAATCAATGAGGCTAGAGGAGACATGGCTGAAACCATAACCATCGAAGTAACTCGATACCGACCCGAGCAGGAGGACGAGCCCACCTTCCAAGCCTATGAGGTCCCTTTCAGCAAGGACTGGGTGGTGCTGGACGCCTTGAACTACATCAAGGACCGCCTGGATGGCTCCCTTTCCTTTCGCTGGTCCTGCCGCATGGGGGTCTGCGGGAGCTGCGGTATGAACGTCAATGGCGAACCCAAGCTGACCTGCGCCACCTTCCTGTCCCAGTACCTCCCTGGACCCATCCGGGTGGAGCCGCTCCCGAATTTTCCGGTCGTTCGGGACTTGGTCATCGAAATGAGTGATTTTCTGGAAAAACTGCAATCGGTGAAACCCTGGATCGTCCGAAAGGATGCCCCTCCCCCCGCGGAGGGAGAGTATCTGCAAACCCCGGAACAGTTGGACACATACAAGCAATTCAGCATGTGCATCAACTGCATGCTCTGCTACGCCGCCTGTCCGGTTTATGCGATCGACCCCCAATTCGTCGGCCCGGCAGCCATTGCCCTGGCGCAGCGATACAACCTGGATTCTCGCGATCAGGGCGAGCAAGAGCGTTTGGACGCCCTTTCCCAACATGAGGGGATTTGGGAGTGTACCTTCGTGGGCGAGTGCACCGAGGTCTGCCCCAAGAACGTGGACCCTGCGGGAGCCATCCAGCAATACAAGCTCGCCGCCACCAAGGATTGGTTCAAGTCCTTCCTGATGCCCTGGAGCAAGCAATGAAGCCATCAACGGCTTACCGCCAATACCATCCCAAATGGCACCGAACCCGGGTCCCGACCCTTTGGTGGAGCCGGAAGTGGCCTTACCTGAAGTTCATGCTCAGGGAACTCAGCAGCGTCTTTGTGGCTTTCTATGTGGTGATTCTTCTGTTGCAGCTTCATGCCTTAAGAGGAGGGCCTGAACCCTACCAGGAGTTCCAGCACTGGCTCACGAACCCTTTGCTGGTGGTACTCAATGGCATCAGCTTTCTTTTTGTTCTCTTTCACGCCGTTACCTGGTTTAACCTGACTCCCAAGGCAATGGTGGTCCGCTGGCGAGGCAAACGGCTCCCCGATCTGCTGGTGGCCGCTCCCAACTACGTGGCCTGGCTAGCGATTTCCGGGCTGGTCATTCTTTTCCTCATGCGACAAGGACAGGGTTGATCCATGGCCAATCGATCCAACGAACCCCTTCTCTGGGCCCTCTTCAGCGCGGGAGGTGTAGCGGCCGCCTTTCTGGTCCCCGTTCTCCTCTTTCTTTACGGGTTGGCCTTCCCGCTGGGATGGCTGCAGCCACCCAGCTATGAAAAAACACTGGGGCTGGTTCAACATCCGGTGGTCCGCCTGGGCCTGTTTCTGCTCTGTTTTCTGTCGCTCTTTCACTGGGCTCATCGATTTCGCTTCGCCCTCTACGACGGCCTGCAAATCAAGCATCTCAACCCGGCCATCACTCTTTTCTGTTACGGAGGAGCCGTGGCGGGAACGGTGGTGGCAGGCTATCTGTTGTGGACCTTCCCCTAACCCGCATTTCTCACCAGGACGCTGAGCATAAGGCAGAAAAGTACTTGTCTTTAACATCTTGCGCCGCTTGGTTTGGAGTCTTCAGGGTACAGACTGTGCTGGGCGCGCCCTGACTTGTCTTTTCCGCTTCAGCGCGCACATGCTCCCTCGAATGGTGTTCCGGCTACGCCCTTCGGTCACGAGCACGCGCTGAAGCGGAAAATCCTGCGCCAAGTTACACTCTTGAGAAGAGTGCAACCCCCTGGTGAGAAATGCGGGCTAAACCGGCGGGATGGCGTTCTCGGGGAGGGAGCTACGGAGCACTCCATGGGCTGGGGCCGGGTGCGCGGCTTAAGTCACACCCCGGGCTTTCGCCCGGGGACTATATTTCGGAAGCGTTGACTCCACGACTTCTCGAGAGTGCGGCGAAACCGGGTGGGAAATGCGGGCTAAGGCAGTAGGATCTCCACTGCCGAGGATTCACGGGGTATCTGGGAGGTGAGAATGGCCACGGCCTCGTAGGCCCCCAGCCTGATGTCATTGCGTTCATTGTCCTTCAAGTTCCAAACCTCCTTGAACTTCCATTCTTTCTGAGGCAGCAGGGCATGGCTGCGGATCACGGGCGAAAAGAAGTAGCCTTTGGACCAACGCCAGACTTCAAATCCCGTTTGCTTTTCTCTGACGACAAAGTCGTAGGTCTGGCTTGAGTTGAAGTTGAAGCTCAGAAAGTAGTCGGTCGGGTTCTTGACGACCAACAACAGATCGACCGCCTGGGGCTTCTTCCGGAGCTCCAGGCTCAGCACGGGGTCGGCCCGGCTGAACACGACCTCGGACCTCGGTCGGTCGGGTTCGGTCTTCGGCTGCATGGGTTCGCCGAAATTGCGGCCGTTGACCGACGCCGATTTCAGCCGGTAGCTCTCCGACCCCCAGTCGGAAAAGATGCCGACCTCTACAATGCCCAGACCGCGGTCGAAGATCATCTCCAGGCCTGAAGCCTCACAATCGGGACAGGTCAGGTAGCTCAAACGGTTGGCCACCGGAAGCCCGTCGTCACCCGGAGACTGGTCAACGATGGCGTCGGCCGATTCCCCCACGGGAAACAGGGGAATTTCTTCCTGGTCCTGATCCTGCGCAATCAAGCGGAGAAACTGGCGAGTCTCGTGATTGTAGCGAACCACCAGGTTGTGCTCGCCTTCCAGACCCGGCACAAAGGGAAGTTGATTGAAGACGTAGTAGGTCGTCCAGGTCAGGATAGGTCTGGCAATGATCTCAATCTTGACTTGGGTCGTCCTCTGAAATCGGCTGTCCTCCCGCTCGTAGATCCAGCGGTTGCCAAGCTGCAGGGGGAGATAGTCGGGACCGAAAAACAGGTCCTGCCGGACTTCGGTCTCACTGGAGAGGGGAGCCGGGCCTGCCCGGGCAACCGGTCCGATTCCTCGCGCGGTTGAAACCCACCACAGGGCCCACAAGATTCCACAGGCTGCGGCGATATTGGCAATGGGACTGAACCGTGCCATGAGGCTCACACAGGCTGGATTGACCAGGCCACGACTCGCGCAATGGTCACGACATCGACTCGATGTGCCCCCTGTTTCCTTAGAATCCTAGCACATTCATTCAAGGTGGCACCGGTAGTGAACACATCGTCGACCAGCAGGATCGCCCGCCCGCGGATGGCCGCCCGATCCGCCACTCTGAATGCGCCTTGGATGTTGCGGCGGCGCTGTTTGCGGGAGAGCCCCGCCTGCGCTGTGGTGGACCGATGTCTGACGAGAACCCGGTCCAGGAGAGGCACGTGTGTCCAGCGGCTCAGGTGCCGGGCCAGCAGCCAGGCTTGGTTGAAGCCTCGTTCCCTCTGCCGGGCCTTGTGAAGAGGTACCGGCAGGATCATATCCGGAGCCAGATCCCGACAGTCCTGGACCCAAAGCGCGTGGAGCAGGCGGGCCAGAGGCCGGGCCAGGCTGGGATGAGAGCCATACTTGAACTGGTGGATGATCTCCTGGAGAGGATCCTCCAGCCTGCCGTAGGATCTGGCGAAATCAAAGCTGAAGAACCCTCTGCGGCAAGCTGCGCACAGCATCGTCCCGGCCGGCAAATTCCGGGAAGCAAAGGCGTAGCCACACAGGTCGCACAGAAATCCGTCCAACTGACCAACGCGCTGCCAGCAAGGCCGGCAAACGACCCCGCAGCCCAAGGCTTCCACGGGGCACTGGCAGACCACGCAAGTGGCGGGAAACAGAACTGAAACCAGGGAATCGAATAGCCCGCATTTCTCACCAGGGGGCGTGATCATGGCGCAGGAATTTCTCCCTCAGCGCGTGCTCGTGAGCGAAGAGCGTAGCGGTCACTATGGTCGAGCGAGCATGGATGCGCTGAGGGGAAAAGGACAAGCCAGGGCGCGCCCAGCACCGTGTGTAACCGCAACCCATCACCATCGGACCAACAAGTTGTTGACAATAATTGGCCTTTCATTATGAATCCAGCGGCCTGGTGAGAAATGCGGGCTGGGGGGCGCAACCGCCCGGAGATGGGCTTCAAACCATGGATCGAACGGGGAGGGAGGGATTAATAGATTAGTAGAAGCGGGATTCCTCCAGAAGACCTTCTTCCTGTTTTTCCTGGCAGCTAATGCAGTATCGCGTCCAAGGAACCGCCTCCAGCCTTCTGGGTTGAATGCTGTTCTCGCAGGCGACACACACGCCGAATGTGCCATCGTCAACCCTGGCCAGGGCCTCGCCCACCAGTTGCATGATGGAGCGCTCACTGCTGCTATGGCTGAACAGAAACTCCTTTGTGTAGGAACTGGCCGCCTTGTCAGCAACGTCCTGGGAACTGTCTTCATCCACCTCCCTGCCATATTGTTCCGTCTTGGAGACCATCCGGTGCAATTCTTCTTTCTTTTTCAGCAGCTTCTTTCTGAAGCGGTCGCGTCTTCTGGTATCCATGATGATGAAATTCGAACGCAAGGTCGAGGTGATGAGTCCCTCACTAATCCGCCAGGAGCGGCGTTAACGAAACCGGGAATACTAACCCAAAAAGGCGGTAACACCCAAATTATTTGTGATAGGGAATGCGGTGGACCAAGGTGAAGGCCCGGTATATCTGCTCCAGGAGGACCAGGCGCGCGATCTCGTGGCTGAAGGTCATGGAAGACAAGGAAATGACTCGATGGCTGCGATTCCGGACCACCTGCGACAACCCGTTGGGTCCCCCCAGGACGAATACCATCCTCTTCAGGGAGTGTTCCCTCCGATCGGCGATGACCTGGGCAAAGCTCTCCGAATTCAACGGCTGACCTTGTGGATCCATGGCAATCAGGAAGTCATCCCGGCCGAGCCCTCTGAGCAACTGGCGGCCCTCGGCGGCCACCGTCCGGGCCGCATCCTGAAACTCAACGGCCTTGACCTCGGACAGTGTCAGATCCGCCAAGCCACCAATACGAGCCAGGTAGTCGCCAATCAGTGCCGCCAGGTGGGGATTTCTGGTCTTCCCGATCCACCGCAACATCAGTTTCATGGGTCGAAGCCCGCATTTCTCACCGGGGGGCGTGACGATGGCGCAGGAATTTTTCCCTCAGCGCGTGCTCGCGAGCGAAGAGCGTAGCGGGGACTACGTTCGAGGGAGCATGTGCGCGCTGAGGGAGCATGTGCGCGCTGAGGGAGCATGTGCGCGCTGAGGGGAAAAGAACAAGCCAGAGCGCGCCCAGCACCGTGTGTAACCGCAAGACATCCCAATCGGACCGACAAGTTGCTGAAAATAAACCGTCTTTCATCATGGTTCCAGCGACCCGGTGAGAAATGCGGGCTAGGATCCGGAAGCTCCCGGGAGGTGGCTCAGCGGTCAGGACGGTTCCGGTACCGAACAAGGGGGTGCTGTCACAGAAGGGTTGGGACCGTCAATTCTGCTGGCGCCGCGCCACAAGCGTTCCAGGTTGTAATAGGACCGGCTGTTTGGGGAAAAAATGTGGACTACGAACTCCGAATAGTCCATCAGGATCCACTGTGCCTGCCGGTAACCCTCGATATGGTCGGGTGATTTCCCCATTCTCCTCAGTCTGATTTCGATCTCGTTGGAGATCGCCTGGATCTGGGGGGCCGAACTGCCCGAGCAAATGATGAAGTGATCGGTAAAGGCGGCCATCTCCCTGAGATCGAGAACCATGAGCTCGAGCGCCTTTTTGTCCCGGGCGGCTTCAAATGCGCACCTGAGGAGGGGATCGTCTATCATCAAATAGGGCCTCTAACCGCCGTAAAGGTGGTTTTTTCCAATGTATTCCAGCACTGCAGGTGGAAGCATGTCCTCCACCGGTTGCCCGCGCCGAATCCGCTCCCGAATCTCCGAAGAGGAAATTTCAATCGAGAACTCGCGGTACAGGTAACAGCGACGATGCGGGTCGAGAGAAATGGGGTTCCGGTCACCAATCACACAGACCGACTTCAGAAATCCCTCAGGGATTCTCAGAGCCAGTTGGTTCTCATCAAAGCCGGGACGGGCAAACACAAGAAACCGACAGAGCTGAGGCAAACGCTCGAAGTCTTTCCAACTCGATATATCCAGAAAGGTATCGATGCCCAGGATGAAGAAAACTTCCGAGGCAGCTCCTCGCCATTGCTTGAACTGCCGAATGGTATCCACAGAGTACGACTTTCCCTCACGTCCATGCTCCAGACTGGAGGGAACCAACCGAGGGTGATCCATTGCGGCCAGGGCCACCATGGCGTGGCGGTCAAGAAAATTGGCCTCGGTCCTACGGGTCTTGTGGGGGGGACGCACCGACGTCACCAGATAGACCTGCTCCAGTCCCGCCACCCGGAGGGCGGCTTGCGCAAGTTGGAGGTGACCCTGGTGAATGGGGTCGAAGGTTCCTCCCAGCAAGCCGATTCGAACTACCCGGTCATTCATGGGATCCATTGCCGCCTGCGGCGGTGACTCTTTCCCGAGCCAGGATCTCCAACATTCCCCAGATCTTGATCTTGAGACCCTGAAGGCCCTGACCGGTAACCGCGGAAATGGAGTGACATTCCAGGCCGCGGCTCCGCGCCAGCCTGCTCAGCATTCCCAGCTGGGTCGAGTCCCCCATGGCATCGATTTTCGAGGCTACCACCAGGGTGGGCTTTTGGAGTATTGCCGGATTGAAGGCAGCCAATTCCCGATTGACGGTCTCGTAGTCGACCACCGGATCGCGACCATGGTCTCCCGCCAGGTCCACCAGATGCAAGAGCACCTTGGTCCGTTCGATATGGCGCAGGAACTGGATCCCAAGGCCCTGCCCGAGGTGAGCCCCGGCGATCAAACCCGGTATATCGGCGACCACAAAGCTCCGGTAGTCCTCCAGCTCGACCACTCCCAGGTTCGGCTGCAGGGTGGTGAAGGGGTAGCTGGCGATTTTGGGCCGGGCGGCCGAAAGACGCGAAATCAGGGTGGACTTCCCCACATTGGGAAAGCCGACCAGTCCCACGTCGGCCAGGAGTTTCAGTTCCAGCTTCAGCTCGCGACCCTCTCCGAGAAAACCATACTCGAAGCGGCGCGGAGCCTGATTCACCGAGCTGGCGAACTGGGCATTGCCCCTGCCCCCGCGACCGCCCCGACACAGGACTATCTTTTCATCGGCGGCCAGGAAGTCATGAACCAGATCGCCACTGCCGGCGTCGCGGGCAACGGTGCCGACCGGCACGGTCAGAGTCAGATCCGAAGCATCCTTGCCATGGCACTTGCTTCCAAGACCGTGGGTTCCCCGCCGGGCCCGAAATACTCTCTTGTATCGATACTGGATCAGCGTGTTGTGGCGCATGGAGGCCTGCATATAGACATGCCCGCCACGTCCACCGTCGCCACCGCTCGGTCCTCCCCGGGGAACAAACTTTTCCCGGCGGAAGGCAACACAGCCGGACCCTCCGTCCCCGGCCCTGACGCTGATGGAAGCCTCATCCAGAAACATCCCGACTCCAAAACCAAAATCCCCTGCCATGGACCGCCAGAGTCCACTACAGGGGATTCATTCAGATCGAGTTTTCCTACTCAGCCGCGGGATAGATGCTGACAAACCGCCCTTTTCTTCCTTTGTCTTGGAACTTCACCCGTCCACCGATTCGGGCATAGAGGGTATCGTCTTTTCCGAGACCCACGTTGGTCCCGGGCTTGATTCTGGTCCCCCGCTGGCGGACCAGTATGGAACCTCCCGTGACCTGCTGCCCGTCGAATCGCTTGACACCGAGCCGCTGAGCGTTGGAATCGCGGCCATTTCGGGAACTGCCTACCCCTTTTTTGTGGGCCATGGGGTATCCTCCTTCAACCCGTCTGCGGTTCGGCCTGGATGGCGTCGATCTTGACTGCGGTGAACGCCTGACGGTGTCCCCTCAGGATGCGATACTGCTTTCTGCGCTTGAACTTGAGGACGCGGATCTTCTTGGCCCTGCCGGTTTCCACCACCGTCCCCAGGACCTTGGCGTTGTCGATTGTGGGGCGGCCGATGGTGAACTGCTCCTTGTCCTGAATGGCCAGGACGTTGTCGAATTCGACCCGGTCCCCCACCTGCTGCTCCATCTTGTCAAGGCGGACCACTTCCCCGGGGGCCACCTTGTACTGCTTGCCGTCGGTTTTGATCACTGCGTACATGAAACCTCGCTTCGTGGCCCGAGATTATATGGGGAGCCCTCCGAACCTGTCAATGTTTGGACGCCCGTGAAGCAGCCCGATTCAATTCTGTCCATCCGATGAATCCCGGTCCGCGAATTCCACCTGGACCCGGCGATCGATAATCCCCTTCCGGTACCCCCGGTCCAACAGCAGTTGAACGGCACGGCGCTCCGGCGCTCCATAGCCCAGCGTTCTTTCATTGACGTACATGCCCACGAATCGGTCCGCCAGGCGCGGGTCCAAGTCTCTGGCAAAGCCCATGGCATAGGCCAGGGCCTGCTCCCGATGATCCAGCCCGTATTGAATGCTCTGCTTGAGAATCCGAGCAATCCGGCCAATGGCTGTCGATCCGAGGTCCTTGCGAATGACATTGCCACCCAGGGGCAGCGGCAGGCCGGTGTCCCGGTGCCACCACTCCCCCAGATCCATCACGGCGTGCAGCCCCAGACTGGCATAGGTCAATTGACCCTCGTGAATCACCAGCCCGCCATCGGCACGATCGTCGGCAACCGCCTGAAATACCTGGTCGAAAGGGACCACCACCGGCGTAAAGTCGGGCTCGAAGAGCTTCAGAATCAGATAGGCGGAGGTCATGGTGCCGGGGATGGCAATCACCTTGCCCTTGAGATCTCCGGGGCTCATGGGTCTCTTGGAGACCACCAGAGGACCATAGCGATCTCCCATGCTGGCTCCGCTGTCCAGCAGGCTGTATCGATCACACAAAAAGGCATAGGCATGAACGGAGATGGCTGTGACCTCGTAGCGGCCCTCCAGGGCGTTTCGATTCAGAGTCTCGATATCCTTCAAGACGTGCCGGAACTCGAACTCGCCGCTGTCGATTCGGTTCTCAGCCAAGGCATAGAACATGAAGGCGTCGTCTGAATCCGGACTGTGGGCTACGGTGATCAATCGACCCGCCATCAGAAAATCCGCTCCGGCAGCTTCGACAATACTCGGTCCATGAAAGCTCCCCACGGAATCCTGCTTGCAGTACGGCCAACCTCCGGAGGAGCCTGGTATCTTAGTCTCAAATCTCGCGTTGGCGCAATTTCAAACTGGTTTTCGACGGCAGCCCGCAGGTCTCACCGGGGGCTGCACTTTTGAGAAGAGGTACCTGTTTAGCCGGGCCCCGCCCTGCCGTGCGGATCATTCGAGGAAAAACGGTTGATCATCAATAAAGACGAACCACGAATGGACACGAATAAACACAAATAGACCAGAAGACAGATGGACCCCCTGCAACGACGCAACGACAATCGGCGCCCAAATGCTTCTGCAACTTTGTCCCGTTGATCTGACGATGTCATGGGATGAAGGCTTCCTGGGAGCGCGGGCGTCCCGCCCGCACCCCCGGGCGGTGCCAATGTGCAAGCCAAACATGGTTTACACCGTACCTCCCCAACGTAGGGGCAACCCTTGTGGTTGCCCGCCTTGTGGTTGCCCGGTGATTCCCGGATTGGGCGCCCACAAGGGACGCCCCTACGGTTGCGTGCAGGACGATGATAGCGACCAGGCCAACATCACTCCCCGCTGAGGGGGGTGCAGAAGCCGAGCCGCCAGGCGAAGGCTGATGCGGTGGCGGGCCAACCAATGCCTGACACCCCGCTTCCAGCACATTGATACAGGCGTCGGGGTTCTGCTCCTTCCAGTGCCAGTCGGATGTGGGTGCCTTCCCCTTCCCCCCCTCCGGTTCGACTGCGGGCTTCGCCCTTGTCTTGCCGCCTCCCCCTCAAGGGGGGAGTGATTGGTCGTGGACAAGGCTGAAGAGACTCCCGAGGAAACATGGACGGACAGGACTAACAGGACGGGAAGTTGCTGCACAGGAAGCTGACTGGCTCGATGATCGGATGCGCGTTTGAAGCGATCCAAAATCTACATTGATTTCGCAACGTTGGTGCAACTTCGTGTCCTTCGTGGATAGCTTTTTTTCACTTAGGAATCTCGCCACAATAAACTATCCATTATCCGTTCTCGGTGACAGGCTGTAGTTCCACTCGCCATGGAATGCGTCCCGCTCGATGGACAAACGGGCCATTTGCTCATCGGTCATCTTCTTGCCGGTCGGATAGCGGCCCTCGTCCAGTTCGGATTGAACCGCCAAGCCGCCCCTGGTGGTCGTTGCCCCGATCAGGTTCACTACCACCTCACGACTGACCAGGGGCCTGCCCCGCCAGTTCTCCGTGATATGACAGAACATCCGATGTTCGATCTTGTTCCACTTGCTCGTGCCGGGCGGGAAGTGACACACCGACATCGACAGGCCGAGCCCATCGGCCAGATTCTGCAGTTCGTACTTCCACAATCGACTCCGGCTGCTGTTGGAACCGCCGCCGTCGGCTGTGATCAACAGCCGTTCGGCCTGGGGGTAGGCAAGACGACCCATCTGCCGCCACCACCGCCGCACCGTCTCCACCGCAAACTCGGCCGTGTCGTGATCCACCCCCACGCTGACCCAACCGGCATTCGCCGTCATGTCGTAGACCCCATAAGGAATCGCCTTGCCCAGTTCCGGATCGACAAAGTCGTGCACTTTGACCGCTTCCGGCTCCCCCTTGGGTCGCCACTCCCGTCCGCCGTTACGATAGGGACCAATCAGCTCCTTCTTCTTGGTGTCGACCGACACCACCGGCTGCCCTTGCCGCTGAAAGGCCTCGACCCGCCTGCTGATGTGGCGGAACTGCGCGTCCCGGTCCGGATGCTGTCGCCCTTCCAAGGTCTTGCGATTCCCCTGCAGGCTGTAGCCCATCTCATGCAGCAGTCGATTCACCGTGCGCTCGCTGACCCGGTGCCCTTCGCCTCGCAGTCGTTCGGCGAGTCGCGCCGCGCTGCTGCACGTCCAGCGCAGCGGCCCCGTCGGGTCGCCCCGCGTGACCGGATCGAGTTGACCCTCCAACGCCGCCGCCAATCTTGGATCGCGTTCGGTCAACCGCTTGCGCCCACCCCCTGGACTACGCAAGCGTCCCCCCGTCGATTCAACCGGAAGCGGCTGGCCAGTCTCCAGTTCCTTCAGCCCGGCTCGCACCGTGCTGCGCGACATCCCCGTCGCCTCAGACACCTGCCGGATCCCACCCCGTCCGATGGCGCGCGCTTCCGACGCCGCCCAGAGGCGGCGCGTCCGTTCGCCCAGCCACGGACCCATCATCGTGAACTTGTCCCGTACCGCCTGCGTCATGTCTTCCATGACGTCAAGCATACCAGATGGTGTTTAAAACGGTTAGTTTATTTTGGCGAGAGTCCTTAGTGTCGTTCTTTGTGGCCCTTCACGGATCCCTTTCGAGTCTTTTCTAACCCCTTGGAGTTCCTTCGCGGATTAATCTTCTTACTCCGTAACAGATACTTTAGCGCCCTTCCCGACCTTTGGCGGATCCCTGTTGAGTCTACTCCAACCCCTTAGTGGCCCTTCGTGAATCTTCGTGTCCCTTCGTGGATAACTCTTTTTCCCTTCGTGCTCTTCGTGGATCCTCTTCGTGGATTTCTTTTTTGGCCCTTCGCTGATAACCCCCTCGATTGGTTTCAGGCAAGTCGGGCCCCCGCCCCCCACGACGGGGCGGATCATTCGAGAGTGAAACAGGTTTTGTTTCAGACAAGTCGGGCCTCCGCCCCCCACGACGGGGCGGATCATTCGAGAGTGAAACAGGTTTTGTTTCAGACAAGGGTGACCCTTAACCAACGGGAGTTGTGGTTAATTGACCCTGGTGCTGGAGGTTGGGGGCTGCAGAACGTTCAACGGCAGTTCCTTCACCATGAATCCGTCGAGGTAGACCTGCAGAATATGGGTTCCATATTCCGCAAAGCCCAGGTTGTTGAAGAGGGTTACGTTGTCGGCGAAGCTCCGGGGATCCAGGGAGAATTTGGAGGGATTGGTCTTCATGAGGGTCTTGCCGCGGCCGGGAGAGAGCAGTTGAATCTGTGTCTGGTGCCGCCCCTGGCCCACCCAGTGGTTCACCAGGGCGAACCGGAGCACCGTGGAGGGCAGCGACGGCAGGTAGATGTCCTGAAAGATCCCCATGATACTGAGCTTGTTTCCAGCTTCCAGGCGGACGTCGTCGCAGACAAGCGAGTAAGACAGGTGAACGTGCCCGACTGAGGGTGCAAAATTCATGATGGGAGGGTTGCTGTCCGGGTTGGGGGGGAAGGCCATGGTTCCCGCGCACGAGGCCGCTGCGACTCTGTTCCGGTTGCTGACTTCTCAATCCCGGCTGAGCCTGGCCAGGAGTCTGGCATGAATGCCGTCGAAGCCGCCGTTCGACATGATCACCACCTTGTCGCCCGTTCGAAGGCGGGGCGCGATCTGTTCAACGATCTCGCCGGCGGAGGGCAAACAGTGGGCGTCGCAGCCCTGGTTCCTCAAGTCTCCCACCAACTGATCCAGGTCAAGCCGAAGTTCGGGAGCCAGCTTCTCGGGAGCGAAGATCGAGCATAATATTACGTGGTCGGCATCTGCGAAACAACGGGAAAATGCCTTCTGAAATACCCGGCGGCGGGAGGTGGCGGACCGGGGTTCGAAAATCGCCCACACCCGGTTTTTGGGAAAGCGGTTCCTGATGGCGGCCAGGGTGGCGGCAATGGCCGTGGGATGGTGGGCGAAATCGTCGAAAACGGTGATCCCTGCCACTTCACCGCGGTTCTCCAGGCGTCGCTTCACGCTCTTGAAGGAGCGAAATCCACGGCCAATGGTTTCCCGGGAAAGGCCCAGTCGGTGGGCGCATGCCAGGGCCGCCAGTGCGTTCCTGACGTTGAAGCTTCCGGCCAGCGGGATCTCGAATTGGCCCCAATCCTCGCTGCCTCGCAACGCCTGAAAGCGGGTGGACTGTTCCAGAAACCGGATGGCGGACGCGGTCCATTGGGCAGCCGGGTCGATTCCGAAGGAAATGACCGTGGTGGGCGAATCAGCGCTCAGCTTTCGCACCACCGCATCATCCCAGCCCGCGACCAGTGCCCCTTTGGAGGGGATAATGTTGAGCAGTCGTCGAAAACTCTGTTTTACCGCCGAAAAATCGGGATAGATGTCGGCATGGTCGTACTCGCAGTTGTTGAAAACGACCACATCGGGCAGGTAGTGCAGGAATTTGGGGCTTTTGTCAAAGAAGGCGGTGTCGTACTCGTCTCCTTCAATTACAAAGTGCTCTCCATCGGCCACCCGGAAGCTGCTGTTGAAATTGCGGGCGATGCCTCCAATCAGAAAAGATGGCTGCAGTCCGGCGGACTCGAGCAGCCAGGTCAGCAGGGCTGTGGTGGTTGTCTTTCCGTGAGTCCCGGCCACCACCACCGAGGTTTTCCCGCGAATGAAGACTTCCTTGAGGATCTCCGGCAGGGAACGATAGGGTATTTTCTCGTCGAGCGTCACCTCCACTTCCGGATTGCCTCGGGAGACCGCGTTGCCGATCACCACCAGATCGGGGCGGGGCCTGAGATGGGATTCGGAAAACCCCTGGAGGATCGCGATGCCCCGATCCTGCAGGAAGGTGGACATGGGAGGATAGACATTCCGGTCGGAGCCGGTGACACGAAGCCCCTTCTGCTGGAGCATGCCCGCCAGCGAGGCCATCCCCGTACCGCAGATTCCGACCAAGTGGATGTGTCTGACGCCGTGGAGACAATCAACCATCGGCAGACCTCTCAATTGCGGAGGCCGACCGGGTGGGGTATTCCGCCTGGCTGAGAACGGCGCCGCCGGGACTCATCCTGCCACCACGGCGGCTTCCTCGAACTGGAGCCACCGCTGCCCGGCGTCCAATCGTACCTCCACGCCAAAGGGGAGGGTCAGGTTCCCGGTGCTGGTGTGTCCCGAAGGCAGGCCGTACCAGATGGGGACCTGAAATTCCTTCAACAGGCTCAAGGCAATCTCCGGTATGGCCGGTGCTTGCCCGGCTTGGCTGCAGTCGAGCATTTCGCCGAAAATAAAGGCACGCACCCCCTGCAGTTTCCCTGCCAGCTTGAGCTGCATCAACATCCGGTCCACCTGGTAGGGTTTGGCGTTGATGTCCTCCAGAAAGAGGATCCTGTCCTGAGACTGCAATTCATAGGGCGTACCCAGGGAGGCAACCAGAAGCGACAAGCATCCCCCGGTCAATCGTCCGCGAGCGGTTCCGGATCGGAGGGTCAGGCTGCCGGGGGAGTGGAGCCTTCGGCCGGGCCGAGTTCCCGTCAGACAGTGCAGCAGGTTTTCGCGGACGTAGCAGGGCTCTCCCTGGGCGAACTCCTTGGCTACCATGGGACCGTGGAAACAGACCAGGCCGCACTGATTTTCCAGGAATTGCAGCAGAACAGTGACATCGCTGTACCCCAGAAAAATCTTGGGATGCGCCTGCAGGGTCTTCGGATCCAGCAGGTCCAGCAGGTGTTGGCAGCCGTAACCGCCCCGGGCGCAAAAAATCGCTTTCACGCCGGGGTCGGTGAACAGATTCATGAGTGATTCCGCCCGTTGCCGGTGGGAGCCCGCGAAGTACTGGTGTCTGGAAAACAGGGAGTCGTTGTAGTGGACGCGGTAGCCCAGTCTCCGGATCTCGGAAACCCCGCTCAGCAAATCCGGTCGCTGGACGCACCCCGCCGGGGCTGCAATGCCGACGGTGTCCCCTGGTTGAAGTGCCTTAGCTCTCTGCATCGGTGGAGTGGCGGAGGATCTCCGTCTGTCTGATGCGCTCCAGAATCAGCTCTCCCATTTTGGGATGGGCCCCCAGTGGGGCGCCGAGGCGGATGCCTACCTGGGGATGTTTTTGGGCCACCTCCTCGACCATCCTGGGGATGTCGGTGGTGGAGTGCCGTCCCGGACCCAGGAAATAGGGTTGGACCACGATCTCATCCACTCCGGCCGCCACGCAAGTCTCGAATCCCTGTCGAATGGTGGGCTCAGCCAATTCCATATGCGCATGCTGAACAATCAGGAAATGCGACTTCTCCCGCACCATTTCGGCAACCCGGCGCACCACTTGATTGGCGTCCTGTCGGCGGCTTCCGTGATCGATAATCAGAAGACCGGTTTTTTCAGTCATTTCAGGACCGATCCTTCAACAACGCCCGGGCGATGGTCTCGAGCTGCATGAACGAGGTTCCTTCGTAGATCTTGCCGATTTTCGCATCTCGGTAGAATTTCTCGACCGGGTAGTCTCTGGTATAGCCGTAGCCGCCAAAGATCTCGATCACCTCCGAGGCGATCCGCTCAGCCACCTTGGAAGCATAGTATTTGGCCATGGCCGCCTCCTTGAGGAACCCCATCCCGGCGTCCTTCATCCGGGCCGCGTTGTAGGTCAACAGGCGAGCGGCCTCAAGTTCGGTGGACAGCTCGGCGATCTGGAAGCGGATGGCTTGAAATTTGGACAGGGGCTGGCCGAACTGGCGCCGCTCTTTCACGTAGCGGCTCGCGTGTTCGAGCGCTCCGGCCGCCAACCCGATCATCTGAGCGGCGATTCCGATTCTGCCTTCATTGAGCGTTTCGATGGAGACCTTGTAACCCTTTCCGAGTTCTCCCAGGACATTCTCTCCGGGAACCCTGCAATGGTCCAGCACCAGCTCGCAGGTGCTGCTGGCGCGGATGCCCAGCTTTTCCTCCTTCTTGCCCACCGAAAATCCGGGAAAGTCCTTCTCTACGAGGAAGGCAGTAATCCCCCGATATCCCAGGCTGCGGTCAAGGGTTGCAAAAATGATGAACAGGTCTGCCTCCAGCGCATTGGTGGTCCAGAGCTTCTGGCCGCTCAGAAAATAGGTGCCGTCTTTTTCTGCCGCCCGGGTCTGGAGTGCGAAGGCATCGCTGCCGGCCGCTGCCTCCGACAGCGCGTAGGCCCCCACTGAGCCAGTGGCCAACCGGGGAAGATAACGGGATTTTTGCGTCTGGCTGCCCCAATTCAGCAAGGCATTGTTAACCAGAGTATTCTGGACATCCACGATCACAGCGGCAGAGGGGTCCACCCGGGACAGCTCTTCCACCGCCAGAACCGACATGAAGAAGCTGCCCTCGGCTCCCCCCCAATGCTGGGGAATTTGAATGCCCATCAGGTTCAATGCGAAAAATTGGCGCAGGAGATCGGGGTCGAACTGCTGCCGGTCGTCCATTTCCTTGACACGGGGACCGATTTCGGATTCGGCGAAGGCGCGGACGGCATCGCGGAACAGTTCCTCCTCATCCGTCAATTGGGTCAGGGATTGTATTGTCATGGGAGGCAGCGAGAACTCCTGGCTTCAAGATTAGCCGGTTTGCCAGCGGCGACGCAACACTCACACCAAACTTCGGAAGTCCCGTTTGGTAAGCCGGGTCTCCGGACCGGTCCGGGAAGCCTGCCGGTCCGGTTCGACCCGCGATCGGCAGCTGTCGGAGCAGATCGTTTCCGTTCCGGCATGGCCTCGATTCAGATGGGCTGCGGGGCCCGATGGCGATGGAGAAAGTCGAGGGTCACTCGATTGAATTCTTCCGGCCGCTCGATGTTGTGCAGATGGCCGCCATTCCGAAAAATCACCAACTCGCTGTTGGGGATGGCGGCGGCGACTTCTCGAGCATAAATCGGGGGAAGAGCGAGATCGAAGCTTCCCACCGTGACCAGGGTTGGCACCTCGATCTGGTGCAGACGATCAAGGGTGTCATGATCCAGATCCGCCTGGTACTGCTGCCTGAGCATCTCTCGTTCCGGGGCGTTTCGGACGATATGCCGAATTTGTTGCTCCACACGATCGGGATGGCGATGCATGGTTTCCGGGGTGATGAACCACAACACGTTGATGGCATAAAAGGAGGCAAGATCGAATTGCTCCAACAGCTTGAGCTGAGCCCTGAATTTTCTGGCGGCGTATCCGTGCGCTCGGCCCCAGGTCCCATGAAGTTGAAGGGTCAAGACCAGCTCGGGGTGGTTCAAGGTCAATTCCTGGGCAATGCAGGAACCCAATGACAACCCCGAGACATGGGCCGGACCCACTTCCAGGGACGCCAGCAGGGCGGCCGTATCCTCAGCCATCAGAGGAACACTCAGCTTGACGGGAGGGGCCTTCGTTTTTCCCGTGCCTCGGTTATCGAAGCGGATACAGTCAAATCCCTTTTGGTAGGCTTCCACTTGGGGGTTCCAGCAGGAGCAGTCCAGCCCTGTGCCCATGATGAGGATCAGAGGCGGTCCCTCTCCCTGGCGATCATAGTGGACACGGACCCCGGTGGGGAGATTCAGAAAGGGCATGGTTGTGGGTGCTGTTTCCCCTGAAATCCGACATCTTACCACAGGGTCCGGGTGCGGCGGCTCCGCCCGATGGACTGATCCCGCGGGACAAGAAAAGAAATCCACGAAGGGCCACGAAGGACGACGAAGGGCCACGAAGGGGTTGGAGAAAGCTCAAGAGGGACCCGCCAAAGGTTGGGAAGGGAGAAAAGATTTCCACCAAGGGCGCTAAAGGATCTGTTAAGCGGGCAAAAGATGAATCCGCGAAGGGACTCCAAGGGGTTGGAAAAGACTCGAAAGGGGTCGGTGAGGGGCCACGAAGGACGACGAAGGGCCACGAAGGGGTTGGAGAAAGCTCAAGAGGGACCCGCCAAAGGTTGGGAAGGGAGAAAAGATTTCCACCAAGGGCGCTAAAGGATCTGTTAAGCGGGCAAAAGATGAATCCGCGAAGGGACTCCAAGGGGTTGGAAAAGACTCGAAAGGGGTCGGTGAGGGGCCACGAAGGACGCTGAGGTTTTCCACAAACACGCACTCGATCATCGAGCCAGTCAGCTTCCTGTGCAGCAGCCTCTCGTCCTGTTTATCCTGTCTATCCTGTCTATCGATGTTCCCTAATGCAACAAACCGGTTTAACGGGACATGGCCCTACTCCCGAAAGGCCATGAAGGTCCGTTGTTTCACTCTCGAATGATCTGCACGGCAGGGTGGGGCCTGGCTTTTTTGAATTGTTGGCCGGTTCCGATATACTGGGGCGCTTCGGCGGGCGGGCTCGGCAATCCAGATCGGGACCGGTTTGGGGAAATCCCACCATGAAGATTCACGAATACCAGGCCAAGGCGATCCTCAGCACACATGGAGTCCCCGTGCCCCTGGGCAAGGTAGCTGACACCAAAGAGGAGGCCCGGGAAATCGCCAAGGAGCTGGGAGGACTGGTGGTCGTAAAGGCTCAAATCCACGCCGGAGGCCGGGGAAAGGGAGGAGGAGTTCGTCTGGCCCGTTCTCCCGAAGAGGCCCTGACGGCTGCCGATTCGATACTGGGCATGCAACTGGTCACCCATCAAACCGGACCGGAGGGGCAGACCGTAAAGCGGGTTCTGGTTGAGGAGGGCCTCAAGATCCGACAGGAGTATTACCTCGGGATTGCCATTGACCGCGATGCCGGCAAGGTGGTCGTCATGGCGAGCCGGGAAGGGGGAGTCGACATCGAAAGGGTGGCGGCGGAAAAGCCCGAGCTGATTCTCAAGGAGGCTCTGGAACCGGGTCTGGGACTGACCCCCTTCCAAGCCCGAAAGCTGGCGTTTGGCCTGGACCTGCCTGCGAAGCTGGTCCCTGCCGCGGTCCGGTTCATGCACTCTCTTTACCAGGCATTCGAAGCCACCGACGCCTCCCTGGCCGAAATCAACCCCTTGCTCCTCACCGAAGACGGCCGCTTTTATGCCCTGGATGCCAAGATCAACTTCGACGACAATGCACTCTACCGGCATCCCCGCATCCGAGAGCTCCGGGATACCGACGAAGAAGACCCCTTGGAAGTTGAAGCCGGCAAGCATGGACTGAGCTACATCAAGTTGGATGGCAACGTGGGTTGCATGGTCAACGGAGCCGGGCTGGCCATGGCCACCATGGACATCATCAAATTGGCGGGGGGGGCTCCCGCCAATTTCCTGGATGTCGGCGGTGGAGCCACTGCGGACCAGGTCCGAAAGGCCATTGGCATCATTCTCTCCGATTCCAACGTCAAGGCCGTTCTGATCAACATCTTCGGCGGTATCATGCGGTGCGACATTGTGGCCCGCGGTGTGGTCGAAGCCGCCAAATCCATGCGGTTGGAAGTTCCCATCGTGGTCCGGTTGGAAGGCACCAACCTGGAACAAGGTCAGGAAATCCTCGAGGCCTCAGGACTGAGCCTGACGGTCGCCTCGGGAATGCAAGATGCGGCCGAGAAGGTGGTTCGCCTGGCTTCGAGCCGGTAACCCGACCGCCAGAGGCATGTCGGCACTGATCGCTCCCATTCCACCCGAACGATCCTGATAAAAGGCGGGCTCGCGAACATGAGGTCATTGGCGTGAGTATTCTGGTCGACCAAGACACAAGGCTGATCGTGCAGGGCATCACCGGCCGCGAGGGAACCTTCCACACCCTCCAGTGCGTCCAGTACGGGACCAGGGTCGTTGCCGGGGTCACTCCCGGAAAGGGAGGCTCCATTCACCAGGGGATTCCCGTTTTTGACAGCATGGGACAGGCCTGTCGGGAGACCGGCGGCAACGCCTCGGTGATTTTCGTCCCTCCCGCCGTGGCGGCCGATGCCATCATGGAGGCGGCGGATGCCGGCGTCGATCTGGTGGTGTGCATCACCGAAGGGATCCCGACCCTCGACATGATCCAAGTCAAGCGGTTCATGAGCGGAAAGAAATCCCGGCTGATCGGACCCAACTGCCCGGGGATCATTTCGCCGGGCAAATGCAAAATCGGGATCATGCCCGGAGCCATCCATCGGGAGGGCCCGGTCGGGGTGATCTCCCGAAGCGGCACCCTGACCTACGAAGCCGTGCAGCAGTTGAGCTCTCGAGGCATCGGTCAATCGACCTGCATTGGCATCGGAGGGGATCCGATCATCGGGACCTCCTTCCTGGACGCGCTCCAGTTCTTCAAGGATGACCCACAGACGGACGCCGTCGTGCTGATTGGGGAGATAGGGGGAACAGCCGAGGAAGCGGCCGCACGCTACGTGCACTCCCACCTGTCGAAGCCGGTGGTGGGGTTCATCGCAGGCCAGACGGCTCCTCCGGGAAGGCGCATGGGCCATGCGGGCGCCATCATAAGCGGGGGCCAGGGCACGGCGAAAGAGAAGATCCGCCTGATGAGGGAGTGCGGACTGCACGTGGCCGGCAGTCCCGCCGAAATCGGCGAAACAGCGGCCCGGATTCTGCCGGGGCAAGACGCTTGACCGAACACCCCTGCCTCCGGCCGATTCCGCCGCCCCGGTTTCAGCGGTCAAGCTGATCGCAAGCGCAACTCTTTCATTGGCAACGGAGGCTTTCGGTTGACTCTGCAACGCACCCTGTCGATCATCAAACCGGACGGCGTGGCCCAGGGCAACGTCGGGGATATTCTGAAACGGTTCGAGGAGAATGCATTTCAAATCAAGGCCCTCACAATGCTGCACTTGAGTCCGCAGCAGGCCGGGGCTTTCTACGCTGTTCACCGGGAACGCAGCTTCTACCCGGACCTGGTCAGCTACGTGAGCTCCGGAGCCGTGGTGGTGGTGGTCCTCGAAGCCCCCAACGTGGTGGCGCACCTGCGGGAGTTGATGGGAGCCACCGACCCCAGGCAGGCAGCAGAAGGGACCCTGCGCAAGCTCTATGCCACTTCCATCGAAAAGAACGTGATCCACGGTTCCGATAGCGAGGAGAGTGCCCGGAGAGAAATTCAGTACTTCTTCAGCGATTCGGAGTTGCCGGGTTAGGTGACGGGAGTCCAATACTGCCGGCTTGCCCGCGCCGACCCGCTTTCCGGACGCAAATCCGGCAGTCTTCGAAGGGGAACATGGCCAAGGTCTTCATTATTCTGGGTCTGGTCTTTCTGGCGGTTGGCCTGATCCTGAATTTTGCCGGCCATTTTTCATTTTTCAGGTTGGGCCGGCTTCCGGGTGACCTTGTCTTCAAGCGAGATCAGTTCACCTTATATCTTCCCCTGACCACCTCCATCGTGCTCAGCATTCTCCTGACCCTGACTCTGTCTTTCTTCTTCCGGCGGTAACTCCCGGTCTCCCCACCTGCCGGGGCGGCCCCAGGACTCATGTATTCCCTTCCATCTCAAAAAATCTACGGGATCTGGGAGATCACGGCCGAGGTGAGGTCACTCCTGGAGGGGGAATTTCAGCGGGTGCTGGTCGAGGGGGAGATCTCCAACTGGACCATCTCCGCCGCCGGGCACATCTACTTCGCATTGAAAGATGCTCGAGCCCAGTTGAAATGCGTGTGCTTCCGCAGCAAAGCCCGCCAGCTTCGCCATCCATTCGAGGATGGAAACCTGGTTCTGGTCCGAGGAAACCTGGGGGTCTATGAACTCCGAGGCGAGTACTCCCTCTATGCCGACTCCATTGAACCCAGGGGGATCGGCTCCCTGCAGATCGCCTTCGATCGACTGAAGGCCAAGCTCGCGGCCGAGGGCCTGTTTGACGAAGCCCGCAAGAAACCCTTGCCGCTCCTCCCTCGAACTGTTGGTATCGTCACCTCACAAACCGGAGCGGCGATTCACGACATCCTGAGAACGTTGAGCCGAAGTCGCCAGCCGATCCCCGCGCTGTTGTTTCCGGCCAAAGTGCAAGGCGAGGGAGCCGCCCAGGAAATTGCCGCTGGCATCCAAACCCTCAACGGAATTCCCGAGGTAGACCTCATCATTGTCGGGCGCGGCGGAGGATCGATGGAAGACCTGTGGGCCTTCAACCAGGAGCAGGTCGCCAGAGCCATCCACCTCTCCCGGGTTCCCGTAGTCTCGGCGGTGGGCCACCAGGTCGATTTTACGATTGCTGATTTCGTTGCCGATGTTCGGGCCTCGACTCCGGCTAACGCGGCCGAGATGGTCGCTACACAAGGGGAAGAACTGATCACCCGGTTGAGCCACTTCCGAGTTCGGCTGCAGCGGACTCTGCAGCTCCGGCTCAGTCAATGCCGCAACCGGGTGCTTGAGTTGTCGGCCAACCGTGCCTTCGAGTTGGCCCAGGGCCGCATCCGGTCGCAGCGTCAGTGGTTGGACGAGTTGGGCTTTCGCCTCATTGGGTGGCCTCAGAACTATTTGGGGTCTCGGCGGGATTACTGGCGCCTGACGACCGAGCGTCTGGAGCGCTTCAACCCGCAGCGACTGGTGGACCTCAAACGGAAAGCCTTGAACGTGTCCTCGGAGCGAGCCACCGCCCAAATCCGCTTCGCCCTCCAAGCCTTTCAAGCGCGCCTTTCGGCCCAATCCGGGACTCTGCGCACCCTTGGCCCGGCAGCCGTGCTCAACCGGGGCTATTCCATCTGCCGGGAAGCCGATGGGACCATCCTCAGAGACGCCGCCCGGCTGCAAACAGGAGATCCGTTTTCTGTTACCCTTTCCAAAGGAAGAATCGAAGCACGGGCGGCGCGCATCGAAGCCTCCCGGGACTTCGGCAAGACAAAAGAGCAGGACGGTTCATGACCCAATACAAAGATTTTGAATCAGCCATGAAACGGCTCGAGGAGATCGTCAAGACCTTGGAGAGCGGCGATCTGCCGCTGGCATCCCTGCTGGAGATGTACGAGGAGGGGGTCAAGCTGCAGAATTTCTGCCAGGGAAAGCTTGATGAAGCCGAACGCAAGGTGGAAATCCTGGTCCGGAAGAGCGAGGGGCTCCTGGAGCGGGAGTCCTTTGCCGAGAAGGCGCAAGACTGAGCCAGGCTGCCGGTCCCTCCTCGCCAGCAGGACAATTCAGTTGGTTTCCGAGTTGTCTTGACACTAGAATGAGAGTTAATGGGAGTCAGACGCGGATGGGCGCCCTACGGCCCATTGAAGGTTGAAAGGACACGCAACCATGAGCCAAGACCCCGAATTCCCCCTGCTTTCCCGCATCGACAACCCCAAACAAATCCGACGGCTCAGGCCATCGCAACTGAAGCAGTTGGCCGACGAACTTCGGAGTTTCATGATCTACATGATTTCCAAGACGGGAGGACATCTGGCCTCCAGTCTGGGTACCGTGGAATTGACCGTTGCCCTCCATTACATTTTCAATACTCCCCGAGACTTGCTGGTTTGGGACGTGGGACACCAGGCTTACGGCCACAAAATCCTCACCGGGCGTCGAGACCAGTTTGCCACTTTGCGTCAATACGACGGCATCTCCGGCTTCCCGAGACGTGAGGAAAGCATTTACGACGTCTACAACGTGGCCCATGCCTCGACCTCGATTTCGGCCGCGCTGGGCATGGCGGTGGCACGAGACCTGGAGGGTAAGAGTCAGCATGTGGTGGCTATCATTGGCGATGGCGGTCTGACAGGAGGCATGGCTCTGGAGGGCATCAACCAGGCCGGACATCTGCAAAAGAAGCTGTTGATCATTCTGAATGACAACGAAATGTCCATATCCCCGAATGTGGGAGCCATCGCCGGCTACCTCAACCGAATTGTCACCGGACAAGTCTTCAACCGCTTCAAGAAAGAAGTAGAAGGCATGCTCCTTTCCGTGCCGCGCGTGGGTCCCCGATTGGTGAAGCTAGCCCGCGACATGGTGGATGCCATGAAGACGTTCATGGTGCCGGGTCTCGTCTTTTTCGAACTCGGTTTCGACTATGTCGGCCCCATCAATGGGCACAACCTGGATACGTTGGTCGAGACTTTGAAGCGAGTGAAAGAGAACGAAGTGCCGACCATTCTCCACATCGTGACCAAAAAGGGAAAGGGCTGGTCGGTCTCTGAATCAGCGCCGATCAAGTACCACGGGCCTTCGGGTTATGATCCCAAAACCGGAGTCTTCCGCCCGAAACCCGCTGCACCTCCGTCTTACACTTCGATTTTCAGCAAGTCGATGATCCGTCTCGCCAAAGAGGATTCCAAAATCGTGGCCATTACTGCCGCCATGTTGGAAGGAACGGGCCTGGTCAAGTTCAACCAGGAGATCCCCGACCGCTGCTTCGACGTCGGTATCGCCGAACAACATGCGGTCACTTTCGCGGGGGGATTGGCCACCCAGGGCATGAAGCCGGTCGCCGCAATCTACTCGACCTTTCTGCAACGTGCTTACGACCAGGTCGTCCATGACATCTGCCTGATGGACCTTCCGGTCACCTTCGCCATCGATCGAGCCGGGATCGTCGGAGCCGACGGCCCGACCCACCACGGACTCTACGACGTGGCCTATCTACGTGCCTTGCCCAACATGGTCGTCATGGCCCCGAAGGATGAAAACGAACTACAGCACATGCTCTACACCGCCATCAATACACCCCACCCCACCGCCCTCAGGTACCCCAGGGGCAGCGGCTACGGCGTGCCGTTGGACGATCAGTTCGAAATGCTGGAAATCGGCAAAGCGGAGATACTGCAGCAGGGTCGGGACTGTTGCATTCTGGCCCTCGGAAACATGGTGATTCCTGCGCTCAAGGCAGCCGAACAACTCGCCAAGGAAGGCATTTCGACTTCTGTCGTCAACGCCCGCTTCGTTAAACCGTTGGACGAAGCGCTGATCGCATCCCTGGCTTCGGAAATGCCCTGCCTGGTCACCATCGAAGAGGCTGCCCTGATGGGAGGGTTCGGCAGCGCCGTCATTGAATTGCTGGAAGCGAGAGGCCTCCAGGATTGCAAGGTTCTCCGCATCGGAGTTCCCGATCGCATCATTCCGCACGGCAATCCAAAGTTGCTCCACGCCAAGTATGGCCTGGACTCGGATGGGATTTACCAACGGGTTCGTTCCTTCATTACCGAGAACCAGTTCTCCAAACCCCGCTGGCCCCTCAAGGCCGCCATTAAAGCTGCGTTCACCAGAAAGTCCTGAGAAGATTCCGCTTCCGCGGGGTCTTCTCCCTCCGATGAAAGAACGGATCGACAAGCTGCTTCTGGACCGAGGTCTGGCCCAGAGTCGTCACCAGGCCCAGGCCTTGATCCTGATGGGATCGGTGCTGGCTGACGAGCAACGGATTGACAAGCCCGGGACCAGGGTGGATTTGAAATCGAGGCTTCGCCTTAAATCCGAGGACAAAGTTTATGTGTCCCGCGGGGGACACAAGCTGGAACACGCTTTGCAGCATTTCGCGCTCAAGGTTGGGGGGCAAGTTTGCCTGGATATTGGGGCTTCCACCGGTGGATTTACCGATTGTCTGCTCCGGCACGGGGCCGCCAGGGTCCATGCGCTCGACGTGGGGCACAATCAACTGGACTGGAAGCTGCGAAAAGACGGCCGGGTCCACTGCCTGGAGGGATTCAACGCCCGCTATCTGAGGTTTGAAACTATTGGCGAGACCATTGACCTGATCACTTTGGACCTGGCCTTCATCTCGCTCTCCCTGGTTCTGCCGGTGCTCGAAGTGTTCGAAAAGCCCACCACCAGGATCCTCTGCCTGGTCAAGCCGCAGTTCGAATTGGGCAAGGGCGAGGTAGGAAAGGGGGGCATCGTCAGGGACCCCCACAAGCACCGCTTGGCCATCCAAATGGTCAGCGCTTGCGCAGAAGACCTGGGATATCGACTCCTGGGAACGGTTCCGTCTCCGATCCTGGGGGCCGAGGGAAACCGGGAGTTCTTCCTGGGACTGGACCGCGCCTCCTGCGGGTGAAAGAGGACCCCTCCCGGCCGCAGGCGACTCCTGCAGGGCTGCCCGCCTCCAGCGCGAATCCCGCGGCTGGATTGGCATGCTGCAACTCCGATATCCAGGCTCACAAAAGCTTGGTGGGGTTAACCCGCATTTCTCACCAGGGGGTTGCACTCTTCTCAAGAGTGCAACTTGGCGCCGGAATTTTTCCCTCAGCGCGTGCTCGCGAGCGAAGGGCGTAGCGGGGACACCATTCGAGCGAGCATGTGCGCGCTGAGGGGAAAAGGACAAGCCAGGGCGCGCCCAGCGCAGTCTGTAGCCGCGAGTCCCTTAATTGGCGCCAATCAAGGGTCTGAAGATATACCGCTTTTCACTATGCATTCAGCGACCTGGTGAGAAATGCGGGTTAAAGCCGGCTTCATTGTGGGAAGGCGTCCGGCTCGCATATAATCCAACCGTCTCTTCCCCGGGACTTCCGCAATGCCCTCTTCCCACGATTGTGTTCTCATTCTGGACTTCGGCTCGCAATACACTCAGCTCATCGCCCGCCGGGTTCGGGAAGCCAACGTTTTCTGCGAAATTGTTCCCTTTGACCTGCCCTTCGAGCGGATCCGCCGGCGCAGGCCCAGAGGCGTCATCCTGTCCGGGGGGCCGGATTCGGTCTATGGAGACCAGGCTCCGCGCACCCGTGCCGAACTTTGGAAGCTGGCAACTCCAATCCTGGGGATCTGTTACGGATTCCAGCTCCTGGCGCTGGAGATGGGAGGAAGGGTCGAGCCGGCTGGCAAGCGGGAGTATGGTCTGGCGGAGTTGAGCCTGCAAACCGACAGTCCGCTGTTCCAAGGAGTCAAACCCCGATCCAACGTATGGATGAGCCATGGCGATCATATCGTCCAGCTCCCTCCGGGGTTTCATCCGACCGGCCTTTCCGCCAATGCCCTGGCTGCGGCCGAGAGTCAGGACCGCTCCATCTTCGGTCTGCAGTTCCATCCCGAGGTAGCCCATACCGAAGAAGGCACAAGGATACTGGAGAACTTTCTCTTCAGGATTTGCGGGTGCCGGGGAGATTGGACACCGTCCAAATTCATCGAGGAGTCCATCTATCGCATTCGCCGGCAAGTGGGCCAGGGAAAAGCGATTTGCGCCCTCAGCGGAGGTGTCGACTCGACGGTGGCCGCCGTTCTGGTGGACCGGGCCATCGGCGATAAACTGACGTGCATATTTGTCAACAACGGAGTGCTGCGGAAGAACGAATTCTCCCGCGTGCTCTCTCGGATGCAAGACCAACTGAAGCTGCACGTCCGGGGAGTCGACGCTGGCGATCAGTTCCTGAAGCAGCTATCCGGAGTGACCGACCCTGAGCGAAAACGAAAGATTATCGGCCAGGAATTCATCGCCGTCTTTGACCACGAAGCCGGCCTGTTGGGCCAAGTGGACTTCCTGGTTCAAGGGACCCTTTACCCCGACGTCATCGAATCGGTCTCGGTCAAGGGTCCCTCGGCCACCATCAAATCCCACCACAACGTCGGTGGGTTGCCTCAAACCATGAAGTTGAAGCTGGTGGAACCCCTGCGCGATTTGTTCAAGGACGAAGTCCGCAACCTAGGCAGGCAGTTGGGCCTGAGCGAGGAAGTGGTCGAGCGGCAACCCTTCCCGGGGCCGGGATTGGCTGTCCGCATCCTGGGCGAGGTGACTCCATCCCGGGTCAAGCTCCTTCAGGAGGCCGACGAGATCGTCATCAGCGAGGTCAGACAGGCCGGGCTTTACCGGGACATCTGGCAGGCCTTCGCGGTGCTGTTGCCCGTAAAGAGCGTCGGCGTCATGGGGGATGAACGCTCCTACGAGTACACCTGTGCGGTGAGGGCCGTACACTCCCGGGACGGGATGACCGCCGATTGGGTCAAGCTACCCTATTCCCTCCTGGAGAGAATCTCGACCCGTATCGTCAACGAAGTTCAAGGAATCAACCGGGTGGTCTACGACATCAGCTCCAAGCCCCCAGCCACCATAGAGTGGGAGTGAGCCCCGTTCCATGCATCCACCCTGTCAGATCGTTATCTGCTGCGGATACCCGATGAGCTTCCCTGATCCGTTTCAACCATAGGCCCCGATGAACTCAGAAAACTTTGTTCACCTGCACCTCCATACCGATTACAGCCTGCTGGACGGCGCCTGCGAAGTCAATACCCTGATGGAGCATCTGTCGCAGCTCAACATGCCGGCAGCGGCCGTGACCGATCACGGCAACCTGTTCGGCGCCATGAGCTTCTACGAAGCTGCCCATAAGCACGGGATCAAGCCCATCATCGGCTGCGAGGTCTACGTGGCACGAGGAGCGGCCGGCGAACGGCCCGCGGGAGGGGAAAAGTCCAACCACCACCTGGTCTTGCTGTGCGAAAACTCGACCGGATACCGCAACCTGGTCAAGCTGGTGTCCTACGGCTTCTTGCAGGGTTTCTACTACAAACCGCGAATCGACAAGGAACTGTTGTCCCGGCACCATGAGGGGTTGATCTGCCTTTCCGCCTGCCTAAGCGGCGAGGTCTGCTCCAACCTGGCCGCTGGGCAATACGAACAGGCCCGGCAAGTCGCCGGGGAATACCAGGATATTTTTGGAAAGGACCACTATTTCATCGAACTCCAGGATCAAGGTTTGGAGGTCGAGCAGCGCATCATCCCCGACTTGGTTCGGCTGGCCAAGTCCCTGGACATTCCTATCGTTGCCACCAACGACTGCCACTACGTCACCCGGCAGGACTCCCGCGCCCACGAGGTGCTGCTTTGCATACAGACCGGCAAAACGATGAGTGACAGCAACCGAATGCGTTTTGCCACCGACGAGTTCTACGTGAAGAGTGCCCGGGAAATGGCGGACCTTTTCCGTGACCACCCGCAGGCCATCCAGCAAACTCTGGCCATCGCGGAACGCTGTCAATTCCAGTTCGAAGAGGCCACTCAGACCTTTCCGCACTTCGAGGTGCCCGGGGAGAAAGGCCTGGACGAATATTTCGAGCAGGTGTGCTGGGAGGGTTTCGAGGCGCGACTCCCCTATTGGAGATCGCGGCAGGATCGAGGAGAGCTGAAGCTCCCCCTGGAGACTTACGAGGAGAGGCTCAAGCATGAAATCGGGATCATCAAGCAGATGCGCTACCCGGGCTATTTTTTGATTGTCTGGGACTTCATGCGCTACGCCAGGCAACACCAGATCCCGGTCGGTCCCGGCAGGGGCTCGGCAGCGGGAAGCCTGGTCTCCTACTGCCTGAAGATCACTGATATCGATCCCTTGCAGTACGGGTTGCTGTTCGAACGATTCCTCAACCCGGAACGGATCTCCATGCCGGACATCGACATCGATTTCTGCACCAACCGGCGCCATGAAGTCATCAACTACGTGACCCAAAAATACGGCCGCGACAACGTCTGTCAGATCATCACCTTCGGAACCATGGCGGCCAAGGCTGCCATCAAGGACGCCGGCCGAAGCATGGATATGCCCTATGCGGAGGTGGACCGCATCGCCAAGCTGATTCCAGCGGAAATCGGCATGAATCTGACCAAGGCCCAGCGGGCGTCATCGAACTTGCGCACCATGATTGCCAAAGACGAGCGGGTGCGCGACCTCTTTGACATCGCCAAGAGACTGGAGGGAATGGCGCGGCACGCCTCCACTCACGCCGCCGGTGTGGTGATCTCCCCGGTACCCCTCACGGAGATCGTGCCACTCTACAAGAGCAGCAAGGACGAAATCACCACCCAGTACGCCATGGACCATCTGGAGAAGATCGGGTTGCTCAAGATGGATTTTTTGGCGTTGACGACCCTGACCGTCCTCGACCACGCCGTCAAGCTCATTCGCCAAACCACCGAGGAAGAAGTCAGCCTGGAAACCCTGCCGATGAACGATGGCAGAACCTATGAGATGTTCTCCAAGGGTTTGTCCAACGGCATTTTTCAGTTTGAAAGCGGCGGCATGAAGGACATCCTGCGGCGCTTCAAGCCGGAAAAGCTGGAAGATCTCACCGCTCTCAACGCTCTCTACCGCCCCGGACCCCTCGGAGGCGGAATGATCGATGACTTCATCGAGAGAAAACAGGGCCGGAAGAGCGTGGCCTACGACTTGCCCGAACTGAGAGAGATCCTCGAGGAAACGCTGGGCGTCATCCTCTACCAGGAACAGGTGCAGCAAATCGCCAACAAGCTGGCGGGCTATTCACTGGCTGAGGGAGACCTCCTGCGGCGCGCCATGGGAAAGAAAAAGCAACAAGAGATGGAAGCCCAGCGTGAAAAATTCATTGCCGGCGCCGGAGCCCGCGGATTCGATGCGCGGAAGACCGCGCGAATATTCGACTTGATGGTCAAGTTTGCCGGCTACGGATTCAACAAGGCGCACTCTGCCGCCTACGCGGTCCTGGCCTACCAGACCGGATACCTGAAGGCCAACTATCCGATCTGCTTCATGTCGGCTCTGCTGACCAGCGAGATCAACAACAGCGACAAGATAGTGAAATACATCAACGAATGCCGGGACTTGGGCATAAAGATCCTTCCTCCCGACATCAACGTCAGCGACCTGAACTTCACGCCATCCGGGCCGGAGATTCGCTTCGGCCTGAGAGCCATCAAAAACGTCGGGACCAATGCCATCTCCTCCATACTGGAGGCCAGGAAGAGGGTCTCCCGGTTCGGCTCCATTTTCGAATTCTGCGAAGAGATCGACCTGCGGGTGGTGAACAAACGGGTCATTGAGAGTTTGATCAAGGCCGGCGCCCTGGATTCCCTGGGAGGCCATCGCTCCCAGTTGCTGGCCTCGGTCGATCGAGCCATCGACTCGGCCCAGCAAATCCAGCGGGATCGGGAATCGGGCCAGCAGGGACTCTTTTCCGCCCTCAACGGCGACCCGTCAGGCAGCGACCGGTCGCTCCACCTGCCCCAGGATCTGCCCGGCACTCCGGAGTGGCCACAGTCGCTGATCCTTTCCAGCGAAAAAGAGACCCTGGGGTTCTATATCACGGGACATCCGCTGGAAAAATTCGTGGAACAGATCGAGCAGACCACCTCCACCAAGGTCGAGGACGTCAATGAGTTGGAGACCGGTCAGAAAGTCCAGGTTGGGGTCATGATCACTTCCCTGCGGCCATTGAGAACCCGGAAGGGAGATCGAATGGCGACCCTGTCTCTGGAGGACCTCAGTGGCTCGGTTGATGCCGTGGTGTTTCCGGAAGTCTTCAAACGTTGCGAGTCGCTGCTGGAATCGGAGGCCGCGGTTCTGGTTCGGGGCATGCTTGAGATTGAGGACTCCGGAAATCGCAAGATCATCGTTCGAGAAATCCGGACACTCGATGGGCCGCACTCGGCCCCGCCGGTGACCATTTACGTCAAACTGGAAACCATGGCCCAGGATCTGCCCCTCAAGTTACGCTCAATTATGGAAGAAAATCCAGGGGGGAGCCGGGTCACCTTTCAACTTGAACACCCTCGATCCTATCTGATAACCTTGCAACCACGGCACTTAGGTCGGGTAAAGGCCGACGGGCGGTTCATCCGCCAGGTAGAAACCCTCTGTGGGGCGGGTTCGGTTCGCCGCTAACTTCCGGGAGAACCGGAGTCCACCATGGTCAATGACACCGCAAACCAGCGCAATGAGGTCGAGCACCTCGAACAACAGATCCAGGAACTCTCTCGCCAACTTCCGTCCGAAAACACCGCCAACGATCTGGAGACTCTTCGCCGGCGCCTCCACCGCTTGCGCCGCGAGGTCTCGGCAAAACTGACCTCCTGGCATCGCGTCCAACTTTCCCGTCATCCCCGGCGGCCCCACGTCCAGGATTTCATCGAACTCATTTTTAGCGATTTCTCCCCACTGCACGGGGATCGGCGCTTTGCCGACGATCCCGCCATGATTGGCGGCATGGCGCGTTTTCACGGGGAACCCTGCATGGTTCTCGGGACCCAGAAGGGACGGGACACCGAGCAGAAGTTGTTCCGCAACTTCGGAATGCCCAAGCCCGAAGGTTACCGCAAGGCTTTGCGCCTGATGCAACTGGCCCAGAAGTTCGGCCGCCCCATATTCATCTTCATCGACACGGCCGGAGCTTATCCTGGCATTGGAGCCGAAGAGCGCGGGCAGGCCGAAGCAATCGCTCAAAATCTGCGGGAAATGGCTCGGATGACGGTGCCGATTCTGGTCACCATTACCGGGGAGGGGGGCAGCGGGGGAGCCCTGGGAATCGGGATCGGAGATCGCGTCTACATGCTGGAGCACGCCTACTACTCGGTGATCTCTCCCGAGGGCTGCGCCGCCATTCTCTGGAAGGATCAGTCTCAGGTTGAAGAGGCTGCCAATGCACTGAAGATCACCTCGAGCTACCTGAAATACCTGGGCATTGTGGACGAGGTGATCCCGGAACCTGAGGGCGGTGCCCACAACGACCCCGAATCGACAGCCACTTCGGTAGATCTCCAGTTGAATAAAGGCCTGAAGGCGTTGAAGTCGCTCTCTGCAGAGCAACTGGTGCTTGAACGAATCCGCCGCTTCCGTGTCCTGGGAGAAGCCTCCGGCTCCTCCGGCCAGGCCCCGGATTTCCATAGCTAACCATGAAAGCCGGCCTCAAAAAACTTCGAACTTGCGCCTTTTCCAAGGCGAGAGCTTCCAAGGAATTCTTCAGCACCCAAACGCAATACAACCGCAGACTGGTGTGCGACCACCCGGAAATGAAGGAGCACTGGAGCGAGGAAACCTGCGTGGATTGCTCCAGCTACCGCAACCGCAATCAGGAGAACGATCCCTCCCTGCACTCCCCTCAGGAGCCCGACCCCTCGGTCGGGCACTCTTCCTAACCCGCATTTCTCACCAGGGGGCGTGATCGTGGCGCAGGAATTTTCCCCTCAGCGCGTGCTCGCGAGCGAAGAGCGTAGCGGTTTCTACGGTCGAGCGAGCCTGTGCGCGCTGAGGGGAAAAGGACAAGCCAGGGCGTGCCCAGTGCCGTCTGTAGCCGCAGACCCCTTGAGTGGCAGCAATCAAGGTACTGAAGATAAACCGCTTTTCACTATGCATTCAGCGACCTGGTGAGAAATGCGGGCTAGCCCAAAAGGGATGTCTATTGGAATCCAGGATTGCTACAATGCCGGCAACGTCTACGCACTCATCTCTGGCGAGGGAGCCTTATGAAAGCAATCAATCGGCGCTATTTTCTGATGACGTCGCTGGCGGCGGCAGGTTCCGGGCTGGCTCAAGCTTCCGGCCCCCTGGGAGCCAACAGCCGAATTCGGGTGGCGGTGGTGGGCCTGCGCGGCCGCGGGGGATCGCACGTTCGGGATTTCGCTCAACTCAGGCACCGCAACCTGGAGGTGGCGGCCCTGTGTGACGTGGACGAAAACATTTTGAACCAGCGAGTCGCCGAAGTCGAGAAGCTGACCGGCAAGAAGCCTCAATCCTTTGTCGACCTGCGCCGACTCCTGGAGGAGAAAGAGATCGACGTGGTTTCGTTTGCGACTCCCAACCACTGGCACGCCTTGAATACCATCTGGGCCTGTCAGGCCGGCAAGGATGTCTACGTGGAAAAACCGAGCTCTCACGGGATTTGGGAGGGGCGCAAGATGGTGGAGGCGGCTCGCAAGTACGGCCGCGTCGTCCAGGTCGGCTTTCAAAACCGCAGCAGCCCGGCGCTTCAGGAAGCCATGGAGAAAATCCGTCAGGGCCTGATCGGAGACGTCTACATGGCCCGAGGACTCTGCTTCAAGTGGCGAAAGACCATCGGGAAGGCCAAAGTGGAGGCCGTTCCTCCTGGGGTCCATTACGACTTATGGACCGGGCCGGCGCCCAGTCGCCCCTTTACCCGAAACCGCTTCCACTACGAGTGGCATTGGCAGTGGGATTACGGCAATGGAGATATTGGAAACCAGGGCCCTCACCAACTGGACCTGGCCCGCTGGGGGCTGGGTGTGGGCCTTCCCCGGAAAGTCCAGTGCATGGGGGGACACTTTCTCTTTGATGATGACCAGGAGACTCCCAACGTCCAGACGGCCAGCTTCGAGTATCCCGACCAGAAGAAGCTGTTGACTTTCGAGGTTCGACACTGGATCAGCAACTCGGAAGGCGACAGCCAGGTCGGGGTTTTTATCTACGGTTCCGAGGGGTACGTCGAGATTTCCAAGTACAACGCCTATCGGACCTTCCTGGGAAGAAAGCGTGAGCCCGGACCGGGCCGAGAGGAGGGTGGGAACCACTACGTGAATTTCATTGATGCGGTGAGATCTCGCAAGCCCCAACATCTGAACTCGGAGATCGAGGAGGGACACATCTCATCATCATTGGCACATCTGGCCAACATCGCCTATCGCACCGGCCACAGCTTGACATTCGATCCCCAACAGGAGCAATTTCCCCAGGACCCCGAAGCCAATCAATACCTGAAACGCCGCTATCGTCCGCCGTTCGTCGTCCCGGACAGGGTCTGAACCCAAGCACTTCCCTGGGCTAGCCGCCACAGCGGACCGTGTTTCCGGAGATCACCTCCAGCGCATGGGGCAGCACGGCTTGCAAAGCGCCCAAGGACTCCCGGACCCCTTTGACGCTGCCGGGCAGGTTGATAATGAGGGTCTTGCCGCGCACGCCGACCAGGGCACGAGAGAGAGCCGCTCTGGGAGTCTTCCTGATCCCCTCAGACCGCATCAACTGGGCCAGTCCGGGAACTTCCCTCTCGATGACGCAGGCCGTGGCCTCGGGAGTGACATCTCTGGGTGCCAGGCCGGTGCCACCGGTGGTCACCACCAGCTCGGCTTTGTGAGCCTCACAGCCCTTCAACAGGCACTCCCTGATGATCTCCAGCTCATCCGGGACCACGGCCCGGTCCAAGACCTCACATCCCAGCGCCTCCAAGGCTTCAGAGGCAGCGGGACCGGAAAGATCCTCCCGCTCTCCGCGCGAGGCGGAGTCGCTGACCGTCACTACCAGTGCCCGAGGTTTGGCCTGAGGTTTCATTCTTCAACCCACCATCGACTGGGACTTGACCCGCCATCTGTTGGGAAGGGCGGCCTGCCTTAAAACTTTTCCAGGTCGGCGAGTGCTGAGAGACCGTTTCTTTTCAGGAATTTGATGATGCCGCCTTCCTGATAGAGCCGGAGCATCATTCCGGGAATCTCAATCGGGATGGTCTGATCCCTGGTGGCGTTGCGAAGCACCTGCGACTGTATGTTCAATTCCAGACGGTCGCTCTCCTGGATGGAGTCCGTATCGGCAATGATGCACAGCAACCCCAAATTGATGGCGTTGCGAAAGAAGATCCGGGCAAAGGACTTGGCAATAACGGCTCGGAGGTTGGAGTGCTTGAGCGCCACGACCGCCGTCTCCCGCGAACTGCCGCAGCCAAAGTTGTGACCGGCCACCACGAAGTCGCCGGGTTGAACCCGCTGGCGGAATTCCGGCCGATACTCGATGAAGCAGGCTCTGGCCAACTCCTCGGGGTCGGTGGTGATGTTGTAGCGGCCGGGAGTAATCAGGTCCGTATTGATGTTGTCCCCGAACTTCCAGTTCATCGGATCAGAAACTCTGTTCAGGCAACATACCTTCTCGGGTCGGTAATGATGCCGGTCAAGGCCGTAGCGGCAGCGGTTGCGGGGCTGGCCAGGAAAATCCTGGCTGTGGGGCTGCCCATTCGGCCTTCGAAGTTGCGGTTGCTGGTGGAAACGCAGACCTCATTGTCGTAGAGCACGCCACCCGATCGGCCCAGGCAGGGCCCGCAACCGGGACTGGAGACCACCGCGCCGAAGTTGACGAACTCCTCCAGGTATCCTCGCTGGAGCGCCTGCAGGTAGACTCGGCGCGAGGCCGGAGTGACAATGACCCGCAATCCCTCCTTCAACCTCTTCCCCTTCCAGATTCGGTGAACGACCTCGAGGTCTTCAATTCGGCAATTGGTGCAGGATCCGATAAAGACCTGATCGACCGAAACTTTCTCGCATTCGACCTGCTCCACCGGCACGTCGTTGTCGATATCCGGAGGACAGGCAATCATGGGTTTCAGGTCCGAAACATCAAAGCGAAGCTCCCGCTCGAAGGAAGCCTCCGGATCGCTACAAAGGGGTTCGAATTCCACCAGCCGATCATTTTCCTCAAGATAGGCTCGCGTCTGGTCGTCAGGGGCCACCACGGCTGCCTTGGCACCCATTTCGGCACTCATGTTGGTCAGAGTCAACCGGGCCGGCACGTTGAAGCCTTCCACCGTGGGTCCCGCGTATTCGATGACCCGGTAGTTGGCTCCACCGGAACCCATCTCCTTGGCTACCGCCAGCACGACGTCTTTGGAGTAGCAACCCTTCGGCAGATCACCGCTGATGGTGACCCGGATAGTCTGGGGAACCCGAAACCAGCTCTTGCCGGTGGCCATGGCGATGGCCGCGTCGGTCGAGCCCACCCCGATGGTAAGAGCTCCAAGACCTCCGCCGGTGGGGCTGTGTGAATCCGCACCCAGGATGAGGTTGCCTGGATTGATCAGCCGCTCCGACATGACCTGGTGGCAAACGCCGTCGTATACCACTGGAATGCCCTGCTCATCGGCAAACTTCCTGATTTGACTCTGCAACTTGGACATGGCCACGCTGGGGCTCGGAAAGGCGTGGTCAAAAGGAATGAAAATTTTTCGGGGATCGAAAACCCGTTCGGCGATCTGGTAAAAGGGCTCCAGCGCCCAGGCGCAGGTCGTGTCATGGGCCATGACCAGGTCCAACTCCGCCAGGATGAAATCCCCGGCCCGCACCGCTCTTCCGCAGTGGTTGGAGAAGATTTTTTCCGCCAGTGTTTGAGGCATTTCCATTCCATGGCCAGCCGCAACTGATGGAACGATCCCCGGCCGGCCAATGCGTCCTTTTCAATCCCAAACGAACTTGGCCATTATAGGGAAAGGATCGGGACGAAGGCAAACCAACCGCACGGCTCGCGGGCACAGGTTGTCACGTGCCCGGCTGAGGGGAAAGGGAATGTCAGGATGCACCGGCGACCCGATTGGAAGTGCCAGCTACGGCCGGGCAACCCGATGCGACAAGAGCCAGGGGAAAAACTCGGGTTCTTCATAGGCCTGGTCCCAGGAATCGTGGCCAACGCCAACATATTCGCTGAAGCGCACCCGCTTCCCCAATGCCTGCAATGCCTCGGCCATTTTCCGAGATTCCGAAACGGGCACCCGAGGGTCATCGGTTCCGTGAAATATCCAGACCGGTGTCGGGCCGATCCTGGCGGCCATGCTGCGATAGGGAGTTGGGGAGAATTCCACCGGTGGATGATCCTCGGGCACTTCGATGCCCGCCGGCGGCACCACCCCGCCACAGATCGGAGCCAGTGCGGCAAACTTCCCCGGATATTTGGCCGCCAGACTCCAGGTCCCGTACCCTCCCATGGAAATCCCGGTCAGAAACACCCTGGCGGGATCACCGCCAAATTCCTGAATGGCGGCCTCCAAGGCGGCCAGCGCCAGCCTCTCCATTGGCGCGTGGGTCCACCACATTCCCCGGCGGCACTGGGGCAGGACAACGACCGCCGGAACACGCTCGGGATCCCGGCGAATTGCGGGGCCGATTCCTACGCGAGTCTGACGCCACCCGTCATCGCCCCGTTCGCCGTTGCCGTGGAGAAAAAGCACCACGGGCCAGGTTTTCTGTGGTTGCCACCCGAACGGAAGGAAAACCTGGTAGTGGTAGACCTCCGCACCGATGGCGATGGTCCGCTTCAAGAACCCCCGTTGCCGTGGAGGCGACGACGACTCGCCCGAGACAAGCAGCAGGGCACAGACCGTACCGGCTGCAAAGATGAGATCCTTCATCAGGGGAAGCTCCGTTAACCCCCGACATTGTAGGAATAGAAGTCCACTTTCATCAAGTCACCTCCCTGACGGGCTGGCCGGTTCCAAACGGGAAGCAACTCGCCGGCGGATGAAGCCATCTTTTCATGGGAAATTGGACTGAACATTGCTAAGCTACCTGACTTGACAGCGCAAGGGTGATCAGCCGATCTCCAGCACGTTTGAGTCAGAAAGGAGAGACTAACCATGAACAGCTTCACGGACGGCAAGCCCCTCGACCAGCCCAGGCCAAAGCAGCCAGCCACGGCACCCCTGGCGGGTCGGTCCACGCCCCGTTGGGGATTGTTCGGCTTCATCATTTTGCTGGGATTGCAGATCTTTCTGATCTACCAGGTTCTCGATAACAAAGACCAGATCCTCGAATCCCAGGACCAGGTGGCCGCCCTGGATGAAGAGATGATGGAAGCTGTGAGCGAGCAGGAGGAGCAGGACCAAAAGTTCGAACAAAAATTGGGCGCAATGACTGCCGATTTCTCGGTAGTGCAAAACCGATTGGGCGTCACCCAAAAGGAACTGAATCGGGCACGGGCCGCAGCCCAGCGGTTACGGGAGGAGCAGCAGCGGTCGGTGCAGCAGCTCAATGTGGAAATTGCCCGAAAAGCCGATTCCCAACAGCTTTCCGAGTTGAAAAGTGCCGCCGACAGTCGCTTTGGCACCGTCGATGCCGACGTCAGCCAGGTCAGGACCGACGTGGAGGCCACACGAAAGGCCCTGGAGGGCGCCCGCCGGGAGATCGTTGACGTTCGCACCGCTCTGACCCAGCAGATCGCCAGGAACAAGGATGAGCTCACGCAACTTCGTCTGAAGGGAGAGCGGAACTTCTATGAGTTTGACATCCAGAAGAAGAAAGGCTTCGCCTTGGTCGGAGACATCCGAATCGGGGTGACCAAAACCAATCGCAGGAGGCAACGCTACAACGTCCGTATTGTGGTAGACGACAATACCCTGGAGAAGAAGCGCCGCACGATCAATGAGCCGGTGCAATTTCTTGTGGGCCCCACCAAGTTACGTTACGAACTGGTGGTCAATGAAGTCCGACGAAATCGCATCATCGGTTATTTGAGCGTCCCCAAGGACAAGGGCTTGGCAGCCGAGCGGAAATTGTAATCCGAGCCTGATCCCCCTGATACTCCGCTTCGCCGCCACCAGACGGAACTGAGAAGCCATGACGGCTGCTCCGACCGCGCCCGCCGGAACGACGCCTCCGCGATCGTGGGTGTGGGGGTTCGGCCGGCTCGCTGTGTACGCCTACTACAAGGTCGAGCGCATCGGCGGCACGCTACCGGACGGCGCGCTGCTGCTGGTCGCCAACCACCCCAACACCCTCATCGACCCGGCGGTCATTCAGACCACGGCCGGACGCCGCATCCGTTTCCTCGCCAAGTCCACGCTCTTCGCACGGCATCCGCTCAGCCCGCTGATCCGCCGCTCGGGGGCGATTCCCGTGTACCGCAAGATGGATCCCGGCGTCGATACCTCCCGCAACGCGGAGATGTTTTCGGCGGTAGCGGCGTCGCTCGCGGCCGGCGAGGCCATCTGCCTTTTCCCGGAAGGCACCAGTCACGCCCGCGGCCGACTCGAGCCGCTGCGGACCGGCGCCGCCCGCATGGTGCTCAACAGTTGCGCCGCAGGACATCCGGTGGCCATCGTACCGGTCGGGCTCAACTTCGACGCCCTGGCCCGCTTCCGCTCCCGGGTGACGGCGGTCTTCGGGCACACGGTGGACTATGCGGCCCTCGCCGCAGGATATGCGGAGGACGAAGCGACCGGCGTACGGACTCTCACAGACCGGATCGAGCACCGCCTGAAGCACCTGATGGTCGAGGCAGAGCCGCGGCACGACCTGCCCATCGTCGAGCGTATCGACCGCCTCTACACCGCCGCCCGCGGAGCGTCGCGCGACGCGCGGGAGCGGCTGGGCCGCCGCCGCCTGATTGCCGCGGGGATGGCGATACTGCGCGAGAACGACCCGGCGCGGCTGGCCGAGATCATGGCGCAGGTGGAGGAATACCTGACGAGTCTGGCCCGGTTCGGGCTCCGTGAACGCGACCTCGACCAACGCATCCCGGCCGCCCAGGTCATCCGCTTCTCACTGCGGGAAGGGCTCCTCGCGCTGCTGCTCGGCCCGCTGGTGATCGCAAGCGTCGTCGTCTTCGCCGTTCCTTACTGGCTCACCGACCGCATCGGCCGGTGGGCGCTGAACCTCCAGAGCCGCGCGGTATGGCAGATCATCGGCGGCGGCCTGATCCACGGCGGCTGGATCGCTGCGATAGCCACCTCGGCGGGCACCCGAACCGGGACGGCGACCGGCGTTGCGATCGGACTCGCACTGGTGGCTCTCACCGTCCTGGGAACACTGGCGGTCGAGCGGGAATCCGCGGTATGGCGCACCGTGCGTGCCTTCTTCGCGCTGCGCCAGATGCCGCTCCGGGCTCGCGGCGCCCTGCGGCGCAGGCGCAGGGCGCTCGCTGACGCGCTCGACGACGTGCGCGCGTGGATCGAGAGCAAGACCGACTACTGATTGGGTCGGGCCGCCGCGCCCCTAGCCCGCATTTCTCACCGGGTCGCTGGATGCATTATGAAAGACATTTATTTTCAAACCCTTATTGGCCTTGTTTTAAGGGCATGCGAGTACAGACTGCGCTGGGCGCGCCCTGGCTTGGCCTTTTCCCCTCAGCGCGCACAGGCTCGCTCGAATGGTGTCCCCGCTACGCTCTTCGCTCGCGAGCACGCGCTGAGGGAAAAATTCCTGCGCCATGATCACACCCCCCGGTGAGAAATGCGGGCTGGCGGTCCGTTCCAACGAGCGGATCAGAGCCCGAGCTGGCTTGCCATGTCGGCCCGCCAAGATTCTTGAAATGCAGGGGGACTTTCACTATACTTCCCAGACTTTGGCGCAAGCGGTGCCAGCGTCAAAGCCGGGGGATGCCCAGGTAGCTCAGTCGGTAGAGCGCAGCCCTGAAAAGGCTGGCGTCGGCGGTTCAATTCCGTCCCTGGGCACCATCGACCTTCCCGTAGGGCAACCCTCCTCCCCGCCCATTTATCCAGCCAATCCATGAAACCTAGTGTAGTATAGTGCCTTAATCCACCATCGTTTGGCATTTCACAACGGCTTCAGGTGCAAGGAGGAGTCATGCGGAATCGAACTGAAGCAACATCGGCCAAGTTCTCAATCGGAGAGCGGCGGACGTTTCTGAAGACAGCCGTGCTGGGAGGAGTCGGACTGGCGGCCCAGGCGACCTTTCCTGCCGGGAGGCTGGCCGGGGCCTCTGCTGAAGCCCGGCGCAACTCGGAGACTCTTGTGGCCACCCTCAACAAGAGCCTGTCAGAAGAACAAAGAAAGGTAGTGACGTTCCCCTTCGATCACCCCCTTCGTTCCAAGGTGGACAACAACTGGGCCATCACTCCTTACAAGATCAACCAATTCTACACGGCCGACCAGCAGGCAATGATCAAAGAGATCTTTCGGGGAGTTCACAATCCGGACTATGTGGACAAGGTCATGGAACACATGAACGAAGACGGGGGCAGCCTGGGCAACTACTCCATCGCCATCTTCGGACGCCCGGCTACGGGAAAGTTCGAGTTTGTTCTCACCGGACGACATTGCACCATGCGCTGTGATGGAGATTCGGTGGAAGGAGCCGCTTTCGGCGGACCGATCTTCTATGGCCATGCGGCCCGGGACTTTAATGAGGCTCCGGACCATCCCGGAAATGTCTACTGGTACCAGGCCAAGTCGGCAAACCGGGTTTTCCAGGCCCTGGACGGCAAACAACGCCAACTGGCGCTGCTCACCGAGCCCCGCCAGGAGCAGCAGACTCGAACCGTGAGACTCGGTGACGAGCTCGCCGGCCTACCCGTCTCGGAAATGAGCCGCGACCAGGTGGAGTTGGTGGAGCAGGTTCTGGCCGACCTGTTGTTGCCGTTTCGCCGGCAGGACGCGGAGGAAGCCATGCGTTACATTAAGAAGGAGGGGAAACTTGATGGACTGACCCTGTCGTTTTACAAGAGTGGTGATTTGGGCAACGACGGCATCTGGGACAATTGGCAGTTGCAAAGCAGGAACATGGTCTGGTATTTCCGCGGCAGTCCCCATGTGCATGTCTGGGTCAACATCAAGGCTTGACCTGAAAAAGAAAGAATGCCGACTCGCCTTCACCGTTTGAGTTCATTCCAGAGCGCTTCGTAGTACCGCATCAGACGAATGGTATCGGAACTGGCTGGAACCTCGGCCAGTGTATATCGACGGTAACCCGCCTGCGTCAGCAGGTCGAAAAGCTCCCTCCAGGGGTAATCTTTCCTCCAAAGCTCCGTGATATGAACATTTTTCAACCAGGGCTTCAACAATTCGAAGCTCTTGGCCACCGAACCCTCCTCGACGTCTTCCGGGTTGGAATTCCAGCAGATCCCGACCATGGGATGATCCGCCAACTCCATGATTCTCCGTATCCGAGCCGGATTGCTTGACTTGGGCCCGTGGACTTCCAGCCAGATTTCCACACCGTAACCCTGCGCATGGCGGCCGCATTCCCCCAGGGCCTCCGCGATCTGATTCAAGGTTTGACTCTCCGGAACCTCGTCGGGAATTCCGTTGGGGCGCACCTTTACTCCAAGGGCCCCCACATCGTGGGCCAGTTCCACAAATTGCTTGGTCTCTTCTATATTCCTGCTGACCACGCTCCGATCGGTGGAGTGAAATTCGCAGGCAGTCCCCAGGCTCAGCAGGCGAACGGGAGAGTATCCAAAGCGGCTTGCAATCGCAACGCGCTCTTCCCTGCCCAGATGGGGTTCCACCCCATGCCCATGGGTCGTGCGAAGCTCGACCGAACGGAAGCCCGTCTGCTCACAGGAGTCGATCAGGGTCGGCAGGTCCCAGTCCTTTCCCAAATTGTAGGTGACCATGCCCAGTGCATAGTCGCCACCACCCAGAGCAGGATTGTCCCGATTCAATGCCATGACACACCTCCCTCATGCGACTCAAAGAGCTACGGCAGTCCGATATTTCAGAGCACGCCGGGCAGCCTCGACAACTTCAACAGCTCTTAATCCATCCATTCCCCCGGCCGCAATCCTCGTCCGGCCTTTGACAGCTTCCACAAAATTGGCCAGCATCCGCCAGATCGGCGATTCTTCTGGCCTGTCGCACCCAAGATCGAACCCAACCGAATCCGCGCCCGGAAACAACTCCAAATTCCGGCGTCCTCGGGCGCCGGAGATCTCCAGGCACACCGCTTCCGACATCTTGACGCCCACCAGCGGATCCATCAGGCTGCTTTCCACGGTGACCACGAACCCATGGTTCATCTCCAAACGCAACCACCCGGATCGGTTATCGAATCCATCCCCGGGGTCCATGACCGTTACCAGCGTGAATTCCCCACCCAACAGCCAGCGCAGTGAATCGACCAAGCTGGTGCCCGGATTTGTACAGAGGCCACCGGCCCCGCCAAACACTTCTCCTGACGAGGAACCGGCGCACCCGTCCGACTTACGGACGTTTACGGTCAGGGAATGTCCCAGACCGCCCTCCAGGACGCGTTGCCGAACCTGACGGCAAGCCGAGCTCAAGCGAATCGGGAAACAAACCCCAAACAGCACATCATGGGCCTGAGAAATGGCCCACATTTCCCGGGCTTCCACCAATGATTCGGAGATCGGGGTTTCACACAGGATCGATTTGCCGGCGCGGGCGCAATCCACCACAGTGTCCTTGCGGCTGCCACTGGATTCGCAGATAACCACCCCATCGACTGGAAACTGCTTCAACAGGTTTCGATGGTGCGGGAAAGTGGCCACTCCTTGCAGCCCTCCGCCCTGGTCCGCCGGCAGACGGGACCGGGGTTCGACCACGGCGGCAACTAGAACCTGGGGCATTTGCCTGAGGCATCGCAGATAGGTTTCGGCGGTTGGCTCGCCGAGGCCGACAAGAGCAATTCGAGTGGTCATTCCCGGGGAGCGGCAAAGTCGGAGCGTCCGACCAAAGCGATCCTGAAGCGTCCGCTTCCAAGTCGAGGCGATCAGAAGAAAATAGCCGGTCTCGGCATCCGGATCGAGGGGTGGGCAACCTGCATCGCCCCATTTCCTAACCCGCATTTCTCACCGGGGGGCGTGACAATGGCGCAGGAATTTTTCCCTCAGCGCGTGCTCGCGACCGAAGGGCGTAGCGGGCACTACGTTCGAGGGAGCATGTGCGCGCTGAGGGGAAAAGGACAAGCCAGAGCGCGCCCAGCGCCGTCTGCAACCGCATGCCTTCAAAACAGGGCCAACAAGGTACTGAAGACAAACGGTCTTTCAAAATGTATCCAGCGACCCGGTGAGAAATGCGGGTTATCCCAGCCCTGACAGCTTCAACCGCCCCAGACGCTTGGCGACCTTGCCGCGGCTCATCTGTTTCATTATTTTGCGTGCCTGCACGTAGCGCTTGAGCAACTGGTTCACCTTCTGGACCGAGGTGCCGCTGCCGCGAGCGATGCGTTTGCGCCGGCTCCCGTTAATGATCTGATGGTGGGCTCGCTCCCTGGGAGTCATGGAATTGATAATGGCTTCAATGTGCAGCAGTTCCTTCTCCTCCACCTTGACCTTGTTCAATTCCTTGAACACGCCCACCTGAGGAAGCATGGAAAGAATCTGTTCCATCGATCCCAGCCTGCGCATCTGCCTCATTTGATCCCGGAAGTCTTCCAGGGTAAAGGAATCGCTTCGGACCTTCCTCTCCAACTCCAACGCCTTTTCACGATCAATGGTCTGCTCGGCCTTCTCGATCAGAGACAGCACATCCCCCATACCCAGAATCCGAGAGGCCATTCGATCCGGATGAAAAAGCTCCAGGGCATCGTACTTCTCACCCACACCTATGAACTTGACTGGCTGTCCGGTGACCGATCTTATGGACAGGGCCGCCCCACCTCTGGCGTCGCCGTCCATTTTAGTCAGGATGATGCCACTCAACGACAAGCGCCCGTGAAACTCCCGGGCACTCTTGACGGCGTCCTGACCAGTCATGGCGTCAGCCACCAACAAGGTCTCCGTGGGAGCCATCAGATCTTTGACTTGTTGAAGCTCCTCCATGAGAGGTTCGTCGATATGGAGTCGGCCCGCGGTATCGATCAAAAGGACATCGCAACCGCTGGTTCCAGCCTCAAGCAGGGCCGAGCGGCAGAGCTTTAACGGATCGTCGATACCCTCTCCCCGGTAACAGGGGAGATCAAGGTCACGAGCAATGATGGAAAGTTGCACCCTCGCAGCCGGCCGGTAGACATCGATGGAAAGCAGCAGGGGCCGATGACCGTTGCGGTCCAGCCAACGTGCCAGTTTTCCGGCAGAGGTGGTCTTTCCGGATCCTTGCAGACCCACGATCAAGTAGACCGAAGGCGGCTTATTGGCAAAGGCAAGAGCGGAGGATTCCCCCCCCAATAGCTCAACCAACCCGCCCCTGACAATCTTGATGACCTGCTGGGTCGGTGTCAGCGACTGTAGAACCTCCTGACCCGTCGCCTTGGCTCTGATGGCCTCCACGAAGTCCTTGACCACCCGAAAATTGACGTCTGCTTCCAGGAGAGCCAGGCGTATCTCTCGCAAGGCGCCGGTGACGTGAGCTTCAGACAGCTTGCCTTCACCGCGAAGGGTCTTGAACACGCGTTGCAGGCGCTCGGTCAGCTGATCAAACATTCTGCATTCCAATCATCAATTGCCGCCACCACCCGCGTCCAGGTTGAGCCCCTTCCCGACCTTTGGCGGATCCCTTTTGAGCCTTCTCCAACCCCTTAGTGGCCCTTCGTAGTCCTTCGTGGCCATTCGTGGATAACTCTTTTTCTTTTTTCTTTTTTCGTTTGTTTCAAAAAAGTTCCGCCCCCGCCCCCGACGACGGGGCGGATCATTCGAGGAAGAAACTACCGATCATTTTTGAAGACGAACCACCAATGGACACGAATGAACACGAATAGGGATGGACCACCTTCAATGACCAACCGCGCCCGAATGCATCTGCGATATCGTGACCTTGATATCACGACGTCATGGGAGGAAGCCCACCCGGGAGCGCGGGCGTCCCGCCCGCACAACACTGGCGAAGCCTCGCCCATCTCCTCGACCCGGATCGACCGGCAAAGACGCCTGGGCTTTGCTTCGGCCGGGCCCATGCGGTTCCCACCGGCACGGTGGACGGGTGCGCCATCGCAGGGAAACTGAGCGACAACCCAAGGGAGAGGATGCGGGCGGGACGCCCGCGCTCCCGGGTGGGCCGCTTTCGTCACGATTGCCCTTCAAGGGAGAGTCGGCGCAAACGAACTGGCTGGATGGGTCGCCTTAAATCCCGATTTGACAATCCCTTGGTGGCCCTTCGTGGATAACTCCTTTTTCTTCTGTTTCAGGCTAGTCCCACCCCCGCCCTGGTGTGCGGATCATTCAAGAGTGAAACAATCGAAAATCGATAATCCTTTCGCGACCTTGGCATCCCGTCGCGGTTAACCTCAACGCCTTAGTGGCCCTTCGTCGTTCTTCGTGGCCCTTCGTGGATAAGTCTTTTTCTTTTGTCTTTTTTCGTTTGTTTCAAAAAAGACATCCGCGATCAAGAGGACTCCGCCTTTACCGAGAGTCGCTCGATTCCCTGGGCCCGGCCGGTCTCCGGATCGATATCGACTGTGACCGCGCTTATCCTGACGTTCCGCTTGGCCGGCCCAAATCGTGCCGGCATCTGGTTGATGAACTTGGCCTGAATGATGTCGGTCTCGACACCGATGATCGAGTCGTGGGCTCCCGTCATGCCAACGTCGGTCATGTATGCCGTCCCCTTCGGCAGCATGCGCTCGTCGGCGGTGGCCACATGGGTATGGGTTCCCAATACGGCAGAGACCTTTCCGTCCAGAAACCAACCCAACGCCTGCTTCTCCGCAGTAGCCTCGGCGTGAAAATCGACCAGAATCACCTTGATTTCCGGGGCAAGGCTGTCGAGGAGCTGTTTACCCACGCGGAATGGGCAATCGGTCAGGGGCATAAACAGGCGACCTTGCAGATTGATCACCGCAAAGGGAACCCGCTGCAGCGTCTCGCCCACAAACAAGCCCTTGCCTGGAGTTGTGGGCGGATAATTGGCGGGACGCAGCAGTCTTGGCTCCTGGTCCAGAAAATCCAGTACCTCTTTCCGGTCCCAGACGTGATTTCCGGAGGTCAACACCTGTATTCCCATATCAAGGAACTGGTGGGCCAACGGCGGAGTAATCCCGTTTCCCGCAGCCGAGTTCTCGACGTTGACCACACACAGGTCGATCCGTCTTTCTTCCAGAATCTGGGGAAGGTGATCCCGAACCGCCTCGCGCCCCGGTCTTCCGAAGACATCGCCGACAAAAAGGATCCGCAGACTCTTGACGGGCATATCCCACCCAACGGGCAGCGATTCAATCAATGGCTTGGCGGGAATGGCTGGGAATTGCTCAAAACAGCCAAGTGCTTCAGGAGGTTAACCCGCGTTTCTCACCGGGGGGCGTGACAATGGCGCCGGCAGTTTTGCCTTCAGCGCGTGCTCGCGACCGAAGAGCGTAGCCGGAACTACGTGCGAGGGAGCCTGTTCACGCCCAAGACAAGCCAGAGCGCGCCCAGCGCCGTCTGTATCCGCATGCCCTCAAAACAGGGCCGACCAGGTACTGAAGACAGACGGTCTTTCATAGTGTATCCAGCGACCCGGTGAGAAAAGAGGGTTGTTGGCCTCCGGCTATGATAGACGACGGAGTTGGCGATTACAATTGAAGGGAGTGGATAGTTGGCTGGCTCAGGCAGGCATAGAAAAACCCCGCTTTGCCGTGAGACACCTTATTTGGACCTGGAAACCAGGTGGGCGCCACACTTTGGACATTAGGAGGCTTCACATGGTGACGCCTACACACCGTACAAAGATTCAGGCTCCCGTCAAATAGGTGTTGGTTCAAATAATACATGCCTACACGTACATTGCAGGGTGATAAGATTCTAGTGAAAGCTGAATCCTCGGGTCAAGCCTCTATCTTCAGTAGTGGCCTCAGAGTGAAACCCATCTTCCCGGCAATCAATTTCTCATTCCGGAAGCACCGCGTCCAGCATGTCGGAACAGCGCCTGCTCTTGTCCGCGATGACGGCTTCCACCTGCTCGACCTGACCCCGCTGCTGGAACAACTCATCGGCTATATTCAGTGCCGCCATGACAGCCACCTTGATGGTATCAACGGCTCGACTCGATTCATGGATTTCCCGCATCTTGCCGTCGACAAAAGCCGACAGTCCCTCGAGGTAGTCCTCATCGATGGCCCCGGTGACATCGTAAATCCGACCGAAAATCTCAACCCGCGTGACCCCGTTTTCCCTTCGCATCGTCCACTCTCCAAACGCCGACCACTCAAATTTCCCATTGGTCCAAACTGCCCAGGATCCGCTCGACTTTCTCCTTAATGCTTTCCCGATCCTTTTTGAACTCTGAGACTTCGGATTTCAGCCGATCGTTCTCCGACGACAACTGCTCGATTTCAGACTTGAATCTCAGGACTTCACTCTCCAGGGCCTCGTTCTGAACCTTGGCAGCCTTGAACACCTCAACCAGCCGATAGACCCTGCTCTCGAGTTCGGCGAATTTCTCCAATCCGTTCCCCACCGTTACCTCCTTAGTTGAGCACCGAACCGTTCTCTCAAACGGGCCAGCACCACCTGGTCAAACCGATTGGCGTCTTCTTCCAGCAGTGTCCGGTCCAGCCTTTGATATACGAGCCTGATGGATATCCCCTTCTTGTCCCGGGGCAATTGACCTCCTCGGTAGAGGTCAAATGGGAAAATCCGGAACAACTCCTCGATATGGGTGTCCCCGATGGCCGATTCAATTTCCCCATAGGTAACGTCATGATCCACGATAATCGAGAGGTCCCTCTGGATGGAAGGGAAACGCGCAATTGGCTTGGCTTTCGGTTCGGAACGCCACAATGGATGGAGAAGGCTCAACTCGATTTCGGCCGCGAACACCTGCTGACCGATTTTATGTTCCGCACAAATGGCGGGATGCAGTTGACCGAAACAACCCAGCTTTGTATCCGCGAGCCAGATCTGCCCGGCCGCAGCCGTGCGCCAGTGGGAACCCACCCTCTCACCGGCTTTAAACCGGACACCCTTGCCGTCAACAGTCGACGGCTCCAACAGAGTCTCGATATCCCCCTTGAGGTCAAAGAGCGAATAGCCCTTGGCGGCGCCATGAACCGTTTTTTCTTCCCGGTTGCCGGTCACCAGCAGACCCACTCTTGATTCCTCCCTGGACTGTTGCGGCTGGACCCAACCATACACTTTACCGATCTCAAAGACCTTGAGACTTCGGAGACCTCGATTGTAGTTCCACGACAGTGAAGCCAGCAGACCCGGCAAGAGCGAGGTTCTCATGACTCCTGTCTCTGAGGAAAGAGGGTTCAGCAGCGAAATCTGGTGTGTGGCGCTGAACTTCCGGTCCTCCCTCATGTCCACCAGCGGATAGGTCAGTGTTTGAGAATACCCCAGATGCAGCAACCTTTCGGTGACGATTTTCTCGACCTGGTATTCCTTTCGCCGCCGGGGGCTACCCTGCCAGGCAGGAAGTGTGGAGGGCAGGTTTCCGTAGCCATGGTGGCGGGCAATCTCCTCAATCAAGTCGATCTCCCGCTCCACATCCATCCGTGCGGTCGGGAGGGCAATGGTCCATCCTTCGGCTGTACTGCTGAGGACCCTGAATTGCAGAGAGTTCAGGGTCTGCTCAACCTCTTTGGCCTCTATCTGCAGACCCATGAGTCTCGCCAGACGCGACCGGCGAAGCAGCACCGGGAGCCTCTTCAACACCCGAGGGTAGTTGTCAAGCGGTCCTTGCAGAATTTGCCCCCCGGCGAGTTGTTGAATCAGTTGAGCGGCTCGATTGACGGCCGGCAGGGTGGCTTCCAGGTCTGCTCCCCGTTCGAACCGATGAGAGGCTTCCGTATGGATTCCCAGGGCCTTGGAGGTCTTTCGAACGGAAATGGGATCGAACCAGGCACTTTCGACCAATACATCTCTGGTACCCGAGTCGATCTCGCTGTCCTGGCCTCCCATGACTCCGGCCAGCGCGACAGGCTTGACCGGATCCGCGATGAGCAGCATTCCCTCCTTCAGATTTCGTTGAACCCCGTCGAGAGTCAGCAGTCGCTCACCGCTGCGCGCCTTTCGCACCAGGATCTGCGCCGCATGAATCTTCGACAGATCGAAGGCGTGAGTGGGATGGCCGCCCTCCATCAGGACGTAGTTGGTGGCATCGACGATATTGTTGATCGGACGAATACCCAGGGAGCCAAGCCGTTGGCACAGCCAATCCGGGGAGGGCCCGACCCGAACTCCACGAATCAGCCGCGCCGAGTAGCGGCAACACAGCTCCGGGGACTCGATCTCGACCGAGACCTGGCTGGAAGTTGGCGGCTCGGACTCGGATAGCTCAACCCGCCTCGTCCGAAGGGTCTTGCCATAGAGAGTGGCGATCTCTCTGGCGACTCCCCGGTGGCTCAGACAATCCGGACGATTGGTGGTCAGCTCGAGCTCCAGGATAGCGTCCGAGGACCCGGATTCGACGAGCTCGGCCACCACCCCGCAGTCGGTCAAATCCGCCGCCAGCCGATCGGGTTCGGCGTCGAATTCCACCATTTCTCCAAGCCAGCGATAACTGACAATCATCGTTCAAACGCACGGGTGAGACTAAAACTGGGCCAAAAACCTCAAATCATTCTGGTAGAAGTGCTGAATGTTATCGACCCCATACTTCATCATGGCAAAACGTTCAATGCCGATGCCGAAGGCGAATCCGGTATATCGTTCAGGGTCGATCCCCACCTGGCCGAACACTTCAGGATCTACCATGCCTGCTCCGAATACCTCGATCCAACCGCTTTGCTTGCAGACGCGGCAACCACCGCCCGAGCAGAAGGTGCAGGAGATATCCAGCTCCGCGCTGGGCTCGGTAAAGCCAAAGTAACTGGGGCGAAAGCGCACCTTGGTTTCTTCACTGAAAAATTCCTTCAGAAAATACTCCATCGTTCCCTTGAAATCCCGGAAGGTGAGGTGCTCATCCACGGCCAGACCCTCGACCTGCTGAAAGACCGGGGAATGGGTGGCATCCGGATTGTCCCGCCGATAGACGGTACCCGGACAGATGATGCGGAGCGGGGGACGGCGCCGTTCCATGGTTCGAATCTGAACGGGGGAGGTATGGGTCCTCAACAACAGGCTCTCTGAAACGTAGAGGGTGTCTCCCTGGTCTCTGGCCGGGTGGTCCTCGGGAATATTCAAAGCCTCGAAGTTGTAATAGGTGGTTTCCAGCTCCGGTCCGTCCTCAACCGAATAGCCTATGGAATGAAAAATCTCCTCGATGTCCCGCCGCACCCGGGTCAGCGGGTGCAGATGGCCAAGTGCGCTTCGCTTGCCCGGTAGGGTCACGTCAACGGAGTCCGTGGCCAACTCGTCTTCAACCGACTCCGACTCAATCCGTTCCCGGGCAGCCCCCAGGGCTGCCTCGATCCCGACCTTGAGCTGGTTCAGATTACGGCCGACTTCTTTCCGATCCACCGCAGCAATAGATTTGAGTCCCTTCATCAGGAGGGTCAACTGCCCTCCCTTTCGACCCAGGTATCGGTCTCGCAGCAACGAAAGGTGCTGCCTCGATTTGGCTTCAGCCAACTCGGCATCGAAGGACTGCTTCAACTTGGCCAGTTTGTCCAACATTCACGGCTCCCTCGTCGGCTTCGGGCACCAAAACAGAAAAAAAGGGGCTCAAAGCCCCACCTGTCGCTACACACCGCCTTCATTCGCTTGGCGGCGCCGGCGGCGGCAATGTTTGACGACACTCCACCAAGCCGTTCCAACCGAGATTTTTCACAGGCTGCGTCGGTCGGGTCTTCAAACCACGGTTCAACCGTCTTTGATCTTTCCTGCCAGGAGCTCAAAAAGCCCTTAACTCGCATTTCTCACCGGGGGGCGTGAAATTGGCGCAGGAATTTTTCCCTCAGCGCGTGCTCGCGAGCGAAGAGCGTAGCGGGGACTAAATTCGAGGGAGCATGTGCGCGCTGCGGGGAAAAGGACAAGCCAGAGCGCGCCCAGCTCAGTCTGTACCCGCAAGCCCTTAAAATGCTGGTGGCCATTGACCCGCATGCCTGACCGGAAGCTGCACTGGCGCGGCGGGTGCAGCCTTCGAAAAGATTCCAGGATGGCGCAGAATGTTTTCCTTCAGCGCGGGGTCGCGACCGAATGGGTCGCAGGAACTAGTTTGGAGGGAGGCCGCACGCGCTGAAGGCAACAACACCTGCAAGAGCACGCCCAGCCTTGCTCGTTCCCGGGAAATCTCGCAATAGCACTGCTAAGCGACTGAAAGCACCGCTTGCCGCATGCACCAAGCGACCCGGTGAAACATTCGGGCCAAGTCCCGACCAACGAAGGGGAGCCGGTCGAGTACCAGGCCAATCGCAGCCGCCGAGCCAACTCTATGCGGCCACTGCCTGCTTGGCGGTCTCGGCCAGCCTGGCAAACATTTCCGGTTCATTCACCGCCATTTCGGCCAGAATTTTACGATCCAGCTCTATGCCTGACTGCTTCAAACCATGAATCAGCTTGCTGTAGGACAGCCCATTGAGCTTGGCTGCCGCTGATATTCGCACGATCCACAAAGCCCTGAAATCCCGCTTCCGCACCCTTCTATCCCGGGCGGCAAATCTCAAAGCCCGATCAACCGCCTCCTTGGCGGAACGATAGAGCTTGCTCTTGGTACCCCAGAAGCCTGAGGAGGCTTTGAGGAGTTTACGCCTTCGGTCTCTCCGGCTCGCACCGCGCGTGACTCTTGCCAAAACTGCTTCACCTCCATCCCATCGAATACTTTTCCCAGGCAGCCCGACTCGGCCATCCCCCGATCAGGAGGCGTAGGGCAACATCTTTTTGACCCTCGACAGGTCGCTTGCGCTCACCAGACCCGACTGGTCGAGCTTGCGTTTCCTTTTGGTTGTCTTCTTGGTCAGGATGTGGCGAGCGTGGGAGTGCCCCCGCTTGACTTTGCCACTGGCGGTAAAACTGAACCGCTTCTTGGCCCCGCGATGAGTTTTGATCTTGGGCACGTCTTGCCTCCCGCATCCGGCAGCGGTACCGGCTCCGATCGGCCGGTCCTCTGTCCTATTTTTTGCTGGCAAAGATGACGAACATGTGGTTGCCTTCCATCTTTGGATTTCCCTCAACCGAACCCTGTTCGCCGACATCCTCAATCAGGCGGAGAATCACCTGGCGGCCAATGCTCTTGTGCGCCATCTCCCGACCTCGGAAATTGACCGTAGCCTTCACCTTATCTCCGTCCTCCAAAAAGCGAAGAATGTTCTTCTTCTTGAACTCGTAGTCGTGGTCGTCGGTCTTGGGGCGAAACTTGATCTCCTTGACCTGGATCGTCTTCTGGTGTTTCTTGGCCTCGTGCGCCTTTTTCTTGAGCTGGTAGAGGTACTTGCCGTAATTCATGATACGGCAGACCGGAGGACTAGCTGTGGCGGAAATCTCGACCAGATCCAACTCTTTTCCCTTGGCCACCCTCAGTGCATCCGCCGGAGGCATGACGCCGAGCTGCTGGCCGTCCACATCAATCACCCGAATTTCCCTGGCGCGAATGCGATCGTTGATGTTGACGCGGATCCGCTGACGACTAAACGTGGGCTTGCGACGAATACATCCACCTCCGTGATTTTGCCAATGCCGGCAAGAGCGGGCTAGGGCCGCACCGCCTTTTTGTCCTGTAAATCCTGAAGCAAATCCAGAAATTTATCAAAGGAAAAAGAGCCGAGATCACCGTCAAACCGATTCCTGACCGCCAGAGTCCCCTTTTCCAGCTCCTTGTCACCCAAAATGACCATGAAGGGAACCTTCTCAACCTGGGCTCTTCGGATCTTGGCGTTCACTTTCTCGTTCCTCAGGTCGGTCTTGACGCGAAACTGCTCCCGAACCAGCTTGGATTCCAAGGCCGAGGCCGCCTCAGCATGGCGTTGGCTGATGGGCAGGATGGCCACCTGGACCGGCGCCAACCAAAGGGGAAATGCGCCGGCGTAGTGTTCGATCAATATCCCGAAGAAACGTTCCAAAGACCCCAGCAAGGCCCGGTGAACCATATAGGGACGGTGCGCCTTTCCGTCTCCTCCTATGTAGGTCAGATCGAAGCGCTCCGGAAGGTTGAAATCGAACTGAATGGTAGTGCACTGCCAGGAGCGACCGATGGCATCCTTGATCTTGATGTCGATCTTCGGCCCATAAAATGCGCCCCCCCCTTCGTCGGTGCTGTACTCCAACCCGCGTGCATCCACAGCCCTGCGCAGGGCCTCGGTGGAAAGCTCCCAGTCTTCAACCGACCCGACGTACTTTTCAGGCCTCGTCGACAGGAAGACCTCAAAGTCGCTGAAGCCAAAACTTCGCAGCAACGAGAGGGTGAAGTCCAGCACACCCAGGATCTCCTCTTCGATTTTCTCGGACTGGCAAAAGATGTGGGCGTCGTCCTGAGTGAATCCACGCACCCGCAGCAATCCCTGCAGTACTCCCGATCGCTCGTACCGGTACACGGTTCCCATTTCAGCCCACCGCAAGGGAAGCTCGCGATAGCTCCGCAATTGATTCTTGAAAATGAGGATATGGAAAGGACAATTCATGGGCTTGAGCTGATAGTCCACCTTGTCCACCTCCATCGCCGAATACATGCTTTGTCGATAGAAGTCGACGTGCCCACTGGTGCGCCACAAATCCTTTTTGGCGATATGGGGTGTGTACACGAATTGGTAGCCGCCGCTGAGATGCTGCTGGCGCCAGAAATCTTCAATCTGGTTACGAATCATGGCCCCCTTGGGGTGCCAGAAGACCAGGCCCGGACCCGCATCCTCCTGCAGGCTGAAGAGATCCAACTCCTTGCCAATGCGGCGGTGATCGCGCTTCCTGGCTTCCTCCAGTTGATGGAGATAGGCGGCAAGCTGCTTCTTGTCGAAGAACGAGGTCCCATAGATCCGCTGAAGCTGCTGGTTGGTCTCCTCACCCTTCCAATAGGCCCCGGCCACGGACAGCAGCTTCAGCGCCTTGATCCTGCCCAGGGATGGGATGTGAGGCCCTCTGCAAAAATCAATGAGGCTTCCGACCTTGTAGCAGGAAAAGCGTTCCCCGGCCCTTTCCTGGATCAACTCGCATTTGAGGTCGGCTCCCTGCTTCCTGAACCATTCCAAGCCTTCCGCCTTGTCCATCCACAAAAGTTCAAAAGCATGGTCGGCCTTCACCAACTCCAGCATCCGTTGCTCGATACCTTCCAGTTCCTCCGCGTTAAAGGGAGCATCCCGCTGGAAATCGTAGTAGAAACCGTTTTCGATAGGCGGCCCGATACCCAACTGGGTCCCCGGAAACAGTTCAATAACCGCGAGCGCCAGCAGGTGGGCGCTGCTGTGACGGTATACCTGCAGAGCTTCCGGGTCCCGCTCGGTCAGGATGGCGACCGAGACATCACTCTCAAGTCTGGCGGTCAAATCCACCAGGTGACCATCCACCTTGGCCACCACCGCCGCTTGGGCCAATCGCGGCCCGATGGAACGGGCCACGTCCAAAACCACCACTCCGGATTCAAAAACCTTCTGGCTACCGTCCGGCAGTGTCACTTTAATCTGGCTCATCTCTTGCTCGCTGGCTGCACCATCCTCAACCGGCAAAGTACCAAATAAACCCAGCTTGGTCAATATCCTAACCCCTGCATTCCTGAGGCTTCCCTTCCGCTCGACCGCAGGCGACCCATCGAGCCCCCTAACCCGCATTTCTCACCAGATCGCTGAGCATAAGGTAGAAAAGTGCTTGTCTTTAACATCTTGCAGCGCTTTTTTGGGGAACCTTCAGGGTACAGACTGCGCTGGGCGCGCCTGGGCTTGCTTGGGATCGAACACCCGGGATGCTTGCTGCCGCCGCCTACGCGGCTCGGGGGATGGAGCTGCCCTTTTCCAATGGCGCGTGCCTGGCCTCCGCCCGGCCCGCCCCCGGCTTACGCCCACGGCTAAGTGCGGACGCCGCATTCGCGGCTTACTCGAACCCCGGGCTGGCGCCCGGGGACTATTCTATTAATCCTGCCCGCCTGCAGTGTCGTGATTTTGGGGAGAGCGGTGAAGCCGCGGTTGGCCTGGCTCACCCGAGGAAACCTCCCCTACAGGTCTTCCTTATAAAGCGGCGTAGCCGCGCCAGCACTTAGCCGTGGGCGTGAGCCCATGGACGTCGTATCCACCGCTGACGCAGCCGCGTAGGCGGCGGATTAATGGCGACGATCGGGAACGCGCTGTCCTTCCCAGAGCAACGTCATCCCCCGCCCCGCCCCCGCAGCGGCGGATTAATGGCGCCGTCCCGGAACGCACTGCCTCTCCAAAATCACGCCGAACACGTTCCTCACTCCCTGTACTCTTCTCAAGACTGCAACCCCTGGTGAGAAATGCGGGCTTGAGACGCCCGCTGATTCAACCCCTACCGGAAAACAGGCCTCTCGCGTACTATTGTGGCCTGGCCCGCAATTCTCTCCCGGTCGATCGGTGTCCCATGATTGTTCCACTCACCCCACTGATGTTCCTGCGCCGTTCGGTGAAGCTCTACCCCAACAAGACCGCGGTGGTTTGCGGAGCCAAGCGCTACACTTACCGCCAATTCAGCCAGCGTATCCACCGATTGTCTCGAGCCCTGGTGTCTCTGGACGTCAAACCCGGGACAGTGGTGGCCTATCTCAGCCGCAATTGCCACCGCCTGCTGGAAGCCTATTACGGGGTGGTACAGACCGGCGCCATCTTTCTGCCCCTCAATGTACGCCTCACCGCCAGGGATTTTCACTACATCCTCAACCATTCCGAAGCCTGCCTGCTGCTGCTGGAAGAAGAGTTCATTCCCCTCATCGCGGAAATTCGTGGAGAGTTGCCCCACCTCCACCGCTATCTTCTTCTGGATGACGAGCCCGCCCTTTCCTGGCTTCACCCCCTCGGCTACGAGCAGGCTATTGAGGAGTGCCGTCCGGAACCCTTCTCCAAGGCGATTCAAGAGGAGAACTCGGTGGCCGAGCTGTTCTACACCAGTGGCACCACAGCTCGGCCCAAGGGAGTGATGCTGACCCACCGTAATCTCTACTTGCACGCCCTGAGCGTTGTCTTCGCTTTGCAGAACCGCGAAACCGACGTACAACTGCACACCATTCCCCTGTTCCACGCCAACGGGTGGGGCGCCACTCACAGCATTACCTGCGTCGGCGGAACCCACGTCATCCTGCGCCACTTCCGTCCCAGGACCGTACTGGAGCTGATTGAAAGAGAAGCGGTGACTTCCCTCAACCTGGTCCCGACCATGGCCACCCTGCTGCTCAATTCCCAAGCCATCCCCAACTACCGTCTTGAGAGTCTCCGATTGGTTCATATGGGAGGATCTTCCGTACCCCCGGGAATGGTCCGTCAACTGGAGGCTGCCTTCGGATGCGAATGCAGCTGCGGCTACGGGCTGACTGAAACCTCTCCCGTCCTGACGGTATCCCTACTCAAATCACACCTGCGGGAGGATGGGGAAGCCCGCTACCGGCGGGCAGCCATGACCGGGCTTGAACTGCCGGGCAGCGACGTCCGGGTGGTCGACCAGCAGGGACGGGATGTGGCTGCCGACGGACAGACGGTGGGTGAGATTGTGGCCAGAAGCAACGTGGTCATGAAGGGGTATTGGAAGCAGCCCCAGGAAACGGCCAGGGTGTTGAAGCAGGGATGGTTTCACACCGGCGATCTGGCCACGGTGGATGCGGAAGGCTATATCATGATCGTGGACCGCAAGAAGGACATCATCGTGCGAGGCGGCGAGAATATCTCCTCCATCGAGATCGAGAGGGCACTCTTTGACCACCCAGCCGTGCTCGAGTGTGCCGTCATTGCCGCACCGGACCCCAAATGGGGAGAGTCACCCAAGGCCCTGGTGGTCCCCAGGGACGGGGCCAACCTCTCCGAACAGGCGCTGAAACAGTTTTGTCGGCAAAAGCTGGCTGCCTACAAGGTGCCGTCCAGCGTTGAGTTCCTGACCAGCCTTCCCAAAGGCGGGACGGGAAAAATTCAAAAAAAGACCCTGCGGGAACGCTATCTGCGGGAAAATCGAAAGGTTGTCCCATAAGGGGGATGTTGTCATGAGGATACTGGTGACCGGCGGCGCCGGTCTGATCGGATCTCACCTGTGCGAGTCCTTGCTTGCCCGCGGCCATGAGGTCGTTTGCCTGGACAACTTCTTCACCGGTTCCAAGCGGAACGTTTTTCACCTGCTGGACTCCAAAAACTTTGAAATTCTGCGCCACGACATCATCAACCCCATCGATATCGAAGTCGAGCAGATCTACAACCTGGCTTGTCCTGCCTCTCCGGTCTTTTACCAGTTCAATCCCGTCAGGACCATCCATGCCAACGTACTGGGAGTCACCAACATGCTGGAGTTGGCCAAGCGGACCCGGGCGAGAATCCTGCAGGCATCGACCTCCGAAGTCTATGGCGATCCTCAGGTTCATCCCCAGACTGAAGACTACTGGGGCAACGTGAACCCCATAGGGGTCCGCGCCTGCTATGACGAAGGAAAGCGAGTGGCCGAAACCCTGATGGTCGACTATATGCGTCAGGATCGGGTCGACATCCGCATCGTCAGAATCTTCAATACCTACGGTCCCCGGATGGCGGTCAATGACGGAAGGGTGGTGGGCAACTTCATCGTCCAGGCGCTGAAGGGAGACGACCTGCGGATCTATGGCGACGGACTGCAGACACGGTCCTTCTGCTATGTCTCGGATCTGGTTCGGGGCCTGGTCGCCATGATGGATCAGGATGACATCAGCGGCCCGGTCAACTTGGGAAACCCCAGGGAGCTGACCATTCTCGGCCTGGCTCGAATCATTATTCAATTGACCGGATCCTCCGCCAAAATCGCCCACGGGGAGGCAGTTTCCGACGACCCCGTCCGCCGGCAGCCCGATATCACTTTAGCCAGGGAAAAACTGCATTGGCGGCCGGCAATAGACATCGATCCGGGGTTGCGGCTCACCATTCCCTATTTCCAGCAGCAGATGCCTTCATTCCGATCCTAGCCCGCATTTCTCACCAGGGGGTTGCACTCTTCTCAAGAGTGCAACTTGGCGCAGGATTTTCCGCTTCAGCACGTGCTCGTAACCGAAGGGCGTAGCCGGAACACCATTCGAGGGAGCATGGTGCGCGCTGAAGGGGAAAAGACAAGCCAGGGCGCGCCCAGCACCGTCTGTACCCTGAAGACTCCAAACAAAGCGCCGCAAGATGTTAAAGACAAGCTCTTTTCTACCTTAATGCTCAGCGTCCTGGTGAGAAATGCGGGCTACCCCCGCATATCTCAGCGGAGTGGACCTGGGCGCCCCGTGCCAAAGTAATTGAATCCCAAGGCCCGCACTTTCACGGGATCGAAGACGTTGCGGGAATCGAAGAGGACGGGAGCCTGCATCACCGATTTGATCCTGGCCAGGTCGATGTTGCGGAACTCGTTCCACTCGGTAGCAATCCACAGGGCATGCACGCCGGTAGCGGCAGCATAGGCGTCCCGGCAGAAAACGACGTTCGTGCCGTCGAGGACTCTTCGGCTGTTTTGCATGGCCGCGGGATCGTAGGCTTGAATGGCGGCTCCGGCCTCCAGGAGCTTCTGGCAGATGTCGATGGCCGGCGCCTCGCGAATGTCGTCGGTGTTGGGTTTGAATGCCAGTCCCAGTACACCGATGGTCTTTTGCTTCAAGCCGCCCAGTTCTCTCTGTATTCTGCTGAAGACGAGCTCCTTTTGACGTTGATTGATTTCAATGACGGCTTCCGCCAGTCTCTGAGGGGCTTCCAACTGGCGGCCGGTCCTGGCCAATGCCACCAGATCCTTGGGGAAACAGGAGCCCCCGAAACCGGGGCCCGGGTGCAGATACTTTGGGCCAATTCGCTTGTCCAGCCCCATGGCTCGGGCCACGTGATGGATGTCCGCTCCGACTTTGTCGCACAGGTTGGCCATCTCGTTGATAAAAGAGATCTTGGTGGCCAGAAAGGCATTACAGGCATATTTGATGAGTTCGGCCGTCTCCAGGCTGGTGATCACAAACGGCGTTTCATTCAGATAGAGGGGGCGATAGATGTCCGTGACAATGGCTGCCGCCTGCTCACTATCCGCCCCGATCACCACCCGATTGGGCCGCATGAAGTCTTCCACCGCAGACCCCTCCCGCAGAAATTCGGGATTGGAAACAACGTCGAACTTGACCGGCCTGCGCCGCTTTTCAGCCAACAAGCTTTGAATCCGCCTTGCCGTGCCCACCGGAACCGTGCTCTTGGTGACGATGACCTTGTAGTCGTCCATGCAATCGGCCAGGGCGGCCACCACCGATTCGACTTGCCTCAGGTCAGGGGTCCCATCCGGCAGGTCCGGGGTTCCCACGGCGATAAATACACTGAGGGAAGCGCGGACAGCCGCCTCCAGATCGGTTGAAAAGGTCAGCCGGCGGTTCCTCAGGTTGCGGTTCACCAGCTCCTCCAGGCCGATCTCGTAAAACGGCATCCTTCCGGAAGCCAACGTTTCAATTTTTTGAGCATCGCTATCGACACAGCTCACATTCAGTCCGAAATCGGCCAGGGCCGCTCCTGTCACCAAACCCACATATCCCGTGCCTACCACTGTGATGCGCATGTCAAGCGTTCCCCGAGCTGTCCGCCGGCAATCGACGGTCGCGCCGGCTGTCTTTTGCCGGGCGTCTCTGCTTGCCCGCCGCGCAGCCGGGCCGGCGGCCACCTGGCAGGAAGTCTGGTTTCAGACGATTCTCGTGGAAAGACCCATCGGAAGGAGGTGTCGCAAATTCAGAGGTTCCTCAGGGCCTCGTCGGAGTCCCCGAACCGTTCCAGTTTGACACCGAACTTTGAAGCCAGGGCCAGGTAGAGGCTGGACATTCTGCGGTTGGGGCCGTCGAGGTAATCCAGGACGCGGCCGGTCTCGATATGGCCGCCGGCTCGGCCCAGCAGCACCACCGGCAACCGGGAGGCATCGTGGTTTCCGGTCAGCATGCTGGAGCAGAAGAGAATGGCCGAATTGTCCAGCAGCGTCCGCTCGCCCTCCTGGATCTGGTTCAATCGCCCGGCCAGATAGGCCACCTGCTCGACGAAGTACCGGTTCACCTTCAGCCAGTCGTCGGAATCTCCGTGGGAAAGCATGTGGTGAATGGTGTGATTGATGCCCAGATGGGGGAAGCGAAGCTGGGAGAGATCGTTGTTGAGCTTGAGCGTACAGAAACGGGTGGTGTCGGTCTGGAAGGCCAGAATGAGGATATCGCACATCAACCGCATGTGCTCGTGGATGTCCTGAGGCAATCCGTCGGCCGGCCGCTCCCGGTCCGGCTTCTCCAGTGTGGGCCGCCAACCTTGCAGCATTTGGTCCTTGCCCGCCCGCTCGATTCGCCGTTCCACCTCCCTGACCGAGTTGAGATACTCATCGAACTTGTATCGGTCCAGGGTGCTGATGCGCCGCCGGAGATCCCGCGCTTCCTCCAGAACGGCATCCAGGACACTGGCATCGCTTCCGTCGGCGCCGTCGTCCCGAAAGAGCCGGTCAAAGGCCAGGGCCGGATAGATCTCCAGCGGAGTGGGGGTGGTGGGAGAGCTCCAGGAGATGTGGGAGCTGTAGAGCATGGAGTAGTTCTTGTGCACGCTGGCGATCGATTTTTCACATCCCAGGACCAGACTGGGAACCTTGGTCCGAGTCCCGAGGCGCTGGGCCAGCACCTGGTCGATGCTGGTGCCGGAACGAATCTTGCCGCCGGGAGCCAGCAGCGCTCCGGAGAGGATATTGCCGGTCTGTGAGCTGTGGATGTTCCCCTTCAGGGCTTCGGCGTTGTAGAGTCCGCGCAGAAAATTCAACTTGTGCTGAAAGGGCGCCAACGGCTCCAGCACCTTGCCGAACTTCATGGATCGCCCTTCGGTCCGAACCCACCATTCCCCCTCGTAAAAACCGTTGCCGGCAAAAAGGCAGGCGAATCGAAGCGGCGGTTGCGCACCCGAATGGGGCCGCGGGGAGACACTGCCCCAGGCCGGGATGGACTCGAGCCAGGGAAGCGCCAGGCTCACACCCAGACCGCGCAACAGGGAGCGCCGGGTGAGGCCGCCCTCCTGCTTCCGCTGGAACGATTCAAGGGGATTCATGGGTGTTCCGGACTCCCGGCATCCCGTCCGCGCTGGTGTAGAAACTGCGGGCTTCGCACAATGGTAGCAACTGCCGCCGAGAAACGGAAGTCCGCGCTCTCCAAGGCCTGAAGCACCTCGGCCAGCAGCTCTTCATCCGACACCTCCACCGATCGGCCCAGGGCATACCCCAAGAGCTTGCGGCAGAAATTCTGCAGAAACTCCTCTCTCCGCTGTTCCAGCAGGTAGGTTCGCAGACCGGCCAGATCCTGAAACTCGATTCCCGGCTGCAGGCGGACCCCGGCATCGACGGGTCTTCCCGCCAGATCCCGGGTGCGACGCCGCCCGATGGGATCGAAGCCTTCCAGGGCCAAACCCAGCGGATCGATCTTGTCGTGGCAGGAGGCGCATCCGGGTAGGCTGCGGTGCCTTTCCACCATCTGGCGCACCGTCAGGCCCTGGGTATGCCTTTCGTCCTCGGGAAGCTCAGGCACGTCGGGTGGAGGCTTGGGCAGATGGTTTCCCAACAGGGTCTCGAAGATCCAATTTCCGCGCAGAACCGGGCTGGTTCTGGAAGCACCCGACTGCCTGCTGAGCATGCTGCCCATCCCCAACAGGCCGCCTCGCTGATACTGCTTGATCCCCTGGACCCGCCGCCACCCGCTCCCGGACACATCGGGAATCCCATAGTGGTCCGCAAGTTCCTGGTTGAGGTAGGTGTAGTCGGCATCCAGCATTTCGATCACCGATCCATCGCGGCGAAAGAGCTCCTCGAAGAACCGGACCGATTCCTCATACATATCGGCACGCCGCCGGGCGAAGGTCGGAAACAGGCGCTCGTTCTTGCCCTGGTCCTGGTCGAATTCCCGGAACCCCAACCACTGGGCGGCAAACTCCACGGCCAGGGCACGGGTGCGGCTATCCCGGAGCATCCTCCCGGCCTGCCGGACCAGTACCTCCGGGTCCCGGATGGAGCCGGTGGCGGCCAGTCGAAACAGCTCGTCGTCGGGCATGGAGGACCAGAGGAAATAGCTGAGGCGGCCGGCCAGCTCCCAACTGGAAACCGGTCGCGGTTTCACCCCTGCCGGCGGTTGCTCGATGCGGTAGAGAAAGTTGGGAGACACCAGCACCCGAGCCAGCAGGCTGCGCAGCGCCGGATCATGCTCCTGCCCCCCCGTCCTCAGCGAACGGTACAGGTTCAGCAGATCCACTTTCTCCCGGACTTCCAGAGGCCGGCGATAGGCGCGCTCGGCAAACCGAAGCAAGGCATCCAGGTGCCGGGATTCCGAGGAGCGCAGCGCTTCCCGGAACTGCTGGGCCCGGCGGCGGATCGGTTCCTCCCGCGATTCGCGGCTGAACTTCCGGTAGTGGGCCCCGAAATTCCACCACTCGTCGAAGGAATCGTAGATGGCGAGGGCGTCCTGACTGACGTAGCGTAGTTCGTGCCAGAGTCGGTCCAACTCTCTCTTCTCCCCATCCTCCAGGATGAGCCGGCCGAGCGCCGCATCTTCCCGGTGGAACAGCGAGATGGTGATGCCCTCGTCCACGGGGACGATCTGGGTGTAACACATGGCTGGCGGGAACCACTTGCGGAAGGCGGAAAAGGCCTCCCGGAACCGCTTTGTGGTAGCGTCGTTCCCCAAAATTACGGGGAACCTGGCCGGCTCCGGGTTGGCATTGGCTTCCGGATGGGCGTCGTTGGCGCCTACCGGGGGGATGAGATCCCGCACCTCTTGCGGCGCCTCCAGGCCCGCATGCACCTGGACGCTTCCCGCCCGGCCCCAACTGGAATCCAGGGCTGCCTCGGCCAGAAAGTCGTAGGCCTGGGCAATCCTGGGTGGCACCTCCACCCGGAGGACCGCCGGGGCCTGCACCAGGAAACTGGCCTGGTCGAGCGGCTCCCCGCCGGGGTGCCGGCCGAATTCGATCCCTTCCAGCCCGGTGGAAAGGCCTGGCCCGGGGCCGGAGGGCCTGTCGCTTCCGAAGGATTCGGCCTGCCGTCCGGCAGCCGTCAGATCCCTGTCTCTCAGAAAGGGTCCATCCAGGGCCGTGAGCCGGGAATAAAGGATGGCGTCGGGATGGTCTTTGGCGGCAGGCGGACCCGAGTCCAGCAGTGTCGCCGCTTGCCGGGCAACGGCCTCCAACCGATGGCGCAGGGAGGGTTCGGAGAGGCAGTCCAGCCAGCGGTAGAGAACCGAACCGGGGGCAATGGCATGCAACGGGTCGATTGGGCTCTCCTCCAGGGTGTAAAAGTGCCAGACGCCCGGGTTTCCAGAGGCGTCGGCGTGCGGGTTGCCCTCCAGCACCGAGTCGATGACGTCGTCCGCCAGATCCCATTGGCGTTGGCCGCCCGCCCGTTCCCGAATAGTCAGGTCGACCCGGGTCAGATCGCAGCGGACATTTTGCTTCAGGGATCCGACCAGCAGCGAGATCTCATCCCCCCGCCGCAGCCAAAACTCCTGTCCGGGGCGGAAAGTCCTGGTTTCGTTCTCCAAGCTGCCCGAGGCCAGGACCCGCTCCAGCCCCGGCTGGCGGAGCTTCAGGATCCATTCGACACCGTTGCCGCAGTTCAGGTGGGAATCTTCCACCCGCGCTTCCACTCCCACAGCCAGATCCTCCGGCGAGCGCCAGCCGATCCCTACCCACTGCTGCCGGGAAGGATTCACCACTACCGACCTGGGCGAAACCGTGCCCGGGATCTGCCAGATTCGATCCCCGGAGTTCGCCACCAGATAGGCGGCTTCCTGATAGGGAGGCGACGACGCCTCCGAAAAAGGCGTGCGCCAGCCGTTGAGGTGGGCTGTTTTCTGGAGGTTTTCCATCGCCTGGGACAAGGGCCTGTCCAGACCCGCTCTCCGCGGCCCGATTCCCAGATAGCCGGTCCAACGCCGCAGCAGATCCGGGTTCAATCCTTCCTCACCAGCCAGAGCTTCCAGAGCCGGCAGGGGTCCCGGGCCAACCAGCCGCGCCGCCGCCCCAAGGTAGTGCCGGCTGCCGGAAAAGGTTTTTCGAAGGGTCTCTTCCAGAGTCCGGGCCACCAGCGGCAGGTCTCGCAGCAGGATCGGAGGCAGGTCGCTCGGCCGGGGCTTATCGCCGTGGACGGGTATGGGCTTGCCCTCGAAGCGGGGGCGCTTCCACACCAGGTAGTCACCGTCACGGCCATCTCCGGCGTTGCCGGCCCAGAGGTAGAGCGCGGCCGCTTCACCCTCCTCAGGAGTCTCCAGGGAAATGGAGAAACTCTGCTCCCTGACCAGGGGTGTTACCGGCTCCAGCCACCGATTCAGATGGCCGACACTGTTGAACCTCCACAGGGGCTCGTACCAGCGTTCGATCTCCGCCACCAGCTTTCCCGAGTCCCGCGGGGAGAGCGAGCGCCAGCGTGAACGCAAGTTTTCCAACAGAAAGGAGCTTCCCCCGACCTCCCCGTTGAGCACCTTCCACAGAATCCCCAGGTATTTCCCGGACAGCCCCTGTCTGGCCGCTATCTCATCCGCCGCTGCCCTGCCCTGACGCAATTCCATGGCGGCCCGGAGGTATTTTTCGAGGGGAACCTGTCCATAATCGATGGCCAGGGGGATATCCCCGTACATCCACTCCCGGCGCCTCACCTCGGTGTAGCGCCCATAAAAGGAGCGGATGCGCCCCAGGATCTCGTCGGTCCAGTCGCGGCGGGTCCTGTGCCTGGAAAACCGAAACCCGTCGGGAAGGAACACCGCATGCGGGACGATCCCCTTGGCCCCGTCCAGGTACTTTCCGAGCAAGGCGGGCGACATGACCAGAGCCTCGCCGGTGTTGGTGAATCCCTCTCCGGCGGCTCCGTCGATGGGAAACTCCCGGGCGGGCTGGAGATCGACCCCCAGAAGATCCCGCAGGGTGTATTGGTATTGAGCGTTGCTCAGGCGGCGCAGCACCACCCGTCCGGGATCTCCCGATCTGGATCGTGCCTCGGCCTCCAGCAGGCCCCGGGCCCATTCGAGGATCCGGAGGCGTTCGGCGGCGCTGGGCTGAAGCGAGGCCTGGGGGGGCATCTGGCCGGATTCGACCATGCGAACGACCCGGCTCCAAACCTGCAGATCCCGGCGCACCGCCGCCGCATCGGAGAAACGCTCCAGGTCCAGCTCACCGATTTTCCGCGAGGTCGAGTGGCAGGTCAGACAATACCGCTGGAGCAGCGGCCGTATGGTTTGGGAATACTCCTGGTCGGCCCGTGCAGACGCCCAACCGACCAGCAGCAGGGCGACAGCCATAACGCCGTTCCGAAGCATCGGATGACCTCATTGGGCGGGAGAGACTATTGACCAACTGTAATGATTCTTGGGCGATTGTAGGGAAAGTCTTTGTCAAAGGCCAGCCTCCAATGGCTTGCGATCGGCTTACACCCACTGCAAAGTGCTGCCGCCGCTTTGCGGCTCCACCAAGGCCCAAAAAAAGAAATCCACGAAGGGCACGCAGGGGAAAAGAGTTATCCACGAAGGGGTTGGAGAAGGCTCGAGAGGGGCCTGCCGAAGGATCGCCAAGCGGAGAAAGAATTTCCACGAAAAGGCAAAAAGATATCCACGAAGGGCCACTAAGAACGGCGAAGGGCCACTAAGGGGTTGGAGGAGGCCCGAGAGGAATCCGCCAAAGCTCGGAAAGGGGGTCCACGAAGGGACTCCAAGGGGTTGGAAAAGACTCGAAAGGGGTCCGTGAGGGGCCACGAAGAAAGACACTCAGTCAAGCCGGTGAGGGGGCAGACGTAGCGCCTCGTGATTTACAGGAATTATTAACATCGATGCACAGGATGCACAGGATTTTTCAGGAAACGGCTAGCTTGTAATCCTGAGTATCCGCAATTCCGCACACGATCATTGCCGGAGCCGGCTTCTCGTGCAGCAAGCTCTCGTCCTGTTCATCCTGTGCATCCTGTGCATCGATGTTCAATTATAAAAAAATGTCGATCCCCGGCGCCGGCCCGGTCCCCCCCCACCGCATCATCCTTCGCCTGCCGGCTCGGCTTCTGCGACTCCCCCTCCAGGGGGAAATGATCTGGATCTGCCTGGGAGCGCGGGCGTCCCGCCCGCATCCGGTCCCCGACGACGCTTCCGCCCCCGACTCCGGGCCAGGGAGCAAACCGGGAACATCCTTTACACCATAAACCGGAAACAAGGATCCGTTGTTTCGCTCTTGAATGATCCACCCGGCAGGTCGGGAACCCGGCTAACCCGCATTTCTCACCGGGTCGCTGGGTATCGCCTGGGAAAGTGTTTTTTTAGCATCTTGAAGCGCTTTTTGGGAGAGCCTTCAGGGTACGCACTGCGCTGGGCGCACCCTGGCTTGCCTGAGACCGAGCACCAGGGATGATTGCTGCCGCCGCCTACGCGGCTCGGGGGGTGGGGCTATCGGTTCCATGGGCTTACGCCCACGGCTAAGTGCGGACGCCGCGTTCGCGGCTTACTGGAACCCCCGGGCTGGCGCCCGGGGGATTGTCATTTAAAAATCCTGTCCCCCGGCAGTGTCTTGGTTTAGGGGAGAGCGGTGAAGCCGCGGTTGGAGTCGGTGACCCGGCGAAACGCCGCCTACAGGGCTTCCTTATAGAGCGGCGTAGCCGCGGCAGCACTTAGCCCCGGGTGTGAGCCCGGGGTCGTGTGGATTCTGCTCTGCCGCAGCCGCGTAGGCGGTGATTTCGTGGTATCGTCCCGGAACGCACTGCCTCTCCAGAATGACGCTAAACACGACCCTCACTCCCTGCACTCTTCTCAAGAGTGCAACCTGTGGTGAGAAATGCGTGCTAAACATATACCTCGCGAGTTCAGGCCCCGGTGAAATATGCGGGTTCACCGGAGAACGGGTAAATCGCTTAACGATGTTCCGGCGAGGGAGTGTATATTGCGAGGATGTCCCAGTTGCCGCCTGGACCGCGGGTCCCATGCCTTTTTCAGATGTTCCAATGGATCTTCCGGCCCATCCCGTTCATGCGTTCCTGTGCCGAAACCTACGGGAACGCCTTCACCATCCGTTTGCTTGGCGTGCCGCCAATGGCCTTTATTAGTGAGCCTGCAGCCATCAAGCAGGTCTTTACAGGAGACCCCGCATACCTGAAAGCCGGACGGGCCAACAGGGTACTCAAACCGATCGTGGGCTCCAACTCGATACTCCTGCTCGACGGCGCTCGACATAAGCGTGAACGCAAGCTGCTTATGCCGCCCTTGCACGGCGAGCGTATGCGGCTGTACAGCCGCATGATGTGTGAGATTATCGATCAATCGATCGATAGCTGGCCGGTTGAAGCGTCTTTCCCGATTCACTCGCGAATGCAGGAAATCACCCTGGACATTATCCTGCGTACGGTATTCGGGGTGGCCAAGGGTGCGCGGCTGTCGTTCCTACGTGCGCAGATGATCAAGGGGTCCCGATTGGCCGGCAGAAACCCGTTGCTGTTGATCGCTGCCTGGAAGCGCCTGATTCAGATTCGTCACGACATCGACCGGTTGTTGTACGACGAAATCGCCCGCCGAAGGGTGGCGGCTCAAGAAGAACGCAGCGACATTATGACCCTGCTGGTGGCTGCACGCGACGAAGATGGCCGGTCCATGAGCGACGAGGAAATCCGAGATGAATTGGTCACCCTGTTGGTGGCCGGCCATGAGACCACAGCCACCTCGTTGGCGTGGGCGATTCATTGCCTTTTACACAACCCTGAGGTGCTGGCGGCTGCCCGGGCCGAGGTGGCCCAGGTGATGGGGGAGGGACCGCAACCGCCCAGTCCGTCGGCAGAGCAGATCTCCGCGCTCGAATATCTGGACGCCGTCATCAAAGAGACGGCCCGCCTCAACCCGGTCGTGCCCATCGTCGTCCGCCAGCTTGAAGCGGATACGCGCATCGGTGACTATGAGCTTCCGGCCGGCAATGTGGTGGCGCCCTGCATCTACCTTACCCATCGGCGGCCCGACCTGTGGCCCGAGCCCGAGGCGTTCAATCCCGATCGATTTGTGGGGCGTCGGATTGATCCTTACACTTTTTTCCCCTTTGGTGGAGGCGCTCGCCACTGCCTGGGTGCGGCGTTCGCTACCTACGAGATGAAGATCGTGTTGGCGCGCCTATTGTCGCGTGTGAGCCTGCGACCTGACCCGGGTCACAGGGTTCGTGTGGTGCGTCGAGGCATAACCTTTGCTCCCTCCGGCGGCGTACCGGTGATAGCCTCAGCGAACTGACTCCGATTCGAGCTGACCCGGCACCAGTCAGGACCGGAACTGCAACAGGCAGGGCACTCCTCGGTTAGATTGCAACACCAGCCGGGCCAAAGTTGGGTCATACCCTCTCCCCGAGTCATCCTTCCACCCGTGATCCGGGATAGTGAGCACATGTACTGGCGCGCAGACACTGACCGGAAACCACCTTGTTCAGGGACAGGTCGAGGGCTAATCCCGGTGCTTCTTCTGCTGACAGCCGGCCTGGGGTCCTCCTGTGTCCCCCGCCCCGGCCAGGAGTTTCGCCATTTCGCCGCGCCCAGGCCGATCCAGCAGGGTCACACCCTCGTTCTGGGCTTTATGGGCGGCCGCGACTCCTGGCGCAACAGCGAGGTGGGCGTGGGCCGTACCGCCCAATGGCTCCGCCAACAGGGGATTCCCGGAGTGCATGTGGAGACCGTGGAGAACCTCAAGCGGGACCTGGCGCTTCGACTGGTGCGGGCCAGCCTGGACAGCAACCGTGATGGCCGCCTCCAGCCGGACGAACGGCTTCGGGCCCGCATCATTGTCTACGGACAGAGCTTCGGAGGCGCTGCCGTGGTGAAGTTCGCCCGCCAGTTGGACCGGCTGGGCATCCCGGTGCTGTTGACCATCCAGGTGGACAGCGTGGGCCGAGGCGACGGCGTGATTCCCCCCAACGTCCGCGCCGCGGCCAACCTCTACCAGGACAACGGGCGCCTGATCCGCGGCGAGGCCCCGATCCGGGCGGCCGATTCCAGCCGCACCCGGATTCTTGGCAATTTCCGGTTCGACTACGAGAACCGGGACATCGACCTGTCCCACCTGCGCTGGTACAAGAAGATCGGCCGCGTGGCCCACGCCAAAATGGACCGCGACCCGCCGGTCTGGCGGAAGGTGGAAGAGTTGATCCTCGAGGCTCTGTAACGGGCCCGGTCTGCAGGCCGCCCAGAGGGAACCGGGGAGCGTCGGCTCTGGATCTTCCGATCGGACCGGGATTGCGGAAGGGCAATCGGCACGGCCGCCTCCTCAGACAGACACTGCAAATATCCCTCGATGAGATCTCGGAATAGTTGCCGATTCCCTTTCCTCCAGGAGCTGGGCAGCGGGACAGCCCGGTGGAGAACCGAAAAATTTCTGTCAATCCTTGCAACTTTCTCCCGGCTCCCGGGTTATTGAGAGAGTGAAATGGCGAGTCTTGGAGGGTGATGACCGGCGCCACTGCATTCGAGGCGTTCGTTCGCAAGTACCAGGACATGGTATTTGGTATCGCGGTCCGGTTGCTGGGAGACGAAAGCGAGGCCCAGGACGTGTCCCAGACCGTGTTCCTGAAGGCTTTTGAGCGGTTCGACCACCTGGGGAAAACCCCCTCGGCCGGAGGGTGGCTCAGAACCGTGACCACCAACCTCTGTCTGAACCACCTGTCCCGCTTTCGAGCTCGCTGGCACTTGTTCAGTCAGAGGCGCCCCGGCGAGTCCGAAACGGAACCGAGCTACGAAGAACGGCTGGTGGCGCGGGGCTCTCAGGAAGCAGACCTGGAGCGAGCCGAAGAGCATGCCCGGCTGGAGAGGGCCCTCCGCCGCCTGCCGCGGCATCAGCGGGTGCCCCTGGTGCTGTTTCATTTCGAGCAGCAAAGTTACGCTGAAATCGCCCAACTGCTGGGAGTCTCGCTGGGCAAGATCAAAACCGACATTCACCGAGGCCGAGAGACCCTCAGGAAACTGATGGTGGCGGATGATGAATCCCTCTGATCTGGAATCCCTCGTTCATCGAAATCTGGCGGAGCTCCCGGCTCCGAAAGCCCCAAGGACGCTGCTGCCCCAAATCATGGCCGAGGTGCGCCGAACCGGGCAAAGCCCCTGGCTCGAACGGCCCTGGTTTGGCATGCCCCGGCGCCGCCCGGCGGTCGGGTGGGCTGCACTCGCCGCACTGATCCTGATGGGGGGGCTTGCTGTGGACTGGAGCTTCGTCGGGCGGTTTGGGAGCGTCTTGGGCGGGTTCCTGGCAACCGTGGAGGAGGCGGCCACCGGCGCCGGGGCGATGATGCGTGAGGCCCGGGTCCTCTGGAGGGTGTTTCTGGAACCCATTGCCGGTTACCTGGTCCTGTGGGTCGGCGGCATGTGGGTGGTTTGCGCACTGCTCTGGGAGGCACTCCGGAGCATGCTCTGGGAAGGGAGCGTTGGACAATGAAGATGAACGGGAAACCATTGGCAGTATTGGGGGTCACACTGGGGCTGGCCGCCAGCGGCGGAGCGATTCAGGAAATGCCGGCTCCATCCCCGCCCAAGGACGTGGTCGAGACCCGTGTGGATGCCGGAGAGGTCGTTCGAATCGGAGGAGACTATGTCCTCCCCGCCGGCCAGCGGGTTGAGAGTGTGGTGATTCTCTCGGGAACCGCCCGGATCGAAGGCGAGGTGCGGCGGGAACTGGTGGTGGTCGCCGGCACGGCGATCCTTGCCGGCACCGCCCGCGTGGGAGAGGACGTGGTGGTGGCGGCCGGAGCGGTCGAGGTCCAGCCCGGAGCCGTCGTCGGAGGAGACTTGGTGGTGGTGGGCGGGGGGCTGAAGGTGCCGCCCGGGTTCGCCCCGGGAGGCGATCAGGTGTCGGTCGGCGCCTTTCCGTCGGCGGACCGAGTCGCGACCGCCGTTCCCTGGCTCGCGCGCGGATTACTCTGGGGCCGGCCGATCGTACCCGACCTCCCCTGGGTGTGGGCCGCCGTCGCGGTTTTCGCGCTCTTGTGCCTACTCATCAACCTGGTGTTCGACGGGCCCGTGCGAGCCTGCACCCGCACCCTCAGCCGGAAGCCCCTGACCACGGGGCTGGCGGGATTTCTGATACTTCTCCTGATCGCGCCGGTGTCGCTGATACTGACCCTGTCGGTGGTTGGGCTGGCGCTGGTGCCGTTCCTGTGGTTCGCTCTCCTGATCGCCGGCCTCATCGGCAACGTGGCTGTGGCTCGCTGGATCGGAAGCCGGGTCCTGTCGGAGGAGTCGCCGCACAACCGGCTGCAGGCGGCCCGGTCGCTGGGGATCGGTCTGGCGGCCATCATCCTGGTCTGCATGGTGCCGGTCGCCGGTCTCACCGCCTGGGCCCTGGTGGGCCTTCTGGGTCTGGGAGCGGCCGCAACCACGCTGGTGGCCGGCTTGAAGCAGGAGAATCCACCCTCCCCCAAGCCGACGCCATCGCCGCAGACTGACGACTCGGGAAGCGACACCTCGGCCGGCGGGGCTGCCGGGGCCTCCAGCAGAGAAACGGCGCCGCCGGCTTCCCGCTCTCCCAGCGGCAACCTCTCATCCTTTCCGCGGGCCACCTTTCTCCTCCGGCTGGGAGCCCTGCTGCTCGACCTCTTCCTGGTGACGGCCATCACCCTGGCATTTTCCGAGCTACACCTCGGCAGATCCTTTGTCCTCCTGCTGGTCTATCGGGTGGCGCTCTGGAGCTGGAAAGGGACCACCGTGGGCGGCATCATCTGCCGGCTGCGGGTGGTTCGGATGGATGGGGAACCCCTCGCCTTTACCGATTCGCTGGTGCGGGGGCTGGCCAGCATCTTGTCGGCGGCGGCCGCGGGCCTGGGTTGGCTCTGGATCCTTTGGGATCCGGAGCGGCAAGCCTGGCACGACAAGATTGCCGGAACCCTGGTGGTTCGGGTCCCGACCGGCTGGCCGGTATAGCCGGCCGGTTCTTACCGAAAGTCCCAGCCCGCATCGGGTCGGCAGGAAAGGCCTGGAAATACCCCTGGAGCAAATGCTGGATAAGGACAGGCCACGGAATCGACCCCCTCGGCCATCAGGGGACCTGCCGGAGCTCAGCCGGAAGCCACCTCGTTCAGCCGGCCGGTGGCGCAGTCGTAAACGAAGCCGCGCACCTGGTCCTTGTGAGGAATGAAGGGACTGGCCTGGATACGGGAGATGGATTGGCGGACATCCTGTTCCAGGTTTCCGAAAGCCTCCATTGAAAAGGCCGGACGCAGCCCGGTGTCGGCCTCGATGCCGTCCTTGACGGCGTCGTCCCGGAAGGTCAGCATGCCACAATCCGTATGGTGAATCAGCACGATGGCCGTAGTGCCCAGCAGGCGCTGGGAAATCACCAGGGAACGGATGGCGTCGTCACTGACCACACCGCCCGCATTGCGAATCACGTGCGCGTCCCCCTCATCCAGACCGAGGATCTTGTGTACATCCAGGCGGGCATCCATGCAGGCCACCACCGCCAGATTGCGTGCCGGAGGCAACGGCAGTTCGCCCTTGTCAAAGCCGTCGGCGTAGCGGGAATTGTTCTCCAGAAGTTGATCGATCACTTTCATTTGGCGTTCCTCTTTCCTAAGGGGAGCTCGAAACCTGGGGACGCGATTCTAGCACGAACCGACGGCGACTCGGAAGCGCACGGCCGGCGATGGGGGGCGCAGCTCATGTGTTCCAGGGATTGACCTCCGCCCGGTTACTGCCGCGGCCCGATCCCGCGTGAGCCTGCAAGATCTGTATGAATCCATGGGGCTACGCTTGGCAGCGGCGGGGGGCGAACTATTGGCAGGGCCAGCCGTGCAACCAACCCAATCTCACGACTTTTCGATACGGACCTTCTCCCCTAGCCCGAGGTCGTTCAGAATCTGTCGCAGTTCCGTCTCCAAGTTCTGTGCGAGGTGCGAGCCGACGCTCACCGAGAACTCAATGCCGATGCTAAGATCGTCCCCGGACCGCAGCTTGGGCAGGACCTTGGTGCCCAGCCGGTTCCAGACTTCGGGAGGCACGGCGCCGGCCAGACGAAGTCTTGTTTTCTGCGTGCCGGGAGTTGGCACTGGACCTGGACCTTGTCCAGGGTCAGGCTCGGCTTCCGAACCCGAGCCTGAGGGGGGCTCCGGTTGCGGCGGAAGTCCACCTTCAGTGGTCGCTTTGAGCTCTTTAGCCTTGGCCTTGGTTACCAAGAACACACTGGATTCAAAGGCTACCTCTTCCTGGCCGATCGGCTCCGCGAACCACAAGCGGCCGTAGGTACCGTCGCTCCTGGCGCCGGATGCCAGGCCCAAATCTCCTTTGGATACAAACTCGACAATCTGCCGTCGAAGGATCGTGTCTGGGTCCATTAATCGTGTCAGCGAGCCGTCCAGAAAACTTTGCCGCAAGCTGGTTAGCGGCCAGGCGCCCGTGCTCTGGAGCGCCGGGGGCCAGTGCCGGTCGATGTAACCGGCGCCTACGTTCTCGTTGAGCAGTGCCTCGGACTTGAGCGCTGCGATGATCCGCCCGCAGAGTGTCTCGCTGGCGCTGGCATGACCCGCTCCGAGATCGATGATCTTGAGGCCGTTTTGGCCCTTAGAATCCGAGAGCGCCACAAACCGATAGCCAGCCCACACTTCGTCCTTGGCGGCCGTCTCGGAGTCTTTGACCCTGGCATTGATCTCGGCACGGTCGGCGCGGTCGAACTCCGCGCCCAGGACACCCTCGGCCACTTCACGCACCACCCGCTGCCAGGCAAGCCACAACTCCACCTTCTCACGAAGTTCACGTCCCGGCTTCCTGGCGCACCACACCAACGACCCTGGATAGAGGCGCGGAGATTTCCCCCGCTCCCTGGTCCATTCGCCGATGCGCCCGACCACTTGGCCGCCGTCCTTCCATTCCGCCTGGGGGTCAAGAAGGACCAGTGCGAGACGCGGAGAATCTTGGACCGCTGTGCTGTCCTCGGGGAAGGTAACCACCGGAAGCGTCGCCCCACGCCGAAACTCGCCTTCGACCAGCTTGCGGATTGCCGGCTTGATCTCTCCTTCCTCGTCCAGGGAAGCGCGCCGGTCGCTGACGACTTTCTTCAAGGTCGCTTGGTGGTGGATGCGGTACCCATCTGTTCCCACCCTGCGAATGAAAAACCCGGCGTTCTCCAGCACTGCCGCGGCGTTGTCGATGGTTGTCGTCTCCACTTCCGGCTCACCCAGGGCAAAGCGCAGTTCTGGCAGATGGGCCACCTTGTCCACCTGTCCACCGGAGGACTCGAACAGGATGGCGGTGCCCACGCGGCGGTGGATGTCGCGCAGCACCCCCTGGGCGTCCACGTCCAGGGCCTTGGCGTGCGCCATCGGCCCCGCCAGGTCGGCTTCGATGGCCACGTCGAGCCGAGCCTCGCCCAACTGGCCCAGGACCACGGCGCGGAAATCGGGGACGTCGAGCGGCGCCGACCCCAACGTGATCAGCGGCTCCCTGCGCGCCTTTTGGAAGTGCTCCCGAGCGGCCCAGGAGATCCACTGCGCCAGCATGGCAAGCGCACCACGAGTCTGCTGAAACTGGGAGAGCGCTCGCCACTTCCGTTGAAAGACCGAAAGGGTGGCCGGATGGAAGGGATAGCATGCCTCGAAGCGATCCCTCAGAAATTCCCTTGCCTTGGCCTCCGTGGTCGCGGTGTCGACTGCCAGCCACTCTGCAGGAAGGCGAGCTGTGCGTTCGAAGCACCAGTCGGCGTAAGTCTTGGCGACCTTGTTGCGAATGCGCGCCTTTCCGAGGTCTTCAAATAACCTTCGACGCACTACTTCGCTGATCTCCGATTCGTCGTTAGCGATGAGGTCGCGGGCGACGCGGCGGACCACCTTGGTGAGCCGCTCCTGCCATTCCTGATCCCACTGGGTCATTTCGACTTGGCTCCGCGGCAGGCTGACAACAGCCGCAGCTTGCGTGGTTCCGGAAACCGCTACGGTCAGGTTCTGTATGAAAGCGTGAAAGCCCTCGGCCATTCTCCGATGACGGTTGACGAAGTTGAGGACCTCGTCGAAGAGCAAAAGGACGGGAGCGTTTGCAGCAGCGAACACTCTGGCCAGTGATTCGGTACCCGGCGGCGTGGTCCGGGCGGCAGCCCCAAGCGCAGTCACGCCTTGATCGCCGGCCAGCTGGCGAGCCAGATCGATCCATGGTGTTTCCCGCCCTTCCGAAGGATCCCAGGCATTGCCGACGAACACGCCGACACGGGCGGAGGGAGCTTGTGGTATGCCAGCCTCATTCAACAGACAGGCTACGCCTGGGAGCCCGGAGGCACCAGTGCCGGCATTGGCCAAGTGGTAGAGCGCAGTCAGAGTGTGCGTCTTACCGCCGCCGAATTGCGTGATCAGGGTCAAGACCGGTGCCGTGTTCTCGGTCTTTCCAGATAGTCGACGCAGGACCATACCTGCATGCTCCCTCAGGGCACGGGTGAAGCAAGTCCGCGAGAAGAACTGTGTCGGATCGCGGTAGTCCACAGGTGCCGTCCCGGCGACCACCTGCTCCAAAGCGATGGCGAATTCGTCCGGGCTGAACGAGCGCCCCTCCCGTACTTCTTTGCGGAGTGTCACAATTTTGTACCAAGGATCCACAGTTTTCCTCCGGTTACGGCCTTCTCATCCGCTCGAACAATTTCAGAGACGATTGTTTCAAGCGCTCCAGATTCGCATATGCAACAGGAGCAAAACCCTTCTCTGCCTCGTACATGCGGTAGCGGAAGCCGTCCGTAACGACTACATCGCATTCAACTCCAAGCGCCGACACGTAGCCAATCGCCTGCTCCAGCGCGCCTTCAACACCCAAGCCCAGTCGCTTAGCCTCAATCACGTAGTGGCAGTTCTCTGGGACTCGTGGCAACTTCGAGAATACACACACGTCGACATTGCGCCACTTCACCGCAATCCTCTCAACCGGCCACCCCAAGGCGCGCAGGAAGGGTACGACGTTATGCGCGACCAACTCGTCCTCAAGTGGACGCTCCCCAAAGGCTTCCACATCCCGATAGAGCGTTAATAGGTCCTGGACTTGAGAAACAACCTCACGTAACTCGCTTGGCGGTGTTTCTAGTTCGCTTTCCTCCGCCGGCAGGTCCTTTAGCCTACCGCTCTGCCAATCAGTAGGTGGCGACCGAACGAACCGGACCGCGTAATCCACGATGGCCGCTGCGTGAACCCGCGACAACCGAGGCGGATTGGCTCCGAAAACTGGCCCCCCGAAGTCATACGGTTCGGGAAGCCGACACAAACGCACCCTCCGGCCGTGTTGTAAGTCCCACCCGTTCACATCATCGAACTGGGGCAGATAAACGTACTCAGATGCAACCAAGCCAACCGCACAGATGGTCGACAGGCCCGTTCGCAGGAGTAACACGTCTCCTGTGCCCAACTCGGCAGCAAAGCGACGAACAAATCCACCTTCAAATTCTTCATCGGACAGCCCAGGGCACCATGGTCCTACATCCCCTGGACCGATCAGTGCGATTCCGCGCTTCAAGAAATGATCAGCATAGGACCGGTCGGAGGGACCACCAGAAACCTGCCATACTGCACGTTCGTTCCTTTCAATTGCCATGGCGTCAATGTGGTACTACCAGCAGCATGGCATCGAGGAGCCGTTTCTCCTGGCTGCCGCGTGATAGAGGGCGGAAAGGGCGTGGGCGAGCCGCAGGAACTCCGGACCGCGGTCCTGTTCGGCGGTGACCAGCACCCGCAACGCGCTGGCATGGCTGTTGGACGGCAACTACATGGCCGCGCGCACGCGGTCAGATTCGGTAGACACAGCGGTCACTATCAGGCACGACGGCATAGATCCTTCCTGCCAAGCAGCCTCCTATGTGCAGACTTGAATTCCTTGTTCGGGTTCCTTCTCTCGTCCGTTGAATAAATTTTCCCCGGTGGATTACCGATCAAGCTCCTGTTGCTGAAATCCCTCTGCAGGTTCCTATCGTTGGAGTACAACAAACGAGCTCCGCTGATTTGGGCCAAGGCAAGAATATGCGCATCGTTCGACCTGTGCCGCCTCTCATGCTCAATTCGTTCCGTCCTTGCGCTGACCTCACTTGCTTTCAAAGTCCTCATCTTTCCAGAACGTACAGCCTGACTCGCCCAATCCCTGAATCCCGGCGAGCCCGCCTCAAGCTCCTCAAGCAGCTTGCCACCGGCCACCAGGCGCCCGCTTCCTTTGTTGATCCAGCCGAAGAACTCATCTCCTGCTTCTGATGGATTACTGCTGAAAACTTCGTGGGCGACGTCGGCGTCGACAATGGCGCACATTCCTCAGGTCCCCACGGACTGTCTCTTCCACAGAGACCTCGCCGTTTCTTCCAGGAAAAAGTTCCGGTAGCCGTCCGGGGCTCCCAAGATGTTTCCCTCGTCGTCGATTCGGAGAGAGCGAATGCGAACATCCAGGTCGCGGCGCTCGAAGTACAGAATGGAAACGTCTTCGGGCTTCAACCTGGTTGTGCCGTCGCGAACGTCCATGCGCACCCGATCGAGCAAGTGGTCGCTGTGGGTCTCGATCACCAGTTGGCGCTCCCTGCCGGCGACATTGCAGAACAGGCTCCCGAGTGCCGCCTGGGCGCTGGGGTGGAGGTGCACTTCCGGTTGCTGCAGCAGCGACATCGAGGGCGCATCCTTCCGCAATAGTTCGGTGATCACGGGAAGCACCTGGCTGACGCCGTATCCCATGTCGATGAGGTTTCGCCTGGGACCCTTCAGCCTGCCTCCAAACCTCCTCACCTGCACCTGAAAAGGATCGCTGTCCCTATTGCCCAGAGGCCTGATGGAGATTTCATCGAAGAGACCTGCGGTTTTCCCAAAGGTCTCAAGAGCATGCTTGAGCTCCTTCCATCGGGCTTGTTCCCGGAAGTACAGGCTGGCGAGATACATGGGAACGTTATCGCCTCCGGGATCCGGTATCGAACGGGAGGGGTCATAAGTCCTGCGCGGCTGGGAGCGGACGGGTGCGCTGGCGTAAACCCGTCGCTTGTCACCCATCGTCGGCATTTCGAAGTGGTCAAGGTAGCCAAGACGACGTATCAGCTTCATGTCTTCTTCGACTGGAAGATCGGAATCCCCAAGCGGGACCAGATCAGGATGATCCTCTGGATTCTTAGTGGCAGACCTCAGATGCGTGTAAAGAACAAAGAAGGAGTCGATCATGTCATAGTCGACATCCTTAGCCACATGGCGAGCAGAGTACTTGTAATGTTGCCAAGAACCTTTCGGTGTCCCGAACCTGATCTGTCGAGGTTGATTTATCTCGACGCGGTCCTCGATCCAAGCGTTGTTGCAGGTGAGACGGCGTCTCGTGATCACCGGCGCCGTCTTGTTGTTCGCGAAAGTGACCTCAAAACAGTAGGCTCCATTTCTGACTGTCATCTCATTCCCAGGCCTAGCATCAAACCCCGCTTCAAAGACCTTGACCTGAGTGCGCCGTTCTCCCCGGTTGTGCACTATCTCGTCGAAGCTACCCAGGTCATAGGGATCCTTCTTGAAGTCCGGAACCTGATGCCCAAAAGCGACATCCCAAAGCACACGAATCAGAGCCATGAAGGAAGTCTTTCCGGTGCTGTTCTCGCCCACGAGCAGGGTCAGTGGCGCCAAGCGTGCTGTCTGCTCTTCGCAGAAGCACCGGTAATTCTTAAGTCTGATCTTGTCCATGGCAGGGTCTCCCTCCTGCCTGTGCAGATGGCAGACAGGTCTTCACCTGGGTACCGCCAGCAGCATGGCATCCAAAAGGCGCTTCTCCTGACTACCGCGAGGGTATAGGGCGGAGAGCGCGTTGGCAAGCCGCAGAAACTCCGGTCCGCGATCCTGTTCCGCGCCGATCAGCATCCGCAGCGCATTGGCATGGCCGCTGGCTTGCAGCAGCATGGCCGCGTGCACGCGATCCAGCGTCGTGGCGTCTATGGTCTGAAGTTCGGCATCGCTGTCGAGGATGCTCTTCTTTCCCCGGCGACGGCGTCTCAAATTCGGCTCGGCATCCAATTCGGGGAAGAGGGTCGCCTGGATGGCGACGCCCGGATCGCTCTCGATCCAATCAGCGGCGGCGGCGGCACCATCCTGACCAAAGAGATCGCCGGCCCGTTCGACCACGGGCAGCAGGCACACCACGCCCTTTTCCTGGCCGATGATGCGGCCGGTCCAGGTGTCGAGGTCAATACCCATAGGCTGGGCGAAGCGGCGCACGACGTCGAAGGGGAGAGCGAACCCCTTGGCCGCCACCTTCGCGACTGCTTCCTCATCTTCCTCTTCCCTCTTGGCGTTCTCTTCGAACGTCTCGGTGCTCTGGAGGGTCCACAGGAAAAGCGCTGTCAGACGGGCGTCCTCTTCCAGAGCCCCGGCCAAGCCGTTTCGAGCCTGTGCCTCCGCCGTACCGAGCACTTGTTGCAGCGCCGCCCGGCCCACGACTTCCCAAACTTTTTCAAGGTATTCCGGCAATTCGACCGCATGACCCTCGGCCGTTTCGACCGTCCGGTAGCGGCTGAAGATTTCGAGCGCAGGGCCAACGCAGGCGAACACTAGATCCGCGCCACGAATTCCCTCATTCTGAAGCCTGTCCATCCAGCTGCTAACCCGCGCCGGCAGTTCCCTTAGGACATCCGACCAGTCGCCGACCGGGGCGTCCTCGGCGCGCGGGCGGCAGATCAGGTGGACGCTCGTCGCGAGCGCGGCAGTATCGCGTGCGTTGAGTCTGGACCCCATCTCGGTCGCCACCGGCCAGGAGCCGGTGATAGTCCAGCCGCCTTGGATCATGCCGGAGAGTAGCGCTTCCCACCCCTCTGTGGTTTTGTGTGCAAAGACTACGGAGCCGACGCCATCTTCGCTCAGCACCCGACGGCCCTCGGCGAAGGCCCGGGCCATAGCTTCTTCGTAGAACTCTTTATCCTTGGGTGCTCCATTGGCGTCTTTAACCTTCTCACACTGCACTGCTTCTCGGCTCTTGGGTGAAAGTACATTGTGCTCATCGAACGGGTCCCGCAGCAGCGGGTGGCCCGGTAGTGTGCGCTTAAGCCAAACGAGGAAGAAGTCCGAAAGGTCAGCATATGGTACGGCATCGTAGTAAGGAGGATCGGTGAACCAGACACTAGTGGATTGATCTGGCAATGGGTGGTCGGTGGCGTCAGCCGTTTGAACTTGACTGCTACCAAGGTTGACTGATGCATCAACCACGTCGGCAATCAGCGCGAATCCACTTGTCCAATTGCCTGGAGCTTCGGCTGTGATCACGACCTCTGCAAAATCCCATACCATGGGGAGCGCCTGCCGGCCAAACGTATGCTGCATTTTTTCCGCCACGGCATTCCACCGAGTACACGACATATTGCTCATCGACACACGATTGAAAGCACAGGCCAAAACCGATATCAATCCGACTGTGGTTCTGTTACGTACTATGTTGAGCAACTCCACCAACGCCACTTTCTGCCGCGCCGTGAACAAGTCGCCGAAGATCGCAATGCCGTACAAAGGAAGCTGACTCCCGACAGCACGATGCGTGTCTTTTGTTGGAGCTGACTCATCAGGTACCGGGCAAAGCCCCTGTTTCCCACCCCGCTCCCACTCGCCTAGGATGTCCGCCAGCCGCTCTTGCGACCTATGCACAGCAGCGAAGTCCTCCTGGGTCGGCAGCCGGTAGTGCCGTCCCGTCAGCCCAGGCCTGAGCGTCACCACCGCCGTCATCCGCGCCCCACCGGTCCGGCGCCCCTCCGCATCGAAAATCACATCCGCACCGCCCCGCTGAGCGGCGAGTTGCTCCCGCACCCGCTCCGGCGGCAGCACCGCGCCGCAGCACAGACAGGCGGCTCTGGCGCGCGTGACCGTGCCGCCCCGAACGTCGCGATCCACCTTCGGATCGAAGACCTCAAACGCAACATGCGGCGGCGCCCCCTTGCGCCGCTCCACCCGGTGCCGCAGCGCACGCTTACGGGTGGCCTTCTTGCAGAGCCAGAACGAGCGCATGAGCGGAATCTCGGCACCGCAGTCTGGCGCTTCGCAGCGCACGGTGCGTGCCCACAGATAGGCGATGGGGGTGGCGCCGTCGGCGTCCGACGGATACAAATCGGCCAGTTCCCGTTCAGCCCGCCGCTTGATCTCCCCGCCGACCCGGCGTAGCTCCTCGGCCAGCCCCGGACCGTGGCGGGGGATGTCCTCCAGCATGACCTTGAGAATCAGGCATGCCACTGGGTTGAGGTCACTGGCGAAGGCTTCGCAACCGAGCCGCAGCGCCTCCAGCGGGATCGAGCCACCGCCCGCAAACGGGTCCACGACCAGGGGCGGCTCCTCGCCGTGGGCGGCCCTCACCAAAGCGCGGCTCACATCGAGATAGGCAGGGCTCGCAGCATTGTCCCAGTTGGCGAAGTCGGCAATGAACGTCAGGATGATCCTGCGTAATCCCTCGTCCGACTCGAGGGCCGCTGCCCAACCTTGCGGCCGTCCGTGCATACCGAGGAGAATCCGGCGCGCCGCCGTCTTGAACGCCGCCGGGCAGTGCGGGTCGCAGGGGTCCGGCAGCAGCAGCGCCATCAGCATCGCCCTCGAAGAGGCGAGCGGACGCCGGGCCCACCACAGATGCAGCGTTGAGGGATGCCCGTGCCGGATTGACTTCTCTCGAACCGCGTGCCGCGACACCTCGGCAATGGGAAAGTCCACCTCGGCTAGACGCTTACACTCTTTGGGGATCATGTTGCGTCTCCGCAAATTGACGGCCGCGAATTGACCGCAATCGATGACGTTGTTTCAATAGCTTACTGTTACCATGGCGCATCTTACTCGCTGCATACCGATAAGATCAGGCGTCAGTTTTCACTGCGTATCTTTATGGCTTCTTCGACCGCGTTTGCAAGGTGTTTGGAAATCCACGCATATCGTTCAGCGCTATTTCTGCCCGCCGGGTCGTAACACCGCACGATTGATGACAGCTTCTTGCCCGAGTTCCCATGGTTAATTGAGTCAAACGGATTTTGGCCCTTTCTTGAGATATAACGCTCGGCGTTCCGCAGTCCGTGAATGCAAATCCCGACCACGCCCATCCCGTCGTTCCACGACTTGATAATTTCGTAATTGATCCACTTACGATTTGCCGTATTCGATCCAACCAATACGACCGTGCAAGTGCGGAACCGCATCTGGCCCGCGATCCAATGTTTGATTGCTCTATCGCCGCCTCTCCTCACCGTTTCCCAGTCATTGTCGGAGGCTGGCATACTACCTTCGATACTGCCGATATTTCGGACTTGGGCAGCCCGCCAGTTATCTGGATCGTAATGGAAACTGTAAAAGACTCTGCGCTTCATAGATTACTCCCTGATTACTCCCTTGCTTTTAGCTGATGGTTATTGCTAGGCCAACGGAGAGGGCCAACGCGATGTAGAAGGGTAGGAGTGTTTTCGACAATGTTGCATCCAGCCATGTTCGCCTAAACGCGCTGGTATCCATGGAGTAGTCGATTTCGGATTTGTCCAGGACTCGGACCCGGTCGTAAAGGTCCCGGAATAGCCTTTCCTGGCGGAGGAAATAGCCATCAAGGCCCCAGAAGACCAGCGTTGGCACAAAGCCAATGTAGGCGAAGTCAACGCGCCCTTCCCTCGCCAGCACGACGAGAAGCGCCGAAACCAGGACCACAGCCCATCCCTTCATGCGGAACGAGTCGGTGGCCAAGCGGTTGATCACTCCCTGAATAAGTTCGAGATGTTTGACTTTCGCTTCCATGGGTACGGCTCCTGTGGTCAAGTCATTCGACCAGTCGATATTCGCCTTCGAAAACGAACCCAAGTTTGGTGCGCCAGCACGATTCCGGCAATTCTCCAAACAGCGTCTGAAAAATTCGGTCGGTCGGATACGTCTTGTAGAACAGACTCATCTGCCAGATGTTCCCGCGAGAGAATCCTCCACCGAATCGTTTGGTCAAACCGGCCGCCAGCCGTTCAATGAGGGTTGCCCGGTATTCGGCCCGCTGCTCGCCCGACTGCTCGAACTCGACGATATGCGGCCAGATCAGCCAGTAGGCGGTGGTCGTGACGGCGTTTACGGAGCCGGCCACGGAGCGGCCGGCCGTGTTGATGAACCCGGCCATATCGTCGAAGACCTATTGATACGGCTCCTCGAGCGCGGCGGATCTCGCGGCCGGACTCGTTATGGCGCGTCCTTCCCACCATAGGGAGCAGCATCTTCCCGCACCTGCATCGGCTGCGTCAGTGCATCCACGCTCAGATAGTAGTGGGCGACCTTGGCGACCTCATGCCACGGGAAGCGCGCCGGGTCCCGAATCGGCTCTTGGAGCGCGGGAGTGCTCGCGCAGTTGGTCACCACGTACAGCCAGTAGCAGTCGGGACGATCCTCGGCGACGCGCCGCTCGTTCGGCGTGAGCAGGATGCTGCCGGTGGCGGCGGCCAGGCCCTTGACCTCAATCAAGCGCAGCTCGCCGGACTGCAGATCGAGGCTGGTCACGTCGTAGCCGAGGTTCTTCTTGTGGACATCACGGACCTGACGCCCTAGAGCGGCTTCGTGCTCCATGACAACCCGCATGGCCGTCATCTCGGTCTCGGGATGCGGGCGCAGGCGCCGGACGTCGAGGGCACCGCGCTCTGGGTGGGGCAGGATGAGCACACTGGCCAGTCGCTCGACTCCCTGCAACGTGACCGCCCGTTGCCTCTTGAGTTCATCCCGCCGGCGCTCGCGCCGTGCCAGCACCTCTGCGTGGCGATTTTCCGCTTGTGCGAGGCGTCCCTCCGCTCCGGTGACCCCATTGGCCGCTTCGTCGGCGGCCCGACCAATCTCCTCGTCGATCCGCTGAAGCACTTCGGTCAGAGAAAGCTCGACGTGTTCTCCGACCCGCTCGACCTCGGCCAAACGCTCCGCACGCACCTCGTCGAGGAATGGCGTCAGGGCATTTTCGTTGAGCCAGGCAGTCGCCTCGGGGAAAGTGGCTACGGACGGTAGGTTGGCCGGGGCGGAGGCCGGACTCAGGTCGCCAAGGACATCCGGCTCCCGCCGCCGGGGCGCGCCGTCGTTGCCGAGTTCCACGGTGAACAGACGTTCGTGGATGACCTGACCGAGTCCGTCCACGACCCGCGCCCGGTAGAAGTCCAGACGGGCCGGCGCCTCGTGCGCCACGGAATGGAAACAGGCGCCCCTGGCGAAAGCGCCCTGACCTGCGGCAAGGCCGTGCCGGCGGAGCGCCTCGAAGAGCGGATGCCCAGGTGTCACCCACTCGAGGTTGTGCTTCTCGGCCGTCTCGCGGTCCGTGGACAGGCGCGGATAGCGGGTGACCAACTCCGCGAGGTTCCAGTCCGCCTCGCGTTCGTATTTTTTCAGGATGGACGGCGTCCGACCCGGCTGAAACGCATGAGGCAAATGGCTCACCGGCTTCAGGGACAAGGAAGCATCCTGGGCGGATTCCTTGAGGAACCTGGCAATGGTTTCGGGGACGACGCGCCGCTCCTGGGCCCGAGCCCGGCGCTCGATGAGCATGTCGAGGTTGAGCTTCTTGGCGGCCAGCCCTTCCAGCGCCGTCTGACAAATCGCTCGGAAATGGCTTTCGTCTACGTCTTTTAACAGGCGGTCTTCGAGGTCGGCGTCGCCCAGCTTGCCCGCGTAGTAGTCCCGCAGCACTCGCTCCACGTGGGCGGACGGCAGGACCTCCCCCACCACGTTAAACACCGCGTCATCATCGAGGGCATCGCGGATCTCCTGAAGCTTGTCCAGGAGGCGCTGGAGAACCCGTCCCTCGATAGTGTTGGTGGCGACGAAGTTGAAGATCAGGCAGTCGTGGCGCTGTCCATAGCGATGGATGCGGCCCATGCGCTGTTCGAGGCGGTTCGGGTTCCAGGGAATGTCGTAGTTGAAAAGGATGTGGCAGCACTGCAGGTTGATCCCTTCACCGGCCGCCTCCGTCGCCACCAGAACCTGGATGGCGCCTTCCCGGAACTGCTGTTCGGTGTAGAGCCGGCTTCCCGGTTCGTCGCGCGAACCGGACTTCATGCCGCCATGGATGCAACCGGCGTTGAAGCCCCAGGCCTTCACCCGATCCATCAGGTAGTCCAGGGTGTCCTTGAACTCGGTGAAGAGCAACAGGCGCTGGTTGGGCCGGTCGAAGAACCCCTCGTTCCGCATGATTTCCCGAAGGCGTTCGAGTTTCGCCTCGCTACCGGTGTCCTCGACCGCCCTGGATTCCTGGGCTAATTCCAACAGTTCCGCCACTTCTTCACGGACCTGCTCGGCATTGCCGGCCAGCGTGATGGCCTCCAGCAGCCTCTCCAAGCGTTCACGCTCGGCATCCTCGAGCTCCTCCAGTTCCTCAAGATCCGGGATGTCGGGCGGCGCGGTATTCACCAGTTCCTGGGCTCGCTTGAGCCCCTCCTCCAATCGCCTGGCGCGATTCTCAAGCGACCTGCGCATGGCATAAGTACTGGAGGCGAGACGTCTCTGGTACAGAGACATCAGGAACCCGACCGCCCGCGCCCGAGGGTTATCGCCTTCTGCTGCGGCACGGGCGCTCTGTCGTTTCACGAACCTCGTGATCTTCTGGTAGAGCTCGAACTCGGGACCATCAATGGCGAAGCCGACGGTGCGCGGAATGCGGTTGGTGAAGACCGGTTTCGCGGTCCAGGTTCCATCCGGCTCACGCTCAGGAAAATAGACCATAGCCTCCTTGGTGCGACGCAGGTAGAAAGGCGCCCGCCTTCGTTCCATGGCTTCCCGGATCGATCTCACGTCGGCGTAGGCGTCCCGGTCGAGCAACTGCAGAAAAAGCGTGAAATTCTTCGGGTCGCCCTTGTGGGGTGTGGCGGTCAGCAGAAGCAGGTGATCGGCGCTGTCGCGCAGCAATTCTCCGAGTTTGTAGCGCTGGCTCTTGTGGGTCTCGTCTCGTGCCGACATGCGGTGCGCTTCGTCAACGATGACCAGGTCCCAGTGCACCTGCCGCAGTCCGGGCAGGATCTCAGTCCGCTTGGCGAGGTCGAGCGAGGTGATGATCTGTTTCTGTTCCATCCACTGGTTGACGCCGAACTGCTCGCGGATATCGCTGCTCTTCATCACCAGGAACTTCTCGTCGAACTTCTCCTTTAGTTCGCGTTGCCACTGAAAGGAAAGGTTGGCAGGGCAAACCACCAGAACATGCTCGATAAGGCCCCGCAGCTTGAGTTCGCGGACCAGCAGGCCTGCCATGATCGTTTTTCCCGCGCCGGCGTCGTCGGCGAGCAGGAAGCGTACGCTGGGGAGCTTGAGGAGATGCTCATAGACGGCCTCAAGCTGGTGCGGCAACGGGTCCACCCGCGAGATGGAAAGGCCGAAGTAGGGATCGAACTCGTAGGCGATACCCAGCGAGTAGGCTTGCAGGGCCGTCCGCAAGAGCCGCCCGTCGCCATCGTAGGAAAGGACGGAATCGACAATGTTCAGATTGGAAAAGTCATCCGAAGTTAAAGTGACCCGACGGAACCGCTCGGAACGCTGACCGATGAGGCCCGCAACCCAGACTCCGGGCCCGTTTGGACGAACGGTCTCCACCTGCATGGGTTCGCTGAACAGCGGGCCGGTCAGGATTTGTCCTTCGTGGATGGGTGCTTCAGCGGTCAACGGGGACCTCCCTGTTTTTGACCACGTTCTTGGGTGTGCTTCCTGATCCTGCTGCGCGTTGAGCCGGTCTCATCGCCGCCGGTCTTCACCCACTCGTCCACTTCGGAGAGCCTGAAACGCAGCAGCCGCCCCACTCGCCGAGCCGGAAAGCCCTTTGTATCAACCCATCGGTAAATGGATTCCTTCGCCACTTGTAAATGGTCGGCAACCTCCGCGATTCCAACCCAGCCTTCTCCAGCAGCCATCTTGGATCAACCTCCGGTCACGAAAGACAATGAATGACGATGAAAGTATATGAAAACAGGCATCTGTGATCAATGTAGAACGATCCTGGTGATCGGAACAAGGCGTTCCAGGAAGGACGTTTCGAGTTGATGGAGGGCTTGCGGCACGCTACTCCGGCCAGCGGCCTGACTCGATCCGGCGCCGCCCGATGCCGAGGTTCTCGACCGTGTAGACCCAGGCAAGCTGGCGGGCGCCGTCCACGGTTGCACGAACTAGGACGCGCCGATAGAGGCTGCGGCCAGACGGATGGAACCCTTCCAAGCGGTCAATGGGGGGAAGGCGGGTCTGGGGATCGTCAAGGGTGAGCAGTTCCCCGTAGACGGCGCCCCAGGCATCCCCTGTGGCGCCTTCCGAGAACTGCCGGTGCTCGGGCTGCACCTGATCGGACAGTCGCGCCTGGGTGGCCGCGTCGGCCAGGGGATGGGTGGTCCCTTGGGCGAGGATGTCATCTTCGGGCACCTCCAGAATGGGATACCCGGGGCCCTGGTAGAGGCGGCCCCGAACGGAAGCCTCCCGGATCTCCACAAACCCGCGGCAAAAGGCGTGATGATTCCAACATCCGCGCTTGAGCGTGCCGTAGGCGAAGAGCCTCAACAGGGGCATTGGCTTCTCTCTGGAAGACTCGTTGCGTCCTGTCGGCTTCTCTTTCATCCTCATGGAGATCCCTGCCCCGATGCTCTCATCCGCCCTCCGGCCTGCGCCGCCGACTCGAACCGATTCGCCGGCGCGCCCTTTTCCCGGAAGATGAAGATCGGCGCATCACCCAAAAGAGTTTGCTTACTTCATTGCCCTAAGTAAGGCAATTATGTATATTACAAGGCAAATGGAGGATTTGCCATGATTGAATCGTCGATTACCAAGAAGGGACAGACGACCCTCCCCAAGCCCGTACGGGAGACGCTTGGCCTGCAGTCTGGGGACCGAGTGCGTTACCTCATTGCCGGCGGCGAGGTGCGTATTCTGCCCGTGCGCCCTGTCAGTCGCCTGTTCGGCGCGCTGAAGCATGATGGCCCGGCCATCACTGTGCAGGAAATGGAACAGGCTGTGGCCGACGGGGCAGTGCAGCAATGATTGCACTCGATACCAACGTTCTCGTCCGCTTTCTGGTACGCGACGACGTGCAGCAAGCCGAGTCCGCCCGCGCGCTGTTGGAGTCACTCACGGCGGAACGCCCTGCGTATGTCTGCCGCGAGGTTGTCGTCGAGCTCGTCTGGGTGTTGGAACGGGCCTACGGTTTTCCCCGTGACCGAATTGCGACCCTATTGGAAGAACTGGTGGCGACCGAGGATCTCGTCATCGAGGCCGCCGAGGACGTGGCCCGTGCGGCGTTCGACTATCGGGCCGCCCGCGCGGGGTTTTCCGACCGGATGATCCTGGCTGCGGCCGAACGATCCGGAGCCCTCCCCCTGTACACTTTCGATCAGAAGGCCGCACGTCTTAAGGGTGTGTCCTTGCTGTAGATCCAGGACGCAAGGCAGCAGGACCTGCCCAAAGGCCAGGCGGCGACCTCGCTTGAGATGGCGATTCCTCCGGATTAGCCAGGATGGGCTAAGGAAAATAAACAGCCTGCCAAGGCCGCCCTTGCAGTTCGAGTCAACCACGGACCAGCGCCGTCGCAAGCCGCATCATCCCCAGCTTGGGAAGCGACGCCACTGACACGGCACCCATATTCGCCGAAAGCAGCCAGCGGAACAACTCCGGCTGCCTGCCAAGACCCTTGATCGCCCGCTCGGCCAACCTCGGGTTCCGGCTGAGGAAAAGAACCAGACGGGTGATCAGTTGGTGTTGGCGAACCATTCCGGAGATGCGTCGCGAGTAGCCTTGAAGTTCCTGAGCCGTAGGTACGCCATCGTGGGAGAGCATCCAGGGCCCGATCGAGTCGTAAAGTGCCTGGACCTGTGCGAAAGCCAGGCTGATGCCCTCCCCGGTGATTGCGTCCAGGTATCCGGAGGCATCGCCCACCAACCCGACTCCATCGGAAACCGGCGACTGTGCGACCTGGTGCATCGGCCCGATTGCCCGCGCGCCGGCAGAAGGCTCGGCGCCCCCGAGTGATGCGCTCAACCGAGGGAAACGCGAAAGCATCGACTCCATCAAGCGTTGTCCGCCGCCTGTCTTCTTTTCCTCCGCCGCCCACAGCACGGCCACGCCCACTTCCTCCCGCCCGCACGGCGTCACATAAGCTTCAGCGCCCCCCGCCCAGTGCACCTCGACGTATTCCGACCAGGGTTTACAGCGGAAATGCCGCTGGACGGCAAACCGCCGCCTTCGAGGCGACACGCCCTGAAGTCCGGCCCAGCGCCGGACCTCGGATCGGATGCCGTCCGCGCCTACGATCAATCGCGCCGTCACTTTCCGCTCGCCCAGCCAGGCTTCGGTACCATTGGGCCCACGCGACCCCAGGGTCACAGGCGTCCGGGGACGCACCTCAAGAGCGTCGATTTTTTGGGCTCGTTCACAGAAGGCACGCGAGAGCTCGGTGCGGCGAATACCCTGTCCCGGCCCTTCGGCAAACCGGGCGGATGCGCCCACCCCGGAGGTTGACAGATAGTGGATGCCGCTAAAGGGCCGGGTGTGATCATGGTCCAGATAGGCCGATACGCCAAGGCGCTCCAGGTAGGCGAGGCCCGTCGGCATCACGCCCTCCCCGCAGGGCTTGTCGGCCGGCAGCCAGCCGCGCTCGCAGACCAGGGTTCGCAAGCCCGCCCGGCCGAACGAGATTCCCGCGGCCATGCCTGCCGGGCCGCCGCCGACCACCAGCACATCAATCGCGCCTGAGCTCATGTCCCTACCGCTTGTCTTGTCATTCGCCAGCCTCTCGGTGAGAGAGGCGGGCTAACCATTGGCTCTCGCCTCGATGTCAGCACAGCGCGCGGCCACATCTTCGAATGTCTCTTCGTCGTTGAGGAGCATGCCGTCGCTTAACATTCTGTGGTAGTCGTCGGCAAGCGCCTGGTAAGCGTCTCCAGTCGGAACCAGCTGCAACGCGCTCCTAACCGCTGCTTCATAGTCGATCCAATGTCCCGCGGCGTCCTTCTCAGCAAAGAACGCCGACTTGTGCCGAGCGACCGATAGCGCCAGGGCACGGTCGGTCAGTGCGGCGTTGGCATATCCGGCATCGTCCAATCGAACCAGGTCGTGCCAGTGCCTTGAGAGCCTCGCGCCGCGCCGACGCTTCTGCCGACAGAATACGTGCGCAGCCGTGGCCTTTTCCCAGAAGGTGCGCTCGGCCAACATGACGGATGGGGACGCGGTCGGAAACGCCAGGTCCGTCAGGTAGGGAGCCGCGTCACATTCAACCCTGCGCTCGTGATACGGCTCACCCGTCGAGCGCGCACCGAACTCCACCGTCACTTCCGGTCTGACGAAGCCGTAGTCTTCAAACACGGGTAGGTAACCGATGTAAACCCGCCCAGCTTCCGCGCGCGCCGCGGCAGCGAAACCGGTTCGGGTCAGACCCGCTTCAATCACAGGCAGAGCACGCTCCCGAGTCCATGCCCCCAAGCGGGTCTGGATCGCCCGCGTCCAGTGTTGTTCCTGGCTGCGTGTGGCCGGCAGCGGATCTTCACTGTCACCCGCGAAGTCGGGCACCAAGGCTCGAATATTGTAGGTGATGTCAATGCCCTCGGAAAAACGCCGGATCACTCGATAGGCTTTCGACAGTGACGTGCCTCCCTTGAACACCAGGTGCCGGCCGAAGGGCGCCGAATACAAAACGCTCAGCATCTGAACCACCCAGATGTCCTTTTCCAGCAAATGTGGTCGATGGCCGCTTAGGCTGGCGGCGACTCCCAGGGCGTCGCGTTTGTCGTTGTCCGACAGGGATTGGAACAAAACCTCAGCCATGCGTGACCAGCCCACTAATGGGTTCCGCAAGCCATGCCGGCAGGACGGCACGGGCTTCGGAGAGTTCCTGAAGATCTGCTGCCCCAATCCGCGGCATGCGCCTTAGTCCGTCTTCGACCTCTCGGGAACCCAGCCAGGCCAGGGCGCGAACGATGTCGCCGGCAGGCCGATGCGGTGCAACCAGTTGCCAGCGCGGCGCATGACGCAAATACACTGTCTGGGCGCCGAGTCGCAGCCGACGGTCGGGCCCGGAGGTCAGGTAGACCGGCCGCACCGGTACCTGGGTGGTGAGGCCGAGGACGTTTGCCGCCGCGCCGCCGCAGGGAACAATGACCTCTCCCCACAGCGCCGAGAGCGATGCGATCACTTTCTCGACCGCGGGAGGCCTCACGCCAAAGCGCGTCTCGATTGGCCGCATATAGACGCCCTGGCAGACCCGCAGAAGCTGACCGTGGCGGGCCAGACGCGACAAGGCCTGATCAACCGCCGCACGGGTGCCGAGATGCAATAAGGCGCTCGGGCACAGCGGCGCGCCCTCAGGCAGCGTGGCTGCAAATTGTTCGATACTGCGGGACACACTGGGCATGATTGCACCTTCCTGTTTCTGTCAGAAATATATCATATATTCTGACGTCAGGCGCAAAGGAGTCGTATGTGACCGGTGAAGCCGTGATTGAGATCGTACGGTAACCGCAACGGGCTCCGCTTTCACAGCCACGCCCGCTTTCCCGTGATGGGCCGGATACCTGTGGCCCGGCCTACGCCGGATACCTGCCGGAGCCGTTCAGTAAATGCCGAACTTGGGGTAGCCGTGGCGCCCCCATGATTGCACCCGGCGGTCCACCCGAAAGATGGAACACAGTGGCTGATCGGACGGACCAGGGCGGCGATCCGAGGCCCTCAGGTGCTGGTGTCTCCTCGGATCTTGTGTAACCGTTTTTGCAGGGCCGCTCCGACCACCGCGAGCACGATTCCGGCGGGAAGAAGCCAGGACGGGGTATCTTGGCCCTGGACCGCACCGTAGATGAGGATGGCGAAACAGGCGCCTGCCCCCGCACCGGCGAGGAAGGTGACGACTTTGGATAGGACCAGACTTGATTTGGACATGGTCTCGAAAGCTCCAATTAAAAAGTTGCGAAAAGGGACGGAGCCGTGTAACCGATTGAAAACAGGCCACAAACCGAACGGCTGGCTTTCTTGAGCGCTACCGGATCGACGTCAGCGATGAAACCTGTATCGAGTTCGGCGTGCCGGCTGAGAGGCCTATGCCTGCAGGAGGCGTCGCTGTAGCAGCGTCTGCATGTCACACCGCCCATCGGCGATGACGAGCACGTAAACGGTATCCTCGACCACCCGGTAGATGATGCGGTAGGACTTGAAAGAAACCTCCCGGTACTCTCGAATCCCGATGTCCAGCAGTTCCCTCGGATGATTCCCACGCTGCGGATGCTTGGACAGGCCCTGGAACGCTCTTTCGATCCGTTCCAGCACGTAATCCCCTCGGGCCGGAGAATCGTGTCGGTCGATATAGTTGCAGATCTCTTCCAGGTCGCGGGCCGCGTCATCGGCCAACTGAACGTGAAAGGACATCAGCGATCCCGTTTCCGCTCCCGGAGCCGCGCGATCACGTCCGCTGCGGGTTCAACCTGGCCGGCCTCGATCTGCCGGTTGCCCAGCGCCAGAATCTTGAGCAGCGCCATCGTCTCCTGAGTCGTCTCGAAGCTGTCGATGTCCTGCAGCACCACCTTGGCTTCGCCATTCTGAGTGATGATCAGCGGTTCCCCCCGGTCGCCGAGCGTGCGCACGATCTCCGAGGCGTGGGCCTTGAGGTAGCTGATCGGCTTGATCTGGGCGGACAGCTTCATGGTCACCTCCTTTCCAGTCCAGATTTAGTCCATAAACCGGTCCGCAGTCAAAAAAAGACTTCGCCGGTCGGCAATGGCCAGTGCAGACCGAAGGCGAAATTACAGGGCCCGTGCCTGCAACCGCCGTGGTTGCAGGCGGGGTGCGGCGTAGAAATCGCGAACCGGAGAATCGGGAATCAGGTCGGATGGGGCGCAACTTCTTGGAAATGCGCCAGATACGACAAAACCCCGAAGGGATCGCCCTCCGGGGTCTCGCGTTAACTGTCGAACCGCCTGGGTTGAAAGCTGAAATTAGGCCAGGTCGAAGCGATCAAGATTCATCACCTTGTTCCACGCGGCCACGAAGTCGCGCACAAACTCCTGGTGCGTGTCGTCGCATCCGTAGACTTCCGCGATGGCCCGGAGTTCGGAGTTCGAACCGAAGACCAAGTCCACCCTGGTGCCGGTCCACTTGAGATCACTGGTCTGACGATCGCGTCCCTCGAACAGGTGCTGAGATGTGGAGGACGCCTGCCACTCGGTGTGCATGTCGAGCAGATTCACAAAGAAGTCGTTGGTCAACGTCCCCGGCCGATTGGTGAAAACGCCGTGTTCAGACTGCCCAGTGTTCGCATTCAAGACGCGCATGCCGCCAACGAGCACCGTCATCTCGGGAGCGGTTAGCGCTAGCATGCATGCCCGCTCTACCAGCAGGTCCTCCGCTCTACCTTCCTGCCCTGCCTGGAGGTAGTTGCGGAAACCGTCTGCGGTGGGTTCGAGCACGGCAAACGACTCCACGTCGGTCCATTCTTGTGAGGCGTCCGTGCGCCCCGGTGTAAAGGGGACCTGCACGTCATGACCAGCGTTCTTGACAGCCTGCTCGACGCCTGCGCACCCGGCCAGGACGATCAGGTCAGCTAAGGAGACCCTCTTCCCACCAGTCTGCGAGCTGTTGAAATCCGTCTGAATCTGCTCCAGCGTCTGCAGCACCTCGTTGAGCTCGGCCGGGTTGTTTACTTCCCAGTCCTTTTGCGGCGCGAGGCGGATGCGCGCCCCGTTCGCTCCGCCGCGTTTGTCGGTACCGCGGAACGATGCCGCCGACGCCCAGGCGGTCGAGACCAGTTGGGCAACGGACAATCCCGAGGCGAGGACCTTCGCTTTGAGGTCGGCGACATCCTGCTCCCCGACCAATGCGTGATCGACCTCGGGGACAGGGTCTTGCCACAACTGCGGCTCTGTGGGAACCAGGGACCCGATATACCGACTAAGGGGCCCCATGTCGCGGTGGAGCAGCTTGAACCACGCCTTGGCAAAGGCGTCTTCAAGATCCGCTGGGCTCTCAAGGAAGCGCTTCGCAATCGGCGCGTAGTCCGGGTCCATCCTCAGTGAAAGATCCGTGGTGAGCATCATGGGAGCGTGCTTCTTCGACGGATCGTGCGCGTCCGGCACGGTGGCTACTTCGTCGGCATTCTTGGGAGCATATTGACATTTGCCAGCCGGACTCTTCGTCAGCTCCCACTCGTGGGCGTGCAGGTTTTCCATGAAGTTGTTGTCCCACTTCACCGGGTTATTGGTCCAGGCGCCTTCCAAGCCGCTGGTGACCGTATCGCTGCCTTTGCCGCTGCCGTAGCTGTTCTTCCAGCCAAATCCTTGCTCCTCCATGCTAGCCCCCTCAGGTTCGGGACCGACATTATCCTCAGCGGCAGCACCATGTGTTTTGCCGAACGTGTGGCCGCCGGCAATAAGCGCAACCGTCTCCTCGTCATTCATCGCCATGCGTTTGAACGTCTGGCGAATGTACTTGGCTGCAGCGAGCGGGTCCGGGTTGCCGTTCGGCCCTTCCGGGTTCACGTAAATCAGGCCCATGTGGTCGGCACCGAGAGGTCCCTGAAGCACGCCGTCGGCGTCGTGGCGTTGATCGTCGAGCCACGTCGTCTCGGAGCCCCAGTCCGTCTCGTCAGCCTCCCAGACGTCCGGGCGTCCGAAGGCGAAACCAAAGGTCTTGAACCCCATCGACTCCAGCGCGCAGTTGCCGGCAAAGATGAGCAGGTCGGCCCACGAGAGCTTCCGGCCGTACTTCTGCTTGATCGGCCAGAGCAAGCGGCGCGCCTTGTCCAGGCTGGCGTTGTCGGGCCAACTGTTGAGGGGCGCAAAGCGTTGGTGGCCGGAGCCTCCACCGCCGCGGCCGTCGCTGATGCGGTACGTGCCGGCGGCGTGCCACGTCATGCGGATGAAGAGCGGCCCATAGTGGCCGTAGTCGGCTGGCCACCAGTCCTGCGAGGTCGTCATCACCTCTTCGATGTCCTTTTTCAGCGCATCGACGTCGAGGGTATTAAGCGCCTCAGCGTAGTTGAAATCCTTGTCCATCGGATCGGACAGGGGAGAATTCTGGCGGAGAACCTTCAGGTTCAGTTGATCTGGCCACCAATATTGGTTGGAAGTCATTTCGTCTCTCCTTTCAAAAACCCAATATTACATTGATTTTGGCACCGTCGCCAACCTGGGCAAGCCCTATTCGTGGAATCCGAATCCCCCAACGACGCAGTTCGTGGTTAGCCGGGACCCCGTCCCCGACGACGGGACGGATCATTCAGAGGAGAAACAGCCGGCCGCTTTCGTTTTGGAAATGAAGACGAACCACGAATGAACACGAATAGGCACGAATAGGGATGGAGCTCCTTCAATGACGAGCGGCGCCCGAATGCTTCTGCAATATTGTGACATTGGTGTCACCACGTCAGGGGAGAACCCACCCGGGAGCGCGGGCGTCCCGCCCGCACAAATCTTGGCATAGCCTCACCCATCTCCTCGACCCGGATCCAACGGCAACGGCGCCAGGGCTTTGCTTCGGCCGGGCTCATGCGGTTCCTGCTGGCAGTGTTGCCGGGTGCCACATCGCAGGGAAACTGAGCGATAACCCAAGGGAGAGGATGCGGGCGGGACGCCCGCGCTCCCGGGTGGTGCTGTCCCGATGGTGCGCTGGTAGAAAGTAGGGGACGTTGTTGAATTACCGGAACAACTTTACTCTCACGAGTCCGAACTGGGCTCAGACTTCGGCCCTCCGCCAGAAAGGTGTCTCCAGTTCCGCCATCGCCAATCGTTTACAGAACCGCCAGTCCCAGTAATTCCAGTTATTCAACAACGTCCCCTATTTCCTTCTGAGTGATGACCAGCGGTTCTCGCCGGTCGCCGAGCGCACGCACAATCTCCGAGGCGTGGGCCTTGAGGTAGCTGATCGGCTTGATCTGGCTGGACAGCTTCATGGGCATTTCCTTTCCAGTCCAGATTTAGTCCATAAACCGCTCTGCAGTCAAGAGAGGACTTCGCCGTTCGGCAACTGGAGGCCAAATCGCAGGGTCCGCTCCCGCAACCTCGTGGTTGCACGCTGGGTGCCGCGCCGAAACCACGAACCTGAGAATCGGGGAGAATGTCGGGCGGGACGCAACTCTCTGGAAAAGCATCAGAGTAGTCGAGAGGACCCACCACAGCTCAGCCTGTCCGAGGTAGCGGGCGGCGAGCAGGTCCACGCGGTTGCCGGCCACTACGGTATGGAACCGGTCGTCCGGTCTGGAGGTCATGTCCAGCGGCGGGCTTGGTGCGTCCTGCACATCGGCGACAGACACTGCCATGTCAGGTCGGCGGATCAAAAACGGCTTGTGCGTATATGGTGAAACCACTATAGTGAGATATGGTCGGTGGCGCGCTCAAACCTGTCGAATGGATCGGTTCCACCAAGGCGGATCTCAAGCGCTTTCCGGAGACCGTACAGGACGTGGTCGGCTATGCGCTCTATCAGGCCCAGGTCGGACTGAGACACCGAGGCGTCAAGCCGCTCAGGGGCTTGGGTAGCAACGTCCTGGAGGTGGTCTCGCGCCACGACGGCGATACGTTTCGGGCGGTTTACACGGTCCGATTCAGAGCCGCCGTCTACGTGCTGCATGCCTTCCAGAAGAAGGCCAAGCGGGGTATCGCAACCCCGAAGCCGGAAATCGACCTGATCAGGCGGAGGCTCCGAGCGGCGGAGAAACACTACCGAGAGAACTATGGCGGAGGGTTGATCGATGAAGACTGACAACGTGAAGATCGAAAGGGGCAGTGAAAACGTATTCGTTGACTTGGGAATCCCGGATGCCGACGCACACCTGCTCAAAGCCGAGCTCGTCACGCGAATCGACAAGATCATTCGCAGACGCGGCCTCAAGCAGGTAGAGGCCGCGAAGCTACTCGGGCTGTCTCAACCCGATGTGTCGCGCCTGCTGCGAGGGAACTTCAGGCAGTACTCCATGGAGCGGCTCCTGCGCCTTCTGACGGCGCTGGGGCGCGATGTGGATATCGTCATCCGCGAGCCCCGTTCGGAGCGGCCGGGACGACTCAGCGTCGAAGCATAGTGTAAGTCCCGAATCTCGACGCCGGTGAGACACTAAAGCCGCGCCGGCGAAACTTCTCGGGCTGTCCCAATCCGAGATGTCGCGCCGGTTGTCCGGCAACTTCCAGGAACACTCGAAGCACAGGCTCCTACACTTGGCTGACAAGAATCGCGCGAAAATCAAGAATGCCAAACGGGAGTGGCAACTAATGGACATTACGGAAGAACCACGAAGCAAGCGGGCCGACGAGGAAGCGACGACCAAGCCAGATGTCGCCTACTACTACCCTGCGCCATATTGGGCGTTCGAAGAAAGTGACTGGGTTAAGTCGCTGCTTCTGTTCTTCGACCGAGTCGCTTGCTTTCACGAGAACGGATGCCATCCCGTGACAGCGTGATTACTCTCGATCTTGTACTCGGAGTCGAGAGAGACGCCGCGCTTCTTCTGGTGGGGTAGGCATCCTTGCGCCAGGATCGAGGCGATCTTCGCGACCGCGTCTTCGAGAGTGTCGGGAGGCGGCAGGTTGGTTGGCATCCGGTCCTCCTTCACCGCACGCTGTGGACCGGGAAACATCGTGGATACCAGAGAACCCCAGCTGCCATCCGGAGGGGCTGGAGTCCGGTCAACACCGCACGAGGGCGATGTCGCCGGCACTGACAACGGGCTCCCTTCTCACGTCCACGGCCGTTGTCTGGTGAGCCGCCGGACCCCGGTGTTCCGGCTTCCGGTGGAAGCCTACCGGCACCGGTTAGGAATCGCCGAAATGCGGGCGCCCGAGACGAACCGGGCTTTTAAACAAGCCGGGGCGAAAAATGGAGAACCGGAGACGAAATCACAGGGTCGGTGCCCGCAACCGCCGTGGTTGCACGCGGGGTGCCGCCTCAAAATCGCGAACCAGAGCATGGGAAAGCATGTCGGAGGGAACGCAACTCCCAGCAAAGCAGCTAGATACGAAAAAACCCCGAAGGGATTGCCCTCCGGGGTCTCGCGTTTACTGCATGGCTGCAGAAGTGCTCGACAGGAAAGTTGGCTCCTCAGGTAGGACTCGAACCTACAACCCTCCGGTTAACAGCCGGATGCTCTGCCAATTGAGCTACTGAGGAGTAACCGGCAGTACACAAAGGGCGACATTATAGATCATTGGAAGGAGTTGTCAACGCGGTTCCGGACGCGCGTAGTCCGTTACCAGGCCGCCGTGGCGGCCACGCCCTGCTGGAAATCATCGAGCCGGTACGTGAGGATGGCGCAACCAACGAGCCAGGATGGCATTAGCGCCGTCGACGGTCCTGTGCAAGCCGAACATGGTTTACACCTTGCCAGGGTATCGGGCAAGTAGGCTTGTGCAGGCCTCAAGATCACTCCCCCCTTGAGGGGGAGTCGGCGAGACCAGGGCGGAGCCCGCAGTCGAGCCGGAGGGGGGCAAGCTCCGCGCCCCGTGAGTGACTATCAGCAGCACGGGCAGCGGCGTCTTGGCGGCGCGTTCATACATTCCCTTCGTGCCCCTTCGTGGATATGTTTTTCCCTGCCTTGTCGGCCTCAGACAAAGCTTCGCCAGGGTTCTATCGCCGGGGTGTCGGCGGAAAGGGGCCGCCGGGGCGGTTGCCGGGGTTGGGGCCGGGGCGGTTGCCGGGGTTGGGGCCGGGGCGGTTGCCAGGGTTGACGCCGGGAGGCCGCCGGGATTGGCCAGGACGGCCAAACAGGGGGTTTTGTCCTCCTGGCCTGCCTCGCCCCTGACCCGCCTGTCCGGGTTGTCTGGACTGACCGGGTTGTCCGGACTGACCGGGTCTGCCACCGGGACGCCCCCGCTGGGCCCGGGCGGCCAGAGCGGCATAGTCGGTGAAGAACTCCCACTCGTTGTGCTTGTTGCGGCCGTTATAGGTCTTGAGAGACTCCTTCTCGCTGGTGCTGGCGACTCCGGCGATGCCTCCGATCGTCGGAGAATTCAGGGGTTGAGTCTTGAGGGTCTGCCCATAAGCCGTCTGCCCGGCGGCGGCAGGCGCCGGCGGGCCCGGTCCAGGCGACTGGCCCGACCCGCCGGATCCATAAGGGTTTCGACTCCCTCCGGGAGCAGCCGCGGCGGTCCCCGGCAGGACCGTCAACAGGGGCCGGTTGTTGGGACCCACCTTGATGAAACGCCACTCCTCATCGGTGATGGGATCGGTCCACTCCTTGCGAAGAAAACGCTTGTTGTTGGTATTCAGCAAGGCTTCGACCGTGCTGGGATAAGCCACCTGAGGCGTCCCCAGGGTTCGGCTCCAGTGGGCATACCAGAGCACCAGGGCTCTCTGGTACTGCTTGCCCCGGAAAATCAACTCTTCTTCCCGTTCTCGCTTGACGGCCGTCTGCCAGTTGAGCACGGCCTCCGAAAGGGTCACCAGCAGCACGCTGGCCATCACCATCACCAGGGCCAGGGTGTAACCCGCCTCGCCGCCCTTCCTTTGCCGTTTCCAACCCATGAGCACAATCCCCATCCGTGAACCTGCCTATTGCGGGGGCATCTCCAGATTCAGCCGCTTCCTGGTCCTGGAGGCGACTTCTTCGACTTCAGCCGTGGTGTCGGTAATGCGATGGATTCGATAGCGGTTGGCGACCACATCCCCCTCCCAGGCCAGATAGAGGTCGTCTCCATCGGCAAAGAAGGCCTGGCGCTGCTTCCCTTGCGGGTCCTTTCGGAAGCCGTAAAACTTCAAGGGGATGTCCGCGGCCTTTGGGCCCGTCGCGGAGGTCCGGCCCGGGACGAAGGGCCGGCCCCGTCCACCAGCAGGTCCTGTAGATTCCGGGCGCTCCCGGGCCGGTCCCCCGGAGGGCTTCTCGGATGGGGGCGGGGTATGGAACGCGAACATGTTTCGCGCCAGCGAGGGCTGGATCGTCTCCATCTGACCCAGCTTCTCGAAATGGATGCTGGAGTTGATCTGGTCCGCCGGAATCTCCCTTCCGGTCCGTCGGTCTCCCGGCTTGCCGGTCTTGAGCACGAAAGACTCCAGGCCGCTCCAAGCGGCAGGCGTCCCATCCGGGGCCGAGGAAGCCGGCGAGGAGCCTCCGCCCCAGGTCCAATAGAGCACCAGCAACAGCACCACCAGCAGGGCGCCCAGCAGCTTCAGTTGTTTCTTCTGTTTGGGGTCACTCATGAGCAGCCCCGATGAGAGTGGACAACTGCAGGTCCATGCGAATGACCCCCGACCCTTCCCGCGTATCTTCCAGGTTCAGGGAGTCGACGATGATGAACATGGAGTGGTTTTCCAAAGCGTTCAGGAGCCTGCGGATATTGCCGTAACTCCCCTCGATCGGCAACACCACGCTGAGCTTCCGGGTGCCGAAGCGAGTATCTCGGTCGTATTGAAAGACCCCCCGGGTCTTGACCAGTCCGGCGTTGCGGCAGGCCGCTTCCAGCTCCTTGAGCAGTTCCGAATTTCCCCGCTCCCTGGAGAAAAGGTTCCTCTGCTTGAACTCCTGGAATTGCGACTGGCTTTCCCGCATCCGGGTTTCGATCTGATGGAGCTTGTCGCGAACGGTCCTTCTCTGCCTGAGCTGCCATTGGACCTCCCGGGCTCGAGCCGTGACAATCTGGTCGGCCAGGATCACCGGACGCACCAGCAGAATGTAGACGGGCAGGTTCAGCAGGCACAGCCCCAGCAACGCCAACAGGATCAGCCGCTGCTTCCTGGGATCGGGTCTCCGAATTCTGGCGGCGCTGCCCGGCATTTTAAGGAACGCTCCCTGACAGGTCTTCCAACAAAGGGCCCCGGGCTCCGGCCTTGTCCTGCGGCAGTTGGACCCGGTACTTCACTTGCAGCCCGTAGTGCTTCCCAAAAAAGTTGGGGCTCTTCGACACGTCCTCGGTCATCAGGTTGACCGCGTAGAAATCGGAAGCCGCCTCAAGCCGCGAGATGAACTGGATATAGTCCGCGCCGGACCGGGCGTTGCAGAAAACTTCCACAACGACATCGCTGTCCACGATCCGAGGGGTGATGGCCACGATCTGAACCTGGTGGGGGAGCAGGTTCTCCAATTGGTTGAGGAATCGAGTCCAGGAGAAGGTCCTCTGGGCGATCAGAGGATTGAGGTAGTCCACCAGATTCAGAAAATCCTCGGTTTCCGGCTGTTGCAGCCGCGCCCAGATTTCCTGCTGCTCTTTCTCCAGCCTCGTGGCCTCGGCGGTCTGATTGGCCAGTTCCCGGTTCAGTCGAAGGCTCTGGGACCGATGGGCCAGATAGAAAAAGAGGTTGGCGGCCGAGAGGACCACCAAGGCCAGACCCAGCAGCAGCGATGCCGCATAGAACTTGCGGTTGTTGAAGAAGGGCCTGGAGGCCAGATTGAGCGGAACTCTCAGCATCTCAGAATTTCCCCGAGGCCAAGCCCAATGCAGGGGACAGGGCGTGGTGGAGCAGATTAGACGGCATCGCCTGTTTCCACTGAAAATTCTTGGAGGCGTCGAAGTTGGAGACCGAAGCCTGGGTACGCTCCGCTAGAGACGAAAGTTCCACCTCAGTCAACTCCCGCGGGTACGACAGGTAGACCTTGTCCACTCCTGCAGCCTCCAGCTTGTCCTGATAGTACATCAGGCAGGGATGGATCTCTTCGTAGGGGTCTGCCGACCAATTCACCATCAGATCCATGGGACTCTCGAAGTCGAAATCGGTGTGGCGATAGAAGACAACAGCTTCTTGCTGAATGATCAACGAGGAGATGTTGGAGGAACGAACCCTCACAAACAATACTGATTTCTGAATCTCATCCTGGTGTTGACGGGCCAGGAGCTCATAGGCAGCAAACGTGGTCAGCGTGATGAATCCCACGTGAATTCCCAGTGATTCAAACACCTCTTCGAACTGTGCCAGAACTGCTTTGTGAATGTTGACCGTGATGACATAGTTCTTGCCGGTTTCAGTCGGTTGCTCCACAAAGCTCAGGTGAGAATCTTCGATATCGTAAGGAATCGTCTTCTTGAGCTTCCACTTGAGAAGCTCTGTTTTCTCCTCCTGTTTCGAGGGCAGGGCTTCAAAGGGGTGAATGGCAACTCGGGCGCAGGCATCGGGAATAGCCAGAGAAATCCTGTTGGTGTTGACACCGGCTTTGAACAGAGTCGCCTTGATGATTTTCCCAAGCTCCTCGATGGATCTCACACTGGGCTCGGTCAAAGAAGGCTTGACCAATCCCTGGGGGATGTTCCCCAAGGCAAAACCGTCAACGCGGCGGGAACGACCCGGGTCTAGCCGCGCCAGGGAGAAAAACTGGCGTGAGATCTCACAGGCGATTCCAGGCAAGCGTGGCTCAAAGTATTGACGCAGAGGAGAATGAAGCCACCTCCGACCGGATTCTTTCCCTAACAAGCGGTTTAACCGTGACAATTCCATCACTGTTTCCAGACTCTCTGGTGTCTGACACCCTTCTGAACCGACTCAGCCCTCGATGAACGTCACTTTATTGATTTCTCTCAAACTGGTCTCGCCCGCGATAGCCTTTTGCAAAGCACACTCCCTGAGCGAAGTCATCCCGTCTTCCAGAGCCGCCCTTTTGATCTCCGATGCCGGCCGGCGCTCCAGGATCATCTCCCGGATGCGGTCCGAGAGGTCCAGCAACTCGTGAATGGCCGTTCGACCATGATACCCGGTGCCTCCGCATTCCAGACATCCGGCTCCCTCGTAAAAGGAATGTCGGCCAACCGCGTCGGGCGCCAAGCCGGATTCCGCCAATAGGACCGGATCAACCTGGGAAGGCCGCTTGCAGTGTTCGCAAATCACCCGCACCAGGCGCTGCGCCAGGATGCAGTTCAAGGCGGAGACGAAGTTGTAGGGCTCCACCCCCATGTTCATGAAGCGACCCAGCACGTCCACCACGTTGTTGGCATGCACCGTGGTAAACACCAGATGGCCGGTGAGAGCCGACTGAATGGCGATCTGGGCCGTCTCCGAATCCCGGATCTCACCGACCATGATCTTGTCCGGATCGTGACGCAGAATGGAGCGCAGTCCGCGGGCGAAGGTCAGCCCCTTCTTCTCATTCACCGGAATCTGCGTGATCCCCTTGAGCTGGTATTCGACGGGATCTTCAATGGTAATGATCTTGTCTTCTTCGGACTTGATCTCCGAAATCGCGGCATACAAGGTGGTCGTCTTGCCGCTTCCGGTGGGACCGGTGACCAGCACCATCCCGTAGGGCTCACGGATGTAGCGCCGAAATTTTCGCAGGCCGGTCTGGTTGAATCCCACCACATCCAGGCTGAGCTGACTGAACTTCTCACTCATCGACTCCTTGTCCAGGACGCGCAGGACCGCATCCTCGCCATGGATCGAAGGCATGATGGAGACTCGAAAGTCGATGCGGCGGCCCTTGTAACGGACACGGAAACGCCCGTCCTGAGGGATGCGCCGTTCCGCAATGTCGAGTTCCGACATGACCTTGATCCGGGAGATGATGGTGGAGTGGTGCTCCTTGGCAATGGGCGCCATCGCCTGCTGGAGGACACCGTCGATCCGGTACTTGATGTTGACGTCGTTGTCTTCGGTATGAATATGGATGTCGCTGGCCCGGCGCTCCAGGGCATTGAAGATGGTGGAATCGACCAGGCGGATTATGGGGCTTTCCGCCTCATCGGTCAGTTTCCCAATGGAAATCTCCTCACCGGTCTCATCCTCCTTGATCAGGGTCAAGCCCTCGGTGGCTTCCTCCAGTACCCGCTGGGAAGATTCACTCTTCTTGAGTATGTCCCCGATCTGGGAGGCCCGGGCGACCCTCACCACCAGCCTTTTCCTCAACAGCGTGCCCAGCTCGTCATACAGCATCAACTCGCTCGGATCGGCTATGGCTACCAGCAGGGCTCCGTTGACCATCTTGAGCGGGACGAAGTTGTAGCGGAACATCCACTCCGCCGGGATGTTGCGGAAGAGTTCCGGATCCATGGGAAAGTTCTTCAGGTCAACGAATTCACAACGATACCGCTGTGCCAGACGCCGTGCCTGGTCCTCTTCCTCCCTGGCGCCCGGGCGCCGGTCCACCGCCGCCGGATCCTGCAGGGACTGTTTTTGGGAACTCATGCGGTCTCACCCCTTCAGCCCGCCAATCGCGACGACAGGCTGAAAATGGGAAGGTAGAGGGCAATCAGAACAAAGGCCACGATAATGGCCAGGATCATGAGAAGAATCGGTTCGATATAGGTGAAGATCTGATTCAGACGGGTGTTGACTTCTTCATCGTAGAAATCGGCCACGTGGCCGAGCATTTCGCTCAGGTTGCCGCTGGACTCACCCACTTCAATCATCTCGATGGCCACTTCCGGCACCACGCCGGTGGGTTCCAGACTACTGGAGAGAGACTGACCCTCCCTGACGGCGACCACGGCCCGGTTGAGGGCCTGGGTCACCACCCGGTTGCCGGTCGAATCGGCCACAATCTCCAGGGAACCCACCAGAGGCGTGCCCCCGGAAAGCAGGGTGGACAGCGTCCGGCTGAGCTGGGCAAAGAGAAACTTGCTCCAGACGTCTCCGATGACAGGCAGCCGCAGCTTGAGTCTGTCGATGTGGGACCGCCCCTGGATACTGCGAGCCCACATCGTCAGGACAACCAGCAACGCTCCGGCGACCAGCATGCCGGCGATGAGATGGCCCCGAATGGCCTGCGAGATGTCGACCAGCAGGAGGGTCATGGCCGGGAGAGCGGCATCCATCCCCGCATAGAACTGGGCAAAGCGGGGAACCACCTCGGCCAGCAAGAAGGATACCAGGACCAGCAGCAGCACTGCCAATATCGACGGATAGGTCAGCGCGGTCTTGATCTTGCTCCGTGTCGCGTTGACCGTCTTCTGATATTGAATGAAACGGCCGAGGACCTCCTCCAGTCCCCCGCTCTTCTCCCCGGCGAACAGAGAGGCGGTATAGACCTTGGGGAAGATTCCCTGGGCTTCAAAAGCCTCGGAAAGCAGGGCGCCGCCCTTGACCCGCTCGTTAATATCCAGAAGTATGGTCCGAAACTGTTCGTCCTTCTCCCGCTGGGTCAGCAGTTCCAGCGACTTCAAGATCGGCAATCCCGCCTGGATCAAGGCCAGGAACTGCTGGTTGAATATGACGAATTCCCGCGATTTGATCTTGCGGCGGCCGACCGACAGAGGGAGCAGGGTGGACAAACTCTTGCCCTTTTCCCGCACCGAGTAGACAAGAAAACCCTGATCTTCCAGGCGCCGCCTCAGTTCCAATTCGGAGACGGAGTTGTAGCTGGCGTTCACGACCCTTCCGCTGGCATCGGCCAGGCGACAGAGAAACTCGGCCAAATTGGTTCACCTCGATGTCCGGGGACGGACAACCCTGAGCCGGAAATCCAAAACCAGGAGCATTTCCCCGATCGGGGACGCCTGCCAAGGGGATCGACTCCATCCGGGGGCGAACCCGCCGCCTCAAGGAAGGCCGATCGTCTCGACATCCGCAGGCGCCTGAAACTCGAACAAGCCCTTGCCGAGGCCTGAATTCTCACGAATCTCGGTGAAGATGAAGTCATTCCTGGCGCCGCCCCGTTCTATCAGGGCTACCCGCTGCAACTGCATCCGACCCGGATCGTACTCCATCAGGACCTCCACCACGGGACCGGCACGCTTTCCGGGGGTGGCGGCGAGGACCTTGTTGCCGGCAAAAAAAGGCTTCTCCCGAGCCCATTCGATCCTGGAAAAATCTCTCTTCAGGTCTCCCCGTCCGAGCAGAAACAGAAATGGGAGGCGCCGGTCCCGGCTGCGGCTGACACGACTCTTTTGAACCTGCTTCCGGTCGGGAAGATAAAAGTGGATGAACTCACCATCGGACAGGAACAACTTTTCCGCAGGTTCCTGATATTCCCAACGCATCAAACCGGGCCGCTGCAGATAGACCTGCCCCGATTCCGTCCTGGGGTGGCGTCCGGGCCAACCGTAACTCTGCACAAAGTTCATTCGGAGATCCCGCATCCCGGAGTACTTCCGCTGCAGGGCGGCGACGGCAGTCTCGAGTTGCCGGTCCTTGGCCTGGAGCTGGTTCGGGAGGCAGACCAGCAGAAGCCCGGGCAGCATCAGAGTTCTCATCTGCAGGAACATTCGGGCGCGATCTCCTTTGTAAAGTATACAATCAAATGAGACTTCCGGATTCCATTGTTGCCCGGGGGCTGGCGGGCGCGGGGGGTTGCGCCCTTGCCTGCAAGCTCAGGCGGCAGGCCCGTTTCATGAGAAAGACAGGGAAATCGGAATCATTCCGCCTGGGTGCGGAAGCAGTAGCCGACGCCTCGGACCGTATGAATGAGGTCCCGGTGCTTTCCCAGCTTTTTGCGTACGGCCCGCACGTGCACATCGATGTTGCGGTCGACCACCGAGGCGTTCTCTCCAATGATCCGGCTCAGGAGCTGGTCGCGAGTGAACACTCTGCCGGCATGGGTCGCCAGGAAATGGAGCAGCCGGAACTCGGTGGCCGTAAGAACCACCGGCCTCCGATCTAGCTGAACCTGGTGGCGCTCCGAGTCGATGAGCATGGGCCCCCGCACCAATCGTTGGGCGGATACCTGCTCCTCCTGAAGGGGGCCCCGGCGCAACACCGCCCGGATTCTACCCAGCAACTCCTTGGGGCTGAAGGGTTTGGACAGGTAGTCGTCGGCCCCCAGGTCGAGTCCCATCAGAATGTCCCTTTCCTCTCCCTTGGCCGTCACCATGATGATCCGGATGTGCCGGGTCGCCGAATCGGACTTGAGTCGTTGGCAGACTTCGAGTCCATCCAGTCCGGGCAGCATCAGATCCAGGAGGACAAGATCGGGGAGGGTATCGCGGATCAACTGAAGCGCCTGTTCCCCATCGGCAATCGAAGAGGTTCGATACCCCTCCCGCTTCAGGTTATACTCGATGACCTCGCGGATGTCGGCTTCGTCCTCAACGATGACGACTTTGTGCGATTCCAGCAGCGGTCTGCCCTTGCTCTCAATTCATGGCGCCGGGGCCGCTTTGCCCCGGAGGCCTGCTCTTTGCCATTATAGGTCACTTCCCGGGCGTTGGGCGGCGTTGCGATTTTCCGGACCGCCGATTCCCGTGCAAAGGGGCTTCCCGAACCCATCCATTTTCGTTAGAGTGCAGGCGGTGAGAATTAGCCCGCATATCTCACCGGGCCGCTGGACACTCCATGAGCCTTTTGCAAAATTCGCAGCAGGGCAGGTTGTGTTGCCGGCAAATCTGATATTGTGCTCCTAACTTACTGAAAACAAAGACCCGTTGGACGGTAATACCTGGATCTGCAGGCCGGATCAGAGGAATTTTGCAAAAGGCTCCATGAAAAACCATTTATTTCAGTGCCTTATTGGCCCTGTTTTGAGGGCATGCGGGTACAGACTGCGCTGGGCGCGCCATGATCACGCCCCCCGGTGAGAAATGCGGGCTCGGGATGCGGGGCAAAGCATGACGCAAAGACTGCTGGCTGAGTGTTTCGGAACCTTTGCCCTGGTGTTTGCCGGAACCGGAGCGATCACCATCAACGAAGTGAGCGGTGGGGTCGTTTCCCACGTGGGCATCTCCCTGACCTTCGGGCTGGTGGTCCTGGCCACCATCTATGCCATCGGAAACGTGTCCGGGGCACACATCAATCCCGCGGTGACGCTGGGTTTCTGGTTTGCCGGGCGCCTGAAAAGAGGCTGGGTCCTGCCCTATATCCTGAGCCAATGCCTGGGAGCACTACTGGCCAGCGGGATCCTGCGCCTGCTCTTCGGCAACCATCTCACCCTGGGAGCCACCCGGCCGTCGGGACCCTCCTCCCAGTCGTTCCTCCTGGAGATCATCCTCACCTGGTTCCTGATGTTCGTCATTCTCAGTGTGTCTTCGGGCTCCAAGGAAAAGGGACTCATGGCCGGTGTGGCCATAGGTTCGGTGATTGCCTTGGAGGCCCTGTTTGCCGGTCCGATTTCCGGAGCCTCCATGAATCCGGCACGCTCCCTGGCCCCGGCTTTGGTGACCGGACAGTTGAGCCATCTGTGGATTTACCTGGCGGCCCCGGTCCTGGGAGCCCTGGTGGCGGTTGGCGCCTGCCGCTGTGTGCAGGACGAAGAGTGCTGCGGCCCAACAAAAAAGGAGACAGTCTGCTGAAGGGTGCCCCACCATCAGGGTCGGATGTGAAGCGGGTTCTCTTCGTGTGTATCGAGAACTCCAACCGCAGCCAGATGGCCGAGTCCTTCGCCCGCATCCACGGCCGGGGCAGGGTTGAGGCCTATAGCGCCGGGTCGCGACCCTCAGGCAGAGTCCATCCTGCGGCAATCCAATCCATGGCGGAGTTGGGGTACGACCTCACCGGCCACCGCTCCCAATCCCTGGATGAAATCCCCCGAATTGAATTCGCCGCGGTGGTGACCATGGGTTGCGGCGATTCCTGCCCGGCGGTAGCCGCCAGGCAGAAGGAAGACTGGGACATTCCGGACCCGAAATCGGTGCCCCCCGAAAAGTTCCGGGAGATTCGAGATCTCATTGAAACCAGGGTGAGACACCTGTTGACCCGGCTATAGGCTCAGGACTCCCTGTTACAGGTTCGACTCCCCTTTCGTCCCATGGTGAATGCATCATCAAACTCCCCGCCGTCCCCTCAGGCGTCTCCTCCCTCGCTTGAAACTTCGAGAAGGAAAGGCTGGTGGCTGCCTCCGGCTCTCTTCGTTCTGACCCTGGTCACCACCTCGGCGGTGGGCGCTCTGGAATACGGCCTGGCGGGCGGGATTCTCTACTCCACCAGCCTGATTCTGATCCTGCTCTGTCACGAGATGGGCCACTACCTCACGGCCCGCCACTACCGGGTTCCGGCTTCGCTTCCCTACTTTATTCCCTCTCCCCTGCCGCCCTTTGGGACCTTCGGAGCCGTCATCAAGATGGGAGGACGCATCCCCCACCGCAAGGCCCTGTTTGACATCGCCATTATGGGACCCGCCATGGGGCTGGTTCTGGCCCTGCCTTTGGCTGTCCTGGGCATTGCCTGGTCCACCGTCTCTCTTCTGGATTCCATGCCTGCCGGAGAAACCCTTCTGGGCCCTTCGATTCTCTTTGCACTCCTGATCGAATGGATGCACGGACCACTCGCTCCAGGCAGCGGCCTCCAGCTTCATCCCCTTGCCACGGCCGGATGGGCCGGACTGTTCGTCACTGCTCTCAACCTCCTGCCCATGGGTCAACTGGATGGAGGGCACATCATCTATGCCCTGTTTCACCGCAGAAGCGTCCTGATTTACCACTTGGTCTTTTTCGCCTTCACCCTTTTTGCTGTTTTGGTCCAACCTCCCTGGCTTCTCTTTCTGGTTCTCGTCTACCTGCTCACCCGGCTCCGCCACCCGCCACCGCTGGATGAACACCTTCCCCTGGGATCTCGGCGCGTTGTGCTGGGTGTGCTGGCCATCCTCTTCCTGATCCTCTCCTTTCCTCCCATCCCCATTTCCATGCTGGCTCCGGCGCCCTGACGCACTGGGGCTGAAGCTTCGTTTCTCACCGGGAGCGCGCTCTTGGAAAGGGGTGTTGGGTTGGCGAGGTTCTGGAGCGGCCGTGCGTCCCGGAAGGAGGCCACTGATTCGCCGCTTCGCGGCTGCGGGGGTGCTTGAATTCAACGACCCCGGGCTCCCGCCTCCGTGGGAAAGAGTACACGGATTTCGCTGCTAGACGTGACCTCTCCCGGGCTTCTCCAGGCTCACCCTGCAGGCGACACGAAGTCGCAGCTACGCTGCTCTATAAGGAAGGGTTGTAACGAGCGCTTATTCGGCCCACCTACGCCAACCGCAGCTTCGCCGCTCTCCCCTAAATCCCGATACAGCGTGGCGACAGGATTTTTTAAATGACAATCCCCCAGGTGGCAGCTCGGGGTTCCAGCAAGCCGAGACGCTGCGGCACAGGAAGCGGAATGGCTCGATTATCGAGTGCGCGTTTGTGGGAAACCTCAGGGTCCTTCGTGGCCCTTCACGGACCGCTTTCGAGTCTATTCCAACCCCTTGGAATCCCTTCGCGGATTCATCTTTTGCCCTCTTGAGGCGTTTGCAAAATGTGGCAGCGGGATCTTTGCCGGGAATGGCCACAAAAGGCACAAAAACACAAATAGAGCAGAACGATGAGAAACGACCAAGGCATGGGGGCTTTGTGTGATCAGATCCGGCAGACGGCCTTCGACCTGCATGGATATCTTCGCAACGGGCATCTCGAGAAGGGTTAGGAAAACGGGGTGGCCCACCGTCTGAGAAAAATCGGCTTGGCTGTCGAGCGACAAAGAGCCCTGCAGGTGCGAGAATTCGTTTTGTGACTTTTGTGCTTTTTGTGGTGAACTCGCATTTCTCACCAGGTCGCACCCGATATTGAACAAGGCAGAACATCACGTTTGCCGGCAAAATGACCTGCCCCGCTACGAATTTTGCAAAAGGCTCTCTTGACAGATCCTTTAGCCCCCCTGGTGGAATTCTCTTCTCGCTTCCCGACCTTTGGCCGATTCCTCTTGAGCTTTCTCCAACCCCTTAGTGGCCCTTCGTAGTCCTTCGTGGCCCTTCGTGGATATCTTTTTTGTCCTTTCGCGTCGCTTGGTGGATCGCCTTCGTGAATTTCCTTTTCATTCATTGCTTCTCGGTCTGAGGCACGGCCTCGCTAATCCTTGAAGGTGAAGGAGTAGAGTTTGGCCTGGTCCAGGGCAAACTTCAATACCACCGACCGGCCCTCCAGATCAGCCATGCCGCCGGGATTCTCAGCCATGACTTCCCCGTCCGTCACCTCTCCTCCAAGGGGCCGCGCTACCGCCAGGACCTTTCCCTGACCGTCCATTACCGTCACCTGAACCGAACCCGCGGCAGCGTCCGCGGTCAGGTGCAAGCGTCCCCGCCAGGTTAGTGGGCGGGTGACCACCACGCCCTTCCGATTGGGATCAACGGACGCGTAACCCGCCCAGCCGTCCGGACGCAACGTCGCCAGGCAGAGAAAACCGTCGCGCCAATAGCGATGATGTCCGTTGGAGCCGGCATAGTAGATGCGGATTCGGTCTTTCATCACCACGGGAGCGTCCGCTGCATATAGGCACCCCCAGTCGTACTGGCCCTTCACCGAAGCATTGGCAATGAAGGGAGTTCCCGGATTGATCCGCTCCCAACGAATGGTGTCCGGGCTCCAGGCCAGTTCACAATGGACCCGCTCCTCGTTCAAGCGAATAATCATGAGCAAGCCCAGATAAACCTCTCCGTAGCGAAAGAAGGGCATGGCGTAGACCTGATTTTCAGGATCGCCGCGCAGGACTTCCACCGCCTTGCTCCAACGCAGAAAATCGGAACTCTCGGTTCGGCCCACCACTCGCTGGCCGGCGGGATGGCGGAAAAAGGGCTTGCCGCGGTGAATACGGGTCATGGTGACGTATTTCTTCAGCTCGGGGACCCAACGGGTGCTGTTGTGGGTATCGGCATGGGCTTCGACCTCGGGGACGGGAAAGGACTCACTCCAGCGCAGACCGTCCGGGGAAAACCGCACCCCCGGGCTCGATTGCCACTCCTTGATCCACATTCCTCCTTCGAACAACTTGTAGCGCCGCTCCGGCAGCGGATCTTGCGGATCGATCAGGATGCCGGCGCCGTGCGACCCACGCAGCAACAGATTGTTGGCCTTGCTGCCCTGGAACTCCACCAGGTTCAACTCGGGCTTGGTCCATTTCAGCCCGTCCTTGCTGGTGGCATAACAGAGGCCGAACTCCCGGTCGTAGGGACGGTAGGGCACCTTGTCCTGCCCCTCCGAGGAATCCTTGGGGCCCAGCGGGTCCAGGTCCCGCCGGTCACGGGGGGTCCGGGAGGCCAGCGGGTCGGCGATGAAGGGATTGTACCAGCAGCGGTAGAGCTTGCGGTCCCGGTCATAGACGATGTTGGGGTAGAGGTTGTCGAAGCGGGGTTCCCAGGGCTTGTCTTCCTTCATCAGCGGGTTGGCTTCATGCTTCCTGACGGCTCCGATCTCCAGGCGGACGTTCTGCTTTTGCGCCACCACGCGGTCGTCGAGGAGCAGGTGACGGGAATGGTCTTCGGCGTCTTTTGCCCCCAGGGAGGCAAAAAGCTGGGCCAGCAATCCGTAACTGAGCAGTAGCCCGGCGGCAATGGGAACCCGGTTTCGGAGAATAGCTGAATTCATTCTGGACTCCATTGTGGGGAAGTTTCGGGGGAGTTCAAAAGGCGACTCTCCCTGCAGGGCTCACTGCTGCTTCCTGCAGGACCGGGCGGGGCCGCAGCATAAGGGTAGACTCGGTTGGAGACCAACTCTTTCCCTGCGGAATGATAGGGGGACTGCGCCCGGAAAAAGCGCGGAAGGCCGGAGCCCTTGGGGAATCCTCACTCGGGCGCTAGCACTCGCACCGATCGGGATTCCGAAAGACCCGGCACAAAGCCTATGGAGGGCAGGCGGTCAACTCCGGCCCGGCGTCGATCTCGAGGGTGTCCGAGCGGAAGCAGCGGACTGGCCGTCCCCGGTCGAGGAGGCCGCGGGGATATTCAGTGCCTGGCGGAGCACCTCTTCAAGCTGCGTTCGGATATCGCCGTTGTCCTGCAGGAACTGGCGGGCATTGTCGCGGCCCTGGCCCATGCGCTCCCCCTTGATCGAGTACCAGGCGCCGCTCTTTTCGATGAGCCCCTTGTCCACGCCCAGGTCCAGCAAGTCCCCTTCCTTGGAAATGCCGAGCCCGTAGATAATGTCGAACTCGGCGTCCCTGAAGGGAGGAGCGACCTTGTTCTTGACCACCTTGACCTTGGTCCGGCTGCCCTTGACGGTGTCGCCATCCCGGATGGCGCCAACCCGTCGCACATCCACCCGTACCGAGGCATAAAACTTCAAGGCTCTCCCTCCGGTGGTGGTTTCGGGGTTGCCGAACATGACTCCGATCTTCTCCCGTATCTGGTTGATAAAAATCAGGCAGGTGTTGGATTTGGAGACAATGCCGGTCAACTTGCGCAGCGCCTGGGACATGAGCCTGGCCTGCAGCCCCATGTGGGAGTCTCCCATTTCACCGGACAGCTCGGCCTTGGGAACCAGGGCGGCCACCGAATCGACCACACAAACATCCAGCCCTCCACTGCGCACCAGCATTTCAGCGATCTCGAGCGCCTGTTCTCCGTTATCCGGCTGGGAAACCAGCAGGTTGTCCACATCCACGCCGAGCTTGCGGGAATAGGCCGCGTCCAGGGCATGCTCAGCATCCACAAAAGCAGCCATGCCGCCGGTTTTCTGGGCCTCGGCAATCACGTGAAGGGCCAGCGTGGTCTTGCCGCTGGATTCGGGACCGAAAATCTCAACCACCCGCCCTCGCGGCATGCCGCCAACGCCCAGGGCGGCGTCAAAGGAGAAAGACCCGGTCGGGATCACACCGATGTTGGCAAAGGCCGCGCTGCTGCCCAGGCGCATGATCGATCCCTTGCCGAATTGTTTCTCGATCTGAGACAGCGCCAAATCGATGGCCTTGCTCCGCTCTACGCTTGCTTCCCCCATGGATCTCCCCCCCTTGGTTTCTATTCGTTTACTCCGTTATATCAACGATTTATGTCCCGAAATGGCCGGGAGGGCTCACGAATCCCCTTGGATTCGCCGGCCATAGCGATAGAATCCCCGTCCCGTCTTGCGCCCCAGGTGTCCAGCCGTCACCATGCTCTTAAGCAATGGACAGGGTCGATACTTGGTGTCCCTGAAGGCATCGTAGAGAGTTTCCATGATATCCAGACAAACATCAAGCCCAATCAGGTCGGCCAGAGCCAGCGGACCCAGAGGGTGGTTCATCCCCAACCGCATGATTGCATCCACACTCTCCGCCGGCCCCACACCCTCATGGACACAGAAGACGGCTTCGTTGATCATGGGCATCAGGACGCGATTGGAAACGAATCCCGGAGAATCGTTCACCTCTACCGGCGTCTTGCCCAGACCCTTGACGATCTCGTGGGTAACCGCAAGCGTCTCCTTGGAGGTCTCCGGCCCGCGCACAACCTCGACCAGTTCCATCACCGGCACGGGGTTCATGAAGTGCATCCCCACCGTTTGTCCAGGGCGCCCGGCCGCGGCCGCCAAACGGGCGATGGAAATGGAAGAGGTGTTGGAGGCCAGGATGACCCCGGGCCGGCAGTGCTGGTTCAGTCGGCCAAACACCTCCTGCTTGACCTGGAGGCTCTCGCTGACGGCTTCCACCACCAGCTCCACCGAAGCCATGGGGCTCAGTTCCAAGGCCGGCTCAATCCTGCCAAGGACCTTGTCCTTTTCAGCGCCATTCAGCCGGCCCTTCCTGACTTCTCGATCCAGCCCCCAGGCGATTGCATCCATGGCTGAGGACAACTGGGCCTCCAGCGGGTCGCTCAGCACGACCTGCCATCCCCGTTGGGCAAAGACCTGGGCGATTCCCCGTCCCATGGTTCCTGCTCCCGCAATTCCTACCCGGCGAAGAGTCTGCTTTCCCATGGACGATCTCCTGGAAAATGAAAAGCGAGGGATGGCTGTGCGGCACGGAAAGCGACCCGTCCCCGGGCAGCCGCTTCCCGGGAGCGCCGGCGAGCCGGGGCCGTTCATTCCGGCCGCCAAGTTTACGCGGGACCTGCTCTCCCCTATAATTCTAGCCTGCAATTCTCACCGGGGGGTGCGATTATGGCGCAGGATTTTTTCCTTCAGCGCGTGCTCGCGAGCGAAGAGCGTAGCGGTCACTAGGGTCGAGCGAGCATGTGTGCGCTGAAGGGAAAAAGACAAGCCAGGGCGCACCCAGCGCCGTCTGTACCCGCGAGCCTTTAATGTGGGGTCAATACAATGGTTATAGATACAGTGTCCTTCATGATATAGACAGCGACCCGGTGAGAATTGCAGGCTCGGATGCAGGCACGTTTTGAAACCGGCAAAACAATGAAAATGCGCTCCAATCCGCATGCGATGGCGATAGTCCTGGGGCTGCTTTTCCTCTGGACACCGGCTCTTTCCGACCCGGCGCCCAAACCGCAGCAAGAACAAACCACACTGCGAATCGATGTGAACCTGGTCAACGTCCTGTGCACCGTTAAAACCAGGCAGGGTCAATTCGTCACCGATTTAAACCGGCAGGATTTCAGGATCGAAGAAGATGGCGCGCATCAGTCCATCACCCACTTTGCCAAAGAGGTGGCCCTGCCCCTCACCTTGGGCATCCTCATCGACACGAGTCCCAGCGTCCAGAACATTCTGACTCTGGAGCAGCAAGCGGCCATCGTGTTCCTGCGGACGGTCTTGAAAAAGAACGATCTGGCCATGATCATCAACTTTGACCGGAGCGTCTCTCTGATCCAGGACTTTACCAACAGCATCGCCTTGCTGGAGAAGGCCGTCTACTCGCTGGCCATCGGCGGGGGCACCTCCCTGCACGATGCCGTTTTTCTGGCCTGCGACGAAAAGCTGCGGCACGAAGCGGGCCGAAAGGCGATCGTGCTGATCAGCGACGGAGGAGACACCACCAGCAAGCTGAAAATGGGTGCGGCCATTGAGTCCGCGCAGCGGGCCGATACGGTGATCTACGCCATCTCCAATCGGGTCGGCGGATTCTACGGGAGGGCCTACGGAAACTCGGGGGCTCTGAAAAGGTACGCCCGCGCGACCGGTGGGACGGCATTCTTCCCCAACAGGCCACAGAAATTCAAAAGGGCCTTCGAGGCCATTGAGAGAGAGCTGCGCAGCCAGTACCTGCTGAGCTACCAATCCTCCAACGGAAGCCGCGATGGAAGCTATCGTTCCATCAAGGTGAGACTCCCGAACAGAAAGGGCTTAAGGGCCAAGGCCAGAAAGGGTTACTATGCGCCGTCCAGCTAGTCCAGGTCCCCGCCGGCGTGGCGGCGGCTGGCCAGGAGCGCCCCGGGCCCTGCCCTGGCTGGCGCTCCTGGCCGGCTTGAGTCTCTCCGCCATCTCCCCCGTTCAGCCAACAGTCCTCTCAGCCGACCCTGGCGACGGGGCGACGGCAGCAGCCAGACCGGGCCGAGCCCTGGTCGATAGATCCCTCCGGGCCTACGGCGGTGAAGCCAAGATCCTTGCTCTCAGTTCTTTCCTATTCGAGTACCAGGTTCACTCCCCCTCCCCGTCGGATTCTGAACCCCTCTCCGCCAAAGTCTATTTCAACGATTCCGACCAGTTCCGATCCGAAGTCCGAGACGGTCACCTGAAGATAGTCACGGTCCTCAGCGGAAACCGCGGTTGGGTCGAAGTGGCCGGAACCCTGCTGACTCGCCCCGTCAAGGAGCTGTCGCCTCTGAGAAATGAAACCCTCTCGCTGCTGCGCCCCGATCTGCTGCTGTTGATCTTTTCAAGGTATCGCCAGAGTGGCCGTATCACAGAGGACGGAAGATCGCTGGACCAACTCGAGGTCTCGGGATTCGTCGATGGCGAATACATTCGGGGCAGGCTCTCGATCAGCGTTGAAACCTCGTTGATCGAAAAGTACCAGTACGAGATTGAGCGGGCTACCGGGAGCGGTACCGGGATCTTCCGGGGGGAAACACGCTATCTCGAATACGGCGAGATCCAGGGATTCCGGTCTCCCACGAAGATCCTTTCCCGAAAGACGGGAGTCACCTCACAAATCACCGTTACGGCCGCCACCCTGGGTCAGCCGATCGACCCGGATCTGTTCCACAAGACCGAGGCCCCAAACGGGAAAGCCGAGCGGCCCACCAATGGGGGCAGGGATCGTTCACCATGACAGGTCCGGAGCCGTTTGCCCTTTTGGGGCGCGGGAAGGTTCCGGGTCCACTCTGAAGTGCGGATCTCGACGGTCGCCACTCGAGGGACCACTTCTGAACTCGCCCTGATCCCCGCGGTCCGGGGCCTCTCCTGAGCCGTCGGTGGAGCCGGCCCCAAACGGGGCGGGCTAGATAGTGGATCAAGAGGATCGGCATGGCAATCCGGTCGGCAGTAGCCAGGCGATTGCAATCGGCTCCCGCCGGGGTGCGAGTCGGTCTGGTGTTCCTGTGGGTATTGGCGGCTTCGGCCTGGCTGGCTCCCCGGGTAGCTTCCGATGTTGGCCGCGCTCAGGCGGCAGCCTTGCAGGTTCTGATCGTGGCCGGGACGCCGCTGCTGATGGGAAGACTGGCCGGTTTCCGCTGGGACGCCCTCTTCAAGCTGAGACCGATCTCCCTTGTCCAGGCTGGACTTGCCATTCTGTTGGGACTGTGCCTGGTGCCATGGCTGGAAGCGGTTCACCATTTCCAGGGGCAACTGAGCGGCGAGGCGGAACTGCTTCAGCATCGGGCTCAAAGCTGGCTGCAGGGTCCCCACCTGGCCTGGATCCTGCTGACCATGGCCCTGTTTCCGGCAGTATGCGAGGAACTGCTCTTTCGCGGCTTCGTTCTCAATCAACTGCTCGGACCTGGAACCCGCGCTCAGGCGATTCTGGTTTCGGCCGTCTTATTCGGGGTCTTTCACCGGCATCTGCTCCTGGTCTTGCCGGCCAGCCTGGCGGGCATTCTGTTTGCCCTCATGGTCCACCGCAGCCGGAGCCTGACGCCGGCCATCCTGGCCCATTTCACCGTCAACGGCTGCTCCGTCGTGCTTTCCAACTGGCACGCCACCGCCTCCGTGGCCTGGCTGAGCGGAACGGCACCCGTTCCGGTTGCGGTGCTGGTGGCCTCGGGGATTGGATTGGTTGTCTTTGGGAGTCTACTGAGAAAACGGCAGGGGTAACCCGAGCGGTCAGCGCAGGGAAAAATTGACCTCGATATTCAAGGCCACGTCAACCGGCTTTCCACCCCTCATCCCGGGGCGGAACCTCCAGCTCTTGAGAGCCCGGATGGCATTCTCGTCCAGGCCCAGGCCCAGACTGCGGACCACCTTCAGGATCTCAATGGTTCCATCCTTGCGCACAATGGCCGACAGAACCACCACCCCCTGGTACTTGGCCTTTCTGGCCTCTTCAGAGTAGACCGGCTCGATGCGGCTCAGCACGGTGGGAGGAGTCACACCGCCGCCGACGCGGAAGACGCCGCCGCCGATACCGCCGCCCTTGCCCGGTCCCACACCGGCCCCCTCTCCCGAGCCGACACCCGTCCCGGTACCGGTACCGATGCCGCCACCGCTCCCCTGTCCCGGCGAAGGCGGCCCCGGAATTCCCAGCGGATCTCCATAGTCGGGCAGGTTGATGGCCGGCAGTTGGGCCAGTTGAGGAACGATCACGGTCGGTTCTACCGGCAACAGCGGCCTCGGGTTTCGAATCCTGGGCACCGGCGGCGTCAACTGCTTGTTGGAAGGCTTGGGAAGCCGTCCCTTGGAAGGCGGCTTGGGGGCCTTCAATCCGCCCCCGCCCCCGCCCCCGGAAGGTCCGAGCTTGGGGGCAATCAGTCTGATCCTGGACATGAAATAAATCTCGGTCTCGTTGGCCGTCAGCGGGGCATCCTTGAGCAGCAGGAGCGGCACGAAAATAATGACCCCCACGAAGAGACATTGCACCACAACCGAAAGGACGAACGAACTCGAACGGATCTTGTAGTCTCGAAAGATCTCCTGGACCTCGACCGGCTGGGCGGTTACCTCGATCTCCCGCAGTTCTTCCTTGACAAAGATCCCCTTGATTGCCAAAAGAATGGCCCGGTACCAGGGGATTTCCTCCACCAGAAGGTGGGTGGCCACCGGCTGCGCCGTGATACGGTAGTCTTTTTCTTCCTGCCTGAAAAAGGATTTGAGGTTGGACCAAAAACCGGAAAGCCAGGCTTGGTCCTCGACCATCAGGTTGGCTTCCACCGGCTGGGCGGTGATGTCATAATGCTTTTCCTCCCGCAGAAACACTGAAGCCAGGTTTCCGAAAAAGGTCCGGTGCCAAGGCTGCAAGGTCGTCGCCACCTTGAAGGAAACCGTCGAGGCAGCATCCCGCCCCGGAGGCTTGCTCCCCGGAACGTCGCTCCTGGAAATCCCGGAAGACAAGCGCGACAGGTCGCTTCGGGCCTGGTCCAATTCCGCCTCCAGGCGCTGAATTTGCTGCGGGTCAAGGGGCGATTGACCCCTGGCCTCGTTCAAGACGCCTTCCAGAAACTCGACCAAGCCCTTTTGTTCCTCGAGTGGATTCATGACTACTCTTCCATCCTTGGCCGGTGAATCCCCACCACCCCTTGTTTCCGGACCCGGAGATCCGCGTTTGGCGGACCTGAAACCCTTGTGACGGCCCAATGCTGGCTCAGGGGGCAGTCTCCAGTGAAACTCGCTCATGAAAATAGTACCATAAACCCTCTTTCAGTCACGGCAAATTTGACTGAAGGCCGGCGGTTGACGCCGCTTCTCCCCCGCGACGGCACCAGGTCCGGGTCCATGGACAAGAGCACGGGTCTTCCTCTATAATCCCCCTTTTTTGTTGGCCTTCCGGAATCCCGCAGCAGGAGCCCCCCTCGGGACTCATTGCCATGAAACTGAAGGAAACCATCAATCTGCCTCGAACCGGCTTTCCGATGAAGGCCAGCCTTCCCATCCTGGAGCCCCGCATCCTGCAACGCTGGGACCAACTCCAGTTGTACCAAAAAATCCGCGATCTCAGGGCCGGGAGCCCGGTGTTCCTCTTGCACGACGGGCCTCCTTACGCCAACGGCAACATCCATATCGGCCACGCCGAGAACAAGATTCTCAAGGACTTCATCGTCAAATCGCGGACCATGGCGGGGTTCAACGCACCCTACATTCCCGGATGGGACTGCCATGGACTGCCGATCGAGATCAAGGTCGACCAGGTCCTTGGCAGGAAAAAGGCCGGCATGACGCGCCTCCAGGTCCGCCGGGAATGCCGGGAATACGCCGGAAAGTTTGTCAACCTGCAGAAACAGGAGTTCGTTCGGCTGGGCATTCTCGGAGATTGGGATGCACCCTATCTCACCATGAGCCATCGGTACGAGGCCGCCATCGCTCGCACCTTCGGCCGATTCGTAAAAGGGGGCTACGTCTACAAGGGATTGAAACCCGTCCACTGGTGCTTTTCCTGCCGGACGGCTCTGGCGGAAGCCGAGGTCGAATACGAGGATCACACCAGTCCGTCCATCTATGTCAAGTTCCCCTTGAAGTCGGACCCCTCCCTGCTGGATCCGGCTCTGAGGGGCAGGAAAGTGGCGGTGGTGATCTGGACGACCACCCCGTGGACACTGCCGGCCAACCTGGGCATCGCCTTCAACCCCGATCTGGAGTATTCGGCCGTGGAGGTCGGAAACGAGGTCTTTCTGATCGCCTCCGAACTGATCGCATCCACCGCTGCCGGCTGCGGATTCAAGCCCGGGCGGACCCTGGCCACTCTGCCGGGAAGTCGGATGGCGGGCCTCGAGGCCCGCCATCCCTTTCTGGACCGCCTCTCCCCGGGTCTGCTGGGCGATCACGTCACCCTGGATCAAGGAACCGGCTGCGTGCACACGGCTCCCGGTCACGGCCATGAAGACTATGCCCTGGGCAAAGCCTGCGGTCTGGATATCTACTGCCCGGTAGACGGCCGCGGGAGGTTTGTGGCCGGCACTCCCCACGTCGAGGGCATGCGCGTCTTCGAGGCCAACCGGACGGTCCTGCAACTGCTGCGCGATAGAGAGGCGTTGCTGGCTGCCACAAATATCTCTCACTCCTATCCCCACTGCTGGCGCTGTCACAAGCCCGTCATCTTTCGAGCCACACCCCAGTGGTTCATCTCCATGGAGCACCGCAACCTCAGAGGAAAATCCCTCGAGGCCATCCAGGGCGTCCGCTGGCTGCCGGAATGGGGGCGGGAGCGTATCTCCGGCATGATTGCCAACCGTCCCGACTGGTGCGTCTCCCGGCAACGGGTCTGGGGGGTGCCCATTGCCGCCTTCTATTGCGAGGCCTGCCAGGAGCCGCTGCTGGAGCCCGAAACCATTGACCGCGTGGTCGACATTTTCGAGAAGGAAGGGTCGGATGCCTGGTTCAGCCTGCCCGTCGATTCCCTGTTGGCTCCCGGCACCCGCTGCCCCAAATGCGGGGCGGACAGGTTTCGCAAGGAATCCGATATTCTGGACGTCTGGTTCGATTCCGGCGCCAGCCATGCCGCGGTGTTGGGTCATCGCCCCGATGTCCCCTGGCCCGCCGATATCTACCTGGAAGGAAGCGACCAGTACCGGGGCTGGTTCCACAGTTCCCTGCTGATCGGAGTCGGCACCAGCCGGGGAGCTCCCTACCGCCAGGTCCTGACCCACGGATGGACGCTGGATGCCGAGGGGCACGCCATGTCCAAGTCCCGGGGCAACGTGATCGAGCCGCAAACGATCGTCGGGAAAGACGGGGCCGAGATTCTGCGGCTTTGGGTGGCGGCCAGCGATTTCAGAGAGGACATTCGGATCTCTCCCGATCTGATTCGCCGCCTTTCCGACGGTTATCGCAAGTTCCGCAACACGGCTCGATTCATGCTGGGCAATCTCTCGGATTTCTCGCCCCGGGAGCACTCGGTGGCCACCTCGGATCTGGACGAACTGGACCAGTGGGCCCTGATGCGGACCAGTCGACTCCTGGAGCAGATTTACGGTTGGTACGAAACCTATGAATTCCATCGGATCTATCACCGGGTCTACGACTTCGTGACCGTCGACCTGAGCTCCTTTTACTTCGACGTCCTCAAGGATCGACTCTATACGGCTTCACCCGGTGCACCTCAGCGGCGATCGTCCCAAACTGTCCTCTACATCATCCTGGAAGCGTTGACCCGGGCGCTGGCTCCAATCTACAGCTTTACCTGCGAGGAAATCTGGGAGCACCTGTCCTCCAAGGCTGACCGGCCTGCAAGCGTCCACATGGCCCGTTTTGTTCCCGCCGACAGCCTGATCGAAGGACTGTCCCCCGAATCGCTGAAGCGATTGGACAATTGGAATCTGCTCATCCGGGTTCGTTCCACCGTGCTGAAGGTCCTGGAGGAGGCTCGCCAGGCCAGGTTCATCGGGAATTCCCTGGAAGCCAAGGTCGCTCTGGCCGGGGAAGCCCCCTACGCTCCGGTCCTCAAGCGGTACCAAGGGATGCTGCCGGCCCTGCTGATCGTGTCACAGGTGGAGCTGGGGACTCCATCCGGAGAGACGCCGTTTGTCGGGGAAGCGGAGGGACTCCAGGTTTGGGTGAGCCGGGCTGACGGGGAAAAGTGTGAGCGATGCTGGATCTACTCCACCGGAGTCGGAAGCGATCCGGATTTCCCGGAGCTTTGCTGCAAGTGTTCCTCCACACTCAAGGAACTCGGGGTGAAGCCGAACCAGATCGACCGTGGCGTTGCGACCTCCTGACAGGCCGGTGCCCGCACGTCGCGTCAACCCATCTCAAGAACAGCTCATTCGGTGACCCTGCCCCATGCGACGGCTCCCTTTCTTCCTGATTGCTCTCGGCGTGTTTCTGAGCGACCGCCTGACCAAGCGGCTGATTGAAGACGGTCTGGGGCTCTACGAGTTCAAGACCGTCATCCCCGGCTTTCTGGAGCTCACCCACACCCGAAACACAGGCATGGCCTTTGGCTTCCTCAGCGGCTCGGTGTCGCCCTGGGTGCCCTTTGCGCTCTCGGCGGTCTCCGCCTTGGCATTTCTCCTCATCCTGGGCTTCGCCTTGCGCAACCCGGTCAGCCGCTACCGGCTGCAATGGGGCTTGATGCTGATTCTGGGCGGCGCGGCGGGTAATCTCCACGACCGTCTCAGGAACGGCTACGTGACCGACTTCATCGATGTGTTCTACAAGAGCTATCATTGGCCGACCTTCAATGTGGCCGACTCCGCCATCACCATCGGAATCGGTCTGTTCCTGATTGAGACACTGACCCAGGAATCCGACCCGGCCCCGAGCACTTCCGGGACAGGGTCCTGAGAGGACTCCCTTGTTTCCCAAATTGCTGGATTTCGGCTACTTTCCGCTCCACACCTATGGATTCCTGCTGGCTTCGGCTTTTCTGGCGGCCCTTTGGTTCAGCGCGCAGGCCGCGCAGCGGGAAGGCATCGATAAAGCAGCCGTCTACGATCTGGGAGTCTACATCGCCATCTCGGCGCTGCTTGGAGCCAAGCTCCTCTTCCTGCTGACTGAATTTCGTTACTATGCCGCCCATCCGGGCGAAATCCTCTCCCTGACCACCCTTCGCTCCGGAGGGGTGTACTACGGGGGATTCATTCTTGCGGCCATCGCGGGCATTTGGATGAGTTGGCGGAAGGGGCTTCCGGTTTGGAAGGTCGCCGACCTCTGTGCTCCCGGCATCGCCTTGGGCCAAGCCATCGGAAGACTCGGTTGTTTCGCGGCAGGATGCTGCTACGGCAAACCCACCTCCCAGCCCTGGGGGGTTGTTTTCAGCGACCCCTACAGCCACCAGGTGGTTGGGGTTCCCTTGGGAGTTCCGCTGCATCCCGCCCAACTGTATCAGGCCGGCGCCAACCTGGCGCTGTTCGGACTGCTTTGGTTGAGCTTGAGCAGAAAGCGATTCGACGGCCAGGTGTTCATCTTCTATCTGGTGGGATATGCGGCGTCCCGCTTTCTGATCGAGTTTTTCAGGGGAGACGCGGCCCGCGGTTTTGTGCTGGGCGGGGCGTTTTCCACCTCTCAGTTCATCGGTCTGATTCTGTTCCCGGCCGCGGCTGTGCTTTTCCTGATCCTGCGGCGCCGCCAGCGTGCAGCCTCGGGTTAGCCGCAACAGTCGGTGAGGCAAACAGGATGACCTGCCCGCCCCCTTCCATCCCGGAGTTGAACTTTCTCCCCCAACCCGGCGACCGCGGAAACCGCCTGGATCGCTTCCTGCAGGGCCACCTGTCCGACCGGAGCCGAGCCCAGATTCAGGGACTGATCGAAGCCGGCCATGTCCTGATCGACCGCAGAACCTGCAAGCCCAGTTATCGAATCAAGGGTGGAGAGGACATCCGCATCCGTCTGGCTGGCCCCGGGCCGATCGGATTGGAAGCAGAACCCATCCCCCTGGAGATCGTCTACGAGGACGATGATCTGGCCGTGGTCAACAAAGGGGCCGGAATGGTCGTCCATCAGGGAGCCGGCGTACGGACCGGCACGCTGGTGAACGCGCTGCTCCACCGGTTTCGAACCCTCTCCGAGGCTGGAGGCGGGGAGCGCCCCGGAATCGTGCATCGCCTCGACAAGCAGACTTCGGGGCTGATAGTCATCGCCAGGAACGACTTCAGCCACCACCGGCTGGCCCGACAGTTCCAGGCCCGGCAGGTGATCAAGAAATACATTGCCCTGGTGCACGGCGCGGTTCAAAGGGAAGCGGGCGATATCCGAAGCGCCATCGGCCGGGACCGGGTCCGCCGCACCAGGATGTCTACCCGGACCAGAGCCGGCCGGCCGGCTCACACGGCCTATCGAGTCCTGGAGAGATTTCCCAGGCTCACCCTGCTGGAGTTGAACCTCAAGACCGGCCGCACCCACCAGATCCGGGTCCATCTCAGCTCGGAAAAGCACCCCGTGGTCGGGGACACGCTCTACGGAGCCCCGGCCCAACTGCCAGCCGGTGAATCGGGGCGTCCTCTGCCCCGCTTGGGACGGAACTTTCTACACGCCGCCTTCCTGAAATTTCACCACCCCCGGCACCTGACCCCACTGGAGTTTACTTCCCCTCTGCCTGAGGAACTGCAAGGGTTCCTGGAGAATGTGCGGGCCGGGTAGAAGGCGAGGTCGTGGCTCAGACCGACAAGCCAGGGAAAGAAGATATCCATTTAGAGGCACGAAGAACCACGAATGGACACGAATTCACACGAAGAGACTGATTGATGAATTGTTGATTGGGGGTTAGCCCGCATTTGGTAGTCACTCACGGGGGGTGGTGTTTGCCCCCCACCGGCTCGACTGCGGGCTCCGCCCTGGTCTCGCCGACTCCCCCTCAAGGGGGGAGTGATTCTTGAGGCCTGCACAAGGCTCCTTGCCCGATTTCTGGGCAGGATGTAACCCATGTTCCCGGTCCAATGTGTAAATGATGTCATCGGTTAGTACCGCGGGAATCACTCCCCCCTTGAGGGGGAGTCGCAGAAGCCGAGCCACCAGGCGAAGGCTGATGCGGTGGGGGGGCCAACCAATGCCTGATGCCCAGCCTACAGCACATCGATACAGTCCGAGCGGTTAGCCCCCTTGAGGGGTGGACGCCAGGCCGGTTGACGGCCGCAAACCTCCCCTCTATACTTTTCCCATGAATTGTCCGCGCAACAGGCGCCCGAGATTGTCGTGGAAAGCAGTCCTGGCCGGCTTGATCCTGCCCGCCGGGCTGGCAGCCGTCTGCTCTCAGACCCTGGCCCAAAGTGGGAGCGTTGCCGGCGCCCAAGCCTCCGAAAGCTCCAAGGAAAGGATCCTGGTTGACGTTCATCTGGTCAACCTCCTCTTCACCGCCAGGGACAAGAAAGGGAATCTGGTGCCGGACCTGACTCGAGACCGGGTCAGGGTCTTCGAGGACGGCCGGCCGCAAACCATCACCAACTTTTCCCGGGAGTCGGATCAGCCGCTGGGGATCGTCCTGCTGATGGATACCAGCTCCAGCGCCAGGGCCAGCCTCAAAGTGCAGCAGGAGGCAGCCATCGACTTCTTGCACAACACCATTCAGCGCAAACGGGACAAAGGGCTGCTGATGACCTTTGACTCGACTATCGATGTGCTGCAGGACTTCGTGGACGATCCCGACAGACTGTCCAAGGCCGTCAAGTCGCTGAGAATCGGCGGCGGGACCAAGATGTACGACGCCATTCAGGTCGCCTGCCAGGAGAAACTGGCGGGGCTGACCGGCCTGAGACGAATCCTGGTCCTCATCGGCGACGGCGACGACAACATGAGCTATGAAACGTTGGAATCGTCCATCGCCATCGCTCAGCGGTCCGAAGTGTCCATCTACACCGTCAGCACCAACAACAGCGGATTCTTCGGGATGGCGCAACCCAAGCAGGACAAGATCCTGAAGCGTCTGGCCGAAAACACCGGGGGGAGAGCCTACTTCCCACCCAAGATCGACGATCTGGCCATGAGCTTCTTCCGGATTTCGGAGGAACTGCGCAGCCAGTACTCGGTGGCCTACCGCTCCACCAATTCCAGTCGGGATGGAGCCTTCCGTCGAATCAAGGTCAATGTAAGAGGGAAAAAGGTCAAGCTGCAATACCGGAAGGGGTACTACGCACCCACCGGTTAGGGCAATTGCGTCATGCGGAAGCCGGAAACCAAACCGCCAGGTACCTTCATCCTCATCGGGCTGATTGCCATCTGCCTGTCCGCGGGCCTGCAACTGCGTGCCCAGCCCCCCCCGGGCGATCCGGAAGAGCAGAACGCCTTCACCCTGAAAATTCCGGTCAACCTGGTGCTGGTGCCGGTGTCCGTCAGGGACAGCTTGGATCGACCGCTCTACGGATTGGAGAAGGAAGACTTTCGAGTCTTTGAGGAGGACGTGCTTCAGAGGCTCACCTATTTCTCCTCGGATCCGCTTCCGCTGTCATGCGTGCTGCTCATCGACCGCACCCTGAATTCCCAGGCCCAGTCGAAGCTGGAAGCCACGCTGCTGGCCCTGATCGAGTCCTTCAGCGCCTTCGACGAGGTGGCCGTTTTCAAGTTCGACCACACCCCGGACAAACTGCTGGACTTCACCCTGGACAAGGCCAAGGTTCTGGAAGCCTTGAGAAGCAGGATCAACTGGGAGCCCTTTTCACCGGGCGTGACCAGCGGACCCTTCTCCCGGAAAACGACCCTGGGGGGCATCGAACTGGACAACGCTCGGGGCACGATGCAACCGCCCAAGACCTGGAACACCCACATCCACGACGCCATGTTCGCTGCAGTCCAAGCCTTGCGACGCCGGCGCTCACGTGAACGCCGAAAAATGATCCTCATCATTTCGGAGGGCCGGAACGCCCCCGGCAACCGCAACTCCTACGAGGAGACCCTGGAGGCCCTTCTGACGGCCGAAATCATGGTCTACGGAATTACTCCGGTGAGATCCGTTCTCACGGGAGGCGCTATGGCCAAGTACGCCAACGCCACCGGCGGCGAGGTCCTGTCTCCCGTGAAGTCCGGCCGCCTGGCCAGGGCCTATCCCATCATCACCCGGTCCGCCAGGAACCAGTACGTGTTGGGCTACACTCCCAACACCTCGCCCGAAAGGGTCTCTTTCCGCAGGTTCAGAGTCTACGTGGAGAGCAATCGGATCAGGAATCTGAAGGTGAGAAGCCGCAAGGGCTACTACGCCGTCCCTTCCTTTTAGACCCCTCTAACCTCGGGGCCCCAGATGTACTTGTGCATCTGTAGCTGCAGGCGTACTTTCAGGTTGTCCTCCAGGAGCCATTCCGCCAGTTGTCGAGGGGGCAGTTTCTCGAACACGGTCGAGAAGAGAACCGAACAGTGGTCGGTCAGGCGATACTCGGTCAAAGCCTGCCTGGCCCACAGGTAGTCGGCTCGATCGCCGATCACGAACTTCACTTCGTCCCGAGATTGGAGCTTGGCCAGATTGGCGTAACGGTTGCGCTGAGATTCACCACTGCCGGGGCACTTCAAATCCAGAATCTTGATGACCCTGGAATTGACCCGGCCGACATCCAGGCTGCCGCCGGTCTCCAGCAGGACCGTGTAGCCTCTGGCAACCAGCTCATCCATGAGCGGAAAGACCTCTTCCTGCAGCAAGGGTTCTCCGCCGGTGAGCTCGACCAGGGGGCAGTCGAAGGACTCAACCTCCCGCAAGACCTGCTCGACGGTGCAGTCCCCGCCTTCATAAAAGGCGTACTCGGTGTCGCAATAGGAACACCTCAGGTTGCAGTAGGTCAACCTCACAAAAACGCAGGGAAGCCCCGCGTAGGATGACTCTCCCTGGATGCTGCGATAGATCTCGTTGACTTTCATTCCGGACGGATCATGAATGGCATGAATGGAGGTTCACCCGCCGGCGAGAGGCGAAAAGCGCGGAAGGATCGACGGAGGTCATGGGGTCAACGAGCCTCCAACAACCCGTCCAGAAACCGGGGATCGTCACGCCATTTGGGTCTTACCTTTACGAACAGATCCAAATAGACCGGTTTGCCCAGCAGGCGTTCAATGTCTCTGCGGGCTGCGACGCCGATGGCTTTCAGTTTCTGTCCCTGACTTCCAATGACGATTTTCCTTTGGGACTCCCTCTCCACACAGATGTCGCAATAAATCCGAACTATGGACGCCTCCTCGTCCTCTTCGAAGCCCTTCAGCACGACAATCGTCGAATAGGGTAGTTCCTGTTCGGTATGCCTGACCACCTTCTCCCGGACCATCTCGGCCGCCAGAAAGCGCTCGGGGGAGTCCGTATATTGGGATTCGGGGAAATAGGGGGGGCCCGGCGGCAGATACTTCAGGACCTGTTCCAGCAACAGGTCCAGGTTGTCCCCCTTCAAGGCGGAAACGGGGATAATTTCGGCAAACTGGAATTGTTTGGCATAGAAATCCATGAGGGGAAGCAATCTGGCCTTGGGGAGCAGGTCGATCTTGTTGAGCAGGAGCAGCGTAGGCAGGCCGCGTTGCCGGATCAATTCCAGAACAAAGCGATCACCGGAACCATAAGCGGCCGTGACGTCCACCATGGCCAGCAGCAAATCGATGCCCTCCAGGGCATCGTAGACGGCCCGCATCATTCGCCGGTTCAACTCATACCCGGGCTTGTGAATTCCCGGAGTATCGGCAAAGACGATCTGTCCTTCCGCCTGGGTGTGAATGCCCAGAATTTTGTGCCGGGTTGTCTGGGGCTTGTCCGAGACGATGGACACCTTCTCCCCCAACAAGTGGTTGAGCAAGGTGGATTTTCCGGAATTGGGACGGCCGATCAGGGTGACGAATCCCGACTTGAAGCCGGCGCCCCCCGCCTCCGGGAGGGGCTCCCCGGGCGAAGGCACTGGAACCGAGCGGTCTTCCCTGGCCGTCATGGGCGTCGTCACCATTGAAGCTGAGCACTCCTCACCGACTGAGCCGCGGCGGGGCGGTCTGCCGGGCGAGCAACTTGCTGATTCTGCGTTGGTCGGCTTCCTGCACCTCGAACCGAATTCCCTGGGTGTCGTATTTCTCCCCTTTGCCCGGGACCCTGCCAAACACCGAAGTGAGGAAACCGGCCACGGTGGTGGTCTCTTCGCTGTGCAGCCTGATGCGGAACAGGTCCTCGACCTCCTGGATGGCCGTATTCCCCGGAATGAGGTAGGAACCGTTGGCGTCCTTGGCGAGCGGCGTATTCTCCGCCACTTCATCTTCGTCGTGAATCTCGCCCGCGATCTCTTCCAGGATATCTTCGATGGTCACCAGGCCGGCGACTCCTCCGTGCTCGTCCACCACGATTGCCATGTGGGAGGATTGGCGTTGCAACTCCGCCAGCAACTCGGCAACCCGCTTGGTCTCGGGAACGAATTGGATGGGCCGCACCAGGCCCTCCAGGTTGTCGATGGTCACCGGGCTGTCCCAGATATCGATCAGGTCCTTCAGATAGACAAACCCCTCGATGTTTTCGACGTGGTCCCGGTAGACCGGAACCCGGGAGTGTTTGGTAGAGGTGATCAGTTGCTTGAGCATCTCGGGGGTGGCTTTGACGTTGATGGTCACCATTTCGGTTCGGGGAACCATGATGTCCCCGGCCGCCGTCTCGCCGAATTCGACCACCGACTGTATGAGCTCCTCCTCCCCCTTCTTCAGGATTCCTTCTTCCTGGCCTACATCGATAAAGGCCTGAATTTCTTCTTCGATGTGCTGCTCCGTTTTTTCCTCCGCGGCCTCGGAAGCATTGAAGTGCCGAAACAGGCGCAAGCTCGAAGAAAGCGGGTAGGCCAGAATTCTCAGGACCGGCCGCAGCAGCCGATAGCTTGGAAGCAGGGTGAGGACCACCCTTTCGGGCTTGTGATAGGTGAAGATCCTCGGGATCAACTGCCGAAATATGACCACTATCAGGAACATGAGCCCGAAGGCCGCCGGCAGCGTGGTGAGATAGCTGTTGAATTGGGAGTGAAGGTATCCCGTCAGGATGATGGCAATGGAAACGCTGCAGACCTGGATCCCCACATAGACGTCTACCAATCTCTCCAGACGGCCGTCCATCAACTGCTTGATCTGCCCCGCCGACTCCGGGGAGAGCGTCTCGGTCATTCGCCGGATGGCCACTTTGTTGGTGCGGCCCAGGCTCATTTCAAAGATCGACAGCAGCGTCAAAACCAGCAGGAAGAGGAAGGCTGCCAGCAGCACTCCAGCCGTGATCATAAGAGTTCTCTCTGTAGCCTCAGTTCCTTGCGGCGCATCTGCCCCTGATCGAGCTCATGGTCGAAGCCCAGGAGGTGGAGCCAGCCATGAATCATGAGCGTGTAGATCTCCCGCTCCAGGGAGTGATTGCGCTTGAGGGCTTGTCGATAGGCGGTTTCAATGGAAATCATCATATCACCCAGGTAAGGTTTGTCAACGCCGGCCGGGAGCGAATCCTCCGCCGGAAACGACAAGACGTCGGTGGGTTCGTCCAGCCCTCTGAAGAGCGCATTGTAGCGGCGGATGGTCCGGTCGGTGGTCAGTAGAACGCTGAAATCACTGGCCCCCGCCTTGGCGCGACCGGCAAGTCCAAGAGCAAATCGGCGAAGCCGTTCCACCGGAACCGCATGCCGGCGCTGGCGATTGAGAACAAGGACCTCGGGCATCAATGACGACCTGGCTCAATCATCGGCATGGCGCCGTCTATTCCTGGTTGAGATCTCCCCCAGGGGTCGGGTCGGAGCCGGGGAGGTTGACCGGCGCGTGGGGGGTGTCCGGCTTCTCCGACTGGTAGGCATCGTAGGCCCGAACGATCCGTTGCACCAGAGGATGGCGGACGACATCGCCTTCGTGAAAGTAGACGAAATCGATCCCCTTGACCTTGGAGACGATGCGGCTGGCCTCCACCAGCCCGGAGACCTTGCCGGGCGGCAGATCGATCTGGGTGATGTCTCCCGTGATCACCGCTTTGGAATGAAAGCCGATGCGCGTGAGAAACATCTTCATCTGTTCTGACGTCGTATTCTGGGCTTCGTCGAGAATCACAAAGGAATCGTTCAGGGTTCGGCCCCGCATGAACGCGATCGGCGCAATCTCGATGGTACTCCGTTCCAGATAGCGATCCACCTTGTCGATGTCCAACATCTCGTAGAGGGCGTCGTAGAGGGGACGCAAGTAGGGATCCACCTTCTCCTGCAAGCTGCCCGGCAAAAAGCCCAACCGCTCGCCTGCCTCCACGGCAGGACGGGCCAGGATGATCCGGTTGACCTGTCGAGCCAGCAAGGCAGCCACAGCCATGGCTACTGCCAGGTAGGTCTTCCCGGTACCGGCCGGACCGATACCGAAAACCATGTCAAATTTTTCGATGGACTGGAGGTAGAGATGTTGGTTGAGGCTGCGGGGGGTGATCTGTTTTCTCCCCGACAGGCGCATCCGGGGAACAAAAATGCAGTCTTTCAGGCGAACCTTGGGGTCTTCCGAAATGATCTTCAGGATGGACTTGAAGTCTCCGTTGTTGCATTGAAATCCTTGCTCCCGGACCTGATTGAAGTCGCGCACCGCCTGTTCGACGGTTTCAACATCCCCTGTCTTTCCTTCAATAACGAGGGTTTCAGACGCCAGGGAAAGTCTGACATCAAAAGCGTTTTCGAGAAAAGAGAGGTTCTCGTCGAGGGTTCCGAAGATCGTCTCCGCCCCCTGGCCGAGGGCGATACTCTTCTTCATCATACCGGGTGGTTTCGTCTCCTCCTACGGTGACAGCATCCCTGAAAGGGTGTCACAGCCGCACCCCGACGGTCAAGGTGGGGAAACCGTGTCTTAAATACTCCTGTTTCACCCTGTATGGCCCGTCCAGTCGTGTGGGGCGGTGGCGGGGCTAAGTGAAAAGTGATTAGTGGATAGTGGTTAGTTGATTAGATCGATGCGTCAAGCATCTTATCTGAAACAAAAGAAAAAAGAGTTATCCACGAAGGGCCACGAAGAACGACGAAGGGCCACTAAGGCGTTGAGGTTAACCGCGACGGGATACCAAGGTCGCGACGGGATGGTCGATTTCTGATTGTTACACTCTGGTTTGATCCGCACGGCACGGCGGGGGCAGGGCTCGCGGACAAACGGGAGTTTCCCAAAGGGCGCCGGTCGGCTCGCAGAGAAGTCGCCCGCCGGATACCCCCCGGCGCACCATCGGGACAGCACCCCCCGGGAGCGCGGGCGTCTCGCCCGCATGCTATCCCTTGGGTTGCCGCTCAGTTTCCCTGCGATGCCGCAGCCCGCCCCTCCTGCCGGTGGAAATCGCCTGGGCCCGGCCGAAGCAGAGCCATGGCGCCGTTGCCGTTCGATCCGGGTCGAGGAGATGGGTGAGGCTATACCAAGATTTGTGCGGGCGGGACGCCCGCGCTCCCGGGGGGCTTTCTCCCATGACGTCGTGACACCGCCGTCACAATATTGCAGAAGCATTCGGGCGCCGCTCGTCACTGAAGGAACTCCATCCGTATTCGTGCCTATTCGTGTTCATTTGTGGTTCGTCTTCATTTCCAAAACGAAAACGGCTGGCTGTTTCTCCTCTGAATGATCCGCCCCGTCGTGAGGGGCGGGGGCCGGACTTATTTGAAACAAAACCTGTTTCACTCTCGAATGATCCGCCCCGTCGTGGGGGGCGGGGGCCCGACTTATTTGAAACAACTCCGGGCTCGGATGAGAAAATCCGGCTGAAGGGTTACCCACGAAGGATACGAAGTCACACAAAGGGTACAGAATTGCAGAAGTATATTAGTCCCGCTTGTCGTTGAAGGGGGTCCTTCTTTCTGCGTGTCAATTTGTGTTCATTCGTGTTCATTTGTGGTTCATCTAAATTAACGATCAGCCGCTTTTCCTCGAAAAATCCGCACACCAGACCGGGGGCAGACCTGACCTCGGGCGCCGAAAACCGGCCCCGGTGGGGGCGATCTCACTGCCTTGGTGGGAACCGGCGGCAGAACTCGGTTTCGTCCATCTCGCGGACACCCAGTTGGCGGGCCTTCAACAGCTTGCCGCCGGCATCCTCCCCGGCGACCACAAAAGCGGTTTTCTTGCTGACCGCCGCGGTCACCCGCCCTCCTCTCCGGGTGATCCGCCGGCTGGCTTCCTCCCGGGTGAGCGTGGCCAGTCTGCCGGTCAGCACCACCTGTTGCCCCAGGAGGTCGGTGGGGGCGGATTCCGCATGCCTTTCCTCCAAATTCAGGCCGGCCAGACGGAGCTTCTTGACAAGGTCGCCCGACTGGATGAAGAACTGTTGGACCGACTCGGCAACCGCCGGTCCCACTTCGAATACGGACTCCAGACTCTCCGGAGTAGCCCGGGACACATTTTCCAAGGTGCCAAAGTGCCGGGCCAGAACCATTGCCGTGCGTTCCCCGACGTGGCGAATGCCTAGGCCAAAAATAACCTGTGGCAAGCCTTTCTGCTTGCTGGCTTCGATCTGGCCCAGAAGGTTGGCGGCGGATTTGGGGCCCATTCGCTCCAGCCCGATCAGATCTTCCAGCTTGAGGGCATAAAGATCGGACGGGTCCCGGACCAGGCCCTTTTCCAGGAGCTGGCTGACCAGCGCCTCTCCCAGACCCTCGATGCGAAGGGCCCTGCGGGAAGAAAAGTGCAGCAACGTCTCCCGGGTCTTTGCCGGACAGGTCAGATTGATGCAGCGCAGGACGGCTTCGTCCTCGGCCCGAAATACCTCTCCCTGACAGACGGGGCACTGGTGAGGCATGGCGAAATCCCGCGCCTCCGGGGGCCGCAGGTGCTCGACCACCTTGACCACCTTGGGAATGACGTCCCCCCCTTTTTCGACCCAAACCGTGTCTCCGATCTTTATCCCCAGACGGGCGATTTCGTCCAGGTTATGCAGGGTGGCGCGGCTGATGGTGGAACCGGCCAATCGAACCGGTTCCAGTAGGGCGACCGGTGTCAACGCCCCTGTCCTCCCCACCTGAACCTGAATGTCGTTCACCACCGTAGTGGCCTGTCGTGCCCGAAACTTGTAGGCCACCGCCCAACGAGGAAACTTGGAGGTCTCTCCCATATCCTGCCGGAGCAGGATGGAATCCACCTTGACCACCACGCCGTCAATCTCGTAGCTGAGATCTTCCCGCCGGGTCTCCCACACTTGGCAGAAGTCGACAACCTCCCGCACCGAGGCGCACTGCTTCCAGTGGGGATTGACTTTGAATCCCGCCTCCTTGAGCCATTCCAGGACCTCGGAATGGTCCCGGCGCGAAACGCGCCCGTCCACCAGGGCCTGATAGACGAAAAAGTCCAGGTTCCGCCCGGCGACGATGCCTGGATCCATTGTTCTCAGGGTTCCGGCGGCGGCGTTGCGCGGATTGGCAAACAGCGACTCCCCATGGAGTTCACGCTCCCGATTCAGCTTCTGAAAAGACGCCAGAGGGAGGAAAACCTCCCCCCGTACCTCGACTCTCCCCTGCCCCTCCCGGCGCAGAGCCGCCACATAAAGCGGCACCGACCGTATGGTGCGGACGTTGGCGGTGACGTCTTCGCCCTGCAGTCCATCGCCGCGGGTGACTCCCCGAACCAGCGATCCATCCTCGAAGGTCAGGGCCAGACTGAGGCCGTCGATCTTGAGTTCACAGACAAAGCCGGCCTGCCGGCCCGCTGCCGACTCCTGAACACGCCGGTCAAAGTCCAACAGCTCGCTTTCCGCGTAGGCATTATCCAGGCTAAGCATTGGGAGGCTGTGCTCCACCGCGATCAGTCCCTGACCGGGCTTCCCTCCGACCCGCTGGGTGGGAGAATCGGGAGTCACCAACTCCGGATGGCCCGCCTCCAGTTGCCGGAGTTGTCTGACCAGCTCGTCAAAATCCCGGTCGGTGATTTCGGGGTCGTCCAGCACAAAATAACGGTGCTCGTGGTATCGAATCCGATCCCGCAATTGGTCTATCTGCTCAACCGGTGCGGCCTTGATCGACATGACACCCTTCCCCGCTTGCCTGAAACAAAAGAAAAAAGAGTTATCCACGAAGGGCCACTAAGAACGACGAAGGGCCACTAAGGCGTTGAGGTTAACCGCGACGGGATACCAAGGTCACGAAAGAATTATCGATTTCCGATTGTTTCACTCTCGTATGATCCGCCCGGTAGGGCGGGGGCCCGACTTATTTGAAACAAACCCGTCGCCGGGTGGCGGGAGAGCGGTTCAAAGTCAAGCATGAGTAGATTGTTTATTAACATCGATGCACAGGATGCACAGGATTATTTGGCTAGAGGCTTCACCGTCTTGAGTTCAACCATCGCCTATGCTTCGACAGGAATTCCCAAAACCTGCTCCCACGCTCATGGATCGCTTCGAACCCGCACCCGATCATCGAGCCAGTCAGCGTCCCCTGCAGCAGCTTCTCGTCCTGTTTATCCTGTCTATCGATGTTCCCAAAAACAGCCAATCGGTTTAACGGGACAGGGTTCTTGTTCCCGATAGGCCATGAGGGTTCGTTGTTTCACTCTCGTATGATCCGCCCGCCAGGGCGGGGGCCCGACTTGCCTGAAACCAATTGAGCGACTATCCACGAAAGGCATCCACGAAGGGGCACGAAGGGGCACGAAGGGGCACGAAGGGGCACGAAGAACACTGAGGTTGTCCACGAAGTGCACGATGTCACACCAAGGTCACGAAATTATGTTGCCGGCGTTTGGTCTCGGCGTCGCGCATGAGTCGATCCCTGATTAACATCAATGGACAGGATTAACAGGATGGTTTGTTGATGGTCTGGGCTGCATGTTCCGGGACGAGAGTATTCACCCTCTTGCGTTCGACCATCGCCTTTTCTTCAACAAGGATTCCAAAAACCCGCTCCCAAGCTCATGGATCACCTCAAACGCACACCCGATCATCGAGCCAGTCAGCATTGCCCGCAGTCGTTTCTTATCCTGTTTATCCTGTCTATCGATGTTCCCTATGCAGACAACCAGGTTAACGAAACATAGTCCTTGGTCCCCATAGGCCATAAAGGTCGGTTGTTTCACTCTCGAATGATCCGCCCCGTCGTGGGGGGCGGGGGCCGGACTCACCTGAAACCAATTGAGGGGGTGATCCACCAAGGACACGAAGTCACACCAAGGGCACAAAATTGCAGAAGCATTTTGGTGCCGCTTGTCGTTGAAGGAGATCCATGTGTCTTCGTGTCTCTTCGTGTCCATTCGTGGTTCATCTTCATTAACGATCGGCCGTTTTTCCTCGAATGATCCGCACGGCAGGGCGGGAGGCCGGCTAACCACTCATCTTTCTTCATCACATCGTAGCCACGTGTAGCCCCCAATTCAGATCGCGGCTGCCCCCAGCTCCAATCCCTGTTTGACAGCCCGAATCACCTGGCGATAGTACTCTTCGTAGAGCGGGATGATCTTGGTGGAACAAAATTTCTCCATGGCAAAGTCGCGGGCGTTTCGGCCCATGGTCTGGTGTCTTCGAGGATCCGTCAACAGCTCGACCGCCTTGGACGCCATGGTGGCCACATCTCCGGGAGTCACCAGAAAACCGTCCCGCCCATCCCGGACCACTTCGGGAAGCCCCCCCACCCTGGAGGCAATCACCGGCACCTGGCAGGCCATGGCCTCCAGGGCCACCAGGCCGAAGGACTCGTTCTCGCTCGGGAGCAGCAACAGGTCCGCAACGGACAACAACTCGGCAATGGAGTCCTGCTTGCCCAGAAAGATGGCTCGATCCTCCAGAGCCTTGTTGTGCGACAACCACTCGGCGTTGGAACGCTCCGGGCCATCCCCCACCATCAAGAGTCTTGCCGGGACTTGGCGCTGAACCCGGTCAAAAATCTCGATGACGTCGTTGACCCTTTTGACCGGGCGGAAGTTGGAAATGTGGACCAGGATCTTCTCTCCGGGGAGGGAGTATTTCCCCCTGAGCATCTCATCCTGGGAGGGCTGGAAGACATCGCAATTGACGAAATTGGGGATGACGGAGATCGGCCCCTCCAGTTCAAACTCCCGCCAAGTCAACTCTCGCAGAAATTCGGAAACCGCCGTAACCCCGTCGCTCTTTTCGATCGAGAGGCGGGTGATGGGCAGGTAGGATCGATCATTGCCCACCAGGGTAATGTCGGTCCCGTGCAAGGTAGTGATCACGGGAAGCCGCTTGGGCTTGAGCATCTCCTTGGCCAGGAAGGCGCTCACCGAATGGGGAATGGCGTAGTGGACATGCAGCAGGTCCAGGTCCTGATGGATGGCGACATCGGCCATCTTGGTGGCTAAAGCCAGGGCGTAGGGAGGATGCTCAAACAGCGGGTAATTCATCATTTCCACTTCATGAAAATGGATCCGGTCGCTGGTGGCATCCAGCCTGATCGGAATGGCATAACTGATGAAATGGATCTCATGCCCCCGTTCGGCCAGTTCCTTGCCGATTTCAGTGGCCACCACACCGCTTCCACCGTAGGTGGGGTAACAGGTAATTCCAATCCTCACGGCAGCGCCTCCTTTCGAGGCTTGACAAAAAACGCCACCGGGTCTCCTACGGCCAATGCCTCCCGGGTATGGAAGCCTTCCGCGTAGCTGCATTGGATGAGGGAGCCGTAATGCCGGTTGAGCGCCCCGAGCGCCGGAAGAAACTCGGGAACACTCAGGTAGGTTTGCGGTTCATCCGAGCCGGGGTCGTGCAGTTGGGAAGCAAAACAGCCGATGGCCCGCATCTTTTGCTCAAAGCAGCCACTGATGTCCACCAGGAATGAGGGTGGCAGAAAACTCGACTGCCGGAAATAGAGTATTCGATCGGGCCGAAACCGCTGCTGACCCGTCGGGATTTTCTTCAGGCCGGAAAGGTAGCAGGCCGAGGTGACGATCCGGCTGGTGGCCACGTGATCGGGATGGGGATCGTCCCAGTGGTGAGTGAATACCAGGCCCGGCCGGCACTCCCGCAGTTGCTCAATGACCTTGAGGCGCGCTGCCGAGGTGTCCTGAAGGTGGCCATCCCGAAGCCCCAGGTTGACTCTGGTCTTCAATTCCAGGGCCGCGGCCGCGGCCGCGGCTTCTCGGGCCCGGATTCGGGAGGTTCCCCGGGTCCCCAACTCACCCCGAGTCATGTCCGCAATCCCGGTCCGATGACCCAGATTGGCCAACTTGGCCAGAGTTCCGCCCACCGACAACTCAACGTCATCCGGATGGGCCCCGAAGGCCAACACATCCAGCTTCATGAAACCATCCACTTCCCTGCCCGGTCGGCTGTTCCCACCTCAATGCGGCGGCTCTCCCCGCCCAGATCCACGAACCCTACCCGAGTGGCACCTTCACGGTCCTGTTCTCTCAGCTTTTCCGGCCACTCCACCAGGATCACCGCCTCCCGGTCCAGGATCTCCTCCAGGCCCAATGTCTCCAGGTCAGGTCCCGGCTCAATGCGATACAAATCCAGGTGAAATATGGGCAGCCGCGCCGCGTACTCGTTAATCAGCGTGAAGGACGGGCTGGTGACCTCGTCAGGATCCTCCAGGCCCAGTCCACAGACCATCCCCTTGCAAAACACGGTCTTACCGACTCCCAGGGGACCGTCCAGCAGAAACATCCGGGGCCGCTCCACCGTTTGCCCCAAGGCAAAGGCTGCCTGGAAGGTTTGCCGAGCGGAATGGCTGAAGATATTCAGAATCATCGGATTCGGGCCGTCAAGCCCTTATTTCTCACCGGGGGGCGTGACAATGGCGCAGGATTTTTTCCTTCAGCGCGTGCTCGCGACCGAAGAGCGTAGCGGGCACTACGCGCGAGGGAGCATGTGCGCACTGACTAGGGAAAAAGACAAGCCAGAGCGCGCCCAGCGCAGTCTGTAGCTACATGCCCTCAAAACAGGGCCAATAAGGTACTGAAAATAAACGATCTCTCATTATGTATCCAGCGGCCCGGTGAGAAATGCGGGCTACGCTTCCTGGCTGCAGGTGGGGCGGCTCGTGCCAAACCCCGGGGCAGCCTCTCCGGTCTGCCGCAGGGCTTTTCCCGTAAAGGCGATCAGATCGGAGGCCATGACCGATTGGTCCCCACGGATTTCCCGTGCCAGATCTCCGGCCAGACCGTGAATGAAAACGGCCAGAGCGATCACCGGCTCCAGATCGCCGGTCCCGCAGCGGTTTCTGGTGGCCGGCATTGAAACCCATTGGGCCATCAGTCCGGCCACGACTCCGGTCAGGACATCTCCCGAACCGCCCTTGGCCATGGAGGGATTTCCGCTTGAATTCAGGTAGACCTGACCGGAGGGCGAGGCCAACAGCGTCTGGTGTCCCTTCAAGACCAGGTACAGGCCCCGCTCCACGGCGAAGTTCCTGGCCAACTCGATTCGATCCTCCAGCAGGTCCCTGGTCGAGATTCCGAGCAGCCGCGCGAATTCCCCGGGATGGGGCGTCAACACCAACACCCCATGCTTGCGCTCCAACCGTTCCAAAGCGCCCTGGCAGGCGTTGATGCCGTCGGCGTCAAGGACCACCGGCAGCCGGCATTCCCCAAGAAAGCGCCTGACAAACTCGACGGTTTCACTCTCGCGCCCCAATCCCGGCCCCAGGGCAACCACCGCCTTGCCCTGCAACAAGTCCTCGACCCTTGAGTAATCGAAAGCCCTGGTGGAGAGCGCCCCTCCGGGTGTGGCTGCCAGAGGCTCCGTCATGACCTCCAGGAGTTGACCGGCCACAACAGGCTGGCAAGGGGCGGGAACCGCCAGTGTAACCAGGCCGGCGCCGCATGCAAGAGCCGCCTGGGCCGTCATGGCGGCGGCACCGGTCTTGCCCGTCGAACCGGCAACCGCCAGCACGTGGCCGAAGTGTCCCTTGTGGGCGTCGGGTTCTCTCGCGAATGGCTGCAGGGCGGTTGCGGCCTCGGCCCGTGTGACCTGATGGAGCCGGGACCCCGACTCTTGAACCAGCTCGGGAGGGGTGCCAATGGGCACAACCACCCATTTCCCGCAAAATCGAGCCGGCGGCGTGAAAATATGGGCCGGTTTGGGCGCGGTGAAGGTCACCGTCAGTTCCGCCACCGGGGCCGCCATTTCGCCTACCGGGCTCTCCCGGCAATCGCAGTCCAGGCCGGAGGGAAGGTCAATGGCAACCACACGGGGAAAACGCCTCAGGCACTTGGCGACCTCTGCCATGAAACCCGTCAACGGCAGTCGGACTCCCGTTCCCAGCAGACCGTCCACCAGGATGTCGGTCCGGGTCGGATCGAGATGGGACCGGAGTCTTTCAGCCCAGTCGTCTTCATCGGCGATCCACTCGAAGGGAACCCCCATCTTTCGGGCCATCTCCAGGTTGGTCCGGGCGTCACCCCTCACGGACTCCGGCCGGGCCGCCAGCACCACTTGCGTGGCCACGTTTCTCAGGTGGAGGTGCCGGGCCACCACCAGGCCGTCTCCTCCGTTGTTTCCCTTGCCGCAGACCACCAGCACCCTCAGGCCCCGGAGCTCGCCAAAGTGCTCCTCCATCTCACGCACCACACCGCTGCCGGCGTTCTCCATGAGCAGCAGGCTGGGGACACCGTACCGCGCCGTGGTCTCCCGGTCCACCCAGCCCATCTGATCGCTCGTCAGAATCCTCATTTCACCTCTGCTCGCAGGTCCGGTGGGGCATTGCCCTTGGGCTCAATCTAAGCGGTTCAGAAAGTTCAAGTCAAGATCAAAACCGGTGGTTCCGGACGGGTGGATTCGTTGGAAAGCGACCCATTCCCCGTGTAGCGAGCGCGGGGTTGGTTGTTCCGGTTCTGCGACAACGATCCGTCCCGATGCGCTCCCCGGGGCGCCAGCGCCCGGTGAGCAATGTGGGTTTCAGCTGGCTGAGGCCCGGTTGACAATCTTCGGGGGGGCGACCTAAAGTTGTGGTTGCAGGCACCGGTTGCCACCCCGCCGGACCAATGGGCAGATAGCTCGCCTGGAGCCTTTCGGCGGGCTGAAGGTCATGACCCACTTCTATCTTTACCTTCTGATCATCCTGCTGGCCAAAGCACTCACTCTGGCCGTGGTGGCGCTGGTTCGACAGCGGCGGAGGCCGGAGGGCGTGCACCGCGGTATCCCCGAGACCGCCACGGACCTGGAGCCCTTCACCTGTCTCAAAGCCGACCTGAAGCAGATCAACGACGGGGTGTTCCTGTGTCACATGCGGTTTGCCAACCAGGCAGGCCGCGATCTGCTGGCGCCGGAGGAGACCGTCCGACGCATTCCCGGTTAGCCACGCCCCCGCCCTGCCGTGCGGATCATTCGAGGAAAAACAGCCGATCGTTAATGAAGACGAACCACAAATGGACACGAATAGACACAAATAGACCAGAAGACAGATGGACCTGCTGCAACGACAAGCGGCGCCCAAATGCTTCTGCAATTTTGTCCCGTTGATCTGACGATGTCATGGGATGATGGTTTCCTGGCTATCCATTTTCCCTTAGCGTATCTCTTCGTGGCCCTTCACGGAATCCTTTCGAGTCTCGTCCAACCCCTTGGTGTCCGTCCGAGGATAACTCCATTTTCCTTCCAGCCCTTTGCCCCCCCTTCCCGACCCTTGGCGGATCCCTATCGAGCCCCCGCCAACCCCTTCGTGGCCCTTCGCCGTTCTTCGTGGCCCTTCGTGGATATCTTTTTGCCTTTTCGCCCTTCGTGGATATCTTCTTCCCCCTACCCGACCCTTGGCGGCCCCCTATCGATCCTTCTCCAACCCCTTCGTGGCCCTTCGTGGATTTCTTTTTTGGCCTTTGCGGATAACGCTCAAGTGTTTCAGACACACCTCTGATTTTTTCCACAAAAAAAAGGCTTCCGACCTGGAGGGGCTGCACAAAGCGACCACTTCCTGATCGATAGCCTTTTTGAATTCTGGAGCGGGAAACGGGATTTGAACCCGCGACTTCAACCTTGGCAAGGTTGCACTCTACCGCTGAGTTATTCCCGCCAATGCCCGGAACCTTAAGAGTCTTCTCCGCAAAAGTCAATCCGTTTTTGGCTGCCGGAATCTCCCCGCTCAACCTGGCTGGTGTTGCTCATCCCGATAACCGAGCCTTCCGGCTTTGCTCGTGAACGGCATCGACCAGTCTCAGCACTTGATCGACGGGGGTCTGAGGCAAAATGCCGTGGCCCAGATTGAATATGTGGCCCGGCCGTCCTCCAACCCGGTCCAGGATTTGTCCGGCTTTCCCCGCGATTGCCGCGGGGTCCCCCAGCAGCACCAGGGGATCCAGGTTGCCCTGCACCGCTTGGCGATCGCCGATCTTTGCCCAGGCTTGGGCCAGATCGATGCGCCAATCCACCCCAATGACGTCTGCTCCCGTCGAGCCGACCAGATCCAGGTATCCGCCGGTGCCCGTGGAGAAGTAGATCACCGGGACGCGGGGCCTGATGTTTTCGATCACCTGGACAGTGTAGGGCAGCACCGAACGCCGGTAGTCCTCCGGACTGAGACAGCCGGCCCAACTGTCGAAGAGTTGAACGGCCTGAGCCCCGGCCAGAATCTGACCATTGAGGTACTTGACCACGCTTCGGGAAATCAACTGCATCATGGCGTCCCAGGCTTCGGGATGGCGGTACATCAGTTCCTTGGTGTGGACGTAATTCTTGGACCCTCCCCCCTCGGTGATGTAGGAGGCCAGCGTAAAGGGGGCGCCGGAAAAACCAATGAGCGGCAGGTCGGACCTCAGACCGGCCCGGGCCTTGCGAACGGCGTCAAACACGAAGGCCAGGGATTCCTCCGGGTTGACCTCCGACAGCCGGTCCACGTCCGCCCGTGAACGGATCATCCCCTGGATGCTCGGCCCATCCCCGCCCTCGAAGGTGAGGCCCAAACCCATGGGTTCGACGATCAGCAGGATATCGGCAAAGATGATGGCGGCATCCACCCCGAGGCGATGGGCCGCGGTCACGGTCACTTCGGCCGCCAGGTCCGAGTTCTTGCACAAGCCGAGAAAAGAAGTCCTGGAGCGTATCTCCCGGTACTCCGCCATGTAGCGCCCGGCCTGGCGCATGAGCCAAACGGGCGTGTAGTCGGTGATCTGGCGGCGGCAGGCTCTCATGAAGACACTGCTGTCCAACTGGCTGTAGGTCTGCGGGGCAGGGGTTCCCGACTCCACCTCCACCGGAACGGCCACCCGGGAAGATGGCGAGGCTCCCTTGTCCTTCAGCATCCCGGCTGCTTTCCCGGAGGCCTCCTCGACCAACCGGGCCATGTTGGGCTGGCCGGCTTCCACGTCCACCTGCACCAGCTCGCGGCGCAGCGCCTGGCTGCAATTGGGCCCGATGGAAGCGGTAACGGTGGTGGAGAGGGCGCGGCGCAAGGCATCGGCCTTTTGCTGCTGGCCCGCCAACTGGAAGAGGTGAGACACTTGCATGGAATTGGTAAACAGGGCGACCCGGCAGGTTCCGGCGATCAGGGCATCGATGGCCCGGCAAAGGGGACCGGTGTCGGAGGGGAGGGTCCACCGATAGACGGGCACCTGGAGCACCTCGGCTCCCCGTTTCTTGAGTTCTTCCAGAAACGGTCGATTGGGCGTCCCATACTCTTGAACGGCCACGGTCAATCCGGAGAGATTGGGGCAGCGTTCGCTGGTATCCATGACCTCCAGAAGTTCCCGCCAGGTATTGGGCTCGGGCACGGGAATGACCGTGGACAGCCCCACCGCCCTCAGGGCTGCGATCGGCTTGGGACCGCGAGCGATCAACGTGGTTCTGGCCAGAGCTCCAAGCAGATCCCGTTGCCGGTAACGCGTCTGCAGCACCTCCATCAGGGTACGAGTGCCTACCCCGGTCATGAAGACGGCCACCGCGACCTCGCCCTGGAAGAGCCTTTCTCCAAACCGGATGGCGCCAACGTTCTGTTCCAGCGGGGCCTCCGCCATGGCTGGAGCCAACAGGGGCAGTCCATGATATCTGGAGATCAACTCGGCCATTTCCCCGGCGAAGCGGCTTTCGAAGGCAACCACCCGATGCCCCTGGAACCCTGCTCGCAATGGATCGACAGCACTCATGGACCGAATCGTTCGCGGAAGGAACCGCCTTTTACCGTGCCCCCGGGCCCCAATTCTCATCGGGGCACCAAGCGGAAAGGATAACCGGCGACTATGGTATCATGTGCCCTTCCGTTCGACTTGGCGCCGCGGCCGCCAACCACAATTCTCAGTGCGCCATTCAAGCATGGGTAACGGTCAGGAGTCCAAGAAGGCAGGGTTGGCGGGCACGCCGGGAGACTGGCGGTGGAACAGTGCTTTCAGGAGCAGTAGGGCGAGAGGCCCACGCTCCCAGGGAGAACGGCCTCATTCCTCATTCATCATTCCACACTCCAGGAGGCCAATCTTGAACCAGCCGCTTGCAAGCAGTCGACCGACAAGGTCCCGGGTGGGTGCCTGGGGATTGATCCCATTCACCCTTTTTCTGCTCGGTTGCGAGCCCCGGAAGACATCCCTTCCCCACTCCGACTCCGGACCGGAAACCGGGTCCTCACCCAACACGCTCTCTCCCCAGGAGGTTCGCCAGGGCTGGATTCTTCTGTGGGACGGTGAGACCACCTTCGGCTGGGAGGCATTGGGAGAGGCTGAATGGCAGACCGGAAACGGGGTCCTGTCCGCCGCCTCCGGCAACTCCGGGTGGTTGGCCACCAATGGGCAATTCGCCGACTATCTTCTGAAATTGGAATATCGCACGGCTGCCGACGGCAACAGCGGAGTCTTTCTGCGCTCCCTCAAGGAGGGGGAACCCCACGAAACCGGATATGAGCTCCAGATTTGCGATTCCCACCCCAGCTACACCACCGGCAGCCTGGTCAACCACCTCAAAGCCAAACCGGTAGCCACCGACCCTGACCGCTGGCAAAGCTATGAAATCTCGGTTCAAGGCGACCATTTCGTAGTGCGGCTCAATGGCGAGCAGATCCTGGATGCCCGAACCGAGGCCCACCGGACGGGACACCTCGGCCTGCAGTACAACCAGGGCAAAAGCATTGAATTCCGGAACATCAAGCTGAAACCCCTGGGCCTGGAACCGATATTCGACGGCGAGAGCCTGCAGGGTTGGCGGAAGGTGGACCGGCCAGACAAGCCGATGCCGCACCAATGGTCGGTCAGAGAGGGACGGATTCACGTAGAAAAGGGAGCCGGGCAACTCGAAACGGAACGGACCTTCAAGGACTTCGTGTTCCAGCTCGACATCCGGACTAATGCCCCGGACGCCGATACCCATCCCAATAGTGGAGTCTTCTTTCGGGGGGACCCGGGGGGGTTCTGGACAGGCTACGAATCCCAGATTCGCAACCAGTTCGAAAAGGGCGACCGCACCAAGCCGGTGGATTTTGGCACGGGCGGTCTCTATTTCTACCATCCCGCCCGGCGAGTCGTTCCAAGCGACGGTGAATTCTTCACCAAGACGATCACCGCCAAGGGCCACCACATCGCGGTTTGGGTGAACGGTTACCCGGTCACCGACTTCGTGGACCGCCGCGCCGAAGGCGACAATGCCAGGCGGGAAGCCCGCCTGCAGGGAGGCACCTTCAGCCTGCAAGCCCACGATCCCACAACCAACCTGGACTTTCGGAACCTCAGGGCGGTGGAGCTACCCGAGCGTTAACCCGCATTTCTCACCCGCGATTCTCATTTTTTTTTGAAGGTGATTCCCGGCTTGATCATCTCGGCCGCAGTCATCCCCACCAGGCCCGATATGGGCTCATCCACCATCACCCCGAATGACTGTGCGTGAACCGGATTCAGCCAGAGCTTCCAGGGCGGATTGAGGGTAGGGGGGATGGATTCGTCCGAATCGGCACTCAAGTAGAACCAGGCCAACAGGGTAGCGACACTGGTGGTGACCCTCTTTTCGGCTGCTTCGCCCCACAATCCCTGCTCGCTTCGGATGCGCAGCAGCCAGCGGATGGTGAGATCCAGCTCCACCAGCATCCAACCGGTCAGATCCCGATCGTTCAACAGGTAGTAGGCGGCTTGAAAAGCCTCGGCCCAATAGGGGATGACGCCCAGGGACTGACTCAGGGAAACCTTTCCGTCCAGGATGGACGGGATCTGCCCATTGGGCCTCCGGCTCTTGATCAACCAACGCACCCCATCCGCCGCCAGCCGCCGGTATTCCGGTTTCTCGGTGAGCACGTAGAGCTGAGCAAAAAACAGGCTGCCGGCTGCGGTGGAAGCTGTGGAAGGCCGGACGGCGACCTGGCCGTTGAGAACTCCCATCCCGATGGCGCCTTGATCATCGCCTCGGGTAATGACCCAGCCTTTCGATCCTTCCCAACCCTTCCTCGACGCATCCTTTTGGTAGCCTTCGACCAGCACCCGGGCGTACCGCTCCAAGGCTTCGCGATAGGTTCGCTGCCGGGCCTTGTCCGCATAGGCATAGCTCCGGGCCAGGGCTGCAGCCGCCATGCAGGAATCCGCCGAGTTCAAGGGCAGCCCGTCATTCCGGCCGAGCCATAAAGCCCCCGAGTTGCCGGCAGCCGTCTCGACCGGCTGCAGTTGCGAAATCAGTCGATCACCCCAGCGCAGGGCCGCATCCAGGTAACGCTTCTCCTTCCCCGCCAGATCGTAGGCGGCCAGCAGAGCCCGAACCGAGGCGCCTGAAGTCAATCCGCCAGACTCAGACTCCACCGTGGCTTGGGACTCGATCCAATCACAAACCTCCACCAGGTAGTGCTTCAACTGCCGTTTGGCGGCTTTTTGGAAGAGCTTCTTGGCCTGCAGCTGACCCGGCATCAATACAGCCAACAGCATAACCAGCAGAAGCGCCATCCTCCCGGAGGAGCGTTTCATGGATATCTCCGACTTCCCGCCGTCATTGTTCAGCGGGAGGTGGGGGGGCGGCGGCCGGGCTCAGGCCCGGTACGGGGGTTTAGCGTCTTTGGGGAAAGGCAGTGCGTTCCGGGGCGGAACTACTCATCCGCCGCCTGGGCGGCGCCGGATACAACGACCCCAGGCTCACGCCCGGGGCTTCGAGTTTACCCGCCAAACCGGTCCTTCGGAGAGCAACGGCAACCGGAGGTTCTTGCCGCCGGCTCACTTTTGCAGAACAAACTTGGTCATCAGGTACTTGAATCGATCCCGCTCATCCGGACCGATCTCCGCATCAACCATCCGGGACGTCGCCACATCCCCCCGGACGACAATCTTCTCCTTGCGATAGACGTCCGAAGTGACGGGTTTACCTTCCGGCACGTAGCCCAGGTCGCCAAAGCCGCTCTTGGTGATGTGTTCGATGACGGCTCCCGAGGGCGATTTGGTGTCGATGTTGATCTGCCGGTTCCAGTAGTCGTTGTTGGAAATGGCCCAGTTGTAATAGGTAATGACCACCTCCACATTCTGGCTCACCTGGTCGATTTTAAACTGGTCCTTGAAGCTGGCCGTCTCCAGTTTGGCCTCGTCCATCTTCTTGTAAACCTGAACGGTAAAGTCGTCGTTGGTCGGCTTGGGGTCTTTAGACATCTCCACCACCGCCGCAGGCAGAGCCTGTTCCACCGGTTGCCCCTTTTTCTTGCCCTTCTTCTTGGACTTGGCCGCCGACTGCTTTTGGCTGGCGGAAAGCAGCCAGTGGGTCCCATCCACCAAGCTGGCCAGCAGCAGGCACAGACCAGCTGCCAAAACCAGGCGACCGCCGAACCGACAGAGGCCCGAGAGTGAACGTCTCATGGCTTCCTCCTCGAAAATCCCCGCGCGAGTTCACGCCGTATCGGTCAGGATTCTTCTGGGAAACGCCCTCCATTATAGCCCTGAAGCCAGCCAGCGCAAGAAAAATGGCCTCGGTCTGCTGGTGGGCGTGGGAGGCTTCATTGCAGATCGCGCCCCGAAGACGAGCACGGGGCAGCCCGCGAGCCGAGTTGGCCCGCATTTCTCACCGGGGGGCTGCACTTTTGAGAAGAGTGCAGGGAGCGAGGCAAGTGCAACGCTTGAGAAGATTGCAGGATGGTGCAGGCGGTTTCCCCTTCGGCGCATGGTCGCGACCGAAGAGCGTAGCCGGATACGACGTTCGAGGGAGCACCTGCGTGCTGAAGAAGAACCTGCTTGCGCCATGATCGCGCGCCCCGGTGGGAAATGGGGACTCGCATCTTGCGGCGCTTGGTTGGGAGTCTTCAGGCCCGGGCGGGGGTAGCCCGCATTTCTCACCGGGTCGCTTGATAAGTTATGAAAAGCAGTTTATTTTCAGTAGCTTGTTGGTTCTATTGTGACGGCTTGCGGTACCAGACTGTGCTGGGCGCATCCCCCGGTGAGAAACAGGGGCCGGGGACACGGCGCCCTCAAACGGGCTACATCTTGTATTTTCCCAAGTCCTCGTCATTCAGATTCTCCAGCCAGCGCTTCAGTTCCTCGTCGCCCGACTTCTCCTTGTCGGCCGAGGCTGCTTTGGAGGTTTTGATCACCTCTTCCTCTACGAAAATCGGAGAATCCGTGCGCAGCGCCAGAGCCAGCGCGTCGCTGGGACGGGAGTCAATCGAGATCAGGCTGCCTTCCCGTTCCAGCCAGATGATGGCGTAAAAGGTATCGTCCTTGAGCTGGTTCACCACTACCTTCATCACCGAACAGCTCAACCCGTTGAGCATGTTTCTCAGCAGATCGTGGGTCATAGGGCGTGGGGTGGAGATTTTTTCGATCTCCAGAGCGATGGCGTTGGCCTCATAAACCCCCACCCAAATGGGCAACAATGCATTACCTTCAGCCCCCTTCAGGATAACGATGGGTACATTGGTGACCGGATCCATCATCAAGCCTCGAATCTTCATTTCAATCTGCATTATCGAGCTCCTTGGTCACCCGGCTCCGCCTCCACCCAGCGGCTCCAGTTTAGCACCGAACCAATTCCCCCTGCAAACTGTTGGGGGCATAGCCGGTCACTCTCACCGGCACCAACCGGCCCAGCAAATCGGGCGGGCCGCTGAAGTTGACGACCTTGTTTTGAGTCGTTCGTCCCGCCAACACCAGGCTGTCCCTCCGACTCCTTCCATCGACCAGGACTTCGAATTCCTTTCCCACCAGACGGGCATGTTTTTCGAGTTGAATCTTGCGTTGAAATTGCTGGAGAACCTGCAGCCGGCGGCTCTTCTCCGCCTCGGGAATCCCATCCTGGAACGAGAAGGCCTCAGTCCCCGGCCGGGGGGAAAATTTAAAGGAAAACATGGAGTCGTACCCGACGACCTCCAGCATGGAGAGCGTCTCCTCGAACTGCTGCTGGGTCTCCCCGGGGAATCCCACGATGATGTCGGTCGAGAGGGCGATCTCCCTTTTGGAGCGTTTCAGAAAGTCGACCTTTTCCAGGTATTGCTCGCGGGTGTAGTCCCGCTTCATCCGCTGCAGGACGGGGGTTGAACCCGATTGCAAGGGCAAATGAATCTGGTTGCAGACCTCCGGGACCGTCTCGATCACCTCGACGATGTCGGGCTGAAAGTCGCTTGGATGGGGAGAGATGAAGCGGATACGTCTGATTCCCTCAATCTGCGAAACCCGACGCAGCAGGTCGGTGAAGGAGGCGATCTCACCCAGAGGGTCCCGCCAGGAGTTGACCGTCTGTCCAAGCAGGGTGACTTCCCGAAACCCCTGGGAGGATAGACGCTCCGCCTCGGCCAGAATGTGCCGGCCAGCGCGGCTGCGCTCGGGTCCCCGGGTATAGGGAACGACGCAGAAGGAACAGAAGCGGTTGCACCCCTCCATAATGGTGACGAAGGCCTTGTAGGGACTCCCCCGGGTGCCGGCCTCGGATTCAAACAGGCGATCGCTGTCCTGGGAAACGTCGATCACCCGCCGGTCTCCCTGCTCCAGCCTGGCAACCAGCTCGGGCAGGAAGGCATAACTGCTCGATCCGACCACCATGTCTACCCTGGGAGCTTTCTTGAAGATCGCGCTCCCCTCCATCTGCGCCATACAACCCAACAGCCCGATTTTGGCGGTGGGCTTGGCCCCATAGGTTTGACGGACAGCTCCCAGACGGGAGAACACTTTCTGGTTGGCCTTTTCCCGGATATTGCAGGTATTGAGGAGCAGCAGATCGGCTTCAGCGGCATTGGAGGTGGGAGCGTAGCCCATCTTCACAAGGGTCCCGGCTACCTTTTCGGAGTCGTGATGATTCATCTGACAACCGAAAGTCTCGATAAAGAATTTTTTTCCTGGGGCCATGGTTGCCTGTAAATGGGGTGAGGGTTGTTCCCACCGGACGGATCCGAAAAACCGATGGGAGCGGAACCGGTCGGCTCACGCGGGGGCCGCCTCAGCCCTCGTAAAGAATGCAGGAAGCTGCCCGCAAAGTCGAGCCCTAATCAGGGAGGAAGCAAGCAGGGGTTGGGCGGCGGCAGGGGGCGACTCGCACTGTGGTAGCGGCGACATTCGCCGGGGCAACGAGCCCGCAGGTCCTGCCCGGCGGGGAAGGCCGGGCTGCAGGACCGGTCCCGCCGATCCGTCATCTCAATTGGAAGCACTCTTCAAGAGTTCGGCGGCATGCTTCAAGACGGTGTCGGTCACCCGTTCCCCGCTGATCATGCGAGCGATTTCGCGAATGCGGCTCTCCCGGTCGAGGGGGACGACCCGGGTCACAGTCCGGTTTTGCTCCACTCTTTTCTCGATATGAAAATGGTTGTCGGCATAGGAAGCAATCTGTGGGAGGTGGGTCACGCACAATACCTGATTGGCCTTGGAAAGAGTCTTGAGTTTCCGCCCGACCACGTCGGCTGCCCGACCGCCGATGCCGCTATCAACCTCGTCAAATACCAGAGTCTTACCCCGATCATCAATGGTGCGAATGGTTTTCAGGGCCAGCATGATCCGTGAGATTTCTCCGCCGGAGGCGATCTTGGCCAGCGCCTTCAGATCTTCGCCCGGGTTGGGGCTGATCATGAAGTCGATGACGTCGGTCCCGTGCGCGGTGCCGGGAATTCTCGGTTCGGCCGAGCCCTCCCCGCCCCGGCCGGGAGCCGAAGAGAAGGCCACCCGGAACCGGGTTCTTTCCATGGCCAGTTGTCCCAACTCTTTGCCCATCGAACTTTCGAGCCTCCCGGCGGCCTTTTTTCGCTGGCGGCTGAGTGACTGGGCCCGACTCAGATAGTCGCTCTCCAGATCCTGCAACTCCTTCTCGATCGCCTCGACCCTGCGATCGGCTTCCCGCACCTCCGACATTTCCCGCTCGATCCTTTGCCCATAGGCCATGACCGCCTCGACCGATGCCCCGTACTTTCGCTTGAGTCGGTCGATCTCAGCCAGGCGCCCCTCGACCCAGTCCAGCCGCGCGGGGTTCACCTCGATCCTGGAGGCATACTCCCGCAAGGCCAGCGAGACATCTTCGATGCTGATGCGGGCGGATTGAAACTGCTCCTGAAGGTCCTGGCAACGGGCGTCCAGCGATCCCAACTCCTCCAGCAGGCGGCCGGTCTGTTTCAGCCGGGCGCCAATCGAATCCTCCGATTCGTAGAGGTGGCCATAGGCCTGATGAGAGGCCTGGAAAAGACGATCCGCATTGGAAAGCCGCCGACGCTCCTCCAGGAGCTGAGATTCCTCATCGGGGGAGGACAAGCCCGCCTTCCGAATGTCATCGACCTGAAACGACAGCAGATCGATGGCCCGCAGCCTCTCCTGCTCGCTCAATTTCAAACGCCGAACCTGCTCCCAGCCTCGCTCCAGCTGGGCGTAGAGGACTTCAACCTCGGCCACGGGCCCCCGATGGCCGCCGAACAGATCAAGCAATCGCAACTGGGAATCCCGACTGAAGAGGGACTGCTGGTCGCTCTGCCCGTGAATGTCGACAAAATGGGTCCCCAGCTTCCTCAGGAAGGCAACCGGCACCATCTGATTGTTCACGAAAGCCCGTCCCCTGCCATCCTGAACGACTTCTCTCCTGACGATCAGCCCCTCCGGATCGAACTCAAGCCCACTCGCTTCCAGAAGGCCGCGCAACCGCTCCGCCTCCATCCCCTCGAAGCAGCCCGAAACAGTGGCCTTGCCAAATCCGGTGCGAACCATTTCCGCCCGGGCTTTGGCGCCCACCAGCAGCCCCAGGGCATCGACGATGATCGACTTGCCCGAACCCGTTTCCCCCGTCAACAGGTTCAATCCCTCCCGGAACTGCAGGGAAAGGTGGTCAACCAGGGCAAAATCGCGAATTTCGAGGAACTTCAGCATCGGTCGGACGGGAGCCGGTCTGAAATCGTGGGATCTGCTGCGGGCCAACGCCGGTCAGGCCCCCCGGCTGTGTGCCGGCAGTCCCACCCGGGGTCTGGAACCTGCTCTCAAGGCGGGCTGAGTGTACCATAGAAGTCCCCAGGCGGGGACCGATCCGGCAACCCCGTCTTCACACCCGTGAAATCACCGGGCCGCCGGGCCGTTGCCCGGAACCGGAGCACGGTTGACGACCCTGAGAGGTCTATGGTAACGTCCGGTCACGATTGGGGTGGGGTTCATTCCAGCCCGTCCAGGAAAACTCTGGGGGACCTGTTTGACCACAGATCCGGGCCATCTGCTCCCTTTGCTCGCGCAGGGAGCCGAGATGGACTTGTTGAAGTTGATCCTCCATTCGGGTCCCTTGGCCAAGGGTGTCCTGCTTGTCCTTGTGTTCTTCTCTATCTTTTCCTGGGCAATCACCTTCAAGAAATACTTTTTTCTGAGGAAGCTGCGTACCGATTCGGAAGCTTTTCTGCGTATCTTTCGGAAGAGCAAGCGCTTTTCGGAAATCAGCGGAGCTTGCGAAACCCTGCGGCACACTCCCCTGGTCGAGGTTTTTCTGGCCGGTTACGAGGAAATGGAAGCTCAGTTGATGAGTCGGCCTTCCGGTGACCAACCCTCCCCTTCTCCAACGCTCAAGACCATCAACGTCATTCAACGGGCCCTTTCCCGAGCCTCCTCGGTGCAACTGACCAAGCTGGAGCGCAATATGAGCTGGTTGGCCACGACGGCGTCGGTGGCACCCTTCATCGGGTTGTTCGGAACGGTCCTGGGCGTGATCGGCGCCTTCGCCGGCTTGGGAATGGAGGGGGCGGCCACTATCCGAGCCGTCGCCCCTGGTATATCGGAGGCTCTCATCGCCACCGCGGCCGGTCTCTTTGCGGCCATTCCGGCGGTGATCGCCTACAATTATTTCGTCCATCATCTCAAGGAGTTCGCCTCCGCCATGGATGACTTCTCTCTGGAGTTCCTGAACCTGATGGAGCGGACGTTCCTTTAAGGAACCGGCAACCCGGCCCTCCCGGCAAATCCGATCTCGAGGCATGGCCTCTGAGCGCGGAAGAAGATTGAACCGATGGCATTCACCAACATGCAAGGGAGAACCCGGACGTCGCTTTCCGAAATAAACGTCGTTCCCCTGGTGGATGTGGTTCTGGTCCTGCTCATCATCTTCATGCTGACCGCGCCCATCATTCAATCCGGGATCGAGGTCAGCGTCCCCAAAACCAAGACCGTCACCGAGTTGACCAAGGAGTCGCTGGTCGTCAGCATCAACCGGGATCAGCAGCTTTACGTGGGCTCCGATCCCATCAACATCAACGATCTGGGGGCCCGCCTCCAGGCCCGAATCAAGGATCCGGAAACCGCCATGATCTATTTGCGCGCTGACGAGGAAGTGCCCTTCGGGACCATTGCTCGGGTCATGGATCGGGCCCGGCTGGCAGGCGTGAAGAATATCAACGTAGTCACCCAGCCGGAAAAATAGCCGGGGCGCTGCCGGGCCGGTCGACTGGCGAGGACCGGAACCCCCGTCCCGCCTTGTCCCTAGCCCGCATTTCTCACCAGGACGCTGAGCATAAGGCAGAAAAGTGCTTGTCTTTAACATCTTGCGGCGCTTGGTTTGGAGTCTTCAGGGTACAGACTGTGCTGGGCGCGCCCTGACTTGTCTTTTCCGCTTCAGCGCGCACATGCTCCCTCGACCGTAGTGCCGGCTACGCCCTTCGGTCACGAGCACGCCCTGAAGCGGAAAATCCTGCGCCAAGTTGCACTCTTGAGAAGAGTGCAACCCCCTGGTGAGAAATGCGGGCTAGAGTCTGATGCCGGTCCACCGACACTCCATTTTTGAAATTCAGAAAGAGAAACTGGGCGGATACGTCTACCTTTCGGTCTTCAGCCATCTGCTGGTAGGGATGATTTTCTTCTTCCTCCCCTCCTACCTCAACCCAAGCGCCGATCCCTGGGGAGACAGTCAGAGCGGTGGCGGCTCCATTTCGGTCGGCCTGGTGCAGCAGTCCGCCATTCGAGGACTGAACCTGCCCCGTCCCAAGCAGACCACGGCCAGCAACATCGCCACCGAATCCAAGGGGCTCGGGCAGACCGAAGAGGCCAAGGCGGCCAGAATCGAGGAGGAGGTCCCCGACCCCAAAGCCTTCGAGGTCAAGAAAAAGACCCGGGTCAGGAAGCGGAAGCGCTCCCAGCGGCGGGCTCCCAAGCAGATTGCCCAGGCGCCTCCTTCCGAAAGAGTTCCCTTTGGCGAGGGCGGTGCTCCCGACCTTTCCTATTCCCAGTTTCGAACCGGCAGAGGATCGGGGGGCATCGGGTTGGGCGACGGGTTTTTCGGCAAGAAGTATGGCTGGTATGTGAGGCAGATTCGCGACATTGTCAGCAGCAACTGGCAGAGGAACCTGGTCAGTCCCAACGTGCGTACGGCAGAGCGGGTGGTGATTCAGTTTACCATCCGCCGGAACGGGTCCATTGCCAACGAATCCGTCAAGCAATCCAGCGGAATCCCATCGCTGGACCGTTCCGGCCTGAGGGCCATCAAGGCCTCCCGATTCCCTCCCCTTCCCGGGGGAGAAACCCGGTTGGTGGCTGAATTCTGGTTCGAGTACTCCAGGTAATCCCGAATAACGGAAAACCCATGACCAAAATCCTTTCCCTTACCTGCCTGTTGTCGGTGGCATTTCTCGGTGTACTATCGCCTGCCGCCGCCCAGGAAACCGACAGCCAGGTCCGAGTGGTGGTCACCGAGGGCGTCAGGGCCCGGGTGGCCGTGGCCGATTTTCAGCAACGCGGCTCCGAGATGACATTGGAGAGGCATGCGCGGCTCTTCAACGATATTCTGTGGAACGACCTGCGGCGGGCGGGCGTGTTCGAGCTGGTGCCCAAGAGCTTTTATCCTCTGCAACTACCCTCGCAACCCTACGAAGTCAACTACGAGGAGTGGGCCGCTGAAGACGTGCGGGCTCAAAACCTGGTCTATGGCAATTCCTATCTGCAGCGCGGTCAGTTTGTGGTTGAGGCCCGCTTGATTGATGTGAATACCCGGGAATCCATCATCGGGAACCGCTATCGGGTCGATCCGGACGAAGAAGGCGTCAGGTCCCTGGCCCACCGCTTCGCCGACGAAATCGTGCTCCGCATCGGTGGAGGGGTTCGAGGGATCGCTTCGACCCGGATTGCCTTTGTCTCCGACCGCAACGGCCACAAGGAAATCTACACCATGGACTACGACGGTTATGGGCAAACGGCGCTCACCAATCACCGTTCCATCAGCCTGACTCCCCGTTGGTCGCTGGACAACTCACGCATTGCCTACACCTCCTACCACCGGGGCAATCCCGATTTGTACTTTCGCACCGTCTACGATCAGAGGCTCATTCCCTTTCCCCTTCGCGGCGGGTTGACCACCACTCCGGCCTTTGCTCCCGACGGAGAAAGGATCGCCTTCAGCTCCAGCAAGAGCCGCGATCCCGAAATCTACGTTTCCGATCTCCGTGGCCGCCATCTCAGGCGGCTGACCCGGGCTCGCGGCGTGGACATCTCGCCCGCATGGAATCCCAAGACGGGAAGGCAAATCGCCTTTGTCTCCGGACGCAGCGGTTCCCCCCAGATCTGGATCATGGATGACGACGGCTCCAACCTGCGCCGTTTGATTACCGAAGCCGGCGAAGCCGTCAGCCCCTCCTGGAGCCCGGACGGAGTGCACATCGCCTTCTCCTGGAGGCGGCGATTGACGGGAAGATTTGACATCTACCTGCTCGACGTGGCCAGTGGTCAATTCACCCAGCTTACCCGGGACGGCGCCAACAACGAGCATCCGGTCTGGTCGCCCGACAGCCGCCACCTTGCCTACGAGTCCAACCGTTTCGGGAACCGGCAGGTCTTCCTCATGCTGGCCGACGGCACCCAGAAGGAGCAACTCACCCGCCGGGGACAAAACACGGCCCCCACCTGGTCCAATTATATTCAGGAGTGATTTTTTTGTTTTACAGTAGACTTATTTTTTATAGACTAGGGAACGCTATCAAAGGTTCTGGGTACTGGTACACTTCCGTACCCATCTTCGAACGGAGGAAGTCAATTATGAAAACGAGGAAGTCCTTGAACTTGGCTGCGCTGTGTCTGTTCGCACTGCTCATCGCAATTTCGGGTGGTTGCAAGAAGCAGGTACCCGTCGCACCTCCGGAAGCACCTCCCCCGCCTCCCCCGCCTCCCAAGCCAACGGCAACCCTCTCGGCCGACCCCGCCACCATCCAGAAAGGAAAGTCCTCGACCCTGACCTGGAGCACCACCCATGCCACCAACGTCTCCATCAATCAGGGCATTGGTGACGTGAGCACCAGCGGGTCGCGCTCGGTATCTCCGAGTTCATCCACCACCTATACGCTGACCGCCAAGGGCGAGGGCGGCACAGCTCCCGCAAGCGCCAGGGTGACGGTAACCACGCCGCCGCCGCCGCCTGCGCCGCCCAAAAAGAGGCAGCCGACGGTTCAGGAGTTGTTTACCAAGAACGTCAAGGATATCTATTTCGACTACGACAAGTCCGAAATCAGGGGTGACGCCCGCGCAACCCTGTCGGCGACCGCTCAGTTCCTCAAGAAACACCCGCAAGTCCGCTTCACCATTGAAGGTCATTGCGACGAGCGGGGCAGCGAGGAGTACAACCTGGGTCTGGGCGACCGCAGAGCCAACTCCGCCCTCAGTCATCTCTCCTCTATGGGAATCTCCAGCTCTCGAGTCAAGACCATCACCTATGGCAAGGAGAGGCCCCAGTGCAGGGAGTCCGACGAGGCCTGCTGGCAGAAAAATCGCCGGGGCCATTTCGTTCTGAGTCGCTGACGCAAGCAGTCACCGCGGCGTGGCCACCCCTTGATCTTCCAAGGGGTGGCCCGCCGCAACCATTTTGTTCTCCCTCCAGTCGTTGACTCCCGCCTTCCACAGGGCGGTTCTCCCCACAAGTCAACCCAAGACCTGAAGCTTTCCCGGTGCGACCCGGGGGCTGGCAGACGCACCCCATTTCCTGGGCGGTTTCTCGAATTGGCCGCGTCCCAACCCGAACTTGCCCTGCCGATCGGCCACCTGTTATGATTCCCGGAATGACAGCTTTGGACCCGCAGAATCGAGGTGACCAAATTGCTTAGAAACACCGTGCTTCCCTGCCTTGGGATCCTTTTGATGGCGGCGCTTCCGGCCTCGGCTCAAAAAAGGGAGATCATACGGCTGCAAGCCGACGTTTCCATCATGCAGCAGCAACTCCGGGAACTGCAGAAGAGCTTCGACTCCGACATCGCTGTTATGAAAGACCTGGTTGAGAAACTCTTCGACCAGTCAGCCAGGATGCAGATCGTCCTTGAAGGCATGAAGTCATCCAACCAGCAGACGGAAGCGGTCGTTGGGTCCAAAATCGATTCCATGGAAAACCAGTTCTCGGTGGTCAACACCGGAATCGACATGGTGATGGAGAGAATCAACAAACTTTCCATGCAGTTGGCGGAGACGAAAACCCGGGTCGAGTCCCTGGACAACCCCCGCCGGGGGGTTGGTTCCGTGTCTCCGGAGGCGCTCTACAATTCCGCCCACGGCGATTATCTCAAGGGCAACTACGACCTGGCTCGGGAGGGCTTTCAGGAATACGTCAACAACTATCCGGAAACCGAGCTCTCAGACAACGCTCTCTATTGGATCGGGGAAACCTACTACAAGGATCGCCAGTTCGCCGAGGCCGTGGATGCGTTTGACCGGGTGATACAGGTCTATCCCAAGGGAAACAAGGTCCCGGCGGCGATCCTGAAAAAGGGGTTCAGCTACCTGGAGCTGAATAACCAGCAAGCCGGGGTCAAGGAGCTTCGTTGGGTCATTCAAAAGCACCCTTCATCCAACGAGGCAAAGATCGCCAGAAATCGTTTGAAAACCCTGGGCGTATCGGCTCGCGCCACTCGCCGGAAGGCGTCGCGCCGCTGAAGCAAATCTCCCATCGACCTTTACAAGGAGGCATGGTATGGCAGGCTCAGTCAACAAGGTGATTCTGGTGGGAAGGCTGGGACAGGACCCCGAAGTCAGATTCACCCAAGGAGGCACGGCTGTTGCAAACCTTCGCATCGCAACCGACGAGACCTGGAAGGACCAGAGCGGAGAAAAACAGCAGCGAACGGAGTGGCACACGGTCGTCGCCTGGCGCAGGCTGGCGGAGATCTGCGGCCAGTATCTCAGCAAGGGCAGGCTGGTCTACATCGAGGGGAAATTGCAGACCCGGAGCTGGCAGGACAGGGAGGGGAACAAACGCTACTCCACCGAGATTCAGGCCGACAACATGGTCATGCTCGGCGGAGGCAGATCCGAGGAAGGACAAGCGGCGCCGGCAGCCCAACCTGCCCCCGCAGCCCAACCCGCTCCCGCAGCCGGCTCCGACTCCGGGACGAGCGATGACGATATCCCATTCTAGCCCGCATTTCTCACCAGGTCGCTGAATACATAGTGAAAAGCAGTTTATCTTCAGACCCTTGAATGGCGCCATTAAAAGGGCTCGTGGGTACAGACTGTGCTGGGCGCGCCTTGGCTTGTCCTTTTCCCCTCAGCGCGTACATGCTCGCTCGAACGTAGTCCCCGCTACGCTCTTCGCTCGCGAGCACGCGCTGAGGGAAAAATTCCTGCGCCATGATCACGCCCCCTGGTGAGAAATGCGGGCTAGCTGGCAGCCAGCCCGCTGAGAACGTTTCCGTGCTCATCGGCAAGCAGATCGGCCCTTACCGAATTCTTTCCAGAGACCGCCTGGCGGACACCCGGTACTTCTATAAGGCGACCCACATCGAGCGGCGGGAAACCGTCGCCCTCCTGTTCCTGAAGCGCCCGCTCCAGGAGGAAGATCCCGGCGAGTCGCAGTTCCTGCAGAAGCTCTCTCTCTTTGCCGCCCTGGACCACTCCAACCTGGTCCGGCTTTTCCCCATTGAGACCCATGAAGGCCATCAGCTTCTTCCCATGGAATTTACGCATGGGAAGACGCTGGCCGAAATGATCGGCGCCGGGCCTTGCGACTTCGACCTGGCCCTTCAGACAGCCATTCAAGCCACGCGGGCGCTGCTGGAGGTGCACGAAAGCGGCCTCATCCACGGGCGCCTCACCTCGCGCAGCCTGCTCCTGCAGGAGGGCAATCAACTCAAGCTGCTCGACGTCGTCCTGCCCTATCTGCCGCAGGACCTGGTCCTGCACGATCCGGAGGAACCGGAGTCGCAAGGGCCGGACCTTCCGGGGGGCCAACCGCCCCTGCTGCACCTCAGCTACCGGGCCCCGGAGCAGGTGCGGGGAGCGCCGGCCGATGCCAGAACCGACCTGTTCTCCCTGGGGGCCGCGCTTTATGAACTCTCCCTGGGGGAGTTTCTCTTTGCGGGTGGGGATGCCGCCGCACTGGACCGGCAGATCCAGGACCGGGAGCTTCCCAAGCTGATTTCCGTACGTCCCCAGGCCTCTCCGGGGTGGAGCCGCCTGTTGCGAGCCCTTCTGCAACAGGAACCCGCCGACCGGTATCCCTCCGCCTATGAGCTGTTGAGTGACCTGGAGAAGCTCAACTACGGATTCAGCCTGGACACATTGTCCTTCCGTCCGACCAACCCCAGACTTAGCCGCCGGGGATTCTTCAAGAGCTTTACAGGAGACCCCGAGGAGTGATTGGCCACCCCCCGTCCCCAACGACGGGACGGATCATACAGGGTGAAACAGCCAGCCGTTTTCGTTTTGGAAATAAAGACGAACCACGAATGAACACGAATAGGCACGAATAGGGATGGAGCTCCTTCAATGACGAGCGGCGCCCGAATGCTTCTGCAATATTGTGACGTTGGTGTCACGGCGTCAGGGGAGAAAGCCCCCCGGGAGCGCGGGCGTCCCGCCCGCCCCAAAGCCTCTCGCAGTCTCGGCCCTCTCCTTCACCCGGGTTGACCGGCTGCAACATCGCAGGGAAACTGAGCGGCAACCCAAGGGACAGGATTAATAGGACCAGAGGCCGCTGCACGGGACGCTGACTGGGAATCGGGGCGTTGGGCACAGCCAAGGCCCGCCACGGGGAAGAACAATCGAGAAGGATTATAAATTGAACATGGATGCACAGGATGCACAGGATAATTAGGACCAGAGGCTGCTGCACGAAACGCTGACTCCGGCGATGATCGCGTGCGGATTTGCGGATGTCCAGGAATACAAGCCAGCCGTCTCCGGAAAAAATCCGGTGCATCCTGTGCATCCATGTGAATCAAAAATCTACCCCTGCTTGACTTTGAGCCGATTGCCCGCCACCCGGCGCAGCGGGTTGTTTCAGGCAAGTCGGGCCCCCGCCCCCCACGACGGGGCGGATCATTCGAGAGTGAAACAGGTTTTGTTTCAGACAAGTCCGGCCCCTGCCCTGCCGGGCAGATCATACGAGGGTGAAACAATCAGAAATCGATCATCCCTTCGTGACCTTGGTATCCCGTCGCGGTTAACCTCAGCGCCTTAGTGGCCCTTCGTCGTTCTTCGTGGCCCTTCGTGGATAAGTCTTTTTCTTTTGTCTTTTTTCGTTTGTTTCAGGCAAGGCAAGCAGCTCCTTGACCTTGGCCGCAATCCGATTGGCGCTGAGACCGTAGTAGTCCAGCAACTCATCGGGTTTGCCGGAGCGGGGGACCTCTCGAACAGCCATCTTGTGGACGCCGATTTTGTGATTGGCCACGGCGTTCAGCACGGCATCCCCCAATCCCCCCTCGCTGTAGTGCTCTTCCACCACAATGACGGTCCTCCGGCTGGCGGAGGCTGCCTCGACCAGACCGGCCTCATCCACCGGCTTGACACAATAGGCATCCATCACCCTGATCGGGATTTCCTCGGACAGGAGCAGGTCGTGGGCCTTCAGCGCTTCACGGACCGTCACCCCGGCAGCCACCACCAGCAATCGGTCCTCCTGAGAGGAACGCAACACCTTGCTGCCGCCCACGCGAAAGACTTCCCGGTTGTCGTAGATGACAGCCGTCTTGGGCCGGCTGGTGCGGATATAGACCAGGCCGCGGTGCTCGGCAGCCAGAGCCACCACCCGCTCGGTTGAAACGGCGTCGCAAGGATAGAAGACCACTGAACCCGGCAGCGAGCGGAACAGGGCCAAATCCTCCAGACCCATCTGAGACGGCCCGTCCTCACCGATGGAGATGCCGCAGTGAGACCCCACACACTTGATGTTGGCCCGCGAAATGACCCCCATTCGCAATTGATCCATGCCTCTTCCGAAAAAAGCGGCAAAAGTGGAGGCAAAGGGGATCTTGTTCTTCTTGGAGAGGCCAATGGCGGCGCCGATCATGTTCTGTTCGGCAATAAAGCATTCGAAGAAGCGATCGGGGAAAACCTTCATGAACTTTTCCGAGAAGGTCGAGTTTTTGGTATCGCCATCCAAAGCCACCACGTTGTCGTAGCATTCTCCGAGCTTGACCAGTGCGCTCCCATAGGCCTCCCGGGTGGCGACCAGATCGCCCCTCCGGAACTCGGGTTCCCTCAAGCGGACCCCGGGAAGCGTCGAGACCCTGGCTTCCCCGGAACCGCGAAAAGGCTCAGAATCTGAATTCAGGGGGAGTTCCTGCAGGGCCCGGTCGAGTTGTTCTCCCTTCTTCAAGGCCTTGCCGTGCCATCCCTCCCGGTTTGCCAGAAGCGACACTCCGTGGCCCTTTTCGGTTCTGGCCAGGAGGGCCGTGGGCCGGCCCTCCACCCCTTCGGCTTCTTCAAAGGCCGCTATGATCTGGCCGAAGTCGTGTCCGTCGATGGAGATGGCATGCCAGCCAAACCCGGCGAACTTCCGTGCGTAGGCCTCCACGTCCCAACCATGCATGGTCTCCTGGCTCTGTCCCAGGCGATTGATATCGACGACGGTCACCAGGTTGTCCAGCCGGTAGTGACTGGCCATGGCCGCGGCCTCCCACACCGACCCTTCGGCGCTTTCGCCGTCTCCCATCAGCACAAAGGTCCGGCTGCCGGACCGATCCAGATATTTGGCGCTCAAGGCCATCCCTACCCCCACCGATAGTCCCTGCCCCAGAGAGCCGGTGGCCACGTCCACCCACTTCGACCGCGGCGTGGGGTGGCCCTCCAAATCACTCCCGAAGCGGCGCAGGGCCAGCAGCCGGCTGGCTTCGATCAGGCCTGCTTCCACCCAGGCGGCGTAAAGGAGAGGCGCCGCGTGTCCCTTGGAGAGAATGAAACGGTCGCTGTCAAGGCTGAGCGGATTCTCGAAGTCGACCCGCATGACGTGAAAAAACAGGGCCGCCGCCAGGTCGGCGGCCGACAAACAGGTGGTGGGGTGCCCCGAGCCGGCTTCCGCGGTAGCCCGCAACGAATGGATTCTCAACCGCGTGGCTTTTTCCTTCAAGTGGTTGCGAAGTTGGTGGTTGTTCATAGGTTTGATCTTTTCACCGTCAGGCACCGAGCTCAACCAGGACCGGAGCGTGGTCCGAGGCAGTCAGCCCCTCTTTCTTTTTGCGATATTCCCGGTCTATGCGAGCCGCGTTGACCCCCTTCCTCAAAAATGGCGTGACCAACAGAAAGTCGATGCGCAATCCCTGATTCTTGTAGAAGGCCCCGGCCCGATAGTCCCACCAGGAGAAGGCCTGCTCATGGGGAAACTGCTCACGGTAGACATCCAGCCAGCCCCACTCCAGCAACCGCCGAAACCGGACCCTCTCCTCCCGGGTGTGGAAAATCTGGCCGCTGAATTCCTCTTCGTTCCAGGTGTCCAGGGGAGTGGGACAGATATTGAAATCCCCGCACAGAACGGCGGGCTCCGCCGGATTCCATCGCTCCTCCAGGTGTTTCGCCAAAGAATCCAACCACTTCAGCTTGCGAGGGAAATCGGCATGACTCACGCTCTTGCCGTTGGGGCAGTAGAGGGTGGTGAACCTCAACCCGCCCACTTCGGCCGAGATCAGGCGCGCGCCCATCTCCTCCTCGCCGGGCAGCCCCCTTTCCTGGATGCGGGGAGGGTCCCGGCTCAAGATGGCCACCCCGTTCCAGGCCTTCTGACCATGGACCAGGGCATGGTACCCCCGGGCCTTCAATGCCTCGTAGGGAAAATGGTCGTCAGCCATCTTCAACTCCTGCAGGCCAACCAGGTCGGGCTGACGGGCCTGAAGCCAGTGCAGGAGAAATTCGAATCGCGCTCGCAGCCCGTTGATATTCCAGGTGGCAATTTTCATGGCAGAGAACGGATCCGGACTTGGGAGAAGTGACCTACCCTTGCACCCGCCTCGCGAGTGCAAGCCTTCTGGCGAGTGCAGCCCCCAATGAGACATGCGGGTTTAGATGTCGGCCTCGAACAGCTCGACCGGAAGGTCGTCGATCTTGGCGGCCAGGATCAGGTCCTTGACGGAGATACCGTCCACCGAATGGGTCCAGGACTCGATCCTCACCTGCCGGTAGCCCACCAGATGCAGATCCGGGTGGTGGTCCTCGGCTTCGGCCAGTTCGGCGACATGCTTGAAGAACTCGATGCCGGCAACAAAATGCTTCACCTTCCAGCAGCGCACCATGCGTTTGCCGTCCGGGCTGGTTTCCCAACCCGGCAGTTGCGCCAGGGCCGAGTCGACTTCCGCGGACGGCATCACCGATACCTCGCTAACGGTTTGGCAGCTCCGGTTTTTCCAGTCGGGCATGAACGGTCAGCTCCCCTCTTCGATCTGTTGTATGAGCGATTGGATCTTGTCGAAATTGATCCTCATCGCATCCAGGTTGGTGCCTCCGTGAGGACGGAAGTGGCTGGCGACCATCAGAACAGCCTGACTCCGGTGGCGGCGGAGATTCCTGAGCACCGTAGCATAGCCCACCGACCCCTCCCCAAGAGGTCGCCACTCGAATTCTCCCTCGATCCCGTCAAAGACGTGAACGTCCTTCAAGTGCAGCCCGTGCAGATAGGGCTTCAGATTGGTAAAGCCGGCGGTGGCGGCATCCCACTCACCGATCAGCACATTGTCTGCCGGAGACCACTGGACCTTCAACCGGGCCGAGCCGAGGCGTTCGGCCAGGCGCCGGAAGTTGCCGGTCGAACTCATGTAATGGAAAGGCCGCATCCCCAGCACCACATCCACGCCATACTTGTCGGCCTGCTCCAGAATCAGGATGAAGGCGGCCACCAGCTTGCGCAGGTCGACCGCGGCGATGACGCCGCCGCGGGTCAGCCACTTCATGGGCCAAGTCGGCGCCTTCGTCCAGCTCCCCTGACCTGCAGACCATTCCCCGGGCCAGCAGAAACCGTAGCAATGCACGGCTCCCACCCCCAATCGGGCGGCAATTTGCATGGAGCGAACCAACCCATCGAACTGGCCGCGGAAAGCAGCGTCGTCGAGCAGTTTCTCGGGGGTCAGCCCCACCAGTCGGGTGTTGTGGAAGGGACGGTAGGCGCAAATCTGATAGAGCTTGAGGCCGCGGCGGGCAACGCTTTCGCCCATGGCATCGGCCTCGGCGTCACTCATGGTGGCAATGCAGGGCTCGCCCCCGGGTATGTCTGACTCCACACCCGGCCTGGCGCCTTCAAACCAGACGTATTCCGCACCCAGTTCTCTGGCAGCGTCCAGCTCCTGAGCAAAGGGCAACTTCAGTTCGCTGAGCCAGATTCCGAGCCTGAAGCGAAAACCGCTCTGCCCGGCCGGACCGGAAGCGACAGCCGCCGCCTTTCTCTCCGGAAGCGCAGAGGCGGACAAACTCCCGGCGCCGCCGACCATAAATTCTCTTCTGTTCATCCCTGACGCTCCCAATTCACAATTGACGGAGGCCCCTCTGCCAGGTCTTGCCGTGATCGTCACTGAAAGCGGAAGGGCCTGCTCTGGGCAACCGCCCCGGCCGGACTGGAGAAGCGATCGTCCGTCGCCGGAAACTCAGCCAGCATTTTATCAATAAGGGGCTGGTCCCACAACACCGGCGGCCTCCCGGGAGCCTACCCCGGCAACATCTTGGGCAGGTTTCGAGGGAACCGCTCCCGCCGGGAGGCCAGCCATAGAGGTCCAGGATTCCTGGCGCTCGCCTTGGATGAGCTAGCCCCCGGTTGAAAAAACCGCCGGTTGCCGCAATAATGAGCCGGACGGCCGCCTTGGCGCCGTCCCAATGCAGGCAACCTCCTCCCGCCACCCCGAGCCCGCGGAACTCCCCCGGGCCGACCCGGGCGCCGACGCGGGAACACCTGTAAGCAGGCAACCAGGAATGACTCGATGAAGCGTCGAGATTGGCTCACGCGTGCCGGCTTGACCCTGATGGCCACCCGCCTGGCCCGGGCGGCCGGACCGCCGCCGGGAAGCGGCGGTGAAAGCCGGGTGAGGCTCAACCCCTGGCGTCTCAAAGACGCCGACCTGCGCTCCTATATGCTGCTGGGGGTGCGGCACATCTACCGGAGCGCCATCAACCGCAGTCGTGGATGTCTCCCCTACGTCCGGTTCAACCTCACCGAGGAACCCACCTGGGCCCGGCACGAATACTGGGGGTCCCCCCACATGGTCGGACGCTTCCTGGATGCGCTGGCCGTCTGTTCCCCGATCCTGGATCTGCCGGCCGACCGCGAGGCCGTGGAGGGGTTGCAGCGCTTGCTGCACGAATCGATCGCCAATCCCTCCGGGTTGGCCTTTGACACCCTCCCCGGCCCGGACGGCAAGCGGACGGCTGCCCTGCACCACTCCCGAGAGGTCTTGCTGGGATTGCTGGGGCTCCGGAATTGGCAGGGGTCGGAGTCCTCCATCCAACTGGCCCGGCGTTTCGTGCGAACCCTGGAGGGCGTGACCCGGTCCACCGGTTCCTTTCCTTCGGACAAGTACTCGGAGGAGGGTTGGATACCGTCGCCGACCCGGAAACTCAATCAGACCTCGGGACGGCTGATCGGCGCCCTGGTGAAGTACTTTCGAGCCACCGGAGATTCCCTGGCCGTCGAATTAGCCACCCGTTTCGCCGAGGCCAACATCCAGGCCTGCTTTACCTCCGAGGGTGAGCTGACACCGGTTGCGGGCGAGCACCTGCACTCTTCGGAAGGAACCATGACCTCCCTGATCGATCTCGGACTGCTCACAGGTGAGCAGCGGTACCTGAAAATGGGCCGTCTGCTTTATGACGTCGGCCTGCGGCGCTGGCGGACCTCCTGGGGTTGGGCCAAGGAGAGCAGAACCGACAAGCCGGGACGCGGGGAGGCCAATAACACCGGTGACTTCGTGGAAGCCGCTTTGCTCCTGGGCCGGAGCGGGCGCCCCCAATATTTCCAGGACGCCGAGCGGATCATTCGCAACGGCTTGCTGGCTGCCCAGGTGGTGACCACCGACTGGATCCCGCAATCCTCCCTGGCCGACACCAGGGATTACGCCTATGCCCGAATCCGGGACCGGGCCAGGGGGGCGTTCGCCTTCACGCTGCCCAACGCCTACCACTCCTACAATACCGATCTGATGGGCGGGGCCCTTCAGTCTCTGGCCGAAGCCTACCAGGCAAGCGTGGTGAAGGAGGAGTCGGGAGTCCGGGTGAACCTGCTGTTCAGCACCGACACCCCCTGGCTGCGGGTCCGTTCGGAGGTGCCTCAGGCCGGTCGGCTGCGGTTGGAGATGCTGCAGGAGGAGCGGGTGAGGGTTCGACTGCCGGATTGGGTCCCGCCGGAAACAGTGCAGGTCGACGGGGCCGGCGGTCCCGGCAAACCCCGCCAGCGGGGAAACACCCTTGACCTGGGCCCTTTGGCCAAGGGCGCCAGGGTTACGGTCAGCTTCGACCAGCCCAGACGCAAGACCCGGGAGCAGGCTCCAGGATTCCCCGACCCCTTCGAGGTGGAATGGAGAGGCGACACCATCCTGGCCATGGAGCCCAGGCCCTCCCATCCCATCGCTCTCTACTGACCCGTCTTTCTCACCGGTAGAACTGGTCGGGGCGAGAGGATTTGAACCTCCGACCCCCTGCGCCCAAGGCAGGTGCGCTACCAGGCTGCGCTACGCCCCGTCCGGTTTGCCGAGCCCCCCAAGCTACTGGATGGACACCCGGCTGTCAAGAATTGGAGATTGTCCACCGCCAACGCCGGGCTGCCCGTGCCGCTGATGTTCCCTCAGGGGGCGGGGAGTGTACCCCCCACCGGCTCGACTACGGGCTTCGCCCTTGTCTTGCCGACTCCCCCTCAAGGGGGGGGGGAGTGATGTTGAGCGGCGGACAAGGCTGAGGACGCCCCCAACAGGTGATCGCGCCGCCAATCCACAAGACCTACTTCAAAAAACTCAGATATCACTCCCCCCTTGAGGGGGAGTCGCAGAAGCCGAGCCGTCAGGCGAAGGCTGATGCGGTGGGGGGAGACGCCGGCCATCAGGTCCCGAACAGCGTCCGCCGCATTTTTCGCAGGGCTTGGCCCCGGTGGCTGATGCGCAGCTTCTCCTCGGGAGTCAACTCTGCCAGGGAGCAGCCCAAATCGGGAACCTGGAAGATGGGGTCGTAGCCGAATCCGTTGTCCCCCCTGGCCTCTCGTCCGATCACTCCCTCCAGGGTCCCCCGGAAGACCTCCAGCACCACTCCCTCCCGAGCCAGCGCGATCCAGCACTCGAATCTGGCCGTTCGCCGGGAATCCGCCACTTGGCGCAATTCCTCCAGGATTTTCCGGCAGCGTTCTTCATCGCTGGCCTGCGCACTGAGGTAGCGGGCGGAATAGACCCCCGGCCGGCCGGCCAAGGCATCCACCAGCAGCCCCGAGTCGTCGGCCATGGTCGGGAGCTGGCTGAATCGGCTGTAGTGGATGGCCTTCTGGCGGGCGTTGGCCTCGAAGGTGGTTCCCTCTTCCGCAGCCGGGGTCACGCCCGGAATCGCCTTGAGAGAAAGTAGCTCGACCGGCGTTGCCGCCAGAAACAACTCCATTTCCCTAAGCTTGCCCGGGTTGAAGGTGGCTACCAGAAGGCGGGGACCCAGGGGAGATTTCAACGCCTGGTGGATTGGCTTGGGCTGGGGGGACACGCTCTGGATCTTATGGGATGCGCCGGCGATGCGGTCCGAAGCCGGCGCTCCGCCCGGCAACCCCTTTACAGCCGGATCACGGTCTTTTGGATCTCGACCAGCCGGGATATGCCGGCGGCAGCCAGGTCCATGAGGGTGCTCAGGGTTTGGCGGGGAAAAGGATCTCCTTCGGCCGTCCCTTGCACCTCTACCAGGGAGCCGTCACCTGTCTGAACCACGTTCATGTCGACCTGGGCCCGGGAGTCTTCCTGGTAGTTGAGGTCCAGCAGTGGGGTCCCGTCCACAATGCCCACGCTGGTGGCTGCCACGTAGTCCTTGATCGGCAGGGCCGGCAGGACTCCTCGATCCACCAGTCGCCGCAGAGCCAACGCCAGAGCCACAAAGGCCCCCGTGATGGAAGCGGTTCGGGTCCCGCCATCCGCCTGGATCACATCGCAATCCACCCAGACGGTCCGTTCTCCCAGGTCCTGCCGGCGGGTGACACTCCGGAGCGAGCGGCCGATCAGGCGCTGAATCTCATGAGTCCGACCCGAAACCCTGCCTCGACTGGATTCCCGAGGGGTCCGTGTCTCGGTGGCCCTGGGGAGCATGGCGTATTCACTGGTGACCCATCCCTGATTCTGTCCCCGCAAGAAGGGCGGCACTGAATCTTCGATGCTGGCCGTGCAAATGACCCGGGTCTTTCCCACCGCGATCAGCACCGAGCCCTCGGCTCCGGCAATGAAGTCGGGTTGGATGGTTACCGGACGAAGTTGCTGGCGTTCCCGCCCATCCGTGCGCATAGGGTTCCCTTCAATTCTCCCGCAATCCACTCATCCCCGCCTCACCGTCCCCATTTTGAACCACTGCCGTCATGCTCAGGTCCTGAGGCAGCGGCCTCCTGAGGTCTATGTGACCTGCCAGGGTATCGCCCTCGGCTCCATCGATCAAGATCTGTACCTCCCCCACCGCCGACAGGTTAAAGGTCAGGGAATTCACCACCGAGTAAATCGAGGAGACTTCTCCTGTAATCCCTCCCGGATGACGGAGGCTCGCCTCTCGGGTGAAGTCCACTACCATCAAGCCTGCTTCGGCCCAATAGACCTCCCGCAGCCGAGTTTCCGGTGGCAGCGTCGGCGCATGGCCGGAAAGGGACCCCTTGATCAGAGCCACCACGATCTGCTTCGCTTCCAGGGTGATCTCTTCGGAAGCATAGATGTCGCGCTCCTCCGGCTCGAGCCGGCCGTCAACCTCGGTAGAGGCAAAAAAGAGGACGACCGTTTTCCGGGGGGTTGTCTCCTCGAAAGCCGGCTCTTCCATGAGGGAGGGTGTCCGGGCCTCGGGAGGAAGGTCGGCCAGTCGCTGAACCTGACGTTGCAGACTGATGAAGTAAATGGCGCCTCCGGCCAGAAGCAGCAACAGAACCATCATACCGAACTTGATGTACCGAGGCATAGCCGGTCTCCCCTGCTTAACCCGCATTTCTCACCGGGTCGCTGGATCCATTATGAAAGATATTTATTTTCAATAGAGGCGTTTGCAAAATGTGGCAGCGGGATCTTTGCCGGGAATGGCCACAAAAGGCACAAAAACACAAATAGAGCAGAACGATGAGAAACGACCAAGGCATGGGGGCTTTGTGTGATTAGATCCGGCAGACGGCCTTCGACCTGCATGGATATCTTCGCAACGGGCATCTCGAGAAGGTATTAGGAAAACGGGGTGGCCCACCGTCTGAGAAAAATCGGCTTGGCTGTCGAGCGACAAAGAGCCCTGCAGGTGCGAGAATTCGTTTTGTGACGAGCCTTTTGCAAAATTCGCAGCAGGGCAGGTTGTGTTGCCGGAAAATCTGATATTGTGCTCCTAACTTACTGACAACAAAGACCCGTTGGACGATAATACCTGGATCTGCAGGCCGGATCAGAGGAATTTTGCAAAAGGCTCTGACTTTTGTGCTTTTTGTGGTGAACTCGCATTTCTCACCAGGTCGCACCCGATATTGAACAAGGCAGAACATCACGTTTGCCGGCAAAATGACCTGCCCCGCTACGAATTTTGCAAAAGGCTCAATACTTTATTGGCCTTGTTTTAAGGGCATGCGAGTACAGACGGCGCTGGGCGCGCCATGATCACACCCCCCGGTGAGAAATGCGGGTGAATGAGAATTCACCGGCAGGGTTCCGTTTCCATGGATGCCGGCGGAGTGCGGACGCGATGCGTCAGGGGGTCGCTTGCCGAGCCATGGCCTCCTCATCGATGGGCCGAAACTGTTGCAGGGCCGCCAGGACGGCGATGGCCACGCTGTTTTGAAACGGTTCGGCCAGCACCGCTTCCCTGAACTCGGCCTGCTTCACGTTCCCCAGCTCCAGCAGAACAGCCGGCATCGCCAAGGAGGACAACAGCCTCAGGGGCGCATGCCGAAACCTCGGCAGGTCGCCGCCATTGAACCGCTCGTTGGTTGCCCTTTGCAGGATTTCGGCCAGGCGGTAACTTCGATGAAGCACGGTCGACTGGGCTCGATCCCAGCGCACCAGTTCGAAAAAGGCTCCCTGGCGCCGATCCTGTGCAAGATCTTCCGCTGGGAGCAGCTTCGCCAGATAGACGTAGCTCCTTGAAGGAGTCGGCGAGTTGCCGTTCCCCAGGTGAATACTGAGAAACAGATCGGAGCGACTGCGATTGGCCGCCAGCACCCGATCTTCCAGCAACAGGGTCTGATCCTGGCTGCGAGACAACACCGTCTCCACCCCCAGCTTGCTTTCCAGCTCCGAACGCACCTTGCGAGCGATGGACAGGGTCACATCCTTTTCGAAGACACCTTCCCCGACCACCACGCCCCTGTCGGCGCCCCCGTGTCCGGGATCGATGGTGATTCGCCTCCAACGGTAGACCTCGGGCCGGCGTGCCAATCGGAAGGACCGCTTCAAACCCTGAGCGGTTGACGGGTCCTCCGCGGTTGGCCGGTAAGCGTCCAACAGGTAGGCATTTTGAGCGGACACCCGGGTCACGCGGGACTGGACGGACTCGTCTGCCAGTGAAACGACCAACCGGCTGGACTCGGCCGTCTCTTCAAACGAGACACCCCCGATCCGTTCATCCCGAAAAGAGGTGACCTCGGCGCCGGGAGGATCGACAGGATGCCTGCCGAGCAGAAACAGGATCCGGCCCTCCTCCCCGCGGACCTGGATTTCGCCCGCGTTTACCAGGGCGATGACCAATCGGCTGGCATCCTCAGTGGTGCGGGTGGTGAGATTGATTCGGACGAAATCCCGGCCTCCGGTCAACCATCGATTCCCGGAGGGAGAAACCCTGATGGCGGGTTTGAGCACTCGATTCAGCACATCGGGAACAAAGCCCCGCGGGGCCAGCCACCGGCCTTGCCGGAACAGGACCGGGGCCGCAAGGCCGATCGAGCTCTGATTCAATTGGACCCGCACCCGGTTGCGATTCAACTCCACCACGTTCCTGCCGGCGAAGATACGGAGATAACCCGCCGAGCCGCTCTCGGAATAGGCCAGGTCCAGAAGCTGCAGGACATCCAGGATGGGGACATAGCTGTGACCGTCGATGGAGACCAGTGGCAGCCTGATCCGTCGTTGCTCATGGAAAATAAGCAACTCATCGGGCGAAATGGCCGTTTGGTTGAGGCCGGTAGATTCAAAGGCGATAAGCAGCCAAATCAAAAGGCCTCCCACCCGCCGCGCTAACAGGCCGGGGAGTGGACCCTGGCTGGCGCGGCTCTGGCGGACCGACCCATCAGGGGACGGGTCCCGCCTGACGACGCCGTGACCGCACCCCTCCTGCGAAAATGATCGCCGGGTGGAGGATCGGCAGCCCTCCCCAAGACCGTTTCCCCCAAGATTGACTCGATCAATTCCCATCGATTGAAAACGCCATGACCGTCATCCGCCCGCCCCTGTTCAGCCGGGCCCCCGCCCCGCCGTGCGGATCATTCGAGGAAAAACGGCCGATCGTTAATGAAGATGAACCACGAATGGACACAAATAGACACGAAGACAGATGGACCTCCTTCAACGACAAGCACACCAAAATGCTTCTGCCATTTTGTGCCCTTGGAGTGACGATGTCATGGGATGACGGCTTCCTGGGAGCGCGGGCGTCCCGCCCGCACCACAAAGCCTGCCACAGACTCGGTCATCTCCCCCCTTGGATCAACCGGGAACGGCGCCATGGATCTCCTTCGGCCTGGCCGATGCTGTTCCTGCCCACAGGGTGGCTGCCTGCAGCATCGCATTGAAGCTCAGCGGCGGGTAAAGGGATAGCATGCGGGCGGGACGCCCGCGCTCCCAGGCGATGCCGTCCTGGCAGTGCTGTGGGGGTGTCCGGCGGGCGACTTCTCAGAAAGCCCACCTGCACCTTTTCCACTCCCCCCTCAGGCGCTGACGAAGACTTCCACTTCATCGATCAGGATATCCCGGGTCTGGGCCGGATCGCTGTCCGTCAGGCTCACCTCCAGCCAGTTGTCGCCAAACTGCGCCGGGGGCTCGGTCAGGTCGAACCAGAAGGTGGAGAAGGGGCCGGGAAGCTCGGGCACCGGCGGCAAGCCCGAACTGCTGGTGGAGTTGGGATCCACGATGGCCTTCAGGTCGGAGCGTCGTTCATCGCTGCGTCTTCGCAGCTGTGAATCGGGAACCGGCGTTCCGTTGACCCGGACCTGCAACCGGTCTCCGGGGACGGCGTGATAGGCTCGAAACAGCAGCGAGGCCCCGCGGGAGCGGCCAATGTGTTCACAGACCCGGAATCGGTATTTTCCCTCAACCCCCGGAGTTCCCCGTTTCAGCACCATTCGGTCCGCCTTGACCGCGCCGGTGGAGGTCCGGTCGGCGCCAAACCCCAGACACCCCGCCCAAACCGGCTCGAAGACATAGTGGCGGTTGCCTCGGGTCAGGTCCCGCGGCTCCCGGGTCTGGGCCAAGCCCCGAAGCATATGAGGGTAGAAAGGCGCCCAGGAGAGAGGCACGAAGTGGTTGTAAAAGAAGATGCCGTCGGCGCCGGCGCCGTACATGTTCATGGCCAGGGCTCTCTGCTGGTCCGAGGTGATGGGCTGCCCCCCCAGGCGGCGCCTCATGCGGAGGCTGCTCCAGGGAAGCAGCCCCGGGTATAGGAAACACGGGGTGGAGTGCGTCAGGCGGGAAAACGCTTCCAGGGGAACATTGGGTTCGCAGTACATGGTGTCGGCGGGAGAGACGTAGTCAATGAGACCCTCTGCGATCCATGCCGGCACGTCCAGCCCCAGGGAGTCGCACTCCTCCAGGGTCTGAAAGACCCGTGCCCCCAACAGCAGCTTCCTGTTCCTCTCCCGGCCTTTGTCATCCAGCATCCGCCGGATGCGGCCCAACAGCCCGGTCATCAGGCCTTTTCGCTCGGGCCCCTTGCCCGGAGGGAAATAGTAGTGATCCCGGAAGCACAGCTCCAGGCCGTCCACGTCGAAACGATTGACCAGCTCGGAGGTCGCCGAAAAGAGATACTCCCGCACCTGCTCGAAGGTGAAATCAAAGGGCGTACTCAAGGCGTAGTAGGGACCGGGCGGCCGTTCTTGGATCTGCCATTGGGGATTGTTCACCAGGAAGGCAGCGCCCGCTCCCACACCCTGGCGGATGGAGACGTGGCCGTGATTGTCATTCACGCGGATGCCCGCCAGAAACGTCATGCGGCGACGGTGGCATTGATCCAGCAGGATTCCCAGGGGCTGCTTCCCTTGATCCAGCAGGGGCAGGAAGCGGCGGTGCTGGGGTCTGGCGTCATAGTCGAACCGGGGGCTGCGCCAGTAGGTGGTCCACCCCTGGGTATAGGCCTCCTGAATGAAAAGATCCACCCGGGCCGCGGCCAGGGTGTCTACCCACTTCCGGAGGTCCTGCTCGGCAACCGGATCGGGCAGATAGCGCCGGGCGATGCTGGAAGGGTCGCTCACATAGAGGATGCGCCGCGAGCCCCGGGGGGAGAGATCGCCCAGCCTGACCGGGGGGGCGGTCCCAGGGCGGGATTGAGAGACGCCCCCGTGGGACCAGGCGGCGGTGGCGACCGCAGTTTCAAGGAATCTTCTGCGTGAAAGATGGCTGTTCATGGCTGTGCACGCCTTTCTCACCGTGGGCTTCGGTAATGGACTCGCCTCGCTCCTTGCACTCTATTGAAGAATAAGTGTTTAGCCGGGACCCCGCCCCTCACGACGGGGCGGGTCACTCAAGAGTGAAACAACGGACCTTTAGGGTCTATCGGGAGCAAGGACTCTTTCCCGTTGAACCCGTGTGGTGCATCAGCGAACATGGATAGACAGGATAAACAGGACAAGAAGCTGCTGCAGACGAAGCTGACTCGCTCGATGATCGGGTGTGCGTTGGAGGTGATCCATGAGCCTGGGAGCGGGTTTTTGGAATCCCTGATTTCTCAACCTTCCTGTAACTTCGTGCCCGTCGTGGATAACTCCTTCCTGACCCAGGTGTGACTTCGTGCTCCTCGTGGTCCTTCATGCCCCTTCGTGGATATCTTTTTCCCCTGCTTGTCGGTCTGAGGCACTGGCTCACCTATACCATCTCCTTGATGATTTTGCCGCCAAGGTCGGTGAGCCGCTTGAACCTGCCCGCGTGGTAATAGGTGAGGCGCATGTCGTCCAACCCCATCAGGTGAAGAAAGGTGGCGTGCAGGTCGTGGAGATGGTAGGGGTTCTCGACCGCCTTCTCGCCCAGCTCATCGGTGGTTCCCACAACCGTGCCGCCCTTCACGCCGCCTCCGGCGAACCACATGGGCATGGCCGTCTTGTTGTGTTCGCGCCCCGGGGCCTTCCAGTTGTGGGGCAGGCTCTGGGGAGTGCGCCCGAATTCGCCTCCCCAGGCAACCAGGGTCTGATCCAGCAGGCCCCGCTGCTTGAGATCCTTCAACAGGGCCGCCATGGGCCGGTCGGTTTCCAGGCCCCGCAGCCGGTGCTGGCCCGCAATATCCTGATGGGAATCCCAGCCCCGGGAGTAGATCTGCACGAAGCGCACGCCCCGCTCCACCAGGCGGCGGGCCATCAGGCATCGTCTGCCCATGGGCTCGGTGATTTTGTTGTCCAGTCCGTACAACTCCCGGATGGCCGGCGGCTCTTTGTCCACATCCAGGGCTTCCGGAACCGTCATCTGCATGCGAAACGCCAATTCGTAGTTCTTCATCCGGGCCCAAAGGTCGCTCTTCAGCGGATGCCCTTCCAGATACGGCCGGTTGAAGTGGTTCAGCAGTCGAATATTGGCTTCCTGCCGTTCGGCGGTGGTTCCCTCCGGGGGCTTCAAATCGACAATGGGAACGCCGTCCGACTTGAGAGGCGTCCCCTGGTAGATGGCCGGCAGGTACCCGTTGGACCAGTTCTGGGGGCCCCCGAAGCCCCCGGTCCCACTGATCGGAAACACCACGAAGGCCGGCAAGTTTTCGTTCTCGGTTCCCAGGCCGTAGACCGTCCAGGACCCCAGCGAAGGACTGCCGGGTAGAGCGCGCCCGGTATTCATCAGGAAGGTCGCCAGGGAGTGGGCGTCGGAGTCGGTGTGAATGGACCGCACCACGGCCATGTCGTCCACGCAAGTGCCCAAATGGGGAAACATGTCGGACACCTCGGTGCCGCACCGGCCATACTTCCTGAAGCGGAAGGGACTCCCCACGTAGAGCAGTTTCCTGCCCGAGGTGCGTCGCTGGGCTCCATCGAACGCCGGGGTGCCGTGATACTTGTTCAGCAACGGCTTGGGATCGAAGGTGTCCATCTGGCTGGGGCCGCCCGCCATAAAGAGAAAAATACAGGACTTGGCCTGGGCCGGGCGGTGGCTCTTTTTGGCCGCCAGCGGATTCCCGGTTGCCCCGGCGCCCAGCAGGCCCTCCTGAAAAAGCATCGACGAAAGGGCCACGCCTCCGACACCGCGTCCCAGGCGAAAGAGGAAATCCCGGCGTCCCAACTCACCCAGGGAAGGGTCGGGTGCTTCGAATCGGCCGCAAAAATCGTGGTTGGGCATCTTCATGGGATGTCTTCCTAGTTTGAATTCCGCCGCCCTTTCCTTACAGGATCTCCGGGGGAAACCGGGAAAAGGACAGGCGACTGCGGGCGCTGACCCTCACTCCCGAAAGATGAACTCGTTCATGTTCAAAAGGACCAGACAGAGATCGGGCAGACGGTCCTGGTCTCCGGCAGGGGGCGGCAGCGAGGGTGAGGCGTCCGAGCCCACGCCCTTCCCGGTTGCAGGCCCTCTGGCCAACTCGACGGGAGGCTGCCGGGCCGTCAGGGTCCGAGTGAGAAAGTTCAGGCTTCGGGACCGCTCCCCGGACGTCGGATCGCGCTGCAGGGCCAACTGGAAGGCCCGCTTCAGTTGGGATTCCGGGTCGGACCCCGCCTCGCGGATGATCCGCCGGGCCATCCTGCGACTCTGCTCGTGCACGAACTGGTTGTTGAACAAGGCGAACACCTGGGGGGCTACGGTGGTCACCTGCCGCGTCCAGCAGCTCTCGTTCAGGTTGGCTCCGTCAAAGACATTCATCATGGGCAGTTGAAAGGACCGGCCTTGCCACATGTAGACGGTACGCCGGTTCCTCTCCTCCCGGCTGGAGGGTTTCCACCAGGTCCCTCCCTCCCACAGCAGGTCTTCCTTGACCTCGGGGAAGAACCCCGGTCCTCCCATCCTGGGATTCAACTCTCCGCTCACGGCCAGGATGCTGTCCCGAATGGCCTCGGCTTCCAATCGAAGCGGATTGCTCCGCCAGAAGTAGCGGTTGTCGGGGTCCAGGGAGCGGAACTGCTCGGCGCGGGGGTTTCGAATCGACTGCCGATAGACGTTGGACTGCAGGATCAACCGGTGCACGGCCTTGACGCTCCAACGGTTCCGGACAAAATAGGACGCCAGAAAATCGATCAGCTCGGGATGGAGGGTCCCCGACCCATTCCGCCCGAAATCGCTGGCGGTCCTCACCAGCCCCTCGCCGAAATGGTGCTGCCAGATTCGGTTCACCATGACTCGGGCCGTCAAGGGATTGTCGGGGTGGGCAATCCACTCGGCCAGAGTCTGCCGGGGGTTCTGTCTGGGATTCTCGCTCTCGAACGGGAACTGGTCCCCGACCGCGCTCAGAAAACCCGGCTGCACCGCCTCGCCTTTGGCCTCGAGGCTGCCGCCCTGCAGGATGTAGGTGGTGGGCATGGCCGGGTGGGGCCGGCGGCCCCCATAGCGGCTTTGGATTTCCGAGGCGGTGTGCACCTTGGGCTTGAAGTAATCGCGATGACTCACATTGCCGTAGCTGGTGTTCTGCCTTTCAATCAGGCGATAGAGCTCCCGCTCCTCCCGGGAGAACAGAACCCCTCGACGGAGAGCAGCCTTCAGTTCGCCGGCCTCGTTCAAGGGCACCACCCCGTCCTTCAGGTCCTGCCCCCCAACCAGGTGGAATGGCTTTCCCAGACGCTTCAGAAAATCCGCCGTGGTCTTCTTTTTCAACTCCTGGCGCTGGTCCAGCTCCCGCTGCCAGGCTTCAGCACGCTGCTTCCATGCCTGGGGATAGAGGCTCGGACCCTCATACTGAGTAAACGGAAGGTCGGTCTCACCCAGGGTGAGGGAGGAAAAGAAGGCCTCGTTCCGGTAATAGTCTCGAGTGGGGATGGGATCGTACTTGTGGTCGTGACAGCGAGCGCACTCCAGGGTGAGCCCCAGAAAGACCGATCCGGTGGTGGTGACCAGGTCGATCAGCAGATTCTGCCGCCCGGAGTCCTCTCCGACGACCCCCAGATTGAGGAAGCCGAGTCCGAGCTTGCCCTCGGCGCCGTAAACCGCATACAGATCGCCGGCAAGCTGCTCCTTGACAAAGCGGTCGTAGGGACGATCCTGATTGAAGGCGCGAATGACATAATCGCGGTAGCGCCAGATGTGGGGGCGAGGAAAGTCGGGGCCGCCCCCTTCGGTATCGGCGTAGCGAACCAGATCCAGCCAGTGCCGGCCCCAACGCTCCCCGTAGTGAGGACTGCGCAAGAGTTTCTCGACTTCCTGCTCATAGGCGTCCTCGGCCGGGTTGCCGAGAAACCGGAGCATCGCCTCGGGAGTGGGTGGCATGCCGATCAGATCGAAATAGACCCGGCGCAGCAAGGATCTCCCGGAAGCGGGCGGCGCCGGTTGCATCCCCTGCTTCTCCAACTTGGCCAGGACCAGGGCGTCGATGGGGTTTCGCACCCACCCTTGGTTTCGGACGGCCGGGATGGCCGGCGGCTTCAGCCTGGTGAAGGGCCAGAACGCACCCTTGCCCTGAGAAGCATCGGCCGGGGACGGCAGTTGGTCGATCCAGGCCGCAATCAGACCGATCTCCTCCTCCGGCAGAGGCGGTTCTGCCAGGGGCATGGCCGGCTGTTTTTCACCCCGAAGGTAGTGGATCAGGGGACTGGCCTCGGCCTTGCCGGCAAGGACGGCGGGACCATTCAGGGCGCCTCCCCGGAGAATGCCCTCCGGGGTCTCCAGCACCAGGCCGCTGCTGTGGGTCCGGGCGTTGTGGCAGGAAAAACAGCGGGCCTCCAGGATGGGTTTGATCTGGGTACGGAACTGGACGGGGGGGTCTTGAGCCGCGCCGGCGGAACCCGCCAACCCGGCCAAAAGAGCCACCCCGATCGAAATCGGTCCCAACACGCGCACACCCCATCCGGAAAATCGGTCCTTATAGTTTAATGCCATCGCTATCGACAGAACAAGCCAACCTTCATAGAATGACGGCATTCGATCAGGGGACCTTGACCAAGTGCCGGCGCGCTCCCGATGCCCTGTCCTTCCAATCCCGGGGGAGCCGGCCAGGATCCGGTTCCGGCATCCATAGCCCGCCGGCCGGAAGGGAGATGGCCATGCAGAGACGACACTTTCTTCAAACGGCTTTAGCTACGGGGCTTACGGTGGGAGCGCCTCCCGCCGTCGCAACTCCCGGACCGGGCAGGCCCAGACCCGGAAAGGCCAGGTATCGGGCCGGGGTGATCGGCCTGGGCTGGATGGGACTGCTCTACGACCTGGCGGAGCGCATCCCCGATCGCTTCGATGTGGATGACCCCGACCGGCCCACGCCCGAGTTGAACATTCACCGGCGCTTCCACCACCACGACCACCCCGGCAACGAAGGGCTCCCCACCTCCTATGCCGAAGCGCTGTGGGATCGCCCGGAAGTGCAACTGGTGGCCGGCGCCGACCGCGACAGGAAACGGCTCAAGGCCTTTGGCGAACGCTACGGCATCCAGGCCCTCTATACCGACGGCGTGGAGATGATGGAGAAGGAGAAGCTCGATATCGTGGCCGTGGCCATCAATACCAAGGGCCGGGCCTTTCTCACCACCAAGGCTGCGGAACTGGGCGCCAAGGGGATCTTCACCGAGAAACCCATGTGCCACACCCTGGAGGAAGCCGACCGCATGGTCCAGACCTGCGCCGATCGCGGCACTGCTCTCAATTGCGGCGCCATCACCACCACCCACCCCTCCTTTGCCAGGGCCAGGGAGTTGGTGCGGCAAGGGGCGATCGGCGAGTTGGTTTCCATCGAGGCCTCAGGCCCCGGGGCTCAACATCAGAACTGGTCCTACTTTCTGGACAGCCCGCCGGCCTGGGTGTGCGGGACCGGGGACCAGCCCAGAAGAGAGTCCGGAAGCGACGAGTTCAGGGGTCAGGGCATGATGGTCACCGGCAATGGCCGGGTGGTGCACTTCCGCAGGGGCGCTCCCGGGGTCCGCCTCTGCGGCAGTAAAGGGGAAATGACCTTTTCCTTTGTCCCCGGCTGGCAGCTCTGGCAGGAGGCCGAGACGCCGGCGGGAACCGGACGGGTCCCCATGCCCTGGCCCGACCCCCAGTTCGTCCCTCCCTACGGCGCCGTCTACAGCCTGGCCGACGTGGTGGACTGCATGGAAGGCCGGCTGGACGAGCCCAAAAACTCGGGACGCCGAGTGGCCGTGGCTCTGGAAGTGGAGATCGCCCTCAAGCTGTCTTCCAGGCAGGGCGGCGCCCGAATCGACCTCCCCCTGGCCGACCGTTCTCTGGGGCTCAACTATGACTGGTTCCGGTAAGTCCTCATCCGGCCCGAACGGCCCCTCGATCGGCCGGCGCCGCTTCCTCCTGCTGGGAGCCGGAGGGCTGGCCTGCCTGGCCGATCCCGGCGGGTCCGACGGCCGCGACTCCAGGCCGGGCAGGCTCCTGTTCAACTGCGACGGATCCATGATCCACTGCTGGGGGCGGGCCGCCTTGCCTCAAAACAGCGGGCCCTTGAGCCGGCAGGAATTTGCCGCTCTGGTCTTCACCCCCCTCGAGAACAGCGGCGTCGACACGCTGCTGTTCAGCTTTGGCAGCGGCAACGTGGCCGAGTACCAGAGCAACGTCCTGGAATGGCCCGGTGAAGCCGACCGATTCCAATTCCCCGAAAGCAGGACCTGGCACGGAGGCGTCGAGGTCGATCCCAAGGACCAGTACCTGAACCCCAAGAGTCTGGCCGACTCCGGCCACAACCCGCCCCAGGTCATCGTGGACGAATGCCGCCGGAGAGGGTTGAAGGCCTTCGTGTCCCTCCGGATGAACGATATCCACGATGGACAGCATCCCCGGGGCACCCTTCCCAACCCGGAGCTGCCCACCTTCAAGAGAATCAATCCCGAATGGCTGGTGCCCGATCTGGATTGGTGGAGCGCCCTGAATTTCGAGGTGGAGCCGGTCCGCGAGCTGAAGCTGAGAGTCATCGAGGAATTCTTCGATCGCTGGGATTTCGACGGCATCGAGCTCGACTGGCTGCGGCACACCTTCTATTTTCCCCGAGGCCTGGAGCGGGAAAAGGGCAAATATCTGACCGAATTCATGCGAGCCGTGAGGCAGCGTCTGCGGCGCAGGGCGGCCCGGCGGGGTCGTCCCATCGAGATCGCGGTGCGTGTGCCCGAGCGGGTGGAATGGTGCCTGGAAGGAGGATTCGACGTTCCGACCTGGATCCGGGAGGGGCTGGCCGACTTCCTGATTCTGGGGCAGGGATTGACCGAATGCCGGGGCCTGTCCGGGTTCAGAGAGCTCATGGGCAGCCGGCGGCTGCCGATCTATCCCAGCCTCTACCCGTTTGGCAACGGTTACCCCATCTACCCCGACGAGGTGATTCGCGGCAGCGCCGCCAACCTCTGGCGAGACGGGGCCGACGGGCTCTACACCTTCAACTGGTTTTTCTACGGGACCTGGCGCAGCCGCCTTCTGCGGGAGATTGCCGATCCGGCCCTGCTTCGGGACAAGGACAAGCGCTACACCCTGGTGCAGCGATTCGAATCCCACCGGACCGGACGCTCCCCCCGTTCCGATTCGGTCCGCTTCAACACCATGATCAAGGCGGCCCCGCTTCCCTTCACCCTGGGCAGGTCGGGAGCCACCCAGACCTTGACCCTCCCCATCGCCGACGAGGTCTCCTCGACGTCCAACCCGCCCCGTCGGGCGGAATTGCTGGTAGCCCTGGACGGATTATCCGGCGACGTTCTGGAGTTTTCGCTCAATGGCCGGCCCCTGGAGCCAAGGGAATTGGACGCGGTGGAGGACCTGGCGCCGGTGGACTGCCGCCTGGACATCCCCCCCGGTCAGGGAATTCTGGGGTTCCCCCCGCGGGCGCGCCTGGACATGGACTTCAGCGGGTTGCGACTGCAGGTGCCGGTCCCACGGCTGACCCGCGGCCACAACCAACTCCGGCTGCGGCTCAAGCGGCGACCCTCGGGCGCCGATCGACCGGTGCGGGTGAGAAGAATCGAGCTGTCAGTGGGCTACGGCAGGGGATAACCGCATTTGTCACCGGGGGTGCGCTCTTGAGAAGAGTGCAGCCGGTGGTGAGGAAGGCAGGCTAACTCCCTTGTCTGAAACCCGTTGTGGGGGCTATCCACGAAGGGAAAAAGAGTTATCCACAAAGGGCATCCAGATACAGGAAGATCAAGAAATGATCTTCCCGGAGTCGGGTCTCGACGTCGAGCATGAGTCGATCTTTGATTCACATCGATGGACAGGATGGACAGGATTCTTTCTCTCTATCCTGAATGTCCTGTTCATCTTGTTCATCCATGTTAAAAAATCCTGATCGCATTGAGCCCCTTGCGGAGGCGACAGCCATGAGGCCGTTCCCGGGTTGATCCAAGTGGGGGAGATGGCCGAGGCTGTGCCTGGCTTTGTGCGGGCGGGACGCCCGCGCTCCCAGCAAGCCTTCATCCCATGACAGCGTCACGCCAAGGGAACAATATTGCAGAAGCATTTTGGTGGCGCTTGTCGTTGAGGGAGGTCCCTGTGTCTTCGTGTCTATTCGTGTTCATTCGTGGTTCATCTTCATGAACAATCGGCCGTTTTACCTCGAATGATCCGCACGGCAGCGCGGGGGCCGGGCTAATCAGAAATCAACAATTCATCAATCATTCCCTTCGTGGCCCTTCGTAGTCCTTCGTGGCCCTTCGTGGATATCTTTTTCCCCTGCTTGTCGGTCTGAGGCACAGCCTCGCTAGGATCTGGCGCGGAAAATGGACTCGTCTATCCAGTCGGGCCTGAAGTGGCGGGGGGACCAGTCCACCGGCACCCGATCTACCGGAAAGAGACTGCCCTCTCGCTCGAGATAGGAGTAGTAGCCGGCCAGAAAGACCTGGGTCTTCTTGCGGATGACGTCGAAGGGCTGGTAGCTGTCCCCCTGGAAGGTCCGCTGCATGTCCATGAGCTGGGGGGCGAAGTAGTAGTAGAGGGTTTCCCTCCGGTCCGGGCTGCGGTCCATGGTGACGGTCTCGCTTCCCTTGTCCCCGGTGACCTTCAGGTAGAGGTGGTGGGTGTCGGAAACCCCGTGCAGCGCGGCCAGGAAGGGGGGTTGTCCTTCGCTGCCCTTGAACAGCATGGTGTCCTGCAGGTAGGTAGCCTTGCGCTCGTCGTCGGTGAACAGGGACACCTTCTCCACCTCGTAACCCAGGGCACGCAGGATGAACCACTGAATGTGGAAATGGGCCGGATATTCGTCGGTGAAACAGAGGCCGTGAACTCCCTTGATGACCCCCAGGTTGCCCAACCGGTCCTTGAGGTAGGAAGCCTGGTAGCAGTGTTCCTGAACGCTGGTGGCCATCAGAGGCGTGCCGTGCCTGGCAGCCAGGTCCAGGATCGCGTCGATATCGCGCAAGCGGTAGCTGAAAGGCCGGCTCAGGTAGGTGGGGACCCCCGCCTCCACGTAGGGCCAGGCCAGGCGGTGCTGCCAGGGAACCTCGTAGAGTCCGCCGAAGCCGATGGCATCCACCTTGCCCAGCATCCCGTCGTAGCGGTCCACCGCCGTGCAGCCGTACTTGGCGGCAAACTCGCGGGACAGCTTGGGGTTCACATCCCAGCAGTGGGTGATTTCCATGTTCAGCAGACCGCTGCCGAACGGTCCTTGAGCAGCCAGGATATCGGCCCAAATCCCCCAGAAGGTGTACTCGCCCACATTCAACGCCCCCACACGAATCTTTCGGGACGGCGGCCCGGCGGTTTCGGCCCGCGCCGGGGAAACCGCGGCGGTCAGCCAAGCCCCTGCCGCCATCGAGGCCAGAAACGAACGGCGATGGGTCATGAGTCGCTCCTTTGTCCGGGTCTCATGCCTGCATGAAACCGATTGAGGGAAATATCGACCAAGGCCATGTAGTCACACCAAGGGCACAAAATTGCAGAAGTATTTTGGTGCCGCTTGTCCTTGAAGGAGGTCCATCTGTCTTCGTGGCCCTTCACGGACCCCTATCGAGTCTTTTTCAACCCCTTGGAGTCCCCTCGATGATTTATCTATTGCCCCCTTTTTTGGTCCCTCAACAGATCCTTTAGCGCCCTTGGCGGAAATCTCTTCTCCCTTCCCGACCTTTGGCCGATCCCTGTTGAGCTTTCTCCAACCCCTTAGTGGCCCTTCGTAGTCCTTCGTGGCCCTTCGTGGATTCCTCTTTTTGCCTTTGTGGATAACCCTCAATTGTTTCAAATTAGTCCAAATTAACGATCGGCCTTCTTTCTCGAATAATATCCACGGCCGCGCGGGACCCGGCTAGCCGGTAGACTCCCGTTCACTCTTCCAAACCGGCCCCGTGTCGGTCTCTCCCCAGAGACGCTCAAATGCCTGGGATCCATCCTCATCCCAAAAATCGGTCACCACCGGGTTGCCGTAGCCGGAGGTTCCCCGTTGCAGCCGTGGTCCGGGAACGTCGGGAGGGTTCAGAAAGCGGAGGTTCGACCCGGGGGCGTCGGGGTCGAAGCGGAAATAAACCTTGAAGCCGTTCCGGTAACGCATCCTCACCAGGAAGCGCTCTGGCCGGGGCCGCGGCGCCTGACTCAGCCGGCGCAGCTTTTGACGGTCGAGGGTCACACCCAGTCCCGGTTTCGCGGGAACCTGCACGCTGCCGTTCACAACGGGCATGGTTTCGAGGGTCACGTCTTCCTTCCAGAGATGACAGAGGCTCACATGATCCAGGATGGCCATCTTGAACACCGCCGCCTCGTGCGACAGAAAAGCCTGGTTGATGGTTCCCCCGCACTGCTGCAGCATGAAGGGGGTATTGGTGGCCTCGGCCATACCGGCCAGTTTCGCTGCGAGTCCCACCGGAGCGTGGCCGGCCATGAAGCCGTCGCACAGACCGTGACGCATGAAGGTGTCAGCGGGACCGTGGTGGATGAGGATGGGGATGGAACACTTTTCCCGGAGAATTCGGTAGCCTTCATGGTCAACGGCCCGAAGGGGATCCTCTATGCGGCCGGCCACGCTGAACTTCTCCAGCTCCTTGAGGACCGGCCCCACCGCCTCCAGATTGGAGTCCGCATTGAAATCGTAGTGGACCTTGAAACCTGGAGGAGCCACTTTCTGGATGGCTTCGGTCTGGTCCACCACATTTTGAATCACGTCCACGTGATATTTGAGCCAGTGAAACCCCCGGCCGGCAACATTGACCGCCTCTTCGGCCATACCCTCGGGGGGTTGGGAGGCCGTCCAGGCCGCCACCGGCACCCAGGAGCGGACCCGCGGCCCGATCAGCTTCCAGCAGGGCAAGCCCAGATACTTGCCCATCAGGTCGTAGACGGCCATGTTGATGGCCAGGTTCCTGGTGTCGCCGATCCAGTCGAAGGCGCTGGAGCCGACGTAGCGGGAGGAAGGATCGTTCTCGGGAAGCCGGCCCCAGCTCTCTCCGATGCCTTCCAGGCCGCCTTGGGTCTTCACCACATAGATGGTACGCAGTTGGACTCCCAATCCGTGATAGCGGAAAAGCCAGCGCGCATTGTAGTCGTGGTAGGGAGGACAAATTTCGTGCGCCTCGATGTCGGTGATCTTCAGTTTCTCGCGGGCTTTCCCGGACAGCGCGGCCCGCAGCCATTCGGGAACGGCCAGCCCGGCCAGACCCAAGGCCCCCGAGACCAGGAATTTGCGGCGAACCAAGGATGGCATGGGCGACTCCTCTCGGATTCGGGACACCCGACTGCCTGCCGTCGGGCGCGGGTGGCTTTCACGGGGCGTTTCCCCGAAATGCTATCACAATGCCGCGGCTTTGGGGCCACCAGGGTCACTGCCGGCGCCCGGCCCGCACATAAAGCCCGTGAAGTTGAGGATGCCCTCCTCCCCGGGTCATCCTCAACCGCACCCGAAGCGGCTTGGGCGTTTCCGGAAGTTGCGCGCCCCCGGGTTTCCAGCGCAAGGGGACCTCGTAACCGTCCTGCTCCACGGGGACCGACTGCGCCAGCGTAAAGCCTTCCAGGGGAACCTGGCGCACCCCATCCAGCAGTTCGGCCTGCAGGCGCCCGCCCCCCGAGAGTCCGCTGACATTCACGGTGAGCTGGTAACGGCGCCATCCCCGCTGCGGCGGGCTCAGGACCAACGACGTGATCTGCCCCATCTGCCGGCCGGCTTCCAGCTCCAGGCCATAGAGGCGGTGACGCCCCACCCTGGCCAGTCCGATACTGCCTCCGGAACTGTAGTAGATCCACCACTCCTTCCCGACTTCCAGAAAACTGGAGACGCGGGGTTCGCCTTGCTCCCAGGGCTGACCGTTCGGTTCGAGCTGGATGCGTCGAGAATCCCACAGCCCGAATCCGATATTGTCCTTCTCCTCCGGCTCCGTCGCCCAACCGGTGAAGCGCATGCGATACCCTCCTCCCCCGGCCTCGTGGTGCCCCACAAAGGCCCACCAGTAGCTGTCCTCTTTCAGGACCACAGCCGCGCCGTGGAGAGTGCTGTTGCGAGGAACCTCATCGAAGGCGTAGTGGCGGGCATTGTGGGGCGCACGCACGAACCGCCGACCGTCGGGCGAAGTGGCCACGTCGACGATGAAGCCGTGCGGTCCCTGAGTATGCAGAAACATCAGGTAGCGCCGCTCCGGAGGCGCTGCCTCGTCCCGGATCACCTCCACCGGCAATTCGTATTCATTGGAGTTGAGGCCGGGTTGGAGCGAAAAGCAGATATTGGTCTGCTGTCCGCCGAACCGCACCAGACCCAATTCCGGCTTCCTCCAATGGACTCCGTCGGCAGACTCGGCGTAACCCGCTCTTCCTTGCTGCAATCGGTCCACGTAGCCTCCATACCACATCCTGAACCGATGGCCGTCCTTGAGCACACCGGCCTGGCCGAGGCTGCCGGCGTCCCAGGCGCCCGGAGCCCCCGGGCTCAGCACCGGCCTGGCCGGGGTCACTTTCCACTCGGTTCCGTTCCTGGAGAAGGCGTGGTAGAGACCGAAAGTGACCCTGCCAATGGTCCGGCTCATTCGGTTCACACCGTTGAGGTACATATGGAATCCCTCGCCGTCCCGGATCACCTTGGTATTGAAACCTCCCGAGCCCCGGCCCGAGGGATCCGGGATGTCGGCCTTGTCCAGGACCGGATTGCCGCCAAAGCGGGTAAGGGTGTTTTCCACCATGCGAGCCCCCTCCAACTCCCAGTCCAGGTCCAGAAGGACAGGGAGCGAGGTTCGACGGGTGGACGGAGCTTGGGGCGACACCTCAAAACGATCGATGTCAATCACCTGACCGGGATGGCGGCTCTCCAGGAAGACATAATCCGCCTCTCCCGGGGTTTCCGGGACCAACTGCTGTATGGAGCCATGGCGACCATTCTGTTCCCGGGCAACCTTGTCCCTCTGGGCGCCTGTAATGGGCTGCTTCAAGTCCATCAGGTAGCGCCCGTCGCAGTAGATCCGGGCCGGACCGGCGGCATCGGGAATGATCAGGACCCAAGTGTGCCAGTCCCGGTGGTCCAGCCCGCGCACGGGGGTTCTTTCCCGCCAGGGATCGGCCGCGTTCACCAGAATCTGCCAACCCTGGATTCCGAAAGAGATCCCATGGGTCGGACAGGCCCCCAGGCTGAAGGCCCAGCTTCCCAGGGCGCCGCTCTTCAACCCCAGGGTAAACAGCGTGCGCCCGGCTTCCCCGGTGCACAGCAGTTTCAGGCGCAGGCAGAGCGGCCCTGCCTGCAACCTGGGAATGGACTGCCGACAACGCGAATAGCGGGTGTCCAGATCGGTCCGGAGCCGATGAAAGTGCGAAAAGTCCCGATGCCCAAAGGGATGGATTCCCGAGTCGGTCCAGTTGTTTCTGAAGGACCGGCGTCCGCCGCCCGTCCCATAGTGCTGCGACTCGGCCCAAGCAGTGGAACGGCTCTCCCGCACACCGGCCGGTCCACACCTGGCGGCCAACGCCGGCAGAACCGCAGCCGCCGCCAGGAAGGACCTGCGACCCCAAATTGCCATGAAACCCTCCTTATTGGGGGCCTCTACAGCCTTGTCCGCCCCTCAACATCACTCCCCCCTGGAGGGGGAGTCGGCGAGACCAGGACGAAGCCCGCAGTCGAGCCGGTGGGGGAGCGCCTCCCCCTCGCCTCGTTATTTACAGGGAAAATTAACATCGATGCACAGGATGCACAGGATTTTTTCAGGAAACGGCTAGCCCGCATTCCTGAGCAGCCGCTAACCCGCACCGGGTCATCGGCTGAGCCAGCTTCTCGTGCAGGAACCTCTCGTCCTGTTCGTCCTGTTCATCCTGTCTATCGATGTTCATAATAAAAAATATCGATCCCCCGGCCCGATGTCCCCCCACCGCATCAGCCTTCGCCTGCCCGCTCGGCTTCTGCGACTCCCCCTCCTGGGAGCGCGGGCGTCCCGCCCGCATCCGGAACCTGCCGACGCTTCCGCCCCCGCCTCCGGACCCGGGCGCAAACCACAAACATCCTTTACACCATAAACCGGAAACAGGGTTTACATTCTGCCAAGCAATGGGGCAAGGAGCCTTGTGCTGGCCTCAAGAATCACTCCCCCCTGGAGGGGGAGTCGGCGAGACCAGGGCGCCGCCCGCAGTCGAGCCGGAGGGGGGCAAACACCACGTCCCGTAATTCATTGCTTGTTGGTCTGAGGCGAAGCCTCGCTAGATCTCTTGAGTCAAGACAACGTTGACAGATGAGGCAAGTATCGTGAATTTCTTATTGTAGATTTTGGATTGGATTTTGGACTTGCGGCAAAATAAATGGTTACAACTCCCCAATCAGCAATCAACAATTCATCAATCAGTCTCTTCGTGCCCCTTCGTGCCCCTTCGTGGATATCTTTTTTTGTCCCTTCGTGGATAAACCGTCAAGAGAATGATCTCCTCGGCCAGCAAGCGACGCCACAATCCTTCGGCAAACCTACGCCCGTTTGGAATTGACCCGTCAGGAGGCCTGTTATATAGTCCCAGCGTAAATTTGCAAGCAATAACTTCCTGGAAAATCTCACACCATTTGTCATTTGCGGGCAGTTGGCCCCCGGGGGATGCAATGAGCCACTTGTTCAGCCATCTCTGCCTCGCCGCGGCTCTGATCCTGTCAGCCCAGCCCCTGATCCCTGTCGCCCGCGGCGCCGGTGACGAGATCAGTTTCGACCAGGACATCCAGCCGATTCTGGCGGAGCACTGCCAGAGTTGCCACGATGCCCAGACCCATCAGAGCGGGCTGGTGGTCGAAACCCTGGAGTCGCTGCTGCAAGGCGGCGGGCTGGATGGGCCGGCGGTGATTGCCGGCAACAGCGCCGCCAGCCCCTTGGTCATGAGACTCAAGGGAGAGACCGAGCCCGCAATGCCGATGAATGCCTCTCGGCTGACAGACGGGGAGATCAGCCTGATCGCCGCATGGGTCGACCAGTTGAAGCCAGCCGATGTGGCGGCGGTCCGGGGCACCGGCCGCTCGAAAAGCTGGCCCTGGACCCGGCTGGCGCCGCCCGAGGTTCCAACCGTAAAGCAGCCGCAGTGGGTCAGGAATCCGGTTGACGCCTTCGTCCTGGCCGCCCTGGAGGAGAGGGGCATGGAGCCGGCTCCATCCGCCTCCCGGCGCGCCTTGTTGCGAAGGATCCACTTCGGACTGACCGGTCTGCCGCCCTCCCCCGAAGCCATGGCCGCCTTTCTCAAGGACCCTTCGGAGGACGCCTACCGCAACGCCATCGAGAGGCTGCTGGACAATCCAGCCTACGGAGAGCGTTGGGGACGGCATTGGCTGGACCTGGTGCGCTACTCGGACACGGTGGGCGAGGCCGTCGACTACCCCCGGCCCCACATGTGGCGTTACCGGGACTACGTGATCCGGGCCTTCAATCAGGATATGCCCTACGACCGCTTCATCCGGCAGCAGCTCGCCGGTGACGCCTACAGAAAATATGGGGCGGAAGGCAAGATCGCCACCGGGTTCCTGCACCAGTGGGTGTTCGTGCAGAGAGTCGATTCACCCCAAACCCGAAGGGACTACCTGAACGACGTGGTCGGGACCACGGGTTCGGTGTTTCTGGGAGTGACCCTGGGCTGCGCCCGCTGCCATGACCACAAGTACGATCCCATTCCCACCCGGGACTATTACCGAATGGAAGCCTTCTTTGCCCCGGTGACGGTCGGCCCCGAGCCGGTGCCCTTCACCCCCTACGAGCCGCCGGAACTGGAGCCCGAGGGCTGGAAGAAGAAAGCCGATGGCTGGAAGAACCTGCTGGACCGGCGGAAGGAGGAGGCCGCCAAGTTCAGGGCTGAGCTGGCGGCACGGGTGGCCCCTCATTACCAGCTCATGGCGCCCCAGGATCTCAAGGACTGGGTGGTCTCCGATCTGAAACGCACTCCCTTCCCCAAGAGGTCCCTCTATACCCGGGAGGAAATGGAACGGCTGCGCCTGATTTCACGGCAAGGAAAGCGTTTCGCCAACCCCAACAGTCCCGACTACTACAAAGCCATGGCCTTTGTAGCCACGGAAGGCTTCAGAGCCAACACCGCCGGCCCCCCGGCCACCTATCTGCTGAAAGGGGGCAACTACAAGCTTCCGGGCGAGGCCGTCGAGCCGGGAGTGCTGAGCGCCGTCACCGGCCATTCCCGGCCGGTGGACCGCAAGGGTCTGGATGTTCGTTCCTCGGGAGGAAGCTCTCGCAAGCTGCTGGCCGAATGGATTGCCAGTCCCGACAACCCCTTGACGCCCCGCGTGATGGTGAACCGGATCTGGCAGCACCATTTCGGCCGCGGCCTGGTGTCCACTCCCAGCGACCTGGGCAAAAACGGCGGGGGCACCGTCCACCGGGAGATGCTCGACTGGCTGGCCTGGCAGTTCATCGAGAGCGGGTGGAGCATCAAGGAGATGCACCGGCTCATTCTGCAGTCCAACGTCTACCGGCAATCCCTGCGGACGCCCCACCTGGAGGCCTACCGGAAATTGGACAGTGACAACCACTATCTGTGGCGGCGGAATCCGATCCGATTGGAAGCCGAGGTCATGCGGGACAGCCTGCTGGCCATCAGTGGGCAACTCAACCCCTCGGTGGGAGGCCCGCCCTTTTTTCCCGATATCGATGATGAGATACAGCAGCGCGCCGGGGTGTGGTGGGAGCCTTCGCCGCAGCAGGAGCGAAGCCGGCGCAGCCTTTACGTGCTGCAGTGCCGATCCTTGCAACTCCCCATGGTGGCGGTGTTCGACGGTCCCAATATCAACGAGAGCTGTCCCGTCAGGGACGTCACCACCGTGACACCCCAGGTCTTCACGCTGCTCAACGGCAGATTCTCTCACCAGCAGGCCCGCTTCATGGCGGACCGCATCCGGAGGGAGGCGGGCGACGATCCCGGACGCCAGGTGGAGCACGCCTTCCAACTGGCCTTTCAGCGGCCTCCTTCGGCCTTGGAGCGCAACGAGTGCCTGGCCTTTCTGAGACAGCACCAGGTGGACCCGGACCCTCCCTCCAAGGTGACGCTGCGAGCCATCCGTTTCGGCAATGACCTGGGTGAGTCGCTGGCCAGGCAGAAGGACCGGAGCGGCAACCTCTTGTCGCGTCTCTGTCTGGTGCTCATGAATATGAACGAGTTCGTCTTCCTGGAATGAGCTCTGCCGGCACAAGGGGTCCGGCGGCAAGTACAACAAGAGGAGTGATCATGGCCAAGAGTGAGTTCGAGGTTTGTTCGCGGGTGGAACGACCGGACCCGCGCCTGGGAGAGTTGGGCCGCAGGGATTTCCTGTACCGATTCGGCAGAGGCGTGGGAAGCCTGGCGCTGTCGTCGCTGCTTTGCCGGGACGGCTGGCTTCAGGCAGCCGAAACGGCCCAGGACCCGCTGGCTCCCAAGCAGCCCCACTTCGCCGCCAAGGCCAAGGCCTGCATCTTTCTCTTCATGGAGGGGGCTCCGAGCCAGATGGACACCTTCGATCCCAAACCGGCGTTGGCCAAGTATCACGGGACCCCGGTCACCCGCGTCTACGGCAGCCTGGAGAAGCGGATTTACGTGGGCAGCCCCTTCAAGTTCGCCAGGCACGGGCAGTGCGGCATGGAAGTATCGGAGATCTTTCCCCACCTGGCCACCTGCGTGGACGACATCGCGGTGGTTCGCTCGCTCCACACCGACTCGGAGGCCCATCCCGGGGCCTGCTTCATGATGAACACCGGTGTCTCCATCCCTGGCAGTCCTTCGGTAGGTTCCTGGACGGTCTACGGGCTCGGCAGCGAGAGCCAGAACCTGCCGGCATTTGTGGTCTTGCCCGATCATAGAGGCAGTATCGCCGGAGGAGCGGTCAACTATGCCAACGGCTACCTGCCGGCCGCCTGCCACGGCACCCTGCTGAATTCAGTGGGAGTGCCCATCTTCGATCTTCAGCCCCCCGAGGGAGTCACCCGGGAGCAGCAACAAACCGACATCTCGCTGCTCAATCGGCTGAACCGGCCCTACCTGAAGTCCGACCCCGGCAACGGCAGCTTGCTGGCCCGCATGAAGAACTACGAGCTGGCCTTCCGCATGCAGTTTGCCGTGCCCGAGGCGGTGGACATCGACAGCGAGCCCGACAAGATCAAGGAGATGTACGGGCTTAACGACAAGATCAAGGAACCCATGGCTCGGAGGTGCCTGATGGCCCGCCGACTGGTGGAGCGGGGAGTACGCTACGTCCAGGTGTATTGCAAGGGCTGGGACTCCCACGAGAACATCGCCCAAGAGCACCGCAAGCGGGGCTACGAGACCGACCAGCCGGTCACGGCGCTGCTGAAGGACTTGAAGCAGCGGGGGCTGTTGGATGAGACCCTGGTGGTATGGGCCGGGGAATTCGGACGCACCGCGGACAACTCCATGGACTTTTTCCGGTCGCACCCCGGGCGCGACCACAACAAGGAGGCCATGGTGGCCTGGTTGGCCGGGGGCGGCATCAAGGGGGGAACGGTGGTGGGCAATACCGACGAGCTGGGCATCAAGGCGGCCGAGAACGTCTATCACCTGCACGACTTCCACGGCACCATACTGCACAGCCTGGGTCTGGACGACATGCGGCTCACCTACTATCACGCGGGACGCTTCAAGCGCCTGACCGACCTGGGGGGCCGCCTGATCAAGGAGATCGTGGCCTAGCCCGCATTTCTCACCAGGACGCTGAGCATAAGGTAGGAAAGTGCTTGTCTTTAACATCTTGCGGCGCTTTGTTTGGGGTCTTCAGGGTACAGACTGTGCTGGGCGCGCCCTGGCTTGTCTTTTCCCCTTCAGCGCGCACATGCTCCCTCGACCGTAGTGCCGGCTACGCCCTTCGGTCACGAGCACGCCCTGAAGCGGAAAATCCTGCGCCAAGTTGCACTCTTGAGAAGAGTGCAACCCCCTGGTGAGAAATGCGGCCTAGCGAGGCTGTGCCTCAGACCGACAAGCTAGGGAAAAAAGATATCCACGAAGGGACACGAAGAACCACGAAGAGACTGATTGATGAATTGCTGATTGTTGATTGGGGGGTTAGGACCACTGATTGTGCCTCAAATCCAAAATCTACAATCCGAAACTCATGATACTTGACTCGTCTGTCAACGTTGTTCCGACTCAAGAGATCTGGTCGCTGGGTGGCTTCACCCGCAATTGACGCGGCCTGCTGGTGTTCTATAATGGATTGGAATCCCAAGCGGAATAAAGAACTCCCGTTAGCCCATGGCTGAGATCAAGCAAGGTGCCCCATGAGAATCCCACGGAAATGCAACCGGTTCCTGGCCGGCGGGTTGGCCTTCCTCTTCGTTCTCTCCGGATCGCTGCTGTTGGCCGACCGGAAGAAGGACCGGGGCCGCGAAAAGTCGCTGCGCACGGAAACCTCGGACCGGTACCTCAAGAAGTGGATGAAGCAGGACGTCGCCTACATCATCAGCGACGAAGAAAAGGAAGCCTTCAGGCAACTGAGCACCGACGACGAGCGCTATCAGTTTATCGAGCAGTTCTGGCTTCGGCGGGACCCTACTCCGGACACTCCCGACAACGAGGGCAAGCAGGAGCACTACCGTCGCATCGCCTTTACCAACGAACGCTACGCCTCGGGAAGGCCGGGGTGGGAAACGGACCGGGGGCGAGTCTACATCACCTTCGGCCCCCCGGATGAGATCGAGTCGCATTCCGCCGGCGGCACCTACGAACGCCCCCCCGAGGAGGGAGGCGGAACGACGGTGACCTTTCCCTTTGAAGTGTGGCGGTACCGCTATATCGAAGGCAGGGCCCTGGGAGAGGAGGTCCGGATCGAATTCGTCGACCCCAGCTTCACCGGGGAATACCGCATGGCCTTGAGATCCAAGGACAAGGATGCCATTTACTATACCCCGCAGATCGGCATGACCACCGCCGAAATGATGGGTATGGCCCGCAAGGAAGACCGCGACATTCAAGGGGGCACGGGGTTTGGCATGGGTGGAAACCTGCGCCCCTACCAGCAATTTGACCGGCTGAGGCAGTATGCGGCCCTGACCCGGGCCCCCAAGGTACGCTTCAAGGACCTGGAAACGGTCATCAACACCAAGCTCTCCTACAACCTGCTCCCCTTTCACTTCACCACCGACTTCTTCAAGATCACCGAAGACATGGTGCTGACACCCATCACCATCCGCCTCCGCCACCGGGATCTGACCTTCCAGAACCAGGACGGGGTCCAGCGCGCCCGCGTGAACATCTTCGGCCGGATCTCCACCGTTACCGGCCGGGTGGTGGAGGTCTTTGAGGACGTCATCTCGCAGGACGTCCCCGCATCTCTGATGAAACAGGCGCTGGAGCGTGATTCCTTATATCAGAAATCCGTGAACCTGCGTTCCGGGAGGTACAAGCTGGAGTTGGTGCTGAAGGATATTCACAGCGGCAACCTGGGGACTCAATATTATGGGATGGTGATCCCCCGCTTTCCCGACGACAGCCTGGCCAGCAGTTCCATCATCCTGGCGGACACCATCCAACCCCTCCCCCCGGAACAGGTTGGGGGCGGGATGTTCATCATTGGGACCAAGAAGATCCACCCCAACGTGGAAGACCGCTTCGACCGGCAAGAGACCATGGGAATCTATTTCCAGATCTACAACCTGACCGTGGACGATCAGACCCACAAGCCATCGGCCTCGGTTCAATTTGTCCTGAAGAAGGGGAACACCGAGATCACCCGCCTCACCAAGACCCAGGAGGAACTGGCGGGGGCAGCCCAGCAGATGACCCTGGAACAGCATCTGGCTTTGGGCGCGCTTGACCCCGGCAGCTACCAACTGGTGGTGAACGTCACCGACAATCTGGCCAATCGATCTCTCAGCCAGGTGGCCAAGTTCGAAGTCCGCTGAGGGTTGCTGAGGGTTATGGTTACACCCTCGGGCTGGTCGGATAGGATCCGTATTCGACGTGGATTTCGATCGACTCTACTGAAATTCCCCCTGCCAATCCCGCCGGTCGCTGATCCAGGGAGATCTCCAGCAGGTTGTCACCCTGGCGCGGCCGCACTTTCCGCAACTGATACTCCAGCCACTGCCCGAGCCAGGGATCGATGCGATTGGCGTAGTCCCGCCGGCAGATCTCCTGGGCCAGGGATTGGCCGTTCAGCCGCAGGGTGAGGCGGTCGGCGGTCACCAGATTGTCGACGTAGAGCTTGAGAACAACCTGCCTGATCCGTTCCGCCTGACCCTGGATATCGTCTGAAATGGAAAAGGGAATGGAGGTGCGCTTGCCGGCATCGCGACCGGGCATCCGCAGGGGCAAAACAGCCTGGTAGCCCATTTCAACGGCCTGCTTGGACCGGCGGTGAAGCACATAGTGCTTGTCGGCTTCCCCGATCAGCTCCGGGTCCCCCAACTCGGTCAGGACCCGTCGTTCCCCGTCCCCCAACGGCCATTTGAAAAACCAGGCGTAAAGCCCGTCCACGCCGCGCCTCCAATAGTTGGCGGCGGCTCCACGAAAATTCTCGGGCTTGGGGAAGAGGGTCTTGAGCGCCGCCGGGGCGGTTCCGGTGGCTTCGTCTCTGAGGTAGGGCGCCAGCACCCCATAGACGGCAACATCCCTGGAATGCGCGGCTTCCACCACCCAATCGATGGGCATGTCCACGTCCAGGGTGAAGTCGCTGTAGAGCATGGGCGCCAAGTAGTCGACCAGCCCTTCCCGGATCCAGGTCCGCACGTCCAGACCCTGTTTGAGACACATCTCCTCGGTGGGATAGATCCGGGCGCCGACCTGACCCGGGGCGCCGGATCGACCGCGGACCATCCGGGAGATCTTGGCCACCCACTCGGTCAATACCGGCGTCATTGCCGGCACCTCCTCCGGCCTCAGGAAGAGCGGCATCCCCCCCGGAGCCGCCGCGAAGTCCAGCTCCACTCCCTCGGTGGCGTATTCGGTGGCCAGCTCCTTCAGCACCGCGTACTGATGGTCGCGAACGAACTCGTGGGCCAGGCCCCGGCCGCCCTCGGGAACCTTGTACTTCCCTTCCAGCCCCCCATAGGAGGCCATGCGCACGCTGGCGAAGAAATCCATGCCTTTCTGATGGGCGCGATCGATCAGCACCGTGAGCGGGTCCAGTCCCCGGTCGATCAGGCTCTGCATGTTCTGCCAGGTGCGCCAGTAGGCCGTGAGTTCGAAGGGACGCATGTCGGCGCCGAAACGCTGGCCCACCCGGGAGGGATAGAAAAGACCGTCCCCTCTCTCCACCCCGTAGACAAAGGTGTCCACGGCCGTTCCGGCCACCTCGTCGATGGGCCGCCAGGCGTCCTCCAGGGTCATGGGGGGCTCGAACACGTAGAGGTAGTAGTGCCGGGCGTCGTTGTAGTAGAGGGTCCTTTTTTTGCGCCCCGGGTGTTTGCCGGGGCGCGGCTTCGCGAGGAGGCCGGTGGAGGAACCGGCCGCTCCCGCTCCGCCGGCAACGGTGAGGGCCTGCACGAATTTCCGACGGGTAAAGCTCATGGAGACCTCCGGGAAGACATGCCAGATGGTAGATGGCTATATGCTCGGGGTGGTCGGATAGGACCCGTAGTCGACCTGGACTTCCACCCACTCCACCGAAATACCCACTCCCAATTGAGGCGGCCGCTGATCCAGGGATATTTCCAGCAGGTTCTGACCCTTGCGGGGGCGCACTTTCCGCAGCTGGAACTCCAACCACTGCCCCTGGTAAGGAACGATATGATCGGCGTAGTTGCGCAGGCAGATCTCCTCTGCCAGCGACTGGCCGTTCAGCAGAACCGTAAGCCGGTCGGCGGTCACCAGATTGTCGATATGCAGCTTCAGAATGACCTGCCGGATCCGCTCCGCCCCGCCCTCGATGTCGTCTGAAATCGAGAAGGAAATGGGGTAGCGCTTACCGGGATCGGGGCCGGGAATCTTAAGGGGCAAACTGGCCTGGTAGCCCATCTTCACCGCCTCCTCGGAACGCCCGCGAAGCACGTAGTGCTTGTCGGCTTCCCGGATCAGCTCCGGGTCCCCCAACTCGGTCAGAATGCGCCGTTGGGTGTCTCCCAACGGCCACTGCATGAACCAGGCATAAAGGCCGTCGACGCCGCGCCTCCAGTAATTGGCGGCCGCCGCCCGCACGTGCTGGGGAGCGGGAAAGATCCTCTTGGGGGCTGCCGCCGCCGAACCGGTGGCTTCGTCCCTGAGGTAGGGCTGGAGGGTGCCGTAGACGGCGATATCCTTGGCGTGGGCCGCTTCGATGACCCAGTCGATGGGCATGTCCACGTCCAGGGTGAAATCGATATAGAGGATGGGCGCCAGATAGTCGACCAGTCCCTCCCGGATCCAGGTCCGCACGTCCAGACCCTGCTCGAGACACATCTCTTCGGTGGGATAGACCCGGGCCCCGACCTGGCCCGGCTTGCCGGACCGATTGCGGACGGCTTTGGAGATCTTGGCCACCCACTCGGTCAATACCGGGGTCATGGCCGGCACCTCCTCCGGCCTCAGGCAACGGGGCATTCCCCCCGGAGCCGCCGCGAAGTCCAGCTCCACTCCGTCGGTGGCGTATTCGGTGGCCAACTCCTTCAGCACCGCGTACTGATGGTCGCGGACAAACTCGTGGGCCAGACCCCTGCCGCCCTCGGGGACCTTGTACTTCCCCTCCAGCCCTCCATAGGAGGCCATGCGCACACTGGCAAAGAAATCCATGCCTTTCTGATGGGCGCGGTCGATCAGCACAGTCAGCGGGTCCAGGCCCCGGTCGATCAGGCTCTGCATGTTCTCCCAGGTGCGCCAGTAGGCCGTGAGTTCGAAGGGACGCATGTCGGCGCCGAAGCGCTGACCCACCCGGGAGGGATAGAAAAGCCCGTCCCCTCTTTCCACCCCGTAGACAAAGGTGTCCACGGCCGTTCCAGCCACCTCGTCAATAGGCCGCCAGGCGTCTTCCATGGCCATGGGGGGCTCGAACACGTAGAGGTAGTAGTGCCGGGCGTCGTTGTAATAGAGGGTCCTTTTCTTGCGCCCCGGGTGTTTGCCGGGGCGCGGCTCCGCCAGTAGATTGGCAGAGGAACCGGTCACTCCCGCTCCACCGGCAACGGTGAGGGCCTGCATGAATTTCCGACGTGTCACACTCATGGTCACCTCCGAGGATCCCCTGGGCCGCCCCCTCGAGCTGGCGGGCTCTGGCCCGCATTTCTCACCGGGTCGCTGCCCACATCATGAAAAACAGTTTATCTTCAACACTTTATCGGTCCTATTCTGACGTCTTGCGGTTACACACCGTGATGGGCGGGCTCTGGCCCGTCAAGGGTCGGGAAGCCAACCGTTCCCATGGGCCCCTTGGTCAAAAGGGCCGAAGTGGCGGGACTTCCTCAACACCCCCACGACCGCTCGCAACGGCAGCCCCGGACGATTTCCCTTATTTCGAAACAGGGCAGAGTTTTTAGCGCCCCTATCTTATACAATTCTCAGGCATCGGGTTACAGATTTAGGGACAGGAAAGGGACAAGACCATGAAAGGCCCAAGGAATTTCACTCGGTGGCTGTTGCCAGCGGCCCTGGCCTGGTTGGCGGGCTGCGGGGCGGCGCCGCAACCGGACCCAGGAACACCAACGGATCGGACCGCCCATTCACCGGAGCGCCAGCGCCGCATCATCGTCAACGACGATGGAGAAGCGGACCCTATCGCAAAGGGCCGAACGGTGGAAGCCTACCTGGCCCAGCGCTTTCAGGATGCGGTGGATTCCCAGGTCGATGCCTACTTCATCTGCGTGGGCAGCACCGACCGCGGACCCGCCACCGGGAAGAAACCGAGGCTTCAGGACACCCAGAACCGCTGGTTTCCGGCGATGAAGGCGCCGCCGGAAATAGACCGGATGACCCGAGCCTACCTGCAAGCCGCCAAAAAAAATGGAATGGAGATCTTCGCCTCCATCCGGATGAACGACATTCACGACGCCTGGATGCCGCGGCTGACTTATCCGCTGAAAATGGAGCGCCCCGATCTGTTGCTGGGCGCCACAAAGGACCACGCCCAAGACGCCGTCATGCGCGCCTTCTGGTCGGGATTCGACTATGCCAAGGAAGAGGTCCGCCGCCATTTCCTGGAATTCATTCGAACCTATTGCCGCCAATACGACTACGACGGTCTCGAGCTGGATTATTTTCGCCATCCCCTGTTCTTCAAGCTGGGCGAAGCCCAACAGAATCTGGACACCATGACCGCGTTCGTACGAAAGGTCCGCCGCATCCTGCGCGAGATCGGTCAAGAACGGGGCAGGCCCTATCTGCTGGCCATACGCGTCCCCGACACGCCGGCAATGGCCCGCAGGACCGGGCTGGACGTCGAGCAATGGATGAAGGAAGGCCTGCTGGACCTGCTGATCGTGGGCGGCGGCTACATGCCCTATGCCGGCCGTTTAGAGTCATTCATCGATCTGGCCCATCGATACGGGCTCCCGGCCTATCCCTGCATCAACCACTTCCGCGAACCCCTGGCAATGCGCAGCCTGGCGTCCAATTTCTGGACCCTGGGCGCCGACGGGATCTATCTGTTCAACTACTTCGGGGTCCGCTCGGGCATGGAAGGGGGGCGGCTGCGGCCGGAAGTCACCGACAGTGCCGAACGGCTCAAGGTCTTGAGCCAGATCGGTGATCCTGCATCGATCAGGGGACTGGACAAACGGTTTGTCGCCGACAACGGAGCCTCCATCTTCTACTGCGGCTTCACCAACCCTCGGGGGCAGTTCCCGGTGAGGCTGGTGGAAGCCAGGCCGATCGAATTGGTGGTGGGCGACGATGTCGGGGGAGCGGACCGGCCGCCAAGCGAACTGCTCCTGAATATCACTGTCGAGGATGTGCCGGCCGGCGAGGGCATCGCCGTCGAGGTGAACGGCGCCGCTGTTCCCTCCGCCAGCCTGGAGCGCACCGGGAAAACCCTGTTTTCTGCCCGGCTGCAAGAGAAGCCCCTCAAACGGGGGCTCAACACCATCGTCGTCCTGCCGGGACCGAATTCGACGGGGCGGCTCTCCTCCAGAGTGACGGGGCTGGAGCTGCGGGCGAGCTACTGATTGCAGTGATTAGGCGCTAGTAGATCCACGAAGAGCGCGAAGGGAAAAAGAGTTATCCACGAAGGGACACGAAGAAAGACACTGAGGGGGGGGGAAGAGCGATCCACGAAGGAGCACGAACGATACTGAGGTTTTTCACAAGGGGTACCCAGGTACAGGAAGATCAAGAAATCGTAATGGTCGAACTCAAGAAGGTGAACACTCTCGTCCCCGAGAACCCAGACCGGACCATCAACAAATAATCCTGTTTATCCTGTGCATCCATGTTAATCAATAATCTACCCTTGCTCGACGCCGCTCACACACCGTTGACCTCCACTCACGGAGCGCCGCGTTTGCCCCCCTCCGGCTCGACTGCGGGCTCCGCCCTGGTCTCGCCGACTCCCCCTCAAGGGGGGAGTGATTCTTGAGGCCTGCAAAAAGCTCCTTGCCCGATACCTGCGCAAGGCGTAAACCATGTTCCCGGTCTAATGTGTCAAGGATGTCATCGGTTAGTAACGCGGGAATCACTCCCCCCTTGAGGGGGAGTCGCAGAAGCCGAGCCGCCAGGCGAAGGCTGATGCGGTGGGGGGTGGAGGCAGGGGGCCACGGGTATCCTGAGAGTTGTCGATTAGCGAGGCACGGCTTCAGACCGCCAAGCCTGTAGCGATTTGTTAGGCCTGAAACTTGACTAATCTGTCAACTTTGTTGCGGCTCAAGCAAACTGACCACTAACCACTAACCACTTTCTAATAGAGACCGGCGGTGGCGCCCCCGTCGGCCACCAGCACCTGGCCGGTGATGTGGGCGGCCGCCTGGCTGCACAGAAACACTACCAGCGAAGCCAGTTCAGAGGCCTCGCCCAATCGACCCACGGCTGTCTCCTCCGCCCATTGGGATTCGATCCGGGTGACGGGTTTCCCCTGCTTTTCGGCCTCCCGGGCCAACAGATCGCCCACCAGGGGGGTCTTGAAGACTCCCGGGCACACGGTATTGACCCGCACGCCATCCCGGCCGAATTCCTGGGACAACAGCTTGCTCAGAGCCGCCACCCCTGCCCGGTAGACCGACGAGAGATAGTAGGGAGGATGGGGCTCCTTGACGGCCACGCTGGTGATATGGACAATACGGCCCCACTTGCCCTTGACCATATGCGGCATCACCCGGCGGCACAGCTGCACCACCGGCAGCAGCACCCCCTCGAACCCGTCCCGCCAGGCGGCGTCATCGTGGGAGAAGAAGTCGCCCATGTGGGGGTGCCCCACGTTGGTGATCAGGATGTCGATGGTTCCAAACCGTTCCAGGGCCTGATCCACCAGGCGCTCCACCTCTTCCCCGCGGGCCAGATCGCACACCGCCGGCAACACCCGGGCTCGGGTTTCATCGGCAATCATTCGAGCCGTCCTCAACAGCGGCTCCCGGTTGCGGGCGCAGATGACCAGGCTGGCCTGCTCCCTCGCCAACGCCAGCGCACAGGCTTCTCCCAACCCCTGACTGGCCCCGCAGACCAGGGCGACTTTGCCTTTCAATCCATAGTCCATTGTCCCCGTCCTCCTCTCAAAATTGAAGCTCCCGGCGTTTCTCCCGAATAGGCCGGAAACAGTACTCGTTCATCAGCGCCACCGCACCCAGATCCCCATGATCCTTGGCCACGTTGGCGTAGGCCTGCAGGGCTTCCCGAATGGCCCGGTACGCGGTCTCGATCTGGCGCCCGGCCTCCTCTTTCCGCCCCTCTCGCAGCGCCCGTCCGGTGGCCCCGAAGGCATCGGCGGCCTCCAGATAACGCACGGCAAAATGGAGCCGCCCCAGAAAATACCCGGTGTAGTCCTGTCCCTGCGGCCGGCTGCGCCGGTGGGCCTCTTCCATCTGCCGGAGGGCCTCGGCGTAAAGCTGCCGGTCCTGTCTGATGGCCTCCGAGAGCCCTCCCCGCTCATAGTGCTTGGTCATCATCCCCGGCACGGGGAACCCGAACCCCAGGCCATGCTGATCCAGGCCCAGGGTGATTTTTTCGATGAGGGCGAAGGCCTTGAGCGCCGGCTCTACCGCCTCCGGCCCGCAGACATGCCGAACCTGGTCGGCATAGGCCTTCTCCGGCGTCATGGCGGCATCCCAACTGGCCCGGCTCAGATAGTGCACGGTCGGGTCGAGATCGCCGACGGTCCAATAGCGGGTGTAAAAGCCCGCCCAGCCGTTCTCGCGGAGCTGTTGCGTCAACTGGTGCAGGGAGCCGGTCGCCAGTTGAGGCAATACCCCCACGTTGTCGTCGGCCAGTGTGAAGATGAGAGTGGAGGGGACCTGCCCGGGCGGGACCTGCCTCAGCAGCTCCGGTTGGCGCAGTTGGCGGCTGGCCGTGTAGTCGATGAAGTTCAGCATCTCTCCACCCGGCGGCAGCATCCGGGCCACCAGCGGGAAGAGCTCCGCCACCACCCCGTTGTAGACGATCCTGATGTCCTCTCCCCCTCCGGGCCGTTTCAGAAGCTGCTTCTCCCGCAGCAGCGAATCGAAGAACCAGAGGCTCGACAGGTCCCCCCGCAGCATCGTCTCCACCCGCTCGCCGCCGCCGGGGAACGAGACCCGGCCGCGTGCCCGCCGCCGGAGTTGATTGTAGGTGTCCAGGTCCGGCGACGGATAGCGGGCCGTCAAACGCCGGTAGGCCCTGGCCGCCTGTCCGACCCAGCTTCGGTGTTCCGGCATGCCCACGTGGATGTAGTCGATGTCGGGATAGGTTTCGACATAGGCGCGAAAGATGGTGGAGACCATCTCCCGCAGCCCCCGGTCCTCCATGGCCTGGCCAACTCCCGGACCTGCCGTCAGGTCCCCCAGTTGTCGCTCCATTTCAGAGCCCGGCAGAACCTTCATGAACTCCTTGGGCCACTGGAAGGGCTGGATGGAAAGACCGGTTTCCATCCCCAGCCTGCCGGCTTCCTGCAGGATGCCGCCAACCAGGCCGATGGCCCGCCGCCTGACTTCTTCCGCCGATTCCGCGCCCACCAACTCGGGATTGGTGAAGACCTCCATGGATCCAAACCGCTCCCGGCCGATGGTCTCCGGACCGATGGGATGGCGGTGGCCGAAATAGAGGACGCCGGGGGGTTTTTCCATCCCGCGGAAGCTGTAGTGCACAAAAGGATGGGCCGGCCAGAGCGAGCAGTGGATGCGATTGTATTTCATCTTGGCGATCTGCCGCAAAAAGCGAAGGTTCTCCTCCAGACTCCAGGAAACAGGCCCGTGAGGCAAGTCATTGACCAGGCGCCAGCAGCGAATGCGCAGGTTGGGCTCCAGGACCAGATCCAGATCGGGCAAGCCGGACCACCGGCGCCGGTCGGGATAGACGTCCCGGTCCAGCAGATATCTCACCCCCAGCCGTTCACCCAGATCGTAAGCCGCCCACAACACCGCCACCGGACTGCCCCCTCCCACCAATAGCGTCGGGACCGAGTCCTCGACGCTCCTGAGAAGCAGCCCCTGTCGGCTCAGCTCGGGCCAGCCCTCTCCGGCGGCCCTGGCCAGCAGCGGATTGCTTTGGGGACGACCGACCAGAATCACCGCCTGGGCGTCTTCCCCGGCAGCCGGGCCGACGGCGGCGGCCACCTGGAACAGCCTTTCCAGCATGGAGGCCAGTTCCGATCCAGCCAGACGCTCCAGTTCCGTTGCCTCACCACCCACCACAATGGCCACCCGCGGCCGGCTCTCCATGAGCGAACAAGCCGGCACCGCCGCCAGCAACGCTCCAAGGCACAGCAGACGAATTCCCAACGGTTTCCTCATGACGGCTCCTTTGAGTGTTGCAGGTAGGGGACACCATTCTATGACAAGTGCTCCTTTCTGCAATGAACATGAGCCGAGGGGCGCGACCGACGCCGGAGCTTCATGGCCGCGGGAAGCAGGAATTCAGTCCAGCCGCCCCCTTCCTTGCCGTGCGGACCCTTCGAGGAAGAAACTGCCGATCGTTTTTGAAGACGAACCACGAATTGACACGAATAAGCACGAATACGAATGGAACTCCTTCAATGATGAGCGGCGGCCAAGTGCTTCGGCAATTTTGTGCCCATGGTGTCACGACGTCATGGGAGGAAGACCTCCTGGGAGCGCGGGCGTCCCGCCCGCCCCAACGCCTCTCGCAGTCTCGGCCCTCTCCTTCACCCGGATCGACCGGCTGCCGCATCGCAGGGAAACTGAGCGGCAACCCAAGGGACAGGATTAATAGGACCAGAGGCCGCTGCACGGGACGCTGACTGGGAATCGGGGCGTTGGGCACAGCCAAGGCCCGCCACGGGGAAGATCAATCGAGAAGGACTATAAATTGAACATGGATGCACAGGATGCACAGGATAATTAGGACCAGAGGCTGTTGCACGAAACGCTGACTCCGGCGATGATCGCGTGCGGATTTGCGGATGTCCAGGAATACAAGCCAGCCGTCCCCGGAAAAATCCTGTGCATCCTGTGCATCCATGTGAATCAAAAATCTACCCGTGCTTGACTTTGAACCGGTTTCCAGCCACCCGGCGCAGGGGGTTGTTTCAGGTAAGCCGGGCCCCTGCCCTGCCGGGCAGATCATCCGAGAGTGAAACAATCAGAAATCGACTATCCCGTCGTGACCTTGGTATCCCGTCGCGGTTAACCTCAACGCCTTAGTGGCCCTTCGTCGTTCTTAGTGGCCCTTCGTGGATAACTCTTTTTTCTTTTGTCTTTTTTCTGTTGTTTCAGACAAGTCCCGCCCCCGCCCTGGAGTGCGGATCATTCGAGGGTGAAACAATTGGAAATCGACGATCACTTCGTGACCTTGGTATCCTGTCGCGGTTAACCTCAACGCCTTGGTGGCCCTTGGTCGTCCTTGGTGGCCCTTCGTGGATAACTCTTTTTGCCTCCGGGCTTTTGGTGTTACAGTGTGCGGGCGCTTGCACCCCCGAGTTTTTGGTTCCGGAATGACCTTGACCGATATCGCCACCCCGGTGAGCGGTCACACAGAAGAGGAGGAGTCCCCAAAATGGAATACAACCGACGAACCTTCCTGGAAACGGGAGCGTTGGGCATGGCTGCCTGGGGAGGGTCCATGGCCACATTTCCCCTGCGGGGGAAAGCCGCGAGCGGCTCTTTCCAAGGGTCCCCCAAGGACAGGCCACCGGCCTATCCCGTCATCTACAACTGGGACGGGGCGCCTCACGATTACTCGGAATACCCGCAATCGGTGGAGCAGTTCGTAGAAAAGGCCTACGCCCCCATGAAGGACACCCAGGTGGGGGCTCACTTCTGGTGTACCGGAGAGCACGAAGCCAAGTGGCCGTCCAAATCCATGGACATGGCGGGCGAATCCCAGGGCCGCGTCTACGACACGGTGCGGTCCATGCGCCACAATGAAGGCATCCGAGAGCTGCTGCGCAAGGGCGAGAATCCTTATGAGGCCCTGGTGAAGCGAGGTCATGAGCTGGGAATGCATGTCTACGCCTCCATCCGAATGAACGACAACCACTTCAGCGGCCTGCAGCTCGAGGACATGGCCGAGGCCAGCATCGAAGGCCTGACTCCATTGCGCAAACAGCACCCGGAATGGTGCCTGGGACCCCGGCAGGCCCCCAAATGGTTCGCGGCCTCCTGGAACTTCGCCATCCCGCAGATCCGGGAGCACCGCCTGCAGAGCGTCACCGAGGTCTGCAAGCTGGCCGACTGGGACGGAGTCGAGCTGGACTGGCAGCGCCACGCCTTCCACCTGCCCCTGGATGACGCCTCCCGCCTCAGCTATATCCTTACCGACCTCCAGCGCGCCTTGCGCTCCATGACCCAACGCCTGGGCCGGGAGAGGGGCAGGCCCTTCTACCTGTCGGTGAGAGTGGCCACCACCTTGGAGGCCTGCCGGCGCATTGGCTACGACCTGAAGACCTGGGTCCGGGAAGACCTCTGCGACATGATGGCCGCCGGGGGTGGAGCCGGAACCGACTACGGCGTGGAGGTGGAAGCCTTCCTCGACCTGCTGAAAGGCACCGGGATCCGGTTTTATCCCGGCTTTGACAGCGGCTTCTGGGGCCCCCACCAGGGGCTGAAGCCCCACCGGGAATGGCATGAGGCCATGGTGCGGGCTGCCGCCGCCGGCTACTGGGAACGCGGGGCCGATGGAATCTACTGCTTCAACTGGCACGCCAACGAGAGGACGCGCCGCCCGCTGCTGACCACCGTGGGATCACCCCGGACCCTCAAGGGAACCGACAAGGTCTACGCCACCCTGCACCGCTACATCGGCGGCTGGCCTTTCAGTGAACCCAAGGAAGGAGCCTGGGCCGGCGCCGACCTGCACGATCGCCTCTATGGAGAGACCCCGGTGGCGCTCTACCGGACACTGACGGAGGAAGGCCCCCGCTTCCACGTCGGAGTCTATGACGACACGGTCCAGGAAGCCCGCGACGGAAACCTCAAGACGGCCGAGTTGCAGGTGGAGCTGAAACATCGCTCGGTCTCGGACAAGGTTGAAGTCAGCCTGGATGGCGCCCCGCTGCCCAAGCCGCAGGTGCGGAACGTGGCGGCAGAAGACCCGGACAACCCTGCCGACGTGGCTGAAGACAGTTGGCTGGTCTGGAAGCTGCGTCCGGAACAAGCCGCCCGGGGAACCCATGTCGTCCAGGTGCGCCTGCTGGAACGGGATGCACGGCTGCGGCCGCCGCTGGTGGTGCAGAGCGTCGAAATCCACTTGAATTATCGGGGATAGCCGGTGGCCACCGGGAGTTCGAGGGCCATTGTTCCCGCCGCCGCTTGGTGGCGAAGAAACTCATTTTTCTTTTGGTTTTTCTTCGTGTCCCTTCGTGGTCCTTCGTGCCCCTTCGTGGATATCTTTTTGTCCTTCGTGTCCTTCGTGGATGATCTTCATTCTAAGGCGACCCCGCCGGTTCTTTCTCGCGCATGCGCTCCGCCAGCGCCCGGGCCCGTTCCGGGTCCAATCCCTTGAGAATCTCATACTGTCCCAGCGCCGAGTCCCTGTCCCCCGAACCCAGGTAGACCATCCCCAGGTGGAGCCGGATCTCGGCATTGCGGGGGGAGAGGCTCGCACTTTGGGAGAGGGCTTCAATGGCTTCCCGGGTGCGGCCGCGGCGGGCTTGGGTCCGGCCCAGGTTGAAGTAGGCCCTGGCTGAAGCGGGCCGGAGGCGCACCGCCTGCCGGAAGGCCTCCTCGGCAGCTTCCAGCCGGCCCAGTTGGCTGTAGGCCATCCCCAGGTTGGAGTGGGTTTCGGCGTCCTCAGGCTTCAGGTGGACCGCTTGCCGAAAGGCTTGCAAAGCCTGCTGGATGCGGCCCTGCCGGGCCAGAGCCACCCCCAGGTTGTAGTGGGCTTCGGGGGAAGCGGGGTCGAGGGCGGCGGCCTGGCGAAAGGCTGCCAATGCCTCCGCCTGAAGCCCCTGCCGCGCTTGGGCCAAACCCAGGTTCAGGTGGGCTTCGGGGCTGTCCGGGTCAACCCGGAGGGCCTGGAGAAAATGCTGTCCGGCCTGGTCCGCTCCACCCCGCTCCAGATAGACCCGTCCCAGACCGAGGTGGGCCTCGGACAGCAGCGGATCGCTCCGCAGGGCCCGCCGGAACGATGCGATGGCTGGTCGACCCTGCTGCCGCCTGACCAGCCCCAGCCCATGGTGGGCCTTGGCATAGTTGGGATCGACCGCCAGCGCCCGCTGATACTGCTCGGCAGCGGCGGCGTGCCGGCCCTGCCGCCGCATCACCTCGGCCAGGTTGAAACGGGCCATGGCGCTGTCGGGATCGATGTCCAGGGCGCGTTCCAGGCTGATACGGGCCCCATCATAGGCTCCGGTCCTGGCCTGGGCCATGGCCAACTTGACGTAGGGCTCGGAGAAAGGAGCGCTCTTTCGCTCCAGGGCCGCCGAGAGCCGGACCAAGCCTTGCCGCAGACTTCCCGGGGTCTGCACCTGAGCCATCCCCAGATAGAGATCTCGTTCCCAAATGGATAACGACCCGGGAAAGTACAACAGCGGCTGCTCTTTCGTGGGCGAATGGTCTTCCTGCAGGGGAGCCAGCAGATCCCGGTCCGGAGGACGCCTCTGAATGAGATGATCGGTCATGACCGCGTGCACCACGTCCTGGGTCCGCCGATTGGGCATGTGGCAAACGGTGCAATCGCCGGGAGGTGTTTCTCCGTGGACGGCGATCGAGGGCCGGTTGTGGCAACTCAGGCAGCGTTCCCGGTAATGCCTGACCGCCTCCTCCCCACGCAGCTTGCGGTGGGGGTCATGGCAGGTGGTGCAGGTCATGGCGCCCCGGCTCAGGCGGAAGCAGGGCGACTGCCGCAGCCGGTAGCCGGCGCTGTCGATCTCGAAACGATCGGCCGGATCCTCCGAAGCAGGGTCTCCAAGGTCGAAATGGACGATGTAATCCGCCAGGGACTCCCCCGGCTGAAAGGAATAGACCCGCCGGCCTGACCGCCTGAACCGTGGCGCCGCCGAAGCCGCTTCCAGATGACACTGCAGGCAGACATCCAGCTGCCGCTCGGGGCTCAGCCTGGCTGGATTGACGATGGATTGGCGGATTCGGCCGGCCTCGGCCTTTCCCGTCAATGCCAGCCTCACATGGTCGGCGCCCGGGCCGTGGCAACGGTGGCAACCGATGCCGGACGGCAGCTCGGTCCTGAAAACGCTCCTTTGACCGTAGCGGTCCGAGGGTTCCGGCAGTTGGGGATAGCCGTTGTGACAGAACAGGCAGGAATGGGTGATCTGGCGGCCGAAGTCTTCGTGGCGCGGATGGTCATAGCCGGGACTCATCCCCCAGCGCTGTATCTGCGGGTACCAGGTCACCGGCAACTGCCGCAGGACACCCCCCTTATCCAGGCTCAGATAGCTGCGGGCGTGCTCGCCCGAACCGATGATGTGGGTCACCTCCCGCTCCAGGACGTTCTTCTCTCTTCCTCCGGCGTCCAGTTGGTAGCGCCTCTGGAAAAAGCGCCCCTCCCGCTGAACCATCCGGTAGTGACGCTTCGAAGGGGCGTGGTAGAAGTGGTTCTCCCGGCTGTAGTCCTCGATCAGGTTATCCGGAGAGGGCCGGTAGAAGGAGCGGGCCATGGCCACCTCCCCATAGCTCCGGTAGATCTCGGCATGGCAGGATTGGCAGACCTGGGAGTCGGGAATCGAGCCAGCGGGGGTCTCACCGGAGCGGGTGTGGCCAGCCAAGGGCCAGAGCCAGACCAGACAAACCAGGGCCAAGCCCAGCCAAGGCGTTTGGCGGGAGAATTCCGGAGTCGTCATTTCCAGGAAGGGCACTTGGGACCATCCCGGGCGGACGCGGTCACCCTCAACGGAGGCGGGTGGGAAGAACTGCTCGGCGAATCTACTTGTCCTTCTTGGCGTCGAAGGTGGTCTTCACTTGAGCCGACAGAGCCAGGATCATGCTGTTGGCTTCAGCGGCGTAGGGACCCGACGGCTCCAACTCCACGTATTTCTTGAAAGCATCAATGGTTCCCGGCGGTGGAATGGACCTTCCGTCCTCGTTTACCGTGGCCATCCCCAGCAGGCAGACCCCCAGTTGATATTGGGAATTGGCGTGGTCGGGATCGGCTTCGATGGCTTTCCTGAAGGCGGTGATGGCCCCCTCGTTACGCCCGCTGTTCACCAGGGTGGCCCCCAGGTTGAAATAGGCCAGGGCCGCGTTTCCGGGATTCAATTCCAAGGCCTGGTTGATGGCCGCCAGCGCTTTGTCGGTCTCGTCCATCAGACCGTAAAGCAGACCCAGATTCATCTGATATTTGGCTCCCACCTTGGAGTCCGGGTTCTGAGCCAGAATGGTCAGAGCTTTCTGGTAGCTTTCAATGGCGGCGGCGTATTTGCGCAAGGCCCGGTGCGCCTCCCCCATCTCGGCAAAAATGATATGTTGCCGCGGGTCCATCTCGGCCGCCTGGACATAGGCCTGCAGGGCCTGCCGGTATCGCCTGGCATGAAAATGGGTCCGGCCCTTCCTGAACTCTTCGTTCATGTGGCCGAACTTGCGCTCCTCTGCCTTGGCGCGGTCCGCGGCGATTTCGGCTGCCGAGCGTTTGGCCAGGGTCTGCTGGCGCTTTTTTTTCAACTCGGCCAGCGCCTGAAGATCGAAATCCACCCGAGACGGCTCGGATTCGAAGCCGCTGGTGTCACCGGGCTCTTTGGTCAATGCAATCCTCACCCGGGGCACGGCGTGCATCTCCGTGCCGTTCACGTGCACACTGACCCGGTAGTAACCGAAAGGGATGGAGCCATGAAAATAGCGCCCCTTCTTGTTGGTCTTGACCTTAAAACGCCGCACGATCTGGGTGTCGTCGATGTGAATCACGGCGCCCTTCACGGGCTTGCCGTCGACCCCCTTGACTTCCCCCATAACCTGAGCTCTGCTCTGAGCCTCGGAAACCTCGGGGGCGAACAGGCCAAAGAGCGCCACCGCCAAAAGCGGCAACCCTGAAGACTTGACCAATGGTGACATGCAACCTCCTGTTCCCGGCATGCCTTCGGCACCCGGAGATCATAATGGCGCTATCGGGATCAGCGGCAACGACCCCAATCGGCAGCCTCCCGACCCAGCCTCCCGGGGTGGCTAAGGGCTCCCGGACCCGCTTGCCCGCCTTGCCTCGGGAAAACCAGGTTGATATGGAAAGCCCCCTCCGACCGCTGCCGTTTCCTCTGTTGTCCTTTTCCGATCATAGCATCATGGGCGGGTTTAGGGAAGAGAGGTGTCCAGCACGACCCTCACCGTATCCGCTGCCTGCGGGTGGCATCGATTTCGGCGTTGATGTCCTGCAGCGACAGTCGATCGGTACCGGCTTTCACCGAGGCTTGCTGCATGGCTGTTGCGGCGACATGGGCGCGGGCCCGGCGCAGGGCGCTCAGCGATTCTTCCAGGCTCTCATCCGACGTCGCGGAAAGCAACGCAATAGGCTTGCCGTTGGAGGTCACGATCAGGTCTTTTTCTTTGGCCAGCGCCTTCCAGACAGCCGCCGATTGCCCACGCAATTCGCGAACGCTCACAAATCGCACTGGGGGCCCCCTTCCATGTGTATACGACATGGGGAGTCTGCTACTGGAAAACCGTGACCGTGGTCCGGGAGCTCACCGACTGGCCGCTGGCTGCCGGCGCCCGGGTCATCACCGTCAGCTTGTATTTGCCGGGCGGCACGTTCCCGAATGACAGGTTGAAGGCCACCGTGACTTCTCCCTGACCCCAAGGCTGGGTCATGCCCTCCCCCAGCGAAACCAGGGGAAACCGGCTCACCCGGCCGCTTTCATCGGCAAGCTGGACCCTGGCCGTCATCCCCTGGCTCTCCCGGGGATGCTGCAGGTTGTGGAGTCGGTAACAGAAGGTGACCGGCTGCTGGCGGTCGATCCGATCAACCGCCAGAGGATGAATCCGGACGTCCTTGAAGATAAGCGGCTCGCTGCTCGCCAGCAGGCTCTGTTGCTGGCTGGCGCTCAGATCGGCCAGGGGGGTGAGCTGCTGGCTCAGCAACAGCGGACCGCTCTCCAGACCGCCCAGAGGAACCGGGCGGGCGGGCGCTGCTTCCGCCAGACCCCCGTCTTCCGCGCCGGCCTCCGGAACGGGAATCCTGACCGCCCGCTGCAGCGATCCCATCCTGGCCTGGTTGCTCTCTCTCGCCACCGCCTTGACCGTGTACTGCCCGGCGGGAACCTCCACCTCCGTCCTGGCGACGAATCCACGCTGGAGCATGGTGCGGTAGCTGGATTCGCTCAGATTGAGTTGGATGGTTTGCTCGGAAACCTCCACCTGCTGCTCGTGCTCATCGTATACCGTAACGACCAGATGCACGACGTTCTGTCGGCGTTCCCGTTGACGATGAAAGGGCATTCCATACATCTTGACGTGAGTGAAAAAACTCACGCGAAAGCGGTCCTTTTTGGCTTTAGAAGACTCATAGGTGAGTTCCAGCGGGATCTGGTCGAATTCGTTCGGTGCTGCCAGTGCGATCTGGATGTCTTCATTCTTGCGATCCTCAAGCGACAGCTTCTCCCGGGGCGCGAAGTAACCCCGGCGGTAGCTGAGCTCCAGTCCGGGGCGGTCCACTTCCACCCGGATCCGGTGGTATTTTCCGTTGGCCTTCTGATCGGGGGAAGCATAGGAGAGGACATAGTAGAAGGACTGAGCGTCTCTGATCTGCCGGAAACCCGCCACAAGATCATTGCTGTCACGAAAATAGGTCCCCCCGGTTTCCTCGGTCACTTTCTCCAGCGGGCGACTCTGATAGGTCTGATCCAGATACTGGGCCGAGAGCTCCCGGCCGACACTACGACCGCCAATAAATCCCGGGACCACCGGGGGTTCATCGCTACTTGCTTCAAATCCAACGGTATACAGACCCCGTATGTCTACGACATTGACTAATACCCTGGATTTCAAGGCGCGGTTAACCACCTGGTCCAGCCTCCAACGCATTCTTCGTCCCAGGACAAACCCTTCGGACAACAGCACCAACGCCTTGCTGGCCTTGAAGTGCTGCAGGTAGCGAAGATGTATAGCCAGACTTGCCAGCAGCCGGTGGACTGCAGCCTGGGTTTCCTCGTACTGTCGCTGGGCTTTGGCGCGGATTCTCAAGTCAACCTCACCGACATGCCCACCCTCGACGATCCTGATCGCTTGCAAATCGGTCAGGCTCACCTCATTCGGATCCGGGCCTTTCAGCCGCTCACCTCGATAGGGATGGGCCAAGTCCAGCTTCCCTACATTCAATTCCTGCATCTCACCGCGCAAGAACTCTCGGTTGCCGCTAAAGGGAATGCGGACCCCCCCGGAGGCCGAAAAGATGCCTACCCGATCCTTCGGGCCCATCTCTTCCGCCACAAACTCTTTCAGGGCAGAAATGGCCCAGCCAAAGAACTCAGGCGAGCGCTCGGTCAGGTCGTCGATAAAAAAACTGATGAGTTTGCCGGGATCTCCCTCCAAGCCTTGCAAAGGCTGCAGGCAGGGCCTCTCGGTTGCGTCCGCGCCGGCCGGGTTCACCGGCTCGGGGCTGACAGCGGGCCGATTGGACTCGATCTCGAAGCTCTGAATGCGCTGGTGCTTACCGTCTTCAAGGAGCTTGAAGTCGGCGGCGGTCAGGTCCTTGACCGGCCGGCCGGCCTTGTCGGTGACGGTGACGTTGACCAGCACCACGTTTACCGGCACCTTGACCGTAAATTCCGGCCCGGACTCCGATTCCCCGGCGGCATCGGGTTCGCTCCCCCGCTTCCGGACCGCACCGGCGGTGGCCGGGGCCGACAAGGTCAGGAGGAGACAAACGACTGCAGGCAGGGCGAAAGCAGGATGGCAGGACCAAAGCGGCATCGTCTCTACCGAAGCGGGTGATAAAGCGAAAGGCTACTTTTCCATTGTGCAGTGCCCCCCGCAGGAGGTCAAGAAGTCAGAGGGGTGCACGTCAAAAGAGGGATGTAATGGGATGACGACTTCCCGGGAGCGCGGGCGTCCCGCCCGCACAAGGCCTGGCACAGCCTCGGCTATCTCTCCCACTTCGATCAACCGGGAATGGCGCCGTTGCTCCCGTTCCGCTTGGCTGATGCGGTTCCCGCCGACAGGGTCGCTGCCTGCGGCGTCGATGGCCTGGTTGGCGACGAGAGGCATCTCTGGGCGGTCAGGCGCACCCTGGCGGAGAACCCCGTTCAAGCGGGCTGGGTGCGGTCGGCCAGGGGCTGGCCGGGGGGGCGTTTGCATGGATAGGATGCGGGCGGGACGCCCGCGCTCCCAGGCGATGACGCCTGGCTGCGCGGTGTGGAATTGCAGCCGTCCCCAGAGATCTGCCGGCATTGCCCGCGCAGCCCAGGCCGCTTGATGGGAAGCCTGCTACTGCAGCACCGTCACCGTGGTCCGGGCGCCGACCGACTGGCCGCTGGCCCCCGGCGCCCGGGTCATCACCGTCAGCTTGTATTGGCCGGGCTGCACGTTCTTGAAAGACAGGTTGAAGGCCACGTTCACGATTCCCTCTCCCAGGGGCTCGATCCTGCCTTCACCCAAGGGTATCAGGGGAAACCGGCTGACCTTGCCCCACCGGTCGGTCAGTTGAATATTGGCCGTCATCCCCTGGCTCTCCTGGGGATACATCAGGTTGTAGAGGGTAAAGAAAAAGGTGACGGGGTATTGGCGGTCGATCTGGTCGTCCACCGGAGCATGAATCTGGAGGTCTCCGAAGATCATGGCCTCCCCGCTCTCCAGCAGACCGGCCTGCAGCTCGGCGCTCAGATCGGCCAGCGGCGTGAGCTGCTGGCTCAGCACCAGGTGGCTGCTTTCCAGACCGCCCGCGGGAAGGGAGGGGCCCTGATCTTCGTCCGCCGGTATCGGTTCCACGGTTTCCGAGGGTGCGGGGTCCTCGGGAAGGGATGGCCGCGCCGCTTCGGCAACCCCGAGGTCGGCCGGGGATAGCGGGGCGGCCGGGTCGCTCTCGGGAATGGGCAGGGTGACCGTCTGGTGGAGGGACCCCATCCGGGTCTGGTGGCTTTCTCTGACCACCGCCTTGACATTGTAGAGGCCGGCAGGCACCTCCATCTCCGTCCTGGTGGTGAAGCCGCGCTGGAGCATGTTGCGGTAGCTGGTTTCGCTCAGGTTCAGCTCGATGGTCTTTTGGGAACCATCCACCCTCTGGCCGTCCTGGTCGTAGACCATCACCAGCAGATGAAGAAGATTCCGGCGCCGTTCTCCCTCTTGCTGAAAGGGAACTCCCTCGATCCTGACGTTGGTGAAAACGCTCAGGCGGTGCCGTTCGTCCTGGGTCGGGGACGACCGGTAGGCCAGTTGCAGCGGAATCCGGTCGAAATTTCCCGGGGCGGCCAGGGCCAGTTGAATGTCTTCGTCCTTGCGATCCTCCAGTGAGAGTATTTTTCGGGGCGCAAAGTATCCCCGGCGGTAGCTGAGCTCCAGGGCGGGCCGATCCACTTCCACCCGGATCTTGTGGTATTTACCGTTGGCCTTCTGATCGGGGGAAGCGTAAGAGAGAACATAGTAAAAGGACTGGGCATTGCTGATCTGCTTGAGGCCCGCCAGCAGGTCGTTGTTGTCGGTGAAAAGGATGCCCCCGGTCTCCTCGCTCAGCTTTTCCAGCGGGCGGCGTTGATAAGTCTGGTCCCGGAAGAGACCGGAGAATTCACTGCCCATGTCCAAGCCCGCATTGAAGTCCTCCCGGCTGATTGGCTCGCCGGTCAGGTTCCTGGCCTGATCGTTGTTGGCGGCTTCAAAGCCGACGGTGTGGAGTCCGCGAATGTCCACCACGTTGACGACCACCCGGGAACGCAAGGCCCGACCCACGACCTGGTCCAACCTCCAGCGCATGGAGCGCGCCGGGACGAATCCGTCGGAAAAAAGCACCAGGGATTTGCTGGCTGAAAAATGCTGCAGGATCTGGAGATGGTGGCGCAGGCCGGCGACCAGCCGCTGGATGCCCGACTGGGATCCCGAGTACTGGTGAAAGGCTTGGGCTTTCACGTACTGTTCGATGTCGCCCGGGTCCAGGTCCCGTACTTCGATGCAGCGGGTGGCCTCCCTGAAGGCCCGGGTGAAATCGATTCCCCGGTGTCCGTCCACGATCCGGACCGCCTGCACGTCGGTCATGACCGGGCAGCGGCTGCGGTAGGGGCGCGACAAGTAGAACTTCCCGATGTGGAGTTCCCCGATCCGCTCCCGCAGCAGCTTGCGGTCGCTGGTGAAGGGGATTTGCACTCTCCCCGAGGCCGAGAAGACGCCCACCTGATCCTGCGGCCTCATTTCCTCGGCAATGAACTTCTGCAGCGCCGATATGACCCAGAAAAAGTATCTGGGCGAACGCGCCGTCAGGTCGTCGACGAAGCAACTGATGAGCCGGGTGCGCTCGCTTTCCCCCTGGGCTGCAACCTGACCATCGGAGGTTGGCGGCCCCGGCTGGCCGGTGGCTGCGTCTGCCCCCTCCGTCCTGATCTCCAGTTGGCTGGATTCCACCTCAAAGCTTTGAATCCGTTGGCGCTTGCCGTCCTCAAAGAGCTTGAAGTCGTGGACGGTCAGGTCCTTGACCGGCCTCCCTGCCCTGTCGGTGACGGTGACATTCACCAGCACCACGTTCACCGGAACCCTGAAGGTAAAGGCCGGCGATGACTGCGATGGCTGGCCGGATTCCGGCTCCGTCTCCTCTTTCCCCGGAGCCCCGGGGACAGGAGTCGGCACCCACAGGGCCACCATCAATCCGATGGCCGGCAGATGAACACGAAGGCAAAAGCAGGACCAAAACCGCATCGTTATCCAACCCATGACCGAAGAAAAGGAAATTGGTTTTCTATTTTACACCATTGTCCCACCGATTTTAACCATTCCGGCGCCGGCACTTGGGGCTGGTTTTCAACCTCGAAATGTGAGATATGAAAATATCCTAATTGTGTGGGAGCAAGCATGCCGGCAAAAACCCTGACTTCAACTCTGTTGGCTGTCCTGCTCGGCCTCCATCTGGCGGGCTTCTCCGTGCCCCTTCCCGGAGCCCCTCCTCCCCAGGGAACCGAGGATAAGAAGCAGGTGGTGCAGCGGCTGTTCGATTTCCTGGACCAGAAGGAAGGCGCTCTGGAAGCCTTGGAGGCCGACTGGGGGATGAACCTGGCGCCGATGGTGGTGGAAACCCTCCGTTTTTTCGCCCCGCGCCAGGACCTCTTGTTCGACGAGGAGACCCCGGCAGGCAAGTTGTGGGACCTGCTGGAGAGAAAGACCGGCCGGAATCTGGATCGGGATCTCTACGCCATGATGGAGTGGCTGTGGGAACAGGATTTCGAAATGCATCCCTTCTATCCCGCCTTCAAGGCCGAAATCCACGCCCCCATCGACGAGCGGTTTTACTGGTGGTTCTATCCGGGCATGAAGCACACCATCCGCCTGGACGAGATCGTGTGGGGAGGGGTGAAGGTGGACGGCATCCCCCCCCTTGAGCATCCCAGGTTCATCGAGGCCGGCGAGGCCGCCTATCTGGACGGGACCGACGTGGTTTTCGGGGTATTCCTCAACGGCGAAGCCAAGGCCTACCCCAAGCGCATTCTGGCCTGGCACGAGCTGTTCAACGACACCGTGGGTGACATGGAAGTGACCTGCGCCTACTGTACCCTGTGCGGGTCGGCCGTGCTCTACGATCAGCGGATCGGCAAGCGGCAGTTCGACTTCGGGACCAGCGGCTTTCTCTTCCGCTCCAACAAGCTCATGTACGACCGCCAGACCCGGTCGCTCTGGTCGGCCCTGGAAGGGGTTCCGGTCACCGGCAAGCTGGTGGGGTCGGGATTGAAGCTGAAACGGCTTCCCATCGTAACCACCACCTGGAGCGCCTGGAGGAAAAGCCATCCCCGAACCCGGGTGCTCTCGCTGGAAACCGGCCACCGGCGGGATTACGGCGAAGGGGTGGCCTACCGCGCCTATTTCGCCACTCAGAACCTGATGTTTCCGGTCCGCTATCGGGACCGCAGGCTCAACAACAAGCAGGAGGTGGTGGCCTTGCTGCTGGAGGAAGAGGCGGTGGCCTACGACACCGCCTTCCTGGACAAGAACCCGCTCCACCACGATCGGGTTGGCTCGCAACCGGTGGTCATCTTGACCGACCGGTCGGGCGCCAACCGAGTTTACGACGCCACCGGGGTGAAATTCACCCGCTGGAACCGAAAAGCCAAGCTGACCGACAGCCGCGGGCAATCCTGGAAGGTCAGCGAGGAGGCCCTCACCAACAGGGCCGGGGAAAGGCGGTTGCGGCTTCCCGCCCATCGTGCCTTCTGGTTCGGCTGGCACAACCAGTTCCCCAACTCCCGGCTGGTGCGCTGATTCCGCTTCCCCACCCCTGCTGCAACCGGCGTGGAGTTCTGCCCCCGCCGAACAACGATCCGCGAAGGGGCTTCAGGCAAGTCCAGCCCCCGCCCGGCCGTGCGGACCCTTCGAGGGTGAAACAACGGATCCTTGTGGAAGAAAAGGTGAGGAGATAGGGCCGCATTTCTCACCAGGGGTTGCAGTCTTTGAGAAGAGTACAGGGAGTGAGGAACGTGTTCGGCGTGATTTTGGAGAGGCAGTGCGTTCCGGGACGGCGCCATTAATCCGCCGCCTACGCGGCTGCGTCAGCGGGGAATACGACGTCCATGGGCTCACGCCCACGGCTAAGTGCTGGCGCGGCTACGCCGCTTTATAAGGAAGACCTGTAGGGGAGGTTTCCTCGGGTGAGCTACGCCAACCGCGGCTTCACCGCTCTCCCCAAAATCACGACACTGCAGGGGGACAGGATTCATAGAATAGTCCCCGGGCGCCAGCCCGGGGTTCGAGTAAGCCGCGAATGCGGCGTCCGCACTTAGCCGTGGGCGTAAACCGGGGGCGGGCCGGGCGGAGGCCAAGCACGCGCCATTGGAAAAGGGCAGCTCCATCCCCCGAGCCGCGTAGGCGGCGGCAGCAATCATCCCTGGTGTTCGATCTCAAGCAAGCCCAGGCGCGCCCAGCGCAGTCTGTACCCTGAAGGTTCCCCCCCAAAGCGCTGCAAGATGCTAAAGACAAACACTTTCCCAGCCGATGCCCACCCCCCTGGTGAGAAATGAGGAGATAGGGCCGAGCTGCGCCCAGCCTTGTGCGGGCGGGACGCCCGCGCTCCCAGGGGGTCCTGCTCCCATCACTCTTGCCCCTCAAGGGGGAGTCGCAAACGCCGAGGCGGAAGGCGAAGGCTGATGCGGTGGAGGGGCGGAGGCCGGGTTGCCGGCCACGGCTCGTGCCGATGCAGCAGATCCATCCCACTTCGTGGCCCTTCGTCGTCCTTAGTGGCCCTTCGTGGATATCTTTTTTAGGTTGTTTCAGGCGGGGCCGGGCTTCCGAGCATGGCTTCAGCGAGCCGGCTGCCGGTTGATCCGCTCCATCAACTGCCCGGCCCTGGCCTCATCCAGATCTCTCAGCTTCCGGTACTGCTCCAGAGCCGAGGCCCTTTCTCCAACCGCCAGATAGGCCAGCGCCAGATGAAAGCGCGCCTCGACGTCTCCAGGCTGGAAACGGAGAACCTGCCTGAAGGCGGGGATCGCCTGCCGCGGCTGTCCCAAGCGGGTGTAGGCTTCCCCAATGAACTGGTGCAATCGGATCAGGTCGGGCTTGATGCGTGTGGCCCCTTGAAAGGCCCGGATGGCCTCAGGCAGGCGCCCCAGTTGCACGTAGGCCGTTCCAAGATGGAGGTGAGCCTGCAATGAATCGGGTTGGAGGCGCACGGCTTCCCGGAATGCCTCACTGGCTTCCCGGTGCCGGCCCAGTTGGCCGTAGGCCGCCCCCAGGTTGGAGTAGGCTTCGGCAAAGTCGGGCTTGACCTGAATGGCCTGCTGAAAGGACTCCACCGCCCGCTGGAATTGCCCCGCCTGGCCGTAAGCCAGGCCCAGTTTGAGGCCGGTCTCGGCATCCCCCGGATCGATGCGGACCACTTGAGCCAGAGCCGCGGCGGCCTCCCGCCACTGCTCCAGTTGGCCATGGACCAGTCCCAGGTTGGAGTAGGCCTCAGCGTATTCGGGATCGATCCGGACCGCCTGCCGAAAGGCTTCCACCGCCTCCGGCAGGCGCCCCGCCTGGCCGTAGGCCACTCCCAGGCTGGAATGGGCTTCGGCATAGTCCGGCCTGAGGCCGATGGCTTCCTGAAAGGCCTCGATGGCTTCCTCCTGCCGGCCCAGCTCGGTTTGGGACAGGCCCAGGTTGTAGTGGGCTTCGGCGTCATCCGGCTTGAGGGAGATGGCCTGCTGAAAGTCGCTGACGGCTTGCCGGTGTCCACCCAACTCCGCCTGGGCCACCCCCAGCGAGCGGTATACCCCGGGGCTATCCGGTTCGATCTGCAAAGCGCGATTAAACTCCCGGGTAGCTTCTTCAACCTCCCCCCGCTGCAAGAAAATTGTTCCTGAATTGGCGTGGGCGTCCGCCAGCAGAGGATTGCTGCGCTCAGCCTGTCGAAAGTGTTCCAGTGCCGCCTCGGTCCGTTGCCGCTCCTTGAGGATCAGGCCCAGGCCGTTGTGGGCCGCGGCGTGGCCGGGATCGAGGCCAAGGGTGTGGCGGTAGTGCTCGGCAGCCTCGTCCAGACGGCCCTGCTGCCTCAGAACCTCCCCCAGTTTGAAGCGGGCCAGCACCAGCTCCGGATCAACCTCCAGGGCCCGTCTCAGATGGATTCCGGCTTGATCCAGGTCCCCCGACTTCACCTGCACCAAGGCCAACTGAAGGTAGGGCTCAGGACTGGCCCCCTGCCATTGGGGCAGGGCCAGCTTGAGCCGGTCCAGCCCCGGAGACAAATGGACAGGGGAACGAATCTGTCCCAATCCCCAGTAAATTTCCCGTTCCGAAGCGGGCAACGCATCCGGACGGTGCAACACCACCTCATCGGGCTTGGGGGAGTGGTCTTCCTCGAGGGGCGCCAGCAGGTCCCTTGCCGGGGGGCGAAGCTGGATGAAGTGATCGGTCATCACCACGTGGACCGCGTCCTGGGTGCGGCGCTGGGGCATATGGCAGCTCACGCAATCACTGTCCCCCGGTTGAGGATGGACCTGCGGCGACACCTTGGGGTGGCAATCCAGGCAGCGTTCCCGATAGTGCCGCACCGCTTCCTCCCCGCGAGGAGCGTGGTGGGGATCGTGACAGGTGGTGCAGGTCATCTTTCCCTGGCTCCGGATGAAACAGGGCGACCGGCGCAGGCGATAGCTGCTGCTGTCCACCTCGAACCGCTCGCTCAACTCCCGGGTCTCGGGATCGACCAGATCGAAGTGGACGATGTAGTCCGCCAGGCGCTCGCCCGGGCGGTAGGAGTAGATCGAGCGCCCGAAGCGCTGGATGTGGGGGCCGGCGGTGGCCACCGGCAGGTGGCACTGCATGCAGACTTCCATCTCCCGATCAGGCCCCAGACGGACCGGATTCACAATCGCCCGGCGGATGTCGGCCGCTTCCGCCCTGCCGCTGGAGGCCAGCTCCAGGTGTCGGGTCCCGGGGCCGTGGCAGCGCTGGCAGTCGATCCCCGACGGCAGTTCCCGGGGAAAACGGCTGCCAAGCCCAAAGTGGTCCGAGGGTTCCGGAAGGGGCGGATAGGCGTTGTGGCAGAACATGCAGGCATGGCTCACCTGCCGGCTGAAATCCTCATGGTCGGACCGGTCGTAGCCGGGACTCATGGCCCAGCGCTGTTCCTGGCTATACCAGCTCACCGGCAGTTCCCTCAGCACGCCGCTGCCGTCCAGATTGAGGTAGCTGCGGGCATGGTTCCCCGAGCCGATGATGTGGGTGACCTCCAGCTCGAAGACGTTGTGCTCCCGGCCTTGAGCATCCAGTTGATAACGCCTCTGGTAGAACCGTCCGCCGCGTTGAACCATCCGATAATGGCGGTCGGAGAGCTCATGGTAGAAGTGGTTGTTGACACTGTAGTCCTCGATGACGTTCCCAGCGGAAGGCCGGTAGAAGGAGCGGCCCATGGCCACTTTCCGGTAGCTGTCGTGGATGTCGGAGTGACAGGGCTGGCACAACAGCGGGTCGACATACTTTGGCGCGGAAAGATCGGCGGCAACCTGGGAGCTGACAGCCAAGCCGATAAGACCCAGGCCGATCGCCACCCCGGCGCCCACTCCGAGCCATCGCCCGGGCGGAGTCAAAGGGAATCGACTTCGAAGAATAGGTGCAACGCTCATGTCAACCGCTAGTTTTTCTTCGTGCCCCTTCATGGTCCTTCGTGCCCCTTCGTGGATATCTTTTTGTCCTTGCTTGTCGGTCTGAGGCACAGCCTCGCTAGTTTTTCTTCGTGCCCCTTCGTGGTCCTTCGTGCCCCTTGGTGGATATCTTTTTGTCCTTGCTGCCCCTTCGTGGATTGAGAACCGCCGTTTCCTGCCATTAGTGAGATACGCGGGCTAATCCCGGGGCGGATCGCCGGGGCCTTTCCGGTCCAACTGGTCCTTCAGCATCCCCGCCCTTTGGTGTGCGCCCAGGCGTTTCAACCTCTCGTACTCCTTCATTGCCGCCTTCCGGTTCCCCAGCATGAGATGAGCCATTCCCAAAAAGAATCGGGCTTCCGGATCGTCGGGCCGGAGGGCCGCCGTCTTTTGAAAAGCCTTGAGGGCCTCGGGCAGCCGGCCCAGTTGAGCATAGGCCAGGCCGAGACTGGAAAGGCCCTCAGCGTCGTCCGGCCTCAGCCGGACCGCCTGCCGGAAGGCCTCCACGGCTTCTTCCAACTGTCCCAGCTCGTTGTGGGCCACCCCGAGATTGTAGTGAAAGTCGGCGTCCTCGGGCGTGAGTTGGACGGCTTGGCGGAAGGCCTCGATCGCCTGCCTGGGTCGGCCCGACCGGGCCCGAGCCAGGCCCAGACTGTAGTGGGCTTCGGGGAAGTCCGGTTTGAGGCGAACCGCCTCGGCAAAGGCCTCCAGGGCCTCAGGCAGCCGCCCCGCCCTGGACAGGGCCGTACCCAGATTGAGGTGGACCTGGGGATTGGCCGGCTCGATGCTCAAGGCCTTCTCAAGCTCCTGAACAGCCTGGACCCATCTTCCCTGCTGAAGATAGGCCGTCCCCAGGTTGGCAAAGCCTTCCGCCAAAAAGGGGTTGTGTTGCACTGCCTGGCGAAAGTGGCCGGTGGCCGCATCGGGCCGCTCCTGTCCTTTGGCAATGAGTCCCAGGCCAATTTCGGCTTCTCCATAGGTGGGATCGACCGCCAGGGCCAGCCGGTAGTGGCGGGCGGCTTCGTTCAGTTTGCCTTGCTCCCTCAGGACCTCCCCCAGCTTGGTGCGGGCAATGACCATGCTGGAATCCAGTTTCAGGGCCTGGCGCAGACGAACCTCGGCTGCGTCCCGTTCGCCCGCCTCCAATAGAGCCGTTGCCCATTCGGCAAAAACTTCCGGCTGAGCGGAGGGCTCCCGGCTCAAGCGAGCCTTCAGCCGGCCCAGGCCCTGCTCGAGGTTGGAGGGTGACTGGATCTGGGCCAAACCCCAATAGATGTCCCGTTCCCATGCCGGGAGGGACTCCGGGTCGTGCAGAACCACGGCCCCTTCATGGGGCGAATGGTCTTCCTGAAGGGGAGCCAGCAGGTCCCGGCCCGGGAGACGGCGCTGAATCCAATGATCGGTCATCACCACGTGGACGGCATCCTCCGTCCGCCGCCTGGGCATATGGCAACGCACGCAATTGCTTTGAGCCGGTTGGGGATGGACCTCCCCCGAGGGGCCGGGGTGGCAGCTCATGCAGCGCTGGCGGAAATGTCGAACGGCTTCCGGACCGCGGGGCGTCCGATGGGGATCGTGGCAGGTGGTGCAGGTCATGGTCCCCCGGCTCTCCAGGAAACAGCTTGACTGGAACAGCCGATAGGCGGTGCTGTCGATCTCGAACCGGTCCGCCGGCTTGCCGGGATCGGGTTCCACCAGATCGAAGTGGACGATGTAGTCATCCAGCGACTCCCCGGGACGGAAGGAATAGACCGAACGTCCGGCCCGCCGCACCCGGTCCCCCAGGTTGCCCAGGGTGGACTGCACGTGACACTGCATACAGACGTCCATCTGCCGCTCCGGACTCAAACGGACCGGATTGAGGATGGCCGCGCGGACCGCCTCCATGGCCGCCTCTCCACCCGACAGAAGATCCACATGCCTGGAACCCGGACCGTGGCAGCGCTGGCAGTCGATGCCCGAGGGCAGGTCCTGCGGGAAGCGGTTCTGGTGCCCGTAGCGGTCGCTGGGCTCGGGAAGGCGTGGATAGCCATTATGGCAGAACATGCAGGAATGACCGACCCGGCGGCGGAAATCGTCGTGGCGGGCATGGTCGTACCCCGGACTCATCCCCCAACCCTTCCCCTGGGAATACCAGCTCACCGGCAATTGCCGCAACACTCCGTTCCCGTCCAGGTTCAGATAGGTCCGCGCATGGTTGCCGGAGCCCATGATGTGGGTCACCTCCAGTTCGAAGACGTTCTTTTCCCTTCCCTGAGCATCCAGTTGGTAGCGTCTCTGGTAGAACTTGCCGTTGCGCTGAACCATCCGGTAGTGGCGATTGGAAGGTGCGTGAAAGAGGTGGTTGTCGGCGGTGTAGTCCTCGATGACGTTCCCGGCGGAGGGCCTGTAAAAGGAACGCCCCATGGCCACCTCCCGATAGCTCCGGTAGATTTCGGCGTGACAGGGCTGACAGGTCTGCGGGTCAAGGTATTGGGGAGCGGCATCCTCCCTCGAAGCCTGGTAAACGGCATCTTGCCCAACCAGGATGATGCAGGCAGCCAGCAGCGCCGCAATCCCCAGGGGAGTGGAGAGTGGAGAGTGGTTAGTGGAGAGTATTTTGATCGATGCGTTAAGCATATTATCGATGGACAGGATTAACAGGATTGTTTGGCGACAGGTTTCAGCCGCTTGAGTTCCATCATCACCTTTTCTTCAACTAGGATTCCAAAACCCCGCTCCCAAGTTCATGGATCACTTCACACGCACACGATCATCGAGCGAGTCAGCATCCGGTGCAAAAACGTCTCGTCCTGTTAATCCTGTCTATCCTGTCTATCGATGTTCCCTGATGCAACAAACCGGTCAAACGGAAAATGTCCCTACTCCCGAAAGGCTATGAAGCTCCTTTGTTTCACTCTCATATGATCCGCACGGCGGCGGGGGGCGTTGCTAACCACTATCCACTATCCACTAGTCACTATCCACTAGTCACTATCCTCACAGATCCAGCTTTCCGCCGGTCATCATCTTTTTCAGCTTGAATGAAGTTTTCACCTTCAGAGGACCCTGCTGGCTGATGAAACGGGCCTCCCCGTCGCTCGGTTCCAGGGACCGCCCCGCCTCGGTGACTCGGGGGAAAAGGAAGAGAGCCATGGGGAAGCGAAGGGTCTCGGGACCTACGAACTGCACCGGATCGATTTTCTTGGGCTTGCGTTTTCCTGACAGGAGGAAGGTCTTTCCCTGGATCTCCTCCAGGGTGGCCCGGCGGTAGAACCTGGAAACCGAGCCGGCCACGGCAATGATGTGATGATGGCGGGACTGCCCGTAGAGCGCCTGCATCTGTTCCTTCAGATCCAGACCCCGGAGCTGGCGCAGTCGGCCGATGGCTTGACGGACCCTGAGGGAAGAGTACCAGAAGACCCGATAGCGTTCGGCCGGTCGCCAGAGGTTGCCGCTTCGCCCGTCACCACGAGACTCTCCCAGATTGATGGAGTTACGCGGGTCGTCCAGGGGATTGTCGGAACGGGAGGCCTGGCGCTGTTCCACGTCGCCGGATCGGGTCTGGTCGGGGGGGCCTTGGGGATCGAGACCCGGCCACGCCGCCCGGTCACTGCGCAGGTCCCTGTCATAGCCATCTCTTGCGGGGATGACGAAGAGGTGGGATTTTCCCCAGGGGGATTTTCTCAGAATCTTGCGGGCCTCGTCCCGGGTCCACTCCTGAAAGGGCTTCTTCCGCCATTGACCGCCCACCGGCAGGATCAGCCACAAAGACAGGGCCATCAGGGTCAAGGTCCTTGCAGCTCCAGCACGGCTTTTGCTTACAACCGACATGCGCCACCTCCGCCTCCGACGGCATTGCCGCGGTGGCCTGTTCCCGGCCGGAGACGATCCTCTAACCATCACCGTATCAGCACTTAACCTGTTGAGTCGAAACAACGATGACAGATGAGTCAAGATTTGTGAATTTCCTATTTGGCCGGCCCCCGCCCTGCCGTGCGGATCATTCGAGGAAAAACGGCTGATCATTAATGAAGACGAACCACGAATGGACACGAATCAACACGAATAGACCAAAACACACATAGACCTGCTTCAACGACAAGCGACACCAAAATGCTTCTGCAATATTGTGCCCCTGGTGTGACGCTGTCATGGGATGAAGGCCGCTGGGAGCGCGGGCGTCCCGCCCGCACAAAGCTTGGCACGGCCTCGGCCATCTCCCCCACTTGGATCAACCCGGAACGGCCTCATGGCTGTCGCCTCCACGAGGGGCTCAATGAGATCAGGAATTTTTGAACATGGATGAACAAGATGAACAGGATATTCAGGATCGAGAGAACGAATCCTGTCCATCGATGTGAATCAGGCATCGACTCATGCTCGACGCTGAGACCGAACGACGGGAACATAATTTCTTGATGTTCCTGTACCTGGGTCCCCTTTGTGGATAGCCCCAGTGTCCTTCGTGGTCCTTCGTGGATATCGTTTTTCCCTTAGTGTCTTTCTTCGTGGCCCTTCAGGGACCCCTTTCGAGTCTTTTCCAACCCCTTGGAGTCCCTTCGCGGACCCCCTTCCCGACCTTTGGCAGAGCCCTCTTGAGCCTCCTCCAACCCCTTCGTGGCCCTTCGCCGTTCTTCGTGGCCCTTCGTGGATTTCTTTTTGCCTTTTCGTGGAAATCTTTTCTCCCTTCCCGACCCTTGGCGGATCCCTCTTGAGCTTTCTCCAACCCCTTCGTGGCCCTTCGTGCCCCTTCGTGGATAACTCTTTTTCCCTTCGTGCTCTTCGTGGATCCCCTTCGTGGATATCGTGTTTCCCTTCATTGCTTGTCGGTCTGAGGCGAAGCCTCGCTAAGGTTCGACGTTTCCTGCCGGCCGCGAAGCCCGGATGACCTCCACCCTCCCCGCTCCTTCCCTGATGGAAAGAATCCGGTTGGCGCCAAGGTTTCGATACACCTCTTCGGCTCCCCCCGGCCACCAGATCCGCAGGGATTGGATCCTGTCGGCGGCGCCCAGACCGAAGTGAGCCCGCAGGTCACTGGCCGCCAGATACCCCCCGCCTCCCATCACCTGGTCGGTTTGCCGGCCGGTGGCAGTCGTCACCACGATCCTGGCTCCCACCCCGTCCCGGTTGCTCCGGGAACCGATCAGGTTCAGCAGAATCCAGTTCCGCCTGCTCCCCACCTGGTTCAGGAGAAGATGGGGCCGCCCGCCGCAGTTGTTGACCAGGATATCCAGGTCGCCGTCGTTGTCCAGGTCTCCAAAGCAGGAACCGCGGCCGACCCGCGGCTCCAGGCCTGCCTCCCGGGAGAAGCCCGCGTGCTCCCTGAACTTCCCCTGCCGGTTCTCCAGCAGCATGTCGGGTTGGGCGTAACGGAAGCCGAACTGGACCCGCTCGACGTTGTCGAGGACGTGTCCGTTGACCACCAACAGATCCTGATCCCCGTCGTTGTCAAAATCGAAAAAGCCGGTGCCGAACCCCAGCAGGAACTGATCTCCCCGGGTGACTCCGGACGAGGCCCTTTCGTCGGTGAACAGCCAGTCCTGGTGGTTCCGGTAGAGGGCGTTGGTCTCCATATCGTAATTGGTCACCACGATATCCATCAGACCGTCCCCGTCGTAGTCGGCTGCATCGGTGCCCATTCCCGCCTCAGGATTGGCTTCTTCGTTGTAGCCGGTTCCCGAAAGGAGGGTCATGTCTTCGAAACCGCCCTGCCGGTTGTTCCGGTAGTGGAAATTCCTGACCGTGTCATTGGCGACGTAAAGGTCCGTCCAGCCGTCGTCGTCGAAATCGGCCGCCACCACCCCCAGACCCTTGCCCTCGGCATTGAGGATCCCGCTGGCCGCGGACACGTCCCGGAAACGGCCGCCGCCCAGGTTCTGGTAGAGCCTGTCGGCGACGCCGTCGTAGTTGCCCGGATAACAATAGGTCCGAATGTTCTTGAGCTCGCAGAGGGGATTGGTCTCAAAGCTGGTCTCCAGGTAGTTGGTCACGTAGAGATCCAGGTCGCCGTCGTTTTCCATGTCGAAGAAGGCGGCGCTGGTGCTCCAATCGGAACACCCGACGCCGGATTTGCCCGTGACGTCGCTGAAGGTCCCGTCCCCGTTGTTGCGATAGAGCCCATTGGGTCCGAAGTTGGTGATGTAGACGTCCCGGTCGCCGTCATTGTCGTAGTCGCCCACGGCAACGCCCATGCCGAAGGCGCCGTTTCCCCCCAACCCCGCCCGGGCGGTCACCTCCTGGAAACGGCCGTTGGCCAGGTTGCGATAGAGCCCGTGGCGAACCGGCCCGCCGGCGTTGGAGTCGGGGGTGAGACCTCCGTTGATCATAAAGATATCCAACCAGCCGTCGTTGTCGTAGTCGAACAGGGCGCATCCGGAGCCTACAGTCTCCACCAAGTGCTTCTGGTCGGAAGCGCCTCGCTGGTGCTGGAATTCGATGCCGGCGGCAGCCGTCCCATCCGTAAAGGGTGAACGGAGATTCTGCGATGACAGGAATTGAGGGGACACCCAGCCGAGAGCAACCATTGCCGGAGTAACGATGGTCAGAACCGCACCCCAATGCCGGCGCCTATTGGAAGAAGGGAGCCACTTCATCGGACTTGCACTACCACACGGAAAAAACACTGCTGCCCCTTGAAGATGTGAAGGAACGGATCTTGATTTCCAAAGTCCCCCTCCCGGTCAACGGGGGTTGGCCGCCTGAGAAAAGGCCAAGGAGTGGTCATCACTGAAAAGCCAAGAAGTCTGTGACCACCACGCACCGAGATCCTGCAGTTTGCTACAAGTGCAAGTGACCTTGGATCTGTTCCAACACACCGGCCAAATTCTTGAAACCCATCCTGTTCTCAAAGCGGCCAAGAATGGTCTGTCAATCCGGAAGGCGCTCAATCGTAGAGGAGGGGCTTTGATGTCAATAGTCATAAGAGCCTTTTGCAAAATTCGCTAGGAAGCGGGATTTATTGTCTGGAAGAGTTGTTGTCCCTGGGAGCGCGGGCGTCCCGCCCGCACAAGACCTGGCAGGGTCGTGGCGATTGGCTTCACAGGGTTGGTCGGTTCACCCGCCGACTGGCGCTGGAGCAGCGCCTTGACAAGTATGCGGGCGGGACGCCCGCGCTCCCAGGGGGAAACCCATGGCTAGCCAGGTGCAGATCCCTTTCGAGGGCGTTATTTTGCAGGAGCATTCTGCCCTCATCTCATGCCCGACCCTGAATTTTGCAAAAGGCTCATAAGTCAAAACCCCTTCTCGACTTGACAAAGTGTCGCCAATTGGATACAAATAATCTCCTGAACTATCAAGTGGTCAAGAGCGGTATCTTTCTTCGCTGGCTGACAGGGATTGCGCGACAGGCGCGCCAAAGCGCGAATCGCCATTCGCATTGACCGCATTGAGGAGGGCAACCTTGGTGACCACAAACCCGTGGGTCAGGGCGTCAGCGAAATGCGCGTGCCCGTTGGCAAAGGCTACCGCGTCTACTACACGATTCGAGACAACAGGCTGGTGATCCTACTCTGCGGCGGCGACAAGTCGAGCCAGCAGCAAGACATAAAACATGCCCAACAAATGGTGAGTGAACTTTAGGGAGGCACCATGAGCAAAGAAACCTATACCCCTTGGGATAGTGCCGAGTTTCTCAACAACGATGAGACAGTCATTGAATACTTGAGGGCCGCACTTGAAGAAAACGATCCGGAGTTTTTCGTGAAAGCCGTCGGCAACGTCGCTCGCGCCACGGGCATGACCTCGATCGCTCAGGAAACTCAACTGAGTCGTCAAAGCCTGTACAAGGCATTGTCCGGTGAACGCAACCCTCGGATCAGCACACTGATGAAGGTCCTTAGCGCGCTTGGTGTTCAACTCACTGTCGCGCCAAGGGTAGCTTGACGCTTGCCTGTTGGGAGCTATCATCGGGGCGCATCCTCGAACAAATCACCTATTCCCAGCCCCGCCAAACTGGGACACGAGCCTGTGTTGTCAACCGTCGTTCCTTTTGCAACTCCTGACAGTCCTTCATAAATTCCTTTGGGACAATCCCCGCACGCTCTGGCTGAGCCGCAAAGCTCCCCTCCTGATTTAAAGTCAATTTAAAGGAGGCGCTGCACTCGCGAGGCAAGTGCAGGGGGTAACCCCTGAAGACGTAACAGAACTTCGACCACCTCACGACCAGGGACCTGACAACCTAATTTACCGATGGCTGTCGAAACGAGCGAGCCTCTTTTTTCCCCTTGGAGCCCCCGCCCAGGACGAACTTCGGCAGCGAGAGCCGGCGATACCGGCCTTCGCCCTCCACGATCCGGATGAACCGATCGGCGGGGACATCCCCAAAGACCTGGGTCTCGCCGGTGGTGGGCCAGAAGATCTCCAGGCGCTTGATCTTCGAGGCCCGGCCCAGTCCGATGGTCTGACGCAAGGGGTTGGCGCCGAAGGTGCCTCCGCTGTTGACTGTCTTGAAGATGGCGCGCGGCTTGCCCTGCTCTTCCACATCCAGCCGAATTCGGGCGCCGATGGCGGACCGGTTGGAGCGCACGCCCACCAGTTGGATGGCGATCCAGTGGTGGCCGAACCCCGGATTCTCATAGAGGGCATCCCCATACTTGTCGCCCGCATAGGCGCCACCCATCTGCTCAAAGATGTCCTGATCCCCATCGTGGTCGAAGTCGGCGAAAACGATGCCGTGCCCTTTTTGCAGATGGGCAAAGCCGCCGGCGATGGAGACGTCGGCAAACCGTTTCCCACGCTGGTTGTGGTACATCAGATTGGGCATCAGATCGTGGTAGTCGGGGGTGCCCGTGCCCAGGTAAAAATCGAGAAAGCCGTCGTTGTCCAGATCTCCGAAGTTGGACCCCATGGGTGCGGCGGGCCGGTCGAGGTCTTGCTGTTGGCTTATCTCCTCAAACCCGCCCTGCCCGTCACCGCGATACAGCCGGGGCAACTCGGTTTCAAAGGGCAGGTCGAGGCTGGCGGCTGCCAGGTCCGCCACGATGGCCGTAAAGGCGGTGACGTAGAGGTCCAGCACTCCGTCGTTATCAAAATCCCAAAACCAGGACGGGAAGCTGGCCATCGGGTGGGTGACGCCGAGTTTGTCTGCCACATCGGTAAAGGTCCCATCCCGGTTGTTGCGATAGAGGCGATTGAGTTCCCAAAAATTGGAGACGTAGAGGTCAGAGTAGCCATCCTCGTCATAATCTCCCCAGATCACCGCCTTGGTCCAACGGTCGTTGGTGACGCCAGCCTGCCGGGCCACATCGGAAAAGGTGCCGTCGCCGTTGTTGCGGAAGAGTTGGCAAGGGAAGGGCAGCCGGTCATCCTGGACTTCGCCCAGGGGTTGAGGAAGGAAGATGCCCTTGCGGGTGGATTCATTTCCGATATAGAGGTCCAGGTCGCCGTCGTTGTCGTAGTCCGCCCAGGAGGCTGTCTGGGTGGGGTAGTGCACCTCTCCCAGACCCGCCAGAAAGGTGACGTCGGTAAAGGTCCCGTCGCCATTGTTCCTCAGCAAGGAGTTGGGATGCCGGTCGCTGTCACCCATCCACCCCCCTCGCAGGACCAGCAGGTCCACGTGGCCGTCGTTGTCGTAATCCGCCTGCAGCAGGTTGATGCCTCCGAACAGTCCGGTCAGTCCGGCTTCCCGGGTCCGATCGGAAAAGGAACCGTCCCCGTTGTTGACGAAGAAGCGCATCTGCTCCGCCGGGTCCCAGGTGGACACGACCAGGTCCAGATAGCCGTCGTTGTTGAAGTCGTCGGCGCAGGCGCCGCCGGCCAGATTGAAGGTGTCGAGTCCCAGGTCGGCCGCGATGTTGGGGAACCTGGGGAAGGAATCATCGGACTGAAACACCTTGGGCGGGATGAGGTAGTCCCGGGGAACGCCCTCGGGATAGCTCCCCAGGGTCATATGAGCAATGTTCAGCAGCCAGCGGGATTCCAAGTAAGCCATGGAGTCGGATGAGGATTCTTTCAGCACCTGAGTAAAGTAACGGATGGCCTGCCGGGACCCCTCCGGCTCGGTGTGGATGCCGCCTTCTCGGATGGGCAGGATGCAGCTTTCGGGGTTTGGGCGCAGACAGCAGTTCTGGGTCTCCCCGACCCGCAGGTGAGATACCCCAAGCTGGAAGCGCAGCCGAATGGGCAGATCCGCGCGCAGCAGGTTCTGGACTTCAGGCAGTAGCTTAAAAGCTGTATAGGAATGCTCCAGGGAGCGCTGCTCATTGCCCAGTTGGAGCTCCTCCCGACCCAGGTCGAAATGGAGGCGCCAGCGGGTCACCTGGGGAAAGAACCCGGCCTTTTTGCGGCCGGCCTCCACCGCTTCCAGTTCGGCCCGCAGGTGGCGCGCCCGAACCTCACCCAGAACCGGGTGGTGAGTCGGAGTACGCTCCCTCAGCTCCTTCAGGGCCTGCAACATTTTCCGGTGGCTGGCCAGGGCTTCCTTTTCGGCGTGCTCGGCACCGCGACCTTGAACGGTTGCCGCAACAGCCAGCAGGAGCACCAGGACCGCGCCGGCGGCAGTAGGCGGACCGCTACGCCGCCGCGCCCACCGGGCAACGGACTCCACTTGCGACCGCCGTCCGGGAGCGGATTTCGCTGGTCTCACCGAGAGGAACGCCTCCTGAAGGTTCCGGGTCTGAATCGAACTTGAATTATGGAAAGAATCACCGGATGGCGTCAAGATTGGGGGTGGTCAGACCGGCCAGTTTATGGACCGACCACCCAGACCGGCGATAAAACTCGGCTCGGTCAAGCACCGATTGTTTTTCTGTACTGGCCGAGAGTATGAATATTTACTACTATAAGCAAAAAGGAGGGGAATTGACAGCCATGCCTAATGTGGAAAAAATCAGCATCGCCTCGACGGCGGAGATGGCTGCCACCGTGCGGGATGCCGTGAATAGCGGTGAATACGTCAGCACCAGCGAAGAGGTCCGGGAAGCCTTGCGGGAGTGGAAGCTGCGCCACAAGTTCCGCCGGGAGGAAATCGAGGAACTGCGTAAGGCTTGGCAGGATGGCCTCCACAGTGGTCCCGGCCGGTTTGCGGACATAGATGCCGTCAAGGCTGAGTCCAGGTGCCGAGCGACAGAAAATGCCCGCGCCAAGTAGGCGCAGCCTCCGAACCGGGATGGAATGCCAACGATCCAAAGAACCGCTCTGGCTGAAGCGGATCTCATAGACATCTGGATTTATATCTCCCAAGACAATACCTGAGGCGGCAGACCGCTTGCTCGATGACATCGAGGCAACCTGCACCCTTTTAGCCCAAAATCCACAGCTTGGAGTTGCCCGACCGGAGATCGGAAAAGAATGCCGACTCTTTCCCATCGGTCGTTATCTGATCCTGTATCGGATCATCCCTCACGGAATTGAAGTGGCCCGTGTCAGCCACGGCGCCCGGCGCCTCGATACTCTTATCCCGTAGAAAGATTCAACTCCAATCTCTTGCTCCAGATAAGCCACAATAATCCGTTGTTTCACTCTGGAGTATTCCGCCCGGTCCGGGGGCAGGATCACGGCTCGCGGGCAAACGGGAGTTTCCCAAAGGGTGCAGGTCGGCATTCTGAGAAGTCGCCCGCCAGACACCCCCCACTGCGCCGCCGGGACGGCATCGCCCGGGAGCGCGGGCATCCCGCCCGCATCCTGTGCCTTTGGCCGCGGCTGTGCCAGGCTTTGTGCGGGCGGGACGCCCGCGCTCCCAGGAAGTCATCATCCCATGACAGGTCACGAATTTGCAGAAGCATTTTGGCGCCGCTTGTCGCTGAAGGAGGTCCATCTGTATTCGTGTGTATTCGTGTTCATTCGTGGTTCATCTTCCTTAATGATCGGCCGTTTTTCCTGGAATGATCCGCACGGAAGGGCGGGGGCCCGGCCAAACAGGTACCAAGGGGGGAGTCGCAGAAGCCGAACCGCCAAGCTGCGGCAGCGCGGGATTCAAACGATCCCGGGCTCCGCTGCCGGCAGATCAGTTCAATAACTCGAAATGATCGAACTATCGATCCGGATTATCGTATTCGGGCGCATCGAATCTTAAGTGACTCATTTTATAAGACTTGTTGATTTTTTTGGCAACGATTGGCCACGGAGACAGCACACCACTTCAATTTCTCGTATATTCAAGCAGGAAGCCGGTGCGGGCGCCACGCACCGGATGAACTCTAAATGTCTTCAAATGAATTACTTACACTTTTATTAACCTCATCGTCAATTTGGCAAGGAAATTGCAGCTACCCCAGCGGCTAAGGTATTAAAATACTCAATAAAGCACCTAAATGAGACAGATCCGAGGTCCAATCCAGACTGAAACAGTTTCAGGAGACACCATGCTAACCAAGTGCATCAAGGGTTTCGTTCTCGCATCTCTGCTGGCTGCTCTTTCCATGAGCGGCAGCCTTTACGGACAGATCCTCAACGGCAACATCATCGGCAACGTGACCGACCCCGACGGGGCGGTGGTGGTGGGAGCCTCCGTCACTCTCCGCTCCGAGCTGACCCAGGTCGAGCGAATCCTCAGCACCGAGAGCGATGGGAACTACCTGTTCTCCACCATTCCTCCGGCAAGCTACACGGTCGAAGTCGAGATGGCCGGCTTCAACCGTTACGTGAATACCGGCGTGGTGGTGGGCTCGGGCCGGACGGCCCGCGTGGACGTGCAGCTCGAGGTGGGGGACGTGGCCACCGAGATCAGCGTCACCGCCGAGGCGGCCGTGATCGTCACCGAGACCGCGGACGTGTCCACGGTCCGGGCCGGCAAGTACTGGACCCGGAACCCGGGCGCCCAGAACACCGGGGTCACCTTCGGCCAGCCCACCGTCTCCCGGGCCGGCGGCTACTTCGGCTATCACGGGACCCGCGAGGGTGCGGCCCACATGTCCATGGACGGGGTGGAGCTGGACGCCTACCGTCTCTATCTTTCTTCCTATGCGGTGGATGAGGTCAAGGTCACCCACACGGTGGCCCCGGCCAACTTCCAGACCCCGGTCAACATCCAGATCGTCAGCAAGCGCGGCACCAACAGCTACCACGGCCGCATCGAGGGGACTCTGACGAACAATGCCTTGCGTGCCAATAATCCACGCAATCACACACGACCGGCGGGCACGGGAACATGGGAGGCCGGATTTGTCTTGAATGGACCTGCCTGGATCCCCAAGATCTATGACGGCCGCAACCGATCTTACTGGATGTTCACCTATCTCACCCGCAAGAACAACGCCGGCGACCGCCAGGTGAGTCAGCTCCACCCCGAGGCGGCCTGGCGCAGTGGCGACCTGTCCTCCTTCAAAGCTGGACAGTTGATAGACCCGGTCACCGGTATGGACTTCCCGGGAAACATCATCCCCGCCGACCGCATCCACCCCATCGCCGTCAAGCTCAACACCTATCTGCGGGACCCCATCCCAGGCACCAACCGGGCGCCGGGGATCTGGACCTACCTGGCTTCCGGAGGCCGCAAAATCAACTATCGTTTCGACCACAAGGTGACCGAGACTTTCGAGGTCCTGACCTCCTATGCCGAGCACAGCGATTCCTGGGACGGCGAGGGAGGCTTCAACGACCGCTCAGTGTATAACTGGTCGGGGCCCTTCCACCAGAACTGCTGCGCCAAGACCTTTGCCCTGGGCACCACCAGCACCCTTTCGCCCACCCTGGTGAATGAGTTCCGCATCGGCTTTTACAACTGCGCCTCCTGCAACGTCTACCGGAACTACACACGGGGCGGCAACCCTCAAGACACCGTCGACTGGGCAGCGGCAAGGCTCAAGGACCTGGGTCTGACCGGCATCACACCTCCCATTTCCAGTGAGGCCAGTTCGGGACCCAATTTCCGGGTCAGCGGGTTCACTCCCTTTAACGGCTGGGGGACCAACCTCACTCGAACCTACCACTGGACGGTGAGCGACTCCCTCTCCTGGTACAAGGGCAAGCACAGCGTCCAGGCGGGGTTCGAGATCCGGCGCCCCACAGACGAATCCAACAGGGTCTGGAGCACCAACTGGGGGAGTCAAAACTTTACCGGGCGCTTTACCGGCAATCCCTATGCCGACTTTCTGCTGGGTATGCCGACGAGCATGGGCAAAAGCAACCTCCGGCCCATCATCGTGAGGCAGGCCCATCTGCTGGGGTTCTTCATCACCGACACCTTCCGGGCCCTGCCCAACCTGACCTTATCCTTCGGGATGCGCTACGACTACTCCTCTCCCACCACCGATGAGTTGGGGCTCCACTACACCTACGATCCCGAACGAAACGCGATCGTGGTTCCGGACGATTTCGCCATGGGCTTTATCGATCCGCTCTGGGTGCTGGACCGCAATCCCGTCATCACCGCCAAGGATGCCGGGTTGCCCAAGGGCCTGTGGAACGCCGACAAGAACAACTTCCAGCCGCGCGTCGGTCTGGCCTGGCGGCCCAACTTCGACGACAAGCTGGTCATCCGGGCCGGCTACGGCATGTACGCCATCATGCAGCGGATAACCCGGCTGGAATTTCTGGAAACCGGAGGACCCTTCGCGCTGTCCTACAACTTCAACAACGTGGACAACAGCAGCGGGCGGCCCCAGCCCATCTTCACCTGGCCGGTCGGGCTTCCGGATCCCTCCGTGCTGGGCGCCCCTCCCATCCCCAGCCTCAGCTTCGTGAACCCCGACTCCGTCTGGCCCTATACCCAGCAGGGGAACATCAGCATCGAAAGCGAAGTGGGAGGGCAGCGGGCCCGCGTCTCTTACATCTGGAGCAAGGAGACCCAGATGTTCTACCGGAGGGACATCAATGTGCCCATGCCGCAGGAGGGGGTGCCCTGGAGCGACGATCGGCGATTGGTCCGCAACTACAACTCCATCTCCGAGACCCACAACGGGGGCGGGGCCACCTACCACGCCTTTGAGGCGGTCATCTATCCCCGCAACGTATTCGGCTTCTCCGGGGAGATCGGTTTCGCCTGGTCCAAGCAGATGACCGACGTGCCCGAGGTGCGGTTCAACAGCAACCGCGGCAACGGCACCGAGAACCCCCACTGCCGCCGCTGCGACCGGGCCGAAAGCAGCGCCGTGTCTCCCGTCCGCACGGTGAATTACGTCCACTGGCAGGTCCCCTTCGGCAGGGGCCAGCGGTTCGGCTCCGGTATTTCCGGGATCATGAACCAGATCCTGGGGGGCTGGGAGCTCTCGACCCAGACCGACCTCCTCTCCGGCCAGGGCGTCAGCGTCTCCTACACCGGTACCGACCCCTCCGGACTGGGCCGGTCGGGAGGTCGTCCCGATCTGGTGGGAACCTGGAAGAGCTGGGAGAAAGCGGACGGCAACGACGACGACTGGTACAACGCCGGGGCCTTTGCCGTGCCTGCCAACAACATCGGACGCTACGGCAACTCAGGGAGAAACATCCTGCGGGCGCCCAACGTGTTCTCGATGGCGCTGGGGGTCTTCAAGAACTTCCCCATCGGGGAGAACGTGAACGTCCTCTTCTCCTCGCAGATCAGCAACCCCTTCAACTACGCCAGTTGGGGATACAATCCTAACCAACCGGCCTTCAACATCAACTCACCCACCGCCACCCGGCTGCCGGGGTTGAGAGCAGGCATGCGGAATGCGCGTTTCAATATCGGGATCGAGTTTTAGTCCACGGGTTGTTTCACAACCGGCCCCGGCTCTCAACGAGCCGGGGCTTTTTTTTGGCTGCCGCTCCTCATAAACCGTGAGATTGCCCGGGTGGCGCCTGAGTCAACCCGCAATTCTCACCGGGGGGCGTGCACTCTTCTCAAGAGTGTAACTTGGCGCAGTAATTTTTCCCTCAGCGCGTGCTCGCGAGCGAAGAGCGTAGCGGGCACTACGGTCGAGGGAGCATGTGCGGGCTGAGGGGAAAAGAACAAGCCAGAGCGCGCCCAGCGCCGTCTTTACCCGCAAGCCCCTTAGATGGAGCCGATCAAGGTACTGAAGTTAGACTGCTTTTCATCGTATATTCAGCGACCCGGTGAGAATTGCGGGTTAACCATGAACGAGATCCACGAAGGGGTACGACGAACCACGAATGGACACGAATGAACACCAATAAACTGTTTGATGAATTGTCAATTGGGGGAGGTGTGACAAGCGATTTTGGCTCAAATCCAAAATATACAATCTGAGATTCACGACACTTGACTCATCTGTCAATGATCTTTCGATTCAAGTGATCTAGCCATATGTTTGAAGCCAATTGAGGAGTCATCAACGAAGGACACGAAGTCACACCAAGGGCACACAAATGCAGAAGCATTTTGGTGCCGCTTGTCTTTGCAGGAGGTCCACTTTTCTTCGTGTTTATTCGTGTCTATTCGTGTTCATTCGTGGTTCGTCTTTATCGACGATTGGCCGTTTTTCCTCGCATGATCCGCACCGCAGGGCGGGGGGTCGGCCAATCAGGTACAAAGGGAGCGCAAGGGTGAGATACCGGCTCAGTCGAAGTTGCCAGGGGGCCACGTTGCTTCTGGTCACCCTCCTGGCCGCGGCCTGCAACCTCTCCGACTACCGCCGTCCAACCCATGACCGGACCCCGCGGAATCGGCCCATCCAGGTCCTGGAAGACGGCTACACCTCCTCTCAATCCTGCCAGTCCTGCCACCCCCACAATTACAGCACCTGGTACGGTTCCTTCCACCGAACCATGACCCAGGTGGCCACCCCCGATACGGTGGCAGGACCGATCAACCAGCCCTTCTCCTTTCTGGGCCAGACCTACCGCCTGCAGCGACGGGGCCGGAGCGTGTTGTTTCAGACGGACAACTCGAGTCAGACCGGCCGTCCCCGGCGTTTGCGACTGGCCATGATCACCGGCTCACACCACATGCAGGTCTACTGGTACGCGACCGGGCACAGCCGCAAGCTGGGACAGATTCCCTTTATTTACCTGATCGAGGAGCGGCAGTGGATTCCCCGCAACGCCACTTTCCTCACGCCGCCCGCGCCCCAGATCCAGTCTGCTTTGCCCGGCGCCTGGAACATGGCCTGCATCAAGTGCCACACCACCCAGGGGAAAACGCGCTCACCTGATTGGGGACGGTCCAAGGCGGCCTTGACCGAGTTGAGCTTCGATACCCGGGTGGCCGAGTTCGGCATCGCCTGCGAGGCTTGTCACGGGCCCGGCGAGGCTCACGTGCTGCTCAACCGCAATCCGCTGCGCCGCTACCGCTTTCATCTGGAGGGGAATCCTGACCCGTCCATCGTGCAACCGGCTCGCCTCTCCCATCAGCGTTCCTCCCAGGTCTGCGGCCAGTGTCACGGAATCCTGGAATTTTACGAGAAGGACGACTTCCAAACCTGGATGGACCATGGCTATCCCTACCGGCCCGGCCAGGTCCTTTCGGAAACCAAACTGGTGGTCCGGTTCCAGGACAGGCAGCAGCCGCGGCAGCGGCAACTGGCAAAGCGCAAGCACTCCTACTGGGAGGAGAAGTTCTGGTCGGACGGGATGATTCGGGTGTCGGGGAGGGAGTACAACGGCCTGATCGAAACCGCCTGTTATCAGAGGGGAGAGTTGTCCTGTCTCTCCTGCCACGCCATGCATCAGTCACCGGACGATCCTCGGCCGCTGAGGCTGTGGGCCATCGACCAGCTCAAGCCCGGCATGCGGGGCAACCAGGCCTGCCTGCAGTGCCATGACTCCACCCGCTTCGACACTCCCGCCCACACCCGGCATGCGCCGGCCTCCAGCGGCAGTCAGTGCTACAATTGTCACATGCCCTACACCACCTACGGACTTCTCAAGGCCATCCGCAGCCACCAGATCGACACGCCCACGGTACAGGCCAGCCTTCGGACGGGACGGCCCAACGCCTGCAACCAGTGTCACCTGGACAAGACTCTGGCCTGGGCGGCGTCTCACCTGGAGAGGTGGTACGATGTAGCCACTCCCAAGCTGACCCGGGAGGAGCAATCGGTGGCGGCCTCGCTGTTGTGGCTGCTGCGCGGCGATGCGGGCCAGCGGGCCCTGATGGCCTGGAGTCTGGGCTGGGAATCGGCCCGTCAGATTTCGGGATCGGACTGGATGCCGCCCTTCCTGGGGCAGCTCCTGGAGGACCCTTACGATGCCGTACGCTTCATTGCCGCACGCTCCCTGAGGCGGTCGGAGGCCTTCGCCGAATGGGAGCACCAATTCTTCGGCCCCCCCCAAGTGAGGGCGGCGGCCCATCGACAGGTCCTGGAACGCTGGCAGGGCCTTCCCCATGCCTCGGACAAACCTGAGGTCCTCATCGATGTCAACGGCACCCTGCGCAGGGACCTGCGGGACGCCCTGCTGCGCCAGCGGGATGATCGGGTCGTCAGCCTGGCCGAATAAAGGACCTTTTCCCGAGAAAACAGGACGGGAGGCAATCAGCAGTGGAACCGAACCCAACCCCGGCAGCGGCCGACACCGCCACGGCCACCTACCTCCGCCGCCACCTGCGCTTCGGCTGGTGGTCCCTGCTCTGCTTTCTGACCCTGGGAATCGTGCTTGAATCCCTGCATGGATTCAAGGTGGGTTGGTACCTGGACGCGGCCCACTCCACCCGGCGCTTCATGTGGACCTTGGCCCACGCTCACGGGGTTTTGCTTTCGCTGGTTCACCTGGCCTTTGCGGTGACCTTGCCCCATTTGGCGGCAGACACGCTGCGACTGGCCCGTCTGGCATCGCCCAGCCTGATGGGTGCCAGTTTCCTCCTGCCGGGAGGATTTTTCCTGGGTGGAGTGGTGATTCACGGAGGCGATCCGGGGCTGGGGATCCTGCTCGTCCCCGTCGGCGCCCTTTTCCTGTTTATCGGGGTCCTGTTGACCGCCTGCCGGGCCACGGCGCTACGGAAACCGGCATCGCCCCAGGAGACGGAACCAGCATCGCCCGGCCCCCGCAGGCGGGAAGGCCGGCGACGCCGGCGCTGACCCTGTTGTTGGGCCGATCCTCCTTGGCCGATACCCTATCAACCTGTAAACCAGTTCCCGGTTTATTGTGTAAAGGATGTTACCGGTTTGTACCGATGTCATGGGATGACGACTTCCTGGGAGCGCGGGCGTCCCGCCCGCACAAGGGCTGCCGCAACTTCGCCTATCTCCCCCACTTCGATCAACCGGGAACGGCACCAGTGCTGTCCTTCCGCCTGGCTGATGCGGTGCTCGCGACAGGGCCGATGCCTGCAGATTCCCATCGAAGTTCAGCGACCACCACGCGGTCAGCGCTGGTGACAGCTGGCGGCGTCGATGGCTCGGAAGCAGTGGCGCGGGAGGGTGCGTTGGCAGGAAAAGGATGCGGGCGGGACGCCCGCGCTTCCAGGGGGGATCACTTCCCCCTGGACGGGGAGTCTCCGAGAAAGACCATCCTGCAAATCCTGTTCATTGATGCTAATAATAAAACATCGATAGACAGGATGCACAGGATAGACAGGACGGGACGTTGCTGCACACAAGGGTGGCTCGGTTGATGATCCGGCGCGGGCTTGCGAATTCTCAGGACTACAGGAGACCGGACCCTCAGAAATAATCCTGAGGCGTTTGCAAAATGCGGCAGCGGGATCTTTGCCGGGAATGGCCACAAAAGGCACAAAAACACAAAAAGAGCGGAACCATGAGAAACGACCACGGCATGCGAGCTTTGTGTTATCAGATCCGGCAGACGGCCTTCGACCTGCATGGATATCTTCGCAACCGGCATCTCGAGAAGGGTTACGAAAAAATCGTTTTGTGACTTTTGTGCTTTTTGTGGTGAACCCGCATTTCTCACCAGGTCGCACCCGATATTGAAAAAGGCAGAACATCACGTTTGCCGGCAAAATGACCTGCCCCGTTGCGAATTTTGCAAAAAGCTCTCCTGTATATCCTGTGCATCCATGGGAATCAAAATACATTGATGTACAGGATTAAGAGGCGTAAGCCCATGGTAGAATTTGAAGGCGATCCCGTTGACTCCAGGTTCCAACCTCTGACCCCGCTCCCGTGAATTCTCTCCGCACAAAAATGGCCATCGGGCTCATCTGCCTGTATGGATTTCCACTGGTCCAGGCCTCCCAAGGCGCTCAAGGCATGGACCCGCGCTTCCGCCAGGCGGTGGAGCGGGCCCAAACCGGCAAGCTGGCCGAGGCGGAAGAACTGGTCCGCTCCCTGCTGACCGATCGACCCTCCCCCGACGGCTATCGTCTGTTGGGTTTCGTCTGTGAAAATCAAGGCAAACTGGATCAGGCCGAGCAAGCCTATCGGGAATCGCTGAAGCTCAACCCCGGGCTCGAATTCTCCAGGATCAGGCTGGGCATCGTCTATTGCAAGGGCCAGAAATACACTCAGTGCATCCAGTCGCTGCAGCCCCTTCAACCGAGGATCGATGCCATTCCCGAGGCCCTCTATTACCTGTGCCAGGCCCTGCTCGAAACCGGGCTGACATCACAGGCTCTGCAGATCGCCGCCAAAATGGGAGGTTCGGCGCAGGTCGACCCACAAGCCCTTCTGTCCGTTTGCCGCCTTCTGATCGAGAGGAATCTCTACCGGGAGTCGGTACCGCTCTTGACCAGGAGCGTGGACCAACTGCCCGCATCCGGCGAAGCCCACTACCTGCTTGCCCTGGCCCTGTTTCAAACCGATCGGGTCGACCGCATGGTGCCTCTGCTCGACAGGGCTCTCCTCTTGCAGCCGGACTTTGTCCCGGCCCTGCTGCTTCAGGCCATGCGGCTTTTGGAAGTGAAGAAGCTCAGCGAAGCCAAACGGCCCCTCGGCAAGGCTCTGGAACTTGAGCCCGGGGAGCCCAAGGCCATCTACCTGTTGAGCAAGGTGATGATCGAGGAGGGCGAGTACCCGGAAGCCATCCGCAGTCTCAACCGGTTGATTGACCGATTTCCCAACGATCCCGACGTCCATCTGCTCCTGCTGAGCGCCTATCGGAAAGACGAGAACTACCAGAAGGCCTTCGAATACTCCCTGCAACTGTTGACGCTGTTCCCCGACCACCCCCTGGTCCTTTACAACGTCGGCTTGGACCTGGAGATCCTGGGCCGCTTCGAGGAAGCCGAGACCCATCTCAGAAGGGCCCTCTCCATGACCCGGAACGCCCCGGAACTGCAGGCCGGCGCCCGGCTGGGGCTGGCAAGGGTCCTGGCCAAACAGGAAAAGACCGTGGAGGCAATCCCCCTGTTCGAGGAGGCAATCCGCGTCAACCAGGGTGGGGTTCCGGCACTGCAGGATTTGAGCGATATCTATTTGAAGGCAGGAGAATTCGAGAAGGCCCTGAAGCTGCTCAGGCAAGTAGTGGCCCTGGAACCCAAGAGAAAGCAGACCTACATCCAACTGGCGAAGGTGCTGAGAAGGCTGGGGAAAAACGAGGAGGCCAGAGAGCAGGTCCGCATCTTTCAGCAACTGGACAAGGCCGAGAAGGCAACGCCCAAGGGAACGCAAGCCCCGCAGGTGGTGCGGCCTTCGGCAGGAGCGGCCCAATAGGGTGACTGCATCTAAAGCGCAGTTGATGGCGCCGCTTTGCTGCTCGGCGACCAGTGGCGTTGCTGCGCGGCTGGGAGGTGTGGGAGGTGCAGCGATCTACTGCATCGTGCACTCATCGACCCGGTGAGAGGTCCGGGTTCGCCCCCCACCGCATCAGCCGTCGCCTGACGGCTCGGCTTCTGCGACTCCCCCTCAAGGGGGGAGTGATGGGTCGGTAGAGCGGGAGGCTAGGCCACGATCTCCTTCATGACCCGGCCGCCCAGGTCGGTGAGGCGTTTGAAACGGCCCGCGTGGTAGTAGGTGAGCCGCATGTCGTCCAACCCCATCAGGTGCAGGATGGTGGCGTGGAGGTCATGCAGGTGGTAGACGTTTTCGGCTGCCTCGATCCCCATTTCGTCGGTGTTGCCAACCACCGTTCCTCCCTTGATCCCACCGCCGGCAAACCAGGTCACCATGGCTTTCTCGTTGTGGTCGCGCCCGGGATGGGCCCGGAAGAAGGACATGTGATTGTCGGCGGTCCGCCCGAACTCGCCGCCCCAAACCACCAGGGTCTCGTCCAGCAAGCCTCTCTGCTTCAGGTCCTTCAATAAACCTGCTACAGGCTGATCGCTTTTGAGACCACAGCGCCGATGTCCCCCATCGATATCGGAATGGGAGTCCCAGCCTCCGCAATAGATCTGCACGAACCGCACGCCTCTTTCCACCATGCGTCGCGCCATCAGACATCGGCGGGCCATGGGCTCGGCAATCTTGTCGTTCAACCCGTACAACTCCTTGACCTTCTCGGGCTCCCGGTCGACGTCCAGGGCTTCCGGAACGGCCATTTGCATGCGGAAGGCCAACTCGTAACTCTTCATCCGGCCCAGCAGAGCGCTGTTGCCGGGGTCCGAGTCGATATAGTCCCGGTTGTAGTCGTTGATCAATCCCAGCGTCTGACTCTGTTGCTTCATGGTCACGCCGCCGGGCGGCTTCAGATCTACGATGGGAACCCCCTGAGGGTTGATCAGCGTGCCCTGATAGGCTGTGGGCAGATAGGAATTGGAGTAGTTGGCGATCCCGCCCTGGATCCCTCCGTCGGGCAGGACGACAAAGCCAGGCATGTTCCGGTTCTCGGTTCCCAGGCCATAAACCAGCCAGGATCCCATGGAAGGGCTGGCGCCGGGCTCCTGCACCCCGGTGTTCATCAGGATAAACCCGGTGGGATGGCTGTTGGAGTCGGTATGCAGGGAACGCACCACGGCGATGTCATCCACGCAGCTGGAAAGGTGAGGAAAAATTTCCGAGACTTCCATCCCGCACTGCCCGTGCCTGGCAAACTTGAAGGGGCTGCCCACGTACATCCGCTTCTCCAGGCTTCCATAAATGCGGGTGATGGGAGTGCCGTGGTACTTGGCCAGAATCGGCTTGGGGTCGAAGGTGTCCATCTGGCTGGGAGCGCCGGCCATGAAGAGGAAGATGCAGGCCTTGGCCTTGGGAGCGAAATGGGGAGCCTTGGCAGCCAGAGGGTTCCCCGCCGGGATCCCCTTGGCCAGCAGGCCGTCCCGGGCCAGCATGTAGGACAGGGCGGTCCCTCCGATCCCTCGGCCCATACGGAACAGGAAGTCCCTGCGCCCCACGTCCCCTGACCTGGGATCCTGGACCTCGACGTCCCCACATTGATTGAATTGCGGTTTGATTAGCATCGGTGACCCACTCTTTCGCAGGCTGCGAATGGACTCCTTCGCCTACTGCAGGAAAATAAACTCATTGAGATTAAACATGGCCAGGCAAAAGTCGGACAGAGACCTGCCGGTCTTGCCATTGGATGGCAGGCTCTCGGCGCTCTCCGGGGAATAGGCCACCTGCTTCAGACTCAGTTCGGTCCCCGGCACACTCGTTTCAACACCCAGGAACTTCATACCGCGGGTTTTTTCCGCCGCTGTCGGCTGCCGCTGCAAGGTCAACTGGAAGGCGTGTTCCACCTGCCGGGCCGGGTCCGTCCCCACCTCCCGCAGGATTCGCTCCGCCATGGCGTGGCTCTTCTGGTGGGCAAACTTGCTGTTGAACAGCGCAAACACCTGAGGGGTTACGGTGGTGACCTCCCTGACATCGCAGCTCTCACTGATGTTGGGCCCGTCGAAAACCGAGATCAGGGGCGAGACCAGCACCCGCTGCTGCAGCATGTAGACGCTTCGCCGGTTTCGCTCTTCCTGGGAATCGGGCTCCCACCAGGTCCGGGCGCGCTTCATCATCTCGTCGTCCAGGTCGGGGAAGAAGCTGGGGCCGCCGGCCAGCGGGTTCAGGTCGCCGCTCACCGCCAGGATGCTGTCGCGAATGACCTCGGCCTCCAGCCGGAGGGGCGGCATCCGCCACAGGTAGCGATTGGCGCTATCGATGGTTTCGTATTCCCTGGCGCGAGGATTGTTCAGGGATTGGCGGTAGAGGTTGGACTGCAACATCAGGCGGTGCACGTCCTTGATGCTCCAGCTCCTTTCGATGAACTCGGCCGCCAGCCAGTCGATCAACTCCGGATGGAGGGCGCCTCCGCCGTTCTTGCCGAAGTCGCTGGGGGTGGCCACCAACCCTCTACCGAAGTGGTGTTGCCAGATCCGGTTCACCATGACGCGGGGTGTCAGAGGATTCTCCGGACTTGCCAGCCAGCTGGCCAGCTTTTGGCGCCGGCTCCCACTCCAGCCCTCCAGGTCCACCGGCTTCGGATCACCGCTGGCCGCCACCACAAACCCGGGCTCCACCACTTCCTGCTTGAGCTTGGGGTCGCCTCCGTTGAGCAGGAAGGTGGTTGGCGCATACCCTGTGCTCCCCAGCGGCTCGCTGGGCCCATAGGCCATGGGCTTGTAGCGGTTGGGATCGTTGGGGTTGGCAAAGCGGGCGTTCTGCCGTCCGATCAGGGAGAACTGCTTGCTGATCTCCTTGGGCACCAGCTCGCTGGTGGGGAAGGGTACCCGCCTCAGGTCGGCCACCACCCAATCCTTGAGGTCCAGCGGCGACATGAGAATCCGATGCGGATCGGTCAATTCCTTGACCTGCTTGCGCAATACGTCGGCCCGTTCCTTGCGTCTCTTGAGACGGTCCTCCCATTCCTTGGCCTTACGCTCCCAGACCGCGGGATTTCGCCTGGGAAGTTCATACTGGATGAACGCCACCGGCTGGGGTTCAGGCTTGGGCATGGGGGCGAAAAAGGCTTCAATTCGGTAGTAGTCCTTGTGGGTAATCGGGTCGTACTTGTGGTCATGACAGCGGGCGCATCCCAGGGTGACGCCCAGAAACACCGCCCCGGTGGTGTTCACCACGTCCGTCAGGAAATCGCGCCGCTGATCGCCCGATCCTTCCACCTGTACCTGCAGGTTCATGAAGGCGGTGGCAATCTTCCCCTCTTCCCCGTAAAATCTGAAGGAGTCCCCTGCAATCTGTTCCTTGATGAAGCGGTCGTAAGGCTTGTCCTGGTTGAAAGCCCGGATGATGTAGTCCCGGTAACGCCACATGTGGGCCAAGGGATAGTCCAGCCCGCCCCCCACCGAATCACCGTAACGCACCACGTCCATCCAGTGCCGGGCCCAGCGCTCTCCGTAGCGCGAGTCGGCCAGCAGCTTCTCGATGGCATTGCGGTAGGCGTCGGGCGAATCATCCTCGATAAAGGCCTCCATCTCTTCGGGAGTCGGAGGTAACCCGATCAGATCGAAATACAGCCTCCGGAGCAACTCGCGCCTGCCGACGGGAGGGGCCGGCTGCATGCCCTTTTCTTCCAACTTTGCCAACACAAAGGCGTCGATCGGGTTCCTCACCCAACTCTTCTGGCTGACTTGGGGAACGGCAGGCTTTTGCAACGGGGTCCAGGGCCAGCCGGGCTTTTCAGTCGCAGCCCTCTCCTGGGCGGGCGTCACCTCCAACTCGTCCACCCATCGAGCAATCAACCCGACCTGCTCTTCCGACAGGGGTTCCCCGTTCAGGGGCATTTGGGGAGCCTTCTCGCCGCGCAGCCGCTGGATGAGCGAGCTGGAACTGCTCTTCCCCGGGATGACTCCCGGACCGCCCAGGGATCCTCCTTTCAATAAGGAGGCCACGGTTTCCAGCACCAATCCACTCTGATGGTTCTGGATGGAATGGCAGGTAAAGCAGTGCTGCTTCAGGAGAGGCTTGACGGCTGTCTCGAATCGATGGGCGGAGGCAGCGGCGCCGGCCATCGCAGTGGCCGTGGGGTCCGAGTCCGCGGGCCCGGGGGTAAGCTGGTCGACCCAGCGGGCGATCAGATCGATCTGCTCCGCTGGCAGCGGATCGCCGGCCATGGGCATCCGGGGCTGGCGCTCGCCCCTCAGATAGAGCAGAAGAGAACTCTCGGCGCTCTTGCCCGGAACGACCGACGGGCCTTCCTTGTCGCCTCCTGCCAGCAGGGCCTCAACCGTCTCCATCGCCAGCCCGCTTTGAGCCGATTCCGCCCCGTGACAGGAGAGGCAATGGGTCTCGAAAATAGGCCGAATGTCGGATTCGAAACTGGGGCCGCCATCCTCCCCATGGAGTGAGACAGCCAACAGGTGAGCGACGACAACCAAGAGAACCGCCAGGTAGCTCATTCCATCCCCCCAACCACTTGCCGCGGCAAGCGTCGATCAACCCTTCAAATAAATAGATTATTTTAAATGCCCTGAAATTTTATACCCGCAGCCGCCAGCAGTCAATATTTTGTGGGCATTTATGCTTCATTTTGAATTTTTTTGGAATTGCGGGGGCGGTGAGGCCGCAACGGGCCGATTGAGGGATGATCCACGAAGGGGATCCCCTTTCGTTCCCCCTAGTGGATCATCTTCATTCACTGAGGGCGGCTAGTCGCTGTCGCGGCTTGGTGGCTTGAAGCGCTCACTCGGCAGCCGCGGGCTTGGCAGCCACGAAGGCCATCCCGATCCTGGTGGTGCCTGGCGAATCGGGAACCTCCATGGTGGCGCGGGTTGGAGGATTGTCAGGGAAATAGCGCCGATAGGCGGCGTTCATTCCGGCATAATCCTCCCAATCCTTGAGGTAGACCCGGGCCTCCACCACGTCGCTCATGGCGAACCCGCCGGCCTCATAGATCCGCTTCACCCGATCCAGGCAATCGCTCACTCGCTCTTCCACCGTCTCCTTGGCGCTGAACACCCCGGCGATGTACATGGTGTTGCCCACCTTGAGGCCGCGGCTGTAAGCGCCGCTCGGACCCATACCTTCCGGCAGCACCGGCGTTTTTGCCTCCCGGCTGGCGATCATGGTGATTTCGACCGGAGAGCTGAGGGGAATGGCCGAGACCAGAATGGGCACCCGGGCGGGCTTGGGATCGGGGACCATGGAAACGTAAGCCTCGCTCATGGGTCCGAAATAGTCGCCGCTGGTCATGAAGACCTCGGTCGAGACCACGTTGGAGAAATCCATGTCCGCCGCCTTCAGCACACTCTCGATATTCTTGAGGGTTTGGGTCACATGCACCTTGATATCGCCCTCGACCAGTTTCAGCGTTCCCGGGATGACCCCGGCCTGGCCCGACACGAAGAGGCGATCGCCGGCCAGCACGCCGGGACTGTAGGGCGCCTTACCGGGCTTGGTCCCTTCAGGGTAGACGTACTGCTTCTCTCCCCGCACGGCGACCATGGCGATTTCCACGGTGGCTCCCAGCGCCAGCTTCGAGATTGCGACGGTGGTGCGGCTGGGCAGCTTGCCCTCCTCGAAGAAAGAGCGATAGGCCTCGCTCATCTGGCCGATCTGGCTGATATCGGTCATCCACACGTGACTGGCCACCACGTCGGAAAAGCCGTAGCCCTTGGCCTCGAGCTCCCGCTTCAGGTTCTCCATGGTGACCTTGGTCTCCGCCTGGATTCCCGAGACCATCTCCCGGGTCTCCGGGTCCAGGCCCACCTGGCCGGACAGATAGAGAGTGTCATCCACTTCGATGGAGGGGCTGAAGGGCGGCCCCGCCGCAGGCGGCTCTTCTACCGGCGCCTGTTGACAGGCGGCCAGGCACACAACGCCGAAGGCGCACAAAACCGTCAGTCCGAGCAAATTTCTTTTGGTCATCTGCAACGCTCCTCCGTGATCGCTTCCTCGCTGAATCCAGTGACAACAACCCGGCTGCCCCGGCAGCCGGATGCTGCCGAGCGCCTCCCTGCAGTCAGTGCAGAATCTATCACAGCCCGGCCCCCTCTTGGGGGTTATCTGACGGTCCAACCGGTCAATCCCCATTGGCCTCCGGTGCACAATCCAGTAGTATGGAGTTCCAACCCATGCCAAAGGTCTTCTCAACCGATCCGAGGCGGAATCCACAGGACTGAATTCCAGGTTTTTTTCAATTTCTCCAGGAGCCAATCGATATGGGAAAGGATGCATCTTCTGTTGCCGTCGCCGTCCGCTCCGCAGGCGATTTTGAGGTCCTCCCGGAAGACACCGACCTGTTCCAGAGCCATCTCAGGAGCTTTGTCCCGCCGGAGGCCTTTGATGCTCATGCGCATTTCTACGAGCGATCCCACATCGGGCCGACCTATGAGAGCAGCTATCTCAAGGATGCCCCCGACCCCGGCGGCTGGGCCGCCTACCGGCGGCAGGTCTCAAAATGGATGGGTGACCGGACGGCCAAGGGCGGACTGTTTTTCGCCATGCCGCGCCGGGATGTGGACATGGCCGGCGCCAACCGATTCCTGGCGGCGGAGACCAGCCGGGAGGATCGGCTGAAAGCCCTGATGCTGATCCGTCCCGAGGACGATCCGGACCGGGTGGAGGAACAGATCGCCTCCCAGGGGTTCGTGGGCATGAAGGTCTATCTCGTCTATGCCGACAGGGAGGATCCCTACGACGCCGAGATCGAGGAATTCCTTCCGGAATGGGCCTGGGAAATCGCCCACAAACGCGGCCTGGCCATCATGCTGCACCTGGTCAAACCGCGAGCCATGGCCGATCCCGCCAATCAGAGCACCATCCGCCGGCACTGCCTGCGCTATCCGGGCGCCAATCTCATCCTGGCCCACTGCGCCCGCAGCTTCAACGCCGGACATGGATTGGAAGGCCTGGAATCGCTGCGCGGACTGGACAACGTCTATTTCGACAACTCGGCCATCTGCGAGCCCCAGCCCGTGGAAGAGATCCTGAGAATCTTCGGACCCAGCCGGCTGATGTTCGGAACCGACTTCCCGGTCTCCGAGCTGCGGGGGCGAGCGGTGAGCAGCGGCGACGGCTTTGTCTGGATGAGTCCCACCAACGTGGACTGGTCGACGGCTGCTTTCGGATCCCACACGGTGCTGGGGTTGGAGAGCCTGCTGGCCCTCAAACAGGGTTGCCGGAACATGCACATGACCGACGCCGACATCGAGCGGATCTTCTACCGCAACGCCTACCAGCTCTTCAAGATCGGAGAACAGAAGCTCGGCCGGGGCCAGGAGCTCTACCAAGAGGCCAAAAAGCTGATTCCCGGAGGAACCAACCTTCTGAGCAAGCGCCCGGAATTGTTCGCTCCCGACCAGTGGCCGGCCTACTACAAGGAAGCCCGCGGCTGCACCATCGTGGACATGGATGGGCGCCACTACACCGACATGAGCTTCAACGGTATCGGTTCCTGCCTGCTGGGCTATGCCGACCCGGATGTCACCGAGGCCGTGCTGCGCCGGGTTCAGCTGGGGTCCATGTGCACCTTGAACGTACCCGAGGAGGTGGAGGTGGCCCGCCTCCTGCTGCAGTTGCACCCCTGGGCGCAAAATGCCCGTTTCACCCGGGCCGGAGGAGAGTCCCTGACGGTGGCCGTGCGTATCGCCCGGGCGGCCACCAGGCGCCAGAGGGTCGCCATTTGCGGCTACCACGGCTGGCACGACTGGTACATGGCCACCAACGTGGGCACCGACCAGGACAGGCTGGGAGACCACCTGCTGAAGGGCCTGGATGCGGCCGGCGTGCCCTTCAATCTGGGCGGCACCACCCTTCCCTTCCAATTTGGCCGGCTGGATCAACTGGAGCGGATCTTCGAGACTGCCAGCGAGCCTCTGGCTGCCGTGGTGATGGAAGCCACCCGAGGCGACCATCCTCCTGCCGGCTTCCTGCAGGGGGTGAAGGATCTCTGCCGCAAACACGGCGCCAAGCTGATCTTCGACGAGGTTTCCAGCGGATGGAAGCACGCCGTGGGAGGAGCGCACCTCAGGTATGGCGTCTACCCCGATATGGCGGTATTCGCCAAATCGACGGCCAACGGGCACCCCATGGGAGCGGTGATCGGCAATGAAGCCACCATGCAGGCGGCCCAGGGATCCTTCATCTCCAGCTCCTTCTGGACCGAGGGGGTGGGCCCGGCGGCCGCGCTGGCAGCCATTCGCAAGATGATGCGCATTGACGTGGTCGGCCACGTGGACCGAATCGGCGAGAAAATCAAGCAGGTCTGGCTGTCGCTGGGCGCCAAGTATGGCCTGCCGCTCTCCGTCAACGGCCACAACGTCAACGCCGGCTTCGTTCTGGACCATCCTAAGGTCCAGGCCCTGGAAACGCTGTTCACGGTGCGCATGCTGAAAGCCGGCTACATGGCGGCGCCCCGGGTCCAGTTGACCCTGGCCCACCAGCCCCACCACGTGGAGGCCTATGCTGTGGCCGTGGAACCGGTGTTTCAGGAGCTGGCCGAGGCCATCGAGGCGGGAGACACCGAGCGGCGCATCGGAGGTCCCGTCAAGCAATCAGGTTTTCAGCGCCTGACCTGACCCGCCAGCCTCCCGGGTCCCGCCAGGGTGATTCCATGAAACGCGTCGGCATCGCCGGATTTCTTCATGAATCCAACAGTTTTTCCCCCATTCCCACGCCTTACCAACACTTCAAGGACACCAGCCTGACCCGAGGGGAAGCGCTGCTGGCGCGCTGGCAGGGCACCCACCACCAGCTCGGCGGATTCCTCGAGGGCGCCCGGGAATTTCAGTTCGAGCCGGTCCCGCTACTGGCCACCTACGGCGTGCCCTCGGCCCCCCTTCCCAGCGACTCCTTCGAGCAGCTGGCTGCCGATCTGACCGGGGCTCTGCGCGCGGCGCTGCCTCTGGACGGGCTGCTGGTCGCCCTGCACGGGGCTGCCGTGGCCGAGAACTATCCCGACGCCGACGGAGAGCTCGCCGCCCGCTTCCGCCAGGTCCTGGGGCCCCGGATTCCCATCCTGGCCGTGATCGACCTGCATGCCAACATTTCCGACAAGATGGCCCGCAACACCAACGGCATCGTGGTCTACCGGTCCAACCCCCACCTGGACCAGAGAGAGCGCGGCCTGGAAGCGGCCGGATTGATGGCGCAAACCCTGCGGGGAGACGTTGCTCCGGTCCAGGCCCTGGAGCGCCCTCCCCTGCTGCTCAACATCACCCGGCAATACACAGAGGAGGCGCCGGCCAAGGAACTCTACCGGGACGTCCAGTCGGTGCTGAGCTGGCCGGGGATTCTCTCGGCCAGCACCGCCATGGGTTTTTACTATTCCGACGTGGAAGAGATGGGAGCCTCCTTTCTGGCCATCGCCGACCGAGACAGGGAGCTGGCCCGAAAGGCGGCCCGCTGGCTGGCGGAAAGGGCCTGGAGGCGCCGGAGGGAATTTCTCAGCCCCCTTCCCGGTCCCGCCGAGGCCGTCCGCAGCGCGGCGCGGGAACCCCACGGACCCGTTGTCCTGCTGGATGTGGGGGACAACGTCGGTGGAGGCAGCCCGGGTGACTCCACCATCCTGCTGGAGGAAATCGTGCGCCAGCAGGCCTCGGGGGCCCTGGTGGTGCTGTACGATCCCGAGGCCGTATCCGCTTGCGTGCAAAGAGGGGTTCGGCAGTCGATCGAGTTGCCGGTGGGAGCCAAGAGCGATGCCATCCACGGCCGCCCCGTGCGGGTCAGCGGCCGTATCCGGTCCATCGCCGACGGGCGGTCCACTGAAAGCCGGCCGCGGCACGGGGGTCAGGGGTTTTTCGACCAGGGCGTGACGGCAGTGCTGGAAACCCCACGCCAAAACACCCTGGTGCTCACCAGTATTCGCATGGCCCCCCGAAGCCTGGAGCAGCTCTGGACCCTGGGGCTCAGGCCCGAACAGAAGAAGATCCTGGTGGTCAAGGGAGTGGTCGCCCCCCGGGCTGCCTATGAACCCATTGCCCGCCGCACCATTCTGGTGGACACTCCCGGGTCCACCAGCGCCAACCCGGCCCATTTCAGCTACCGAAATGTACGGCGTTCCCTCTATCCCCTGCAGGAAAACCTGACTTACCCGGAATGAAGGACGGAGAAACCAGGCGTGGCCGCGCGCCGCACTTGTGTTGGCCCGGCGTCCGCCCCCCTCCGCATCAGCCTTCGCCTGCGGCTCGGCTTCTGCGACTCCCCCTCAAGGGGGGAGTGATTCTTGAGGCCTGCATAAGACGCGCGAGTATCACTCCCCCCTTGAGGGGGAGTCGGCGAGAGGGCGGAGCCCGCAGTCGAGCCGGAGGGGGGCAGACGCGGCGCCCCGTGAGTGACTACCAACGGCACTGGCAGCCCCGCGGAGGCGAAGCCTCGCCAGCCGATGCAACCCTTCAGGCTTCCACTTCACCGGCCCTTGTAGTCCAGACGGTCAGATCGGTGAGGTCCCGGTCCGGCTTCCGGCGAGCCCCATAGCTCAGCAGGACCCCCAGCACAAACAGGAAGGTGTTGGCCAGCACGATGATCCAGAACTTGTCGGGAAGCAGGGCGGCAAGAGACGGAAACAGTTCGGCGCCGAACCGGCTGTCGATGAACAGCCACAGGCAGACCCCCGCCAGGGTGGTCATGGTGGCCCGCAGCGCCGAGCGGCCGTCCACCCGTCGAGTCAACAGTCCGAGCAGGAACAGGCCCAAGAGGCCTCCGCTCATGATGGAGATCAGGGTAGCCTGCAGGTCCTGCAAGGTCTGGGTGCGGGTGAAGTGGATGATCAGGGCGATGGCGATCATGACCACGCCGAAAACCCCCGACACCCACCTTCCGAAGGTGACGTAATGGCGCTCCCGCCGGTCGGGGGCCAGCAACCGCCGATAGAAATCGGTGGTGACCGTGGCCGCCGAGGCGTTGATGCTGGAATCGAGGGTGGACATGGCCGCCGCCAGCAGTCCCGAGATCACGAAGCCGGCCACTCCCGCCGGGACGTGGCTGAGGATGAAAAAGGGATAGACCTCCTCCGCCAGCAGCGTGCTCACTTCCGGAGCCGGATTGTACTTGTAGAGGACATAGAGCGCCGTCCCGATAAAGCTGAAAAACACCCAGACGGCGACGGTCGTGACCGCGCTCAGAACGATCGCCTTGCGGGCTTCGCCGGTGCTCTTTATGGCCTGGTAGCGCTGAATGGTCATCTGATTGACGCACATGTACTGGGTGAAGTGGAACAGGTGCATCAGCGCCGTCACCCACACGGTCTTTTCGGAGAAGGTCAGGGCGGTGCTGCCCACCGAGAGCTTGCCGTCGGCCAGCGCCACTCCCATCACCTCGGTGAATCCTCCCGGCACCATCCCGAAGATGATGGGTAGACAGATGAGACCACCCAGGATCAAGGCGAATCCCTGGATCAAGTCGGTCCAGATGACCGCCTCCAGCCCCCCGGCAATGGTGTAGGTGGCCACCAGGACCCCGAAGATCACGATGACCCAGGGCAGCGAAAACCCCGTCATGGCCTTGATCGGCAGGCAGACCGCGTACAGGATCACGCCCATGCGAAACATCTGGAACAGGATGAAGGCCCCTCCGGCATAGAGCCGCGCCCAGGTGCCGAAGCGTTTTTCCAGGTACTCGTAGGCGGACCGGAACCCACCCCGCCTGAAGAGCGGCATGAACAGCAAGAGCCCGGGGATGGCGGCCAGCAGGTAGGTGAAGTTGGCCGGCATGTAGCGCCAGTTTTCGGCGTAGGTAAAGCCCGGAGTGGCCAGGAAGGTCATGGAGCTGACGATGGTGGCCATCATCGACATCCCCACCACCCATCCGGCCATGTTGCGGCCGGCCAGAAAATAGGCGTCCGAGGACTTGCTCTTGCGGGCGCAATAGACGCCGATCCAGACCATCACCGCCAGATTCAGCCCGATCACCGCCAGGTCTGCTCCTCGCCACATGAAGATCCACCTCCCGTCCGTTTTGGCTGATGGCTCCGGTCGCCCCAAGGAGAGCCGACGTGGCGGCGCAGAATCGAGTGCGATGCACTCGGCTCAGGGAATATCGACCACCACGTATTGCTGCCGGACCGATACCGGATAGGTTTCCGCCTGAAAGGGTCCCGGCCGGTGGCCGGCTTCTTCCCCGCCCCCGCTGCATTCGGATTCCCGGGACTCTACCCGCACCCGATAGCTGCGAACCCGGGTCCGAACCGGATCGAACCAGGATCGCCCCGTCTTGAGATCGAACTCCCAACCGTGCCAGGGGCAGCGGATGATTTCTCCGATGCGCGTATAACGGTACTCGCCCGGGACGCGGGCCTGCAGCAAGCCGGACTGCTGGCCCAGGCAGAGGGGCCCTCCCTGGTGGGGACACCGATTCAAGAGGGCAAAGAACCGGCCGTCCAGGTTGAAGACGCCGATCGATCGGCCTTCCACCTCGGCAATTGTGCGGCCGCCGGGCGGTATCTCGCCCAAGGTGGCCACCACGTGTTCAGCCATTGGGCTCATCCAGTTTCAGGGGAGTGCCCCAAGAGCTCCGGTCCTGGCAGCAGCAGGTGGGTCGGAGGGGAAGCTAATGCAGACTATAGAGCCTGCGAGCGTTCTCCGACATGATATTCCTTCTCAGCTCAGGAGCGAGGCCCGCCGGCAGAGCGCTCTCCGGGGAATCGAAGTCCCAGTGCGGATAGTCGGTGGCAAACATCAACCGGTCATCGGCGTCGATCTGCTCCAGCAACTGCCGGAAGTAGCGCGGGTGGGGAGGCTCTTCCATGGGCTGGCTACTGAACCAGAAGTGTTTTCGAATATAGCTGGAAGGAGGGTGCCGGAGCGCAGGGACCTCCTCGGAAAGCTTGCGCCAACAGTGGTCCAAACGCCACATGAGCGGAGCCAGCCAGGCGAAGCCTCCTTCGATCAGGGCCACTTTCAATGACGGAAACTGCTCGAACACGCCCTCACAAACCAAGCTGATGACTTGGGCCTGAAAGGCCTGGGGCATGCCCCCATGGTCCTCGATGTAGTGGGAGGGCCAGCCGGCCCCGGTAATGGGGCCTGCTCCGGCGCCGCCGAAATGAATGCCCACCGGCAGCTGGTGGCGCACTGCGGCCTGGTAGATCTTCCGATACTTGGGCCGGCCCAGGGGCTCGTTGGTCCGAACCAGCAAAAGGACCTGAACGAATCCCGGATGGTCCCCCACCCGATCGATCTCCTCCGCCGCCAGATCCCCATCCTCGTAGGGAATGACCATGGAGGCGCGCAGCCTGGGTTCCGGATCCAGCCATTCGGCAATCTGCCAGTCATTGATCGCCCGGGCCAGCGCGGCCCCGTACACAAGGTTGAGCTGCCCCCCGGCTCCGTAAAGACAGTTGAGGATGCCGTATTGGATATCGTAGGCATCCAGCAACTGCTTCCGCATGAATTCCAGATCCGAACCCGCCGGCAATCCCGAAGGCGGCCAGGCATCATGCCGGGCGGCATTCATCAGCGCCCGTGGATAGTATCCCCCCAGATGGCCGCGAAGTCCGAACGTTTGATGGTGCCGCCGCCATCGCTCCGGCAGGTACTTGTAGAGGGTCTCATTGGAAGGGATGATGTTGTGGATGTCGCAGTCGATCATCTCCAACCGCGCCCTTTTCCCGCCGGTCAGGGCCTGTCTTGACGTCACCGCCGTTGCCATGCCTGTGGGCTCCCCTCGGTCCGGGCCGCAACCCTCGCCCAAAGATGCCGGGGTCCGCCGCCCGGGAGCGATGCTGACCTGTCCAGCCCCCGCTTGGCTTGTCCCCAAGTCTTCTCATCTTAACACGGGCGCCGCGGGGAAATCATGGCGAGGCTTCACCTCAGACCAACCAGCAGGGAAAAAGAGTTATCCACGAAGAACCGCGAACAGAGAGCAAAGATTTGTCCACGAAGGGCCACGAAGGGGTTGGAGGAGGCCCGAGAGGGATCTGCCAGAGGTCGCCAAGGGGAGAGAAAGGATTTCCAGGAAAAGGCAAAAAGATTTCCACGAAGGACCACGAAGAACGGCGAAGGGCCACGAAGGGGTTGGAGGAGGCTCGAGAGGGATCCGCCAGAGGTCGCCAAGGGGAGAGAAAGGATTTCCAGGAAAAGGCAAAAAGATTTCCACGAAGGACCACGAAGAACGGCGAAGGGCCACGAAGGGGTTGGAGGAGGCCCGAGAGGGATCTGCCAGAGGTCGCCAAGGGGAGAGAAAGGATTTCCAGGAAAAGGCAAAAAGATTTCCACGAAGGACCACGAAGAACGGCGAAGGGCCACGAAGGGGTTGGAGGAGGCCCGAGAGGGATCCGCCAGAGGTCGCCAAGGGGAGAGAAAGGATTTCCAGGAAAAGGCAAAAGATTTCCACGAAGGACCACGAAGAACGGCGAAGGGCCACGAAGGGGTTGGAGGAGGCCCGAGAGGGATCCGCCAGAGGTCGCCAAGGGGAGAGAAAGGATTTCCAGGAAAAGGCAAAAGATTTCCACGAAGGACCACGAAGAACGGCGAAGGGCCACGAAGGGGTTGGAGGAGGCCCGAGAGGGATCCGCCAGAGGTCGCCAAGGGGAGAGAAAGGATTTCCAGGAAAAGGCAAAAAGATTTCCACGAAGGACCACGAAGAACGGCGAAGGGCCACGAAGGGGTTGGAGGAGGCCCGAGAGGGATCCGCCAAGGGTCGCCAAGGGGAGAAAGGATTTCCAGGAAAAGGCAAAAAGATTTCCACGAAGGACACTGGGGCCATCCGCAAAGGGGACCCGGATAAGAGAGCTCACGAGATCTAAAGCCGATAAAAGGACCGGGCGTTCTCGGCCAGCACCCGGCGGATCAAGGACTCGGACAAGCCCCCGGGAAGGGCCTCTTGCAGTCGATCGAAGTGCCAGTGGGGATGGTCGGTGGAGAACATCAACATCTCCTCGGAGTCCAGTTGGCCGATGACCTCCAGGAGTTGTTTGGGGGACGGCGGACCGTCCATGGGTTGCAGCGTGAGCCGGATGTGCTGGCGGATGTAGTCGGAGGGTGGGCGCTTGACCCAGGCGATGTCTCTTCGCAGGCCGCGCCATTCCTTGTCGAGCCGCCACATGAGCGAAGGCATCCAGGTGCAGCCGGCTTCGATCAGGGCCACTCTCAGGTCGGGGAAACGATCGAACACACCTTCCACAACCAGGCTGGTCACCTGGGACTGGAAGACCTGGGCCATGGCGGCGTACTCCTCCAGATAGGTGGAGAGCCAGCCGCTCGGCGTGGGGGGATGGCCGGGAGCTCCTCCGAACTGAATCCCCACCACCAGACCGTGCCGGTCGGCCGCCTCATAGATGGGGTCGTACATCCGATTCCCGTAGGGAACCAGCGACCTGACCGGCATGACCACCTGGACAAACCGGGGATCGGCGCCCCAGCCATCGATTTCCCTCGCCGCCAGCACAGGGTTCTGGGTGGGGGCCACAATGGAGGCCCGCAGTCTGCGGTCCCGGTCCAACCAGTGCTCGGCCTGCCACTCATTGATGGCCGAGGCCAGGGCTGCGGCCAGGTCGGGGTTGTGCACCCCCTGCACCCGATAGGCGCAGTCCAGCACACCAAAATCGACCTGCAGAGGGTCGAGCACCTGCTTCCGCATGAGCGAAAGCTGACTTGCCACCTCCCCGTCCCATTCCAGTCCGGGCCGAACGGTGGTCGGCGCCGCTTTGGGATAGTCGTCCGCATCCGGCCCCCGAAAGGCCGACTCCTCGATATAGGCGCACCAGTGGTCGGCCAGATAGGGTTTCAGCACCTCCAGCGAGGGAACTTCGTTGTGAAGGTCGCAGTCGATGACCCGGCGCCCCGACCAGAAGGGCCGCCGCGCCTCATCCCCGGATTCCACGTTCACTCTCCCCTTCCCAAAACAACTCGCCACCGAGAGAGACTATCCAGACCGAAAGCGCCTTGTCAATGGGGTCGAGGGGGGCCCGGGACTATCCCGGGCCCCCCGGCCGTAGGGGCAACCCTTGTGGTTGCCCGTTGTTCGCGTTCGCTCGGTTATCCCTGGATTGGGCGCCCACAAGGGACGCCCCTACGGTCCATAGGGAATCCAGGCGTGATTCGGGCGCCTCGACGTACAGGTCCCCCGAATTTGTTAGCCTGGGATCACCCTGGAGGGCAGCCGCAGATGGGGGTGCAGATGTGGGTTGCTGGCCGTTGGTCAACAAAGTATGATGGCGCCCAAGCTGCCGGGGCCGGATGAAGGTCAGCCGGGCCTGACGGGAGGATGGAGCCGTCGCAAAAGACCGGAGACGCCCTATGAGCAAACGCAGCAGAAGAGGATTCGTTCAAGACCTTGGGCTGGCCGCCGGTATCCTGGCCTTGGGTCCCGTGGCCTCCTGCCAGGCCGCTCCGCGGTCAGGAACAACCCGAAACCGCCGGGATCTGATCCAGGCCTTACAGGGCGTGCACAACTTCATGGTCACCACCTTTCACCCCGACTTCGAGCTGGATTCGGAGGGCCTCCGCCGAAACGTGGCCGATCACGCCCGCGGTTACCACCAGCAGATGACCATCGTGGTTGCCGGGGGCCTGGGCGAGCTCTACAGCCTGGACATCGAAGAGCATCGGGCTCTGGTGACGGCAGCGGTGGCCGGGGCCGACGGCAAAATGCCGGTGGTGGCCGGGGTGGGCGGCGGTTACCGCAACGCTTTGAGCATGGCGCGCAATGCGGAACAGTCGGGGGCCGACGCGGTTCTGGTCTTTCCTCCAGGCTCCCGCTGGGGTCTGGAAGAGGGAACCTACCGCTGCTGCCTGGACGTGGCCAAGGCGGTCGACATCGGAGTGCTCATCTATCCCCGGGCCGAGGAGTACTGGCCCCGTCTGTTGAAGCGACTGTCCCGGATCGAGAACATCATCGGCTTCAAGGACCCCAGCGGGGACACCCAGGTGGGTCTGGCCCTGGGCGACCTGATTCCGGACAATTTCCTTTGGGTGGCCGAAGGCGAAGGCCACGCCGCCAAGACCCTGCCCCTCGGCGGCCGCGCCTACACCACCGCGGTGGCCACCTTCGTTCCCCAGGCCAGCCATGCCTTCTGGAAGCACGGCGTGGCCGGGGAAACGCAGCAAATGAACGGGGTGCTCAAAAACAAGATCGAGCCGGTGGTCAAGCTGCGCGGGGTTCAGCCCGGGTACGGCGTGAGCGCCATCAAGGTGGCCCTGGAATCGCTGGGGCGGGCCGGCGGGCCGGTCAGGCCCCCGGGAACCCAGGTTGCGGAGAAAGACAGGCCAGTCATCGCGGAAATTGCCCGCTCCCTTTCCGAGGTGAGACGGGAGAGTTGAAGGAGGTCAGTCATGAACAGTTTGAGCCGGCGCGAATGGCTGCTGGCCGCCGGAGGAGCCGGACTGGTGGCGGCGGCCTGCGGCAGCAAGAGCCCCACCCAGCCGAAGGCTGCCGAACACCGCATCGTGGATGCCCACGTTCACATCTGGAGCTCCGACACCAAGCGCTTTCCGCTGGCCGACGGCTTCAGGCCGGAAGACCTTTGGGTGCCGAGCTTTTCGGCGGAGAGGCTCCTTGAAGAGGCCCATCGGTCCGGGGTAGGCAGGATCAATCTGATCCAGATGACCTGGTACGGCCTGGACCACTCCTACATCCTGGACGTCATCGCCAACGACCCCGAACACTTCGTGGGCACGGGCATCATTCCGGCGGTCACCGACGTGTCCCTGGCCGGTCCCGCCCGGACCATGGTGGCCCTTTCCAAGAAGGGCATCTATGCCTTTCGCGTGCGCGGCGGCAGCACTCGTCCCCCCCTGGGCGGAGGCCCGCAGTGGATGGACCACCCCGGATTCGACAAGATGTTCCAGGCGGGGGCCGACCACAACCTGGCCCTGAGCTTCCTGATGGGTCCCCGGGATCTCCCCGAAATCGACCGCATGTGCGGCCGCTACCCGGAAACTCCCGTCATACTGGACCACCTGGCCGGGGTTTACGAGGGCTCCCCGGAGGAGGAAGTCACCGCCCTGCTGCGCATGGCCGAACACAAGCGGGTCATGATGAAAGTGGGAGCCGTCTACGGCAGAGGCAGAACCCCGCCCTATCGCAGCCTGCTGCCTCTGATCCAGCGGGTGGTGGCGGCCTTCGGTCCGGAACGATGCATGTGGGAAAGCGACGCGCCTTTCCCCCCCGACCGCCCCTCCAGGCATCCATTGCCCGACCCGCCGCACGGGATCGAACCGGCAGTGGCCCTCATCCGGGACCATGCCGACTTTCTCAGCCCGGCGGACAAGGAACAGATCCTGATCAAGACCGCAGAGGACTTCTTTTTCAAGCGGTAGGCTTGTCTGAAACAAATGAAAAAAGACAAAAGAAAAAGAGTTATCCACGAAGGGCCACGAAGAACGACGAAGGGCCACTAAGGCGTTGAGGTTAACCGCGACGGGATACCAAGGTCGCGAAGGAATGGTCGATTTCTGATAGTTTTGCTCCCGTATGATCCGCCCGGCAGGGCGGGGGCCGGACTTGCCTGAATCACCCTTCTTCCGGTTTCCCCGGAGCCAAGTCCCATACGACCCACTGAAGGTTTGGGGAAAGAAAGGAGCTTGTCCGATGCAAGCCGGATTCTCTCGTCGAAGGTTCCTGCAATCCCTGGGCGCCGCCGGGGCTGCCGGGTCCATCCTGGGATCCTCCACCTCCTCACCGGCCGCAGCTTCCGATTCCCGTTCCGTTCCCCTGATCGCCTCCTCCATGGCCGGCTCTTCCTCGGGCTTTGTCCATCCCCAGAAGGTTCTGCTGTGGGAACGAACCCGCAAGGAGGTTCGGGAAGCCCTCCAGAGCGGGGAGCTCAAGGCCGCCATTGTTCCCACCGGCTCCACCGAGCAGCACAACGAACATCTGGCGCTGATCACCGACGCCGCCTGCGCCACCCTCTTCGCTCAACAGGTCGCCCTCCAGCTTTACCCTCAGGTGACGGTTTCCACCCCCTGCCCGGTCGGATACTCTCCCTATCACATGGCCCGCAAGGGAACCCTCACCCTGCGCAAGGAAACCTTTCTGGCTTACGTCTTCGACGTGATCGAAAGTCTCACCGCTCACGGCATCGGCACCATCCTGGTGGTCAACGGCCACGGGGGGAACCATGGCCTGCTGCAACGGGCGGTCCCCGAGTGGCGCCAAAAACTGGGCATCACCCTGGACGCCGTCTCCTACGGGGAAGGTTACAAGGAGGAGGAGCTGGCTACCTTCCTGACCTCCTACCGCCAGAAGCTGGAAGGAAAGCTGGACACACTGGCCCGCCAGACGGGCCACAGCCACGCCTCCGAAAACGAAACCTCGATCGTCATGGCCGCCTATCCGGACCGGGTGCGTTTCGTCACCCTGGAGGAGTACGACCAGGCTGGTCTGAACTACGAATCGGACATGCCGCCCAAGGTTTGGGAGTATATGGAACCCTTCGATTCCCAGCGGACCACCAATCCCGAAAACCCCAGAGACCGCGCCCGTCAGGAGCAGGCCTTGCTGGCCAGTGCGGAAAAAGGGGAGAAGCTGATTGCCATCGGTACCCGCTATATCGCCGACAGGCTGCAGCGGATGATCCAAGCCACGGATGCCGGACGCCCCTGGCCCTAGCCCGCCTTTCTCACCGGGTCGCGGGGTACATCGTGCAAAGACAGTCTGTCTCAAACACCCGATCGCCTGAAACAAAGAAAAAAGAGTTATCCACGAAGGGCCACGAAGAACGACGAAGGGCCACTAAGGCGTTGAGGTCAGCCGCGACGGGATGCCAAGGTCGCGAAGGGATGATCGATTTCTGATTGTTTCACCCTCGGATGATCCGCCCCGTCGTGGGGGGCGGGGGCCCAACTTACCTGAAACAAATCTGGGTTCTCGTGACGCAAAACCAGTTCAAGAGATTGAAAAAACAGGGGTTGGAGAGGAATTGACAACGTGCCTGAATCACCCCTGTTTCACCCTCGGATGATCCGCACGGCAGGGCGGGGGCCCTACTTGCCTGAAACAACACCTTGCGCCGGGTGGCGGGCAACCGGCTCAAAGTCAAGCATGGGTAGTTGGTTTATTGACATGGATGCACAGGATGCACAGGATTATTTGGCGAGAGATTCCACCGTCATGAGTTCACCCATCGCCTCTGTCCCAACACAGATTTCCCAAAAACCGCTCCCAGGCTCATGGATCACTTCCAACACACACCCGATCATCGAGCGGATCTGCTTCCTGTGGCGCAGCGTCTCGTGCTGTTTATCCTGTCTATCCTGTGCATCCATGTTCAACAAGTAGAAAACCGGTTTAGCACGACATGGCCCTTGTTCCCGACAGGCCATGAAGAATTGTTGTTTCACTCTCGTATGATCCGCCCGGCAGGGCGGGGGCCGGACTTATTCGAGTCTTAAAGAAAAATCGCTAGGGGGGCCGCCCAGGTGACAGGTAGAGGGCCAGTGTTGCCGCTGAGGTGCACTACCGCTATCATGGAGGAAGAAGCGGGTACTTCGGGGCGGGTGAACCGTCACGAAATTCACCGCTGGAATGCAATACCGATCTTGCTTGCCTGCACATGCCGGAGGTGCAAAAAAGGGCAGCTTGCCGCCTATCTGCCGGATGGCAACTGAATTGCAGGTATTGGGGCACCCTGTCCTAAAGGGAACCTGTTTCGGCAATAAATACAAGTTCCCGGAGTTTTGATCCGAGTATTCGTAAGGGGGCCGAGCGATGATCACTACAACTCACTACCCCGTCTTGTTCACCTATCGCGATGTGATCATTGGAGCCGGAGTTGTCGCCCACGTTGAGGCGAGTGGCCGATTCCTGATAGAGGACAAAGGAACAGACGAAGATATTTGGATTTACGGAGTGAACCCGGGGGGGGGCTTGCGGCAAAGGGCGTCGGTCAAAAAGAGGCGGCTGAAGCATTCCGTGCGTCCTATCGCACCGTTTTAATCGACCTGGCAGAGGAAAGCACTGACTTCAATACGTTCAAGAACCAGGTTGAGATTTTCTATCGGAGCACTTGTGAAGCCACCGATAAGGATTGGCAAGAAGCAGTGGCCCGGGTCAGGAATGGGGAAATCGATTCCGATTGGTTGGTGAAAAAGCCTGCAGAGCACGAATGTAATGTCAAGGTCACCTGCATTGCTTCAGACCGACCCCGACCGCAAGTAGATGCCAATCCTTCCATGAACTCCTTGTCGGACTCGGAAGCCGTCAAAGCTTTGGCAGCCTGATGGTTTCAAGCGGTCAGGTTTCTTCCCGGAAGATTTCGGAAAGACTCGACCGCTGTGCACCAGGTTACACAACAAAGGATACAACCCATAAGCGGTTCGTCTATTTCGATGGGAAAATGGCCGTTCTACCTCGCGGCCCACACGGACGACGCAAGAAATACGACGTCGAAATCGGTCACGTGAAGCAAGTGATAAGATTGTTCAATATCAGTGACTGTGTGAGGGAACATTTTCCGTGTGACAATATCGTGTAACCGCCCCCTCTTTTGTCGCCTTCAGCTGTCAAACTCCCCGCAATAACTCTTCCCAAGTCTTCGGAACCCACCGTCGCACCATAGGCCGGCGATAATCCCCGAGGGGTCCTTCAATCCGGCCGGATGGCTTCATTCCACAAGACCACCGCCGGGACCGTAGTGTATTCTCAATAAGCGACCACTTGCATGACTTCGATGCTCGACGCGAGGTCGCCAGCTCCTGCAAGTGGCTATACTTATGAACTGGATTCCGAGGTTCCAGATCCTCTACTCCAACGGCTGCCTCCAGTCCACGGCCAAGGGCTCGCTGCCGGTTCTCCTGTCCCTTCTGGCGCTCGCCATGGCAGCCGACGGTGGAACCCGGCCGGTGTGCCTGGAAGTCGCTCCCAGATTCGGCAGGCTCCACCAGCCGGTCGACTCCCCAGGCGCCAGTCTGACGGCCGCCACTCTGAACCTGGCTACGGAGACTTCCTTCCCGAATATTCTACGGGAACTGGACCGGCGCCAGCTCCTCCAGTCCGATCTGTTCTTTTTCCAGGAAGTAGAGCACTATCCTGACCGGGACTCCCTTTTGATCGACCGACTGGCCCAGCACCTCGGCTATGACTATCTGTTCGCTCCGGCTCAGCGAGTCGGCAAAAACGGTGCTCAAGGGCTGGCAATTCTCAGTCGCTACCCACTGCAGGACCCCGAAGTCGTCTATCTGCCCCGGTTTACCCTCAAGGTCAACAACCGCTGCCGCATCGCCTTGACCGCCACCGCTGCCACACCCCTGGGCGCCATCGGCGTCGTCAATCTCCATCTGGACACCCGCATCAATCTGAGGCAGCGCTGGCAGCAGCTTCAGCCCGTGCTCGAGGCCGTCTCAAAACTCCCCGAAGCCTCTCTGATAGCCGGCGACTTCAATACCCAGGACTTTCTCTGGGTTGAAAACCTGCTTCCCCTGCCCTTCCTCCATCGCCAGGTCCGACCCGTGTTGGCCAGGTTGAAGGCTTGCGGATACTCGACACCCTTCACCCAAACCGGACGCACCCATGCCTGGGCTCCGCTGAAACTGGACTGGATCTTCCTCAGGAAGCTGAGGGCGCAGGCCCGGCGGGTCCAAAAGATCGGGTTCTCGGATCACCGTGCCCTCTGGGTGCAGGTTGTTTCCGCCCGGTAGCCCGTCCTTCTCAGGGGTCCGGGGACGGGCGTCGAATGGGTATGACCCGCCCGGGAAAGGGTGGGAACTCGGGCGCCGAGGGGTGGTCCGGATCGGGAAGGACCCGGCCGCTGGCAGGGTCGAGCCTTCCGATGGCTTCCATCAGGGTGGGAGCGATGTCCAGGGTGAGGAAGGCGCCGGAAAGTTTCCGGCCCCGCTGGAGGCGCAGCTCGTCTCCTCCCCAGACCATGAAGACGGTCTGAGTCTCCAAGGGCAGGAAGCCGCCGTGGCTGCCCGCCGGCTGCTGGCCCATGGAGTTGACGTTCCAACCGTGCCGCATCCAGACGCGAAAATCGGGGACGGTCTGATTGAAGCGGAACCGGAGTGCTCTCGTCAGGTCTTCCTTCCGGCCGGGCCCATGCAGCGGCATCAGAACGCCAGCACGACTCCCGCCCCTCAAATAATCCTGGAAGTTCGAGCGAAACAGGTCGGCCAGGATCACCGGCACCAGGCTGGTTTCCAGCCTGGACGTCTCCAGAGCCCACCGGCGCGGGTGGAGCCAGCGCGCCCACAACCCGGCAGGGTATCCAAGAGGATCCCTGGTCCCCGGAGCTCCTAACCGATCAAGCCTCCCCAGCTCCCCGCGATTCTCGAGGGGCGCATACCAGAGGGTCCCGTGGTTGGATTCCAGGAGGACTGCCTGGCCGCGATTTTCCGAGGCCAGCAGCCACAGCGCCTGCCTGAGTGGCGGCCCCTTCCAGCCCGTCAGATCCTCCAACGGTATCCGGGCAACAAAAAAGTTGAAGGGGTAGCGATTCCCATAGGCATCCGGATTGGGCGCCTGATAGCCGGCCATATGTTTCGGGTAGTCGAGGGTGCGAAAGGGCGCCTCACCGGACTGCAACCAGCGCTCGGCGGCCGGTTTGGCCCAGCCGACGGTGTACCGGCCAAGTTGTTCCAGGCTGTTGGGCGGGCCGAAATATCCTCTGGGGATCACCCCATCCACTTTAAAACCCGACCGGATGAAACGGCGCCATTCCCTTTCCTCCAGCGGTACGGCCAGCAATCGCCGCAGGATGGCGGCCTGACTGCGATAGAGCCTTGACTCGGAAGCCAGTCGTGCGCCCGCATCTCTGGCCGACGGCATCCCGGCCGCAAGATGACGCTGCGACCACTCCTCAAAAACGACCGCGGCCTGCCGCAGGGAGTCCGCATCCGCTTCAAGCCAGGGGCGAGCCCTCTGGAAAACCGGCCGAAAGACCTCAAACACTCGACCCAGCTTCCCGGAATCGTTTCGCCAGCGCAGCGACTCCAGCAGGAGCAGGTGGAGTCGGTTCAAATCGGAATGGCGCAGAAACAGATCGAATCTTGGATTCCCCATATTGGCGGCAAAGGCGGTGAAATACCCCTTGGACCCAAAGGGCACGGCCTCGCCGTAGGGGGATGCCGGGCTTTCGTAAACCCTGGCGAAGTCCACCCCCGGGATCGGTCGAGTCAAGGCGTGATCGGAATCCTCCACTTCCGGAGACAACACGGTGTGGCCGCCAAACTCCGGCCTGCGCAACCAGGGGTTGATGGGAAACCCGTAGTTGATGTGGACCGGATAGAGGTTCATCCCGTGGTCGGAGGCCATGGCGACCAGGGTCCGGTCCCGGCGAGCCGTCTGCTCGACCGCCCCCATGACCTCGCCAAACCAGTCATCCAGCTTCACCAACAGGTGCAGGACCGACCGGTAGGAGCTGTCGAGATGCAATCGGTGATCGAGGGTGACAAACAGCGCCGTGATAAAGTCGAGAGTCTCGGAGGAATCTCCCTCGGCCCGCCACTTGAGCCACTTGGCCAGGGTTTGCGACAAACTTTCATCCAGGCGCTCGACATGATCGGGATAGGCCACCAGATGGGAGAGGTGCTGGTGAATTACCGCCCCCGGCCTGAACTCCCGCTCGCCCGCCCGGACCAGGAATTTGCCCATGGCCCCCAGTTGAATGGCCGACCGCTTGCGGCTCAAGGTCTGCAGGGAACTCCAGACCCTTTCCGGCGGAAACGCGTCCGGCAGAATGGGGATCCCCAGCAGATCCAGCTCCCAAAGAGCTTGGGTCCGACCGCTGCCCCTGATCAGCTTGCCTGCCGAATCGAGCAGGCCGTTCAGGTAAACCTTGGAGACGCCGCTGGCGCGGTTGAAGTAATAGTTGCTCTTGATGATGCTGGGCTGTCCCGAATCGATCTGAGCCCAGACCGGGGCCGAAAGCGGCAACGTCCCTGTGAAGATAGTCCCGGCACGTACTCCCTGCCGGACGAAGTACTCCTTCATGTTGGGCAGCAGCTCTTCCCGGTCCAGCAGGATCTGCATCGCCCGGTAATCTTCCCGGAAGCGCCCCGGAAACGGCAGCCGCAGAACGGCTTGCGACTCCGGGGCCAGAGCCGCCTCGATCAGGAGACCCGACAGTCCGTCAACCTTGAGCAGAATGACTCTGGCGCGTGGCTCTCGGGAGCCTGGCTCGGCCATGGCTCGCTTGCAAAGGACGCAGGCAGTCAAGCCGATGGCGGCCAGCAGGCAGGCACTTTTTCGCAAGAAGGACTTCGCCATGGTTCCGAAGGTTGAAACTGAGTCGCTAATCAAGGAGTTGTCTTGGCGGGGAACGCCGAGGATTGAGCCGCGGGCCCGGAGGGGAAAATCCAGCCCGCAACCTGACTCCGATATCCTTCCGGCACCGCGCGAGGATAAAGCCGTTTCAGATTCTGCAGGAACCGGCGGGACTCGGGCCGGTCCCTGTGCGGATCGTCGGCGGAAAGCCTGTCCCAGGCCTGGGACAGGCGGGACCAGGCCACCCCGTTCAAGTGGGGCTGCCGATTGAACCGGCGAATCACCTCCAGGGCTCGGTCCAGCGCCCGTTGCTGCCGGAAGCGGGCGATGTCTTCGGAGGAGATCGACCGTCGGCCCAGATCCAGCCTGTCCCGAATCCCGTACTCGTAGATCCTTCGAATGAAGAGGCGCAGCCGTTCGGAAGCGTTTCGGGTGATCACCTCATGCCGGGCCTTGGCATTCTCATCCTGGCGGGCGAACGAATCGGCCAGAGGATTGGAGGTGCGCCGATCCAGCATCCTGAGCAGGAGCCGATTGGTATCCTCGTCGAAATGCCAACCCATGCGGGCGAATAGCTTGGCCGACTCGATCCCCGAGGAGACCGATCGGGTACTGAAAAAGGTCACGTCTTTCCTGTTGAGGCTCCAACTGCCGATGTAGCGAAGGGCTTGAAGGGGCAGGGGCAGGCCGTAGACGGAAAGCAGATTCTCAGCCGCATTGCGGAGCACGGCCGTGTCCTGCCTGCGGCCGGGGTTGCCGGGGTTGAAGAAGTCCAGCACGATCACCGGACGCAACCTGAAATCGCTGATGAGAACATAGTAGGCCAGCGGGATCTCGTCGTCGGGAATTTCGTCCATTCGCGCCCGGATCCGAGGATGCTCGAAGGGATTGTAGCCCAGGTCGAACGGATTGTTTTTGGGCCAGGGCCGCGGCTGGGCAGGCAGATCCGCCTTGCAAATCGACAGGACCGCGGTCCGATAGAGCGGCCAACGGCCATCCAGCCCGAAGTGAATCTCCTGGAAACGCAGGTTGTGGAGCGTGGCCCGGCTGTGAAGATAGGCGGCCGCCTTGCCCATTTTTTCCCGCATGCGGCTCTCGAAGTTGTCCACCACCCAGTAGTCGGAGCGATTGCTGGCCACGATGCCCAGTGCCTCGCGGTTGATCAGGGCCGTATATTTCAAATCCATGATGGCTCGCAGCCCCAGATTCCGGGCGGAAGGATTCAGGGCCGCCGCCTCTTCATAGAGCAACAGGAGAGCGTAGAGTTGATGGAATTGTCGTTCATCCAGATCGTTGCGATGGTCGCGGTAGGTCTCCAGCGCAAAACGGCCCGGACTGAAGAAGCTGACGAAGTCCGACACCGTCCTGGCGGCCGCCCAGGCAAAGCGGCCCTTGGCCCCGGACTTGCGGCCGTGGGCCGTCAGGACCGGTTTGGGCAGTCTTCGGATCGGCTCTACGGCTCTTCCCGAGCCGCCCCGAGGAGACCACCAGGGAAACGCCAGCGCCGCCTTCACTCGCTGAATGACGCCGGGGGAGCTGCTGCTCAAGTTCCAGACCGCAATCCACTGGTGAGGGGTGGAGTCCTCGGGATCCAGAACGACGGCCAGCAGGGGAACGAACTCTGCTCGATGTACTCCCAGGAGGGAAAGCACAAACCGGTAAGGGTGGTCGGTGTTGTTTTGAATCTCCAGGGGATGGTTCCGTATTTCCAGGGGTTGCGGCTGGAACCGCTGGAAATCGGTCTCCGCCGACAACCACCCGGCCGGCAAACAACCCGCCAAACACCCGCTTAGCAACCACCGCAGCCACATGAAAGGAACCTGCCTGAAAGATCGATTTCCCCTAGTATGACGCATCCTTCCGGGCACGGGTTTCCGAAAAACCCGTGCCTTTTTCGGCTGGAAGATTGCTGACCATGAGTCCGCGCCCTCAGCAGGCCAGCCCTTCCCGGCCGGGTCGTCGGGACGGAACCCAGACCCTGCCCACTGTCAACCCCTACGGTCAAAGAATCGTATAGCGCCGTTCAAGGCCTCGGCCTGGCGTTGGGCCCGCTCCTCGTCGAAATAGTTGGTCTTGAACTGAAACAGCCGGGGCTGCACACTTTCGGCCACCGGGCAGAGGGATTGGCAGTAGTCCTGCCGCTGGTCGGAGGAGAACTTCCGCCGGAGGAAGGCCGGCTCCAGATAAGTCACCTGCCAGCACCCGTACATGGGATCTCCACCCAGCTCCAGGTACTTCTTGCGAAAGGCTTCCCAGGTAAAGGCGCCGCCGTTATCCAGGCTCAGGACGTAGGTCCAATAGGCGTGCTTGAACCCGGGCGGCACCTTCTGAGGCGCCAGCCAGCCACAACCATCCAGGGCCTGCCGGTAGAGCTCGGCCACCCGAATCCTGCGATCCACCAGTTCCTCCAGGCGCTCCACCTGGGCCAGGGCCACGGCCGCGCACAGCTCCGACATGCGGTAGTTCCAGCCTACCTGTTGATGCCGCAGGTAAGCGGGATTTTGAATCACCTCCTTGGAGATCACCCCGGCGCCCGGCTTGGCCCCCACGGTGCCGTATCCCAGGTTGCTGAAACGGCGAATCCGCTCCGCCAACCCCTCGTCGTCGGTGGTGACCATGCCCCCCTCGCCACAGGTCACGTGCTTGGTGCTCTGAAAGCTGAAGCTGCTGGCGTGGGCGATGCCGCCCACCAGCTTTCCATGGATGGATCCCAGGAAACACTGGGCATCGTCCTCCAGCACCTGGAGTTCGTGCCGTTCGGCAATCCGCATGAGGGCTGGCATATCGGGCGGAAGTCCGTAGAGGGCGACCGGCAGGATGGCTTTGGTCCTGGGACCGATGCAGGCTTCGACCGACCGGGGATCGATGTTCCAGGTTTCGGAATCCACGTCGGCAAAGACCGGGGAGGCCTGGCAGTGAACCACCGCCATGGAGGTGGAGGCCATGGTCAACGGGGGCACGATGACCTCATCCCCCGGTCCGATCCCCATGGCCGCCAGCGCACTGTGCATGGTGGCGGTCCCGTTGACGAAGCCGATGGCAAAACGCACGCCGATGGTATCGGCGAAAACCTGCTCCAGGCGAGTGCCGGCCGCGCTGTCCGACTTCCGAAACTGGCCCTGCAGAACCTCCAGAACATACTTCCTTTCCCGGTCTCCGATGCGCTGCTGCAAACTCATCCGGTCTCCTCCCCTCTCGCCTCCGCTTGTTCGCCCTCGGCCCGCCGGAGCCGCCGGCCGTCACGACAGGTATTTGCGAAACGTCTCCCGAACCCGCCGCCACATCTTCTCCGACAACACGTGGCCGGCGCCGGGTTCGATGAACCAGGTGAACCGGTCGGCGGCCTGGGCCCGGGCGTAGGCTTCGCCGATGCGCTCCATACCGCGCCGCACCTCCCCGATGGGAGAGCTGGCGTCCTTCTCGCCAAAGTTCAGATGCAGCGCCCTGGGGGCAATCAGGCCGGCGATATCGGGCGTATCTCCATGGCGGTGAAAGCCGGGGATGAAGTTGGGAAAGCAGTGGAGCAGCTTGTGGCGGTGAATCGCCCGGTAGGTCGGCAGGCAACAGTTGCCGACCAGACATTTCAAACGGGGCTCCCAGGGCCCTACCAGCCAGGTGTGGGTCGACCCCATCGAGTGGCCGTAACAACCCAGGCGCCTGGGGTCGACCTCCGGGCGGGTGCCCAGGTAGTCGACGGCCCGCCTCATATCCAGAATATTCTTCCAGGCCATGCAGCGCCCCTGCACGACCTGACGCAGGAACTCGAATCGCTCATAGTCGCCACCCTTCAACCTGCCCTCCGGGTCCCGGCGCTGTTCGAAGCAAAGGGCATCGGGACAGAGCACGACGTATCCCAACCGAACCAGGGCCACTCCGGTATGGTGCATCCGATCGCCGGCCAGGCCGGCGGGCTCGGTCTTTCCCAAATGCCACTTTCCCGCATGCTGGTGCCAGAGTGCCACCCCGGCCGCCGGCGACCCAGGGGTGACTCCGTCCGGGATCAACAGGATGGCCGGCACCCGATCGCCGGGTTCCACCGCGTAATCGATCCAAAGCAAGCGGTAACCCTTCCGCTGCTCTTCCCGTATCACCTTGGGCTCCAGCTCACAGGGCTCGGGCCAGTCTCCGCCCAGGCACTCCAGCAGCCTGACTCTCAGCTCGGCTGCAGCGGCGGGCTCGGCAGGAGTTTTCAGGGACGCGGCCATTCGTCCGGCGGGCACCGCGGAAGCTCCCGCGATCAGGGCCGAGGATTTCAGGAAGGTGCGGCGATCGGTCGGCAGGGTCACAACTGGCACCGGTGGTTTCGGGGCTTGGCAGGCGAGACTGTCCGCGCCTCAATCATAAACTCGATGGATGGCCGGAGGCAACGAAGGGCCGGCGCTGCTGGAGGAGGCCTGCACAAGTAGTGTCCTATTTCAGACTTGGAGAAAGCGGACCGTGTCACACAAAAGATTCAGTTGACCAGGGCGGTTCTGAAGCGACCTGTAGCGGCCGCGCGCCGCAGCCTGGCGACCCGGCGTCCACCCCCCTCCGCATGAGGCTTGCATAAGGCGCTCCAGTATCACTCCCCCGTTGAGGGGGAGTCGGCGAGAGGGCGGAGCCCGCAGTCGAGCCGGAGGGGGGCAATCGCGGCGCCCCGTGAGTGACTATCAGCAGCGCGGTGGCGTCGTCGTTCCAGCGCTAGAGGGCTTCCGGCAGGTCTCATCCCCACCTTCTGCCGACGCCATGGGACATATTTTATGCAGGCATCAATAGCCGCCAGCATCGCTCACCGCTGCTACAAGAGGCCCTTTTTGACCAGAAACTCCCGCAGTTGTTTTTTCTGCTCGGGTCCGTGGGAGGGGACGGGCGGCCTCCACAGATTGGTGTGGAAGAGCCCCTTGATCTGCAGAATGCTCTTGATGGTCTGGGACCAGCCGAGGGCCCTGGCCACTTTCATGAGCGGATCTTCATACTCGAACATGACCTGGCGAGCTTCATCCAGATCGTTGCGTTCCAGGGCCCGATAGAAACGGAAGGCGATTGCCGGGGCAAAGGGAGCATAGGCGCAGAGGTACCCTTGAGAGCCGATCAGGTATCCATACAGGAAATTACGCATCTGTCCTCCGCCAATGACCACAAATTTCTTATCCTTAACCGCCCGGATGAAGTCGTGATAGCGATAGAGCGCGTCATGGCTCTTCAGCCCGCACACCCCGGGGATGGTGGACAAGCGGGCCACCAGATCGGGAGAATAATCCTCGTCGTATCCCAGCAGGGGCAGCCGGGTCCGGCTGGAGACTTCGGCAAAAGCGGCGTAGACCTCCTCCGGCTTCTTGGTGAAGAGGTGCAGGTTGATCCCATCCACCCCGGAGTCCTCCAGGCGCCGGATGAAGTCGATGCTCTTGCCGGTCCACCACTTCCCGGTTCCTCCAATCACCAAGGCCCGCCCGCGAGCTTGCTCGGCCGCGGTGCGGCACAGTTTCTCGATCTCATGCTCGCTCATGCTTCTGAACTCGCTGCTGCCATGGGTGAAGAAGATGACCGGCGCCTGGTTCTCGCAGAGAAAGTCCACGTAGGACCTGAGATTGCCGTAGTCCACCGAGTAGTCTTTGGCCAGGGGGATGTTGATGGGCACCACCGGGCCCCTGAGCTTGCGGTAGATCCGGTCGACGCCGGCCCGGGCGTCGGGTCCCATAGGCACTGGGGCCGCGGCCGTTCGGCCCCGTCCCTGAAGCGCCAGGACCGTGGCCGCTACTGGCCCGGCCAAAAAACCGCGCCGGCTCAATCTGGTGGTGGAAAATCGTGTGGATGTCATCGAGTGATTCCCTCTAGCTCGAACTGGCTGAAATTAAGGCTTCTGACATTAATGCATCGCGCCTTGGACAATCCTTCGCGATAGCGGAGGTCGCTCGACCGATGCCCCCGGACAGCGAGGGTTCACGCGGTCACATCTCAAGGAATAGCCGGCAACGTCGTTGGCCTCGGACGCGTAGGGGGGCTCCTCGGGCAGGTAGAGCACCAGGTCCGGCTGGGTTCGCTTCCAGTCGGAGCTGTAACAGACCGGTTCGGTGGAACCGGAGCCGGCGCCGCCCGCGGATCCCGCCAGACCTCCCGGCTGGTTCCGGCAGGCCGCCACACTGGCCGTCAACCCCGAAGCCACGGTAAGGCTCTGCAGCAACTGTCTTCGATTCATGGCAAAACCTCACTCCGCAATTCCAGACTGGTGACTAATGGATAGTGATCAGTGGTTAGCCCCGCCCCCGCCTAGCCGTGCGGACCATACGAGGGTGAAACAACAGACCGCCAAAAAAGGCGAACCACGAATGAACACCAATGGACACGAAGACCGATGGACCTCCTCTGGTGCGACGACGTCATGGGACGAAGCCCACCCGGGAACGCGGGCGTCTCGCCCGCACGATACCTGGCATAGACTCGGCCATCTCGTCCACTCGGGTCAACCGGCAACGGCGTCCTGACCCTGCTTCGGCTTGGCCGATGCGGTTCCCGCGGGCAGGCTGCTTGCCGCACCGCAGGGAAACCGAGCGGGACGCAAAGGGAGAGAATGCGGGCGGGACGCCCGCGCTCCCGGGTGGTGTCGTCCCGATGGTGCAGTGGGGGAATCCAACGGGCGACTTCTCTGAACGCCGGCCTGAACCCTTTGGGAAGCTCCCGTTTGCCCGCGAGCCTGGCGCCGCCTTGCCGTGCGGATCATACGAGAATGAAACAGCCGATCTCTAATGAAGACGAACCACGAATGAACACGAATAGGCACGAATGCAGATGGACTTCCCTCTACGACAAGCGACACCCAAGTGCTTCTGCAATTTTGCTACTTTAGTATCACTTCGTGTCCTTCGTAGATTACTTCCTCAATTTCGGTTGCCACCCCCACCTAGTCAACAACTCACCATTCAGCTCATTGGTGTTCATTCGTGTCCATTCGTGGTTCGTCGTTCCCCTTGGTGGATATCTTTTTCCGTTAGTATCTTTCTTCGTGGCCCTTCGTCGTCCTTCGTGGCCCTTCGTGGATAACTCTTTTTACCTTTACCGATTGAATCGCTGATCACTATCCACTATTCACTGACCACTATTCACCGGGTCCCGGCTCACCTCCACGTCGGGATAGAAATAGGCGATCACCATGGGCTGTCGGCTCTGGTTGCGAAAGCAGTGAGGCACCAGCGGCGGCACAATGGTGGCGTCATACTTGCCGAGTTGAAAGATCTTGCCGTCGACCTCAGCCGTTGCCCTGCCCTCCAGAATGATGACTGTCTCTTCGCAGGGGTGGGTATGCAGGAACACCGCCGAGCCGGGAGAGAAGGTGGCCACTCCGGCGGTCATGTGCCGGGCCCCTTTTCGCCGATTGACCAGCCTCAGAGCCTCCAGTCCGGGATCGCTACGGTCGATGGGTTCTTTCTTCGAGTAGACAACTCTCACGCCGGACCCTGCCCGAGCAGCTCCTGCCAGCTCACTTCACTGATGGATTGCGATTTCACCTCGCCCAGCTTGGCCAGATCCTCCAGCAACTGCTTGGCGTTGGCGCGTTCAAAGCAGCCGACCTTCCATTTCTCAAGGCCCCCCTGCTGGATTTCCATGCCGATGCGGAAGCCGTGGTTATTGGCGACCACCTCCGAGCAGTACCCCTGCCCGGGGCTGGCGGAAGTCAGGATGCGAACGAAGGCCTTGCCGCCCGATCGTTCCAGCAGGCTGCACTCAGCGATTCCGGAAGCCTGTTCCAGGTGGTCCAGCACGGCCTGAAGTTCCCGGTCGCTGGGATTGTCCAGGACCAGGATCTCTTCAGCCGAGGTGGGCCCCAGAATAAAACCGCCCGGGCAGATGAATCTCACGCTGGGGATTGCCCGGGACAACTGGTTCACCAGGCACCCGCGGTGCACAACCCCGAACTCTACCTTGAACATGGATGAATCCTCCTGATGGATGGCTCGAAAGGGCACTCCGGCCAGCCGGCTGCTCAAGACGGAACCGCCGGCGGTCTCACGCCTGGCAATGCACCACCTTCAAGCTGCGTGGCGGGATCTGAAGCGAGAACGCTCCGTCGGTCACACTCAATTGGCTTTTTTGGAGAAGGTCCTCAGCCCTGCCCGGCTTATCCGCCAGCGTCAGGCGCACCCGGGCCGCCGAGGCTTCCAGGTTGAGGACAAACACCAGGCTGCCGCCGGCCGGCGACTCCCGGGTCAAGGCGATCACCTTGCTCCCCTGGGTCGACAGGGGCCTGCGCACCCCGGCCGCCTCCAGAAAGGGTTCCAGCAAGGCCATGGGGGCGACGCCGTCCAGGGCATGCCCGGCAGGCAGGTCCTTGAGAACGGCTTCGGGAAGCCCTCCGAAGGCGGCTCCGATGGGAACCGTCAGATAGGTGAAGCGCCCGTCGGCGGTCTGTACGCCGACGACCTCTTCGCCGTAGCGGGCAATGGCCCGTGTCTTTCCCTGAGGAGAAAGGCTCGCATAGTTACAGGCGTTCTTGAGCGTGAAATCGCCGTAATCGGTATCGATCACGCTCCGGCCCTCTCGGAGGTCCAGGGCGTCGATGCGGGAGTAGTCCAGCACCTGGACCCCCAGCAAATCAGTCAGACCTTCGGGAGGATCGTAGCTGAACCTTCCGGTGGGCGCGTTGGTCCCCAGGATCCCGTCGGCAAACAGGTGGATCTCCGGATGGTCCCGCCGGACCTGGCGGATCTTGTCAATGGTCGCCTGGGTCAGCAACATCAGAGTGGGCAGGAACACCAGCTTGTATCCTGACCAGTCCATTCGGGTGGTCACCAGGTCCACCGGAATGTTGTTCTCCCACAGACTGCGGTGAATGCCGCGGATGAAGCGCAACTGCTGCCCCTTGGCATTCTCCATCTCCATGACGATGGCGTTGTCGCTGTCGTAGGCTATGGCCACCTCCGCCTGCGGGATCTTCAGCGGCAGGTGGGACTCCATGGACCGAATGGACCCAATGGCCTTCTCGATGGCCTTGAGCTGCGGCAGGGGCTTGCCGCTCATGGTCACCAGATTGAGACCCGGCGCCTCGTGGGTTCCATATTCGGGACGGTACTGCCAGAAGATGGCTCCCTTGGCGCCATAGATCAGGCCCATCCACAAACACATGGCCAGGTCCTCGGGCAATGTCTGCTTCCGATAGGTCACGCCGCCGTGGTAGAACCCCGAATAGATCTCGGTGTACCACCACTGGCGGTTCTTCCCCACCGCCCGCGACCACTGGCTGGCATAGGCGATGTTGCTGTACTGATAGGGATCCTCGCTGGCGAACAGGTTGGTGCTGTGGGACGCGAAGCCCCAACTGTCGCACTCCTGGGCGCAGCGCTCGTCGAGCGGGTTGGGGTAGCGGAAGCCGTGGCTGTGGAGCTCGTGCTTGGGATCCAGGCTGCGCACAATCTCCACCTGCCATTTCAGGATCTGGGCCACGTTCTCATAGAGAAACTGCCGGAACAGCAGCATGGCCATGAGCAGGTTCTTGGACTGGGGGGCCGCCACATCCTCCCAGGTCCGGTATCGCATCCCCAGGCGCTGGCTCAACTGCTCCAGGGTGAAGCGCTGCTTCAGCCACTGTTGGTACTTGGCTCGGGTGTGAACGCAGTAACAACTCCAGCCGGGCCGGTTGACGTCGCTGCCCATCCCCGGAAGTCCGGGACCGTCCCAGACCACCCACATCCCCATGGCCGGCGAATCCTTATAGCGGTTGACCACCGCACGCAGCACCTCTTCCGCATAGACCTTCCACATGGGGTGGTCGTAACAGTGTCGATTGCCTCCCTGCACGCCGGCGGAGTTGGCAAAGGGCTCTGCCACCTCTCCCGTGTGGTAGACCACCCGCATGTCCGGGTGCTTGCGCATCATCCAGTCCGGACAGGCCATGTGGGTCGACAGCGTGAAGTCGAAGATGACCTTCAAGCCGTGCTTGGCAGCCAGCTCGAACATGCGGTCGAAGTCGCCGAGCTCGATCTTGCCCGGTTCCGGAGCCATCCAGTTCCAGGAACTGAAGGTACGTACCGAGTCAAAGCCGGCCCTCTTGATGGCGGCAAAATCTTCGTCCCACATCTCCATGGGCGGCATGGGAGCCCGATAGTATTCGACACCCACCTCGTAGCTCACCGACTTGTCCGATTTCAGCGGCAGGTAGGCCGCTGGCGACGCCAGCGCCAGCCCGCCGGAGGCGGTCACGGCGCCGGAAACCTCCAAGAACTTTCTGCGGTTCACACCAAACCTCCCGAGAGCTCGAAGCATTCAGGGCCTGCAAGGCCATCCATGCTATGGGTACCGCCTGAGAATGTCAATCCTTGGGCGCCCTGGCGCCACGGCAGCCATTTTGAGGCTGCTCCCCCGGTGGTTTTAGTTGTAGAATGAGTGGGTTCAGTTGAATCCATCTCACCCTCCTCCCTGGAGCATTCATGAAAATCAGGCAAAGGTTCTGTCTCCTCCTTCTCGGTTTCGCCCTCGTCCTTCTTCTCCCTCCGGGAGCATTCGACCCGCTCTCGGCATCCTCCAAGGGCTGGCGGACGCTGGTTGACGGCCAGAGCCTGGAGGGCTGGCAGGCCCAGGACCCCTCCAAGCCCCACGATTGGCACACGGCCAAGTCGGTGGGCCTGACTGGAAAGGAAAACCGCTTCTTTGCGGCCGAGCCCGGCAAGGGGATCTTCGTCAACGGCAAGACCGGCAGAACCCAAAACCTGGTCACCCTGGAAAAGTTCGGCGACGTGGAAGTCCACGTCGAGTTCAACGTGTCCTACAAGTCCAACTCGGGTGTTTTCCTGATGGGGCTCTACGAAGTACAGGTGCAGGACGACTACGGCAGGGAGGACATCGTCTTCTCCATGTCCGGCGGCTTCTACGCGCGAAAAATCAACGACCAGTGGATCGGGGGCACTCCTCCCCGCATGAACGCCTGCAAGCCCCCGGGGGAGTGGCAGGCCTTCGACATCAAGTTCCGCGCGCCCCGCTTCGATTCGAGCGGAAAGAAAATCGAAAATGCCAGGTTCCTGGAAGTCCGGTACAACGGGCACCTCATCCACGAAAACGTCGAGATGGAAGGCCCCAACAGCGCCCACATGCCCATCCCGGAGGCCGCTAGAGGCCCCTTGATGCTCCAGGGAGACCATGGCCCGGTGTCCTATCGCAACGTGCGCATCCGTCCCCTGAAGTAACCTTCCGCCCGTTGGGGGGCGGGTCTGCGAACAATTGCCCGCATTCCGCATCCCGCGTGAGGATGGATCCGGCGGAATCCTGAAAGCGGGAACGTCAGGTCGTGCTGGAAATGGAGACACTCCCGGTCAGAAACGGTCGGAAGAAGAACCGGCGGACCAGTTCCGCTTCAGCCCTACAGCTGGCAACCGGCCTGGCAACCCTCCTGCTGATCTCCCCCGGTCTGACGCCGCAGGCAGCCACCCAAGAAGGAACTTCCGAACAGGTTTCCCCTGCCCCTCCCCCCGAGTTTCAAGCCGACCTGTTTCCCATCCTGCAGACCCATTGCCTGCGCTGCCACAACTCCGAAGCCCGGCTGGCCGGACTCGACCTGAGCACGGAAGCTTCCCTTTTCCGGGGCAGCGCCTCGGGCAGCGTCCTGGCTCCGGGCCGGCCCCAGGAGAGTCCGCTCTACCGCATGGTCCACGAGGGGCTGATGCCACCGGACAAACAAACCGAGCCTTCCCAGTCGGAGGTGGCCACCCTCCGGGCCTGGATCGCCTCGCTGCCTGCCCCCAGCTCGCCGGAGCGCCCGCGTGCCACCCAAGCCCAGCTTCCGACTGTCAGCCAGCGGGACGTCATCCCTTTGATGCTGCTGCACTGCACCGCCTGTCACGGCCAGCGCATCCAGGAGGCGGGCCTGGACCTGCGCAGCAAGGCCTCCATGCTGAAGGGTGGGAGATCGGGTCCGGTAATCGTGCCCGGTAATCCCGACGAGAGCCTGATCGTTCAACGGATCCGGGCCCGGGAAATGCCTCCCAGTGAAAGAGAAGTGGAGGCCAGCCTGAGGCCGATGAGTTCCCGGGGACTGGAGCAGCTCGTCCGCTGGATCGCCCTGGGCGCCCTGGAAGTGAATGGGGATGATCGGCATGAGGGAAACGGGTCCGATCCGCTTGTGAGCGACGAAGACCGCCGCTTCTGGTCCTTCCAGCCGCCAAGAACAACCCCACCGCCCCTGCCCGGCTCGGTCGATCCATCCCGGCTGCGCAACCCAGTGGATGCCTTCATTGCCACCAGGCTCCAGGAAAAGGGACTCCGCCTCTCGCCCGAAGCCGACCGCCTCACCCTGATCCGGCGAGCCAGCTTTGACCTGACCGGACTGCCGCCGGAACCCGAGGAGGTTCGGCGGTTCCTGGCCGACCCCGATCCTGCCGCCTACGAAGCACTCATTGCGCGGCTGCTGGACTCTCCCCGCTACGGCGAGCGCTGGGGCCGCTACTGGCTGGACCTGGTGGGCTATTCCGACCGCGCGCACGCCTACCGCTACCGGGACTACGTCATTCGCTCGCTCAATGCCGGCAAGCCCTACGACCGCTTCCTGCTGGAGCAACTGGCCGGGGACGAGCTGGTTGACCTGTCCGGGCAGGCCGTCCTCACTCGAGAAGCCATGGACAACCTGATCGCCACCGGTTTCCTGAGAATGGTGAACGACGAGACCGGCAACCGCTTGACCAACTTCGTGTCCCACCGCATTCAAGTCATCAGCGAGCAGATCCGGATCTTCAGCTCCAGCCTGTTGGGCCTGACCATGGGCTGCGCCCGCTGCCACAACCACAAGTTCGACCCCATCCCGCAGCGGGACTACTACCGGTTGGCCGCCCTGTTCAAAGGGGCCTTCGACGAGCACGACTGGCTTCCGCCGGCCATTACCGACGATCCCAACCGCCCCATGCTGGCCAAGGAGACACGGTTGCTGCCCTTCTTCACGCCGGCGGCGAACCCATTTCGACTCCATGAAGAACAATCCAGGCGCGAGGCCCACAACAGCAAGATCAACGGCGAAATCGAAACCCTGCAAGCCGCGCTCAAGCAGAAGGCCAAGCCGGTGGAGGAAAGGTTCATCAACCTGAGGCTGGCCGAACTGCCCGAGGAGTTTCGGCCGGACCTGCGCGAAATGCTGGATACCCCACCGGAGGATCGAACCCCGGCCCAAAAGGAGTTGGCCAGCAAGTATGAACAGGGTCTGAAGATTCGATTCAGCGACCTGGAAGACATCGATCCGGACTACCGCAAGGCATCGGAGGAAACCGCCAGGAAGGTCAAGCTGCTCAGGGCCAAACTCAGACCCGAACCCCTGATTCGGGCCCTGTGGGATCGCGGCAGCCCTTCGCCCACCTACATCCTGAGGCGGGGCGATCCCATGAGCCCCGGCCGCTGGGTGGAACCGGGGGTCCCGGCCGTTCTGACCCCGGGACTTTCGCCGCTGGCTATCACGGCCCCCTGGGAAGGAGCGCAAAAGACCGGCCGCCGCCTGGCTCTGGCCCGCTGGCTGGTGGACCCCGACCATCCTCTCACGGCCCGGGTCATGGTCAACCGCATCTGGAAGCACCATTTCGGCCGGGGCATCGTCAGCACGCTGGGAAACTTCGGCCGAACCGGCGCTCGGCCGACTCATCCCGAACTCCTGGATTGGCTGGCGGTGGAGTTCGTCCGGCAGAGGTGGAGTCCCAAGGCCATGCACCGGCTGATCATGACCTCGGCCACCTACCGGCAGAGCTCAAGGGTGACGCCACTGCAGGAGCGGCTGGATTCCCAAAATCTCTGGCTCTCCCGCATGCCCTTGCGCCGCATGGATGCCGAGGTCCTGCGGGACACCCTTTTCCTGATCTCGCAACGCCTGGACGAGACCCCGGGAGGTCTGCCGAATCCGGTCCTGCAGCGGAAGGATGGCCTGGCCACTTCGGTACCGACCCGAAGGGGATGGCGCCGGAGCATCTACATCACCCAGCAGACCAGCCACCGCATGGGGGCCAGCAACCCCACCATCCTGGACACCTTCGACTTTCCGGAAATGACCCCCAACTGCCTGGAGCGGGTCGAATCCACGGTGGTGCCCCAGGCCCTGCACCTGCTGAACGACCCCACCGTGCGCCAGCTGGCGGACTCCGTGGCCGAGAGGGTGCAAAGAGAGGCCGGCAGCGACCCGGCCCGACGGATCGAACAAGCCTACTGGATCGTGCTCAACCGGCCACCGACACCGGAGGAGAAAACCGTCAGCCGGCAGGCGCTGGAGGAACTGGAGAAAAGTGCAGACAGCGCTGGGGAAGAGGGAGTTTCCCAACAGGCGCTTGCCAAGTTCTGTCACACTCTTTTAAACTCGGCAAGGTTCCTTTATATCGATTGACCCGGCCGAGCCTCGGAGGTGCGGCCTCCGGCAGCGCCGCCCCCCAACACGGTAGACCCCATGGATCCTCATTCCCTCAGGAAATCGCCAATGGGACAGCTGCTTTCTCGCCGCGGTTTCTTCTCCAATATGACCGACGGAATCGCGGGTGCGGCCCTGGCCTATCTGTTCAACCGGGAGCTTTTTGCTGACGCCTCCCTGCCCACCGGCCAAAAAGCGGCCCCCGCCGGGCGGGTGTACGACCTCAAGCCCCGCCGCCCCCATTTCGAGCCCAGGGCCAAGGCCGTTATTCACTTCTTCATGAACGGCGGCCCCAGCCAGATGGACCTGTTCGACCCCAAGCCCCTGCTGGACAAGCATCACGGCCGGCCCTACCTGGACAAGATGGCCGCCGCCGACGTGCAGGACCTCGAAGACGCCGGGGCCCTGATGCGCAGTCCCTTCAAGTTCGCCCGCCACGGGCAGTCGGGCATGTGGCTGTCGGAAGTCCTGCCCCATCTGGCCAGCCAGGTGGACGAGCTGGCCTTTATCCGCTCCATGGTCACCACCACGCCCGATCATGGGGGCGCCTGCTTCATGGCGAACTCGGGTCAGATGTTCCCGGGCCACCCCAGCCTGGGCTCCTGGGTGACCTACGGACTGGGAAGCGAAAGTCAGAACCTTCCCGCCTACGTGGTGCTGGAGGATCCCATGGGGCCGCCGGTGAACGGCTCACAGGGCTGGCAGACCGGATTTCTGCCTCCGCTCTATCAGGGGACTCCGGTGCGTTCCGCCGGGTCTCCCCTGCTGAATCTGCGTTCCGAGGTCGAGGAGCCCCGCCCGTTCGTCAAGGCCAGCCAGGATCTGTTGCGTCGGCTGGACCATATCCACAAACGCGGCCGCCCGGGGCAGCCTCGGCTGGACGCCCGCATTGCCAGCTACGAGCTGGCGGCCCGCATGCAGTTGGCGGCCACCGATGCGCTGGACCTCTCGCGGGAAAGCCAACAGACCCTGGACATGTACGGAGTGGGGGTGAAGTCCAAATACCGGGGGCGGACCCATCCCATCGGCGGACCCGACTCCTATGCCCGGCGCTGCATCATGGCCCGCCGCCTGGTGGAGCGGGGAGTGCGCTTCGTGCAGATCTATATCAACAACCAGATCTGGGACATGCACACCCACATCGAAAACGACATTCGAGCAGCCTGCAAGAAGACCGACCAGCCCGTGGCCGCCCTGATCCACGACCTCAAGCAGCGCGGCCTGCTGGACAGCACCCTGCTGATCTGGAACGGCGAGTTCGGACGTCTGCCCATCGCCCAGTTTGCCGACGGCAAGGACGCCGGCCGGGATCACAATCCCTACGCCTTTACGGTCTGGATGGCCGGCGGAGGAGTCAAGGGAGGAACCGTCTACGGCGCCACCGACGACTTCGGATACCGGGCCGTGGAGAACCCCGTCACTGTCGCCGACTGGCACGCCACCATCCTGCACCAGCTGGGCCTGCACCACCAAGAGCTCTTCTTCGAGCGCAACGGCCTGACCGAGAAGCTGACCTCCACCCACGAACCCAGGATCGTTCAGGAAATTCTGGCTTGAAGGGCGGGGTGTATTCTGGCGTCCCGGCGTCCGCCCCCCCACCGCATCAGCCTTCGCCTGGCGGCTCGGCTTGTGCGACTCCCCCTCCAGGGGGGAGTGATTGGCCCTCCTGGGAGCGCGGGCGTCCCGCCCGCATCCTGAACCTGCCGACGCTTTCGCCCCCGCCTCCGGACCCGGGCGCAAACCACAAACATCCTTGACACCATAAACCGGAAACAGGGTTTACATCCTGCCAAGCATTGGGGCAAGGAGCCTTGTCCAAACCGCAACATCACTCCCCCCTTGAGGGGGAGTCGGCGAGAGGGCGCAGCCCGCAGTCGAGCCGGAGGGGGGCAAACGCGGCGCCCTGTGAGTGACTAAACAGAGGTAGAGACAGCGGAGGGTTCGCGGCGGCCTGTCGCGGTCGGCGTGAGCCCATGCAGCCCGCGTCAGGCCAGGACTTCTCGAACGACCCTGGGCTCGAAGTTGAAGGTGATCTTTTCCTTGAGGCCGCTGCGCTCGAAGAAGAGCTCTTGGTGGTGCAGGCCCAGCAGGTGCAGGATGGTGGCGTGCAGGTCCTCGATGCTCACCGTGTTTTCGACCGCCCGGTAACCGAACTCATCGGTCGATCCATAGACGGTTCCGGCTTTCACTCCCCCACCGGCCATCCAGAGGCTGAAGCCCCGGGGATTGTGGTCCCGGCCGGCCACTCCCTCCTTGGGCATGATCTGGGCGATGGGATGGCGCCCAAACTCACCCGCCCAGATCACCAGGGTGCTTTCCAGCAATCCCCGCTCTTTCAGGTCCGCCAGCAGGGCCGCCACCGGTTGATCGGTTCGGTCGCAACAGGACCTCAGGTCATCCTCCAGGTGGGAATGGGAGTCCCAGATCTGGCCGTTCACGCACACCTGAACGTAGCGGACGCCGCGCTCCACCAGCCGCCGGGCCATGATGCAGCGACGGCCATAGTTATCCGGACCGGGATTGACGTGAGTCCGGCCCACCACCGCCGGCTTTCTGCCGACGCCATACATTTCCAGGGTCCTGGGGCTCTCCCGGGACAGATCCAGGGCATCGGTGGCTTCCAACTGCAGGCGCGCGGCCAGCTCATAGCTGGCGATACGGGCGTCCAGCTCGGGCAGGCCGGGGCGGTCCCTTCGATGGATCCGGTCGAGCTGCTGGCGGAGACGGGTTCCCATCTGCACCAAGGCGGTCGGCTCCTCGGCCTCGGGACGGAGGTTCAGCAAGGGATCTCCCACCGAGCGCAAGCGCGTCCCCTGGTAGATGGGAGGCAGAAACCCCGGCTGCCAGTTGGCGATGCCGTTAATGGGCAGGCCCTGGGGATCGTCCAGCACCACGAAGGCAGGCAGGTTCCGGTTCTCGGTTCCCAATCCGTAGACCACCCAGGCCCCCAGGGTCGGCAGGCCCGGCAGCATGCGCCCCCCCTGAAACTTGTAGAGCGCCGCCGGATGGGCCGGACTGGTGGTGTGCATGGACCGGATGACCGCGATGTCGTCCACCCGCCGGGCCAGATGGGGCATGACCTCGGAGATCCAGGTACCCGATTGACCGTGCTGGGCGAACTTGAAGGGACTGCGCAGCAACCCTCCAGCCTGCTGAGGCGAAGGCACATCCACGGCCACCTGGTCGAAGTAAGGCTCCCCATGATGCTTGTCCAGCATCGGCTTGGGATCCAGCAGGTCCATGGGACTGGGGCCGCCATTCATGAACAGCAGGATGACCGACTTGGCCTTGGGCTCGAAGTGGGGCTTTCTGGGAGCGACATCATAGACACCGCCGCGTCCAAGGAGCGGCGGCCGGGGTGTATCCGGCAGGCCGGACACGCCGAACAGGTCCCGCGCCAGCAGGTGGGCCAGAGCCACCCCGTAGATGCCGTCGGAGATCCGCCCGAAAAAATGACGGCGGGTTATGGACTGGGATAAGCGGTCGCGTGCTTGATGCATGGCTGGATGGGTTCAGTCGATATAGACGAAGGCTGCCGAATTATAGAGGGTGTGGGCGAACTTGGCCAACACCTGTTGCCGGTCCTGGCTCCGGTTCCCCAGACCCTTCCAGGCTCTCCGGAAGGACTGCAAGCTCAACCGCCGCTCTTCAGCGGTGGGCGGCCGGCTCAACGCGATCCAGTAGATGCGCTCCACCTGGGCTTCCAGGCTGTCCCCCGCTTCCTTTTCCACCCGCTGCGCCAGGGCGGCCGCCAGCCGGCGGATGGTGGCGTCATTGAGCAGGTGAAGGGCCTGCGGGGCGACGGTGGACTGGGCCCGTTCGGTGCAATTCGGATTCATCGGGGGGTAGTCGAACAGGTCCAGGGTGGTTGGAGTGTTCATACGCAGTTGCCGAAGATAGATGCTGCGCCGCCACCCCCTCTTGCCTTCATAAGCGGTGGAGAGCCCATCCGCTCGGACGGAAACCGGATTGGGGGGGCCGTAGGGGGTCTCATCCAGGCGGCCGCTGACCCGAAGCAGGCTGTCGCGGAGGGATTCCCCGTCCATTCTCTGCAGAGGCCACCGGGACAGGAGCCGGTTTTCGGGGTCCAGCCCTTCCTGCTCGGGACCGACCCTGGAGGACTGACGGTAGGTCCTGGAGGTCATCATCAATCGGTGGAGGGCCTTCATGCTCCAACCACGATTCATGAACTCCACCGCCAGCCAGTCCAGCAGCTCCGGATGGCTGGGGCGTGCACCCGACCGGCCGAAATTCCCCAGGGTTTCAACGATTCCCCGGCCAAAGTGGTAGCGCCAGATCCTATTGACCATCACCCGGGCCGTCAAGGGATGGTTGCGGTCCACCAGCCATTTGGCCAGGGCCAGACGTCTTCCGGTCTTTTTGGATCCCGGCCAGGGGGGCTCCACCCGGAAAGGAGTTCTGCCGTCGGTCAGCACCGAAGGCACCCCCGGCCCCACCAGCCGGCCCGGACTCGAATAGTCTCCCCGCTGGAGCAGATAGGTGGGGGAGGGGGCTCCGCGGTCCCAAAGGGCCCGAATACCCGGCTCCGACTCCTGCTCATATTGCAGCCAGGCGATTTCCCGTCCCACCTTCTCCGCCTGCCGGCGGTAGACGACGTCCCGCTCCTTCAACTCGTTGGAAGTGACGGTCAACAGTTGGGCATACTCTTTGGCCAGGGATTTCTGCCTGCTGTCCCGGCCCTCCTCCGGAGTCTTCAGCAATTGCCTCAGGTCTCGGGCCAGGGCGGGGGCAAGCTGATCCAACCGCTCCTCCAGGACGCTATCCTTCAAGGCCTTGCCCTTTTCCTCCAACACCTGCTGCAGCTCCTTGACCTTCTCTTCCAGGGCCTGGTTACGAGCCTTCCGCTCCTTTTCCTGCTCCAGCAGGCGCATGGGATTGGTCAGTGGAGGCACGTAGGGCAGGACTCGCTGCTCGAACTTCACCACCTCGCTGATTGGAGTCCCCGCCAACCAGTCGAACTCGTCCAGAGCCCCCTTCAGGAGATCGGCAAGCCGGAAGTAGTCCCGCTGGGGAATGGGGTCGAACTTGTGGCTGTGACAGCGTGCGCATTGGAGCGTCATTCCCAGAATGCCGGTCCCCAGGATCTCTATTTCGTCGGCGATGACGTCGAAACGGTCTTCCACGAAGCTGAGCTCGAAGCCGGTGCTGTCGGGACCCATGCGCAGGAAGCCGGTGGCGATCAGGTTGTCGATCATCTCCCGGGTAATCACCGGAGCCGTCTCGTAATCCACCAGTTCATCTCCGGCGATCTGCTCCATTAGAAAACGGTCGTAGGGTTTGTCGGCGTTCAAGGATCGGATCACATAGTCCCGGTACCGCCAGGCATGCTTCCTGGCGGGTCCATTGGCGTTGACCTTCCCCCCCTCGTGGTCGGAATAGCCGGCCACGTCCAGCCAAAATCGACCCCACCGTTCTCCATAGCGGGGAGAATCCAACAGACGGTCGACGAGCCTCTGGTAGGCCCGCGGTTCCCGGTCCTCCAGGAATCGCCGGACATCGGCCGGTTCCGGAGGGAGGCCGGTAAGATCGAAGGAGGCTCGCCGGATCAGGGTCAGCCGATCGGCTTCCGCCGACAGCGGCAAACCCCGGGCTTCCAGTTTGTGTAATACGAAGGCGTCGATGGGATTGGCACCCTGTTCCCCATGTTTCACGGGAGGGGGTGCGGCCTGCCTGGGCGGCTGGAAGGCCCAGAACCGGCGGTCCCGGTCGCTCACCAGAGGATCCGGTTCGGTGCCGGCAACATCGGGTTGGATGTCCTCTTCCGGAGCACCCTGCAAGATCCACTGCCGGAGCTTTTTCAGATCGGAATCCGAAACGGGGGTTACCCCGACCTCGAAGAGCCGTTTCTTGGGCGGCATCTTTCCGGAACCGATCATCTGCACCATCAGGCTCTGATCCGGCTTTCCCGGAATCAAGGCCGGCCCCGATTTGCCGCCCCGGATCATGGAGGCTCTGCTCCTCAGATCGAGGCCGTTACCCTGACGGCGCAGACCGTGACAGGTGGTGCAGTGGCGCAGCAGGACCGGAATCACGTTGTGCTGATTCAGGGCCCGGCTGGCGGCTGCTTCTTCCTGCCCGCTCGCCAGGCCGGTTTCGATCCAGGCTCTGATGGCCGCCTTTTGCGCCTCCGAAAGGCCCCCCTCCCGGTCGGGAGGCATCGAACCACTCTCGATCAACTGGTAGAGCTTGCTCTCCGCCGCCCGTCCGGGCACCACCACCGGACCCGATTCGCTCCCTTTCAACACACCGGGGAGGCGGCTGAGATCCAACTCCTTCACCATCAGGTCCTCCCCATGGCAACGCAGGCAGTGTTCCTTGAAGACGGGAAGAGCTCTCTCCCGGAAAACCTCTTCCGGGGTCGGGTCGGGCAATCCTTCGCCGCCGGTCTGGGCGGAAGCGGCCCCGGGCAGGAAGGCCCAGCAGAGCAGACCCAGGCTCAGGAGACGGCCCGGTGCCCTTGTCGGCCGGTTTCTGGTTGCCTGGGGAGAAAAAAGTTTCATGGATGAGCCTTCAGGGGGGCGAGCCCTGGCTTGCCTGAGACAATGCCGGGTGCCGGGTGTCGGGAAACCGGTTCAACGTCAAGCACGGGTAGATTTTTTATTCGCATCGATGCACAGGATTTTTCCTGGAGACGGCTGGCTTGTAGTCCTGGACATCCGCGTTGCTTCGGGTCAAGCGTTTGCATTCGAGAATCGGTTTGCCGAAATGGATGAGCCGTCCCACCGGCATGCCAGTCGCGTTACGGGAGCTTCCCCAAAGGGTGCAGTCCGGCTTTCAGAGAAGTCGCCCGCCAGACATCCCCCCACCGCACCATCGGGGCGACCCACCCGGGAGCGCGGGCGTCCCGCCCGCATGCTATCCCGTTGCGTGCCGCTCAGTTTCCCTGCGATGCGGCACCCGGCCACCCTGCCGGCGGGAACGGCATGGGCCCGGCCGAAGCAGAGTCCTGGCGCCGTTGCCGGTCGACCCGGGTGGAGGAGATGACCGAGGCTGTGCCAAGACTTGTGCGGGCGGGACGCCCGCGCTCCCGGGTGGGCTTCATCCCATGACATCGTCGCATCAAAGGAGGTTCATCGGTCTTCGTGTCCATTTGTGTTCATTCGTGGTTCGCCTTTTTTAGCGGTCGGCTGTTTCACCCTCGTTTGATCCGTCCCGTCGTGGAGGGGCGGGGGCCGGTTCAACGTCAAGCATGAGTAGATGGTTCAATTTCCAGAAAACCCGTCTAACGACTATTGTAAAGAACTCCACCCGCCTCCGCCAGAAAACCAAGCCAACCTCCTGCTCGCCCTGGTCCTGGTGGCGATGTGCTGGAGCACGTGGAAAGGGCTTCGCGCCAGCGCCGCATGACCGGCACAGGGCCGGACCACGGGCGAAGCTGGCGCGCTAGTCGGCCGCGTCTTCGCCGCGGGTGTGCGCCCGCTCGCGGGCGCTCGGGTTGACGGATGGACGGAAAGGGACCTCGCACACCCACGCGGGGTCCGGTCGTCCCGGTTCACTCGCGTAATCGTCGGGCAGCCAGACCCGCAGCTCGGTCCCGACCGCGGACTTGCTGAGCGGCACGTAGCCAAGGGCGATGTTGCACCGATCTCGGGGGCGTGCCAGGGCGAAGTCAGGTACCCGATCGGGTCGCCGCCGCCGGCGTCTGAGACCAGCCAGAAGTCCGGCGCATAGTCGTCGATCGGCTTGCCGCCCAGCGTCATGCCCACCATGACCATCTTGAACGGCGGTCTGCCGGCCTCGATCTCGGCGCGCATCCGTTCGAGGGCCGCCCGCCCGATGTAGTCGCCCCTTTTCTTGCGCGGCACCTGATAGGCCAGGTTGCACTGGAACGGCACCGTCTCATGGTCCCTGTCCTGGCCCCAGGACAGGATGCCGGCCTGGATGCGGCGCTGATGGCCGGGGGCGATGACCATCAGTCGGTTGGGTTCCCCCGCCTCAAGCACCGCGCTCCACAGCCTTTCGGCGTGCAGGGTCGCGTCCCGCAGATAGATTTCGTAGCCCTTCTCGCCCGAGAAGCCGGACTGGGAGACAACGACCGAACAGCCCCCGATCTCCGCTTCCAGGAGGCCGTAGTAGGAGATATCCCGGACCGCGCCGCCGACCAGATCGACCATCAGGGCGAGCGACTTCGGCCCCTGTATCTGCACCGGGCAAACATCGATCTCGTCGATCTCAACGTCCATGCGCAGCCCTACGTTGACGCCCTGAAGCCAGTACAGCAGGTCGGAGTCGGCCAGCGAGAACCAGAACTCGTTGCGCGAGAGGCGCAGCAGCACCGGGTCGTTCAGGATGCCGCCCTTCTCGTTGCAGAGGATGACGTAGCGCGCGCGCATCGGCTCGATGAGGGTGGCGTCGCGGGTGATGACGTAGTCGACGAACCGCTCGGCGTCCGTGCCAGCGACCCGGATCTGCCGTTCGACCGCGACGTTCCACAGCGTGACGTGCTGCGTCAGGGCCTCGTGCTCGGCCGCGGCGCCGCCATCCTCGGGCCGGACGTAGCCGCGCGGATGGTACACGCGGTTGTAGACGGTGGCCCGCCAGCAGCCCGCGGCATGGGACAGATGCCAGTAGGGCGACTTCCGCACGCGAGTGGAGATGAGCAGTTCGGTGGGGGTGAGGCCACTCTGGCGCAGGTTGATCGGTACGATGCGGTCGGATTGGTCGACGCCGCGCGGCTGACCGCTCATGGCTCCTCCCGGCGCGTCCTTGCGAACCAGCGTCCGGCAGACGTTTGCAGGAGCCGGACGGACTGCATTATCATGCACAATTCCGGCTGCGGTCAACCGTTCAGGGCCGCTATCGAGGGACGGCACGCGGCCCGGTATCGTCGTGCACAACCGGGAGATGAGAATGAAGGGGTTCAACAAGAGCAGCACGGTCCAGAGCGCTGCGCCGACGCGGGCAAGCATCGCCGTGATCGGCGCCGGCATCGTCGGCAACTGCTTGGTCGCTCATCTGGCGGAGCTCGGTTGGCGCGACCTGCTGCTCATCGACAAGGGGCCGCTGCCCAAGCCCGGGGGCTCGACCGGCCACGCCTCGAACTTCATCTTTCCGACCGACCACAACCGCGAGATCGCGATGCTGACCCTGGACAGCCAACGCCAGTACGAGGCGCTCGGCGTTAACACCACCTGCGGCGGCATCGAGGTGGCGCGCACCGAGGCCCGCATGGAGGAATTGCGCCGGCGCATGACCTCGGCGCGGGCCTGGGGCATCGAGGCCGAGATGCTGTCGTCGGCCGAGGTCGTCGCCAAGGCCCCGTTCGTGAACGGCGACGTGATCCGGGGCGGCTTCTACACGCCCAGCGCGTCGGTGGTCGACTCGGTCCGGGCGGGTACGATCATGCGCGAGCGGGCGCAGGCGAAGGGCGTGCTCACGGTGCTGGACAACACCGAGGTCACCGGGCTCGAGGTGACCCGCCCGCCCATCGGCCACCCGCGCATCCGCGCCGTGGTTACCGCGGACGGGGCGATCGAGGTCGAGCAGGTGGTGATCGCCTGCGGGGTCTGGAGCCCACGCCTCGCCGCCATGGCCGGTGCCACCATTCCCCTTGCGCCGGCCGTGCACCAAATGGCTAACTTCGGCTCGATCGACCTTCTGCACCGGACCGGCAACGAGATCGGCTTTCCCATCGTGCGCGACATGGACACGTTCATGTATGAGCGGCAGAGTCAGGACGCCATGCAGGTCGGCTCCTACGCCCATCGGCCCATTCTGGTGCATCCCGACGACATTCCGTCGCTGGCCGAGGCCGAGCGTTCGCCCACCGAGTTGCCGTTCACCTCCGGCGACTTCGCACCGCAGCTCGAACGCGCCCGCGAGATCATGGGCGCGCTGCTGGCCGGGTCCGAGATGCGATACGCGGTCAACGGCCTGCTGTCCCTGACCCCCGACGCGCAGCAGGTGCTGGGGGAGACGGCCGAGGTGGAGAAGCTCTGGTCGGCCGCGGCTGTCTGGGTCAAGGAAGGCCCGGGCACGGCGCGGCTCGTCGCGGAGTGGATCACCTACGGCTACCCGCGCCTGTGCGATCCGCACGGGTCCGACGTCACCCGATTCTATCCCCACGAGCGGACTGTGCAGCACATTCGCCAGCGCTGCCGCGAGCACTTCAACAAGACCTACGGCATCGTGCATCCGCGCGAGCAGTGGGCGTCGGGGCGCGGCATGAAACGAGCTCCGTTCCATGACCGGACCGCCGCCCTGGGTGCCGAGTTCCACGAGGCGCGCGGCTGGGAACGCCCCCAGTGGTACGCGAGCAACGCCGATCTGGTTTCGCGCTACGGGGTTTCGGACCGACCCCACCAATGGGACCGTCGCTGGTGGTCGCCCATCATTGACGCGGAACACCTCCACCTGCGGGAGAAGGTGGGCATCGTCGATCTGAGTGGGTTCCAGATCTTCGACGCGTCCGGACCCGGTGTTACGCCCTACCTTGAAGGGCTGACGGTGAACCGCTGCGATCGTCCCGTGGGCCGCTGCATCTACACGCCGCTGCTCACGCCGGAGGGTGGCATCCGAGCCGATCTCACCATCCAGCGGCTCGCCGAAGATCGGTTCCGCATCGTTACCGGCGCCTTCGACGGCGCGCGCGACGAGGTGTGGTTCCGCCGGCATCTGCCCACTGACGGCTCCGTGCAGTTCGAGAACCTGTCGTCTGCGCTTTGCACGCTCGGCGTGTGGGGTCCGGACTCCGGCGCACTGCTTTCCACCATCACCGACACGCCGCTCTCCCAGGCGGCCTTCCCATACGGCACGCTGCAGGAGGCGATCGTCGGCGGCGTGCCGGTAACGATGCTGCGCATCTCGTACGTGGGCGAGAACGGTTGGGAGATCTATGCCGGCATGCCGCACGGCCTGCATCTGTGGGACGCGGTGCTGGAGGCTGGCCGCGCCTTCGACGCCCGGCCGGTGGGCATGGGGGTGTACGGCGGCACTGGCCGGCTGGAGAAGGGCTACGCGCTCATGGGCGCCGATCTCGGCTCGGAGCACTCACCGGTCGAGGCCGGTCTGGGGCCGGCCCGCGTAAAAGACGCGGACTTCATTGGTAGAAACGCCTATCTGCAGGCGCGCTCGGCGCGACCCGTGGCGAAGCTGTGCACGCTGACCATGGACGCCCACGCCGACGCGTCGGGGCTGAGGCGCTTTCCCACCGGGGGCAACGAGCCGATCCTCACTGCAGACGGCGCGCGCATCGTCGATGCCTGCGACCGGGAGTCGCGGGTAACCTCCGCCGGCATGGGACCTTCCGTCGGCAAGTATCTCCTGCTCGCCTATCTGCCGACCGAGCACGCGGTGCCCGGCACCAAGCTGCAGGTGCTGTACATGAACAGAGCGTATCCGGTGACGGTGGCCGCCGCGCCCGTATTCGATCCCGGGAACACCCGGATGAAAGCGTAGCAGCCCCGCGCCAGGAGACCGGCACCGCGCAACGCAGTCCACCTGAAACCCTTGTAGCCCCCACTTCCAATAAGTCCAGCCCCCGCCCTGCCGGCCGGATCAATTCGAGGAAGAAACTGCCTATCGTTTTTAGAGACGAACCACCAATGGACACGAATGAACACGAATAGGGATGGACCCCCTTCAATGACCAACCGCGCCCGAATGCATCTGGGATATCGTGACCTTGATATCACGACGTCATGGGAGGAAGCGCACCCGGGAGCGCGGGCGTCCCGCCCGCACAACACTGGCAAAGCCTCACCCATCTCCTCGACCCGGATCGACCGGCAAAGACGCCCGGGCTCTGCTTGGGCCGGGCCCATGCGGTTCCCACCGGCAGGGTGGACGGGTGCGCCATCGCAGGGAAACTGAGCGGCAACCCAAGGGAAAGGATGCGGGCGGGACGCCCGCGCTCCCGGGTGGGCCGCTTTCGTCACGATTGCCCTTCAAGGGAGAGTCGGCGCAACCGAACCGGCTGGATGGTCGCCTTAAATCCCGATTTGACAATCCCTTAGTGGCCCTTCGTCGTTCTTCGTGGATTACTCTTTTTCTTTTTTTCTTTTGTTTTAGGTAAGTCCGGCCCCTGCCCTGCCGGGCGGATCATACGAGAGTGAAACAATCGGAAATCGATCATCCCTTCGCGACCTTAGTACACCGTCGCGGTTAACCTCAACGCCTTAGTGGCCCTTCGTCGTTCTTCGTGGCCCTTCGTGGATAACTCTTTTTCTTTTGTCTTTTTTCGTTTGTTTCAGCTAAGTGGGGCCCCTGCCCTGCCGGGCAGATCATCCGAGGGTGAAACAGGGTTGTTTCAGACAAGACAAGAAAGTCGCGCTAGGCCGGGGCCGATGGGCGGTGGAGCAGTTCCCGCACCACCCCGGCTCCGGTCACCGGAAAGTCGGTCGGGGTCTCATCTCGACCGTGGTGCAGATAGGTCAGCTTGCGGTGGTCCACTCCCAGTTGGTGCAGCACGGTGGCCTGCAGATCGGGCACGCTGACGCGATTCTCCACGGCCTTATAGCCGAACTCGTCGGTGGCCCCGTGGGCGTAGCCGGCCTTGAACCCGCCACCCGAAAGCCAAAGCGTAAAGGCGTTTCGATTGTGGTCCCGTCCCATCCCGTTCTGGGAGACGGGCAGCCGTCCGAATTCCCCGCACCACATGACAACAACGCTATCCAGCAACCCCCGGCTCTTGAGGTCTCTCACCAGACCCGCGACCGGCAGCTCCGTCCTGGCGGCAATGGCTTCGATCTCGTTCCGGGTGTTGGTGTGACTGTCCCAGGGCTGGGTGGAGGGCTTGGCAGGCGGGAAGACCTGAACGAAACGCACGCCGGCCTCGACCAGGCGCCGGGCCATCAACAGGCGGGTCCCATAGCTGGAGGTTTCCGGAATATCCAGCCCGTAGAGCTGCTTGGTGGCCGCCGACTCGCTGGAGTGGTCCAGGACTTCCCCGGCTGCCAACTGCATCCGGGCCGCCAGTTCATAGTTGCGAATGCGGGTTTCCAGATCGGAGTTGTGGGGATACCCGGTTCGGTGCCGCTGGTTGAGCTTCTCCAGAAAGTCCAGTTGGTCCCTTCGCGACTGGCTGGCCACCGGGCGGGCGGGATGCAGATCCAGGACGGCGGAACCCCGGGAACTGAATTCGGTGCCGCGATAGAGGGATGGCAACCAGCCATTCTCCCACAACAGGGCGGCGCTGGTGCCGTAGCCTTCGGGATCGCGCAAGACGATGTAGGACGGGAGGTTCTGGTTCTCGGTTCCGAGGGCGTAGCTGATCCAGGCCCCCAGGGTGGGCCTGCCGGGGAAGATCTTGCAGGTCTGAAGCATGACCAGGGCTTCGGTGTGGTTGTTGTGCTCGGTGTGCATGGAGCGGACCAAGCAGAGGTCGTCCACCATGGAAGCCGTGTGGGGGATAGCGTTGGAAAGTTCAATCCCGGACTGTCCGCGGGGAGCGAACTCAAAGGGACTGCCCAACAGCAGGTTGGCTTCGCTGCCCGGTTGAAAGGTCTCCACCTTTTCGGCATGGCGCTTTCCGGACCGCTTCTGCAGCTCCGGCTTGGGATCGAACAGATCCATCTGGCTGGGCCCGCCGTTTTGCATGAGCTGAATCACGGCGCGGGCCTGCGGCTGGGAATGGGGCTGCCTGGGCCGAAGATGGGGACCGCTGGAGGAAGAAGGGTTCCCGGCGGCCAGCTCCCCTTGCAGCAGATGTGCCAAGGCCATGCTGCCGAACCCCAACCCGGAGGTGTGCAGGAACTCCCGCCGCGACCAGGTGCCTTCCTGCCAGGGTGAAGCGTCTGTTTTCTTATCCGACATGGAGAAACTCGTTGCTGTTCAGGATCATCTGGCACAAGCTGGCCAGCGCCTCGAGATCGGCAGCCTCGGGGCCCACCGCGGTCGCCCGGTGGCGCCCGGCCTCCCGCTGCAGCAGCTCCAGGCTCCAGGAAACCTCTTCCCGGCTGGGTTTTCTGGCCAATGCCAACCGAAAGGCCAGCTCGATTCTCTTGCCTGGATCCCGGGCCAAGCGGGCCACGCGCCCGGCAAAGGACCGGGCCTGTTCCAGGAGGAAGGCATCGTTCAACATGACCAGGGTCTGCAGCACCGCGGCCGACGTCGCCCGCCGGGCACAGTTCATCGACATCTTGGGCTGGTCGAAGACACTCAACAGGGTCAGGTTGTAGTTCCTGCGGCCCACCAGATAGAGACTCCTCCTCCAGCGGTCGCCCGGATGGGCCAGGTCCGGTTCCGACACCGTCACCATGCCGTCGGCCCGCCCGTCCAGGCGGATGCCCGGCCCCCCCATGGTGCGACTCAGCTTGCCGCTGACGGTCATGATGGAGTCCCGGATGACCTCCGATTCCAGGCGGCGCAAGGGCATCCTCCACAGCAGGCGGTTGCCCGGATCGAGGTTCATGGCCATTCGGACGCGCTGCCTGTCACCCGCCGATTCCTTGGGACCCGGCAAGCGTGACTGCTGTCGATAGGCGGTCGAGGTCACCAGCAGCCGGACCAGGGGCTTGACCTGCCAGCCGCCCCTCACAAAGCCATCCGCCAGCCATTCCAGCAGCTCGGGATGGGTGGGACGGGCCCCGTTGCGGCCCAGATTGTCGGAAGTGGCGACAATGCCCTCTCCAAACAAGCGCTGCCAGACACGATTGACCCGGACACGAGCCACCAGGCCGGCTGCCCTGGAATCGGGCTCCGTCAAGCGCTGAGCCAACGCCAGCCGCCTCCCGCTGCTCTCGCCTGTCGCCCGACCTCCCGCCAGCAAGGGCTCCCCACCGGGATCGGTGAGCACTGCCGGCATTCCGGGCTCCACCTCCGGTCCGGGAGTCAGGTAGTTGCCCCGGACCAGAAAGTAGGTCGGCGCCGACGGTCCGGCATCCACCGTCGCCTGCAGGGTGCCATAGGTCCGGCGGTGTCGTTCCAGGGCGGCAATCCGGCTCTTGAGCCGCGAGGCCCTCCCCAGCTCCTCCGAGTTCAAGAGGGCCTGGATCTGTTCTTCAGACGGCATGACCACCGGCTCAAACTTCTCCTTGAGGTAGCGCTGCGCCGGCCGCAACTCGTTTTCGAAGGATTTCAGCGCGATCCTCAAATCCTCCCGAATCACCTCGGGAACCTGGGCCAGCCTTTCTTCCATCAGGCGCTGTCTGTAGGGATGATAGAGGGCATTGAGCTTGCGGCGGAAAGGTTTGATCCGAAGGTCCAGCCGGCGGTTGGCCCGATCGATCAACTCCTTCTCCACAGGCGAGGCCTCGGGCACAGCCCGCTCATCGGGTTGCAGCCACTGCTGGGGGTTGTAGGCGGGCGTGAAGACGGCCGTCAACCGGTAGTAGTCCAACTGGGAAATGGGGTCGTACTTGTGGTCGTGGCATTGGGCGCAGCCGACGGTGAGCCCCATCACGTTGCTGGCAACGGTCTGAACGGTCCGCTGCAGGACCCCGTAACGAATGTCGGGCGTGTTGAGCACGTCCTGGTCGGTGTCGTCGGCGGCTACCCTGAGAAAGCCGGTGGCCTGCAGCAAGCGGCTCATTTCGGGGCTGAGCTCCGGTGCTGCTCGCCAATCCACCAACTCGTCTCCGGCCAACTGCTCGGTGAGAAAACGGTCGTAGGGCTTGTCCCGGTTGACCGCCTCGATGACGTAGTCCCGGTACCTCCACTTTCCGGGAGCCCCAAGCGGCTGCTTGCCTGCCACAAAATCGTTATCGCCGCCCAGGGTGTCGGTATAGCCGGCCTCATCCAGCCAATGGCGGCCCCAGCGCTCCCCGAAATGAGGGGAAGCCAGCAACCGCTCCACCAGCCGCTCATAGGCCGCCGTAGAACCATCGGCCAGGAAGGCGTCCACCTCCTCCGGCCCCGGCGGCAAGCCGATCAGGTCCAGATAGAGGCGCCGCATCAGGGAGAGGCGGCCGCCATCGGCTGAAAAACCGATCCCTTTGTCCTCCAGCTTCTGCAACAGAAAGGCATCGACCGCGGTGCGCACCCGCTCGGCCTGGCGAACCTGCGGCGGTTCCGGCGCCGCCAGCTTGCGAAAGGCCCAGAAATCCCGGTCCGTTCGGGAAAGGGGCGGCGGCTGGATCTTCACCTTGCGGCGCCGAGCGGCCGCCCGGTCCGGAGCCTGGTAAAACTTGAGGGTGGGCGCTCCGGCTCCGATCCAGCGGCGAATGGTCTCGAGGTCCTCGCCGGAGGGCTTCTTCTGTTCGGCCGGGGGCATGGATCCCTCCACCAGACGCCGGTAAATCAGACTGGCCTCGGGGGAATGCTTCACCAGCCCGGCTCCGCTGGCCCCGCCCTTCTCGATGAGCAGCGGGTTGGTCAGGTCCAGTCCTCCCATGGGTTCCAGAGACCCGTGACAGTGGAGGCAGTAACGCGACAGAATCGGCAGGACGTCCGACTCGAACTGAGGGATGGATTGTGCCCGAGCCACGCCGGGACCGGACAGCAGAAGAACCGGCAGCCACAGCCATGAACGCATGGTGAAACTCGCGAAATCGTTGTCGTCTGAATTCTTATTATCCGCAGGATCCGGCGGCCGGTCAAGGGCACGGATTCGGGCCGACTCGACCGAAGATCCCTGACTGGCGGCTACGGTTCCTTGACGGGATTACCTAGGAGCAGGCGCCGCTAGCTATCCAGCATCGCCGGCGTGATGTCCTTGCCCAGCAGAAAATGTTTGCGGTCCGGATACCAGAGAATCTGCCTGCCTCCGGCATAACTCATGGCCCCATAGAAGGACAACCAGGTTCTGCCGCCCTCCGCCCCACCGTTTCCGGGTCCCACCGCAACGTTGGCGGCATCGCAAAACACCTTGGGCTGGCTGAACCAGATGGGCTGATGGGCCTTGGGCTGGAACTCGCCGATGGCATAGAACATGGGAGCCCGCCGGGCCCCCATGTCGCCCGGTCCCTTGGCGCCATAGCCGGTCCCGTCATGGTTCTGGAAGAAAAGGATGTAGCGACCGTCCAGGAGCCGGTAAAGAGGGGCCGTATTCTTGGGATGGGACATGAAGCGGCCGTGGTCGCGGGTGCGCAGGGCCTCCGACTGCCGCCAGACCCGTCCGTCGGGATCTTCCGAAACGGAATACCAGACGCTGCCGGTGATGGTCCGCATGGCGGCAAACAGCCGTCCATCGGGCAAAAGGACGACCGCTGGCTCTTCGCCCAGACTGTAGCCGCGGCTCCTGTGGGGCTCGAAGGGACAGGGCACTGAAACGGAATCCCCCTCCGGGAGCCAGGTGAGCTTGAGGTCCCTGGGATGAGGCCCGTCGTCGATGTTGTCGAATCGAACCAATTCCGACCGGGAGTCCGGATACCATCCGGCGGGGCCGTTGGCCATGGGGAAGCGGCTCAAACTGCTCCAGCGCGTAAACCCGAGCAGCATGCGGTCCTTGGCGTCCCGAATGGATTGCTGCCAGAAGATCAGGTTCTTCTGCATCTTGGGATCGGGGTGGTCGTACTGCGGACGGCGGCGAACTTCCAGGTCGGCCCCCTCCTTCCAGGTATGACCGTCATCGTCCGAATAGATGCAGCGCTGCAGCGCGGTGACGGTGTAGGACATGTCGGTAACGCCCACGTGCTTGTTGAACAACAGGTAGATGCGCCCGCTGCGGCTCACCAGCGGAACGGCAAAGGCCGCCGTAAATCCCGGGTGGTCGGTGGGACCGACGACGGTTTCAGGCGGAGTCCAGGTCACCCCGCCGTCCCGGCTCCGTGAGGCCACGGTACGATAGTCGCGGGACATCTCGTAGGCTCCCTGGCTCCAGGTCGCCAGCAGATCCCCCTTGGGGGTCTCCACCACAATAAGATGCTCGTTGTCCCCGTCGTTGCCCAGAGGCTCCGGAGGCAGATAGAGGACATGGTCCGGCTGGGTGCGTTTCCACTCCTCGGTGTAGCAACCCTGCGGCGCGGCCACGGACCCTGCGCCGGACCCTTTACCCCAGGACGCCCGCGGGCCGGCGACGCCCCCGGCCATCACCGGCACCGCGGCCAAGGACTTGATGAGTTCTCGTCGATTCATCCTCTTCCTCCAGGTGGTTCCCCAAGCCCGCATTTCTCATCGGGGGGCGTGATCATGGCGCCGGATTTTTTCCTTCAGCGCGTGCTCGCGACCGAAGAGCGTAGCGGTTTCTACGGTCGAGGGAGCATGTGCGCGCTGAAGGGAAAAAGACCAGCCAGGGCGCGCCCAGCACCGTCTGTAGTCGCAGACCCTCAACACAGGGCCAATAAGGTACTGAAAGTAAACGGGCCTTCATAATCTATGCAGCGACCCGGTGAGAAGTGCGGGCTAACGTACTCACGTGTATGAATGCCCCGGCCGGCCATTCGAGCCGCCAGCCTTCAGGAAGTATAATGCAATCCCCAGGCTCCCTGCACTCCTATATGATTCCCAATGCAGCCGGTCGTCAGGGACCGGTGGCCCGTCCCGTCCCTTGAGGAGATATGAAGAGGTTGCGTCCACCGCATACACCGGCAGATTGATTTCGGGAAGACTCATTGGCACAGCCGATCCTCCTTCTCCCGCCACCCCTCGGCCTCAAGCTCGTCAAGCAGTTGGTTGAGCTTCACCGGGTCCAATCCCGGCCGCATGCCCAGCTTGTAGGCCCGGGTGCGGTACGTCTCCCCCTTCCGTCGCCTCTGCTGGCTTTGCAGTCCCTCCCGCAACAGGGCGTTTATGAAGCGCTTCAACGAGTGACCATGGCGGCGCTGCTCCTGGATCTGGTCGGCGAGGTCATCATCGATGGTGAGTGTGGTGCGCATCAGTACATCATATAAAAGGTCAGATCTGATGTCATGGGATGACGACTTCCTGGGAGCGCGGGCGTCCCGCCCGCACAAGGCCTGGCACAGCTTCGCTTGTCTCGCCGACTTCGATCAACCGGGAATGGCGCCATTGCTTCCCTTCCGCTTGGCTGATGGGGAGCCCGCCGACAGGGTCGCTGCCTGCAGAATCGCACTGAGGCTGGGCGGCCGCCAAGCGGCGATTGCTGCTGGCTGGCTGCAGCGTCGATAGCCAGGTTGGCGAGGAGAGGCATCTCTGGGCAGTCAGACGCACCCCTGGCGGAGAACTTCGTTCAAGGGGGCTGGGTGCGGTCGGCTAGGGGCTGGCGGGGGAGGGCGGGTTGGCAGGAACAGGATGCGGGCGGGACGCCCGCGCTCCCAGGGGATGCCGTCCGGCTGCGCGGCGGGGGGGGTCTGGCGGGCAACTTCTCAAAAATCTGACGTGCACCCTGCGGCGGCCCGTCTTCAATGCTTCTTGTCAGGACAGGGTTTCTCGTGACGTACATCTCAGGGCCCCTGTTTTCCCAGCCGGAATTCCCGCCCGACCCCCCCGATCCAAAAGCCGGTTGAGCCCCGCAGATCGAGGCGGTAAACTATCAGCCTCGAACAAGGTTCGGGGGAGCGCCGCCCGGGACGGTTGGGGAAGCGGCTCATAACCCGCATTGTCTCGCTGAAAGGAACTCTTTATGGGATCTCGAATGCTGTTGGCTCTGTCCACATGCCTGCTCCTGGCGGGCGCCGCCGCCTGCCGCAGTCCGCAGCCTCCACCGGAATTGTCCTTCGGCCTCATCGGAGATCTACCCTATGCACCGGTGGAGGAGCCGCAGTTCGAGGGGCTCATCGATGCCATGAACCGGGAGGACCTGGCGTTTGTCTTGCACGTGGGCGACTTCAAAAGCCAGAACGACCCCTGCGGGGACGGTGTCTACCGGCGCCGCCTGGAGCAGTTCAACCGCTTCAGGCATCCCTTCATTTTCGTCCCCGGCGACAACGAATGGACCGACTGCCACAAACCCGACCCGCCTTCGGATCCCCTGGAGCGGTTGGCCTTCCTCCGCAAGGTGCTCTATCCCACTGACCGGACCTTGGGACAGACCACCTTCGAGCTGGAACGTCAAAGTAGTTCGCCCACTTTTGCCAGCTTCAGGGAGAACAGCCGCTGGAGCCTGTCGGGCGTCCTGTTCGTCACCCTGCACGTGGTGGGAAGCAACAACGGATTCGGCCGCTGGCCTGAGGGAGATCGGGAGCATGCGGAGCGCCGGGCAGCCAACCAGGACTGGATGGAAGCCGCCTTCCGCCTGGCCGCCGGGGACCGCTATCGGGCGCTGATGCTCTTCATCCACGGGAACCCCCGCTTCGACCTGCCCAAGGGGGACTCCGGACGCTCCGGCTTCGAAAACTTTCTCGGCTCCCTGGAGGCCCAAATGCTGGCCTTTTCCAAGCCGGTGGTTGTGGTGCACGGAGACACCCACTACTTCAGGATCGACAAACCCTTGCTGAACTCCGAGACCCGGCGCCGAATCGTCCATCTCACCCGCCTGGAGACCTTCGGGGTTCCCGATATCCATTGGCTGCGGGCAACCGTTGAGGCGGGAAACTCCAACGTCTTCGCCTTCGAGCCGGTGCTGCTTTCAACCGATCGGGAGGAGCCATGACCCAGGCGGACATCGGTTACGCCAGTCTGACCCGTCAGGCGGAGTGGATCCGCACCAAGGCGCTTTCGCCGGTGGAGATTCTGGATGCCCACCTGCAACGCATCCAATCTCTCAATCCCTCGCTGAATGCCATCATCACTCTGGCGGCTGGAAGCCGGGAGCGCGCCCGCGAGGCCGAGGCCGCCGTGATGAGGGGCGAGTTGTGGGGGCCCCTGCATGGAGTCCCCTTTACCGCCAAAGACTGTTTCGACACTGCCGGAGTCCGGACCACCCGCGGGTCGAAACTGTTCGAGCACCGCTTCCCCGCTGAGGACGCCACCGCCGTTCGCCGTCTCAAGCAGGCCGGAGCCATCCTGCTGGGCAAGACCAACCTTCCCGAATTCGCTCTGTGGTCCGAGACCTCCAACGAGGTATTCGGCCAAACCGTGAATCCGTGGAACGCCGACAAGACGGCCGGAGGCTCCAGCGGCGGAGAGGCTGCCGCGGTTGCCGCCGGATTGTCGCCTCTCGGCATCGGCACCGACCTGGGAGGCTCCAACCGGCTGCCCTCCCACTACTGCGGCATCGTGGGCTTCAAGCCCACTCAGGGTCGAATTCCGCTCACCGGCCAATTCCCCGAAGTGATGTCCCGCCATCTGCACGTGGGACCGCTGACCCGCGGGGTCCGGGATGCCGCCCTGGCTCTGTCGGTGCTGTTGGGACCCGATGGGCGAGACCCCTACGCCGTTCCGGTTCCGGCGCCCTACCTGGCTCCCTGGAATGCGCCGCTGCCGCCGCTGAAGGTCGGGTTCTTATCCGAAGGACCCTTCGCGCCGGTGGCCAGGATCATTCAAGAAACCGTCACCCGGGCCGCCGTCAAGCTGGAGGAGATGGGGTGCCGCGTGCAGCCGGTGGCCCTGGAGGGCTGGAAGCGGTCCAAGCCGATTCAGATGGTGATGAGCCTGCTGGTGGCCGAGGCGGCTCACTATTTCGAGCCGGTCGTGGCCGGCAGAAAGGACCGGTTGGCCCCCTCGGTGCAGCGGCTGCTGGATACTCCCCAGCCCGGTCTTCCCGAGTACGTGGCGGCCCTGGCCGGTTGCGAGCAGCTTCGGGTCGACCTGATGCAACACTTTTCCACCCATGACCTGCTGCTGCTGCCGACGGCTCCAGTCACGGCCCACCCCCACGACGCCGTCAGCCTGGATGTGGACGGCCAGGCTGTCCCGGCCGTCCACGCGGCCGCGATTACCCCGGCCTTCGGGATGACCGGTTCCCCGGCAATCTCGGTGCCCTTTGGATTGAGCCCGGACGGACTTCCCATCGGGGTCCAAATGGTGGCCCGCCATTTCGAGGAAGCGACCCTGCTGCACGCCGCGGCGGCCCTGGAATCGGCCGCTTCCCTGAAGACCCGCCGGCCACCGCTCTGACGAGACATCCGGATGAAAGCCATCCTCGTGATCGGAAGTCTGAACATGGACTTTGTCGTTCAAACCGACAAGCTCCCCCTGCCCGGAGAAACCATCAAGGGCCGGGACCTCAGGATGATCCCCGGCGGCAAGGGAGCCAACCAGGCCGTGGCGGCAGCCAGACTGGGCGGCCGCGCCCGGATGGTGGGACGAGTCGGCCAGGACGGGTTTGGCGCCACCTTGAAGGACGAACTTTCCTCCGCCGGCGTCGACGCCAGCCAGGTCCGGCCCACTGACGGCGTGGCCACCGGTGTGGCCCTCATTCTGGTGGAGCGCGAGGGACAGAACCAGATAACGGTTGCGGCCGGCGCCAATGACCGGCTGGAAGCCGCCGACCTGGACCCGGCCTTCCAGGACTTCAGCCAGGGATTCCTTCTGCTGCAACTGGAGTCGCCGCTGCGGACGGTAGAGGCTGGCGCCCGTCTGGCCCGGCGGCATGAGGTGACAACCATTCTGGATCCAGCCCCGGCTGCCGCCCTGCCCCCGGCCCTGTTGCGAAACCTGGATTTCCTGACGCCCAATGAGACCGAGGCGCTGGTGCTGCTCGGACACCCTCCCGGACAGATCCGCCTGGAAGAGGCGCCGGCCCTGGGCCGACGCCTGCTCGAGCTGGGACCGGGCACCGTGGTTCTCAAGCTGGGAGACAAAGGCGCCTGGGTGGTCAACCGCCGGCTGAGCCGCCATTTCCCTGCCTATCCCGTCAAGGCGGCCGACGCTACCGCCGCCGGTGATACTTTCAACGGAGCCCTGGCCGTCAGTCTGGCCGAGGGACGACCGCTGCCCGAGGCCATCGGCTTCGCCAACGCCGCCGCTGCCCTTTCGGTGACCCGGCCGGGAGCGCAAGCCTCCATCCCCTCACGCAGCCAGGTCGATCGCTTCATTAGCGAGCATCGAGGCTGACGCTTGCCTGAAACAAAAGAAAAAAGAGTTATCCACGAAGGGCCACTAAGGCGTTGAGGTTAACCGCGACGGGATGCCAAGGTTGCGAAGGGATGGTCGATTTCCGCTTGTTTTGCTCTTGTATGATCCGCCCGGCAGGACGGGGGCCGAACTTACCTGAAACAACCCCCTGCGCCTGGTGGCTGGAAACCGGTTCATAGTCAAGCATGGGTAGATTTTTGATTCACATCGATGCACAGGATGCACAGGATTTTTTCCGGAGACGGCTGGCTTGTGTTCCCGGACATCCTCAAATCCGCACACGATCATTGCACGAGTCAGCGTCTCCTGCAGCAGCCTCCCGTCCTGATTATCCTGTGCATCCTGTGCATCGATGTTCAATTTATAGTCCTTCTCGATGGATCTGCCCAGTCGCGGGGGGCGGGCGCCCGGCTCGCAGGCAAACGGGAGTTTCCCAAAGGGGACAGGCCGGCTTTCAGAGAAGTCGCCCGCCGGATAACCCCCACCTCACCATCGGGACGACACCCCCGGGAGCGCGGGCGTCCCGCCCGCATGCTGTCCCTTCGGTTGCCGCTCAGTTTCCCTGCGATGTTGCAGCCGACCGCCCTGCCGGCGGGAACCGCATGGGCCCGGCCGAAGCAGAGGCAGGGCGCCGCTGCCGGTTGATTCCGGTGGAGGAGATGGCTGAAGCTGCGGGAGGATTTGTGCGGGCGGGACGCCCGCGCTCCCGGGTGGGCTTCCTCCCATGACAGGGTCACACCAACGGGACAAAAGTGCAGAAGTATTTTGGCGCCAGTTGTCGTTGAGGGAGGTCCATCAGTCCTCGTGACTGAAACAAAACCTGTTTCACTCTCGAATGATCCGCACGGCAGGGCGGGGGCTGGACTTGCCTGAAACCATTGAGAGTTATCCACAAAGGCCAAAAAAAGAAATCCACGAAGGAACACGAAGGACGACGAAGGGCCACGAAGAACACTGAGGTAATCCACAACGGGCATCCAGGTACAGGAAGATCAAGAGATTATGTTCCCGGCGTCGGATCTCGACACTGCTGGCGGGCAAGAATTTCCCTACTCTGGAAGCGCGGCTCCGGCGCGGCTGGAGGTAGCAGGCCACCGGACGGAAATGCGCGCTATACTAGCACTACCGGACATTGGAAACGCGCTGCCGGGGCCGCCCCCTCATGAGCCATCTTCCCCGTCTTTTCCCTGTCGTTGCCGGACTCCTGCTGGCTCTGGGCGGAATATCCTCTCCGGCCCAGACCCTTCCCGAATACGAACAGCAGGCGGAGCAACTGCGCCAATACCACCGGGTCGAGGAGGCCATCGAGTTGCTCCAGGCCGGTTTGGAGAGGCACCCCGGCGAGCCCCGGCTACTCCTCCCCCTGAGCCTGCTCCTGGTTGAATCCGGAAGAACGGAGGAAGCCGAGGCGCATCTCGAGCGGGTTCTGTCACTGCAGCCACTGGACCCTGAAGCCCATCGCAGCCTGGGCGAGGCCTATCTGCGACAGGGCCGGCTCCCCCAGGCAGTCCGCCACTTTCAAAAATCCAACCGGCTCAGAGACGGCGATGAAAGGGTCCACTACCGCCTGGCGTTCCTTTTCCTGATTCAGGAACATCTGGATCCGGCATTGGAACATGCGCGCCGCGCCATCGAGATCGACCCCGGCGAGCCCCGTTTTCGCCAACTCTATTCCCTGCTGCTGGGAATCCAGGGACGCGAGGGGGATTCCTACCAACAACTCAAGATTGCCCGGCAGCTGGCCCCCACCGATGCCTCCATTCTCTTCCGAATGAGCGAGAAGGAGCGCGCCTCCGGCCGCATGGCCACCGCCCTGGAATCGCTGAAGCTGGCCTCCAGGACCGACCCCGAGAACCCCCTCTATCACTCCGAGCTGGCCCAACTGTACGGCGAACTGGGGCAAGACCGGCAGGCGGCTGAAGCCGCCCGCAAGGCCCGGCAGTTCTACCGGGCCTTCGAGGACTACATCGACGCCCTGAGTCTGATCGGCCAGGGGGAGACTCTCCAGGCCCTGCCTCTTCTGGAGCCGGCCGTGCAACGCCACCCGGAATTCACCAGCGGCCGGCTTTTGCTGGCAGATGCCTATCAACGGCTGAAACGGCCGCAACAGGCCTTGCAGCTCTATCTCCAAACCCTGGAACGGGATCCCTCCAACACCAAGGCCATGCAGGAGGCCACCTGGATCCTGGCCGGGCGCTCCGACTTCGGCTCGGCCCTGCGCATCCTCGCCAGGGCTCCCCGAGCCCATCTCGACCAATCGCTGATCGAAGCCTACTGGAAACAGGATCAGCAACAGCCCGCGGCTGCCCTGGAGCGGTTTCGCCAGGTGCAAAGCAGAAATCCGCTGAACCCCGGCCTGCTGCAATGGATCAGCTTCTGTCTCTACTCCCAAGGCCAAAAACAGGAGGCCCTGAGAGTCCTGAGGAAGGTTGCCGACCTTCGGCCGGAAGACACCGGTGTCCAGCGGAGAATCCGGGAGATCGAGCTGGAAGCCCGCCGCGAGGCGGCGTTCCGCCACATGGAGGGCAAGAACTGGCAGGCGGCGCTGGCAGCCTTCAGCGATCTGGCCAGGGACTCCGAGCCCGGGGACCGCCAGGCCTCCTACCAACTCCACATCGCCTACTGCCACCAACAACTGGGCCATCTGGACCAGGCCCTCACGGCATACACCGTCGGGCTGCGGACCGACCCGGGAGCGCATTGGGCCCGGCTGAACCTGGCCTCCACGCTTTACCGCCTTTCCCGCTACCGGGAGGCAGCCGAACAGTGGGAACAACTTCCCGGCCCATCCAAAACCGCACCGGTCTATTTCCAGTTGGGGGTCTGCTATCTCCACTTGGCCCGCTACGACCGGGCCGAGGCGGCCTTCCGCCAGTCGCTGGAGGGAGGCAACCGCTCCCCGCAGCTGCTCTACAACCTGGGAAGCACCCTGCTGCGAAGGTTCAAGACCGCCGAGGGCTGGGCCCTGATACGGCGTTCGGCGGCCGCCAACTATCCGCCGGCCCTCCGCCTTCTCAGGCGGGCCGGTCTGACCGGGCGTTAGTCCGCATTTCTCACCAGGAGGGTGGGCATCGGCTGGGAAAGTGTTTGTCTTTAGCATCTTGCAGCGCTTTTGGGGAGAACCTTCAGGGTACAGACTGCGCTGGGTGCGCCTGAGCTTGCTTGGGATCGAACACCAGGGATGATTGCTGCCGCCGCCTACGCGGCTCGGGGGATGCAGCTGCCCTTTTCCATGGGCTTACGCCCACGGCTAAGTGCGGACGCCGCATTCGCGGCTTACTCGAACCCCGGGCTGGCGCCCGGGGACTATTCTATTAATCCTGTCCCCCTGCAGTGTCGTGATTTTGGGGAGAGCGGTGAAGCCGCGGTTGGCGTGGCTCACCCGAGGAAACGTCCCCTACAGGTCTTCCTTATAAAGCGGCGTAGCCGCGCCAGCACTTAGCCGTGGGCGTGAGCCCATGGACGTCGTATCCACCGCTGACGCAGCCGCGTAGGCGGCGGATTAGGGGCGCCGTCCCGGAACGCACTGCCTCTCCAAAATCACGCCGAACACGTTCCTCACTCCCTGTACTCTTCTCAAGACTGCAACCCCTGGTGAGAAATGCGGGCTAGCCGGTTCCCCCTCCGAACCCAAACAGCCCGTCAGGAGAACACCGCCATGCCGCCCGTGGAAGTGCGCGCCACGCAAACCATTCTGTCTCTGGACGCCGTGGGTAGCGACCGGGCTGCCCTCTGGTTTCCGGAGCTGGTCGAGATCGGGGCCACCGGAGAACGCCCGGTATTCTTCGACGGGCCTTCCCCCCGACCCGTCTGGAAACCCCAGGGCGGCACGACCCTGGGTTACAGGCTCGAAATCCCCGGGCGTCTCGCCATCGGCGCCAGCATCCAGCCCCACTCGCTCGGATTCGACCTCAGCCTCGAACTCACAAATAAGAGCCCGGACGACTGGAAGCAGGTGATTGCCGCCGTTTGCCTGCAACTGACGCCGGCAGCCTCCTTTCTCGATCTGACTAGAGAACGGACCGGATGCGTGTCTGGCGGACGGGTCCGGTCCTTCGCCGGGATGAAGACCATCGGAGGCCGTCCCGAATACCTGTTTGCCTTCGTCCGGGACCACACTCCCCAGAAGCTGCATGGGGACCCCACTCAACCCGGAGCCAAGTGGAGCCACACGGTCGAACAGCCCGACGACGGCTTCCTGTGGGTGCGCTCAACCGGCTCCAACCGAACGCTCTGGATGGGCTGGGACGACAGCCAGTTCCTTCAGAGCAACATCACCCCGGCCTACGGATGTGTCCACTCCAATCCCTTCTTCGGGGATATGGCCTCCGGAGAATCCGTTCGCAGGCGGGGCCGGATCGCCGTGCTGGAAGACAGCCCCGAGGAGGCCCACAGGGACTTTCTGACAGCCTTCGGCGGGAACTGAAACTGGAATAAGAATTGTCCTATTTCAGGAGCAGAGAACGCCAGCTGTATCGCACGAACGATTTCGATAGATCAGGACCGTACTGAAGCGACCCGGCGTCGCCACGGGCCGCTGCCTGGCGGCCCGCGGTCCCCCCCACCGCATCAGCCTTCGCCTGGCGGCTCGGCTTCTGCGACTCCCCCTCAAGGGGGGAGTGATACCCGCGTTACAAAGCGGGAACGTCGTTTACACCATGCCAAGGTATCGGGCAAGGAGCCTTGTGCAGGCCTCAAGAATCACTCCCCCCTTGAGGGGGAGTCGGCGAGACCAGGGCGGAGCCCGCAGTCGAGCCGGTGGGGGGCAAACGCTGCGTCCCGAAAGTGAGGGTTAGCGGAGAGGCCAGCGGTGCGTCGGTTTTGTCGTTCGAGCGCATGAGGCCTTCCGCCACGTCTCATGGCCCACCTTCTGCCAGTAGACCGGACCTGCATTAAGCAGGCATCGATAGTTCGCGTTCCCCGCCGGGTTGCACCCCGCCAACCAAGTCCCTCTTGCCGCGTTGTCGTGATTGGGACTAGAATATCAGGTCGATCCCGCCGGTCTGGAGGGTCTCTGGCAGGTAGGGAGCCAGCCTCGGTCCCGGATGCGGGCTGGCGGAAAAACGGCATTTCAAGGAGAAACCGTGCACTTCACCCAGGAACAAATTGAATTCTTCCAAACCAACGGATATCTGCTGGGACCCCGGGTACTGTCGGACGCCCAGATCGCGGAGTTGAAGCAGCGCATCCAGGGCATCCTGGACGGCAGCGTCTCCTTTCCCGAGCTCTACAAGGGAGAAACGGTGGAAAGGTCCGGCGCCAAAGGCCAGTTGCCTTCAGTGAAGGTCGTCAACCTTTCCCGCCAGGATCCGGTGTTTCGCAAGGTTCTGAGCAACGCCACGGTCAGCTCTCTGGCCCTCGACCTCATGGAAGGCCCGGTGCGGCTGTGGGAAGACCAGATGATCTACAAACCGCCCTTCGACAGCAAGACGGCGCTGGGGTGGCACCAGGACTACACCTACTGGGACCATGTCTCCCCTCCGGACCTGGCCACCTGCTGGATCGCCATCGACGATGCCACCGTAGACAATGGCTGCATGTACGTGGTTCCGGGAAGCCACCGCTGGGAGCTGGACTACTCCCGCGAGGAGGTGGATGTGAGCGACCCGGAGTGGCTCCTGAAGCGCTCCGATCTGCCCGCCAAGGTGGAACCGGTGGCCTGCGAGGTGCCGGCCGGCCATTGCCATTTCCACCACTGCAGAACCTTTCACGGCTCCTATGGCAACAAGACCGACAACCCACGGCGGAGCTACGTCATGCACCTGATGCCGGGGCATATCCGCCGCTGCGGCGATAACTGGAACGACCGCATGGCCTCGGTGGAAGATGTGGCTGTCGGGGCAGTCGTTCAGGGGCCCAGTTACCCGGAATTGCCGGTCTCTGCCTAGCCGCGCCCCCCGCCCCATACGAGGCAACGGATCATTCGGAGTGAAACAACGAACCTTCATGGCCTATCAGTAACAAGGACCATGTCCCGCTAAACCGGTTTTCTACCTATTGAACATGGATACACAGGATAGACAGGATAAACAGGAAGAGAAGCTGCTGCTCAGGAAGCTTACTGCCTCGATGATCGGGTGCGCGTTTGTGGGAAACCTCAGGGTCCTTCGTGGCCCTTGACGGACCCCTTTCGAGTCTTTTCCAACCCCTTGGAATCCCTTCGTGGATTCATCTTTGCCCCGGTAGCAGATCCTTTAGCGCCATTGGTGGAAATCTCTTCTCCCTTCCCGACCTTTGGCGGATCCCTCTTGAGCTTTCTCCAACCCCTTAGTGGCCCTTCGTCGTCCTTCGTGGCCCTTCGTGGATAACTCTTTTTGGCCTTTGTGGATAAATCTCAATTGTTTTAAACGGGCTAGTCCTCGATGTTCCTCCACTCCAACTGCAGAAACTTGAAGGGCTTGTCCCCCAGCACCTTGTATCCGTGCTTGACGAAGCGGGGAGTGAAGATGACGTCTCCGGGGCCGACTTCGCGCTCAAATTCGCCCACCTCCCACAGCGCTTTCCCCTCCAGCACGATTTCGATCTGCTCCATATTCGGATGGTAATGGACAGGAGTGTTTCCCCCCGGGGCGTACTGGACCAGAGCGATGATGGAGGCTTCCGAGTTGCTTTCGGGTCCGAGAAACATTACCTGCGAAATACCGTAGTGTCCACCGGCCGCCTCGGCGCCTAATTGCTGGATCGGGTGGGTCTTCTCGGAGATCACATATCCGACCGGCTCCGCCACCGCCACATCCAGGGCTCCGCTCCCATCGAGATCCAATCCTTCCTTGGCCCGTGGCCACCAATGGGTAAAGCCGCCCAGATTGAACTTGAGTCGGGATACGGCGTGAGGGTTGGCCATGCCATTGGCAACGAACAGTTCCCCGGAAGCGGTGAAATCGAGACCGCTGGGGGATTTTATCGTCGGGTCCTTGACGGGATTTTCCTCCACCAGTTCCCCGTCCCTCAGAAAAACACGGTGAAGCTGATTCTGGGCGGCATCGGCAATGAAAGCCTCACCCCAGGGGCTTTCGGCAGCAGCCGTAAGATCACCTCCCGACAGCACCAGGGCTGTTCGGGGACCGTCCCGCAAGGACTCTCCCTTCTTGTCGGTGAGCTGGTAAACGTGATCGCCCGAGATCCCGAAGACCCGGCCCTGCAACACGAAAACATCCCGGTAGGTGCTCCCCGTCATCTTCCCGAACTTGTCTCGCAAGGGTTCTCGACGGGGTGCGCTGTTCCAGTCCTTGAAGTACATGTGACTCCGTTGGCGGAAAAGCTCGTCAAGGTTCGGATCTTCCAGGAGGCGCCCGCTCAGACCGGCTCGGTCCCCCGGATTGCCATCGTAGAGTTTCAGACGATCCGCGTCTGGATCGTAGACCAGACGGCCCTTTAAATGCCGCGCCTGATCGTAGACCGAGAGGATATTGCCTCTCATCATCGCGATCGAGGCGGCGGGGAAGATGCCGGGGAAATCCTGGTCGCCGTAGGTTGCAACCTGCTTGACCTCATCCTGGCTGTCCCGGATCTTGTACTGGACGATCTCTCCCTCGTTTTTGAGGATAAAGACCCTTTCAGTTGCCAGACAGGTAAACAGGCTGAAGAGCAGCAGTGGCAACCCCAAGAGCGGGATCCTGCCGTAGCGAATTCGCATCAGTTCCTCCATTCCATTAATTTTCTGATCTTCCTGAGCCAAATTTCATCGTCTCCAACTTCCATCCCATCAGGAACAAACAGGGCAATGGGTCTGTCCGAGTCCAACTAACGGAACTCAAGACCGGCCCACTCCCCGGCGCTTTGCACCGCGCTACCGGGATTGCTCCGGCTGCGGGCGATGTGTCCCTGGTCCCTGCGCAGGGTCGGCTGACAGGCATCCTGATAGCGCCAATCCAGGTTCCAGCGAACCGTCGGACTGCGATTGGGCAAACCCTGGTGAAACAGCAGATTGCTGAACAGCGCCACGTCCCCCGGGTCCAGCTCGATGGAGACGGCCTTTTCGAAGAGGGGCGTATACCTGGGGTCGACGATCTCCAGGTAATAGCGGCGGCTGACGTGGGGCACCACCCCCAGCTTGTGGCTGCCCGGAACGAACTGCATGCAGCCGTTCTCTTCCCGTGCCGGCACCAGCGGCGACCAGACGTTGAGCATTCGCAGCTCCTCGACGGCATCCTCCCGCACGCTGTCATCGGTATGCACGAAGTGGGTGTAGCCCCCATCCTGGTGCCACCAGATCCGCGTGCCTTCCCAGTCGGGGAGCTTGGGCCGCACGGTATAGTTGGGATAGAGGCGAATCTCACCGCCCAGTACCGACTCCACCAGGTCGAGGAGTCCCGGATGAAAAAAATAGCCGAATATGCCGGGCAGGTGCAGTTCCCGGCGGAAGCTCTGGGGCGCCCGGTCCAGGCAGTTCCGATACAGCTGGTAGATCCGGGTCTCAAAGGGCTCTTCCGAAAAGGAGGACTGGACCTGTCCCTCCCGAATCAACCCGGCGGCCAGTTCGTCGACCAGCCCGCCGATATCCGCCCGCGCCTCGGCCACCACTTGCGGTTCCACCAAACCCCGCAGGATGACAAAACCCTCCTCATCAAGTTGCTCTGTTAACCGAGAATGCATGCGGTCATCGGATCGGGCTCGCCCCCCGGATGATGGCGCCCCCCCGGACTTCTCCTGCCCCAGGGGCCGCCCCTCTGCCGGAGCCAACCGCCGGCCAATGTCGTTCGAAGCCGGGGGCTACAGTAGGTCTGCACCGTCCTCGGTCCGGCTCGCTGACAGACTCCCCGAGCAATCAGGGATCATAGAGTAAACGGGTGGATAAATAAAGGAGGCTCCAGGGGATGCGCCGGGGTCCCGGTTCGCTGGTGTTTTCAAACTGACCGGAAGTCGTCGAACCCGTTACCGAGGATGGCGCACCGACAGAGCCAGGATGGCATACGTATCACTCCCCCCTTGAGGGGGAGTCGCAGAAGCCGAGCCGCCAGGCGAAGGCTGATGCGGTGGGGGGGGCCAACCAATACCCGCCACCTTGCCCGGGCCAGTTGATAGTCACTCACGGGACGCCGCGTTTGCCCCCCCTCCGGCTCGACTGCGGGCTCCGCCCTGGTTTCGCCGACTCCCCCTCCAGGGGGGAGTGATTCTTGAGGCCTGCACAAGGCTTCTTGCCCGATTCCTGGGCACGATGTAAACCATGTTCCCGGTCCAATATGTAAACGACGTCCCCGGTTTGTACCATGGTGATGTCTGATAGTAGATTTTGGATTTGAGGCACAATCAGTGGCCCCACCCTCCAATCAGCAATTCACAAATCAGTCCCTTCGTGGCCCTTCGTCGTCCTTCGTGCTCCTTCGTGGATAACTCTTTTTGTCACTACGCGAAACGGACACCGCTGGGACGGTGCCTGGGAACGCATCGTGATATGGTAGGAGCGGACGGGGTCTGCCGACCATCACCTCCACCATCGTTTCCAGCCGGTCACACCGAAAACCCCAGGAGCCACACCAGTGAGAAAAAGTAAAGTCTTGAAGAAATTCCGCAGCGGAGGGTTCGCCCGAATCTGTGGAATGGGACATTTCCTTCCCTTTTTTATCCGCCACGCCGCCCACTCTCAATACGACGGGATCTGGTTCGATCTGGAACACCGGGCCATGACCGACAGAGAAGTGCAATCCATCCTGGCCCTGTGTCAGCTCCACGATATCGATTGCATGATCCGTCCCTCCACCCGGGAACCCGCCCGCTTGTACCGGTACCTGGAAGACGGGGCCGCCGGCTTCATGTTCCCCTTTGTCAACAATGCCCAAGCCGCCAGGCAACTGGTCCGGGCGGTCAAATTCCCACCCCTGGGGGACCGGGGGGTCGATGGGGCGGGAATGGATGGAGACTACACCTTGGGGGCCTGGGCCCCGGAGAGCGACTACTTTGGGGAAGCCAACCGCCAGACCTTCATCCTGGCCCAGATCGAGACGCCCGAGGCCCTGGAAAACGTGGACGAAATCGCCGCCGTGGAGGGGATCGACTGTCTCTTCGTGGGTCCCGCCGATCTCACCTGCCGCATGTCCAGTTTGCCCCGGGCCAAGGCCTTCGTTCTGGACGAAGCCGTCCAGCGGGTGGCCGGCGCCGCCAGCCAGGCCGGCAAATCCTGGGGGATCACCGTACCCTCGCTGGAGGCTCTGGCGAAATACCGCGGGATGGGAGCCCAACTGATGCCTTGGGGGGGGGACTATTCCCTGGTTGGTGTCCTGGACCAATGCCGCCGGGACCTGGATGGGATTCTGAACCCGGAGTGACGAGACTCATCGCCGGCGCAACACCGATTCGTCTCGCCAAGGCTCGAAGGTTTTCCTCAACTCGACGGCACTTTGGGCAAGGGCGCTGCAGTTCTGGGCCAAGACCTCGAAGACCCGGTTGGCGATCACCCGGTGCCCCAGGTTGTTGGCATGTACGCCGTCCGGGTCAACCATCCAGGGAGCCATTCCCTGGGCCTCGAAGACATCGGCATAGAGCACGTCACATTCCAGCGCCAAGTGCCGCATGGCGGCATTAAACCCTATGAACGACTCCAAACTACCTCGATCAAATGGCGAGTATTGATCGAAGGCCGTCATGTAGTAGGCATTGATCAACACCATCAAAGCGCCGCTGCGCTCCTTGATGTCAAGCACGATATGCCCGAGGTCCTGAAGAAACGGCTCAAGAGGCGTTCCTCCTCTGGCATCATTCAGTCCATAGGAAATCAAGACCAGGTCCGGCCGATGCTCCAGCACGTGCTTGGCGTAACGCTCCATGGCGCTGGGCTTCCCGGAATAATCATAGGCAGGGCTTCTTCGGGAAATAAGGTTTGCTCCCAATCCGCTGTTGATTATCTCGATCGGCTCCAGTTGTGCCTCGTCGATCAACTGGCCTAGCCGGTGGACCCAGGTGAGCTCGCGCCGAGTAGCCGTTCCCCCGGCCGTGGTGCTTTCCCCCAGGGCTACAGCTACTTTGAAGGGCGTCTTGCGGAAATCTCGCTTGTTCAAAAACGTCGAGGAATCGCACATTGGAAAGATCGGATGGAAGGTCCCTGCATCTGGCGGAATCCGTCAACTGAGTCGCCCAACCCGTCTGGGTCTTCAACCGCCTGAGTGGCCTGCAAGGCTTCAGCCCTCGCCACCGCTGGTCGGACCGGCTCCGGCCGTCACTGCGGCAGGGGTCCTTCTTCAGCGCACGAACCAGCGTACCGCGCACCGGACCTGGCTCTTGTGAAACTTGAGGGTGTAGGGATCCACCAGCCAGCGGGCCAGGAATCCATCGGTGCGGGCCAGCAGCCAGCCGAAATCCCAACCCTTGCTCTCGTATCGGATCGGAATGGAAGGCTTGACCCGAACCACGGGCTGGGTGCCAGCCCACAAGCGCTTCTGCTCGGTATAGTAGTAGTTGGGACCCACGTGAACGAAGACTTCGTGGTCCATGGCGTTCTCCGGGTCATCGGCCAGGTCGGCGCACAAACCCCGGAGCCCGACCTTGACATCCCGGCCGCGGGCGCATTCCGCCGCCAGCGCTTCCACTGAACCGGACACCACGGCGCCATCCTCGGTGTGTGAGAAGACCTCTTCCCAGACGTCAAGCACATGGAAACGATAGGTCTCGAAGTCATAGACAAAGTTGTGGCTGGGGGCGTTGGTGCCTGCATCCCAGTCGTCGAAGCGGTGAGTGTTGGGGTCGGAACCGAGATCGTACGGGGGTGAGGCCGCCGGCAGGCCTTCATCGGGCTTGCCGTCCAGGTATGGGCGGGCGATGGCCTGGAGGCCGTTCTGGTTGTACATGAAGAAGGACATGGAAGCACGGGGGCCAAAGCCGTCCTCCACCAGTCCCACCGGTTGCCTGAGATTCATGATTCCGGCCGTCCATCGATCTTCCAGCAGATAAGTCACCCTAAAATCGGAGACCTCCTGAACAATCTCGGGATTGTCTGAGTCCCGATCCACGTGTTCGTTGTGCCGGAACTCGGTATAGATTCTCAGATCGGCGCCCCGCCGGATGGCGTCCGCCAAGGTGTGCTCACTGCCCGCCACCCGTTGGCGCTGCTTGTCCAGGGCGAGAGCCAGCCCCCAGCGGTTGCCTCCCGCCGGCGCCTCGGCCCTCGAATCGATTTTCTCAACCATGGGTTGTGACCTTTCCTGTAAGAAGAAATGTTGGTGTCGATAGTAGCTAACCCGCATTTCTCACCAGGTCGCTGAATGCATAGTGAAAAGCGGTATATCTTCAGACCCTTGATTGGCGCCAATTAAGGGACTCGCGGCTACAGACAGCGCCGGGCGCGCCCTGGCTTGTCCTTTTCCCCTCAGCGCACACATGCTCGCTCGAACGGTGTCCCCGCTACGCCCTTCGCTCGCGAGCACGCGCTGAGGGAAAAATTCCTGCGCCAAGTTGCACTCTTGAGAAGAGTGCAACCCCCTGGTGAGAAATGCGGGCTAATCCCTGGACGTGACCTCTTCGCTTGAACTCACGCCCGATGCTTCAGGGGACGACCGGGATACCGGTCCAGGAGATTCCCCTCCCGCAGCACCCACTCGCCATTCACCCACAGGTGGTGAATGCCCCGGGGGGCATGGCGAGGCTCCAGGTAGTTGGCCCGGGTGCCGATCCGCTCCGCGTCGAATACCGTCACATCGGCCCAGTATCCCGGGAGCAGGAGTCCCCGCCGGTCCAGCTTGAAACGGCGGGCCGGCCGCGCCGTCGACTTGTGCACAGCCTCTTCAATCGTGAACCAGCCTTTCTCTCGAACGAATTCTCCAAACAGGGTCGGGTAGGTTCCAAAGGTGCGAGGATGGGGATTCCCCTCGGTGTAAACACCGTCGGTGATGATGGAGGTCAGCGGATGAGTCAAAACCTTGCGTAAATTTTCCTCCGACTGGTTGAAGGAGACGATCACCAGGGTGGCCCGGGTCTCAACCAGCAGATCCAACGCCATTTCCACCCCGGAACAACCGCGTTCCTCGGCCACTTGTTGAATGGTCCTGCCGATCAGGGATTGGTGGCCGCTCTCCCGAACCGATGCGATCAGCAGGTTCTCCCAGCCGTTGGCCAGGTTGGCCTCGGTCTCCTCCGCAATTCCGGATCGGGTGGCCGGATCGGACAGCCGTTCCAGCAAGCGCTCGGTTCCCCCCTCCAGGGCTCAGCTTGGCAGGGCCTGGGTCAAATGAGCCGATCCCGCCAGATAGGGATAGGTATCGATACCCACATCCACGCCGTCCCGCCGGGCCTGGTCCACCAAGGCCAACACCGCATCCATCTTTTCCCAGTTCTTGCGGCCCACCGTCTGAAGGTGGGAAAGCTGAACCGGGACCCCGGTCTTGCGCCCCAGGTTGAGAGCTTCCTCCACAGCCTGGAGGATGTGAAACTTGTAGTCCCTCAAATGGGTGGTGTAGAAGGCGCCGTGTCTGTGGACGACCTCGCAGGGCCGGGCCAGCTCCGCGAAATCCCCGAAGCTGCTGGGCGCTTCATTCAAGCCGGTGGAGAACCCGATCGATCCCTGCTCCAGGCAGGAGGACAACCGCCGCTCCATCCGGCGCCACTCCCCGGAATCCAGCGGCGCCGCCTTGACCCCGCAAACGTTGGCCCTGAGAGTGGAGTGGCCGGTGAGGGCCGCCACATTGGTGCGACTGCCGGCCTGTTGGAGGTCGTCAAAGTAGGCCGCCGCATCGGTCCAGGCCCTGGAGCCCCGCCTCTCGAACAGGTCGAAACTGGGAACCAGCTTCTCGGACGGCAACTTGGGAAACAGGGAAAACCCACAGTTGCCGACCACCTCGGTGGTCACCCCTTGCAGGACCTTGTCGGCGCGGTGTTCCAGCACCTCCAGGTCGCTGTGGCTGTGCACGTCGATGAAACCGGGAGCGACGGTGAGCCCGGAGCAGTCCACCACCTCCATGTCCGGCACGGCGGCGACCGCACCCACCTCCCGGATCCGGGCGCCATCGATCAGGACAGAAGCCTTCTTGCCGGGACGGCTGCTGCCATCCACAACCGTTCCGTTGGACAAGAGAATCACCGGAGCTTCCTCGTCAGCGCTTGAAGAAGAAATTCTCGGCCGTCTTCACCAGGATCCGGTCCTTGTCGCTTTCACTCAGGAAGTCGGCATGATCCCGAATCAAGGCCACCGCCGCCTCATAGGTGTTGGGGGGGTCGAGGGCCTGAAGGGGACAATCGCTTTCCCACATGCAGCGTTCCGGACCGAAGGCCTCCACCACCCGGCGGATGAGCGGAAGCTGTTCCAGGTAAGGCGGCTTTTTGGCGCCCAGCGCATAGAAGGCCCCGACCTTGACCATCACGGCGGGGTGCCTGGCCATGTCGCACAGGGCCACGATCTGCTCTTCGGGAAAGGTTCCCAGTCTTCCGATCAGACAGAGATGATCAATGATGACCGGAGTCTCCGGATAGCGCCGGCACATGCGGTCCAACTCGGGCAGGTCCGGCGGCGACATCAGGAAGCTGAGGGCCAGACGGTGGTCGGCGGCGGCCTGAAACATCTGCTCATACCCCTCATGGTCGAGCCAGCGCGGCCCGTCGCCCAGGCGCGGCCGGGTGCTCTTTCCCCGAATGCGAAAGGCCAGGATGCCCCCCCGGGCCAGAGCCAGCATGGTCTTGTCGGGGCGGGCCAGCGAGACATCGGTCACCGCCGGGACGATTCCCGTCCCCACGAAATTCTCGGGCTGGGCGGCAATGATGTCCAGAATATAGCTGTGGTCGAGGCCGTACCAGGTCATCTGGATCAAATTGGTCCGGCGGACTCCCTGCGGACGGCTGTGGCGGGCCAGATCCTCCGGAGTAAAGCTGGGAAACCAGAAGTCCTTTGTGCTGAACCCCGGCGCCAGGGGATATTTTTCGGTTTCCGGAGTCCACACGTGAACGTGGGCGTCCACGATATCGGTCCGCTTCCCGGGAACGACGGCCGCGGGGGACGGCTTGGCGGCCGCCAGCAAACCCAGGCCGGCGCCCGCTACCAGCAATTCTCTGCGGGTGATGGCTTTCATGGTGACCTCATGGGATGTCAGGGGGATCCCGTCTTGAACGAAGTTGACAGGGATCCAGGCCGCTTCGACAGACCTGCGGCAACCCTGCCGAACGGTGAGTCCTAACCCTTCTTTGCCGCTTCCTTCACCAGCGCGGTGTAGGCATCGGCGGCAGCGTTCAATTGTTGGACGGCCTCCTCGGGCAAGGTGATCTGTGTCCCCTTGAAGTTATCCGAAACGTGCTCCGGCTTCTCGGCTCCGGCCAGCACGCTGGTGACCTCCGGATGGCTCAGGACCCAGGCCACGCACACCTGGGGCCGGGTGACCCCCAATTCATTGGCAACTACATCCAGAGCCCGAATCGGACCCTCCAGTGGAGACCCCTCCTCTATGTTCCGTCCCGGCGCCAGGCGCCCTTCCCCCAAGGGACTGAACGTCAACAAGCCCAGGTTCGCCCGGCGAATCAAAGGAAACAGCTCCTGAACCATAAAGTCCCTTCGATCGGCCGCCACCACATTGTAATAGTCCTCCAACCCGGCGATGGGACTCTTGCCCTCCCGCTTCCCCAGCTCCACCAACTCCGCGACTTGACGGGCCAAGTGATTTGAAACCCCCCAGTAGCGGATCTTGCCGGCTTTGACCAGCTCGTCCAGGCTGTCGGCGAGTTGCTCCATGTGCTCGGCTGTCGGGACATCAGCCGGAGGAGAATCTTCATCTTCCCTCGGCGTCCGCTCATCAGGTGAATGCAACAGGTATAGATCGATATAATCCGTCCCCAGGCGCTTGAGGCTCCCCTCCGCTTTACGGAACAAAACGTCACGAGTAAAGACCAGCCTTTCCGATTCGGGTCCATCCACGGGCGCTGCCTTGGTGCAGACGACCACCTGGTCTCGCCTTCCGGCCATGGCTTTGCCCAGAACCGTTTCAGAACCGCCCCAGCCGTAGGCCTCCGAGGAGTCGAAGAAGTTGACGCCGATGTCGATGCAATGGCGCAGGATGCGCTGCCCTTCGGGATCATCGGCTTTACGGCTCACCTTGCGAAAAGCGGTTCCCTGGCACAACCTGGACACGTAGAGATCGGTGTGCCCGAACCTCACCAGGTGGGAGGGCCGCTCAACCGCCGGCTCGCTGGGTGGAGCCGACTCGCACCCGGCCAGATTGCCCAGCAGCACCCCTCCAGCCGCCGTTCCGCAGGTCTTCAGAAAGTCTCGCCGATCCCTGGCAGAATGAGTCCACTTGGGAAACTGAGAATTGACCAACATGGCGTGATCCTTTCGTCGTTTGGCCCCTGCTGCCGGGGAAGCAAGGTTTGCTGGCGGGGCCGCGTATAGCTGTAAATCGCAGCTCCTGAGGCAAAACACCCCAGAGTGAGCGTTATTCTCTACCGGCGTCTCCGGCGGGTCAAGTGAGAAGCGTGTACGACAAAAGATTTGGAACCGCCACGAGGCAGGGGCCCGCCGTCCCAATTACTCCCCCCTTGAGGGGGAGTCGCAGAAGCCGAGCCGCCAGGCGACGGCTGATGCGGTGGGGGGCCAACCCACGCCGGCCACACCGCCTCCAGCCCAGCCCTACAGGCGTCGGCGAGGTGCTTTTGGAGTGTTTGTGGGGTGTCAGAGCGTTTCCGTTCCCCCCCACCGGCTCGACTGCGGGCTTCGCCCTTGTCTTGCCGACTCCCCCTCAAGGGGGGAGTGATTCGCATGGTGATTTGGGGGTGGAGGGGAAGGCCCGCCCTCTGCCTGCAGTCGCAGCGTTGAACCGGGGATGGGGAGAGGCGCAGGGAGATTCTCCCTTTCAGAGAACCCATACGGATACGGATTTCCATGCTATCAAGCTACCCATATGCCCTACGCCTCTAGCCTCACCAATGGGCCGTGCACCCAAGTGAGAAGCGTCGAATGGGGAGCGCAATTGACGGATGGGCCGGGAAAGTTCGAGCAGGCCGCTTTACGGCCCGAACGATGCCTGGGCGTGGAACCACAGAATCCAGGGCTCGACCCCAACCACAAACCCGGCGCCTGCACAAAAAAAAGGCAGTCAGGGCGAACGCCCTGACTGCCTTGAGTCCTTCGAAAACGCTTGGGATCTAGAAGCCGATCCGAGCGCGCAAAGTGATCGCGCGGTTCCCTCCTCCGCTACGAACGATGCCAAAGTTCGGATCGGCGACATTGGTATTGGCCCCGCTGGAATTGGCGTGGTTCAACAGGTTGCTGATGTAGCCTTCGAGCTTGAAGTAGGGACTCTGCTCCAGGGAGGGAACCAGCTTCCACTCTTTGAAGACGTTGAGGTTGAAGTTCCACCGGTTGGGATGCCTCAGGGCTCCCCGAGGAGCGGTCCCGTAGCGGCTCTCGGGCGGCAGCGTAAAGCAACCCCGATTCCAAAGTTGCCCTCTCCCATCGAAGCCGGTGTCGTTGGGATTGCAGCCTGCCACCAGGTCGGGCCGGGCGCCGTCCCCACGGAGCCGGAGGGCGGGATGGTTTCCGCCGCTGAAGGTTGGAATAAACCTGCCGCGTCCACCGGTTGTAAATACAGGGACAAAAGTCCAGTCGCCCACCAGATGTTGGAGCCAGCTCGACACGTCGGAACCGAATTTCTCTCCCCTTCCAACCGGCAATGGCACCACGGCCACCCAGCGGGAGGCGAGATCGGGGACCCCTGCCTGCCAGCCGTAGTCGTTGTGGCGCTGACCGGCGCTGGACTGGAAGAAGCCGGACGAGGAGCCGAACAGGCCTCCCTGGACATCGTTCAAACTCTTGGACCAGTTGAACCAGCCTCGGAAGTAGATCCCGCTGGAGAACTGCCTGGTCAACTCCAACTCCAGGGCGTTGTACTTGGAGTTGCCCCCCAGTTGCAGCGCGTGGACGTTGGCGAACTTGGAGGTGTCGAAGGGCTGATAGCTGCTGCCCGGACGGGTGGCCTGCAGGTCTTCGATGTAGGGCCAGGACACCCCTTTGGACCCCACCCAGGAGGCGCGCCCCGACCAGCCGGCGCCGAACTCCTTCTCCAGGGTGATGTTCCACTGCTGGTCGTAGGGCCAGTTGTTCTTGCGCAGGTCAACGTCGGCCGAGGTGAGGCTGGTGGGTCCCACCGTCCCTTCCGGGAAGGGACGCGCCCAGGTGAAGTTGGGAACCCCGTTGACGATCTCGTTGTCCTGGAACAACTCGCTGAACTGATAGGGACCCCAGACGTGACCGGCCAGAATTCCGGCGCGGTCGAACTCCCCGAAGACGTTGGCGATGGCCCAAGCCGTGGACTTCACGAAGGGCACGTGGAAGACGCCGTAACCGCCCCGAATGACGAAGGAATCGGTAACGCGGAAGGCCACACCCAGCCGCGGGTCGACCAGGACGCTCTTGAAATTCCTCAAGCCGGACGGGTAGCCGGCCTCCCTGGCAGTAACCACTTCAACGGGAAAGCCCGGAGCGATATGTTGGAGCGCCCTGTCGCTGGGCACTACCACTTTCTGGGTAGCCTGGTCGAAGTTGTAAATCGTATCGCTCAGGACCTCGGAGGGAACCCCGTAGTGCTGGAAGCGAATTCCAGGCGTGATGGTGACCCTGGGCGTCACCTTCCAGTCATCCTGGAAGTAGAAGCCGAACTCGTTGTGGCGGGCCTCGGCCCTGGGACGGACACCGTCAATCTGGGTCGTGAAGGGCAGTCCCAGCAAGAGATCTCCATAATCGTAGCCGGAAAACTTTCCGTTGAAGTCGAAGATCCCGAACGGCGCCGGGATGCTGATGGTGCTGAACATGTGCGGGGACTGGTGGCGAAACTCGATCCCGGTCTTGAAGAGGTGGGTCCCCCGGTTGATGGAGACATTGTTTCTCCACTGCTGGACCTCGCCGTCCTCGTAGTCGGTCTCACCGGAAAAGAGCGACCCGATGAGGGTGGAGGGCAATGGGTTGAAGGATCCCAGATGCGAGCTTAGTTGCCGCCCCAAGGTGCGCACCTTGATGTGAGGCGTTCCGATCCCTTCCCGCAGGGTGCGGCCGCCCAAGTCGGTGATTCCCAGGATGTTGTTCAGATAATCCCGACCCTGGACGTCTCCGATGGCCCACACCGACTGCTGACGGTTCCAGGCGTACTGAAACTCGTTGACCACGTTGGCGCCAAAGGTGTGGCTGTTGGAAATGCTGATGGCCCGGGTATTCCCGGTTTCCACAAAGCTGGCGTTGGGAAAGGGGTCGCCCCGGCCTTCGGGAGAGACATTGTTGTAGCGGTAGTGGGCAATGGTCAGCGTGTTGGTATCGGTGATGGCGTGGTCGAAGGTGTACTTCTGCCAGTTGTTGTCGGATGCATTGTAGGAAATGTAGCGGAAGTTATCGAACAACGCCCCCGGTGGTCCATAGTTGGGCAGAGGCAGAACGCCGGTGTTGTCCAAGACTCTTCGGGCAATGGGGCTGATCATGCTCTCGGGAACGATGTTCCCCGGAAAGGGCTGCTGAATCCCATTGACCACATGGAAGGGGTTGGTCGGACAGGGCACGGTGGGGTTGAGATTGGCGGCGCTGGGGAACACACAGTTGGAGAAACCAACGAACTCGTTGAGGTCACCGGCGCGCATCCTGGCGGTGGGAACGACGCGTCCCTGATTGAAGACCGGGTTCTCCCTGGAGGCCGGCTGGTAGAGAAAGTGAAAAAAGGTCTTATTGCGGCCGTCGTACAGCTTCGGGATCCAGACGGGACCGCTGGCCTGGTAAGACCATCTCTTATTCGTCTTGGAGGGCGGCCTGGGACTTGAAACGCCGGAACGCAGGGCATTGAGAGCCGGATTCGAGAACTCCCCGAAGATCTCGCCGTGAAACTGGTTGGTTCCCTGCTTGCCGATGCCGAAAACGTTGGTCGGCACCCGATACTCGGCGGCGGCGTTGAAGTCGACCTGATGGACTTCCTGCAGGGTCTCCTGGGTCGCCCGGAAAGAGCCGTAGGCGTTGGTGGGGATTCCGTCCTGCTCCTCGCTCAGGTTGTTGGCGAAACCGCCATGCACCTGAGCGCGAGCCTCGGTTCCGGGGTTCTGGTAGATATTGTAAATGAGAGCGGCCCCGATATTGGCTCCATAGACCTCCTGATTTCCGAGGCGGTGCTTGATGACCGATGTGTCGGTGTCGATGGTGGACCCCTCCTCCGACACGGTGATCTCGGTGGCCTGCTCGCCGATTTCCAGTTCGACGTCCACGCGGCGGACGTCGCCGGCATAGACCACCACTCCGGTGTTGACGTACCGCTTGAAGCCCGGCAGGGTCACGTCGATGGTGTAGGTGCCGTTGTCGAGTCCTCTCAATTCATAGTCGCCGACCTCGGTGGTCACGGTGGTGCGGGACTGACCGCTGCCCTCGTTGGTGGCCGTGACTTCGGCGTTGACAATGGCGGCGCCGCTGGGATCGGTGACGGTCCCGCGGAATCCGGACAACTGGACCTGAGCTTCCAGCAAGGCCGCGTTGAACGACAGGCCCACAACAAGAGCCGGAACCAAGGTCAGGATCAGAAAAGTCTTGTTAGACAGTAAAGACCGCATGGGGTTCGATTCCTCCGATTAGGTGTTGTAATGAGTCTTGAAGTTATAGGGCATCAAGCTAATGGTTGGTTCGATTCGGTTTCAGGTTCGATACCGCTCTATGACTACCGTCATGGCATTAAGGTGCAATTCGCCTACCATAGAAGAGCTGACAAACAATTTGGCTGAGAATACCACATTCAACGAAGAAAAGAAAAGACATCAGGCCGTTGGTCCACCTCTACAAGTGCGCTCAGCCTCACCAGAAAATACAGGTTTGTGGATCGTTCTCCACAAATTCGTAGAACTTCTCCGCCGGTGGCGGATATGGCCTGCCGAAAGCGTGGCCGCGATAGGTAGTTGGCGGCGTTTTGGAGAGGCATTGCGTGTTGGGACGATGCTGCTATTTCGCCGCCTGCGCTCCGCTGCCCGTGCCGCTGACATTCACTCACGGGACGTGGAGTTTGCCCCCCTCCGGCTCGACTGCGGGCTCCGCCCTTGTCTTGCCGACTCCCCCTCAAGGGGGGAGTGATTCTTGAGCGGCGAACCAGGCTCCTTGCCCGATACCCCGGGCAAGGTGTAAACCATGTACCCAGTCTAAAGTGTAAACGATGTCCCCGGTTAGCACCGCGGGTATCACTCCCCCCTTGAGGGGGAGTCGCAGAAGTCGAGCCGTCAGGCGAAGGCTGATGCGGTGGGGGGGCCAGCCAATACCCGCCACCTTGCCACCCAGCAAATCTATACAGGCCCTGCGGTTGCCCCCCTTGAGGGGGAGTCGCAGAAGTCGAGCCGAATGGCGAAGGCTGATGCGGTGGGGGGCGCACGCCAGGCCGTCAAAATGCGGCGTTCGCAGGTAGCCATTGGAATACTCTACGGTCCGGAAGGGGCCCGCTCCTCCACGACGGTGTGGTAGCGATTGGTTTTCAGTCCGGACAGGTGTTGCCGGTGGCCGCTGGGCCATTGAATGGTTGCTGCCACTCGATCGGGGCCGGCTTCCCCCAGCCCAAAGATCAGGCGCTTGTCGTGCGACGCCAGGAAGCTTCCCCCGCCGGTCAGCCAGCGGACGCGGTCATGTTCCCCCTGATCGATCTCTACCCGGGCGCCTATGGCATCGCGGTTGCTTCGGGTTCCCTGCAGGCGGAAACCGATCCAGGAGGAGTCCTGGCCCCGGTTGTTGCGCAGCAACAGCGGCCGCCGGTTGAGCCGAACCAGGAGGGCGTCGGCATCGCCGTCGTTGTCGAAATCTCCGGTGGCCAGGCCGCGAGCCGCGTGACGGGTTCTGAAAACCGGTCCGGCGTGCTCTCCCAGATCTTGCAGCCGCCCCTTGCCGTCATTGTCCAACAGCAGGGGCGGCTGGAGGTAGGTGACGTCCCTGCGGGCGAGCTCGATGGTTCGGGTGACGTGACCGTTGACGATGATCAGGTCCTGGTCGCTGTCGTTGTCGTAGTCGATGAAGCGCACCCCCCAACCCACATAGGGAACAGTGAATCGGGTGAGCCCGGAATTCCGTGACACCTCCTGGTAGGGAAATCCGCCGCCGTTGCGGTAGAGGGCGTGAAACTCATCGTGAAAATTCGTAACCACGAAATCGGGAGATCCATCCCCATCGAAGTCCCCGGCGTCGATCCCCATGCCGGACCTGGCCACGCCTTCCGAGTTGAAGGCCATATCGGCCTCGAAGCCCGCGTCTTCGAAGGTTCCATCCGTTTGGTTGAGCAGGAGAAGATTGGGTGTGGCGTCGGCGGCCACCAACAGGTCCTGCCATCCGTCGGCATCGGCATCGATGCTCACCACGCCGAAAGCCCGGCTCTCATGCCGGTCAATACCCGAGGCGTTGCTGACGTCGGCAAAGGTGCCATCGCCCCGGTTGCGGTACAGCCTGGACCGGCTGGGAGCGTAGGACTTCTGATTGCAATAGGCGGGAATACCCTTGTGATCGCAGGTGATCGGCTCGGAAAAAGACAATTCGGCGTAGTTGCACACAAACAGGTCCAGCAGGCCATCGCGGTCGTAGTCGATCCAGGCCGCACTGGCTCCCCAGCGCTGCCCGTTGGGGACCCGGGCGGGCCCGGTGACATTCTGGAAGGTCCCGTCACCGTTGTTGCGAAACAGGGCCGATTCGGGGAAACCGGTGACGTAGAGATCCTGATCGCCGTCATTGTCGTAATCGGCGGCCGCCGCTCCCATGCCGTAGAAGGGTATCTCTCCGACCCCCGCCGCGTCAGAGACATCCTCAAACCTGCCCCCTCCTGAATTGCGGTAAAGCGCATTACGAACCGGAGTCGGGCTCTTTCCTCTCGGCGTCTCTCCTCCGTTTACCAGGTAGATGTCCAGCAGTCCGTCCCCGTCGAAATCCAGGAAGGCCGCTCCGCCGCAGGAGGTTTCAATCAGGAAGCGGTCCGGGGATTCGCCGTTGAAGTGCCTCCAGGAAATGCCGGCCGGGCCGGTCACGTCGGTGAAGATTTCGCCTGGGCCGGTCTCGACAGACTGGCCGCCTTGTCCGGCCTGACCCGGCGGAATCATCGAGAAGGCCCCCAGGGTCCCCAGCAGCAGCCCCATCCAAGGGAGCCGGGACCTGGTCCCGATGCGATGATGGCAAGGAAGGGTCAAGGGACAGGCAAGGGGGCGGGGCTCACAGGAACCGCCTGCCGGTCCCGCTCCCGGCGGACTTCCGCTTCCAACCAGGAAAGGACGCGACTCAACTTCTCCACGCCGTCCCGGATCTGTTCGGCAGTGACGATCAGAGGCGGGGCGATCATCAGCAGATTTCCGCGAGCCAGCAGGTGCAATCCCTCCGCCCAGGCCCGGCGGCGAATGCGGTTGGGGAGCAGTGCATCCACGACGGGCGGACTGAGCGGTTGCCGCGAAGCCCGGTCGTTCACCAGTTCGACGCAGACCAGCAGACCCTTGCCTCTGATGTCGCCGATGCAGGGGTGCTTTTCCTTGAGCTCCCGCAGTTGGGTCATCAGCAATCGGCCCATCCTGTGGGCATTGTCGATGCAGCCTTCCTCCCGGTAGGCGATCAGGCAGGCGCGGGCCGCGGCCGTAGCCAGGGGACTGGCCGCATAGGTACCGCCAATCGGCAGCATCCGGGTCTCGAAATGGCGGCTGATGTGGTGGCGCACCACCACCGCCCCCATGGGAACATAACCGGAGGTGATCCCCTTGGCCAGGACCATCAGATCGGGAACCACCGAGTCGTGGTCGACCCCGAACCAGGCGCCGGTGCGTCCGAAGCCGGTGATGACCTCGTCCGCAATCAGCAGGATCCCGTGGCGGTCACAGAGGTCCCGCAGGCCGGGCAGATAGCCCTCCGGCAGGGGGAAACCGCCGGCAGCCCCGGTGAACGGCTCCACCACCACCGCGGCCACTGTCTCGGGGTTCTCCAGTTCGATCTGCCGCTCCAGGGCCTGCAGGCAGTGGATGCCGCAGTCGGGATAGGTCAGGCCGAAATCACAGCGGTAACAGTAGGGGTCGAAAAAGCGCACGGCCCCAGGGGGCCCGGGCTCGACCGCTACCCGCCGGGGATCTCCGGCGGTGCCCAGGGTGTTGAAGGTCGTCCCGTGGTAGCTGCGATATTTGGCAAAGATCTTGGGCCTGCCGGTCACCATGCGAGCCATGATGAAGGCCAGCTCGTTGCCCTCGCTGCCGCTGTTGACGAACATGCATTTGTCGAGGTCGCCCGGAACCAGGCTGGTCAGTTCCTCGGACAGCAACGATCTCTCGGCGGTCAGAAGCTGCGGGGAGACACAGCAAGCCTGTTGGGCCTGACTTCGGATGGCCTCGATGACCCGGCGGTTTCCGTGCCCGAGGTTGCAGTTGAACAACTGGGAGAGGAAATCCAGGTAGCGCCGGCCCTGGCGGTCATGAAAGTAGACGCCCTCGGCCCCGGCAAACTCCACCACCGGGTCCTCGCGCTCCTGGACGGTCCAGGGAAGGAAGATGTGTTGGCGATTGGCTGGCATCGGAAAACTCGACGGAACGCATTCCAGGAACCGGTCAGGGCGCCGGCGGAGCCACACCCCACCGGCGCCGGAGCTCAATGCTACCCGTCCAGCTCATTGCGGCTCCATCCCTTTCAGAACCATCAGACCTCCAGATTGTACCCCTGCTCCTCATGCAGAGAGATATCCAACCCTTCGGTCTCATCCTCTTCGGAGACTCGCAGGCCGATGATCCGATCCACCACCTTGAGGAGGATAAAGGAGACCACGCCACTGTAGACCAGGGTGACCACGACGCCGATGCACTGGACTCCGAACTGGGAGCCGATGGTCATGCCGTCAGCCAGACCTTGCCCGCCCAAACTTTCGGCGACGAAGACTCCGGTCAACAGGGCTCCCACGATTCCGCCGACGCCGTGGACGCCGAAGACGTCCAGGGAGTCATCGTAGCCGCACTTGTACTTGAGGATAGTGGACGCCCAGAAACAGCAGGCCCCGGCGGCAACACCGATGACGATGGCCCCAAGAGGCCCCACGCTGCCGGAGGCGGGGGTGATGGCCACCAGGCCGGCCACGGCGGCGGTAACGATGCCCAGCACGCTGGGTTTGCCGTTCCTGACCCATTCGATTGCCATCCAGGTCAGGGAAGCAGCTCCCGTGGCAACCTGGGTGACCAGCATGGCCATGCCGGCGGCGCCGTCGGCGGCCAGGGCGCTGCCGGCATTGAAGCCGAACCAGCCCACCCACAGCATGGAGGCGCCGACCACCGTCAAGGTCATGCTGTGAGGGGGCATGGGAGCCGTCGGATAACCGCGCCTCTTACCGATCAGGATGGCCGCAACCAAGGCCGCAATGCCGGCATTGATATGGACCACGGTGCCGCCGGCGAAATCGAGGACACCCAGATCGCCGAAGAAGGAACCGTCACCGGCCCAGGTCATGTGGCAGATGGGGGCATAAACCAGCAGAGACCATGCCGCCATGAAGACCACCATGGCCGAAAACTTCATGCGTTCGGCGAAGGCCCCCACCATCAGGGCCGGAGTGATGATGGCAAAAGTCATCTGAAAGGTGAGAAACAGGCTTTCCGGAATGGTGCCGCTCAGGCTGTCAGCGGTAATGCCGCTGGCAAAGGCCTTGGACAGGCCTCCAACGAAAGAATGGATGTTGGTCACTCCGGCCTGCATGCCGGTGGTGTCGAAAGCCAGACTGTAGCCGAACAGGACCCAGAGTATGGTGATCAAGCCGGTCATGGCAAAGCACTGCATCAGCACGGAGAGGACATTCTTGGCCCGGACCAAGCCGCCGTAGAACAAGGCCAGTCCGGGAATATTCATGAACAGCACCAAAGCGGTCGCAGTCAGCAGCCAGGCCGTGTCTCCGGAGTTGAGTTGTTCGTGGGCGTCGGCAAGCGCCAGGGTGGGCATTCCGAAAACCAGCGCCAGCACCAACGCCAACGTAAACCGGAGCCGCCGCAGGCCTGGCCTGTTGCAAAACGATGATCTCTGAATCGGTAGCATGGTAGGTCTTACTCCTCCGTGGATTAGTTTGAAACCACATTCTCGGCCTGTTGGGCTTTGAATTCGGAAACTTTTAAGGATGGATGGGAAGGCCGCTTTCAGGCGGTGAGTTCTTGTGAGTGGCCAGACGGATGTATACTACAGAAACGGTCCTGCTTCAAACGAAATTGTTACCGAAATTCCCGGATTCGGCCAGGCGAATCGGTCACAGCCAGACTCTCGGGTTTGCCGGCTTCGAACCGACCCGGATGTCACTCCCGGCCTACCTGCTCGGCGTCTTGCTTCGAGGGTGCGTGCCCTGCCGGGCCACGCTTCCCCTAGGCCATCTGGAAGGCCCGGGCTCGAAACAGGAAGTCGACGATATTGCCTTCATGGGGCTGATGCCAGTTGAGGCGAATCGTCGGAACCGGACCCAGATTGAGACGGTCGATGTTGCGGGCATCCACCAGGTCCCGCCGAAAGGACTCGTCACCGGTGATCCCGCTGGCCACCAGAGTGGAACCGATGGAGTCGATCATTTTGGCCTGTGGACACCGCACCACCGAAACGAACGGGTACATGTACTCCTTGTGGGCCAGGGTGGCTTCGGGGGACTGGCAGTGCACCACCGTGGGCCGGAGGTAATCGCACCGCTGCCTGCGGACCAGACGGTCGCCCTCCCTGAACCGGCCGGTCACTTCCTCGACCCCCTCCTGCTGCAGTCCTGCATCGATGTCGTTAGAGATCGCTTCCGCCTGCCCGGGCACCGTAAAGGCCGCCAGCGCCGCCTTGGCATCCTGAGGCGGCAGCGGCTCGATGGGACCCAACCGGCGAGCCAGGGCCTCGGCAATTTCCTGCGTATTGCGGGAAGCCCAGATGCCCGAGCAGTTGATACAGCTCCGGCCGCTGTTGACCACGACGCTGTCCACCATCAGGTCCAGGACATCTTCCCAGTGGTCCACCTGATCGTCGCCGATCAGGATCTTGCTGAACCCGGGGCCGTGAACCTGAACCGCCGGATTGGCGTTGTATCGTTCCACCGTGGGGGTCCCGCCGAAGATCAGGCTTCTGGGACAGTGACTGACCACGGCGGCTCCCACCTCCCCGCCGCCGGGATAGAGCGCGATGGCCTGCTTGGGGATCCCGGCCTCAAAGAAGGCCTGGGCCATGCGCCAGGGCGTCCAGGGCTCCTGGGGACCAGGCTTGAGAACCAGTCCGATCTGCAGCGGGATGACCGGGAGCCAAAGGCTGTGGACGCCGGGGGAATTGGAAGGCAGCACCATGCCCAGCACCGGAGTGTTGGCCTGGTAGCTGCGCATCAGTCCCTTCTCCTCTCCGTAGCCCCGACCCAGCAGAGCCAAATCCAGACCTCGCGTCAGCGAGCCGAGAATATTGGCGATTTCATCCAGGACATGCCTGAGCTTGTCCATGTTCATCCGGCACATGTGCTCCGGCAGGCCCGTGGTCGCCGACTGCTGCCGAACGAATTCCTCTGGGGTCTGAGTTCCCTCTCCCAGCGGCAGCTCGGCCGATGAGAAGAGACTGCCGGCCTTCTGAATCCTGGCCAGAAGCTCCTCGGAAGGGATCTCGCGCAGCACCCGGCGGGCCCGCTCCGCCTGGCGCATGTCCCTGGCCACCAGACCGGGATTGGCCTGGCTGACCTCGGCAACGGGCTCTCCCGTGGCGAAGTGAACCACCTTCTCGACTTCGAGGCTCTTGTAAGGTTCTCCCCAACGCAGAACAGGAAAGTGAATCACGCCATCCTCCATTCCATCCCCGGGCCGCCCCGTCCCACCGTCCGGCGGTCCGGCGCCTGCCTCAATAAACCCCCACCGTGGTGGCGGCAGCGAATCGGCTGTAGGGCCGCAGCCCGCTCACCCCATCCCAGGGGTAGGCTTCGCTGGGCGGCTCCCGTTCTGCCTCGTCCCGTTCCAGAAACCGGGGCAGGAAGAACTCTCTGGTGAGCGTGGTGAGCATGACGCGGCCGGTCTCACCGTAGTCCACGACCCGCGAGTTGTCGTCAAAATCCACCAACTGCATCACCGCCCTGGGTTGGGGTGCGTAATAGGTGATCTTGTAGCCGTTCTCAGGCCCGCTCGGCCCGCTGGCCGCCAGCCCCATCAGCGTGTTGCCGTAGGTGGGCGTCAGGTAAACGCTTCCCAGGAGCTCCTCTCTGGCAAAGCGGTGCCACTGGGGGGTGAACTCGGTGCCTCCCGAGAAGATCCCCTTTATTCCGGACTGCTCCAGACTGGAATTCTCCTTTTCCATGCGGTTGGCCAGGGCCTCCAGCAGCTTGGGGGTGGTGAACAGGCACCGGATATCGTGGCCGGCGCCCAGGAGGTTCATTGCCTGGTCGATGACATGGTCCTGATAGGCCTTGAGATGATCCATCCAGCCTTTTTTGATCAGCTTGATCACCCAGCGCGGGTCCAGATCCACGCAAAAACAGATGCCTCCCCGGTAGTGGGCCAGATGCTCGACGGCCAACCTCAGGCGGCGAGGGCCGCTGGGACCCAGCATCAGCCAGTTGGAGCCTTTCGGAAAATATTCGTCCGGAAGGGTTTCAGAGAAAAGCTGGTAGTCGGTGCGAAAATCTTCGATGTTGATCCGGCTCTTGGGAATGCCGGTGGTGCCGCCTGTTTCAAAGACATAGACCGGACGATCGGCCAGGGCCTTGGGGACCCAGCGGCGCACGGGACCCCCTCGCAGCCACTCGTCCCGGAAATGGCCGAACCGAGCCAGGTCGGCAAAGCCGCGCACCTCCCGTCGGGGATCCCAACCTGCCGAGGCGGCCCACTCCAACCAGAACGGACAGCCGCTGGCAGGATCGAAGTGCCATTGGACCATCTCCACTACGTGGGCATCCAGGCGCTTCCAGTGCTCCTCGATTGTTTCCCGGTTGGATTCACCGGTGGCGGTGCTCATCAGCGCGGTTGGGGTTTAGCGAGGCTGCTTCGGACCTTCCCAGCTCAACCAAATGGAAGTCATCCCTTGCGGGCGCCGTCCCTGTACCGATGCGGACGGGATGACGGATTATAGCTTAACTTGGCTGAAAACGGCATCTTTATGGCCGGCGAGGTCGTGCCTCAGACCGACAAGCCAGGGAAAAAGATATCCACGAAGGGACACGAAGCGGATCTGCGACAAGACATAAAAAGATATCCACGAAGGGCCACTAAGGACGACGAAGGGCCACTAAGGGGTTGGAGGAGCCTCAAGAGGGGTCCGCCAAGGGTCGAGAAAGGTATCCAGAAAAGCAATAAGTTATCTGTAAAGGGGTAAAAAGAGTTATCGACGAAGGAACTTTGAGGGGTTGGAAAAGACTCGAAAGGGGTCCGTGAAGGGCCACCAAGGGCTCTGGCGCCGCTTACCTCCAATCACTCCCCCCTTGAGGGGGAGTCGGCAAGACAAGGGCGAAGCCCGCAGTCGAGCCGGTGGGGGGGGTGCCTGCCCCCACCTCGTGATTTACAGGGATAATTTACATGGATGCACAGGATATACAGGATGGTCTTGGGGAGTCCGGCGTACTGTAATCCCGGGCATCATTTAAACGGATTATTTACATCGATGGACAGGATATACAGGATTTGGTTTTAGGAGTCTGGTGTCTTGTAATCCTGGGCATCCGCAGACCCGAACCGGATCATCGGCCGAGCCAGCTTCTCGCGTAGGAACCTCTCGTCCTGTTCATCCTGTCTATCCTGTCTATCGATGTTCATAATGGAAAAAATCGATCCCCGGGCGCCGGGCCGCTTCCCCCCACCGCATCAGCCTTCGCCTGGCGGCTCGGCTTCTGCGACTCCCCCTCGAGGGGGGAGTGATGGGTCGACGGTGTCAATGGTATCCTGGCTCCTTGGCAGCACCATCCTCAAGTACCGGTTCGATGACTTGAAGCAGTGGCGCACCGTGCCGCTCTTGTCTCACGTCTATACACAGGATGGACAGGATGAATTACCAGGCAATCCCGTTTATCCTGTCTATCGATGTTTCCATGCCCTGGAGGATCTCAATGAACTCGTTTCCTTTGCCTCAACCCGGCGCCGTCAGGCCGACCCGGGTGTTCTCTCTCGAATACTACTCGGAAGGTCCCGTGATCGACCTGGAGGGCAACCTCTATATTTCTCACGGAACTTCGATTTCCAGGATTGCGCCCGGCGGCGATCCCACCACCTGGACCACTTCCGCGGCTCCCAACGGCCACAAGATCCTGGCCAATGGAGAGCACCTGGTCTGTGACGGCACGCAACACGGCGTCCTGCGGTTCGATCCGGAGGGACGGCCCCTTGGCCGGGCTGCCGGGGGGCGCTGCCAGGATCTGGAGATCGTCGCCCCCAACGACCTCTGCCTGCACCCGGGGCAGGGATTTTATTTCACCGACTGCCTGCCCAAGAAGGGCGCCGTCATCTTCGTGGACCAGGAGGGAAGACAGACCGTGGTCGCCAGGGACCTGGACACTCCCAACGGCATTGTCCTGTCGGCCGACGGCCGGAGCCTGTTCGTCTCAGAAAGCTCCCCCAACCGGGTAACCCTCATTCGCCTGGCCGGGCCGGGCCGGGCCGCGGAACCTCCCCGGGTCTTCGCCGATCTTCCCCGGCATCCCGACGGCGAAGCAGGCGGCCGGAACCTGCCGGACGGCATGGCCCTGGACCGGGACAACCGCCTCTGGGTCGCCCACTACGGAATGGCGGCGGTACAGGTGCTGTCCCCCGAGGGCCGGCTGTTGGCCAGCTACGACACCGGCATGCGATGCACCAGCAACATCTGCTTTGCCGGCCCCAACCTGGCCACGGCCTTCGTCACCGGGGGCGACGGGGAACCCAGCCCCGGCGGCCTGGTTCGTCTGGATGTGGGCGTTCCGGGCTTGCCTATTCTGCCGACGGGCAGGTAGAGGAATTCAGTCGAAACAACATTGATAGATGAGTCAAGTATCGTGAGATCAGGATTTTAGATTGTTGAGGCGTTTGCAAAATTCGGCAGGGGGATCGTTGCCGAGAATGGCCACAAAAGGCACAAAAACACAAAAAGTGCAGAACGATGAGAAACGACCAAGGCATGCGGGCTTTGTGTGATCAGATCCGGCAGACGGCCTTCGACCTGCATGGATATCTTCGCAACGGGCATCTCGAGAAGGGTTACGAAAACGGGATGGCCCACCGTCTGAGAAAAATCGGCTTGGCTGTCGAGCGACAAAAAGCCCTGCAGGTGCGAGATGAGGACGGTGCCATCCTTGGCGACTACTTTGCTGATTGGTTTGTAGAAAACTACCTCATCCTTGAACTGAAAGCCTGCAAGGCGCTGACTCCCGAACAGGTCGCACCAGTTCTGGGCTATCTGCGTGCATCTGGTCAACGCGACGCCATGCTGATCAACTTCGGATCGTCAAGACTCGAAATCAAAAAATTCGTTTTGTGACTTTTGTGCTTTTTGTGGTGAACCCGCATTGCTCACCAGGTCGCACCCGATATTGAAAAAGGCAGAACATCACGTTTGCAGGCAAAATGACCTGCTCCACTACGAATTTTGCAAAAGGCTCAACAATTTCTTGCGGGTCCGTCCCAGGCGAAGCCTCTCCAGAGGTTCCGGCCGGGGCACACCTCAATTTCATGTCTTCCCAGGAAACCCCGGGCAGGAGAGGCGCCGGGGCGACCTCCATCCCGGCGGCGAGCCGTTCGAGCTGCTCTATGCGGTCTTCGCCCCTCGGATGGGTGGAAAGATAGGTCAGACCCTCGGGAAGATCCATTTTTGCCAGGGACTTGAAAAAGGCGACCATCCCGCCGGGAGCGATGGCGGCCGCCTGAAGCATCTTCAGGCCCTCGAGATCGGCCTCGGTTTCGGCCTGCCGGCTGAAACGCAGCTTCCCCAGGGTTCCCGCCGTCTCCAGCGCAACTTCCAGGCCGCCCAAATCGCCCGTCCAGGCCGCGATCAGGATCTGGATGGAAAGATCCCGGAACAGTGCCGCCGTGGTATGGCGTTTCAGGATGTGCTGCATCTCATGAGCCAACACCCCGGCCAACTCCTCGGAGGACCCGGTCTTGCTCACCAGCGCGGTGTGCACCACCACGAAGCCGCCCGGCGCCGCAAAGGCGTTGATCGAACGATCTCTTTTCAGAACATAACGGAAGCGATACTCATTCGTTGGAACGGCTTCCAGCAGGCGGTCGCCGATTCCTTCCAGGACCTCGGTGCAGACCGGGTCCTCGATGCGGGCCTCCGGCGGGACCAGCAGACCCACGGCCGACCGGCCCAGTTGCTCCTCCCAGGAGACCGGGACCCGGCCGGCCAAGGCCTCGGCCACCGCCGGAATTCCCCACAGGTAGAGGGCGCCGCCCAGGAGGGGAAGGCAAACGGCGGCCAGCAGGGTGAGCTTGAGGCGGAGGGGACGCCTGGCGGGATTGTGAAATGCGGTCCGCTCGGGCGCGATGGCGTGGATGGCCGCCAGGAAACCGGCGTCATCGACCAGCAAGGCTTCGGCAACAGGAGACTCTCTTTCCAGTCGAACCTGTTCCCCGGCGTAGGCTCCTTGAGTCTGGCGCACCTGATCGTAGTCCCACCAGAGGGTGCTGCGGTCGGTCTTGGCGATATGAAGGCCCCGGGACCCGATGGTGACGCGAACCGGCTGGGCCAGGGCGGTCCGACCGTCGAAATAGCGCCCCCGCCACTCCATTTGGGGAGGTGTTCCAGTCAAAATGTCACAGGATCCCCAGATCCATGTCCAGTAGTTCGGTATCCAGCAGGTCTGCGATGCCCTCGCCGGTGGCTCCGGCCTCCCGGGCCTCCTGTTCGATGGCCGCCAGGTCGAGGGAGCCGTGGAGAGAGACCCTCTCGAACATGAACCTCACCGTGCGCACCAGCACCCAGGGTTGGGCAAAGCCCAGAGTGACCACCAACAGGATTCCGTTGACCAACTCCAGCCACAACAGACTTCCGCCTGTCATTGCACAACCAAAGTGCGCCCCTCCGAACCGGGTATGGCTCCAGTGGTAGCGGTGTTGCCGGGCCGCATACCAGAACCAGGACAGGCCCAGGGTCGGGAGGCCGAGAAAAAAGGCGGCCGCATAGGGTCCCAGCAGCTCTTTGCCGTTGCCGTCGAAGCTGAAGGGAACGTTTCCGAAGTAGGTTCGATCCAACAGGAATTTTCGTATCTTGCAGGCGAAAACGGGACTGTAGAATCCCAGCGTGATTATGGTGAGCAGCAGGCCGGGCGCATAGAGTTTCATGAATTCCCTGGTGTGTCCACGGAAGGAGAATCGAATATTGCGCCAGGAGGAACGGCTCAATCGGTAGCGCCAGGCGCCGGCAATGGCTATGGGGACCAATCCGAACAGCAGGGGCGGCAGAAGGAACAGCAAATACAAGACCTGACCCGACACCGATCGTTCACCCAGAAGATACAGGAAGGCGAAGCTGACCCCATAGATCGCTCCCAGGATCGCCATTCCCTTGAGGCACCCGATCAGGAGTTCCTTCCCGGTACCGTGGTAGGCAAAGCGGTCGCCTTCGAATTCGGATTGGCTGAAGACGTAGTTTCGAACCTTGACCTTGCCCCAGAAATAGTAGATCCCCAGGGTCAATCCGGTGAGAAGCATGTTGACAATGTGGATGCCGAACAGGCTTCCTCCCGTTCCATGAAAGCGAAGCTTCCTTACCTGGTCGGGCTGTGAGTCCGTTTCGGCAGGGGGAGCGGTGACGCCCTGGCCTCCACCGGGTGGGTTCTGTTCCATGGGGTTCCTCTATTGCAGTCAATTGGCCGAAGCAACTGGCCGGAAACGAAGAAGTATACAGCGAAAAGGGTCCGTAGTTGTTAAGCCTGCATATCTCACGGGGTCGCTGGATACATGATGAAAAGGAGTTTTTCTCAAGTACCTTGATTGGCCCTATTTAAAGGGCTCGTGGGTACAGACTGCGCTGGGCGCGCTCTGGCTTGTTTGCGATCGAACACCAGGGATGATTGCTGCCGCCGCCTACGCGGCTCGGGGGGTGGAGTTGCCGTTTCCATGGGCTCACGCCCACGGCTAAGCGCGGACGCCGCATTCGCGGCTTACTGGAACCCCCGGGCTGGCACCCGGGGGATTGTCATTTCAAATTCCTGTCCCCCGGCAGTGTTGTGATTTTGGGGAGAGCGGCGAAACCGCGGTTGGCCTGGTCCCCCCGACGAAACGTTTCCTGCAGGCTTCCTTATAGAGCGGCGCAGCTGCGGCAGCACTTCGCCTTCCGGGAGAGCCTGGGGGAACCCGGAGGGGGCCGCGTTCGGCCACGAAGGCAGCGTCCTCTTGGGGGCGGAGGCGTGAGCCCGGGGTCCTGTGAACCCCGCGCCGCCGCATCGGCGGATTAGTGGCGCCGTCCCGGAACGCACTGCCTCTCTAATAATGATGCTTGTCTGAAACAACAGAAAAAAGACAAAAGAAAAAGAGTTATCCACGAAGGGCCACGAAGAACGACGAAGGGCCACTAAGGCGTTGAGGTTAACCGCGACGGGATACCAAGGTCACGACGGGATAGTCGATTTCTGATTGTTTCACTCTCGGATGATCTGCCCGGCAGGGCGGGGGCCCCACTTATCTGAAACAAACCTGTTTCACTCTCGAATGATCCGCCCCGTCGTGGGGGGCGGGGGCCCGACTTGCCTGAAACAAAAGAAAAAAGAGTTATCCACGAAGGGCCTCTAAGAACGACGAAGGGCCACTAAGGCGTTGAGGTTAACCGCGACGGGATACCAAGGTCACGAAAGAATTATCGATTTCCGATTGTTTCACTCTCGTATGATCCGCCCGGTAGGGCGGGGGCGACACTTGCCTGAAACAAAACCTGTTTCACTCTCGAATGATCCGCCCCGTCGTGGGGGGCGGGGGCCCGACTTATCTGAAACGCCCCTGTTTCACTCCGTATGAACCGCCCCGTCGTATGGGGCGGGGGCCCGGCCAAACACAACCCTCACTCCCAGCGCTCTTCTCAAGAGTGCACGAGCAAAGCGAAGGCCGGGGTGGGTTGTTCCAGTCCCGCGAAGACCATCGTTGCTGAGAACAATCCGCCGCGGCTCCGCGTCCCGGCGGGGTCGGACGAATCGGCATTGACACAACCGGAGGCGGTGATAGTCTGTTAACCGATGAGAGACAACGAACTGGGGAAGGCATGTCGAGAGGATACGATGCGCAAGGGATTTTCTTTAATCGAGTTGCTGATTGTGGTGGCAATTATCCTGATCATTGCCGCCATAGCGGTCCCGAACCTGCTCCGGGCGAGACGGGCGGCCAACGAAGCCTCCGCCACCGCTTCCATGAGGACCATCGGCACCGGCCAACTCATGTACCGCTCCACCCACGGCAACTATACCGATCTGGCCGGCCTGGCCGCGGACGGGGTGATTCCCGCCGATCTGGGATCGGGGACCAAGAGCGGTTATAATTTCGCCACCGAACCGGGGGACAACCCGGCTCAGCAGTTTATTGCAACCGGGGTTCCCGAGATCCCCGACGGGGCTACCGCCACCGGAACCAGGACCTTCTTTACCGACGAGACCCAGGTGATCCGGTTTGCCATCGGGTCCGAGGCCAACGCCACCAACACACCGGTCGGCAATTAGCGGACCGTGGCCGGCCCCCCCTCCGCATCAGCCTTCGCCTGGCGGCTCGGCTTCTGCGACTCCCCCTCAAGGGGGGAGTGATGGGCGGGTCTGTAAGCCGAATTCTGTTCCCTCGCAGAGGGCAACGGTCATTCCTCTAGCCTGGGAGTTGCCTCCCGGATCCAGCATTCTACCCGGATGTCAAGCGGCGCGGGTCACGCCTCCATCCCTATTTGAACTTGCTCCATGTGGGGTTTGCCAGGCATGCTCGTTGCCGAGCACCCGGTGCGCTCTTACCGCACCATTTCACCCTTACCCCTTGCGGGGCGGTATATTTTCTGTTGCACTTTCCGTACCCATGGAGAATGTCCATGAGCCCCCCGCGTTACGGGGCACACTGCCCTGTGGAGTTCGGACTTTCCTCCCGCCCAATGCACAAGCAATGGGCCGGCGACCGTTCGACCCGCCCGATGGCATTCTAGGTCCGGCCCAAGAAAGGCGTCAAGGCGAAAGCAGGATCAACCAGGCGGCGCCTTGGGCTGCGGCGGGAGAGGTAGTCCGGCCCCATCCGAACCTCCAGGGTCGTTCCAGCCCAGCGGCAGCACGGTTTGCCGCCACAACCCGGGCTCCAGCAACGGCCCTTCCGACGGGGGCTTTCTCCCAAGCTCGTACTTGTCGCACAACTGGCGGATGAGGTCAGACACCCGCCGGCGATAGCGTTCCAGTCTCGCCCGAGGGGGCCGGTACAAACCCCGGTAGACCGGCACCAGCGCCGGAAACCGCTCCCGCAAAAAGGGCGCCCAGACTTTCTCGATGGAGGTGGTGACAAACAGAACCCTGGAAGCCAGATAGCTCGCACCCTGGCTCTTGACGCCGCGCACCAGCGCCTCCAGATCGGCGGGGCCGTCAGTGATCCAGGGAAGCACCGGCATGACCAGCACCCCCACACTCAGACCCGCCTGGGACAGCGCCTTCAGGGCGACCAGCCTCCGCCCGGGAGTGGACGCCCGCGGTTCCAAGGCTCTGGCCAATTCGCAGGACAGGGTGGTCAGAGTGATGTTGAGATGGACCTCATTGCGGGAGGCGATCTCCCTCCACAACTCCAGGTCCCGCAGGATCAGGTCCGACTTGGTGGTCAGCGAAATCCGGAGTCCGCGCCATTCGGCCAACCTCCGCAGAATTGCCCGAGTCAGCCTGAATCGCCTCTCCGCCGGCTGATAGGGGTCGGTGGCGGTGCCGATGGCGATGGGCCGGTTCCGCAGCCTGGCCGACAGCAGGTCCCTCTCCAGGACGGCATCCCCATTCCGCTTGGCATAGATCTCGGACTCGAACTGGCCGGCGTCCTCCCGGCCCATGTATTCGTGGGTATAGCGGGCGTAACAATACTTGCAGCCAAACTCGCAGCCCCGATAGGGATTGATGGTCCAGTAGAAGGGCATTTCAGGATTCGAGCAGCGGTTCAGCACCGATTTGACCTCGATGGAAAAATACCGGGTCCGGCGCTTGCGCAGCAGTGGCGTGCTCTCCGCCGCCAGACGTGCGATGCCTACCAACCTGTCCGACTCTCTGACCATGAATGTATATTCGCTTTTTATTCGCTTCTTGTCAACCTTTTTTGGACCCTGCAGTCAATCGGCTTGCGCTCCGCTTGAAACCTATTAAGGGTCATCCGCAAAGGCCAAAAAAGAAATCCAGGAAGGGGCACGAAGGATCAGGAGGAGCCACCCGACAAGCAGGATTTCAGTCGATCGGCAGGGTGCGGAAGCGAGCGGCCGTGGCGGCGGCCACGGCCTGGAGGCTCGGCTCCTGCCACTCCCCCTCGAGGGGAGCAACCGCACGACCTGTATAGATGTGCTTGGGGGGCAAGGTGGCGGGTGTTGGTTGGCCCCCCCACCGCATCAGCCATCGCCTGGCGGCTCGGCTTCTGCGACTCCCCCTCAAGGGGGGGAGTGATACTGGAGCGCCTTATGCAAGCCTCAAGAATCACTCCCCCCTGGAGGGGGAGTCGGCGAGACCAGGGCGAAGCCCGCAGTCGAGCCGGTGGGGGGGAAGGGAGCCAGCAAGATCGCCAGTCAGGTGATCCAGACCAAGGCGTGAGCCCGGGGTCTTGTGAACCCCGCGCGCCTGCAGCCGCGTAGGCGGCGACTTGGGTGCATCCTTCCAGACCGCGGTGCCCGTCCAAAAACTGCCCGGCACGCCCCTCCCCAAGCACCCTAAACACTTACCAGACATAGTGTTGGCAGCAGCCCGGTTTACAGCTTCGGCGATCTGGGCTAATCTGTCCCGGCTATGCCCTTCCTGAAAGCCCTGACCATTGCCGGCTCGGACTCGAGTGCCGGGGCCGGGATCCAGGCGGACCTGAAGACCTTTGCCGCCCTGGGCATTTACGGCACTTCGGCCGTTACCGCGGTGACGGCTCAAAACGCCCGCCGGATCGATGCCCAGACCTGCCTCCCGGTGAGCCTGGTGGTCTCGCAAATCCTGTCGGTTCTTTCCGACATCGGAGCCCAGGCCGTCAAGACCGGGATGCTGGGAAGCCCCGAAATCATCCAGGGCGTGGCCTCGGCTCTCAGCCGCTATCCCCGCATCCCGCTGGTGGTGGATCCGGTCATGGCAGCCACCAGCGGCGCCGCCCTCCTTCAAGAGGGCTCGCTGGAGGTGCTGCGCCGCCGGCTTTTACCCCTGGCTCGAATCGTTACCCCCAACCTGCCGGAAGCCGCCGCGCTGGTCGGAAAGCCACTGCAGGACGAATCCGACTGCATCCGGGCCACCCGGGAAATCCATGCCATGGGGCCCCGGTGGGTCGTCCTGAAAGGCGGCCATCGTCCTGTCATCGAGTCCGGTCCGGCGGGCGCCAGGGAAGTGGTCGACCTGGTCTACGACGGCAGGGAACTGCACAGGGTCAGCGGACCCTATCTCCAGGGAGGTCCCAAACAAGGCACCGGGTGCACCTTTTCGGCCGCCATTGCGGCCTTCCTGGCCAAGGGGCGCTCGGAGCTGGAGGCGGTGCGGGCGGCCCGGGAGTATTTGAGCCGGGCCTGGCGGCACTCCGGCGAGCCGGGCCAAACCAGCAGTCCGCTTCACCATTTCTACAAATTCTGGCCGAAATCCGACGATGGTTGATGAGTGACAAGTGGGTAGTGGTTAGCCGGGCTCCCCGCCCCGCTGTGCGGATCATTCGAGGGTGAAACAACGGACATTTGCGGCCTTTCGGGAGCAGGGACCATGCTCCGTTAAACCGGTTTTCTCCACTAGGAAAACTCGATAGACAGGATAGCCAGGATTAATTGTCGCCGAGCCACGTCTCCCCATATCGGACTTTGACGAGCCTCGCAGACTGGGGGCTTCCCCCCCACCGGCTCGACTGCGGGCTTCGCCCTTGTCTCGCCGACTCCCCCTCCAGGGGGGAGTGATTCTTGAGGCCTGCACAAGGCTCCTTGCCCGATTCCTTGGCATGATGTAAACCATGTTTCCGGTCTAATGTGTAAAGGATGTTGCCGGTTTGTAACGCGGGAATCACTCCCCCCTTGAGGGGGAGTCGCAGAAGCCGAGCCATCAGGCGAAGGCTGATGCGGTGGGGGGGGGCGGCTCGGCTTCGCCCCATGCGACGGGGCAGCCATGCAGGGTGAAACAGGGGTGTTTCAGGCAAGTGTCGCCCCCGCCCTACCGGGCGGATCATTCGAGAGTGAAACAATCGGAAATCGATAATTCTTTCGTGACCTTGGTATCCCGTCGCGGTTAACCTCAACGCCTTAGTGGCCCTTCGTCGTTCTTAGTGGCCCTTCGTGGATAACTCTTTTTTCTTTTGTTTCAGGCAAGCGTGTGAATTGAGAAAGACCGGCTCAACCTTGGACGGCTTACCCGGTCCGTCCCAGACCGACCAGCAGTTGATCCAGGACCGAACCGATGGTGCCGGCGGCATTCACCCTCAACAGGATTCCCCGCCTGCGGTAGTGACTGAGGATGGGTTCAACCTCCGCAAGATAACCCCGAAAACGCTCCTGGACGACCTGGGGGCGGTCGTCGTCCCGGCGCTTGGTTTCGACTCCCGCGGGAGGCCGATTGCTGTCCAGGTTGTAGGACCGGCCTTGAGCGTCGACTACCCGGCCGACAACGCGGGACTGGACGCCTTCCTCGGTGATCTCGAAGAGAACCACGGCCGACAGGCTCAGGATGGTGTCCAACGCCTCGGCTTGAACCAGGGTGCGGGGATAACCGTCCAGAATATGCCCTTGATCGTCGTTTCTGCTGACGTATGCCCTGAACAGGTCCAGGACGATGGGCTCGGGAACCAGCTTGCCCTCTTTCAGATAGGCTGCAGTCTTCTTCCCCAATTCCGTTCCCTTGCCCACTTCCATTCTCAGCGTTTCTCCGAGAGAAAAATGCTTGAGACCGAAATGGGCGGCCAGGAGTTTGGCCTGGGTTCCCTTGCCGCATCCCGGCGGACCGAGAACAGCAATATTCATCGTCAGTGACCTCTATTGTTCAGCCGAGAGGCTGTAGGTATGCGGCCTGATGAAGGCCCGAAGGGCCGCTTGACCAAGGGCTCAGTCTACCCCAAGAGGCCTCCTTTCCGGAACCCTTTTCCCTGTCCCGCATCGCTCGCCGGGGGGTGTGCTCTCCGCCGGTTCACGCCCGCGGTTGCAGACTGCCGCCGCCTTGGCGGCTCGGGCGGTGGCGGACCCGCCGGGTTCCCCCGGGCTCACGCTCTCGGCGATATGCGGATGCCGCTTATGCGGCTTAAATGGAGCGAGGCGAGACGGGGGATGACTTGGCCGGCTGCCATTCCGGGAATGAACTTGACAGTCGAACCGGCGGCGGCCACAATCGCCTCGGTTTCAGTCGGGACCGCCCGGCCCGCAACGCTCACCGGGCGGCCGGGCGCCTGGCGGCGACTCCCCGGCATCGGGCCGCTTTACCCGCATTTCTCACCGGGGGGTTGCACTCTTCTCAAGAGTGCAACTTGGCGCAGGAATTTTTCCCTCAGCGCGTGCTCGCGAGCGAAGAGCGTAGCCGGAACTACGGTCGAGGGAGCATGTGCGCGCTGAGGGGAAAAGGACCAGCCAGAGCGCGCCCAGCGCCGTCTGTACCCGCAAGCCCGTACCATGGGGCCAATCAAAGTACTGAAGACAAACTGCTTTTCATCATGGTTCCAGCGACCCGGTGAGAAATGCGGGTTAAACCCGTGAAGATTCTCTCGATCACCGCCGGCGCAGCCGGCATGTACTGCGGCAGTTGCCTGAGAGACAATTCCCTGGCCGCGGAGCTGACCCAACTGGGCCACCAGGTCACCCTCCTGCCCGTTTATACCCCTACCCTGACCGACGAACCCAACGTGAGTCAGCGGCGGGTGTTTTTCGGGGGCCTGAGCGTCTATCTCCAGCAGCTCCACCCCCTGTTTCGCAAAACCCCCTGGCTGCTCGACAGGGTCTGGGACTCCCGAGCCGTGTTGAAGCTCTTCTCGGGGCTGGGAGTCAAGACCGACCCCCGCCAACTGGGAGCCCTGACCCTGTCCATGCTTCAGGGGGAGGGCGGCTTTCAGAAAAAAGAGCTGCTCAAGCTGATCTCCTGGTTGAAGCGGGAACCCCCGCCCGACATCATCAACCTGCCCAACTCCCTGCTGATCGGACTGGCTCAGCCACTGCGAACTGCGCTTCAACGACCGGTTTGCTGCACCCTCCAGGGGGAAGACCTGTTCCTCAACGGACTGCCGGAGCCCTACCGAAGCAAGGCTCTGGAATCGATGCGCCGGCAGGTCCGATGGGTGGACGGATTCGCTCCCGTGAGCCGGCACTGCGCCACCTATATGCAGGAGCTGTTGGGGATCGACCCGGACCGAATGCACCTGATCCCCCTGGGCGTGCGGGCCGGGGACTACGGAAACCGGCGATCGCCACGGTCAGAAACCTTCCGCGTCGGGTTTCTCTCTCGAATCGCTCCGGAAAAAGGCCTCCACCAGCTGTGCCGGGCCTACCGGAGTCTGAAGCAACGGAAGGATATCGGCCCGACCCGGCTCGAGGCAGCCGGCTACCTGGGACCGGAACACCGCGCCTATATGCAGCGGATCCGCAAGCAGATCCGCCAGTGGGGCCTGGACGGAGAATTCTGCTATCATGGCTCCCTGGATCGCTTGGCCAAAATACGCTTCCTGGAGAACCTGGATGTGCTCTCGGTGCCGGCCACCCACGACGAGCACAAGGGGATACCCATCCTGGAAGCCATGGCCAGCGGCATTCCCGTGGTGCAACCCCGACGCGGCGCCTTCACCGAGATGATCGAGAAGACTTCGGGGGGTTTGCTTACCGATCCGGACCGGGAAAACAGCCTGGTGGAAGGGTTGCATGCGATCTACCGGGATCCGGGCCTGGCCGATCGACTGGCCCGAAACGGCCGCCAGGGAGTGAAGGATCACTACAGCCTGTCCCGCATGGCCGGAGCGGCCGTAGAAGCTTATCGCGCCATCGTGCAGCGGTCTTCCTCGAACCCATCGGGGCCAATGGGTTGAACCCCTGCTCGATAGTCTCTTCGTGCTACCGGTCTGCGGTCTCCCGGGCACTGTTCACCTAACCTATGCTGGAAATCAGCCGGCTCTCCAAGGACTATCCGACACCGCGAGGCCCTCTCTATCTGCTCGAGGACATTTCGTTCTCCCTGGGCCGGGGCGACGCCGCCGCCATCATGGGACCCTCCGGCAGTGGCAAGAGCACGCTGCTCTACATTCTCGGCACGTTGGAGCCTCCGACAGCCGGCGATGTGGTGCTGGAGGGATGCCATCCCTTCCAATTGGCGGAGCGGGACCTGGCCAGGTTCAGAAACCGGCACATCGGCTTCATTTTCCAGGACCACTGCCTGCTGCCGCAGTGCTCCGTACTGGAAAACGTGCTGGCCCCGACCCTGATCCAGAAAGCGGCCGCAAACTACCGGCAGCGGGCGCTGCATCTGCTGGACCAGGTGGGACTCAAAGATCGGATGGACCACCGCCCCGCCGAGCTGTCGGGAGGCGAGAAACAGCGGGTGTCCATGGCTCGCGCCATGATTCGAAACCCTTCGCTGCTGCTGTGTGACGAGCCTACCGGAAATCTGGACAGCCGCTCGGCGGCATCGGTGGCCGACCTGCTGGTGGAGCAGCACCGGCAGCACGGCTCCATTCTGGTGGTGGTCACTCACAGTTCGACTCTGGCTGACCGGTTCCCGGTGCAGTACCGGTTGATGGATCGGCAGCTGCAGAGAGTTTAGCCGCGCCCCCGCTCCATACGACGGGGCGGCTCATACGGAAGGCAAGATGTCATGGGATGATGGCTTGCTGGGAGCGCGGGCGTCCCGCCCGCGCTCCCAGGCATTGGCAATCACTCCCCCCTTGAGGGGGAGTCGCAGAAGCCGAGCCGCCAGGCGAAGGCTGATGCGGTGGGGGGGCCAACCAATCCCCTGGCGCCCCGCCTCCAGCACGTCCATACAGGCGTATGGGTTCTGCTTATTCCAGTGTTTGTCGGGTATGGGAGCCCCTCATTTCCCCCCACCGGCTCGACTGCGGGCTGCGCCCTTGTCTTGCCGACTCCCCCTCAAGGGGGGAGTGATTGGCGGTACAAACCGGTAACGTCTTCGTGTCTATTCGCGTCCATTCGTGGTTCATCTTCATGAACGATCGGCCGTTTTTCCTCGAATGATCCGCACGGCAGGCCGGGGTCGGCCCCGGACGACCGCAACATGGCCTCCATCCCCCTGACTCGACGCAGTCTGGCCCATTACTGGCGCACCCATCTGGCGGTGGTGGCCGGCGTTGGCGTAGCCGTGGCTGTCCTGACCGGATCGCTGCTGGTCGGAGATTCCGTGCGCGGCAGCCTCAAGAGGCTGGCCCTGCAGAGACTGGGCGCCGCCCATTGGGTGCTCACCTCCACCGTTTATTTCAGGGAGGCCCTGGCCGGGGAGATGGCTGCCCATCCGGGTTTCTCCCGGTCCTTCGGCGCCGTATGCCCCATTCTGGTTCAGGAGGGCTGGCTGACCCAGCCCCGGACCGGGCGCCGCGCCGGCGGCGTTTCCGTCTATGGGGTGGATGAACGATTCTGGCGATTTCAGGGTGTCGAGCTCGATCGGGCCTTCGGTTCCGACGTTCGATCCGGCCGCCAGGTTCTGCTCAGCCCGGAGGCGGCCAGAGACCTGATGGCCGAGGAAGGCAGCTCGGTTCTCTTGCGGCTGGAGGAACCATCCAACGTGCCGCGCGATTCCCTGCACGGCCGCCGGGACCGGGTGGGGCGAACCCTGCGCCTTTCGGTCAGCGGCATCCTCCAACCCTCGCGGATGGGCGAGTTTTCGCTGAGCCCCCGGCAGGGGCCGGTGCGCGCCGCCTTCGTCCCCTTGCGCCGCCTGCAACGGGATCTGGGGGTCCCGAACCGAATCAACACCCTGCTGGTCAGCCGAGCCGGCGCCAGCCGGCAGCAGACCTCCGATCCGGCACAGACGGGCGAGTTGGCTGGGATCCTGCGGGATGTCTATTCGTTGGAAGATACCGACCTGAAGCTGCGGGTCCTGGAGCGGCAGCAGTGCCTGTCGGTTGAAACCGAGGGCACGCTGATCGGCGAAGGACTGGCTGCTCGAGTTCAAGAGGCAGCCGACACCCTGGGCCTGCGCACAAGCCTCCTGTTTACCTATCTGGCCAACAGCATCCGAAGCGGCGGCCGCGAGATCCCCTATTCGCTGGTGACCGCCCTCGACTTCCCCTCCTTTGGCCTGCCGCCGGCAAGCCCCGGCGGGGAGATGCCTCCGCTTGTCTTGAACCGGTGGGCCGCCCGGGACCTGGAGGCCCGCCCGGGAGACCTGCTGGAGCTGGACTACTACCTCTGGGCCGAGCAGGGCCGGCTGTTGACCCGTTCCGCCAAGTTTCGCCTCAGCAGCGTGGTCCCCATGGAGGGCCCCCTGGCCGACAGGGACCTGGCGCCCGCCTACCCCGGGATTACCGAATCCAGGACCCTGGTGGATTGGGACCCTCCCTTTCCCATGGAGTTGGGGCGCATTCGTCCCGGGGACGAAAGCTACTGGGAGGAATACCGCACCACTCCCAAGGCCTTCGTTCCCCTGCAGGTCGGGCAGGAGTTGTGGCGGTCCCGCCACGGCCAACTGTCTTCGATCCGGGTCTACCCCGCCGCCGCGGCTCTGGCCGTTGCCCCCGAGACACTCCGCGACCTTCGCTCCCGCCTGGAATCCGAGATCAAGCGCACCACCGACCCCGGCCACTTCGGCTTCTCGCTGCGGGCGGCCGGCGCTCAAGCCGAGCAGGCCTCCCGGGGGGTCACCGACTTCGGGCAGTATTTCGTCTACTTCAGCTTCTTCCTGGTGGTCTCGGCTCTCCTGCTCACCAGCCTTTTTTTCAAGCTGGGTCTGGAGCAGCGGGTCCAGGAGATTGGATTGCTTCGAGCCCTGGGCTTCGATCCTGCCGGAATCCGCCGCCTGTTCCTCAAGGAGGGAGTCCTGCTGGCGGGGCTGGGCACGCTGGTGGGTTTGGTGGGGGCCGTGGGCTACACCGCCCTCATCATGCTGGGACTGCGCACCTGGTGGGTGGAGGCCGTGGGCACCACCCTGCTGGGGCTTCACCTCTCGGCCTTTTCCCTGCTCGCCGGCGGTCTGGGGGGAATCCTGACCGCCCTGATCTGCATCGCCTGGAGCCTGAGGCGGATGGTGTCCTTCAGCCCGCGTAGTCTCCTGACCGGCTCCTGGCTCTACCAGGAGGGCGGGCCGCCAGCCGCCGCCCCCGCTGCCAGCCGGAAGAGCGGAAAACGCGGCGGTGGGGCGCCGGCAAGAAGCCGGCCCTGGAGCCGACGGTCCAGGCCGGGCCGGACCCGAACCGCCCTCCTGCTGGGGGCGACGGCCCTGGGGCTCCTGCTGGCCAGCCTGGCCGGCGGACTCAGCCAGGAACTGGGCTTCTTTGCCTCCGGCACCCTCTGCCTGCTGGCCCTGCTTGCCTGGCAGTCGGGATGGCTGAGACGGACCCGGCGTCCGATCCTGCAGCCTCAGGGCGGCTGGGCGGTTTCCCGGCTGGGGTTCCGCAATGCCACCGTCCGTCCGGGCCGAAGCCTGCTGTGCATCGCCCTGATCGCCTCGGCCACCTTCATCATCGTCACGGTTGAAGCCTTTCGTCGAGCCGACCGCGCCAACCCCTACGACCGCCAGTCGGGGACAGGGGGATTTCCCCTGGTGGCGGAATCCCTGCTTCCCATTCACGTCGACCCCAACTCCCCTTCCGGCCGGGAGTCCCTGAACCTGTCTCCGGCCGGCAATCCCGCCCTGGCCAACCTGGGCGTCAGCGCCTTCCGGCTGCGACCCGGCGACGATGTCAGTTGTCTCAATCTGTATCGACCGGCCAGCCCCAGAATCCTGGGGGCTCCCGATTCCTTTCTCTCCCAATCCCGGTTCCGGTTCGGGGCCACCCTGTCCGGTTCCCTTCAGCCCCAAAACCCCTGGCAGCTCCTGCAGCAGGAGTTGCCCGGCGGAGTCATCCCCGTCATCGCCGATGCCAACTCGATGCAGTACGTCCTGCACCTGCAACTGGGGGAAGAACTGGTGCTCAATCCTCAGGGAGAAGCGCCCGTGCGCCTTCGCCTGGTGGGAGTCCTGCGGGACAGCCTGTTCCAGTCCGAGCTGATCATGTCGGAAAAGCACTTCCTGCGAGCCTTTCCGCGAATCGAGGGCTTCCGCTTCTTTCTGATGGAAACGCCCCCCGGGGCCGCTGAAGAGGTGACGGCAGCGCTGGAAGACCGTCTCTCCGACTATGGGTTCGACGTGGTGCCCACGGCCGTGAGGCTGGCCGCCTTTCACCGGGTGGAAAACACCTATCTCTCCACCTTCCAGGCCCTGGGCGGCATGGGACTCCTGCTGGGCACCTTCGGCCTGGGCGTGGTGCTGTTGAGAAACGTCCTGGAGCGCCGCAAGGAAATAGCGCTGATGACGGCCGTGGGTTACCACTCCGGCCACCTGGCCCGGCTGGTGATCTCCGAGAATTTTCTTCTGCTCGGTTGGGGTCTGCTGATTGGAGTCATCTCGGCGGTGGTTGCCATCGTCCCGGCCTATCGATCGACCGGAGGACACCTCAACCTGTCGGCCCTGGGGTTGCTGCTGCTGGCGGTCCTGGCCACCGGCCTGCTCTCCTCACTGGCCGCCGTCTGGGCGGTAACCCGCTCTCCACTGGTGCCGGCCCTGCGGGCGGACTGATCCCGTCGGCGCCGGGACTACGGAGCGCTGCCGCCGCTTATTTGAAACAAACGAAAAAAGACAAAGAAAGAGTTATCCACGAAGGGACACGAAGAACGACGAAGGGCCACTAAGGCGTTGAGGTTAACCGCGACGGGATTCCATGGTTGGGAAGGGATGATCGATTTCTGATTGTTTCACTCTCGTATGATCCGCACACCAGGGCGGGGGCGGGACTTTCCTGAAACAAACGAAAAAAGACAAAGAAAGAGTTATCCACGAAGGGACACGAAGGCCACCAAGGGATTGTCAAATCGGGATTTAAGGCGACCATCCAGCCAGTTCGTTTGCGCCGACTCTTCCTTGAAGGGCAACCGTGACGAAAGCGGCCCACCCGGGAGCGCGGGCGTCCCGCCCGCATCCTCTGCCTTGGGTTGTCGCTCAGTTTCCCTTCGATGGAGCACCCGTCCACCGTGCCGGCGGGAACCGCATGGGCACGGCCCAAGCAGAGCCCGGGCGTCTTTGCCGGTCGATCCGGGTAGAGGAGATGGGCGAGGCTCTGCCAGTGTTGTGCGGGCGGGACGCCCGCGCTCCCGGGTGGGCTTCCTCCCATGACGCCGGGATTTCAAGGTCACGATATCGCAGATGCATTCGGGCGCGGTTGGTCATTGAAGGTGGTCCATCCCTATTCGTGTTCATTCGTGCTCATTCGTGTCCATTGGTGGTTCGTCTTCAAAAATGATCGGCTGTTTCTTCCTCGAATGATTCGCCCCGTCGTCGGGGGCGGGGGCCCGGCTTGTCTGAAACAACGCCTTGTGCCGGGTGGCGGGAAACCGGTTCAAAGTCAAACATGGGTTGTTGGTTTATTTACATGGATGCACAGGATGCACAGGATTATTGGGCGAGAGTTTCCACCGTCATGAGTTCAACCATCGCCTCTGTTCCAACACGGATCTCCCAAAACCCGCTCCCAGGCTCTTGGATCACTACCGACACCCACCCGATCATCGAGCGGGTCTGCTTCCTGTGGCGCAACGTCTCGTGCCGTTTATCCTGTCTATCCTGTGCATCCATGTTCAATAAGTAGAAAACCGGTTTTGCACGACATGGCCCTTGTTCCCGACAGGCCATGAAGATGCGTTGTTTCACGCTCGAATGATTCGCCCGGCAGGGCGGGGGCCGGACTTGCCTGTGATACCATGCGGGCGGCAAACGGTGCGGCCGCGGCAGTCGGACCAAACAAGCAACGGAAAGGAACAAAGCATGACCAATCAGTCGTTGTTCGACCTCTCGGGGAGGGTGGCCCTGGTGACCGGGGGCAGCAAGGGCCTGGGGAAGGCCATGGCGCGAGGATTCGCCCAAGCCGGCGCCGATGTGGTCATCAGCAGCCGTCACCAGGACGAGCTTGACAGAGCCCTGGTCGAGATCCTGGAGGGAACCGGCAGCAAGGGCCTGGCCCTGGTGGCGGACCTGGCCCGACGGGAGGAGGCCGAGAGCCTGGCCCGGCGCACGCTGGAAAAAATGGGCCGGGTGGATGTCCTGGTCAACAACGCCGGATCCAACATTCCCGCGGTCATCGACGAGATCCGGGACGCGGATTGGGACCGGATCGTGGAATTGAATCTCAGCTCCTGCATGGTGTTGACCCGTGCCCTGGTTCCTCAGATGAAGGAACGCCGCTGGGGCCGGGTCATTCACATTTCCTCCATCATGGGCCTGGGAGGCAAGTCCAGCCGCAACGTCTACAATGCCACCAAGCACGGACTGATCGGGCTGTCCAAGGCCAATGCGCTGGACCTGGGGTCCTCCAACATTACCGTCAACTGCATCGCACCGGGTCCCTTCTGGACGGATTTACCGGCGTCGCTGCTGAACCAGGACCAGAAGGCCGTGTTTGCCCGGCGAACAGCGCTGGGGCGCTGGGGAGAAGCCGAGGAGCTCATCGGCCCGGCCCTGTTGCTGGCCACCGAGGCCGGCAGCTATATCACCGGGGAAACCCTGGTGGTCGACGGCGGCGTGATGGTCAATACGCTGTGACCCAACTGAATGACGGATGACCCTTTGGAGCCGGCAGACTGGATGACGTGACCAAAGCCGCGGCTGGCTCCTGGTTTCATCCTTCGCCAAGAATGATCGGCTCCATCTCAGGGTGAACCAATCATGACTGATGTGTCTCGACGCTCGGTCCTGCGCAGACTGGCCCAGGGAGCCGCACTCCTGTCGGCCGGCCTTCCTTCCCTTTCCGCCCTGGCCACCAAGCTAGGCGCCGCTTCCAACGATGAAGCCTATTGGGAGATGGTGCGACAACAGTTCCCCTTTCGTGAAGCCAAGATCCCCATGAATGCAGCCAACCTTTGCCCGGCCCCACGGGTGGTTGCGGAAGCGGTGGTGGATCTCACCCAGGACATTGACGTCGACTGCTCCTTCAACAATCGGGAGAAATTCAGAACCATGCTGGAACTCTCCCGCAAGCAGGTAGCCGATCAACTGGGAGTAGACGGCAACGAGGTGGCCCTGGTTCGCAACACCAGCGAGGCAAACAACATCATCAACAATGGCCTTCCGCTCAAGGCGGGAGATGAGGTCCTCCTGTGGGACCAGAACCATCCCACCAACAATGTCGCCTGGCAGGTGCGCGCCGCCCGCTTCAATTCAAGCGTCAAGCGAGTCGAGACCCCCAAAGAGCCCACCCGGATGGATCAACTGATTGCACCCTTTGCGGAAGCTCTGGGAGCCCAAACCAGAGTTTTGGCCTTGACTCATGTTTCCAACGTCAGCGGTGTCCGGCTTCCCATCCGTGAACTCTGTGAACTGGCCCATCGACGTAATATCCATGTTCATGTCGACGGTGCGCAGACCTGGGGCGCCTTCAACCTCAACCTGCGGGAGCTTCAGTGTGACTCCTATGCAGCCAGCAGCCACAAATGGTTTTGCGGCCCCAAAGAAGTCGGGCTGCTCTACGTCAAGCGAAACCGCATTGCGGAGATCTGGCCCAACCTGGTCTCTCCCGGCTGGGGGAGCGATGTCGATCCGGACGTGAAGGGAGCCAGGAAGTTCGAGTCCTTCGGCCAGAGGGACGACGCTCGCCTGGCCGCGATTGCCACGACCGTCGATTTTCACCGCCTGATCGGCTTCGGTCGAGTCGAGGCCCGGATCTTCGAGCTTGCCGGAGTGCTGAAGGAGGGGATGAAGGCCGAGGGCCTCCGATTGGTAACCCCTGAAGACTCACGACTTAGTGGAGGTGTCTGTATCATCCAGGTGCCGCCGCAAAAGCGCCGGGAGGTATTCAACCGTCTCTACACTCAGTACGGCATTGCCGGAGCCGCCGTCCAGGGCTTGCGCTTGTGCCCCCACATCTACAACACCATGACCCACATCGACCGGGCGATTGGCGCCGTTCGGGACATGCGCTCGATCATCGGTTAATTCACAGCCGGCCCTTTTCACAGACCGGAATAGACCCGCATTTCTCACCGGGGGGGTGGGCATCGGCTGGGAACGTGTTTGTCTTTAGCATCTTGCAGCACTTTTTGGGGGAGCCTTCAGGATGCAGACTGCGCTGGGCGCGCCCGGGCTTGTTTGCGATCGAACACCAGGGATGATTGCTGCCGCCGCCTACGCGGCTCAACTCTAACGCCGAGCTTTCCATGGGCTCACGCCCACGGCTAAGTGCGGACGCCGCATTCGCGGCTTACTGGAACCCCCGGGCTGGCGCCCGGGGAATTGTCATTTAAAATCCTGTCCCCCGGCAGTGTTGTGATTCAGGGGAGAGCGGCGAAGCCGCGGTTGGCCTGGTTCCCCCGACGAAACGTTTCCTACAGGCTTCCTTATAGAGCAGCGTAGCTGCGGCAGCACTTAGCCGTGGGCGTGAGCCCATGGACGTCGTATCCACCGCTGACGCAGCCGCGTAGGCGGCGGATTAATGGCGACGATCGGGAACGCGCTGTCCTTCCCAGAGCAACGTCATCCCCCGCCCCCCGCAGCCGCGCAGGCGGCGGATTAGTGGCGCCGTCCCGGAACGCACCGCCTCTCCAAAATGACGCTAAACACGACCCTCACTCCCTGCGCTCTTCTCAAGAGTGCAACCCGCACTCAGAAATGCGGGCTAGCCATGATGAGTCCTGCGAAAATCGTTCTTCCGTTGATATTGCTCCTGGGTCTGAGTGGATGCAAAGGCCCGCCTCCAGTCGGCCAGCCCACCTTCATCGACCTGACCCATCCTTTCGACGAACAGACCATCTTCTGGCCCACCGAAGAGGGATTTTCCCTGGAGCGGGCCTTCCACGGCATCACCCCGGGAGGATACTTTTATGCGGCCAACCGCTTCCGCATGGCCGAGCATGGAGGCACCCATCTGGACGCTCCCATCCATTTCTTCAAGGACGGGGAGACGGTGGACGAGATCTCCCTGGAGCGGCTGATCGGTCCCGGAGTCGTGGTTAACATCCGCGCCCAGTGCCGGCAGAACCGAGATTACCAGATTGGAATCGACGATTTTCGAGAGTGGGAAGAACGATTCCGTTCCCGCCTGGATGAGGTGATCCTCCTGCTGGAAACCGGCTTTGGCGACTACTGGCCCGATCGGGCACGCTATCTGGGAACCGAGGAGACCGGGCCCGCGGCGTTACCCAAGCTTCACTTCCCGGGCCTCCATCCCGAGGCCGCAAGATGGCTGGTGGACCACCGCTCGGTCAAGGCCATCGGGTTGGATACCGCCAGCATCGACTATGGTCAGTCCAAAGACTTCAAGGCTCACATCATCCTGGCGGAACAAGGCATCCCCATCTTCGAGAACGTGGCCCGAATCGGCGAGCTGCCTCCCAAAGGTTTCACCATCGTGGCCCTCCCCATGAAGATCAGGGGAGGCAGCGGAGGCCCGCTTCGCATCCTGGCCCGACTCGATCCCTGACCGCCCCCTGCAAGTCACTCACGTGGCGCAGTGTCTGCCCCCCACCGGCTCGACCGCGGGCTTCGCCCTGGGTCGTCTGAATCCCACGCTAACGGAGCCGCGTAGGCGGCGGATTAGAAGCGCCCTTCCGAATCGCACAGCGTTTCCAGAACGACGCCCCCGACCCAACGCCGACCTTCGCTTACGGGGCGCCGCGTTTGCCCCCCTCCGGCTCGACTGCGGGCTCCGCCCTCTCGCCGACTCCCCCTCAAGGGGGGAGTGATTCTTGAGGCCTGCATACAGCGCTCGGGTATCACTCCCCCCTTGAGGGGGAGTCGCAGAAGCCGAGCCGCAGGCGAAGGCTGATGCGGAGGGGGGGCCAACCAATACCCGCCACCTTGCCCACCAGCACATCTACACCAGTCCTGCGGTTGCCCCCCTTGAGGGGGAGTCGCAGAAGCCGAGCCGCCAGGCGATGGCTGATGCGGTGGGGGGCGGACGCCGGGCCGCCAAGTGCAGAGCGCCGCCACCTTCGTTCCCTTCGTGGTTAGTGCCCCTTTCGGGCCACCATCAGGTAAAGCTTGGGCTCGTCCCGGTAGGCAATCACCTCCAGACCCAGCGGCTGGAGAAGCGATTGGAGTTGGGTTGGCTGGGGGAGCGATTCGATGGGGAGGGGGCTGGTGCGGCGAAGCTTCTCCACGAATGTCCGGCCTTCGGGATGGCTCACCACCATGCGGCCTCCCTGCCGCAACATGCGGCTCAGGTTCCGGCACGCCCTGGGTTTGTCGGCGATGTTGCCGAACATGGCGTTCAGAAAGGCGACATCCACCGAGGCGGCCTCCAACGGCAGATCGGCCACGTCCGAGTGAAAGGTTTGAACCTGGGGATGCTTCTGCTGCAGACGCTGCAACATCCTTTCGGCCAGGTCGCAGGCCAGGATGCGGGCGGGGTTGAAGGACTCGATGAGGGGAATCAGAACCCCCACGCCGGCGCCGATGTCCAGCACCACTTCGCCGGGGCGCAACCCGGCCGCGCCGACCACCTCCGTCAGGCGCTCGATTACGGGCCGAGGCTGGGGGACATCGAAGTCGCCCACGCGCTCATTGAAGTATTGACGCTGAGACAAGACGGCCATCGCTCGGGAGCATTTCTCACCGGGGGGCTGCACTATTGAAAAGAGGTGAGTATTTGGCGCCGTCCGGGAGATGGGCTGAGCTCGGACGCCGCATTCGCTGCCAAACTCGAATCCCCGGGAAATATCCTGTTTGAAGAATCCTATCCCCCCGCAGTATCCGGGTTTTGGGGCGAGCGGCGTAGCCGCGGTTGGCGTGCCTCACCGGAGGAAACGTCCCCTACAGGTCTTCCTCATAGAGCGGCGTAGCCGCGCCAGCACTTAGCCCCGGGTGTGAGCCCGGGGTCGTGTGAATCCCGCGTTGCCGCAGCCGCGTAGGCGGCGGGTTAGTAGCATCGTCTCGGACCCTACTGCCTTTCCACGAGGACGCCAAACGACCCCGAACTCACGCCCGGGGCTCCGGTAATTCCCTCACGGCTCTGGCAACAACTCCACCACCTGCTCCTTGCCGTCCCGGCGCACCCGCAGCCGGACAGACTGCCCCTCCAGACCGGACAGCATGGATTGGAAACCGCCGATGCCGGTGACCGGTTCCGAACCGACGGCCAGGATGACATCCCCTCTCTTCAGACCGGCATTTCCGCTCTCGCCGACGTTGGAAACCAGCACCCCCTCCTTGCTGTCAAGCCCCAGGGATGCCGCCAATCCCTGGCTGATCTCCTGAACGGTGATTCCCCGAACACTCTCAACCACCGGCTCACTCCGGTCTTCCAGGTCCAGGGCGGTGTCCCCCTCCATCAGCGACCGGGCCACCAGAATGGGTTTTTGGAAGCGAAGGGCCAGGGCAATGGCGTCACTGGGGCGGCTGTCCACTTCGAAATCCTTGCCGGCGGAGGTCAGAAAAATGCGCGCGTAGTAGGTGCCCTCCTTGAGCTCGCTGACCAGCACTTTCTCGAAGACGACCCCGGCGCCCTGCAGGATGGACTTCAACAGATCATGGGTCAGGGGGCGGGGAGCAGCCGTACCCTCGAGCTCCATGGCGATGGCCCGCGCCTCGAAGAGCCCGATCCCGATGGGAATCGCCCGCGTTTCGCCCTTGTCCCGCAGGATGACGACGTGCATGTCGGTGGTGCGGTCGAAGCCCACCCTCATGACTTCCACGGCCACCGGCTCCCGGCCCGCCTCTTCGGCCTGGCAGCCCATGATGGTCTGGCTCAACAGCACCAGCAGGAGAAAGACCCGCCAGGCTCCCTGCTCCCCCGGCCATCCATTGCCCCTGCCATTGACAATCCCATTCATGTTCAACCCCTGTTTGACAGCCGATATCCACCGTGGCGCCGGGCGGAGCCCAGCGAGACCGGCTTGGATCAGATCGCCGTCCAGCCCCCGTCCACCAGCAAGGTATGCCCGGTGATCAGATCCGCCGCCGGACTGGACAGAAAGACCACGGCGCCGACGACGTCTTCCGGCTTCCCCAAACGGCCCAGCGGAATGCGGCTCAGGACCTCCCGTTTGAAGCTTTCCTCCTGAAACAGTTTCTCGGTCAACGGCGTCAGCACGAAAGTGGGTCCGATGGCGTTGACATTGATGTTCCGGCTGGCCCATTCAATGGCCAACACGCGGGTGAGATTCACCACCCCGGCCTTGCTGGAACAGTAAGCCGCGCGGTTATAGTAGCCGATGACCCCGTTCTGCGAGGCGACGTTGACGATCTTGCCGGACTTTCGCTGAATCATCCCACGAGCCACCGCCTGGGAGCAAAAGAAAACTCCCTTCAGGTTGACGTCCAGCACCCGGTCCCAGTCCTGTTCCGTCACCTCCAGGGCGGGCTTGGAGATATTGATGCCCGCGTTGTTGACCAGAATATCGATCCTGCCGAACCGGTCGACGGCCTTCTCGACCATGCGTTCGATACTCTTGAGCGAGGTCACGTTCAGAGAGACCGCCAGGGACTCCCTGCCCAATTTTCGGATGCCCCTTTGGGTCTGGCGGGCATTCCCCATCCTGGCCGGCAGATCGGTCACCACCAGGCTGGCTCCGGCTTGGGCCAGGGCCAAAGCGATGCTGCGTCCCAGGCCCGATCCCGCACCGGTCACCAGGGCAACCCGGCCGTCGACCCGCATCGAGGGCAGTGGTGCGTCCTGAGAAGGCATCGGTCCACCTCCAGCTATCCAGAATCATCCGCCATCGGCAACCCGATCCTGACCCAGGGTCAGGCCCTGCACGGATGACTTGGGCGGCCGTGGAAAGCAGTAAGCCAGCAGCCCCGCCAACGCCAACCCAACCAGAAACGGCAGGGGAACCACCCAGACGAAGGAGAGACTCTTTTCCATGCCGAACCACTCCCGGCCGAAACAGATGAAGAGGCTCGCCAGCGTCCCGGCCAGAAAACCCAGCAGGGCGGCCTGTTTGCCCGCTCGGCGAAACAGAATGCCGGCGAAGAACAGCACACCCAGAGGACCCACGAAAATGTGGTTCAGCCGTCCGGTGAGCTCGATCAGATTCCAGTCGGTGCGCGCGGCCATCAGGGCCGTGCCGGCCGCGGTAGCGATTCCCACCAACCCCGCAAGCAGCGACACCGCTCTATCGGCCCACAGGCTCCGCACCTGGGCCTTGAAGAGGCCGAATCTCTGGAAGAAGTCGGAGACCACCACTCCCGAAATGGAGTTGATACCGGAACTCAAGCTGGACATGGCGGCCGCCAGCAAGGCAGCCAGCAAAAGCCCCGACACCCCGGCCGGCAGCTCTTCCACGATGAATATCGGCATCACCCGATCGGCCCTGGCCGCGATCTCCTCCTGAAAGGCCTGCACCGGAGCGCTCGACCGGTTGGCGTAGAAAGCAAACAGCGACAACCCGCAGAACAGCAGCGCCAGCGTGACCGCGAAGTTGAAAGCGGCAAACGTCCAGACGCTCTTGCGTGCCGCCGACAGATCGGGGCAGCTCAGATAGCGCTGAACCGCCACCTGGTCTCCCCCCAGGGTGCAGATGTTCCAGAAGAAATTGCCCATGACGATGCCGACCACGGTGATGCGAACGGTCAGGTCCCAACTGAAGGTCTGAATGTGGGTCCTGCCCGCCTCCGAGAAGGTCTGCCACCAGTCCGCCGGTCCGCTCCCCAGCGAGAATCCGATCAGTACCGGAATGGCCAGGGCGCCGCCCAGCAGAATCATCAACTGCAGGTTGTCCGTCCACACCACCGTGCGCAGCCCGCCGGCAGTGGTATAGAAGGTGGTCACCAGGCCGGTGGCCACAATGGTGACGTAGAGGTCCCAACCGGTGATCTGGGCCACGGCGAAACTGCAGGTGTAGATGATCAGCCCCATCCAGATAATGGTCCGCAGCACGAAAAGGCAGGAGGCCAGACTGCGGAAGCGCACGTCGAACCGCTTCTCCAGGTACTCGTAGACGCTGGTGATGGGAAGGCGCCGCAGCACCGGAATCAGAATGCGGTTGGCCACCGGGACGAACAGTGGCATGGCGATGATGCCGGACAGGTAGGCAATGCCGTAGCGAATCATCTCGCCCGGCACGGACAGGAAGGTGATGGTGGACAGCAGGGTGGCCATCATGCTTCCACCCAGCAGCATCCAGTGCATGCTGCGGCCGCCCAGCAGATATTCCTCCCGCGAGGTCTGGCGCCGCGAGAAATAGATGCCGATCCCCGACAGCAATGCCATGTAGACGACCACCACCACCACGTCCAGCGTCGTCAGTTGCATATTTCGCCCTTTTGACAGCCGTTCAACCGCGCATCGCTCAAACCGCTAGCCCGCATTTCTCACCAGGGGGTTGCACTCTTCTCAAGAGTGCAACTTGGCGCCGGAATTTTTCCCTCAGCGCGTGCTCGCGAGCGAAGAGCGTAGCGGTCACTACGGTCGAGCGAGCATGTACGCGCTGAGGGGAAAAGGACAAGCCAGGGCGCGCCCAGCACAGTCTGTACCCTGAAGACTCCAAACAAAGTGCCGCAAGATGTTAAAGACAAGCACTTTTCTACCTTATGCTCAGCGTCCTGGTGAGAAATGCGGGCTACGTTTGCCTGGCTTGGGCCTGGGAATGGACCTGCTGAATCTGCCGAACCAGCTCTCGGGAGCGGTGCCGGACCATTCCCGAGATCTCCGAGCAGATCAGGAAGGAAAACCCCCGATCGATCCAGAAGCCGGCCTGCTCCAGCGTTCCCACCACCATGCCGCAGTTCTTGCCCATGTCCCGGGCCTGGCGCCACACCCGCTCGATGGCCGCCACCACCTCGGGGTGATCGGTATGGCTCCAGCGGTCCATGTTCAGGGAAAGATCGTAGGGACCCAGCATGGCCGCGTCGATCCAGTCGTGGGGGATCAGCGAAGCCATGTTCTCGATCCCGGCCGGGCTTTCGAACTGGGTCATGATGAACAGGCTGGACTCCACTTCATCCCAACCCTGGCGGTCCAGACCGCGATTGGCCAGAATGGCGGGTCCGCCGGGTCCTCTGCGTCCCTTGGGGGGAATGAAAGCCCCCTCGCGAATAGCTTGGATCTGGTCCTGACGTTCCGTCCAGGGAACCATCAGGCCGGCCGCCCCCATGTCCATGTATTTCCGGATCAGGTGATAGAGGGCGGCTTCCGGGCGAATCAAAAGGGGGAAATCGAGCAGTCGCGCGGTGCGGCAAAGCTCCTCGGCAGTGCGCAGGTCGGCCGAGCTGTGCTCCATGTCCAGGACGGCGAAATCCAGGCCTTCGGACTTGAAGATCTCGAGGTATCCCGCCCAGTGGTCGAAGGTCAAGAGAATTCCCAGGGTCAGCTCTCTATTGTGGACTTTGGATTTCAAACGGGTGGCCAGCAAAGGTCCTCCTTGGTTTTCGGGATTTTCGGGTAGGCTGCGGTAAGGCGGCCCAAGGGGTCTGGGGTGATTCAAAGGGCCGTCGGAACGGCGCCGGCCCGCCAGCCCCCTCCGGGAGCCGGGCAGATCCATCCATTGCCGAGGGTGCCGGGGGCGGGCTGAAACCGTCGTATTCTACCCAGTTTGCCTGGCGACATTCCAGTGAAATAGAATGTTGGGAACGGTTGACGGATCTTGTACACTGAGGACCCTTTCGGGGAGGCAACCATGGCCGTGCTGGAACAATTTTCCCTCAAGGGCCGGATCGCTCTGGTGACCGCCGGAGCCGGGCCCCAATTCGGCAGCAGCCTGTCGGAAGGTCTGGCCGAAGCCGGAGCCACGGTGATCGTGGCCTCCCGCTCCCTGCAACGAAACCTGGATTTCGCCCGCGGATTGAAGGACCGGGGCCATGACGCCCACGGCATGCAGGTCGACATCTGCGAGACCGACTCCATCCACCGGCTGCATGACCGCATTCTGGAGCAGTTCGGCCGCCTCGACATCCTGGTCAACAGCGCCCTGGCCCAGGTGGGCGGCGGCTTCGAAACCCAGACCTCCGAGGATTGGCTGGCCAGCGCCAAGGGGGACATGGTGGGTCTGTTCACCATCTGCAAGACCTTCGTCCCCGACATGGTCGGGCAAAAGCGGGGATCGATCATCAACATCTCCAGCATCTACGGGGTGGTGGCCAACGACCCGTCCCTCTACGAAGGCACCGACATGCTGCAGGCGCCGACCTACAACTTCGTCAAGGCGGGCATGATCAACTTCACCCGGCACATCGCCAACTACTACGGGAAGCAGGGCGTGCGGGCCAACTGCATCTCCCCCGGAGGCTACTTCAACCACCAGCCCAAGCCCTTTCTGGACAACTACTGCAAGCGGGTTCCCATCGGACGCCTGATCGACAACGAGGACATCAAGGGGGCGGTGGTCTTCCTGGCCTCCGACGCGTCGGCCTACGTCACCGGAATCAACCTCATGCTGGACGGAGGCTGGACCACCCTGTAAGCAACCCTCCAATCCCAACGGAAATCCTCATGACCCTGGAAACATCCGCCCGCTGGTTTGAAGAGAACAAGACGGTTCTGGCCGGAGGCGTGAGCAGCGACGTGCGCAAGGCCGAACTCCCCCACCCCCTCTACTTCGAGTCGGGCTCCGGGAGCCGGATTCGCGACGTGGACGGCAACGAGTACATCGACTACGTCCTGGGACAGGGGCCGCTGCTGCTGGGCCACAATCCCCGCCCGGTGCTGGAGGCCGTCCACCGGCAGTTGGACCGGGGGCTGATCTTCGCCGGTCAACACCAGGCCGAGGCCCAACTGGCCCGGCTGCTGACCCAGGTCATCCCCTGCGCCGAGAGGGTCCGGTTCAACAGCACCGGCTCCGAGGCCGTGATTACGGCCCTTCGGGCGGCCCGGGCCTACCGGGGGCGCAACCTGGTGGTCAAGTTCGAGGGGCAATGGCACGGCTGGTACGACAGTCTTTTCGTCTCGACGGCTCCGGGCCCCGATCAGCAGGGCAACCGGAGCAGCCCCAATCCCGTGCTGCCCAGCCGGGGCCAGGTGGCCAACGCCGCCGACAATCTGATCATCATGCCCTGGAACGATCTGGAGCTGCTGGAGGAGCTGTTTGCCCGGCGCGGCCACGAGATCGCCGCCATCCTGACCGAGCCGGTGATGTGCAACTCGGGAAGCCTCCTGCCCCGGCCCGGCTTCCTGGAGGGGTTGCGCAACCTCTGCGATCGCTACCAGTCCGTCCTGATCTTCGACGAAGTGATTACCGGCTTCCGCCTGGCCCTGGGAGGCGCCCAGGAAGTCTTCGGCGTCACCCCCGATCTGGCCACCTACGCCAAGGGCATTGCCAGCGGGTTCACCTTGAGCGCCGTGGTGGGGAAAGCCGAGGTCATGGACCTGATTTCCAGCGGTCAAGTGGTGCATGCCGGAACCTACAACAGCAATCCGGTGGTCATCGCCGCCGGCCTGGCCACCCTTCAAACCCTCAGCCGTGACCGGGAAGCCGTCTACTCCCATCTCAACCGCCTCGGCGGCCGTTTGCGCGAAGGGCTGAGTCAACGACTCAAGGATGCAGGAATCTCCGCCTTGGTCGGCGGGCTGGGACCGGTTGTGCAGGTCAGCCTCACCGACCGGGATGCCCTCAACGACTACCGCGAATGGGCCACCCGGGACGACCAAACCTATCAACGCCTGGCCACCGCCCTGGTCTTCAAGGGGGTCCGCACCACCGGTCGCGGCTCCTGGTACGTCTCCACCGCCCACACCGACGCCGAGGTGGACCAGACCCTGACTGCTTTCGAGCAGGTCCTGGAGGAGCCATCCGCAGGGATGGCTTTTTGATTCGCCGCATGGCGGCGTGATTGGCGTCGTTTTGGAGAGGTAGTGCGTTCCGGGGACGGCGCCAACGATCCACCGCCTACGCGGTTGCGGGCGCTGGTAGTCACTTACGGGGCGCGGTGTTTGCCCCCCTCCGGCTCGACTGCGGGCGCGGCGTTTGCCCCCCTCCGGCTCGACTGCGGGCGCGGCGTTTGCCCCCCTCCGGCTCGACTGCGGGCGCGGCGTTTGCCCCCCTCCGGCTCGACTGCGGGCTCCGCCCTCTCGCCGACTCCCCCTCAAGGGGGGAGTGATACTGGAGCGCCTTATGCAAGCCTCATATCACTCCCCCCTTGAGGGGGAGTCGCAGAAGCCGAGCCGGCAGGCGAAGGCTGATGCGGTGGGGGGGACGGGCCGCCAGGCTGCGGTGCGCGGCCACCTCAGCTCGATTCAGCACCGTCCTGAACCCGCCGGGCACGTCGCCACGGTTCAGAATCGCCCCTGGAGTCTGAGGAAATCGATGGGCCGCTCGGTCTTTCCCTCCAGGGCCAGATCCGCCAGGACTTCCCCCACCAGGGGTGCGAACTTGAACCCGTGGCCGGAAAAACCGGCCCCGAAAAGCACCTGCTCGAATTGGGGATGGCGGTCGATGATGAAGTGCCCGTCGGGGGTCAGGGTATAGAGACAGGTCTTTGCGGCCAGCACCTGGTCCAGCGGGGGGCAGTCAGGGTCCAGCAGGCCGGGGACAAACCGAGCGATATCCCGCACCAGGGGGGCCAAGTCGGCTTCCGCCGCCGGGGGCACTTGGACGGGAAATTCCGGCAGGGGGTCCCCCCGCTCGTGATAGGCAATCTTGACGCCGGCGCCTCCGATTTCGGGAAAGCCGTAGAAGGCGCCGGGGGCGAAGACGAAGATCGGCGCCGCACCCGGCTGAAACCATTCCGGCCGGTGGGGTCGGAACCAGGTCAGCACTTGGCGCCTCACCAGCAGCGGCAGCTTCAAGGCCCTCAGGATGGCGCCGCTCCAGGCCCCGGCCGTGACCACCAGCCGCCGGGCCCGGACCCGTTCCTTGCGGGTGGTCACCCAGACCTCCCGCCCCTCAGCCGACCATCCCAGGACCTCCCGGTCGAGCCTCAGGTCGGCCCCCAGACGGCGGGCCTCCTGCAGAGCGCAGCCCAGGGCGGCCTCCACGTCGATCAACCCGGCCCGGGTGTCCAGCAACCCCGTAAAGTTCCCGGGGGGACTCAAGGCGGGGAAACGCCCCCGGACCTCATCCCCCGACAGGGCCTGAACCGGCAACCCATGAACGGCGGCGCTCTGCTGGACACCTTCAATCAGAGGGCTGCCCGGCTCGCCCAGGCTCAGCACCCCCGTCCAGGTCAACAGGTCGCGGCGGCACTCCCCGGCCAGGCGCTCCCAGAGCTCCAGGGACCGCTTCATCAGAGGCACGTAGTCGGGGTGCTCGGTATAGAGGGTGCGAAAGGCCCGGGTCTCGCCTCCGTGGCTCCCCTGCTGGTGGGGCGGAGACCAGCGGTCGAAACCGACCACCGAGGCTCCCCGGCCGGCCAGCTCCAGGGCGGTGAAGCTGCCCATGGCCCCCAGGCCGATAATGGCCACGTCGTAAGCTGGCATACTTGCTGTCGTGCCGCCTCGCGGCTTCCTCTGCGCTTGATCTCTTGAGTTGAAACAACATTGACGGATGAGTCAAATATTGCGGATCGTGAATTTCGGATTGTATTGCTGATTGTGGATTTGGGGCACAATCAGCGGTCCTGCCCCCCCCAATCAACAATCAGCAATGGATCAATCAGTCTCTTCGTGTCCCTTCGTGCCCCTTCGTGGATATCTTTTTTCCCTTGTTCCCGGCTTGTCGGTCTGAGGCACGGCCTCGCTAGCTGAACACCACCCTCAGACCCAATCCCTTCGCCAGCGCCTGCTCATAGATACTGGCGGCCACGGTAGTGTCCTGAACCCCCAGCCCGATCCCGTCAAAGAGGGTGATCTCGTCCTCCCGGCGGCGTCCCTCCACCTGGCCCAGAATGACCTGGCCCAGGCTGCCGGCGTAGCAGTCCTTTCCCAGGATGCCCCGCGCCACCGCCTGGCTGGCCTCGCCCCGCTGCAGGCAATGCTCCACCTTGTCGGCAAACAGCCGGCAGCGCGGCAGCAACTCCGGCTGGCACTCGATCTTGGTGTGCAGGTCGGCCCCCATACAGGAGAGGTGGGTCCCCTCCCTCACCCATTCGCTCCGCACGATAGGCTCGGTGCTGTTGGTGGCGGTGCAGATCACATCGGCCTCCCGACAGGCCCTTTCGGCATCGGCCACCCGGATGGGCGCCGGCGTTTCCTCGGCCAGGTCCGCGGCCAGCCGCTCGGCCTGGTCTCGCCGGATATCGAAAAGCAGAACGCTCCGGAAGGGCCGCACCCGGCTGAGGGCTCGCACGCACTGGCGCCCCAGTTGGCCCGATCCGATGACCGCCAGCACGGCCGCCTCCCGGCGGGCCAGATGGCCGGCGGCCACGGCCGCGGCCGCCGCCGTCCGGTACATGGTCGCCAGCACCGATTCCACGATCAGCAACAGCTCTCCGGTATCCGGATCGTAGAGGTTCATGGTGCTGAAGATGGTGGGCAGCCCCCGCTCCAGGTTGCCCTTGCGCTCCTGTCCCATCTTCATTGAGAACTTGTGGGTCGCCTTGGTGTAACCGGTCAGACAGGCGGCAATGCCTCCGGGCAGGTCGACGATGCACTTGGGGGGAAGCAGGTCTTCTCCCTTTTCGAACTCGGCCAGGCACTTCTCGATGGCCGGAACGATCTCCTGCAGGTCGATCTGTGCCGCCACTTCCCCGCGGGTCAGAACGATTGTTTCTCTAGCCATGGAATCATCCTTTCAAAGGCGGTCTCGATCCGGTCCAGCGAGGTGGCGTAGCTCAGCCGCAGGGCGTTGCGGCAGGATTCCCCGAAGGTGTCCCCCGGGATGGCGCAGACCCGGGTCTCCTGCAGCATCCGGAGCACGAACCGGGACCCGTCTTCCCCGGCGGGCAGCGAAGGCATGATGTAGAAGGCCCCCTGAGGCCGGTAGCCCTGCAGGTGGCGGCACTCCTCCAGCAGCTCCACGATGCGGTCTCGCCGCTTCCGGTACTCCCCCACCATCCGATCGACACAGCTCTGGTCACCCTGCAGGGCCGCCACCGAGGCCCACTGTCCGGGCGTGTTCCCCACCGTGGTGGTATAGGTGTGATAGCGCCTCAAGGTCTGGAGGTTCTTGCGGCTGGAGATCAGCCAGCCCACCCGCATGCCCGGCATGCTGTAGGTCTTGGAAACACTGCTGGCCACGATCAGGTGGTCCAGATCCAGGTCGCAGTTCAGGACGCTGGGCGACTCCATCTCGTCCAGAAGCAGGCGGTCGTAGACCTCGTCGCTGATGACCGTTATGCCCCACTTGGCTGCGGCCTGACAGATGGCCTCGACGGTCGAGGCGGGATAGACGGCGCCGGTGGGATTGCCGGGGGAGTTGAGGATGACGGCGCAGGTCCTGGGGCCCATGGCGTCGATCACTTCCTGGGGATCCACCTGATAGCCCTTCTCGGCAGTGGTGACGATCCGCCGGACGCTGCCCCCAGCCAGTCCGACCAGAGGCTGGAAGAGCACGAAGCTGGGCTCGATGACGATCACTTCCCGCCCCGGCGCGGCCAGGCTGGTCACCGCCAGGAAGATGGCCTCCCCGGCTCCGGTGGTCTCCAGCAGGTTCTCCTCCACCAGTCTGCGGCCGCTGAACTTCCCGTAGTAGCTGGCCAGGGCCGAAAGCAGCTCCGGCAGGCCGGCATCCAGGGTGTAGTGGGTCTTGTCCTGGCGCAGGGCCTCCACGTGGGCCTTGATGATGTGCGGGGGCGTGGGAAAATCGGGCTGCCCGATGGAGAGGTGGATGACGTCCTCCATGGTGGCCGCCAGATTGAACATCCGGCGAATCCCCGAAACCGGCAGCGCCGACAGCGCGGGATTCCATTGAATGGCTGGAGTCATGGATGGTAATGAAGAGTCCAGGAAATGTGTGGGCTGGCGGCCCCTCCGCATCAGCCGTCGCCTGGCGGCTCGGCGACTCCCCCTCGGCTCGGCGTCTGCCCCCCTCCGGCTCGACTGCGGGCTGCGCCCTGGTCTTGCCGACTCCCCCTCAAGGGGGGAGTGATGAGCATCTCCTGGGAGCGCGGGCGTCCCGCCCGCATCCTGTCCTCGCCAGCGCTTCCTCCCCCGCCAGTGCCTCCGGTTAAGCCAGCTGAAGTGGCCGTTCCCGACAGCCTGCCCCAGAATGCCCCAAGCCGTCCCCCAAGTCGAGTGTTTTTGGCGCGTGGCTCTCCCCGGGGCTCCGTCCGGGGGTGTAGTTGGCGTGGTTTGGGAGGGGCAGTGCGTTGCGGGAGGGGTGCACCTGAATCGCCGCCTACGCGGCTGCGGCTGCGCCCGGTTCCCACGACCCCGGGCTCACGCCCGGTACGTGTTCAGCGTGGTTGTGAAGCAGGAGCCATGCCGGCGCCATCAACGGGCGGCTGCCCGTGCCGCTGGAAGTTACTCACGGGGCGCCGAGTTTACCCCCCTCCGGCTCGACTGCGGGCTCCGCCCTCTCGCCGACTCCCCCTCAAGGGGGGAGTGATCTCGAGGCCTGCACCAAGCTTCTTGCCCGATTCCTTGGCATGATGTAAACCATGTTCCCGGTCTTATGTGTGGTCGAAGGCTTCCTGGGAGCGCGGGCGCCCCGGCTCTCCTTCGGCCTGGCCGTTGCGGTTACTGCCAACGTAGTGGCTGCCTGCAAAGCCGCGCGGGAGCTCAGCGACCACCATAAGGACCAGGATGCGGGCGGGACGCCCGCGCTCCCAGGAGATGCCCATCACTCGCCCCTTGAGGGGGAGTCGCAGAAGCCGAGCCGCCAGGCGAAGGCTGATGCGGTGGGGGGTGCAAAGCGGGCCCCCTCGCGTAAGCCGGGCGAAGCCATTGGAACGTGTGACTTTAGAGTTGAGCCGCGTAGGCGGCGACAGCAATCATTCCGAGCTTGCATCACTCACTGAAATGCGCTCCATGACGAAGTCCTCCACTCGGACCGACTTGGAGAACCAACCCAGATCCCTGGTTTCAAGCTGGACCAGCTCGGCTCCTTGAAACCAAACCGGATCGATCGGAGGACCGTTGGAAGGTGGATAGAAATTGAGTTTCCATCGTCCGACCCTCAACGTCGTTAAGGGACTATGCAGCGGAGGACTGTAAACGTACGCAGAGTTGCTATCATGACTGCGAAAACCGACTATCACCTCCCTTCTGGATGGATTGAACAACAGATAGTGAACACCCTGCAAGTGGTTCCCTGCAAGCCGGTGGGTAGACTCACTGAGGAGGATGGTGAGACCGCCACCACGAGGGGTTCTTTCAATGGATAGAACCTGAACTTGATCGGAGCCTCGAATATGGCGCGACCCTTTCTCCAGCCGCATTGTCGTGGTTGTGTGCCTTTGGACCAGATAGTCAATTCGGGCCGAATAGACAGTCCTGACACTTCTATAACGCTGATATAGATCTTCGCTGATCGCAATCAGATCTGGAGGTTGATGCCCAAACAAATGCCCGGTGTAAATGTTCAGGAAGGAGACGTCTCCCAGGCTCTTTCGAAGCGACTCGGCCTTCTCCCTGTTAAATTGTTGACGATGAGCAAGTTGCTCCAAAACTAGAATGGGGTCCTTTGAACTGAATTCAATCCGTCTATGACCAACATGGCGGACCAGGGATTCTCCGGACGGCAAGGCGAGATTCGCGGAGACCTGCTCCGGAAATGCAACGATATCCGGAGGGAGTTTGCCCAACATGATGCCTCCTCTGAGGAGCATCCTCTTGTCTCCTGTAGGGTCAAACTCCAGACTTTCTTCCTCGATACTCGCCGTGAGTTGTGTCGGATCCAGGACTCCTGAGCTGAGTTGGGGCCCTATTGCCCATATATATTTGCTCCAGGATCCCATGGACAGCAGGGAAAGGAGTATTCCCGAGAAGAGGAGGATGCGGCTAAGCATCGTCCGTCGTGTCAGATACTGATGTCCGACGACGATCCCGGAAGTTCCAAGAAGAACCAGAAAAATACCCATCAACTGTGTAATAAAGCTGGAAGGAGGGATGGGGCGTGCAACAGGCGCATCTCCAATCGAAGAACTCGCCGTTGCAAACACAGCGACAAACAGAGACGACGACATAAACCACAGGAGGGGGAGCGCCACCAGTGCAATGACCCCCAGCAAGATCAGTCTTGGAAGGCTGGAGGTCAAGGACGCCAGCACCATGGCCACGCCGATATGGAGCAACTGCGGAAAAACCATCTGTGGAAAGGAAAGGAGAGTGTCTTCCAAGGTGACTCCACGGACAAGCAGCAGGAGGACCTGTACCACAAGGGCAGGAAGGACCACCATAAGAAGCAGGAACAATAGCTTGCTCGCCAACAACCGCCTGCCTGATACGGGGCGGCTTAACCAGAAGGCGGTGCTTCCTGCGGTTGAGTCCTTTTGCACCAGCTGAGACAAGATCACCGTCAACAAGCAGATTTCCAGAACTGCAAACAGGCGCAATAACTGAGAGGGGGAAACCTCCCATCTCCATTCACCGAGAAAATCCTGTGGGTAGGATCCGATGAAAATGGCCTGCAGGATCACGAGACCCCACCACACGCTCAGATATAGCCGCAGGTAAAGAAAGTCCTTGCCGATGAGGTGAAAGGTCAGGTTCATTTCCCCCTCCTAGTCGTGCAGCCGATACGTTCGGGCCAGGGTCAGAAAGATGGCTTTCAGCGACATGGGACGTACCGTCAAATCCTTGATTCCCGGCAGGCCCCCCCGAATGATTTCGTTACTATTGATTTCCTGGTAGCGACACTCCACAAAGCGGACCACTTGCCCTACCTTCTCCGCCAGCAACCACGAATCCGGCAGTGTCTCGGGTAACTCCCGGTCCTGCTCCAAGGTCACCTCGCATTGACGGAAGCGAGCCTGCAGCGAGGTCGTGGGCTCACACAGCCGCTTCTCCCCCTTGTCGATCACTCCCACCCAGTCGGCCAGGCGCTCCACTTCGTCGATGTCGTGGGAGGCCACCAGAATGGTCCATTGGCTGCGGCCGCTCAACTCCAGCAGGCCCCGAATGAACTCGTCCCGGACCAGCGCGTCCAGGCCGGTAAAGGGCTCGTCCAGAATGACCAGCTCGGGCCGGTAGGAAAGCGAGGACAGCAGGGAGGCCTTGACCTTCATGCCCCGGGAAAAGGTCTTGATCTTCTGGTTCAGTGGCAGATCGAACTGGCGAATCAACTGCCGGCACAAGTCCTGGTCCCAGGTGGAATACATGGGCCGGCAGTAGTCGATCAACTGCTGCACGGTCATCCATTCCAGCATTTCCTGATTCTCGGAGACATAGCCGATCCGGGCCAACTCGGCCGGCCCGAGCCGGAACGAATCGGTTCCAAGCACCATGGCCTTGCCGCTGGTGGGCCGGATCATGTTCATCAGCATTTTGATCACGGTGGTCTTGCCGGCTCCGTTGGGACCCAGAAAGGCGAAGACGCTTCCCTCCGGGACCTGCAGCGAAAGGTTCCGGACGGCCAAAGTCTTGCCGAATCGCCGTGTCAGCTGGTGGGTCTCAATGATGGCGTTCATGTCGTGCCTTCCTTGTCGGGGTTCTCCCGGGCGGTGTTTGAAACATCCGAAAGGCCATTCCAGTGGTCTTGAACCGCTTCCAGGATCTGCTCCAGCCTCAGCGACAGCCTCCTGGCCTCCACCACCAGCGCTTCCGCTTCATGGCCCAGCAGCGCCGAGCGCTCCCTCGGGGAGGCTTCCGGCAGCCGGGCCACCCTGGTGCCGACTCCCGGCTTGACCTCCAGCAGGCCCTGGTCCACCAGCCGCGTCACCACCTTCTGAGCTGTATTGGGATTGATCCGCAGCTCCTGGCTCAGCTTGCGGACCGACGGGAAGCGGTCCCCCGGCAGCAGTTGGCCCGAGATGATGGCCTTCTGGACGGCGTAGACCAGTTGCTGGTAGAGCGACAGGCCCGTTCGGAACTGTACCGTGAATGGCAACATATGTGTACTATGAATGTTAGTACACATGATGTCAAAGAATATTTTGCAAGCGCCTGCTCATTGGACCCGGGAGGACAGGGGTCCCTGGCCCGCTTCGCCAGGCGCCGCGGGTCGTTCCGGACAGCTGCGGCCTCCAAGAGCTCCGGCAGCCGCTTCCCTGGCCTATTCCCAGCGTCAAGCTCAACTGCCTCGATTTTTCCCCCAGTCAGATCCTGGATGCCAGCTATAATTTGGAATAGAGAAAGTCCTCAATCTGAAGCTCAAGAACGGTTCGGATAACGGCAAACACACGAGGAGTGGGTGTCCGATCCCGGGTCGGCAACACATTCTTGACCGGCTCGACCCTGACGCTGCCGCAATCGTGCTCCATCGTTCCAACCGGAGGAATCATGAAACCTACACCTACAAGCCTTCAGAGGGTCGTCTGGATACTCGCAGTCGCGATAAGCGGATTTCTCGTGGTACCGGCCACGTCAGCATCAGACAGCGCCCCAGGCTGCGATAAATGGAACACAAGGACGTTCTTTACGACCGCCTCGGTCGAGAAGGTGACCGCCTGCCTGGAAGCGGGGGCCGACCCCAAGGCGAAGATCAAAAACGGTGAAACTCCTCTGCACATTGCAGCCATGTATTCGGCAGATCCCGCGATCATTGCGAAGCTAGTCGAGGCAGGTGCTAGTCTCGAGGCTCGAGCTCAATTCGGCCAAACTCCCCTGCATCAAGCGGCCAGTATCAGCGACATTCCCGCCATTATCGCCGCCCTGGTTGAGGCGGGAGCGAACCTCCAGGCCAGGGACCAAATGGGCCAGACGCCGCTGCATGACGCAGCCGCCCGGTTCCAAACCAATCCCGACATCGCCGCCGCCCTGCTCAAGGCAGGCGCCGATCCCAACGCGCGAAACCAGTCTGGCGAAAATCCATTGCACACAGCCGCCCGGACCAGCATGAACGTTCAAACCATCGCAAAGACGCTGACTCCACAGTTCATCACAGAGACCATAAAACAGGCCCAGGCTGCCGCCGACCCCGACCTCGTGCCCGAGATGCCGGATGCCGAAACCATTGCCAAGATGACTACACCCGAGGCGATAGCTGAATCCATGAAGGAATTAGAAAAGGTCGCTACGGGCAAGCCGGAGGTTATCGGCGAGCTTATACAGGCCGGCGCCGATCCCAACGCCCGCGACGAGAGTCTCCAGACTCCTTTGCACACGGCCGCTCAATACAACGCCATGCCATCGGTCATCACCGAACTGGTCAAGAGGGGCGCCGATCCAAACCTGGGGAACAATTTTGGCTGGACTCCCCTGCATTGTGCAGTCATGTCCTTCGCAGCAAGTCCGGATGCCGTCGTGACCCTTCTAAAGGCAGGCGCCAACCCGAACGCGCGGGATGAGAACGGAGAAACTCCCCTGCACCGCGCGGTCCAATCCGTCAGGTCCCCGGCGACCATGGCCTTGATTCTCCGTCCGGAAGGAGACGAGGAATCGGTCGATCCTGCAGGCATGGCTGAAATGATGGGCTCCAACGCCGACTCCATTTCAGAGATCATCGCGATGCTTTTGGAGTCGGGCGCCGATCCGAACGCGCCGGATGAGCGGGATCGGACGCCCCTGCACCTGGCCGCCAGGCGCACCACCGACCCCGACATCGTCACCGCGCTGGTCGGGGCCGAGGCCGATCCCAATGCCACCGATGAAAACGGTCAGACTCCCCTGCATGTGGCCGTCAGGTTCACCACCAATCCCATAATTGTCGTGGCTCTTATAGACGCCGGGGGCAATCTCAAAGCCAAAGACAAAAACGGCAGCGTTCCGCGCGATTTTGCCGAGGGAAATCCCAAGCTCAAGGACACCCCGGTCTACCGCCAGCTGATAGACGGGCAATGACGATCGGTTGACGGTTCAAACACTCAGCCCAAAGAAGGAGCAACCATCATGCGACCCAAACCGAACCGCCTTCGGCCACTCTGGTTGGTGGTGATTGTGATCGTTGCGGGGTCCACCGCTCTACCGGCCAGTGCGAGCGAAGGCGGGGACGCGGTCTGCGGTCACTGGAACGGGTTCAAATTTTTCGAAAGAGTATCGCTGAGGGTCGTGAAGGCCTGTCTGCAAGCCGGAGCGGATCCCATGGACCGGGACCGAAACGGCTGGACTCCCCTGCACCATGTCGCTTGGCATGGCAGGAATCCCGATACCGTCACCGCTCTGGTCGAGGCTGGAGCCGATCCCAACGCGGTGGGAGGTCGTGGTCGGAGGCCGATATATTTTGCCGCCGAGGACAACCCCAGTCCTGCTGTCATGGCAGCATTGCTCCAGGCGGGCGCCAACCCCCAAGTGCGGGACAGAAACGGCGAGACTCCCCTGCACGTGGCAGGCATGCGCAACCTGAATCCCGACGTCGTAGCCGTGCTCCTCAAGGCCGGGGCCGACGCCAACGCACAAAACAAGCAGGGCCGGACTCCTCTGCACGACGCCGCCTCCAACAACACCAATCCGGCCGTCATCGCCGCTTTGAGCGAGGGAGGCGCTGACCCCAACGCTCGGGACGAAAAGGGCCGGACTCCCATGAATCTGGCGGCTCGGCAGAACGTCAATCCCACCGTAATCGACGCGCTGGCCAAGGCGGGCGCCGACCTCAATGCCAGGGACAACGAAGGGCAGACTCCTCTTTTCGGTGCCGCCGAGTCCAACCTCAATCCCGAGGTTGTCACCAGCCTGGCTACGGCGGGAGCCGACCCCAGGATTCCGGATAAGGAAGGTCGGACACCCTTGCACGCAGCAATCAAGTTCAACGCCAATTCAGAAATCATCGCCGCTCTGGTGGAGGCGGGGGCCGACACCGAAGCCCGAGACAAGCAGGGCTCGAATCTCCTGCACATCGCGGCCGGGCACAATTCCGATCCGGCGGTCATCGCCGGGCTGGCACGATCAGGCGTCAACCCTGAGGCTCAGGATAAAGACAAGTGGACGCCCCTGCATACAGTGGCCCGATACAATCCCAATCCCGACGTCCTGGCCGCCCTGGTCGCAGCCGGCGCCGCCCCCGGAGCCCAGGACGAGAAATTCCGCACTCCTCTGCACATTGCGGCCCAACACAACCCCAATCCCGCCATAGTTACCGTCCTGGCCAAGGCAGGGTCCGATCCCAAGGCCCGGGATGGAGACGGCCAGACTCCCTTGCACACCGCCGCCCGGCACACCGACAATCCCGGGGTCATCGCGGCTCTGATCGAGGCGGGAGCGGATCACGAGGCGGTGGTTCAGCGTGGTCGGACGATTCTGCATACGGCGGCCGCGTTCAACACCAACGCCCACGTCCTCACTGCCCTGATCACGATGGGGGCCGACATTCAAGCCAAAGACCGGGACGGATTGACGCCACTCTACGCCGCAGCCACGGAAAACTCCAATCCCGCTATCATCGCCGCCCTGGTCACTGCCGGCGCAGACCCCCGTCAGCGGGATCGAAACGGCTGGACGCCTCTGCACCAGGCGGCTCGAAACAACCCCAATCCCTCCATCATCGCCGCTTTGGTCGATGCTGGGGCCGACACGGAGGCCCGTGATGAGCGTGGCCAGACACCCCTGCACGCACAAACCTGGTATGGGTCCAGCCCCGCCATCATCGCCGCGCTGGCCAGAGCCGGCGCCGACCTCAATGCCCGTAACGAACAGGGCGAAACTCCCCTGCACTCCGCGGTGACCAGCAGGGCCAATCCCAGAATCATCGCCCTGCTGGTCAAGGAAGGCGCCAACATCAACACACCGGACGAAGACGGAACCACACCCCTGCACAAGGCAGTCTGGTACAACGACAATCCCAGTCTCATCGCCGAACTGCTCAAGCAGGGCGCCGATCCCGCGGCTCGCGACCATCACGGGAATACCCCCCTGCATGGAGCCTCGGGTTACAAAGCCAATCTGGGCATCATCGCAACTCTGCTCAAGGGTGGGGCCGACGCCAGGGCACGAGATGACTTCGGCCAAACACCCCTGCACCAGGCCGCCGAGTCCAGAAGCGATCCTGCCATCATCACGGCCTTGCTGGATGCAGGCGCCGATCCCAACAGACCGGACGAACTTCGCGCCCAGACCCCTTTGCATCTGGCGGCCAACTCCAACCCCCATGCGGCTGTTGTCGAGGCACTGCTCGATGGGGGAGCGGATGCGACGTTGAGGGATGAAAAGGGCAGGACCCCCGGCGACCTTGCGGAAAGCAACTCCTCGCTAAAGGGCACCGAAGCCTACCGGCGGTTGAAGGAGGCGCGGTGAACGTTGACCCGTTTCACCGCTGATTCGGGAGTAACCATGAAACGCACATCGGCTGGCATACACCAGGTTGCTTGGATCCTGGTTGTCGTCGTGGGAGGCTATGCAGCCCTACCGGCCGGCGCCGCTGAAGCAGGCGAGGGCCTGAGCTGCGAAGACTGGAATACGAGGATATTTTTCGCGACCGCGTCGGTAGAGGAGGTGACCGCCTGCCTGGAAGCGGGGGCCGATCCCAACGCACGAGGCTACCAGGGCCAGACACCGCTGCACAACGCTTCCATATCTACCGACAATCCCGCGATCATCGCCAGGCTGGTCAAGGCCGGCGCTTCTCTCAGCGCTCAGGACGAGTCCGGTCAGACACCCCTGCATTTGGCAGTCCAACGCCACCCCCACACGACTGCCGAGGTGACCAGTCCTGGGGAAATCCCGAAAGGCATCAAGGCGGCCACAAGGGCTGCCGGCGCCAATCCGGAGGTCATTGCTGAATTGCTCCGGGCGGGCGCCAATCCCAACGCACAGGATGAACGCTCTCAGACTCCCCTGCATTCAGCGGCCGCCTACAGCTCCGACCCGGCTGTTATCGTCTCCCTGTTGAAGGCTGGCGCTGATATTCATGCGCGAGACCAGCACGGAAGGACGCCCCTGCACGCAGCCGGCGGATACAGCCACACTCCCGCTATCATCGCCCTACTAGTCAAGTCTGGGGCCGACCCCGACGCGCGAGACGAATATGGCGAGACTCCCCTTCACTGGGCAGCCTGGACTGAAACTAATGTCAATTCTGAAGGGATCGCCGCTCTGGTGCAGACAGGGGCGGATCCTGACGCCCGGAACAACGATGACGAGACTCCCTTGCATGTGGCAGCCGCCTATAGCGATAATTCCGCCGAAATCACAGCGCTGCTAGAGGCCGGCGCCGATCCCAACGCACGGGCAGGTTTTTCTCGTGAGACGCCTTTGTACCTGGCCAAGGCACGCACTGAACCCAATCCCGAGGTGATCGCCGCCCTGGAGAAAGCCGGAGCAGAATCACATTGGGTCGAGATCATATTTTTCAAGTACGTTTCACTGTCAATCGTGACGGCGTTGGCGGCTAGTGCTATCAGACGGTGGCGCCGCACAGGCCGTGCTACCCCTTCAGGCCAGGAACCGGTCCAGCCCGTCTGAGCAGCGCTTCATCCGCTTGAAGGCCTCGATCATGTCGGTGATATCGTGGCCGGGACAGACCAGGCGGAATCCCTGGGCGGCCCGCTCTTCCGCTTCCGAGGGGCTGTTGGTGACGTATCCCGCGGCCACCCCGGTCTCCCTGGAAGCCTTCAACACCTCCTGCACCAGCTCCTCGGCCGCCGCCGAGGGCCGGAAGGCGCGAGTCGGCTGGCTACCCAGGGCTTCGGCCCCCACCGCCCGCTCCAGGTCGTAGGGGCCGATCAGCACGCAGTCCACGTCGGGCACCGCCATCATCTCCCTCACGTTCCGGACCCCGCGGGGCGTCTCCACCATCACCACCGTCAGGATCTGGTCGTTGGCATTCTCGGTGTAGTCGAAATAGCTGTGGCCGGCGTGGTAGGCCGTCCGAAGCCCGGTGGCCGAGCGGTTGCCCCTGGGCGGGAACTTGGCCGCCCGGACGATGCTCTCGCACTGCTCGGCCGTCTCCACCATGGGAATGATGACCCCCAGCGCTCCCAGATCCAGCACCCTCCCGATCCAGGCCGGATCCGCTCCCAGCGGCCGCACCACGGGAACGGTGTCCCGATGGACGAAGGGCACCATGGAGGCGTTGATGCTCGACTCCGACCAAGCCCCGTGCTGCCAGTCGATCCAAACGAAGTCGAACCCGTGCTGGACCGCTTCCTCGGCGATTTCGGGGGACGGATAGTAGAGAGAGGGACCGGAAATGATCCCGCCTTCGAGCAGCTTCTTGCGAGCCAGGTTGACTTTCATCGACATCACCTTTCTTTGAAATCTCTTTTCCCTTGGTGTCTTTCTTCGTGGCCCTTCACGGACCCCTTTCGAGTCTTTTCCAACCCCTTGGAGCCCCTCGCGGATTAATCTGTTACGCCCTTAACAGATACTTTAACGCCCTTGGTGGAAATCTTTTTCCCCTGAGCCTTTTGCAAAATTCGGAGTCGGGCATGAGATGGGGGCAGAATGCTCCTGCAAAATAACGCCCTCGAAAGGGATCTGCACCTGGCTAGCCATGGGTTTCCCCCTGGGAGCGCGGGCGTCCCGCCCGCATACTTGTCAAGGCGCTGCTCCAGCGTCAGTCGGCGGGTGAACCGACCAACCCTGTGAAGCCAATCGCCACGACCCTGCCAGGTCTTGTGCGGGCGGGACGCCCGCGCTCCCAGGGACAACAACTCTTTCCGACAATAAATCCCGCTTCCTAGCGAATTTTGCAAAAGGCTCCCCTTCCCGACCTTTGGCGGATCCCTCTTGAGCCTTCTCCAACACCCTAGTGGCCCTTCGTGGATTACTCTTTTGATCATTCCGCGATAGCCCAAACAGCTCAGCAGGTCACTCCCTTACCCTCCGAGCCGAACACGGCCAGGCGATCCTCGTCCCCGGTTTCCCGGCTTTCCGGCGACACGAAGTGATACTGCACGGCCCAGCGCTGCCGGTCGGTCCGGTTGGCGGGGGTTCCGTGAGGCAGGAGCGCATCGAACAACAGGCATCCGCCGACCCTCATGGGAATGGCCACCCGAGGGAGCCGCGCCACCTCGCTGTCGCAGATCTGCCAGTCACGCCTCAGGAAGTGCGCCCGAGGCCCCTGCCGGTGGCCTCCTTCCACCACCTGCATACATCCGTTCTCGGGTGTGGCCTCATCCAGGGCGATCCAGACGCCCACGATCGGAGTCGTCTGGGTGAGATTGAAATAGGCACGATCCTGGTGCCACGGTTTCTCCCGTCCGCCGGGAGGCTTGATCAGCGCCATGTCCTGGTAGAGCGTGGGCTTGCCTCCCAGAAGCCGGCTCACCACCCGGACGAGAGACGGATCCTTCGCCAGGGCCTCGAGGGCCGGGTTCTCCTCCCGGGTGAAGCCCATGAACTTGCGGATGAAACGCATCCGGGTTGCCGGCTCAAGTGAAGGCAAGCGTTTCTCGGTGTGCCCCAGGGCCAGATCTATGAATCGCCGGCCGCTGGACGCGGCAACGGGCTTCCCCTCCAACTCCGGCAGCTGCTGCCTGACCGCACCTTCGAAATAGACTGACTCGCAATCCGGCCGCGGGCTGGTCCCCAATCGATACAGCTCTTGCCTGGCCGCTTCCACCTGGGCCATCGAAAAAGCCTCCTGCACCACCAGGTATCCGCGTTGCCGAAAGCGGTCCAACTCCTCGTCATTGACGGCTCCAAAGCCCGTAACTCCCTCCGCCACTTTCTGGTATCGGTACAGTTCGGGATCGTAGCCGGGCACTTCGGGCTCGAAGACCACTCTCAGTTCAGGTCTGTTCATGGAACTTTCCCTTCATAAACAAACGCCTGGCCTGACCCTCAGGCCAACCGGTGGGACTCCACCACCAACCTCTCCAACTGGGCCCGGTCGGGGACGCAGCCGATCCCGGGCCCCGGCAGGGCTCGGATCCGGCCGGGACCGGAAAGCTCGATTTCCGGCACGGAAAGGTCTTTCCGGTAAAAGCGGCTGGTGGGAAAGATATCGGCAGGGTAGCCGATGTTGGAAAGGGTGGCCAAGGCAATACAGTGAGAGGCCCCCACCGCCGACTCCAGCATCCCCCCCACCCAGCAGGGAATCCCGCGCTTCCCGGCTTCTCGGAGGATTTCAACCGCCGGGGTCAATCCACCTACGCGCCCGGGTTTCAAGTTGATCCAGCCGCAGGCGCCGAGATCGATGGCCTGACGGGTGCGTTCCAGCGAGGTGATGCTCTCGTCCAGACACACCGGGGTCTTGAGGTGCCGCTGCAGCTCGGCATGGTCCAGGAGGTCATCGTGGCGTAGCGGCTGCTCGATCATGGCCAGACCCAGGGAGTCCAGGGCCTGAAAAACGGGAAGGTCCTGAAGGCGGTAGCCGCTGTTGCAGTCCACGTGCATCACCAGCTCGGGGAAGGTCCTGCGCACGCTGCGAACCATCTCGACGTCCCAGCCGGGCCTGAACTTGAGCTTGACTCTGGGAAAGCCCGCTTCGACCGCGCCTCCAATGGTTTCCAGCAGCTCGGGGATGGTGTCCATCACCCCGAAGTCGGCCCCCACCTCGATGGTGTCGCCCTCCCCGCCCAACAGCTGCCAGAGCGGCTTTCCCGCCTCTTGGCTTCCAAGTCCCACCAGGCCAGATCCAAACCGGCCTTGGCAAAGGGGTTGCCTTTGAAGGGAGCCAGTTGCTGCTGCAATGCCTCTCCCGAGCCAATCTCCCTGCCCAGCAGCCGGGGCGCCATCCAATCCCGAATCAGGGCGAAGACCCCCCCGGCCCACTCCGGGGAATAGAGGGGGGATTCCCAGGGAGTCGATTCCCCCCAGCCGTCCCGCCCCTGAGCCGACATCCTGACCAGCACGCTCTCGATCACGTGCCCGTCGCCATAGGCCGTGCGGAAGGGGTAGATCACCGGCATGGCCACCCGGTAGAGTTCGATGGCCTCGATTTTCATGGTGCTCCTGGTAAGTCCGGCCCCCGCCCTGCCGGGCGGATCATCCGAGAGTGAAACAACGCATCTTCATGGCCTGTCGGGAACAAGGGCCATGTCGTGCAAAACCGGTTTTCTATTTATTGAACATGGATGCACAGGATAAACAGGATAAACAGCACGAGAGGCTGTGCCACAGAAGCAGACCCGCTTGATGATCGGGTGGGTGTTGGAAGTGATCCAAGAGCCTGGGAGCGGGTTTTGGGAAATCTGTGTTGGAACAGAGGCGATGGTTGAACTCAAGACGGTGGAAACTCTCGCCCAATAATCCTGTGCATCCTGTGCATCCATGTAAATTAGCCGTCTAACTATGCTTGACTTTGAACGGATTTTCCGCCATCCGGCACAAGGCGTTGTTTCCAATAAACATCATTCCGTCGGCTTGTGCTTCACTTTGGCTCACCGGCATTTGCTGCCGCCGCCTACGCGGCTCGACACCCATACGCGACGTTTCCCATGGGCTGACGCCCACGGCTAAGTGCTGCCGCGGCTTCGCCGCTCTCAAGGAAGCCGGCTAAAGCAGCATATTCTCAGGTAAGTCCGGCCCCTGCCCTGGTGTGCGGATCATACGAGAGTGAAACAATCGGAAATCGACCAATCCCTTCGCGACCTTGGTATCCCGTTACGGATAACCTCAACGCCTTAGTGGCCCTTCGTCGTCCTTCGTGGCCCTTCGTGGATAACTCTTTTTTCTTTTGTCTTTTTTCGTTTGTTTCAGACAAGAAGGCGCCGGAATGAGGTCTTCGGCCGGGCCGGAAATCCTCCTCGGGAAAAGGGGCAAATCCCTTGACTCGGGGTCAAAATACAGTATTCTGTGCGCGATTTACAACCTGCATCTGAACCGCATTCGATCCCCCTGAAGGGAATCCGTGCAGCGGCCCCGCGGGAGTGTCCCCGTTGCCGCTGTTGAAGAGCGACGCCCTACGGAGGACCCGTTTCCACTGGAGGAGCAGGACCCATGAGATTTGCCATGCGAGCCGCCGCGGCCGCCGCTATTCTGACTCTGGCCCTCTTTTCGACCGCTCTGCCGGCCGGAGAACCCGTCCTCTGGGTGGAGGATTCCTTCGAGGACTTTGCCGACGGACAGTTGGACGCGGCGGGACAGAACCTCTACATCAGCCGAGACGGCGCCCTCCGCACCATCCACCGTTTCGATCTCAACCGGGACGGTCATCTGGATCTCATCTTCAACAGCACCCACGACAACTTCACCTACATTCCGGCCACGCTGGGCCTGATGGAACCCTCACGCCGGATTCGCCGGGCCGAGTTGGCGGTGGAGGGCAGCCTCGGGGTGGTCCTGGAGGATTTGAACCGGGATGGCCACCTGGACGCCGTCTTCTGCCCCAACCGCAGCGGCCTTCAGAACCCCAGGCGATTGCTCACCATTTTGTGGGGAGCCCAGGACGGCTGGTCCAACCGGAGAAGTCATGGCCAACTGCCGGTCTACGGCGCCCTGGCCGTGGCCGCGGCCGACCTGAACCGGGACCAATGGCCGGACATCGTCACCCTCAACCAGACCGCCTGGCTTCCCGGTCAGCCCCAAGGAAACATCCTGAGAACCTTCTGGGGGAGCCCGGAGGGGTTTCTCCTGACGGACACCACCGAGCTGGGCATCCCCCAAGCCCTGGACCTGGCTTCCGGCGACTTCGACGGCGACGGGTTCAAGGAAGTGGCCCTTTTGAGCGGCCGCGGACTGGTGGAGGTGGTCCGAGGCCAGGCCGCGCCGGGGTCGCCGCGGGACTTGACCCGTCAGGAGGTGATGCTCCCCGGCAATGACGGCTTGTGCCTCACGGCCGCCGATGCCGACGGCGACTCCCGCATCGACCTGCTGGTGGGCACCGATCAGGGCAAAGTCTACTTCGTCGGCGGAAATACCGGGGAGAGCTGGGGAGAACCCAGGACCTGGGTCGCTCCCAACGCCTCCCACATTGGCGCCGGTGACCTCAACGGCGACGGGCAGCCCGATCTGGTGCTGACCGACTTCACTCTGGCCAGAGCCGGAGGGGGCGAAGCAGCCGGGGCTGCCGAAAGCGTCAACCAGCCCGTCCGCATTCTGTGGGGCTCGGCCGAGGGGTTCGACGCCGGCCGCTCCACCGGCCTGGCCATTGACTATGCCCGGTCCAGTGCGGTGGGAGACCTGGACGGAGACGGCTACCAGGACCTTTCGGTGGCGGTTCACCAGAGCTCAAAACAATTCGAAACCGATTCACTGGTCTTCTTTGGAACCGGCAGCAAGGTGCTGGACCAGCATCCGCTGACCCTGCGTACCATCGGCGCCACCGATACGGCCATTGTTCCACCCGGCGGCTCGCTGCCGGGCCGGGTCCTCTTCTGCAACAGCCTGGGCGGCACCGTGGCCGAGCGGGTGCCCCTGTACGTCTACTGGGGAAGCCCCGGGGGGTTTTCCGCTTCCAACCGTTGGGAAATCCCCTTCCAGAGCGGTTATGAAGCCAGCGCCGCCGACCTCAACCGCGACGGCTACCCGGACCTGATCGCCTTGAACTCCCAGCACGCGGGCGAGGCTGCCGAAATGGATCCTACCGGCGGGGCCAATATCTTCTGGGGCGGCGCCGGCGGCTTCGATCTCGACCGCCGGCGAACGGTCCTGCGGGAGCGCAACCTGGGCTCCAGCAACGTGGCCGACCTCAACCGCGATGGCTACCTGGACTTGGTCCTGGGCGCCTTCGAAGCCAAAGAGGGCAAGAATTATCTGGTGATCCGCTATGGATCCAAGGAAGGGTTTCTGCCCTCCGGCCGGCTGGCGTTGCCCTTCGACTTTCGCACCATCGGCAGCTTGATCGCCGATCTGAATGGGGACGACTGGCTGGACACCGCCTTCGTCTCCTCCCAACAGAACCGCCTTCACATCCTCTGGGGCGGCCCGGAAAAGTTCTCCCCGGAGCGGCGCAGCCAACTCCGAATCCCCTTCCCCATCAGCCTGGAAGCCGCCGATTTCAACGGGGATGGACGGCTCGATCTGGCGGTGGGCAGCTACAGGGACCCGGTGTCCCACCACCACGACATGGGACTCTCCATTTTCTGGGGCGACAGCGGGGGATTCCGATCCTCCAATGCCCAATGGCTTCCCGGATTCACCCCCATCGGCATGGCCGTGGCCGACTTCGACGGGGACGGCTACCTGGACCTGTTCTCACCCCACTATCTGGGGGATCTGACCCGCGAGTCGGTGGCCTCCTATCTCTATTGGGGAGGCCCTCAGGGGTTCGCCACCCGCAACCGGACCATCCTCATCACCGACTCGGCCCACGACGCCATGGCCGGCGACTTCGATCAGGACGGCCGGCTGGACCTGGCCGTTTCCTGCCACACCCGGGACGGAAACCACCACACCGACTCCAAGGTCTTCTACAATGACGGAAACCGGTTCCGCAATCCCAGGGTGGAATCCCTGCCCACCATCGGCACCCACTGGATGTGGATCCAGGACGTGGGACACATCCATCACCGCCAGTGGAAGCAGGTCTACCGGTCCTCGGTTTTCGCTTGGGACCGGGATGTCTCGACGGGCCGGCTGAGCTTCCAGGCGGAGCAGCCCCACCGAACCCGGTTGAGCTTCCAGGTCCGCTCCTCGCCCGACTCAAAGGGACTGGCCGACCGGGCCTGGCGCCCGCTAAGCGAGGGAGCCTTCGATCTGAGTCCCGGGGACCGGCACCTGCAGTACCGGGCCGTGCTGGAATCGGGCAACGGAGACCTCTATCCGGTCCTGGACCGGGTCGAGATCCAACTGAAGTAACCGCGACTGAAAGGAAGCCACCATGAACGGCAGCAGACGGTTGGGCGGGGCGATTCTGTTTATTCTTGGGTTGGCGGGCCTCTGCATCCTTCCGGGGTGCTCCCCCGCCTCGGACCCTTCGGCCCCCGGGGCCAAGCTCCAGTGGAGAAAATCCACGCCCCTTCCCGAGCCGCGGGCCGGCCACGCCGCCGGCCTGCTGGACGGCAAGTTCGTGATCGCGGGCGGCACCTGGTGGGAGGGGGAAAAGGGCAACTGGACCCAAAAAATATTCTCGGCCAGCACCCACGCCTTCGACCCCGACACCGAGTCCTGGGAGCGGCTGCCGGATGCACCCTTTCCCTTCGGCTACGCGGCCTTTACCGTGGTGGAGAACCGGCTTTACGTCCTGGGCGGCTTCGACGGCCGGCAGGAGAGCCGCAAGATCCTGAGGTTGTCCCGGGAGGGGGATGGATACCTGTGGGAGGTCTTCGGCGAGTTGCCCGAGACCCGCCTGTTCGGATGGGCCGGCAGCTCCGGGACTTCCCTGTTCCTGCTGGGCGGAGTGGAGCGCTTCGAACCCACCGACGAGACGGGCACCTGCTGCACCTCCAAGACCGCCACCAATCGGCTGAGCCTCCTGGACACGGCCTCGCCCGAAAAGGGCTGGCGGGAACTGTCGCCCTATCCCGGCAAAAAACGCTGGCTCTTCTCGGCCGAGGGCGACGGGGAGAACCTCTGGATGTTCGGCGGGATCGACTCGCAGCAAGCCGGGGCGCCGCCCATCCGGTTCAGCCAGGCCCTGCACTACGACCTCAAGCAGGACCTCTGGGAGGAACTCCCCTCCCTGCCCCCCGCAACCCTCGAGGCCACTCCGCTGGTTCCCCTCCACATTCCGGGAAGAATCCTCTTCATGAGCTTTGCCAAAACGGTGTGGCAACTCGATCTGAAAACCTTGGAGTACAGCCGGCTGACACCCATGCCCGAAGAGGCCTTTGTGGATCGCTTCGCCTGGCTCGACGGCCGCATCATCGGCGCCGGGGGAGAGAACAAGATCGAGTCTCCCCGGCGGCGGTCGGAATGGACCTTCATCGGGGAGTTCCGGCCGGAATAGCCGCTGGCGGCCGTCAATCCGCGAAATAGCACGAACGACAAAAAGATATCCACGAAGGGCCACGAAGGACGACGAAGGGCCACGAAGAAAAACTAAAAGAAAAATGAGTCTCTTCGCCACCAAGCGGCGACGGCGGCGGCCCTCAATCTCCAGCGGTTTACTGTTACACTGTGTGCGCATCGTTGTTGCTGCAAGAATCTCGTTAACTTCTTAAGTGTGTAAAAAGATTCCGAGAACCGATGCGTCCTACCCTTGGCGAGAGACCTGCGCCCAAGCCCCTGGAATCCGGGAGGAAAAAATGGTCGATAACACCCTGCCTTCTTCAATCGCCGAGAAACTGCTGGCGGCCGTCAAGCCCGAGCGCTTGCTGCAAACGGCCACGGCCCTGGTGGAAGTGCCCAGTCCCACCCGAAGCGCCGGAGCGGCGGCCGACCGACTGGCCGCCATTCTCCGGGAAGACGGATTCAGGGTGGAACGTCCGGAGGCCGACTGGGCCGAGTCCCCGGCGGTGGTCACCCGCCTGGACAGCGGCAAGCCCGGACGCACCCTGCAGTTCGACGGGCACCTGGATACGGTCCACTTGCCCTTTGCGCCTCCCCGCTTCGAGCAGGGAGTGCTGCACGGCTCCGGGGCCTCGGATATGAAAGGGGGGATTGCCGCCTTCGTGGAGGCCCTGCGGGTCCTGCAGGAAACCGGGGCTTTGACGGGAGGAGGCATTCTGCTGACCGCCCACGACCACCACGAGGGCCCCTGGGGGGACGGCCGCCAGTTGCGGGCCCTGATCGATGCCGGCTACACCGGAGACGGGGTGTTGCTTCCGGAGTATCTGGGGGACCGGCTGGCCCTGGCCGGGCGGGGATCGGGCATCTTCGAAATCACCATCAGCCGCCAGGAGCCCCCGGTCCACGAGGTGCTGCGCCCCCAGGGGCTGCCCGACGTACTGGGCACCGGGGTGGAGTTGGCCGGCCGCTTCGCCCGCTGGCAGCAGGAGCTCGAGCAGCAGCGGGATCCTTACGCCGGCCACGACTCGGTCTTCGTGGGCAAATTCCAATCGGGCGAGATCTACAACCAGTCCCCCCGGGAATGCCGCCTCAACGGCACCCGCCGCTGGGTGACTCCGGGCGCGGGCCCTCAGGTGGAGGCCGAGTTTCACCGCCGCTTGCAGGATCTGGCCCGGGAGAGCCGGACCCGAATCTCGGCCGACTACCACTTCATGGCCGAGGCCTTTCGCATCGATCCCGCCGAGCCCCTGGCCTCCGCGCTTCAGTCGGCGCACACGGCTGCCGCCGGAAAACCCCTGCCGCTTGGAGGCAAGCCTTTTGTGGACGACGGCAACGTCTTCTTCAACCGGGCCGGGATTCCCGCCTTGACCCACGGCCCCCTGGCCCAGGGCGCCCACACCACCAGCGAGACGGTCACGCTGGACGAGTTGGTCCGGGTGGCCCGGGTCTACGCCCTGACCGCCGTGGCCTATTGTTAGTGGTCAGGGGTTGGTGGTTAGTGGCTAGCCCGGCCCCGCCCTGCCCTGCGGATCATTCCAGGAAAAACGGCTGATCATTAATGAAGACGAACCACGAATGAACACAAATGAACACGAATAGAACAGAAGACAGATGGACCTCCTTCAACGACAAGCGGCGCCCGAATGCTTCTGCAAACTCATGTCCGTGCTGTGGCGATGTCATGGGATGAAGCCCCCCCGGGAGCGCGGGCGTCCCGCCCGCACAAAGACTGGCACAGCCTCGGTCATCTCCACCCGGGAGACGGTCTCGCTGGACGAACTGGTCCGAGTAGCCCGGGTCTACGCCCTGACCGCCGTGGCCTATTGTTAGTGGTCAGGGGTTGGTGGTTAGTGGCTAGCCCGGCCCCGCCCTGCCCTGCGGATCATTCCAGGAAAAACGGCTGATCATTAATGAAGACGAACCACGAATGAACACAAATGGACACGAATAGACCAGAAGACAGATGGACCTCCTTCAACGACAAGCGGCGCCCAAATGCTTCTGCAATATCGTGGCCTCGGTGGAAGGATCTCATGGGATGAAGGCCCCCTGGGAGCGCGGGCGTCCCGCCCGCACAAATCCTGGCACAGCCTCGGTCATCTCCACGACCTGGATCAACCGGGAACGGCGCCCTGGCTCTCCTTCGGCCTGGCCGCTGCTGTTCCCGCCCACAGGGTGGCTGCCTGCAGCATCGCACGGAAGCTCAGCGCCGGCCAAGCGGCGAACGCTGCCGGCTGCCTACAGCTTCGATGGCCAAGTTTGCGCGGTCGGCCAGGAACTGGCGTGGGAGCATGCCTCAGCAGGAACAAGGTGCGGGCGGGACGCCCGCGCTCCCAGGGGATCACTCCCCTCTTGAGGGAGAGTCGCAGAAGGGCGAAGGCTGATGCGGTGGGGTGGTGGCGCCAGGCCGGGGAATCGATTTTTTCACAATTAACATCGATGCACAGGATGCACAGGATTAACAGGACGGGAAGCTGGTGCAGGCGGAGCTCACTCGGGCGATGATCGGGTCCGCGTTTGAAGCGATCCAAAATCTACATTATTTTCATAACGTTGGTGCAACTTCGTGTCCTTCGTGGATTTCTTTTTTCCATTGGTGTCTTTCTTGGTGGCCCTTCACCGACCCCTTCCGAGTCTTTTCCAACCCCTTGGGATCCCTTCGCGGATTCATCATTTTGCCCCCGTAACGGATCCTCTAGCACCCTGGGTGGAAATCTCTTCTCCCTTCCCGACCTTGGGCGGATCCCTCTTGAGCTTTCTCCAACCCCTTAGTGGCCCTTCGTCGTCCTTCGTGGCCCTTCGTGGATTTCTTTTTTTTGGCCTTTGTGGACAACCCTCAATTGTTTCAGGCAAGCGGCCGCCCGTTCAGGCGCTGACCTTCAGGCGGTGGGCGCGGACCCTGCCCTGTCCCTCTTCAATGGTCCAGTAGGCGGCCAGGATGGTGCCGTCCTGCAAGGGCAACAGCGAGGCCTGTCCGAACCGGAGGGACTGGAACATTTCGTGGATCACCTGGCCGGAGCCGGTCGCCAAAGACTGGCCGGCGTTCCAGATGAACTTCTCCTGCAGCGTCCTCCAGCGATCTCCGGCAAGGTCGACGATCCGGACACAGACGCCGAGATCCCCCTCCCTGTGGCAGTGGATGGTCAGCAGCAGGTCGTCGCCCAGCCACATCAGGTTGGAAGCCTGGGCTCGATGACCGGTGTTGATCGGGTCCGACCAGGTGTGGCCGTTGTCCCGGGAAATAGCCACGTAGTTGGGCAGGTGTTTGGCGGCCGGAAAGTCGTAGGCCCAGGTAATGGCCACCACCCGTCCGGGCTGCATTTCGCAGATCCGGGACTCCCAGGCCGTCACCTCCCTGCCGGGGAGTTCGAAGAAGCGGCCTCTGTCGTCCCAGGTTTCCCCTGCATCCCGGCTCCTGAACAAGACGCCGTATTGGCCGGAGGGGTTGGAGCCGTCGGGCATCTTGAAGATGCCGGCCACGGCAAGCAAATCACCGTCCGCGGTCTGAATGCAGGGACCCGAGATTTCCAGCAGTTCCGGGTGGCTCCGGGGAATGACCCGGGGGACGGTCCAGGTCCTGCCCTCATCCTCGGAGAAGGAGACGACGTCGTCTCCAGGCAGAATGCCTCCCGTCTCCTCCAGGCTGATCCCCTGCTCCAGGTCGTGGCGGTAGAAGCGGTAGCCGACGGCGATCAGACGACCGTCCCGCAGCCGGGTGGCCTTCATGCCATCGCTGGACACCACCGGGTCCACCGACTTGTCGTAAAGCGGCCCCTGCAAGGTCCAGCTTCGCCCCCCGTCCTGGGACCGCGAGACAACCGTGGTGGAGTTGGGCGACTCGAATGCTTCCCCAAGGACAAACAGAGCCAGCAGCTCCCCGCCGGGCAACTCCAGCAAGTCGGGAAAAATCCCGTGGCGACTGTGGACTTGAGGCCTGGGATTGTCGTAAATGGTGATGTCTTCTATGACCTCGATCATGGATGGGTCCTCTTGAAAGGGTGTGGGAGGGGAAAGTCCGCTCCGGGCAATCCGGCGGAACCGGCAGGCCGCAAACCGGGCGGCGGCCGCGGTTTGCCATCGGGACAGCCATCGTGTATGGTTTTGCTTTGAGTGTCAATCGAAGTTCGAAGTTTATGACTTGGATGGACTTCGAGGGCAGCAGCGCGGGATGGGCCCGCGGCAGGGAGCGTCCAACTTCATCGCACGGAGGAAACTGCCAGTCATGAATCCCTTGTCACAGTATCACCAGGAATTTTCCAGAAATGGTTTCGTCAGGCTCGAAGGTTATCTGACTCCGGAGGAAGTGCAAAACCTGGAAGAGAATCTCCGGCGCTACATTGGCGAGATCGCTCCCGGCCTACCCCCCACCGACGTCTTTTACGAGATCCAGGGGCGCGCGGAAACCCTCAAGCAGATGCAGCAAATGGAGCACCACGACCCCTTCTTCCAGTCCATTACCAGTCTCCCCAAGTTCGCCAAGCTGGCCGAAGCCCTGCTGGGCACGCCGGTGGTTCTCAGAGGAGTGGAGCTGTTCAACAAGCCGGCTGGTATCGGGAAGCCCACACCGCCCCACCAGGACGGATACTATTTCTGCCTGCTTCCCAGCCAGGCCGTCACCCTCTGGTTCCCCCTGGATCCGGTGAGCGAGGAAAACGGGTGTATTCGCTATGTCCGGGGCTCTCACCGGAAGGGTATCCGTCCTCATCGGGTATCGAACGTCCTGGGGTTTTCCCAAGGGCTGATGGACTGGGGGCCCGAGGATGAAGCAGCCGAAGTCAAGGCCCTGGCTTCCCCGGGAGACCTGCTGGCCCACCACTGCGACATGATTCACCGTGCCGATGCCAACCCCAGCCGGATTTCCCGAAGGGCTCTGGCTATCGTCTACGATGCCGCCTCCGCCACCATCGACGAGGCAGCCCAGGCCCGCTACAAACAGTCCTCCACGGCTCAGCGGGTCGACTTGCAGTCCCACTGAGAAATGCGGGTTAAGCCCATGACCGGCAGCCCCGATCAGCAACATCACCGGTCCTGGCGCAACCGTCTCTTCACCATCATCTTTGAAGCGGACACGCCGGGCGGCAAGGTCTTCGATGTCGTCCTGCTGTGTTCCATCCTCCTCAGCGTGGTGGTGGTCAGCCTGGAGAGTGTGGCCGCCATTCGTGCGGAGCACGGACGGCTCCTCCTCGCCCTGGAATGGTTCTTCACCCTCCTCTTCACCATCGAGTACGTGGTCCGTCTACTCTGTGTCAGAAAACCCGCCAAGTATGCCTCCAGCTTCTACGGGATCGTGGATCTGCTGGCTATCGTCCCCACCTATCTGAGTGTCTTCGTTCAGGGAAGCCAGTCCCTGCTGGTGATCCGCTCCCTCAGGCTTCTGAGAATCTTTCGGGTGCTCAAGCTGACCCACTACCTGGGCGAGGCTCATGTTCTGATGACGGCTCTCCGGGCCAGCCGCCGCAAGGTCACGGTCTTTCTGGGGACCGTCCTCACCGTGGTCCTGATCATGGGCTCCCTGATGTATCTCATCGAGGGCGAAGCCCACGGATTTACCAGCATCCCCGTGAGCGTCTACTGGGCCATCGTGACCATGACCACGGTGGGCTATGGTGACATTGCCCCGCAGTCGGTTTTCGGACAGATGCTGGCAGCCGCCTTGATGATTGCCGGATACGCCATCATCGCCGTCCCCACGGGAATCGTATCGGTGGAACTGGCGCAGGCCTCCCGCCGAAGCACCAACACCCAGAGCTGCCCGTCCTGTTCGGCCGGGGGGCACGACAACGACGCCAGATGCTGCAAGTACTGCGGGGCGCGCTTGTAGTTTTGCAGGGAACGGGGCCGGAGATGGGGGGTGGAGCGGTCCTGGAAGGCTCCCGGGGATGGAGGTGCCGCCCTACTCTACCTTCAGACGGGCAAAGCGGATCTGGGTGACCGACACCTCGGTGCACCAGAAAGTGGCCAGGATATCGCCGTCCGCCAACCGGATCGCCATGGGAGCTCCGAAGGCAATGGTGTCGTGGGACCGCGGGTAGGACTCGGAAGCATCGGTTCCGATCTTGTCGCGGCCGGTGGCGTCCCAGACCTGGATCTGGTTGTCGAGGTCCCAGGTAAGGCCCCCGTCTTCGGAGCAGGCAGCGAAAAATCCGGGGGGGTGCGTCTCCCGAACCGTGTAGACCACCGCCATGCGGCCGCCGCCCAGATCCACGGCCCAGTTGGTCTGGCCGGGGATGTTGGTCAGGACCGGCTCCGACCATTCACGTCCGTCCGGCGTGCCGGTGGAAGCGTGCAGCGTCAGGTTCTCCCCCGACTCGAGATCGGCCGTCCAGAACAGGGCGAACAGACTGTCGTCGCGCTGCCGTATGACTCTGCCGTGCCAGTGGCCCTTGCCGGTCCCTGCTGATCCGACCCCGAAGGTCACCGGATCCACCCAGCTTCGGCCTTCATCCGAGGAGAACAGCCCCACCGTCCTGGGCTTGTAGGGGCCGGGATCGTGGTAGGCGTGCCATTGATCGAAGGCTTGAAACCAGTCGCCGTTCGACAAGACCACCATGGAACAACTGGGGGTGATCACCATGCCTTCGGGAACCTGCAGGACCTGCGGCCCCGACCAACTGGCCCCTTTGTCGCCGGATCGGTAGAAGAGGGTGTCGGCCGGGAGAATGCCGCCGGTCTGCTCGTTGAAGACCGGATGGGTCGGATCGGACCGGTCCCAGCGCTGGGCCGTCATCACCAGGGAGCCGTCGGGCAGGCGGCAGGAGACCGGGGCGTGGTAGGAATAGGCCCGATCGTCGCCGGACGAGTCATGGATCAACCCCTCGCTCTGCCAGGTTCTCCCGCTATCGGTGGAACGCGACTGCATCATCACCGAGTCCAGGCTGTAGAGGGCCTGGCCGCGCTGAAAGGTGCAGAGCAGCTCCTGCGGCGTCAACTGGACCAGTTGGCTGTGGCAGGCGAAATGGAACTCGTAGCCCGGATTGGGGTTGCGGTAGATGACCCCTTGGTCGACGAGACGGATGCTGGTCATTGTTCTGGCTCCTGGGTGGGGCTACGCCATTGACCGAACGGAAGGACCCATGAGTTTGGCGCCGGTCCACAGGCCGACAGGAAACGGAGGCGGCAAGCAAGGCCGGTGCCGGAAATCCGCCCGCCGACTTCCGGCCGCCTGACGGCACCCCTCATCCATCCACCCGGAGGGAGTGGTTGCAAGTCTGCTCGACGTCCCGCCCGCCTTTCTCCCGACAAGGACGGAGCCGCCAAGCGCGACACCCGGCGAAGCTCCAACGGTCGGCAATCGCTGATGATACCGTCACGACCGTCCCGAAGGTAATGAAAAGTGGAGACTCCCCCGAATCCGCATCCCCGGGACCCGACGAACTCCTTCGAGAGGAATCAGGCTGGCTACGGTACGGGGACAGGCAAACATCGCCTATAGTTCCTGACCCTTGCTCTCGAGCCTGGCGGCCCGGTTTCCATCCCCCACCGCACCGCCGGGACGGCATCCCCTGGGAGCGCGGGCGTCTCGCCCGCATCCTGTTCCTTTGGCCGCCGCCGAGTTTCCTGCGATGCTGCAGGCAGCCACCCTGTCGGCGGGAACCGCATCGGCCAGGCCGAAGGAGAGCCATGGCGCCCTTCCCGGTTGATCCACGGGGGGAGATGGCCGAGGCTGTGCCAGGCTTTGTGCGGGCGGGACGCCCGCGCTCCCAGGAAGCCATCATCCCATGACATCGTCACACCAAGGGCACAAGATTGCAGAAGCATTTTGGTGCCGCTTGTGGTTGAAGGAGGTCCATCTGTCTTCGTGTCTCTTCGTTTCTATTCGTGTCCATTCGTGGTTCATCTTCATGAACGATCGGCCGTTTTTCCTCGAATGATCCGCACGGCAGGGCGGGGGCCCGGCTCGCGGGCAAACGGGAGTTTCCCCAAAGGTGCACGTCGGCTTTCTGAGAAGTCGCCCGCCAGACACTCCCCACCGCACCGCCGGGACGGCATCCCCTGGGAGCGCGGGCGTCCCGCCCGCATCCTCTCCCTTTGGCCGCCGCTGAGCTCCAGTGCGATGCTGCAGGCAGCCACCCTGTCGGCGGGAACAGCATCGGCCGGGCCGAAGGACAGCCATGGCGCCGTTCCCGGTTGATCCAAGTGGGGGAGATGACCGAGGCCGTGCCAGGCTTTGTGCGGGCGGGACGCCCGCGCTCCCAGGAAGCTCTCATCCCATGACATCGTCACACCAAGGGCAAAAAATTGCAGAAGCATTCTGGTGCCGCCTGTCGTTGAAGCAGGTACATCCGTCTTTGTGTCTATTCGTGTTGATTCGTGTGCATTCGTGGTTCGTCTTCATTAACAACGATCGGACGCTTTTCCTCGAATGATCCGCACGGCAGGGCGAGGGCCCGGCTAGCCACGTACCAAGGGCGGCGTGATCCGCAGTCCAGGTGGCTACGGTTCGCTCGGCCTCGCCATGCGGTAGCCGACCCGGCGTACGGTGAAGATATAGGTGGAGTTGTCCGCGTCATCGCCGAGCTTGCGGCGGAGCCTCTTCACGTAGGTGCGAACCAGTTGAGGGTCGCCGCGTTCCTGTTTGCCCCACACTTGGCGCAGCAGCGAATCATAGGTGATGACCCGTCCCGCGTTGACCGAAAGGGCTCTCAGCAGATCGAATTCAGTTGCCGTCAGCTGCAGCGGACTCCCGGCAACCGTCACCCGGCGTCCCGCGTAGTCAATCGCCAGGTCCCCCAGCCTGAAGGGTTCGGAAGGCTCGACAAATCTGCGCAGGACCGCCTGGACTCTCGCTGTCAGCTCCGTCTGCGAGAAGGGCTTGACGATGTAATCGGCGGCTCCCTTCCGTAGGGCCTTGGCGATGGTCTCGTCCCTTCCATAGCCGGAGATGAAGATGACCGGCAGACCCGTCATCTCCGGAACCCGTTCCATCAACTGGATGCCATCGGTGCCGGGCAGCATCAGGTCCAGCAGGACCAGTTGGGGCTTCTTCGTATTGATCAGATGGGGCACCTCCTGAGGGTCCCCCGTCACAAGCGGCGAGTAGCCCGCGGCCGACAGAGCGTCCCGAACGAAACGGAGCGTCATCGGGTCGTCGTCCACCACCAGGATGCGCGTCCCCTCCTTTCCTTCCCGAGGCGAGCGCAAGGCACTCGGGGCGAAGCCGGCAATGGCACGGTTGCCGGTCTCCTCGGCTACCGGAATCGTGAAAGTGAACCGCGCCCCCAGGCCGGCTCCACCGCTTTCGGCCCGGATGCGGCCGCCGTGGGCTTCCACCAGCCCCTTGCAGATGGCCAGCCCCAGGCCCGACCCCCGGACCCCGCCATCGCTGTCTCCCACACGCGCGTACTTGCGGAACAGATGGGGCAACTGCTCCGGCCGTATGCCCCGGCCTTCATCGGAGACCGAGACCGCCACGTAAACCCCATCCCGCACGGCTGAGACCCGGATGGGGAGCGTCTCGGGAGAGTGCCTCGACGCGTTGGAGAAGAGGTTGTTGAGAATCTGGATGATGCGATCCCGATCGGCCAACACCCGGGGCAGGTCCGGCGGCAGGTCGATCAGGAGGGTGTGCCGGCCGCCTCCACTCAGGAAGGTGGTCCTGGCCTGGTCCACCAGGTCGGCCACCTCCGCCGGCTCCGGCGTGACCGACAGAGTGCCCGCCTCGATATGCCCTGCATCCAGCAGGTCGCTGATCAGGCCCCGCATGTGATCGGCCTGTTCTTCGATGATGCGGAAAAACTGCAGTATCTCGGCCCGGTTGGGGGCCGGCGAGGCGTCCCGCACGGTGGCGGCCGAGCCCTTGATAGCGGCCAGCGGCGCCCGCAGTTCGTGACTCACCAGGCTCAGAAACTCGGTTCGCGACCGTTCCAGCTCCTCCAGCGGCGCCATGTCCTGCAGGGTGACCACTACCGACTCGATCACACCATCCTGGGAATGGATCGGCGTGGCGTTGATCAAAGTGGTGACGCTCCGACCGCCGGGGACCTCGAGCACGATCTCCTCGGCGCGCACCGTCGTGGCGCTGCTCAGCACCTGCGCCAGGGGAAACTCTTCCAACGCGATCTCCCGTCCGTCGGCGCGCCGGCACTTCACCACCTCCAGCAACTGCTCCGCGGAGCCGTCTGGCAGGCTCAGGCCCTCGACAATTCGCCTCGCCTCCCGATTGATCAACACCGGCTGGCCGGTCCTTGCATTGAAAACCGCCACGCCCACCGGCGAGGTGTCGACCAGGGCCTCCAGGTCGGCCCGGGCCCGGTTCTCGTCACGGTAGGTGCGCGCGTTGGCGATGGCCGTCGCGGCCTGCGCGGCGAACAACATCAGAATCTCCTCGTCCTCGCTGGTGAACTCCCGTCCGCCGGCCTTCCCGGCCAGAAAGAAGTTGCCGACATTCACGCCGCGATGACGCATCGGCGTTCCCTGGACGGTCTTCGGCAGGATCGGGTGCGAGGAAAGGCCCAGCGACCGAACGTAACTGGGAATGTCCGACACTCTCAACGCGCCCTCAAGGTCTCGGAAGTGTTCGAACAACCGCGGCCCGTCGGCCCAATCCAGTATCTGGCGGTGCTCGTCCGGAGTGAAGCCGGAAGAGACGAAGTCCTCGGGCTGCCCCGAGTCGCCGATGGTCGTGATCACACCATAGCGGGCGCCGGTCAGCACGCGGGCGCTCTCCACAACCTCGGACAAGACGGTGTCGAGGTCGAGGCTTGCGCTGATGCGCAGGCTGGCCGCTGTCAGTTTGGAGATACGGTCCCGCAGCACCTCGATCTCCCCCATCAGTTCGCCGCGACTCTTCAATTCCCCACCCTCCTCGCACTCCGGAACCAAACCCGGTCCCAGGCCGCCAAGCCCCGTCTCAACGGAAGAGACAGGATCGAGACGCACCGAGGTTCCACGGGCGCCAACGTCAGCATCCTGGCCAAAGAGTTCATGATAATAACACTAGAATGGCCTGATTATTCACACTATTTACATGGAGATATCGAGTACTATTCAGAGTCGATTCTGGGTTCCAGGTAGACAGTTTGATCTGGTTGGAAGATTCGAGGTGATCTTGGTGTTCCGTGCATGGCGGTCCTTCAGTTGTCTCAAAAGCGGGACCACCTCAGACGCCATGTTGTTGAGGAGAATGTGGGATGCAACAGAAAAACGCATCGCTTAAGAAATTGTCACGCGCCGCCATTGTCGTATTGTTACTTGTTTTGTTAGCCGCATTCTTCTTATTGGCCGGTAGCTGGGCTGGCGGAACGATTGCACGGCTCTTCGGATGGTTGGTGGGTACACCTACCGCGATGCTGGCTGCCCTAGCAAATATGGCGCCCCAAGGGGTGCGGGATGTCGCGAATGAGATTTCTGGCCGCTTGGGAACATTCGATGCCGCTAGACTAAATCTCTCGGTTGTTCTGCCTTATCTAGCCGTTTTTGTTGCACTGGCATTGTCCAAACCATTGGCGCTATATGAAAAAGTTGTGGAAAGTTTGAAGCAGCTTGTAGATGTCTCTAAACGCTTCATAACGAGCGGTGAATCGTGGAGCGATCTCATATTTTCGTATCTTAAAGCTGGCACATACGTCGGCATATGCACTTTAACTTCTTGTTTTCTTGTTAGTTCTCAGCCGCCGATTTCCGTTCCGCGTTCCAATCCAGCTTATGTGATTGCCGATTCAGTTCAGCATCTATTGCCGGTCCAACTAGTCGTAAACTTCGACAACGCTGAACTTGACGATGACGATCACTTGACCGATCAGGGAGTCACGCTTGGCACTACACGTAACACGGCACTGAAGACTACAATGAATACGCTGGCCAGATGCGGAATGGCCAACAACGGAGTCACCATTGAACTGTATGGATTCGCAAGTGAAGACCCCTTCCGCGACTTGGAACCTGACAAAAGCAACAAGTTGAACGTACAGGTAGCGAATCGGCGGGCCAAAGCGGTTTATCAAGCGCTGGTCGCTATGTCTGTCGATGGCGTGGCGGTAAAACGACCAGAACCGTGGAAAGATTTCGACGTAATGGAGCGCCGACGAAACACAATGATCCAGGTTCCCGCGAGTACCGCTCGGGGTGCGTTCGCCGACAGAGTTGTTGTACTTTACTTGTCTAGTTCTGGAGACTGTATGGTGGTGCAGAATGCGCCTCAGTAAAGCAGAATCACCAGACGGGTGTGTTTAGTGCGATGGAGGAAAGCCACTGATCCGATACGGCTCGGCGCGGGGTGTCCAGACCAGAACCACCATCCTTCTGTCGAGAAAGCCGACCGTGAGGAAACGGTCCTTGCCATAGTCTCACCAGTTGTCCTCGACGGTGACCGTGTTGCCGGCGAACACATCGCCATCCCGAACCATATCCAATCTTAGGGCCTGGATGCGGCCACTGCCACGCAGATAGGGGCTACCATCCAGCCAGGCGACAATCCAAACCAACAGAATCCGTAACTTGCGGGATCAGTTCAATTGTGGTGGGAGGATACCCCACGGTTTAAGGGCGGGTCGGGGAAAGGACAAATGAAGCACGAATAGTTTCTAGGGTATTTGATGGAGGCTGGGGAAGGAGAGAAAGCATGCGAGGAGTGATCGGAGGGGTCTGGTTTGGAATCTGGCTGGGGTGCTTCACGGCTGCGGCTGCCCAGCTTCCGCCGGAGGTGCTGGTGGACCAGTATCTCTTGCGGGCGGATCGTCTGATGGAAGCCAAGGATGCCAAGGGGGCCCTGGGGGAGTTGGGGAAGATCGTCGCCCTGCAAAAGGAGCACGGCTTGACCTTGCCCGACGAGTTCCACTTCAAGCATGCGAGGGTGGCGTTTTCAGCAGGTTCAATCGAGGCCGCAAGGGAATCCGTCAACAGGTATTTGACGGTGGCTGGAAGAGAAGGCAACTTCTACAGGGAGGCGCTTGAGTTGTCGCTCGAGATTGGGGAGTTAGGCGCTGAAAGGATCCCTTGCACAGGCCAGCCGAAAGGTTCCGCGTGCTGGATGGAGCTGGTCAACCAGCCGAACAGCTATGTCTGGAATTCCTCCTACCAGCCGTATAAGACCGTGACATGGACTGGGGCGTATCTCGGGAATTTGGCCCATGGGAAGGGAACGCTGAAGTGGGTCTGGGAAATTAACCAAGTGCCCCGTGATGCTTCTACGTCTCAGGCCGACGAACCCAAGTGTATGGGACAGCCGGAAGGCTCCGCGTGCTGGATGGAGGTGAGCGGCCAGCCGGGGTGCTACGTTTGGGACAATTTCGCTGTACCTGACGTCACCGTCAGTTGGACCGTCACGTGGACCGGCACGTGTACCGAGGGGACGGCACAAGGGGAGGGAACACTGAAGTGGGTCTGGGTCGAAAGCAAACATGAAGGTAGGGGGACCAGTTACCCCCGGAAGACTTCGGAATCAACGGGAAGCCTCAAGGAAGGAAAGAAACACGGCAAATGGACCGATCAAGATGCCAACCGAAGCGCGTGGGAAGGCTCCTATGTGGAGGGCAAGAGGCAGGGCGACTGGGTCTGGCGCGGTCCGCGCGGGGGTGTTGCGGAAGCCCCCTATTTGGACGGCAAGAGGCACGGCCAGTGGATCGAGCGCCGAGCGGACGGAAGTGAGCTCAAATGGTTTTACCTATACGGAGAGCGTGTCGGAGACACCTCTGAAGCCGAAGAAATGGAAGGGCTTCTTGTGAAGGGCAGAGCACAAGATGACTGGATCGTGCGCTTTCCGAACGGGGATGTTGCGGAAGGCCCCTATGTGGACGGCGAGCGACATGGCGACTGGTCTGAACGCGATGCAGACAAGGATGTAAGAAGCGGGCCGTATGTGCATGGTAAACGGCACGGGGACTGGATACAACACTTGGCAAATGGCGAAGTCTGGGAAGGCCCCTATGCGGAGGGAAAACGGCAAGGCGACTGGGTCATCCGCACAACTCACGGGAACAAAGTTGAAGGAGACTATGTAGACGGCAAGCGCCACGGGCGATGGGTCTGGCGCGGTGAAAATGGCGACGCATGGCGAGAAGGAGCCTACCTCGGCGGTAAGAGACACGGCCAGTGGGTCAATCGCTACTCAGATACTGGGGGAATAATTAATAAAGGCGCCTATGTAGACGGAAAGAAGCACGGGGACTGGGTCGAGAGCGACACCGGCCTATCTGAAGGAGCCTATGTGGAAGGCAAGCGCCATGGGCGATGGACCTGCACCAACAAACGTAAGGACAAGGAAGAACTCTACTGGATAGCTAACTACAAGAATGGGGTGTATCACGGGGAGCGTATTTGGTACGGCAATCCTAACGCCAGTGGGGACGATAAATACCTTGAAAAAGGCTCCTACGTGGACGGCAAGATGCATGGGCCTTGGTACGGCAAATATTTGGGTAAAGGGTCCTACATACATGGCAAAAAGGACGGTCACTGGGTTGAAACGCGGGCATATATTCTGGATGTTTCTTGGGATGATGCTAGCGGTTCCTACCTAGACGACAAGCAACACGGCGACTGGATCTTGCGGAAACAGATTGATAGCGAGAATGAGTCTAAAGAATACCCCGGCATCGAGTGGATGCGCTGGAAGGGGCCCTTTGAGCAAGGGGAAATGCACGGTGTGTGGAAGCAAGAGGCTTCAGACGGGACCATCAACGGTGTCTACTACGAAGAAGGCAAAGAACAAGATTCCTGGTTCTACCAGGATGCGCGCGGAAATACATATGACGGTCCTATTGTCGATGGCAAGAAGCACGGTGTTTGGGATGAATTTTATTTCCAGACGGAGGATCACACCCTTTACATCGAAGGCTCCTACGTAAACGGCAAGCGGCAGGGACGCTGGAACATCTATCGGCTCCGTGACAGGAACAAGAAGGTTCGGGGCGGAGGACTCTATGTCAACGGCTCGAAAACAGGCCCCTGGGTTGAATACAAGGACTATTATGGCGGTAAAACGAAGTACAACTATGGAGGAAACTAACCACGCCGGTTCACTCTGGGACTTGGGTACAGGGGAAGACCGATTTCCACCTCTCTTCCGATAAGACTCTCTGCTTCAACTACTGAACCAACCGCTGCATGTTGCTGTTTCCCCGCTGAAACTGAGGCTTGCGCGACACAAGATATTGAGGCCCCGAGTTCCTGATGAAGTAACGGCAGCGGCTTCCCGCCCGCGGTTGCCCCTGCGGGACATCGCCAAGGGTCGAGGGGGCAAAACGCCCGGGGCTACTCCTCCCTCAGCAGGCGGAAGCCGGAAGAGCCGCTGAAGGGAAAACAGGGGACGTTGTTGAATAACGGGAAATACCTGGCAGGGCGATTCTGAAATGCCTTGGATATGGCCGGAAGGGCTCGATACCGCGAAGTGTGACAGGGTGTGCTGCGAACCAGGGACGTGCAGCCGGACTTGACGGAACGTCGACCACTCGTTTTCTGCTGCACAAGGCTCAGAAGCCGGAACAAGGTTGTTCCGGTTAGTCAACAAGGTTCCCTTACTTTCCCGCCATTTGTCCTCGACGGTGGCCGTGTCGGCGGCGAACATATCGCCATCGCGGACAAAATCCAATCCTCGGTCCTGGATGCGGCGACTGCCACGGGGATAGGGGCTACCATCCATCCAGGCGACAATCCAAACCAACAGAATTCGTAACTTGCGGGATCAGTTCAATTGTGGTGGGAGGCTACCCCACGGCTTAAGGACGGGTCGGGGAAAGGACAAATAAAGCTCGAAGGGTTTCCAGGGTATTAGATGGAGGCCAGGGGAGGAGAGAAAGCATGCGCGGAGTTTTCGGAAGGGTCTGGTTTGGAGTCTGGCTGGGGTGCTTCACGGCCGCGGCGGCCCAGCTTCCGCCGGAGATCCTGATGGACAAGCACCTCCGCCAGGCGGAGCAACTGGTGCGGGAGAAGGACTACCCGGGAGCGCGGGCCGCCATGGAGAAGCTCGTCGCCTTACAGCAGGAGCACGCCCTTGAGACGGATCCTGAGGACCATTTCCGCTACGCCCAGGTCTGGTCCTCATTGGGGGTGCCCGAGCGGGCGATCGAGTCCCTCGTCAGGTATCTGAAGCTGCGAGGCCGCGACGCCGAGCACTATGAGGAAGCCCTGGATCTGATGAACCAGGCGGAAGCCGAAAAGGCAAGAGTCGAGGCTGAAACCGAGTTGCCGGCAACACTAGCCGGCCCGGCGCCGCCCGCCCCGAAGCCCGCAGAAACCTCTCGGAGTGCCGCCGCCCGTCGACAAGAAGTGTCTTCGGCTGGTCCCGGAGGCCAAGGCATAGGAGCCGATTACTCAAAGTGCGCGGAACTCTTCAACAATCCTCTGGAGACGGGTGGTGATTTTCACATTATCCGGAATGGCCCTTTCGTCCCGGATCGTCTTCGCTTCATCCCTTTTGATCTCCAAAAGGACGGGTCCATTGAAGTTCACGAGGATCTTGTCGTTTCGAGAGAAACGAGAAAGATCGATGGTGGAACCGAAACCACCATCCATTACGCGTCGCCCCCTTTAGATATGCTGGAATCCTTGGACTCCGGGAAACGCATAAGGGCTATGGTGAACGCCCATCGAGCAGGCCTGAGCGGGGATGGTGACGCGAAGCCGAAACCCGCCAAAGTGGTCATCAAGCGAGATGAAGACGGGAATATTTCCGAGATTAATGAAGAGCTGCCGGATAATAAAAACGATATTTCCAACCTCTACACTTCCCTCCTGAGAAATATAACCACATTTGAGATAAAAAACGGTCAATGTGTACCCATCAGGTTAAGTTTTCAGGTGAGGTCAACCACAGGGTATACGGCGGAAAGCGTAACTCACTTTACCCCGCTATGCAGAGATTTCATCGAGCTTTTTGAGGAGAACCCTCAGTTGACCCATGCGATAAGCAAGCAGATCAATGACGATGTCGTGGAGGCCATACGTCTTCAAGACGGGAACCTAATTTCCTTCTATGCATTCAAAGAATTTCCACCTCGAAAGGTCACTAGAAAGTTCATCCGTGATGAGTGGCATCCCAAATCACCGATAACGTCACAACGTCTTCGAACGTTATTGGCCTATCACGCTGGCACAAAATTGCCCCTGTTCGAACAAATCAGGCTAGAGATATTTCCGGTCGTTCATGCATACGCGACCGTTGCCGATTGTGATCACGCCGGACTTGGCCCATTCATCAGGGACGACAGTCTGTGGGCAGGGGATGAGGACAGGAAGGCCACAAGCGGAGAAAAGCTAGGATCGCCCACGGCTGGGCAGGAATCAACCGGCAAGGCATCCGCTCCTGCTGGCAGGAGCGAGAAGGACGGAGGAAGCGTCTCGGCCGGTGAGACCGTTGGCAGCAGCGGTACCGGCGCCTCTTTGGACGCACCCTCGGGCAACACGGGCGCCACGTCTGGCGGGGGTCCCTGCCAGGTCCCGGGCTATCCGAATCCTCCCGGGGGTGTGGCGAACCTGGGGTTTTCCTGGTGTCCTGCGAGCGTCAGCCTGCAGGTCCGTTCCTTTGCGCTGCAGGCGGCAGGAGCCGAGTGCGCGATCGCGACGGGCAGTTCCTCGACGCCGGAGCAGATCGAGGCGAGGCAGCGGGAAATCCGGGCGGCCTGCGACCGGCTGGCGGCCCTGGGCCAGGGCAACTGCCAGTGCCCACCGGGCCTCAGGTAATCAGGCGCAAGCACCTTCTCTTTCGATAAGCACCAGGAAAACAGGGGACGTTGTTGAATAACTGGAAATACCGGACGGAGTGGTTCTGAAATGCCTTGGATATGGCCGGAAGGGTTCGATACCGCTTAGTGTGACAGGGTGTGCTGCGAACCAGGGCCATTCAGCCGGGCTCGACTGAGCGTCATCTATTCGTTTTCCGTCGGCCGAGGCTCAGAAGCCGGAACAAGGTTATTCGGGCAAGTTGACGATGTCGCCTTGTTTTACCCCGGCCAAAATCGGTTTGGGTCACGACGCGAGGAACTTGTAAAGCACAGCGAGCATGTGAATGGCCAGCAGGCTCATGAGCGTCCAGATGAATTTGTACAGGGTCTTCATCTCCGCCTGGAGCGCGGCGAATTGAGTCTGCATCTCCGCACGGAGCCCGGTGATCTGAGATTGCAGTCCGTTGATCTGAGCTTGCACCTCAGACCGGAGCTCGGTGATCTGAGTTTGCACGTCGGACCGGAGCTCGGTGATCTGGGCTCCGATGGCGGTGATGACGTTCTGCCCACTCAAGCCACGCATCTCTTCAATGGCGGGATGGATCAGCTTGGGGTCCGCTCCGCTGTCGATCAGGACCCGATGGACTGCGCTGGTTTCAGGTTTAGACGAGGTCGGCATCAACTTTCTCCCTTTCCGGATGGGGTGATTCCGCTCACCCGACGCACGGATACGATTCAATCGAAAGAGGGAGAAAAGTGCGGCCACGCCGGGGAGGGGCAGGGCCGATGAACACCAGTTAATACCATCAGAAAACAGTATGCCACACAAGGCTCGCTCTTGCCGCCATGAATCCTTGCCCGGCGGCGCCGACGCAGTCCCCAGGCGAAGAGGAACAATCGGTCAACCACAAGGGTTGCCCCTACGTTGGGGGGACAGCGCGAGATGGTCCGGGAAAACCGGTTTGGGTCACGACGTAAGGATCTTGTAAAGCAGGCCGAACATGGGAATGAACAGCAGGCTGATGAGTGTCCAGATGATCTTGGTGAGGGTGTTCATCTCCCCTCGGAGAGCGGTGAATTGAGCTTGCAGCCCCTTGATCTGAGCTCGAATCTCAGACCGGAGCTCGGTGATTTGGGCTTGCAGCCCGTTGATCTGAGCTTGCATCTCCGTCCGGACATCATTGATATGAGCTTGCATCTCGGACCGGAGCTCAGTGATCTGAGTTTGCACGTCGGACCGGAGCTCGGTGATTTGAGCGCCGATGGCGGTGATGACGTTCTGTCCACTCAAGCTACGCATCTCCTCGATGGCGGGATGGATCAGCTTGGGGTCCGCGCCGCTGTCGATCAGGACCCGATGGATTGCGCTGGTGTCAGGTTTAGACGAGGTCGGCATCAACTTTCTCCCTTTCCGGATGGGGTGATTTTGCTCACCCAACCCGTGGAAACGTTTCAATCCAAAGAGGGAGAAAGGTGCGGCCACGCCGGCGACGGCCAGGGCCGACAAACACCAGTCACGGCCAGCAGAAGACAGTATACCACGTCCCATCGAGAACCCACCTGCGTCGCCACCGCTTCAGGTATACTGGACGCCATTCACCCATCGGAACCGAACTCACCGAGGAGACACCATGCTCTCGCGTATCCCCATCCTGGTGGCCCTTGCCGCTCTTTCGCTCGGCTTGGGCTGTCAATCGACCACGACGGAACAGTCAGGCGCCGTCGATGTGCTGGACGACTTCGAGAAGGACTTTTTCGTTGCCTTTGGAGACCCGGCTTCCTGGAAGGCCGAGGGCGGCGTGTTCCAGTGCAACGGCACGCCCAACGGGTACCTCTGCACCCGGAAATCCTATTCCAACTACGTTCTGACGCTGGAGTTCCGCTACCCCGAGCAGGCCGGCAACAGCGGTGTGTTCCACTACATCTCCGGAGAGCACAAGGTCTGGCCGGCCTGCGTGGAGGTTCAGGGCCTCTACCAGCGGCTGGCTCAGATCTTCCCCCTGGGGGGCGCCGAGGGTCCCAGAAGCGACGGCGACGAGGAGGCACGGACCCGGGCCCGCAAACCCCACACTGAGTGGAACCACCTCGAGATCACCTCGCAGGACGGCGTGATCGGCGCCAAGCTGAACGGCGTCTTCATCGGCCAGAGCGGCCCCTATCCCGTCCGCCAGGGGCCAATCGGCCTCCAGTCGGAAGGGGCGCCGGTGCATTTCCGCAATATCGAGATCCGGGAGTTGTGAGGCTTGTCCGGAAGACCCCTGTTTCACCCTGAATGAGCCGCCGCGTCGTATGGGACGGCGACTCGGCTTAATACCCACCAGGCCCAGAGCTACCTGCTGTCGCCGCCTTCGCGGCTCAACTCAAACGCTGAACCTATCCATGGGCTTACGCCCACGGCTACGTGCTGCCGCCGCTCCGCGGCTCGACTGGAATCCCCGGGCTGGCGCCCGGGGGATGATCATCTATTAAAAAATCCTGTCCGCCCGGCAGTGTTGTGATTTAGGGGAGAGCGGCGAAGCCGCGGTGGGAGCGGGTTACCCGACGAATCGTCTCCTACAGGTCTTCCTTATAGAGCGGCGCAGCCGCGCCAGCACTTAGCCGTGGGCGTAAGCCCATGGAGGTCTGAATTCTGCGCTGCCGTAGCCGCGTAGGCGGCGATTTAGCCGCATCGTCCCGAAACGCATTACCTCTCAAAAACGACGCCAAATACGACCCTGGCGTGCCGCAATCTTCTCAGTGTTGCACGCCCCCTGGTGAGAAATGCGGGTTAGGGAAGAGGGCGAAGCCGCGGTGGGAGCGGGTTACCCGACGAATCATCTCCTACAGGTCTTCCTTATAGAGCGGCGCAGCCGCGCCAGCACTTAGCCGTGGGCGTAAGCCCATGGAGGTCTGAATTCTGCGCTGCCGTAGCCGCGTAGGCGGCGATTTAGCCGCATCGTCCCGAAACGCATTACCTCTCAAAAACGACGCCAAATACGACCCTGGCGTGCCGCAATCTTCTCAGTGTTGCACGCCCCCTGGTGAGAAATGCGGGTTAGGGAAGAGCGGCGTAGCTGCGGTTGACTTCGGTCTCCCGACGAAACGCATCCTACAGGACTTCCAATAAAGCGGCGTGTAGCCGCGTCCGCGGGTAGGCTGCTGGGAAAGCTCGGAGAAGTCCCGGAGAAGTCGCGATCGGCAGTAAAGGCAGCCTGCTCCGTCGGCAACAATGGCATCGGGCAAGCTGAAGGAGAGCTATGGCGCTGTTGCCGGTTGATCCACGTGGGGGAGTTGGGCGGCGCTGTGCCGGGCTTTGTGCGGGCGGGACGCCCGCGCTCCCGGGGGGCCTTCATCCCATGGGATCGTCGCACCAAGGGGATAAAGTTGCAGAAGCATTTGGGTGGCGCTTGTTGTTGTGTGAGGTTAATTCGGTTTCGTGTGCATTCGTGGTTCGTCTTTATTGCCGGGGCGGTGCCAGTCATTGTGCGGGCGGGACGCCCGCGCTCCCGGGGGGTCTTCATCCCATGGGATCGTCGCACCAAGGGGACAAAGTTGCAGGAATATATTGGCGGCGCTAGCCAAGGGGCGAGGTCTTTCAGGCCAGCAGCTCTTTCACCACGTGGGCCGGTTCGACGCCGGTGAGCTTGGCGTCCAGACCCTGGTGGCGGTAGGTATAGCGCTCGTGGTCGATGCCGAACAGGTGCAGGATGGTGGCCTGGTAGTCCCGAATGTGGACCGGGTCCTTGACGATGTTGTAGGAGAAGTCGTCCGTTTCCCCGTGAACCACGCCTCCCTTGATGCCTCCCCCGGCCATCCACAGGCTGTAGCAGCGGGGATGGTGGTCGCGGCCGTAGTTGGTGGGGGTCAACAGACCCTGGGAGTAGATGGTCCGGCCGAACTCGCCCCCCCAGATGACCAGGGTGTCTTCGAAAAGTCCCCGCTCCTTGAGGTCCTGAACCAGGGCCCAGGAAGCCCGGTCGACGTCCCGGGCTTGAGCCGGGAGGACTTCGGGGGCGGACGAGTGGACGTCCCAGCCGCGGTGGTAGATCTGCACGAACCGCACGCCCCGCTCCACCAGCCGCCGCGCCATCAGGGCGGCGTTCTGAAACTTGCCGGGCTGCTTGGCTTCCTCCCCCCAGCGCTTGAAGGTGCTTTTGGGTTCGCTGGAAAGATCGCTCATCTCGGGCACCGAGGACTGCATGCGGAAGGCCATTTCGTACTGCTCGATCCGGGCCAGCGTTTCCGGGTTCCCCACCTCTTGGTGCCGCATCCGGTTCAGCTCGCTGAGACCGTCCAGCATCTTGCGCCGCACCTCACGGGAGACGCCGCCGGGGTCCTTCAGGTAGAGGACCGGATCGTCCCCGCCGCGCAGCCCCACGCCGGCGTACTCCGGGGAGAGGAACCCCGAGCTCCACAACTTGGCCGAGATGGCCTGCACCCCTGACTTGGGGTGGCTCTTCTCCGCGTTCATCACCACAAAGGTGGGCAGGTCCCGGTTCATGCTGCCCAGACCGTAGGCGATCCAGGAGCCGATGCAGGGCCGTCCCGGAATCTGCCGGCCCGTCTGGATAAAGGTGATGGCCGGCTCGTGATTGATGGCCTCGGTGTGCATGGAGCGAATGATGGCGATGTCGTCCACCATACTGGCCGTGTGGGGCAGCAGCTCGGAGATCCAGGCGCCGCCGCGGCCGTGCTGCTTGAAATCGAAGACCGAGGGGGCAATGGGAAAGCGCGCCTGGCCCGAGGTCATGGTGGTCAAGCGCTGCCCCCGGCGCACCGATTCCGGCAGGTCCTTGTCATACCATTCCTTCATCCCGGGCTTGTAGTCCAGCAGATCCATCTGCGGCGGCGCCCCCATCATGTGCAGATAGATACATCGTTTGGCCTTGGGGGCAAAATGGGGCAGGTGCCCAAGACCGCCAACGGCCCCGGCTTCACCGCCGATGGCCAGAAGATCTTCGGCCAGAAGGCCGCCGAGAGCGATTCCGGCGATGCCCTTGGCTCCCCGAAGGAAAAAATGGCGCCTGGTTTCCGTCAGGATGGCTTCCTGGTGTGGATGCATTCTTGAATTCCTCCCATTCGAGGACGGGGTCCGGAGGCTGGCCCCCCAGGACCTTTCGGGGAGCCCGACCGGGACGCCCTTACTTGTTCAGGACCTCGTCCAGGTTCATCAACTGGCTGGTCAGCAGGGTCCAGGCGGCCGACTCGGTGGCCGGCAGCGCCTCATCGGGCGCCGACTCTCCGGTAGCCAGCAGCTTCCCGGCCTCCCGGGCATTGGAGCCGTAATGACCGACCAACTCCCGGTAGGTCCGGCGGGCCACGGCCCGTTCCCCCGGTTTCAGCTCACGGGCCAGCAGACGGATGGTGATGTAGTCCAACCGCCGTTCGAAGTCCGCGCCGGCTTCCCGCATGGCCCTCTGAGCCAGGTAGCGGGCGGCTTCCACGAACTGGGTATCGTTCATGGTGACCAGCGCCTGCAGCGGTGTATTGGTCCGTTCCCGGCGCACGGTGGCATGCTCGCGGGTGGGGGCGTTGAAGATTTCCATGGACGCCGGCGGCGCCGAACGTTTCCAGAAGGTGTAGAGGCCGCGGCGGTAGAGCTTGGAGCCGCCGTCCGGCCGGTAGATCCGGGTATTGCTGGTAGGCATGGCCACCCGCTTCCAGACCCCCTCCGGCTGGTAGGGCCTGACGCTGGGTCCGCCGATCTTGCGAACCAGCAAACCGCTGGCCGCCAGGGCGTAGTCGCGGATCATCTCACCGTCCATGCGGAAACTGGGTCCGCGGGAGAGCAGCCGATTCCCGGGATCTTTCTCGAGCTTCTCGGCGGTGAGGGCGGCCGCCTGGCGATAGGCAGCCGAGGTCACCAGCGTGCGAAAGAACCGCTTGATGTCCCAGCCCGACTGCCGAAACTCCACCGCCAGCCAGTCCAGCAGGTCCGGATGGGAGGGCCGCTTTCCCTGGGAGCCGAAGTCGTCGCTGGTCTCCACCAGCCCTGTCCCGAACACTTCCTGCCAATAACGGTTCACCACCACCCGGGCCGTCAGCGGGTTGGATGGGGCGACCAGCCAGCGGGCCAGCCCCAGCCGATTGCGGGGCCAGGAGGCCGCCATGGGAGGCAGGGCGGAGGGCGTCCCCGCCTTCACCAGCTCGCGCGGCTGATCGTAGAGGCCGCGATAGAGGACATGGGTTTGGGGTTGGCTATCGGCTCTCTCCTGCATGACGTGGGTGATCCCGCCCCGCCGCCGCACCTCGCGCCACTCCCGCTCGATCTCCTGGGCCCGGGCCAGCAGCCGGCGGTAGTGGCCGTCCTCTACGGTCAGGTAGTAGAGACGCAAGGCCTCCCGCTCCTCCGGCTTCAGGGCCTGGGGTTTCTTGCCCCTGGCGCTTTCCAGGGTGGACCAGAGCGAAACTACCCTGGCTTCGCGGGCTGAAATCGCACGATTGAAGATTCTGAGATCGGCGATGCCGCCCCCTGAGAAGCTGCTCACCTGGGGATCGGCGAGGTCGCCGACCTTGGTCAGGCCCCGGCCCAGATACAGCGGCTGCTTGGTCCGGATACTGCCCTCGACCCGGGTGAAATACTCGCTGCCCTGGGACTCGATGGTCTCGCCGTTCCAATAGAGCCCCAGACCGGCCCGTTCTCCGGAGCCGTCATAGGTCAATACAATGTGAGTCCACTCTCCCGGAGCCAGCCGCCGGGTGTTGATGGGACGGATCTGCACCGAGCTGGCCGCTTTTTCGGGGGCCGGCCTTTCCCCCGTCAGGGTGAGGACGAGCTGCCGCGAGCGGCTGATCAGCGCCCAGCCGCGGGAGTGATCGTCAGGGTCGGACTGGCCCATCACGGCAAAGGTCCCCACCACCTTGGGCTGGTAGTACCACAAGGCGATGGAAAAGGGCGTGTCGGTGTCGAGCTCCAGGCTGGGCAACTCCGCCCAGGACTCCTCCGCGAACCGCAGCGAGCGTTGGTTCCTTGCGGGCCCCTCGCGCGTTTTTGCCCCCTGACGGAGGATGACCTTCTTTCGGTTTCCGTTAATCTCCGCGGAGGCCTTGCGGCCCAGCCGCAGCCGCAACAACTCCGCCGCTGGTTCCAGCGGCGTTTGCAGCGAGCGGTGGCGGCCGCCGGCCAGCCATTCGGCGAATGCCCCGTCGACGGAAGCGGCGCGGCCCTCGATCCCTTCCTCCAACTCAGCGGCTTCCCGGCGAAGCTGACGCCAGCGGTCCAGGTCCTGAGCCTCCGGAACCACCAGCACCGGCGGCGGATCGGAGATGTTGCCATCCATCACGTACTGGGTGGTGTTCTTGAAGAAGGCCGTCAGGGCATAGAATTCCCGCTGGGAGATGGGGTCGAACTTGTGGTCGTGGCAGGTGGCGCATCCCACCGTGAGACCCAGGAAAACCATGCCGGTGGTATCGGCTCGATCCTTGGCGTAGATGGCCTCATATTCTTCGGGAATAACGCCGCCTTCGTTGGTGGTGATGTTGCATCGATGAAAGCCGGTGGCCACCAGCCGGTCCAGGCCGGGGTCGGGTAACAGGTCGCCGGCAATCTGCTCCACCGTGAACTCGTCGAAGGGCTGGTTCCGGTTGAAAGCCCCGATCACCCAATCGCGGTAGGGCCACATCTCCCGATAGTTGTCGATGTGGATCCCGTGGGTGTCTCCGTAGCGGGCCGCATCCAGCCAGTAGCGGGCTCGATGCTCGCCCCAGTGCTTCGATTGCAGCAGGCGGCTCACCAGATTCTCATAAGCCTGTTCGGAGTCGTCAGCCAGGAAGCCGGCCAAGGTTCCCGGGTCGGGAGGCAGTCCCGTCAGATCCAGGGCCAGGCGGCGGGCCAGGGTGCGCCTGTCGGCTTCGGGAGCCGGCGCCAAGCCCTCGGCTTCCAGCCTGGCCAGAATGAAGCGGTCCAGGGGGTTGCGCACCCAGGAGGCGTTTTTCACCGGAGGGGTTACGGGCTTGCCAATGGCCTTGAAGGACCAGTGCTGGTCCCAGGCGGCTCCCTGCTGGATCCACTGGCGGAGGGTGGCGATCTGTTCATCGTTCAACGGCCTCTTGGAGTGGGCCGGCGGCATCCGAAGCGCCGCCTGGGGATGGGAGATGCGCTGGTAGAGCAGGCTGGCCTCAGGGTCGCCCGGAACAATGAGGCTTCCGTTGGGCCGCGAGGAGAATGCCCCCTCCCGGGTATCCAGCCTGAGATCCGCCATCCGGGTGGCCCCATCCGGACCGTGGCATTCGAAGCAGTGGTTGGAGAGGATGGGACGAACGTCCCGCTGGAAGTCGACGGTGGCTGCGTCCGACGGGGGCGGCATGGCCGGGGAGAAGTTCGCCGCCAGCACCACCGCCGCCATGACCACAACGGCTCCAGATACAACCCTCACCGGCTTGCCTCCAAGAAAGAAGTTGGTCCCGGTATTCTAGACGATTCTCGGGAAAAATCTCCAGTGCTGCGGTCTGAGCGCGCCGCCAAAGCGAACCTCAAACATCACCAGGCGAATCACTCCCCCCTTGAGGGGGAGTCGACAAGGGCAAAGCCCGCGGCCGAGCCGGTGGGGGGCAATGCAACGTTGCGACACCCGATAAACAACGGAAAGAGCAAACCCCCGACGCCAGTGTGGATGAGCTGGAGGCGAGACGCAAGGCGTTGGTTGGCCCCCCTCCGCATCAGCCTTCGCCTGGCGGCTCGGCTTCTGCGACTCCCCCCTCAAGGGGGGAGTGATAGTGCGCTCCGGCAGCGTCGGACTGCCAACTTTTTGGTCGTACACCGCGTTCGACCGGGTCCGGGCTAATGGACCTTCTCGGGGCTCATGATCTGCTCCAGGACGTCCATGCCCACCTGCCGGCTCCAGGCCTTGGTCAAGCGGTCGAACAGCGGCCCCGGCTTCCCCTCGGCAATGGTCAACCCGTTCACCCTGGTTACCGGCGCAATGCCATAGGGAGTAGTGGCCAGGAAAGCTTCGTCGGCATTCACCACGTCGTGAACCTGCAGATTCTTTTCAATGAAGGGAATCTGAAGCTGCCGGCACAGCTCGCTCACATTGAGCAGGCTGATTCCTCCCAGGATGTTGCGGCTGGTCGGCGACAGCAGCCTTCCCTTCTTGGCAATCAGGAAGTTGGCGCCGCTGGCTTCGCTGATGTTGCCGTCCAGGTCGAGCAGCACGGTGATGGCCTTAGGATCGACCAGGTGGGTCTCCTGGTCGGCCAGCCACCAGTGCAGCCGGCTGCGGTTCTTGACCTTGGGATCCAGGCATTCGGGCGGCACGTGCCGAATGGAGGGAATGACCACGTGGGCGCCCTCCCGAAACAGCGGTTGCCAGGTGGCAAACTGCATGGGATAGGTGTGGATGCAGAAGGTCGGCGTCTGGTGCACGGCCTCCTCGGGCAGTCCGCCGTAGACGGCATTCTCCCCGGGGGTGATGAAGTAGACGATGGCCAGATCGTCCGATTGGCCGATTGCCTGCAGGTTGTGCTCCAGCAGCTCCAGGGTGACCTCCCGGGTTTCCTCATGAGTCAACAGCGGCTGGATGCGGGCGTACTTGCAGGATTCGTAGAAGCGGGTCAGATGGTCGTCCAGCCGGAAGGGCTTGTGGCGATAGGTCCGGACCAGATCGGTCACGGTGGCCCCCAGGATGATGCCGAAGTCGTAGTAGGCGATCCTGGCTTGAGAGGCCGGAACGATGGCGTCTCGAAAGTATACGACGGGTTCGAAAGCTGGCATGGCGTCCTCACCTTTTCAAACAGTAGCGTTGGTTGGTCAATCGGGTTGCTTCGATTCTTGTCTCACACGGATGAACAGGATAAATGGTCAGGATGATCCCACGCTACCGAATTTCGGGTGACAGGCAGGTCAGAACAACCGGAACACGCCCACATTCCATGTAGGACGGTAGGGGCGTCCCTTGTGGGCGCCCCCTACGTGGGGATGACCAGGCGAATGCGAACAACCGGGCAACCACAAGGGTTGCCCCTACGTTCTCCGACGAATCGGTCAGTAGGCGAGAAAGCCGCCGTCCACAATCAGCGTGGTTCCGTGTACAAAACTGGCGTCGTCCGAGGCCAGGAAGACGGCGGCGCCCCCGATTTCCTCCGGCAGCCCGCGGCGGGCCAGCGGGGTTTTTCGAGAAAAGGTGCGGTCCACCCCCAGCGCCGCCATTTCCTGCCCGAGTTCCTGGTTCTTCTCGACGACAATGTCGCCCGGCGCGATCCCTGCCACTCGAATGCCGTGAGAGGACAGATCCAGGGCCATGGCCCGGGTCAATCCTTCCATCCCGCCCTTGCTGGCGCAGTAGGCAGCCGCCCAACTCTGGGCTGCAAAGGCCCCTACCGAGGAGATGTTGATGATGACGCCCTGCCCGCGGGACACCATGTGCCGGGCGGCCAGCTGGGAGCAGAGAAAGGTCCCCTTCAGGTTTACATCCAGAATGGTGTCCCAGGCCTCCTCCGAACACTCCAGAAAGGGGGTGAGGGCGGGCAATCCGGTGATGGCGGCATTGTTGACCAGGATATCGATCCGCCCGTAGTGGCGGAGCGTCTCCTCGATCAACCGCTCCACCTGGGACCGGGAAGAGACGTCACAGGCCATGGCACGGCCGCCCAGCTCTCCCGCTGTCCGTTCGGCTACCTCCAGGCGGCGTTGAGCCAGCATCAAGCGGGCTCCCTCCCGCGCGAAGCATTTGGCAATTCCCTTGCCGATACCGGTGCCGCCCCCGGTGATGATAGCCACCTTGTCCTTGAGTTTCATGGTGTCCCCTCCTGCGCCCCTTGTTCAGACCCCGGTGCCGGCGGTTGCGCCTCCAAGGGCGGCTTCCCTGTCCTCAGGCTTCGGAAGCCAGGGCCGCGATGTTCTCGCCCGGGTAGATGCGGGGAGTGGCCCGCATCAGGATCAGCACACCCTCGGCAGAAGCCGTGACTTCCTCGACCACCCTGCCGTCCAGGCTGCGGATAATGCCCAGCAGGTCTCCCCGGCGCACTCGCGCACCGATCTCCAGGGCGGCGAAAAACAATCCGCCCTGCCGGCACTTGATGGCCACGTCCATGTCTCCGGATCCCCCCAGCAGCCAGGGCCGGTAGCCTTGGGGTTGGCCGGCCCCCTCCAGCAGGGCCATGTCCAGAAACTTCAACAGGTTGGCCAGCCCGCGGGTGTAGCAGTCCACGTCCTCGGGCCGCACGTGGCCGGCCCCATAGGCCTCGGTATAGAGAGAAGGGATGCCCAGCTCCAGGGTAGCCGAGAGAGTCCTCCCCGGAGAAGTGGTGGGATGAGCCCAGACCACCGGGGCTCCAAAGGCGAGGGCGGCTTCCCGGGCGACGGCGGCCTGCTTCCCCAGCATGGAGTAGCCGCAAAGCGTCAACATGTGATAGTTGCGCCCCGAACTGTGCAGGTCGATGTAGAAGCTGGCATGGCGCAACACCCGCTGCAGCAGGGCCTGGGCCAGGCGCTGGCTGAAGCTGCCGTCGGCGCTGCCCGGAAACACCCGGGCCATGTTGCGGGAGTCGACGGGATTGCATCGGATGCCGAGCCAGAAAGCCGTCAGGGTGACGATGGGCACGGCCACGAACGTGCCTTTCAGCCTGTCGGGATCCAAGGCCTCATAGGTCCGGTAGATGGCTTCCATCCCCTCGTATTCGTCGCCATGAACCCCGGCCGTCACCACCAGGGTGGGTCCGTCCTCGCGGCCCCTGGCCGTCAGAACGGGCACCGACAGGGTCTTCCCATCGAACCGCAGGGCCATCTCGGCGGCAATGCGCTCCTGGGGGCAAAATCCGCTGGAGGCCAGAAAGCTCTGCCGGGCCAGGTCTCCAAGACCTTCGGGCAGGTCCACCGAAAAGGAACGGATCTGCTTGGATTCTCTGCCGATGGCATCGATGTCGAATTCGGGTGGACGGCTCATCAGCCTCTTTCTCCGGTGGGGCCGGGAAGCCCGCAGCCTGCGGGGCCGCCACGGCGGAGGGAATCGTTCACTCCTCGACGGCCACCGGGCCGCCCCGCCTCCAGGACTGGATGATGGCCTCGACAATCCGCATGGATTGAATGGCTTCCCGCGCCGGACTCTCGGGCGGACGGCGGCCGGCCACCGCCTCCAGGAAGGCCTGGTGCTCGGCGGCCATCAGGGGGTCCCGTTCCAGGTCGAAGGTGCGGACGGTTTCCGACTCGGTATCGCGATTGCCCAGGCGTAGCGAGTTGGTACGTGCGTCAAAAAGGGCCCAGCCCCGGTCTCCGATTACTTCGCAGGCACCGCGGTCGGGATGCTGCACGTAGTTCATGTGAATGGTGGCGATCAGCGGTTCCTCGTACTCCAGGGTGACGGCCATCAGGTTGGGATTGGATTGCAGCGGCAGCTCCCCGCCCCGGCAACCGGCGGCGTAGACCCTGACGGGCATTTTGCCCAGCCACCAGTAGAACAGGTCCGGTTGATGGGCATAGTCCATGGCGATGGCCCCCTCTACCTCGGCCTGGTGCCGGGAGATGGAGTTCATCAGGGTGAGATAGGTCCCCACGTGGAAGTGCAGGGAGAGGATGCGTCCCAAGGCTCCTTCCCGGATGAGCTCCTTCAGGTGCTGCATCACCGGATGGAAGTGGTAGGTAAATCCCACGCTGAAGACTCGGCGGCTGGCCTCCGCGGCCCGGAGCATACGCCGGGCTTGAGCCAGGCTGTCGCTCATGGGCTTTTCGCAGAGCACGTGACACCCGGCCTGGAGCGACCGAATCGACATTTCGGCATGCAATCGGTGGGGTGTAGCGATCACCACCATTTCCGGCCGGGTGGCCAGCAGGCTCTCGAAGGACGCATGGGTCGGCACCTCGCCCACCTCCCGCAAGGCTCGCTGCAGGTGGTCGGGATGGGACTCGCACAGCTCTACCGCAAGCTCCTGCCGGGCCGACAACACCCGGGCGTGCCGACGTCCGATGGACCCGCAACCAACCACCGCAATGCGCCTCTTGGCCATTCCTCGCCTGCCGTTCAGATCAGATTTCGTCGACATCGATGAGAGGCATGGAGGCGCCCTTCAGCATGGCGTCGATGGATTCCAAATGCTTGAACCCTCCCCCGGTGACCAGGCACACCACCCTCTCGGACGCCTTCACCAGCCCCTGGCGCACCGCCTGGTCCAAGCCGGCCAGCGCGGTGGCTCCCGCGGGTTCGGTATAGATGCCCTCCTCGCGGATGAGGCGGCGCTGCCAGGAGTAGACGGCCTCGTCGGGCAGCATCTGGCCGGAGCCCCCGCTGTCCAGCACTCCATCCAGAGCCATCTGGGCGTCCAGCACGGCGGCCACCTGGAGCCCCGATATCTCGCTGGTGCAGGTGACGGCCTGGGCGCGGGTTTCATTCCTGCTCAGCGGCCCCACCACCGTGCCGCACCCCTGGGGCTGGGCGGCGTGCATCCTGGGAACCCGGTCGATGCGACCCTCCCGGAACCACTCCCGGTACCCCTGATAACACTGGAAAAACAGGCCGCCGCCACCGATGGGAGCGAAAACGTGATCGGGGGCGCGGCCGAGTTGCTCGCATATTTCAAAGGAGATGGTCTTCACACCGGCCATCTGCCGGGGACTGATGCAGGTAGCCGAGATCAGCAACACGGCCTCGCCCGTCAGGGCCCGGGCCTTGAGCCGTTCCACCACCGAGTTGGTCCCTGCCTCGGTGACTCCGAATTTCCGCACCCGGATCACCCGGGCGCCGTAAGCCTCGGCCTGGATCAGCTTCTGGCGGGAGGCCGTCTCCAGCACGTACAGATCCAGTTCAAAACCGAAGCGAGCCGCATAGGCGGCCAGGGCCGAGCCGGTATTGCCGGACGAGGTAGCCAGCATCTCCCGGCGGTTCTCCTCGATCATCAATGAGGCGGCCATGCTGGCAAAACGGTCCTTGTAGGATCCGGAGGGATTTTGAAACTCCAGCTTGAAATAGAGGTGGTCCAACCCCAGAGAGGAACCGATCTGACGGCTCGGGACCAGGGCGGTGTCACCCTCGCCCAGGGAGGCAATGTTGCTTTTGTCCTTCAGCGGCAAGTTGTCGAAATATTTCCACATGCGCCTGAACCTCGCTGGCAGAGCCGAACCCTCATGGTCCTCGCCATCATAGAATCGCGGCCGGCCGGCATCAACAAAAAAGATTGGCGAGGGAGGAAGATTGGGGAGGGGGGGATTGGACGGGCAGCGGGAGCCAAATAGGGGCAGCGTCCGTTTGAAGAGGCAAACCGTTCCGGAAGGATGCTCGTAAGTCGCCGCGTAGGCGGCGAATTAGATGCGCCCTCCCGGCCCGCACAGCGTTTCCAGAACGATGCCCGCGACACACCGCTGACACTCACTCTCGGGACGCCGCGTCTGCCCCCCTCCGGCTCGACTGCGGGCTCCGCCCTTGTCTTGCCGACTCCCCCTCAAGGGGGGAGTGATTGGCTCTTGGGAGGCCGTGCGTTCGGGGACGCAGCTCTTAATCCGCCGCCTACGCGGCTGGGTTGGCGAAGAACTCACACGACCCCGGGCTCCCGCCCGGGGCTACCCTAAGCCGCAGCTACGCTGTTCTATAGGGAAGGCTTGTAGCCAGCGCTTCCTCGGACTACCCACGCCAACCGCAGCTACGCAGCTCTCCCCTAACCCACAACACTGCCGGGGGACAGGATTTTTCAAATGATTATCTTCGGACGTCTGCCCCCCCCAATTTCCCCAAACATCCTTCAAAAAACTCAAGTATCACTCCCCCCTTGAGGGGGAGTCGCAGAAGCCGAGCCCTCAGGCGAAGGCTGATGCGGTGGGGGGCCAACGCGGCGCCTCCGAACGGCAGCGCCGAATGGCGAAGGCTGATGCGGTGGGGAAGCGAATAGGGGACGTTGTTGAATTACTGGAATAACTGGCAGAGAGCACGTAGGAGATGTTATTGAATCGAAGCAATTTAGGAGCGGCTGATCGAAGTTATTCCAGTAATTCAACAACGTCCCCAGCGCTACATCAGTGCTGCACGACGAATTTTGCAAAAGGCTCTTTTGCCTTTTCGTGGAAATCCTTTCTCCCCTTGGCGACCTTTGGCGGAGCCCTCTTGAGCCTCCTCCAACCCCTTCGTGGCCCTTCGCCGTTCTTCGTGGCCCTTCGTGGATATGTTTTTGCCTTTTCGCCCTTCGTGGATATCCGCTCCCCCCTTCTCAACCCCTGGCAAACCCCTCTCGATCCCCCACCAACGCCTTAGTGGCCCTTCGTGGTCCTTCGTGCCCCTTCGTGGATAACTCTTTTTCCCTTCGTGCTCTTCGTGGATCCCCTTCGTGGATATCTTTTCTGGAAGACGCAAGCCATCGGAGGGCCCTCCTTGCTCGCCCGAAGGGTTTGGCATACTATTTCTGCAGGCGCCGGGAGACCCAATGAACGCGGACAGCTCGACATCGGACCGGATCGGAGTCAACGGCGTCCAACTGGCCTACACCCTGTGCGGACAGGGAGCCGCCGTCGTTTTCCTGCACGGCTGGATGTGCAACCGGACCTTCTGGCGACGGCAGTACCAGGAGCTGGCAAGTCGAAACTACCGCTGTTTGGCCATCGACTTTCGCGGACACGGCGACTCGGAAGCACCTCCCGCCGGTTATTCCATCCAGCAACTGTCCGGTGACGTGGGCGCCACCATGGCGTCACTGGGACTGGAGCGGGCCGTCATCGTGGGTCACTCGATGGGCGGCATGGTGGCCCAGCATTTCTGCCTGGAACAGCCGGAGCAGACTGCCGCACTGGTGCTGGTGGCGACCATCGCCTCCGATCCGGGAGACCGGCTGATCTCCAAGAGAATCGCCTCGGATGCCTGCCAAATGGGTTTTCCCGGCGCTTTCGACCGCCATTTCGGTGCCTGGTTCGCTCCCGGCACCTCGGAGTCGGTCCGCCGCTGGGTCAAGACACAGATGCGGTCCACGCCCGAAGACCTCGGCCGGGCACTGGTCGGTGCCTACAGCCGCTTCGACCTTACCCGCCGCCTGGGAGAGATTCAGCGGCCGACCCTGGTGATCGGCACTCGATCGGACGACTCGGCCCCTCCCGGCCAGAGCCGCCGCCTGGCCGAGCTGATTCCAGGCGCCCAACTGGCCCTGATCGAGGACTGCGGCCACTTCCCGATGCTGGAGAAGCCGGAACAGTTGAGCCGGAAGCTGCTGCCCTTTCTGGAAGCGCAGGCCGGCTCCGTAGAGGATTGACCATGTCCCGCGGCCCCTGCCGAGTGGAGCACGATTTCCTGGGCGAAGTCCAGGTTCCCCGGAAGGCCCTTTACGGAGCCCAGACCCAACGCGCCCTGGACAACTTTCCCCTGTCGGGGGAGCGCTCCATCGGCGACTACCCGGCTCTGGTGGAGGCGCTCCTGCGCATCAAATGGGCGGCTGCCGAGGCCAACCGGACGGAGGGGTTCCTGGATGGCGAGGTGGCCGGAGCCATCGTCCGGGGAGCTCGGGAACTGATCGGCCAACAGGCCTTCCACCATTTCCCCATTCATCGCCTCCACGGAGGCGGAGGCACTTCGGCCAACATGAATGCCAACGAAGTGCTGGCCAACCGGGCCGAAGAACTTCTGGGGGGGCGCCGGGGCCAGTACCGGCAAGTCCATCCCAACGATCACGTCAACCTCCATCAGTCCACCAACGATGTCTACCCCACCGCTTGCCGCATGGCCGTGATCGCTTCCTGGCCCTGGCTGGCAGAAGCCCTGGAACGGCTGGGACAGGTTCTGCGAACCAAGGCCTCCCAATTTCAAGACGAGCCCAGGGTGGCCAGGACCTGCCTTCAGGATGCCGTGGCCGTCACTTTTGGGGACCTGTTCGGGGGCTATGAAGCCGGCCTGGCCAGAGCCGCGGACCGGATCGCCCGCGAGGTGGAAGAGCTGCACGCCGTCAACCTGGGAGGAACCATCGTGGGGCGGCCGCAGGATGCTCCCGAGGGCTACCGGCGGGAGATCCTTCCCAGCCTTCGGGTGGTCAGCGGCGACCCGGCCTACCGGTCAGCTCCCAACCTCTTCGACGCGGCCCAGAACCCGGACGGGCTGGTGGCCGTCTCCTCCGGCCTGGATCTGCTGGCCCGGGTCCTCATCAAGGCCGCCAAGGACCTTCGGCTGCTCAGTTCCGGCCCCGAGGCCGGCTTGGGGGAGATCCGGCTCCCGGCCGTTCAACCCGGCTCCTCCATCATGCCGGGAAAGGTCAACCCGGTGATTCCCGAGTTCGTCATTCAGTGCTGCTTTCAGGTCCTCGGCAACCACGCGGCCAGCGCCGGCGTTCTGGACCACGGAGAGCTGGACCTGAACGTCTGGGAAAGCGTTCTGCTCTTCAATGTGCTGGATTCCATGCGGTTGCTGGCAAACGCCGCCCACACCCTGGCCGAGCGATGCCTGGAGGAGGTGACGGTGGTGCGGGAACGCAACCAACGGAACGCCGCCTCCATCATCCCCCTGTTGACCGACCTGATGAAGGCTCGGGGTTACTCGGAGGTCGGCCGGGTTTGCCGGGAGGCGGGGGGAGACCTGCAGAAAATGCGACAATTGTTGAAGAAAGAAGGCTGGATTTAGCCCGGACCCCCGCGGGCCTCGGCTCGCGGCCGTCCGCCCCTGCCGCCTTTGCTTAATGAGGAGAAAACCCTATGAATTCCCACGACCCATCCCCTTCGGGAGCCACGGGAACCCCCGAGGAAGAGGCAACCCCCACGGAAATCGTGACCGTGCGGCCCACTCGGGAAGTGATGTCCAAACAGCGACTCCCCTATTTCTTTGGAGTCTCGGAGGAAACCTCCGGAGCCCGGGGGCTCTCCATGAGCCTGGTGGTCATCCCCCCGGGCGGCTCGGCCGAACCCCACTATCATCGCGGCTTCGAAACCGCGATCTACATACTGGAAGGGTGTGTCGAGACCCGCTACGGCAAGGGACTGCGCCGGAAGGTCACCCACCGCCAGGGGGACTTTCTCTTCATTCCGCCCGGCGTGCCGCACCAGCCGGTCAACCTCAGCGCCCGGGAACCGGCACGAGCTATCGTGGCCCGCAACCATCCCAGCGCCAACGAAGAGGTGGTCTTTTACGATCCGGAGTCCGAGGATGTGGGCTGAGGTGACGCGCTCCTTGCATTCTTCCGTACGCGTTGAGCGAGGTTTCGGAGAGGCCGTGCGTTTCGGGACGATGCTACGATTGATGCCTGCACAAATTATGTCCTCTGCTATCAGCAGGAGGTGGGCCATGAGACTTGGCGGAAGCCCTCGAACGCGCGCACGACGGCGCCAACGTACCGCTGATACTCACTCACGAGACGCCGCGCTTGCCCCCCTCCGGCTCGACTGCGGGCTCCGCCCTCTCGCCGACTCCCCCTCAAGGGGGGAGTGATACTCGCGCGTCTTGTGCAGGCCTCAAGAATCACTCCCCCCTTGAGGGGGAGTCGCAGAAGCCGAGCCGAAGGCGAAGGCTGATGCGGAGGGGGGGCCAACCAATACCCGCTACCTTGCCCACAGCACATCTGTACCGGCCCTGAGGTCGCCCCCCTTGAGGGGGAGTCGCAGAAGCCGAGCCGTCAGGCGAAGGCTGATGCGGAGGGGGGTAAGCGCCCCGGTAGCCTCAGGAGCTTCGGGACGCCTGCAGGGCCTGCTCGATCTCTCCAAGAATCTCCGGATCGTCGATGGTGGAAGGAATGGCGTAGTCCCGCCCGTCGGCCAGGTCCCGAAGGGCCCGTCGCAGGACCTTGCCGGATCGGGTCTTGGGCAAACGCTTGACCAGCAAGGCTTTCTTGAAGCTGGCCACGGCTCCGATGTCCGCCCGGACTCCCTGAATGATTTCCGCTTCGATGGCCTCCCACTGGCGGTCCACCCCGGACTTCAACACCACGAACCCCATGGGGATCTGACCCTTGAGCGGGTCCCGGGCCCCGACCACGGCGCACTCGGCCACGTCGGGATGGTTGGAGACCACCTCCTCCATTCTGCCGGTGGAGAAGCGGTGGCCGGCGACGTTGATGACGTCGTCCACCCGGCCCATGACGAAGAGATACCCGTCCCCGTCCTTGAAGCCGCCGTCGGCGGTAAAGTAGTAGCCGGGGAAACGGCTGAGATAGGACTCCAGAAAGCGCCGGTCGTCATTCCACAGGGTCGGCAGGCAGCCCGGGGGCAGCGGCAGCTTGACGGCGATCAAGCCCTCCTTGCCGGGACCCTGGACCCGGCCCTCGCCGTCGAGCACCTGGATGTCGTAGCCGGGAACGGGTTTGCCGGCCGAGCCGGCTTTGAGGGGATGGGGAGAGAGCCCCATGCAGTTGGCCGCCATCGGCCACCCGCTCTCGGTCTGCCACCAGTGGTCGATGACCGGGATACCCAGAAGGCGGCCGGCCCAGTGATAGGTGTCCGGGTCCAGCCGTTCACCGGCCAGGAAGAGATACCGCAGGCAGGAGACATCGTGGGCCTTGAGGTGCTCCCCCTCCGGATCTTCCTTCTTGATGGCCCGGAATGCGGTCGGGGCCGTGAACAGGACCTTCACCCCGTGCTGGGCCACCACCCGCCAGAAGGCGCCCGCATCGGGCGTCCCCACCGGCTTGCCCTCGTAGAGCAGGCTGGTGCAGCCGTGCATCAGGGGACCGTAAACCGTATAGGAATGGCCCACCGCCCAACCGATGTCGGAAGCCGCCCAGAAGACGTCCCCCGCCTGTACGTCGTAGACGTTCGGCAGGCTCCAGCTCAAGGCCACCGCGTGTCCGCCGTTGTCTCGAACCACGCCCTTGGGTTTCCCGGTCGTCCCGGAGGTGTAGAGAACGTAAAGGGGGTCGGTGGCTTCCAGGGGCAGGCAGTCCACGGGATCGGCCGCCGCCATCATTTCCTCCCAGTCCCGGTCTCTTCCCGGCTGGAGCGAGGCCCGAGCCTGCGGCCTCTGGTAAACCACGCAGACCGCCGGCTTGTGCTCGGCAAGATCGATGGCCGCGTCCAGCAGGGGCTTGTAGGGAATCACCTGTTGCACCTCGATCCCGCAGGAAGCGGTGACGATGGCCTTGGGGCGGGCGTCGTCGATCCGAATGGCCAGTTCCTGGGAGGCGAAGCCGCCAAAGACCACCGAGTGCACCACGCCGATGCGGGCGCAGGCCAGCATGGCCACCACCGCCTCGGGGATCATGGGCATGTAGATGATCAGACGGTCCCCCTTTTCCAGGCCGGCGGCCCGCAGCGCTCCGGCGAAGCGGGAGACTTCCTGCTGCAGTTCCCGGTAGGAAATCCGGCGGACGACGCCGGTGACCGGGCTGTCGTAAATCAGGGCAGCCTGATCCGCCCGCCCGTTTTCCACGTGGCGGTCCACGGCGTTGTAGCAACTGTTGAGCCTGCCGCCCTGGAACCAGCGGACGAACCGCCCCCGGGAGACATCAAGGACACGGTCCCACTTGCGGTCCCAATGCACGGCCTCGGCCGCCTCGGCCCAGAAGGCCTCCGGCTCCTCCAGGGAACGGCGATAGACGGTTTCGTAGGATGAATTCATGGTCTGGTGTCCTGGCTCAATCCCTTGAGTCGAAACGACATCGACAGATGAGTCAAGTATCGTGACTTGTGGATTGTAAATCGTGGATTTGGGGCGCCATCAGTGGTCCTCCCCCCCCAATCGACAATTCATCAATCATTCCCTTCGTGGATTTCTTTTTCCCTGTAGTTTCTTTCTTCGTGGCCCTTCACGGACCCCTTTCGAGTCTTTTCCAACCCCTTGGAGTCCCTTCGCGGATTAATCTTTTTGCCTTTTCGTGCCCCTTGGCGGATCCCTCTTGAGCCTTCTCCAACCCCTTAGTGGCCCTTCGCCGTTCTTCGTGGCCCTTCGTGGATATCTTTTTGCCTTCGTGGTCCTTCGTGGATCCCCTTCGTGGATTTCTTTTTTCCCTTAGTTTCTTTCTTCGTGGCCCTTCACGGACCCCTTTCGAGTCTTTTCCAACCCCTTGGAGTCCCTTCGCGGACTGATCTTTTACCCCTTTGACAGATACTTCAGCTCCTTCGTGGAAACCTTTTCCCCCTGCCCGACCTTGAGCGGATCCCTCTTGAGCCTTCTCCAACCCCTTAGTGGCCCTTCGTCGTCCTTCGTGGCCCTTCGTGGATATCTTTTTGCCTTCGTGCTCTTCGTGGATCCCCTTCGTGGATTTCTTTTTTCCCTTAGTTTCTTTCTTCGTGGCCCTTCACGAACCCCTTTCGAGTCTTTTCCAACCCCTTGGAATCCCTGCGCGGACTGATCTTTTACCCCCCTTAACAGATACTCTAGCGCCGTTCGTGGAAATCTTTTCCCCCTTCCCAACCTTGGGCGGAACCCTCTTGAGCCTTCTCCAACCCCTTAGTGGCCCTTCGTCGTCCTTCGTGGCCCTTCGTGGATATCTTTTTGCCTTCGTGCTCTTCGTGGATCCCCTTCGTGGATTTCTTTTTTCCCTTAGTTTCTTTCTTCGTGGCCCTTCACGGACCCCTTTCGAGTCTTTTCCAACCCCTTGGAGTCCCTTCGCGGATTAATCTTTTTGCCTTTTCGTGCCCCTTGGCGGATCCCTCTTGAGCCTTCTCCAACCCCTTAGTGGCCCTTCGCCGTTCTTCGTGGCCCTTCGTGGATATCTTTTTTTTCTTTTCGTGGATCCCCCTCGTATCCCTTCGTGGATCCCCTTCGTGGATCCCCTTTTTTCCCTTCATTGCTTGTCGGTCTGAGGCCCGGCCTCGCGGGAAGGAGCTCAAATCCAGAAATCGACCAGAGTCTTGCCCAGCCAGGCGCCGGAATAGGCCAGAGCCAGCATGTAGGAGAATTGCAAAATGGCCAGCCACCAACCGCCGGTCTCCCTTCGGACCACGGCCACGGTGGACATGCACTGGAGGGCAAAGGCGAAAAAGATCAGCAGGGCAACCGCTCCACCCGGGGTCAGGTCCTGCTGCAGGGCCTGCTGCAAGCCCGGAGACCCTTCCTCTCCTCCCTCGATTCCGTAAATGGTCCCCAGGGTGCCCACGATCACTTCTCGCGCCGCCAGGGAGGTGATCAACCCGATGCCGATCTTCCAGTTGAATCCCAGAGGCTCGATGACCGGCTCGACCGCCTGTCCAACCCTGCCGGCCAGGCTCTGGGAAATCTCCGGCGCCTCACCGTCGACTTGAGGCACACTGGCCAGAAACCAGAGCACCACCGCCACCAACAGGATCACGGTGCCGGCGCGCTTGAGGAAGATGAGCGAACGGTCGACCAGCCGCAGGCCGATGGACTGCAGGGTCGGCCAGCGGTAGGGAGGGAGTTCCAGGATGAAAGGCAGGGGACTCTCCCGCTTCAGCAGAGTGGACTTGAGCAGCCGGGCGGTGGCCAGGGCGGCCGCGAATCCCAGCAGGTAGAGCCCGATCATGGCAGCGGCCCGGGTGCCCAGCAGCGGCCCCAGCAGGGGCTTTTCCGGCAGGAAGGCGGCAATCACCAGGGCATAGACCGGCAGCCTGGCCGAGCAGGTCATGAAAGGAGCAATCAGTATGGTGGCCAGCCGTTCCCGCCGGCTCTCGATGGTGCGGGTGGCCATGATGGCCGGAATGGCGCAGGCGTAAGCCGACAGCAGAGGGATGAAGGCTTTCCCCTGCAGGCCGACCCGAGCCATGGTGCGGTCGGCGATCACGGCCGCCCGGGCCAGGTAGCCCGAATCCTCCATCACCCCGATCAGAAGAAACAGGAAAAGAATCTGGGGGAGGAACACCAGAACGGAGCCGACCCCCGACCACACCCCTTCCATGAGCAGGTCGCGGAACCAGGTATCGGGCAGCAGAGTTGCCACCCACCCGCCCGAGGCGGCAATGACGGCCTCGGTGCCGTCCATCAGGGGCTGGGCCAGCGTGAAGATACTTTGAAACACGACCACTACCACCAGCAGAAAAATCAGCGGTCCCGCCAGGGGATGCAGAAAAACCGAATCCAGACGCCGGGTCCAAACGGCTGCGCCCGGGGCCTGGTAGCCGGATTGGCCGGCAGCCCTGGCCGCCCAGCGGCGGCAGCTCCCAATATCCTGAAGCACCGGGAGTTCCAGCCGTTGGCGGGCTGCAGCACCATTGGACAAGAACGCGAAGACAGGCTCCAGTCCTTCACCCTTGGCGGCGCTGGCCTGCACCACCGGAACCCCCAAACGCTCGGACAGACGCTCCCCGTCCAGCAGACCGCCCCGGCTGCGCAGGTCATCGGACATGTTCAAGACGATCAGGGTGGGGATTTTCAGAGCCAGGATGGGGGCTGCCAGGCTCAGGTTGCGGTTCAAATTGGTGGAATCGACTACCAGCAGGATGGCGTCCGGCCGAGGCAGGCCCGGCATCTCGCCCAGCAACACCCCTCGTGCCGCGCGCTCGTCTTCCGAACGGGCCGTCAGACTGTAGATGCCCGGCAGATCCACCAGGGTGATTTCACGGCCCGCATCCACCCTGACCTTGCCCAGGCGCTTTTCGACCGTGACCCCCGGATAATTGGCCACCTTCTGCCGGAGCCCGGTGAGCCGGTTGAAGAGCGTCGATTTTCCGCAATTGGGAGCTCCCACCACGGCCACCAAGGAATAGGGGCCGGAACCTGCCGGTTCAGTGGGCGGGGCTGCGTCGGCCGCAGCAGCCTGGAGTTCAGACATCGTCCTCCTCTTCCCCCGCCTGGGCGGAATGCCTCAATATCAGGCACCGGGCGGTCCCACGTCTGAGCGCCACCTCCGAGCCGTCCACCCGGAAGATCATGGGGTCCCCGCCGGGAGCCGGCCGCCAGGCCGTTACCCGAACGCCGGGCAGAAAACCCAGCTCCATAAGCCGCTGCGCCACATCCCCGGCAACCTCCAGGCGGTCCAGGACCCCTTCGTCTCCCTGCCTCAAATCCGACAGTGTCCTAACTCGCATTTCTCACCAATGGCAGGAAACGTCGGCTCTCAATCCACGAAGGGGCACGAACGACAAAAAATATCCACGAAGAACCACAAAGGGACACGAAGAAAAACCAAAAGAAAAAAGATTCCGAGAACCGTTGCAGCCTGCCCGGCGCCGTTGGTGCCGCGAGCTATCCGCCCGCGTCCGGCAAGCCAGGGCCATTCTACACCGAAAAACGTTTCCCCCACGCCGCTCAGTGGTTTTGCGAACCACGGCTCTCCGTGGGGTGGCGATTGGTGGGTGTTTAGCCGGGTTGGGGAGTGCGGTGCGGATCATTCGAGGAAAAACGGCCGATCGTTAATGAAGGCGAACCACGAATGGACACGAATAAACACAAATAGACCAGAAGACAGAGGGCCTCCTTCAACGACAAGCGGCACCAAAATGGTTCTTCAATTTTGTGACCTTGGTGTGACGGTGTCATGGGATGATGGCTCCCCGGGAGCGCGGGTGTCCCGCCCGCACAAAGCCTGGCACAGCCTTGGCCGTCTCCCCCACTCGGATCAAGCGGCAACGGTGCCATGGCTCTCCTTCGGCCTGGCCGATGCTGTTCCTGCCGACAGGGTGGCTGCCTGCAGCATCGCACTGAAGCTCAGCGGCGGCCAAAGGGACAGGGTGCGGGCGGGACGCCCGCGCTCCCAGGGGGTGCCGTTCCGATGGTGCGGTTCGGGGTATCTGGCGGTCAGCTTCTCGGAATGTCGAGGTGCACCTTTCGGGAAACTCCGATTTGCCCGCGAGCGTGGTTGGGCAGGGGTGTGCTTGTGGGTCCTGAGAGAAAGTAGGTTCAGGGAAGATGCACCTATTGAAGCCCGTACAAGAATTGTCTTGTTTCGGACCCAGAGAGAACCGGCTGTCTCGCACGAAAGACTTCAGTAGGTCAGGGCGGTGTTGAATCGAGCTGACGGGGCCGCCCGCCGCATCTTAGCAGCCCGGCGTTGCCCCCCCACCGCATCAGCCTTCGCCTGGCGGCTCGGCTTCTGCGACTCCCCCTCAAGGGGGGAGTGATATGAGGCTTGCATAAGGTGCTCCAGTATCACTCCCCCCTTGAGGGGGAGTCGGCGAGAGGGCGGAGCCCGCAGTCGAGCCGGTGGGGGGGGAACACCCCGCCGAGCGGTGGGGGTGCAGCTACGCCCTGCGGGGCGGTTCCAGCCCCATGGCGCGGCGCCAGGCCGACATCTGTCCCAGGTGGTTCATTTCATGGGAGGTCATCATCATCACCACCATGTCCCCCACGGTGGGGAAGAATTTGCGTCGTTGCTCGTTGGGGTGAGGGGTGGCGAACCAGGCCGGGTCGGCATTGAGCACGGCGGCGGAATTGCGCTCGTGCTGCTCGGTCAACACGGCAAGCAGCTCCTCCTTGGAGGGATAGAGGGACGGGTCTCCCGAGGGGATCCCGCCGGTGGAGAAGATCCGGGCCCATCCCTCCGGCGCCTGCGACTCCAGACCGAGCAGCACGGCCAGGTTGTTGGCCGTCATGGCCAGGTGGCCGAGCGACCAGGCGGGATGATTGACCACACCGGCCGGCTGCTGGACCATCTGCTGAGGGGCCAGATCCTGGACCAGCCGCGAGGCTACGCCGAGATTGAATCGATAGAGGTAGATCACATGCTGAATCATGGGGCTCTCCTGAAGATTTCGAGCGAGGAATGGGTCGGGCAGCTGCCCGACCCATGGTGAAGGCCGGAACGGGCGGGCTGCGCAACCGAGGGCAAGCTCCGAGTCCGGCGGGCTCAGAGGTGCGGGCCCTTGTGGCCGTGCGGCCTGCACGGTGCTCCAAGTCAAGCGCATCGGTGGCCGCAGGCCGTGACCCGACGGCCCGTGTCGATCTCCTTCCGTCAGGTCTGACCGCTCAAACGGCCTGGACCGCCGAGGGAACGCTCAATGCACCTTTGGCAATCCTGACCTGGCCCAGAAGCTTGGCCAGCCGCTCCACGTCATCCTGCTCGGCAATGATCTGGTCTTCCAGCAGGTACTGGGTCGGCCGGTGGCCGCAGACTTCCTTGGCCAGGCTGTAGGCGTCCACGGCTCTGGTTTCCAGCTCCAGATCCATCTCCAGCATCTCGGTCAGGGAGGTGGACTGGTGGACCTCTCCGACCTCGATCGTCGGAATACCCCCCAGGTACACGATCTTCTCCCCCCAGGTCTTGGCATGAGTGAGGGCTTCCTCGGCCTGTTTGGTGAACAGCTCTTCGAACACCTCCTTGTCCGGACCCGTCAGCAGCATGCTGTGCTGGTTGTATTGGACCACAGCGGTGTACTCCAGCGAAACGGCTTGGTTGAGGACTTCGATCAGTTTGTTGTGATTTTCCATGGGTGACTTTCCTCCCTTCGGACTTCCAGACTGCCCGGCTGCAACCGGGCCCCCGGTTGCGCGGACGGCGCCGGCTGGGTCGATGAGCCCGGCGGGGTTTGTTTTCGGCCTTCGTGACCCTGCCGCCAGCCGAGTTCAGCCTAGCTGGAAGATCACCTCAAGTCAACTGGTAAGTTATTGAAAATAATACATTTATAGAAATTGAATGTCAATTTCAATTTCTTCTAGGCGGCGCGGAGGCGGTAGATGGACAGCAGGGTCGGACTTGCGCGGCAGTTATTTTGAGAGTAGATTCACTGTCTCCCGGACAGCCGTCCAGGACCGCCATCCGCCTGCCGGCGGAACGCTCCAGCCCGTAACCGGAAGATATCCATGTCCTTGACCAGCCTGCTGCATGAACTGCGCGAATTCGATACCGCCCTGATCGCCAACACCGTCGGCTACATCGATCCCACTCCGCCCCACGAGACCTACATGGGCGGCTCCATCCAGTCGGTCACGCCCTCTCTGGGACCGACGGTGGGGATTGCCGTGACCTGTGAACTCGACAGCAGCACCCCCCACAACCAGGCGGCCCCCGAGCCCTACCTCCGCCAACTGGACCAGATCTGCGAAATCACCGAACCGGTGGTCTGGGTGGTGAAGACGGTGGGCTCGCGACCCGACCATGAATGCGTTCTGGGGGACGGAATGGCCAAGACGCTGGCCGCCGCAGGCTGCATCGGCGTGGTCACCGATGGCGGGGTCAGGGACGTGGCAGGATTGCTGAGCATCCCCTTTGCCGCCTATTGCAAGGGCAGGACCATCCACCACTGTGCCCTCAACTTCGGCCCGACCAACCAGCCGGTGGAGGTCGGAGGCATCACCATCCGAACCGGAGACATCCTCCACGCCAACGACGAGGGGGTGATTCGAATCCCTCCCGCCTGCCTGGACCAGCTCCCGGCCATGGCCATCAGGATGCGTTCCTTCGAGCAGGACGCCCACCGCTTCCTCCGCCAAGCCGACCTCAGCCCCCGGGCCAAACGCCAGCGGGTGAGCGAACTGCTGGAGAAATACGGGTTCGGGAAGCGGTGATTCGACTGAGATTGAATACCTGGAATGATTGCTGCCGCCGCCTACGCGGCTCGGGGAATGGAGCTGCCCTTTTCCATGGGCTTACGCCCACGGCTAAGTGCGGACGCCGCATTCGCGGCTTACTCGAACCCCGGGCTGGCGCCCTGGGACTATTCTATTAATCCTGTCCGCCTGCAGTGTCGTGATTTTGGGGAGAGCGGTGAAGCCGCGGTTGGCCTGGCTCACCCGAGGAAACCTCCCCTACAGGTCTTCCTTATAAAGCGGCGTAGCCGCGCCAGCACTTAGCCGTGGGCGTGAGCCCATGGACGTCGTATCCCCCGCTGACCCAGCCGCGTAGGCGGCGATTTTGTGGCATCGTCCCGGAACGCACTGCCTCTACAGAATGACGCTGAACACGACCCTCACTCCCTGCACTCTTCTCAAGAGTGCAACCCCCTGGTGAGAAATGCGGGCTAAGTGCGGACGCCGCTTCGCGGCTCACTGGAACCCCGGGCTGGCGCCGGGGGCCAGCCCCCCCTACATCTCGGCCAGGGCTTTCATCATGGTGACGGGGTCCTGCTTGAGGAAGGCGTGGGTGGCCCGATCGGTATCCAGCTCCGCCGCCAGCAGCATTTCCCGGCCCAGCTCGGAGGCTTGTATCACCAGTCCGTCGGGTCCAATGATGAAGGAGCGGCAGTTGTTGTTGGCATGGCACATGTTGGCCGAGACGAAGTAGATGGTGTTCTCCCCTGCCCGGGCCATCAGCAGAGCCTCCTGAATGGGGCGTTTCCAGGCCATGTCGCTGAATACGTGGTTGAACTGCGGGTGAAAGACAATTTTGGCGCCGGCCTTGGCCAGCTCCCGAACGTTCTCAGGGAACCGGAACCCCTCGAAGCAGATGACGATCCCCATGCAGATGTCGTCAAAATAGAACAGGGTGGGTCCGGTCCCCGGGGAGTAGCCTTCGGCGTCCTTGGGGGTGAGCCGGCTCTTGTGATGGACCGCCAGGGTCTTCCCCGCCCGGTCCAGGATCACGGCGCTGTTGAAGGGCTTGGCAGACCCATTGGGCGTTTCGGTGCCCACGATCACCCCCATGTTCAGTCGCCGGCATCGCCCGGCAATCTCCTCCAGCGCCAGTTCCAGGGCCCGGGCGGGACAGGCGGCCCCGGCAGCCTGGAGACCGACCCGGTATCCGGAGAGCTGGGTCTCCGGGATACAGAGTAGCTCCACCCCCTCCCCAGCAGCCTTCTCCATGGTCTCAACCACCTTGGCCGTGTTGACCTCCACGTCGGTGGTCTGGGGAATCTGCGCCGCGCCCACTATGATTTTGCTCACTGCATCCCTCCCGCTCCGCCTGCCGCTCGATCCAACCCGCATTTCTCACCAGGCCCGCCCAGCACCGTCTGTCCCCTGAAGACTCCAAACAAAGCACCGCAAGATGTTAATGACAAGCACTTTTCTACCTTAGGCTCAGCGTCCTGGTGAGAAATGCGGGCTCAGGGGTAAACCGTATGGCCGGCGACGCTGAGACCGATTTGAAACAGCGTCTTTCCGGCGGTAATGTAGGCGGTCCGCTTTCCGGGGCCGCCAAAGGCCAAGTTGGTGATGAGGTCTTCGGGAACGTCGATAAAGCCCAGCAGCTCACCCGTTGGGCTCACCACATAGATTCCCGGCGGATTCAATCCGGTCTCTCCTTCTCCCCGGGGCATCTTGATCCCGGCCGCGGCCCAGAGATTCCCCTGGGCATCCACGCGAAGCCCGTCAGCACCCCGGCCCGGGGAGAAGTCGTAAACCACTCGCTGATTGGCCAGAGCATCGTCGCTCTGAATGTCGAAAGCCCAGATCCTTCTGTTGCCGCCGGCCTGGTGGTTGCTGTCCACCACGTAGAGCGTGCTGTCGTCAGGAGAGAGGGTGATGCCGTTGGGACGCTGTATGGCCGGTTGCTGCAGCACCCGAACCACCGAGCCGTCGAGATCGATCCGGTAGACCCCTTCTTCTTTCATCTCCATGACCGATCGGTCCCCGTAGCAAGGATCGGTAAAGTAAATCCGTCCCCGACCGTCAATGGCGAGGTCGTTGGGACTGTTGTAGCGCCGGCCCTCGAAGCGTTCGGTCAGCACCTCGATCCTGCCGTTTTCCATATCCGTCCGCACCACTCGCCGCCTTCCCCCCGGGCCCGCCTCACTCCCTTCGCAGCTTACCAGGCGGCCCCGTTGATCGAACATGTTTCCATTGGTGCGACCGCTGTCCTCCCGAAATACCGAGAGAGCCCCCTCGGCCGAAAGCTTCATGATGCGGTTGTTGACGATATCGCTGAAGAAGACGCTGCCCTCGGCGTCCACGGCCGGGCCCTCGGTGAATGCAATGACGGCCGCGGATGTCAACTTGGAGCTGGCAGCGACCCAATCCGAATCCTGGGGACGGCGAGAAGGGTTTTCAGACATGCAACCTCCGGAATCCTGGCCGGCGCCCAACCGGTGCGGGCTATGAACAGCCGTCCTCATCATGCCGGGAGCCGGAGCCAAAGGCCACAATTATGGGACGCCGCTGGAGCAAATACAAATCCAAAATACCCCTGGGGCTACCGGCGGTAGATCCTCGGAACCCTTTGCCCGATCCGGCACAACACCTCATAGGGAATGGTGGAGCACGCGTCGGCCAATTCCCGGGCCGTGATCTCCTCATTTCCCTGGCGGCCGATCAGGCAGACTTCATCGCCCACGCCGGCATCCGGTACCGCCCCGATATCCACCGCGGTCAGGTCCATGCTTATCCTGCCGGCAAAGGGCAGGCGGCGGCCGTGCAGCAGGACATTCCCCCCGGGCGCCAGCAGCCGGTTGACTCCATCCGCATAGCCGACCGGCAGGATGGCGATCCGGCTGCCCCTGGAAGCCACGAAGTCGCCCCCGTATCCGACCTCGGTCCCGGCCTTGACCGTCTTGACTTGCATGATCGAGGTCTTGAAGCTCAGCGCCGGACTCAAGGTCAGCGGAGCCGGTTCGTTCAAGGGGTTGATTCCATAAAGGAGCAGTCCGGGACGGACCGCATCGCACCAGGCCTCTCGAAAACCGAGAATCCCTGCGCTGTTTGCCATGTGGTTGCGGGTCCCCACCAATTTCTCCGGCGGAAGGTCTGCCAGCAACTGTCTGAACCGCCCGATCTGCCGGCGGTTGGCGGGATGGCCGGGCTCATCGGCCGAACTGAAATGGGTGTAGAGACCCTGGCAGCGGGTCCACTCCCGGGCCAGGCACCGGAGAACCACCTCGCCGGCCTGCTCGAAGGGGACACCCAGCCGCGTCATCCCGGTATCGATCTTGATCGCATAGCGGGCTGGAACCTTCAGGCGCCGGGCCTCGCGGGCCAATTGCAGCACCATGTCTTCGCCATACACCGCCGGCGTCAAATCCCGGCGAATGATCTCCGCCTCCTCTCCCGGCCAGAACCCGTTGAGGATCAAGGTGGGCAATCCAATGCCCGCCTGCCTCAGCTCCAGAGCCTCCTCCAGAATGGCCACGGCCAAGGCGTCGGCCCCGGCCTCTTCCAGGCAGCGCGCCACCGGCACCGCCCCGTGCCCGTAGGCCTCGGCCTTCACTACGGCAATTATACGGACGTCCTTTCCAACAAAGGCGCGCAGGGTCCTGAGGTTGGCCCGGATGGCAGTCAGATCGACCTCTACCCGGGTGGGTCTGCCCGATTGATTCATGGATGGGTTGGGCGAAGAAAATATCCGGGGCGGACCTACGCCTGCCAGAGGCTTTCAAAGCGGGTATACTCTCGCAAAAAAGCCAAGTCTACCTTGCCGGTAGGACCGTTCCGCTGCTTGCCGATGATCAGTTCGGCAACCCCGCGTTTCTCCTCATCATTCGGTTTGTAGACTTCTTCACGGAATATGAAGGCCACCAGGTCGGCGTCCTGCTCAATGGAGCCGGACTCTCGCAAATCCGAGAGCTGAGGCCGGTGATCCCCGGTTCGCTGCTCCGGGGCACGGCTGAGCTGGGAGAGGGCGATCACCGGAATGTCCAGTTCCTTGGCCAGTACCTTCAAACCCCGAGAGATGCTCGATATCTCCTGCTGACGATTATCAAACCGTCCTTTTCCTCCGGCGATCAACTGCAGATAATCCACAATCAACAGATCCAGCCCGCTCTCGGCCTTCAGACGCCTGGCCTTGGCCCGCATCTCCAGCAGGCCGATGCCAGGCGAGTCATCGATGAAAATCTTAGCGGTAGACAGTTCACCTAACTTGCCGGCAAGCTTGTTCCAATCTTCCTTGTTCAGGCGTCCGGTCCGCAGCTTATGGGCGTCAATCCGGGCCTCCGAGCAGAGAATTCGTAGCAGCAGTTGATCGCCTGCCATCTCCAGGCTGAATACCCCGACGGTTTTCTGGTGGTTCAAGGCAGCGTAGCTGGCAATGTTGAGCGCCAATGTCGTCTTGCCCATGGCGGGTCTGGATGCTATCACAATCAATTCGGAGGGCTGGAACCCGGAGGTCAGTTCATCGAATTTCGTATAACCCGAGGGGATCCCCGTCACCATCATCTGCTGCCGGCTGGCTGCCGCTTCGATCTTCTTGAGGCCGGTCTTGGCCAGTTGGCTGAGACTGACGAAGCCGGCCCGGACTTTGGATTCGGCGATGTTGAAGATCGCCTTCTCGGCGTTGTCCAGGACGCCTTCCACATCCTCCTGCTGCTCGTAGCAGGAGGAGATGATCTCGCTGGAATGCTTGATCAGGCTGCGCAGGGTGGATTTTTCCTGCACGATGCGGGCGTAGTGCTCCAGGTTGGTCAGGCGGGGGACATCGTCAATCAGGGAAGAGATAAAGGAAGCGCCGCCAATGGCTTCCAGTTGGTTGCCATTGCGAACGGACTCGGTCAAGGTAAGGAAGTCAATGGCCTTGGAACTCTCCAGCAGCGAAACCATGTGCTGGAAGATGGTCCGGTGACTGCCCAGATAGAAGTCCTCCGGGCTCAAGACCTCGACCGCCTGGTCGATGAGCTGGCTATCCAGCAGGATGGCTCCCAGAACGCAGCGCTCTGCCTCGATATTCTGGGGAAGTCCTTTTTCCAGCGCGGCGTCGGCAGGCATGGATCAGGTTCGGAAAAAAACGGTGGCAGCCTTCCGGGCGGGATCCCCCCGGCAAGAACCCCGCGGGGGCCGGCTCCAGGGCGGGAGGAGATTCCCGAGCCCGCATTTCTCACCGGGTCGCTGGATATATTATGAACGACTGTTTATCTTCAGCACCTTATTGGCCCTGTTTGGAGGGCATGCGGGTACCGACGGCGCTGGGCGCGCCATTGTCACGCCCCCCGGTGAGAAATGCAGGCTACTCTTCCCGGAGCACTTCGACGATCACCACTGCGGTCACTTCTTGGTGGAGTTTGATGGGCACGTCATGCCTGCCCAGGGACTTCAGGTGCTCCTCCAGGTCGATCTTCCGCCGGTCGATTTCGAAGCCTTTTCCCTTCAGCGACTCGGCGATATCCAGGGAAGTTACCGAACCGTAGAGGACTTCCTGCTCTCCGACCTTGCGGGTGAACTGGAGAGAAACCTCGGCAAGCTGCTGCGCCAACATCTCGGACTCGCTCTTCTCGATGGCCTCGCGACGGACGGCCGAGGCCTTCTCCTGTTCAACCTGGCGCACGTTGTAGGGGGTGGCCAGGACGGCCTTCCGCTTGGGCAGCAAATAGTTGCGAGCATAGCCGGGCTTGACCGTGACCACCTGGCCACGATCTCCGAGCTTCTCGATCCGTTCTCTCAAGACCACTTCCATGGCGTTCTTTTCTCGCAGCCCAAACCAACCGGTGAGACCAGGGGAAACCCTGCCAGGCTTCCACCCTACCCTGAGGCAAAGGGGAGCAGGGCAATATTGCGGGCTCGCTTGAGAGCCTCCATGAGTCTGCGTTGACAGGGCGAGCAGGTTCCGGAAATTCTCCGCGGCAGGATCTTGCCCCGTTCCGGGTTGAAGGCGGAAAGCAAACGGGTATCTTTGTAGTCGATATGGTGGATCTTCTCAACGCAGAACCGGCACACCTTCTTTCGCCGAATGTAGTGTCGTCTGTAAGCTCTTTTCGGTCTGACGCCTGAGCGTCCTGGGTTCCGACTTGGGGGCATTTCAACGGCTCCTTGGTGCTCCGAGGGGGCGGATCGCTCTTTGCGGCCTAAATGGCCGGAGCAATGGCCTCGGGCTCGGTTCCACGGCGGCGGCGGGCCTTCTTCTTGATGTAGGCCGCCTTGATCTTTTCCGCCCGTTTCAGATCTTCATCCACACGCACCGTGAGATAACGCAGCACCTGGTCGTTGACCTTCAAGCGCCGCTCCAACTCCTTGACGCACTCCCCGGCGGCGCCAATGGTGAGCAGAATGTAGATCCCTTCCTGTAGATCCTGAATCTCATAGGCAAGCCTTTTCTTGCCCAATCGGTCGATGCCGTGCACCTCGCCGGCATAGCTGCGGACCACTTCCTCCATTTGGCCCGTAATCTGACCGATTCCCTCGTCACTGGATGAGGGGCGGACGATAAACATGACTTCGTAACGTCTCATAAACCTCTATTCCCGAAACTGTCTGCCCTCGCTACGGCTGGAACGCCACGGCCGGGAAGAGCTACCCTTCCCCCGGGTTAAACCGGTTCATGGCCTCATCGACGCCCGCCAGACAGATCGACTCCACGGCCTCCGTACCCTTGAGAACCATCCGCCGAAAGTCCGCGGTCCAATGCTCTGGCACTGGAGACAGGACATAGGCGGCGGCATCCGGGATTTCCTCTTCCGGAGCCATGCCCAGGCGAACCCGGGTAAATTCCCTCGTGGCCAGGACCTCAATGATGGACTTGAGACCGTTATGGCCTCCGTTACCGCCCCTGGCCCGAATCCGAAGCCGCCCGAAGGGCAACGCCAAATCATCGCAAATTACAACCAAGTCGTCAAGGGCCAGCCGGTATTCGGACAGCAGCAGGCTGACCGCATGGCCGCTCAGGTTCATGTAGGTCTGGGGCTTGGCCAACAACAGGGAGGCGCCGGACAGCCCGACAGTGGCGACCAGCGCCTGGCAGGGATCGGACTTCCAGGAACTCCGCCCCGCCGAGGCGAGCTGGTCGACCACGGCAAAACCGGCGTTGTGGGGCGTGTGGGCGTAACGCCGCCCGGGATTGCCAAGACCGACCACCAGTTTCATGTGTAGTGGCGAGTGGCGAGTGGCAAGTGATTAGTGAATAGTGGAGAGTGAATTTGATCAACGCGTTGAGCATTGTCCATTGTTTTCTGCCAGACGACCAATTCCCGGTACGAGGTCAACCATGTCACGAGGAACTGTCCTGTTCCCCAAACTCTCCACTAATCCTCATTCCGCTCGCGAAGGCGTTTGTCCGGCCTCCGCTTCCGACTCGGTCTTGCCCTTCCGGATCACTTCCGGCTCGCCTTCCTCCTCCGATCCCGCCGCGGCAACCTCCCCGGCCGCTACCTCCTCCTCTTCCTCCTCCTTGGGCGCGACCACATGCGCCACCACCAGATCGGGGTCGGACAGGACCTTCAGCTTGGAGTCCACTGACAGGTCAGACACTCTCAAATTGGAGCCGACCTGTAGATGAGAAATATCGGCAGAGATATGCTCGGGGATGTCCGCCGGCAAGCATTCCACTTCAAGCTGTCTCAGCACAAACTCGAAGATGCCTCCCTCGTCCTTGACCCCTACGGCCAGGCCCAACGGCAGGACCGGCACGCTCACGTGCAAGGTGTTGTCCATGGCGATACGCAGAAGGTCGGCGTGCAGCAAGGTCTCCGTGATGGGGTCGAACTGCCACTCTTTCAGCATGACGCTGGCCGAGCCTTGAGCCTTGAGGTCCAGCGAGAAAATCGTATTGTGCCCCGCTGCCGAATGCAGAATGGCCAACAGTTCCTTGGGGTCCACGCTCAAGGAAAGCACCGCTTGCTTCCGGCCATAGAGCACGGCAGGTATCCTGCCCTGATTCCGCAGCCGGCGTGCGGCGTTCTTCCCCCGACTGGACCGGATTTCCGCAAAGACTTGGATCGATTTCATCGGTGACTCTCTCGGGGCTAGATGAACAGGGAGCTGACCGAACTCTCCTCATGAATGGACTGGATCGCCTTGCCCAAAAGCTCAGCCACGCTCAGGACTCGAATGCCTTGGCATTGGGAGGCCTCGGACAACAAGGGAATCGTATTGGCCACCACCAGCTCGGTCAAGCAGGACCCGGCGATACGCCGGGTGGCCGGCCCCGACAGGACCGGGTGGGTGCAGCAGGCATAAACCCGGGTGGCCCCCTGTTTCGCCAGCGCCTCGGCGGACTTGGTCAGGGTGCCCGCCGTATCCACCAGATCATCCACGATGAGGGCCGTCCTGCCGGCCACCTCACCGACGATATTGACCACCGCCGCTTCGTTTGGCTTGAGGCGGCGCTTGTCGATGATGGCCAGACTGGCGTGCAGCTTCTTGGCGTAAGCCCGGGCTCTCTCGGTGCCTCCGGCATCCGGAGAGACCACCACCAGATCGGGCAGATGAAGTTTTTGAAAATACCCCATCATCACCGGAGCGGCGAAAAGGTGATCCACCGGAATGTCAAAAAAGCCCTGAATTTGAGGCACGTGCAAATCCATGGTCAGAGCCCGGCTGGCCCCGGCCGTCGACAACAGGTCGGCCACCAGCTTGGCTGAGATGGGCACCCTCGGCTTGTCCTTTCGATCCTGGCGGGCATACCCGAAATAGGGCAGGACGGCCGTGATCCGTCTGGCGGAGGCTCTCTTGAAAGCGTCGATCATCAGCAGCAACTCCATCAGGCTCCGATCCACCGGAGGACAGGTCGGCTGAATCACGAAGACGTCTTCTCCCCGTACATTCTCCAGAATTTGGAAGTATCCCTCTCCATCGCTGAATCTCGAGAAAGAAGACTCCCCCAGGGAAACATTCAGCGATCGACAGATCTCCTCGGCCAGGGCGCGATGGGCGGTTCCAGTAAAGATCTTCATGCTGTTCGTCAAGAGACCTTCACCTCTGAATCCTGGTTTTCAGGGGCCTGTCAATCGTCGATGTTTCGGGGAAACAGTTGGCTGGGGCGGGAGGATTCGAACCTCCGAATGCGGGTTCCAAAGACCCGTGTCTTACCACTTGACGACGCCCCACTATCCGATTGCCTGCTGAAGACATTCGACAAGGGAGTGCCGGTATTGATCCCGGTTCAGCGTTCGAGTCGCCAGGAGGCGAACATTCCCGTCACGGAGGGTTGCTTGAGCCTGTGTCAATGCTCCTTCTTCGTCAAAAAAACCCACCAGGGCCGAGCCGCTTCCGGTGAGTCCGGCTCTCTTGGCACCCGATTGGAGGAGCCTCTGCTTCAGGTGCTTCAGGCCAGGCTGATCCCTGAAAACCACCATTTCAAAGTGGTTCTCCAGCCCCTCCCCTGACTCCAACGCGTCTAAGAAGGCTGGACAGAAGAGCGGAATTTTACTTTTGTTCACCGGGCTTGTCAACCGCAAACTGGCCCTCCGGTAGGCCTCGGCGGTCGGCATCGGCCGGGAGGGAACAACGATCAGGACATGGCAGGGCGGTTCGTCTTCCAGCGGGTAGACCTCCGAGCCTCGCCCCACTCCGAGCGCCCGTCCACCCAGGAAGAAGAAGGGAACGTCCGATCCCAAACGACCTCCGATCTCGAACCAATCCCGCCGGGACATCTGCAAGCCGAGCAGACGGTCCAACCCCATCACGGCGGCGGCGGCATTGCTGCTTCCCCCGCCAAGGCCGGCGCCCAGGGGAATCCTCTTTTCCAGTCGAGCCTCCACCCCCCCCTTCAGTCCCGCGTGGCCGCAGACAGCCTGCATGGCCCGAACCACCAGATTGTCAGCGGAGTTCAACTCGGCCCAGTTGCATTGGCAAGACACCCCTTGACCCTGGGTCAGGCGAATCTCCAGCGTGTCATGGAGACCGATGGTTTGAAAGAGGGTGCGAATCTCGTGAAAGCCGTCCTCTCGCGCCCCCAGGATATGGAGACCCAGGTTCACCTTGGCGAAACTGCGCAGCTTGATTTGCTCCGGTCTCATGGTCTCCTGCCCAACCCGCATTTCTCGCCGGCCCGCTAGATAAATTATGAAAGACCGTTTTTCTTCAGTACCTTATCAGCCATGTTTTGAGGGCCCGCAGCTACAGATCGTGCTGGGCGCGCTCTGGCTTGTCTTTTTCCCTTCAGCGCGCACCTGCTCGCTCGACCGTAGTGACCGCTAGGCTCTTCGCTCGCGAGCACGCGCTGAAGGAAAAAATCCGGCGCCATTGTCACGCCCCCCGGTGAGAAATGCGGGTTTAGGGAGTGGACACAAAAAAAGCCCAATCCATCCAGATTGGGCTGCATCGGTCGAATCCGCCGCCGGCTACTCGTCTTCGGCCGACAAGGCCAGCTTGGTGTCCAGGTCCGCTACCTTCTTTTTGACCCGCCGGGTTTCTTCCTCGTCCTGACCGAAGGCCACCGAGCGTTGCCAGGCCGAACGAGCCTGCCGGTAATCCCCCTTCTTGTAATACAAGTCCCCCAGGTGGTCGTGAATGGTGGGGTCCCGGCGAACCCGGTCCAAGGCGCGCACCAGGTAAAGCTCCGCCTCTTCGATGCGGTCCAATTTGAAATAGATCCAACCCAGGCTATCCAGATAGGCGCCGTTGTTGGGATCCAAGGCCACGGCCTGCTTGATCAGATCCAGAGCTTCGTTCAAGTTGACACCCAGGTCGGCCCACATGTAACCCAGGTAGTTCAAGGCGGAAGCATGCTTGGAATCCAGGGCGATGACCTTCCTGAAGGTCGTCTCCGCCTTGTCGTATTCCTTCCGGCGCTCCTGCAGGTTCCCCAGCATGAAGTAGAAGGACTGTTCCTGCTCGAAATACTTCTCGGCTTCATAGAGCTTCTTTTCGGCTTCCTTGAATCGCTTCTCTCTCTGGTAGACCTGGAGGATGTAGTGGTAAATCTCCAGGTCTTCCTTGTTGCCCTCCAGCATCCCCTCCAGTTCCTGCAATGCCTGTCCGGGTTCCCCGCTCTCGGCCAACACGTCGGCGCAAAGAGCGCCGATGGCCCGGGTCGGCGCAGACTCCTTGGCCGCCGTGCAGACGGCCAGGGCTCGAGAAACCTGCCTGGCCGCTCGATAGAGCCGGATCAGCAAGATCCTGGCCCGGTTACTGTTCTCCTTCCCCAGCGCCTTCAAATTTTCCCGCTCGTGGCTCAGATAGGTTTCTCCAAGCCGCTGCAACTCCTGGAAGCGGCCGGCGGCCTCCTCGTAGTTTCCCAGCTCCTGAGCCACCAGACCGAGATGCGTCAGCGTGATGCTCCGGTTACGGACCGCACCGAAACTGTCGCCCGGATTGGGGTAGAGATTCAGCATGCGCTCAAACCCCACCTCTGCTTCCTCGAACCGGCCCAGGTCATTGTGAAGCCTCGCCAACTCAAAAATGACTTCGACATTGTTCTGCAGTGCAGCATCGGCTTTCTTCAGGTGATCCAGGGCCTGCTCGTAGCGGTGCCGGCTGCGGCTGATTCTCCCAAGGCCCAGATGGACCTGTCCATCATCCGGTTCGATTTCCAGGATTGTGCGGTACTCCTTCTCGGCGGGATCGATCTGTCCGTCGAGCAACAGGGCATGAGCCAGATTCTTGCGAAGCAGAGTCACCACGCTCACGTTGGCGCCCCCCACACCCATGCCTTTCCTGTAGGCCGCGACCGCCTTCTTGAAATCACCCGCCTGCTCGTAGGCCAGACCGAGCTCCCGGAGAAGCACGAGAGAGCCGGAGTTGATCCGGACGGCCTTTTCCAGATAATCGATCGCTTTCGGCAACTCGTTTTGACCGCGATAGAGGTCGGCCAGCAGGCTCAGGATTTCTTCAGAGGAGGGAGCCGCTGCCAGAGATTTCTCCAGGGCGGCCATGGCTTCCCGGGGGCGGCCGGCCTGACCGTAGAGGCGGCCCAGCACCAGTAACGAGTCGCTGTCGCGAGGGTCCAGCCGCCCAATGGCCTCATACTGGCGGATCGCCTTGTTCAAGGTGTCGCCAGAGGGAATTCTGCGGCCCGTCACCTCCCCTTCCAGAAGACTGTAATAGATGACCCCCAAGCGCTTGTGGGCTTGCAAGTTGTCCCGGTCGATCCCGATCGCCGTTTCGAACCTCTGAATGGCCTCCGGTATACGGCTGTTTCGAAGGTAGGCGGTGGCCACTTCGGCATGAAGTTGGGAGGATTGCGGATCGTGCTCCAGCGCTGTCCCATACTCGGCCTCGGCCTTTAAGAAGCTTCCGCTTTCCTCCAGCAGACGCCCCAGGCTGAAGTGGTAGTAGGCAGCGGCTCGACTCACCGGCCGGGCCTCGGCCTGAACGGCCGGGGCGCTGGATTCCTGGGCCTGACCCGCGGCCGCCCAGAAGACCGCCAGTGCCGTTAACAGGCTTCTCTTGGTGAAACCCGGCCTTGGATGGTTCATCTTTTTAGTCTACCTTTCACGCCTCGGAATTATCTCATGCGGCATGGACCCAGTCAAACTCCCGCCGCCGGTGGCGGGGCCAAGCTGCTCATTGAAAAACCTGGTGATTTTCAGCAGTTTCGGCGGCGAATTCCTGTGCTAGCCTCAATGGCGGAAATGACGCCTCCCGGTCAGGACCATGGCCATCTGCTTCTGGTTGGCCGCCTGAACCACCTCGGCATCTCTGACCGAGCCCCCCGGCTGGATCACCGCCCGGATGCCGGCCTCGGCGGCAATGTCGATCCCATCCCGAAAGGGGAAAAAGGCGTCGGAGGCCATGACGCAACCCTGCAGCGGCCCGAGGGCCTTGGAGATCGCCAACCTGGCGGAATCCACCCGACTCATCTGACCCACGCCGATCCCCACGGTCTGCTCGGAACTGGTATAGACAATGGCGTTGGACTTCACGTGTTTCGCCACTTTCCAGGCAAATCGGAGCGCCTCCCACTCCCCGGGGGAGGGGGAGCGATCGGTGACCACCCTCCACCCGCTCTCATCCTCCGGTCCCCGATCCATTTCCTGCACCAGAAGGCCGCCTTCAACCCGTTTGTAGTCCCAGCGGGGAGGGGGTTCTTCCGAGACCGCGGATCGAAGCAGCCGCAGGTTTTTCCTGGAGCCCAGCCGCTTGAGAGCCTGAGGCTCGTAGCCCGGGGCGATCACCGCCTCCACGAAGGTCTGGGTGATGGCTTGGGCCGTTTGGAAGTCGACCGGGCGATTGAACCCCAGGACCGAGCCGAAGGCCGAGACGGGATCGCAATTGCGGGCCTTGAGATAGGCATCGGCCAGGGCCTCCCGGGAGACGGCCACGCCGCAGGGATTGTTGTGCTTGATGACGACCGCGCAGGGAGTTTTGAATTCGGCGGACAACTGGTAAGCCGCGTTCAGGTCCAGCAGGTTGTTGAACGACAGTTCCTTGCCTTGCAATTGGAGGCTATCGGGCAGCAGATTGGCCCCATCGGCAAGCTCTCGATAGAAGGCCGCCTGCTGATGGGGGTTCTCTCCGTAGCGCAGGTCCATCACCTTTTCCAAGGCAATGCTCAACCGGCGTGGAAACATGCCCGGGGCAAGCCGAATGCTTCCGGCGGAGGCTTCCATCCGGGAAAGATGGCTGGCAATTGCCGAATCGTAGCAGGCGGTAAGGCTGAAGGCCTGTTGGGCCAGGCGGAACCTGGAGTCCAGGGTCAGGCGTCCCCCCTGGGTCTCAAGCTCTTGAAGAATCCAGCCGTAGTCCTCTTTTCGAACCACAACGGCCACTTCCCTGAAGTTCTTGGCTGCCGACCGAACCATGGCGGGGCCGCCGATGTCGATCTGTTCCACCGCTTCCTCCAGAGTGACTCCGGGCCTGGCGACGGTCTGCTGGAAGGGGTAGAGGTTGACCACCAGCATGTCGATGGGATGGATGGCCTGCTCCCGCATCTGCCGCCGGTGTTCCCCGTCCTCCCTGATCCCCAGCAGCCCCCCGTGGATCTTGGGATGCAGCGTCTTGACCCGGCCGCCCAGAATCTCCGGAAATCCGGTCACCTCGGACACCTCGGTGACCCGAGCCCCACCCTTCCGCAGATACCGGGCCGTCCCTCCGGTGGAGATGATTTCGTAGTCAAGGCGCAACAGTCCCTTGACGAAATCCTGCAGACCCTCCTTGTCGGAGACGCTCACAAGGACTCGGCGACTCAAGGCGGACCCTCCCTTTGGTTGGATGGCTGCGGATGGCTGCGGATGGCTGCGAAAATCGACATCATAGTCGGGAAGCCGCCCGTCCGCAAGATGGATCGGCGGCGCGACCAAGTGGTTAGTTACCGCCCTTGGCGGAAATCTTTTCTCCCTTCCCAACCTTTGGCGGATCCCTCTTGAGTTTTCTCCAACCCCTTAGTGGCCCTTCGTCGTCCTTCGTGGCCCTTCGTGGATTTCTTTTTTTGCCCGCGAATGATCTGCACGGCAGGGCGGGGCGATGCTGCCCCCTATCCACGACTCTCCGGCCGGTGGTATCCTAAACCCGCCATGCCTCAAACGACCTCTCCGGCCTACCGCCAGATTCCGGCAGTCGACAGGATTCTCGACAGCCCCGGCGCGGCGGCCCTCATCAGCCGGACCAGCCGCCCCTTCGTTGTCTTCCTGGTCCGCAGGGTGCTGGAGGACCTGCGCCGGGAGCTGGCCGGCAGTGACAAGAAGGAGTGGTCGGCCCTGGACCTGGACGCTCGCATCCTGGAGGCCCTGCAACAGGAGTTCCGCTCCTGGACCTGTCCCGGTCTGAAGAAGGTGATCAACGCCACCGGCGTGATCCTGCACACCAACCTGGGACGGGCGCCGGTCGGAGATGCCGCCCTCCGGCACCTGGCGGAAGTCGCCTCCAACTATTCCAACCTTGAATTCGACCTGGCCCGCGGCAACCGTGGAAAGCGAGACGTCATTGCCGGCCGCCTCCTGGAACAGATCCTGAATTGCCCGCAAGCTCTGGTGGTCAACAACAACGCGGCGGCGGTATTCCTCATTCTCAACTCCCTGGCCGAGGGGGGTGAGGTCCTGATTTCCCGGGGGGAGATGATCGAGATCGGCGATTCCTTCCGCGTTCCCGACATCCTGCGCAAGAGCGGCGCCACCTTGAAGGAGGTCGGCACCACCAACAGGACCCATCTCAGCGACTACGAGCAGGGGTTCACCGGGAAGACCCAGCTGGTGCTGCGAGTGCATCCCAGCAACTTCAAGATCTCGGGATTCACCTCCAAACCGAGCCTGGAGGAGTTGGCCGCCCTCTGCGCCTCCAGGTCCGTGCCCCTGGTGGAGGACCTGGGCAGCGGCTGCCTGATCGATCTTCAGGCCGAGAGGATCGAACCGGAACCGCATCCTCGGGAGAGCCTGTCCCGGGGGGCCGACCTGGTCTGCTTCAGCGGGGACAAGCTGCTGGGCGGTTCCCAGGCCGGCATCATTGCCGGAAGCTCCCGGTATCTGCAGAAAATCCGGCAAAACCCCCTCTTCCGGGCCCTGAGAATGGACAAGCTGGCATTGGCGGTTCTGGAGTCCACTCTGATTGCCTACCTGACGCAACGAGAGGAATTGGAGATCCCGGTGGTGCAGATGATTCGGATGGACGCCGGCCGCCTGGAAGAACGGGCGAGCAGCCTGGTTGCCCGGCTTTCCGAGCTTCAAGCCGATCTGACCGTCGAGGCGGTCGAGGGCGCCTCCGTCATCGGAGGAGGGTCCACCCCTTCCCAAAGCCTGCCCACCCGGCTCCTCCGGCTGCGCTCCTCCAGATACTCGGCGGCCAGGCTGGAGTCCCTGTTAAGGCAATCGGAGCCTCCCGTGCTGGCGCGGCTGGACAGGGAGGCCGTCCTGCTGGACCTGAGAACGGTCTTCCCTGCCGATGAAGCCTGCCTGGTGGATATCTTGAGCCGGATAGGCAAATAGCCCAACGTTTGCCCTCGTTCACCACCCGGTCGGTTGCCTCATCCGGGTGCATGACGAAGACGACTGTAGCCCGCATTTCTCAACGGGTCGCCCCCTGTGAGAAATGCGGGCTCGCCAGAGGTGCTCCCATGAATGCAAAGCCCAATATCCTATTTATCCTGACCGACCAGCACGCCCCCAAGGTGTCCGGGTTTGGCGGCGACCCCGTCGTGCGCACACCCCACCTGGATGCTCTGGCCTCGCGATCGGTGCAGTTCGAAACCGCCAGTTGCGCCTCCCCGGCCTGCACCCCCTCGCGGATGTGCCTGCTGACCGCCATGGAACCGCACCGCTGCGCGGCCTGGGCCAACCATTGGATCCTTTTCCCCGAGCTGGTGACCTGGCCCCGGCACTTCGCCGAGCACGGCTACGCCACCTGCCTGGTGGGAAAAATGCACTTCGGGGGCAAAGACCAGCTGCACGGGTTTCAACACCGGCCCTACGGGGATTTCCATCACGGCCTCTCCCATCAACCGGAACCGCTGAGCTTTTTCCCCAGCTACCACAGTGCGGAGAGCGCGGGGGTCACGGAAATTCCCGAAAGCCTGATCCAGGACGTCGTCGTCACCCGCGAGGCCCAGGCCTTTCTGCTGGAACACCAGGACCGGAAGCCGGAGCAGCCCTGGTTCCTCTGCGCCGGCTACGGCCGGCCCCACGCCCCCTTCACCGCACCGGGCCGCTACATCCGCCGCTACCGGGACCGGATTCCGCCCCTGGAACAGCCCGCCGACTGCGCCGACCGCCTGGAACCCTATGCCCGCCGCCTCTACGACCGGCTCGCTTCCCATTTGACCGAGGAACAGATCCGGAGAGGACGGGAAGGCTACTACGCCTGCGTCGACTACGTGGATGACTGCATTGGGGAACTGCTGGACACCCTCCGGCAAAACGGCCTGCTGGAGAACACCATCGTCATCTACACCAGCGACCACGGGGAGATGGGCGGGGCTCACGGCCTGTGGCAAAAGTCCGTCTACTATGAAGAAGCCATGGGGGTCCCCCTTCTCATCACGGGCCCCGGGGTTCAGCCGGGCCACGCCCGCCTGTCCGAGGTCGTTTCCCTGATGGACCTCTTTCCGACCTGCTGCAGCCTGGCCGGCCTCCCCATACCCGCAGGGCTCGACGGGATGGATTTCAGTCCGCTCTTGCGGGACCCGGCCGGGGCCCGATCTCCTCGCGAATTCGCACCCAGCCAGTACTTCGAGTGGGGGACGCGCATCAAGACCCAAGCCCTTCCCATCGGGCAGCCAACCCGCGCCTGGAGGGCCATCCGCACCCATGACTGGAAATACGTGGAGGTTCAGGGAGGCAAACCGCTGCTCTTTGACATGGCCAACGATCCCCGGGAGATGACCAACCTGGCCGACCGGCCCGAGCAGGCCGAGCGATGCGGCAAGCTGCGGCAACAACTCTTTCAGCGGTTCGACTGGGAGGAGGCCATGGCTCAGCTCCGGGCCGACCGCGACCGGGTTCCGGCCTTTGTCTCGGGCATCAAGCCCACCACCCCCAATCAGTACCAGTTGCCGGACGGACGGGTTTTCGATGCCGAAGCTTCCCTCTACCAGGCCCGCTGGCTGACCGTGGACGACCATGCCACCGGGGGAATCATTCCCCAGCAGTTCGGATAGCCCGCATTTCTCGCCAATGGTAGGAAACGTCGGCTCTCAATCCACGAAGGGGTACGAAGGACAAAAAGATATCCACGAAGGGCCACGAAGAAAGACGAAGGGCCACGAAGAAAGACTAAAAGGAACATGGATAGACAGGATTAACAGGATGAGAAGCTGTGGCAGGCAACGCTGACTTGCTCAATTATCCCGGGTACGTTTGTGGAAAACTTCAGTCTCCTTCGTGGCCCTTCACGAACCCCATTCGAGTCTTTTCCAATCCAATTGTGGTCCCTTCGCGGATTCATCTTTTACCCCCTTAACAAATTTTTGGCGCCCATCGTGAAAATCTTATCGCCCCTCCCGACCTTTGGCGGATCCCTCTTGAGTTTCCTCCAACCCCTTCGTGGCCCTTCGTGGATATCTTTTTTTGGCCTTTGTCGATAACCCTCAATTCTTTCAGTGGTTAATGGTGGGTTCCGGGAGTCGGCAAGCGCTCAATGTGGATCATTCGGGCCGAAACAAGGAGATTCCATGGCTTCCCCTCGGCTAGTCGGCATCACCGTGATGCCCGAATATTTTCAGAGCGAGTCGGTCAACGGCGTGCTCGACAGACTGCAGAGGCAAGCCGCGGTCACCGCGGTGACAACCTCTCCCTACGTGATGGAGCCGGCCGACCCGCAGACCGGAGTCCGGGAACCGCCCATCGACGCCGGCGCCGGCAAGGTCCGGCTGCTGGACCGGACTCTGTGGGGCAAGCGGGAGCTGTGGGTGAGGACGGCGCCCAGCTTTCAACCGGACCCGAGCCTCTACCGGGGGTTGCGCTACCAGCCCCCCGCGGCCGGCGACCTGACCCGGAAGCAGGGGCCCCTGGTAGGGGAGTTCATCCGGAACGCACAATCCCGGGGATTGAAGGTCTACCTCCAGGTTCAGGCAGCCATCCCTCCAGGTTACCGGGTCCAGTTCGGTCAGCCGGAACCCGAAGACTGTCCCCGCCTTCCCGACGGAAGCGTTCCCAGGCGCCGCCTTTCAGCCAACGGAAGCCTGGCCAGCCCTCACATCCGCGACTACACCCTGACGCTCCTGCGGGATCTCTGCCGGCAATATCCGACCATCGACGGCCTTCGCCTGGACTGGCCCGAATATCCCCCCTACCTGCTGGATTCCATTTTTGTGGACTTCGGCGAGCAGGCTCGCAAGGAAGCCGAACGGATGGGATTCGATTTCGACCGGATGCGCAACGCCGCAGCCGCGCTCTACCGCCGCCTTCACGGGGAACTCACTGACGGGGACCTGAGGATCTGTGCCGAGGCCGGCAGTCTGCAGGAGGCCCGCCGGCGGCTGCTGCCGGAGGCCGGCGGTCTGGAGGAGTGGATCGGGTTCAAGGCCGGGCTGGTCGAATCCCTGCACGCCGGCTTCCGCCAAGTCATCAACGACGCCGGCGGCGGCCGCATGGAGTTGCGCCCCAACGCCTTCCCGCCGCCCTGGAATATCTTCTCGGGCCTGGACTATCGCCGGGTGAGCCGTTACAGCTCAGCCCTTTCGGTGAAGCTCTACACCCTGCACTGGCCCATGATGCTTCGATTCTACGGGGACCGCCTGCGCCAGACCAATCCCGGGGTGTCCGAACCGCTTCTGGTGAAAGCCCTGACCCGCTTGTTCGATACCGGCGGTGAGCCGGCTCCGACCCGGTTGGAGGACCTCCGCTATCCGGACCCTGAAGAGCCCCACCCGGTCGGCGCGGCAGCCCAGCATCGCAAGATCGCCCAGGCCCAGCTCGAGGCCGGAACGACCCCCGTCTGCGCCCTGGTGCACGGCTACGGCCCCACCCAGGACTTTCGAGCCCGTCTGGAGACGGCCCAATCCGCCAGCCGGCACGGTTTCTGGATCAACCGATACGGCCACCTCAGCGACGAAAAACTGGGGGTCGTGGGGGAAGTGGCGGGGGCGTGAGAGGTCTGGGGGCTGACGGTGGGGGTTGGGGGGCGTCGTATTGGAGAGGTATGTGGGGACCGGGAGGGCGCTACTACTGATGCCTGCATAAAATATGTCCTATGCCGTGGGCCGAAGGTGCCCCATCAGAACTGCCGGATGCCCTCAAGCGCTCGAACGACGCCGCCAGGGTGCCACTGCCCGTACCGCTGATAGTCACTCACCGGGCGTGGCGTTTGCCCCCCTCCGGCTCGACTGCGGGCTCCGCCCTCTCGCCGACTCCCCCTCAAGGGGGGAGTGATTCTTGAGGCTTGCATAAGGCGCTCCAGTATCACTCCCCCCTTGAGGGGGAGTCGCAGAAGCCGAGCCGCAGGCGAAGGCTGATGCGGTGGGGGGGCCAACCAATACCCGCCACCTTGCCACCCGGTGAGAAATACGGGCCAGACGAAGGCTGATGCGGTAGGGGGTACCCCGGGCGCGAGGCATCGGACCGCTACAGGTCGGCGAAGGGTAGGGCCGTCACTTCGGGACCGAGAGGAAGGGGCAAGTCACCGGGATGTACGACGTACCCCGGCATTGCCGAAGAGGCGTTGGAGGAGGGTTGTCTTACCGGATTGCCGAGGTCCGGTCAGGACTACGGCTGGAAACTCGGAGGCGGCCTTCTCGATGACCGGCTCCAGCGAACGTTCAATGTAATGCTGCATCCGGCACACCGGCTAGCCCGCATTTCTCACCGGGGGGCTGGGCATCGGCTGGGAAAGTGTTTGTCTTTAGCATCTTGCAGCGCTTTTTTGGCGAACCTTCAGGGTACAGACTGTGCTGGGCACGCCTGCGCGTGCTTGGGATCCAACACCAGGGATGATTGCTGCCGCCGCCTACGCGGCTCGGGGGATGGAGCTGCCCTTTTCCATGGGCTTACGCCCACGGCTAAGTGCGGACGCCGCATTCGCGGCTTTTTGGAACCCCCGGGCTGGCGCCCGGGGATTATTCTATTAATCCTGTCCCCCTGCAGCGTTGTGATTTAGGGGGAGCGGCCCTTAATTAAATCCTTTCCCACCGGCAGTGTCGTGATTTTGGGGAGAGCGGTGAAGCCGCGGTTGGCCTGGCTCACCCGAGGAAACGTCCCCTACAGGTCTTCCTTATAACGCGGCGTAGCCGCGCCAGCACTTAGCCGTGGGCGTGAGCCCATGGACGTCGTATCCACCGCTGACGCAGCCGCGTAGGCGGCGGATTAGGGGCGCCGTCCCGGAACGCACTGCCTCTCCAAAATCACGCCGAACACGTTCCTCACTCCCTGTACTCTTCTCAAGACTGCAACCCGTGGTGAGAAATGCCGGCTAGTCGAGGGGTGATCGGTGTCTCCGGACCGAGATTTTCCGCCGAGAAACGGAACAAACCGAGGATGACACTGCTATGGTCGCAGTTTCCGAATGAGCAGTTCGCCCTTCCGACCACAACTCTATTCAATGCGGAATGAGTATCCCGACCGTTAATGTGTCGATATTGTGCATTTATAATGCACATATTCAACACACAATCCAGGTACTGGGAACGATTTTCCCGACGATTGGCGGGGACGGAGGTCGGTGCGGTCCAACTAACCGAAGAATCGTGGCTTCAACAAGGTACCGCTGATAGTCACTCACCGGGCGTGGCGTTTGCCCCCCTCCGGCTCGACTGCGGGCTCCGCCCTCTCGCCGACTCCCCCTCCAGGGGGGAGTGATTCTTGAGGCTTGCAAAAGGCGCCTTGCCCGATTCCTGGGCATGATGTAAACCATGTTCCCGGTTTTTTGTGTGGATGATGGCCCCCCTGGGAGCGCGGGCGTCCCGCCCGCACAATGCCGAGGCACAGCCTCGCCCATCTCCGCCACTCGGATCGACCCGGAACGGCGCCGGGGGTCTCTCTCGGTTTGGCCGTTGAGGTTCACACCGACAGGGTGGCTGCCTGCAAAGTCGCGCTGACGCTCAGCGACCTCCATAAGGAATAAGGATGCGGGCGGGACGCCCGCGCTCCCAGGGGGATTTCTTTCCTCTATTGGGGGGTGGGGGGACGGCCGGGTCGGCGCAGGGGATCGATATTTTTTTAGAACATCGATGCACAGGATGCACAGGATTTGGTCTTAGGAGTCTGGTGTCTTGCAATCCTGGGTATCCGCAATCCCCCACCGCACCACCGCCCGAGCCGGCTTCCGGTGCAACAACCTCTCGTCCTGTTTATCCTGTGCATCCTGTGCATTGATGTTAATAATCCGTTTTGTGGCCGCCCGTGCCGTTGAAGCAGCTCCGTCTCGCTTCGTGTTCCTTCGTCGTTCTTCGTGTCCCTTCGTGGATATCTCTTTTCACTGTCTGTCGTTCGATGCACAGCGGAGTTAACTGGGCGACCTACTTCAGCTCGCCCTCCCGGTCCAGCATTTTCAGAAGACCCTCGAAAGCCTCCACCGTCCTCTGCAGGTCCTCATCGGTATGCACTCCGGAGATCAGGCCCCCGGGCCAGGGCAGGACGTCGACGCCGTTGCAGAGGAACCCCGCCCGCGCCTTGTGCTGGAGCTGGGCGGAAGCCGCTCCCCGGAGCTTCCAGGAATCCACCCGACCGGCCATGATATCGGCGGGGGTCACCGGATCGTGATCCGGATTGGGAAAGATATGGAAGGCGGAGAAGTCGCCATAGACGCACCAATCGCAACCCAGGCGTCGGGCTACCGAGTTCATTTCCTGGCGCAGCCTGGCTCCGCTGGCATTGGCCCGGGCAATCAGATCGGTGGATTGCAGATATCTCAAGGTGGCGATCCCGGCGCTGGCGGTGACGGGAGCTGCGTTGTAGGTTCCGTAGTGCACCACCAAGGGCGGAGCCGGGCCGTTGTCCCCCTGCTGGAAGTCCATGACCTGCATCACCTCGGCCCGTCCGACCACGGCGGCGCCCGGATAGCCGCCCCCCACGATCTTGGCCAGGGTAGTCAGGTCGGGTGTCACGCCGTAAAGCCCCTGGGCCCCGCCCAGAGAACAGCGGAACCCCGAGACGACTTCGTCGAAGATCAGCAGGATGCCCCGCCGGGTGGTCCACCGTCGCAACTCCGTCAGGAACCCGGGATCGAGCGGCACCTTGCCGAAAGTGGCCCCGGTCGGCTCCAGAATCACCGCAGCCACGTCCTCCCGGTCCCGGCAGAGCTGGTCCAGCCAGGACAGGTCCCCCGGTGGGCACACCAGCACGTTGTCGACGATTTCCTGCAGGATCCCTGCCGGTGGCTTGGGCCCGGCGGATTCCTTGCCAAAGGCCACGTGGTCATGCCATCCGTGGAAATGGGTGGCAAAGCGCACCATTTTGGGCTTGGCGGTATAGGCCCTGGCCACCCTCAAAGCCAAATGGGTGGCCTCGGTCCCGCTTACCGTAAACCGAACCCGCTCGGCGCTGGGAACCAGGGACTGAATCAGTTCCGCCCACTCCAGCTCCAGTTGATGGGAAGCCCCGTAGTGCGTCCCGCGGGAGAGCTGTTCCCGCACCGCCTCCTGGACCACCGGATGGTTGTGCCCCAGCATGAGGGCACCGTGGCCGCCGAAGTAGTCGACATACTCCCGCCCGTCCACGTCCCACTTGCGGGATCCCTGAGCCCGGGAGACAAACAGGGGATGAGGCTCCAGCACTCGGGCTTGATGGGTGACGCCGCAGGGAAAGACCTGCTGCGCCCTCCCGTAGAGCTCTGCAGAGGTGGGTGTGGCTTCAATGTAGGACTGAAAGATCTGCGATTCGGCCTGCACGGTTCTGGTATTCATGGGCAATCCACCTGATGGAAGGGTTCAGTTGAGGCAAGACAACCTGAGTCCGGGGAACGGAGTCAGGACTCGCGGCCGGACCGGTCCGGCCCCTTCAAGCGTTCCATTTCGCGGTCCAGGCCGTGCAGCCAGAACTCCAGGTCCGAGCCCACCGTCATGAGCCGCGCGCCCCGTTCGATCCAGGACCGGCAGGCCTCGGCGCTGTCGACGAAGGTTCCGAAGGCCATGCCGGCAACGCGAGCGGCCCGAAAGATCTCCTCGACCTTCTCGTCCAGCCCGGGGTGATCGCGAACCCCCAGCAATCCCATCGACTGCCGCAGGTCGTCCAACCCCATGAAGACGGCGTCCAGCCCGGGAACGCGCACAATCTCCTCGATATTTCTCACCGACTCCAGGCTTTCCATCTGAGCCACCACCGTGATCCAATCGTTGGCCTGGTCATAGTACTCATTGGCCCGATGGGTATACTCGGCCCGCAGCGGCCCGCAACCCCGTCTTCCCAGCGGAGCGTACTTGGACCATTTCACCGCCAGAGCCGCCTGCTCGGCATTTTCCACCATGGGAACCACGATGCCGCTGGCTCCCCAGTCCAAGGCGCGCTTGATTTCAGCCTCTATCAGACCCGGGACCCGAACGATGACGTCGATTGGGGTCCCCTTGGCCGCCAGAAGCAGGGGCAGCAAATCGCCGGAGGTCAGGTGGCCGTGCTCGGTATCCAGGAACAGCCAGTCGTAGCCGGCGGCGGCAGCCATCTCCACGAAGGCCGGAGACCCGAAGTAGGCGATGGTGCCCACGGCCGCATGACCCTGCCGAAGCTTGTTCCGGAGGTTGCCGCCGTTGAACATGCCATCACCTCGTGCCAACCCTGTCCCCGGCGTTCCCGCCAGGTTCGGCTAACCGTGCGGGATCCATCCGGGACTGCAGAAAGCAAAGAATAAGGCAAAGAAGCGGAGAGCTCAACCTTTGTTCCGCCCGCCCCGCGGGAAAGAAAAGGGGACGGCCTAAGGGATCCCCCGTCTCCCGCCCCCGTCCATGTAGAGGGAGCTGCCGAACAGGTAGGAGCAGGGCTCGGAAGCCAGGAAAACCACCATGTTGGCGATCTCTTCCGGTTCGGCCAAACGCCCCGCCGGCAGACTCCGTCCGATCTCCGCCAGAATCTCCTCCACGCTGCGACCTTCTTCCGCAGCCTTCCCGCGCTGCAGGTCCCTTGCCCGCTGGGTGTTGGTCATTCCCGGACAGATGGTGTTGACCAGGATGCCGTCCCCGGAGACGGCATCGGAAAGGGCCCGGGTCATGTTCAAGACGGCGATGTTGGCCACACTCAGCGGCATGTTGGCCCGTGTCGGGCTGGTCCCCGCTCCTCCGGCGATGTTGACGATCCGCCCCCACCCGTTCCGCTTCATGTGCGGAATGACCCCTTGGGCCAGGCGCAGATAGCCGTAACTTTTCAGTCCCAGCCCCTCGTCGATGACTTCGGTCGAGAGATCCAGGATATCGCCCATCCTGGCCGCACCGGCGCAGTTCACCAGGATGTCCACCCCATCCCACCGTCCCACCACTTCATCCACCACCTGCCGGCATCCTTCCCGCCTGGTCAGGTCGCTGGCCACCGCCCACCCCTGACCGCCGGCCCGCTCGATCTCCATCCTGGCTTCCTCCAGCAAGGACCGGGTGCGGGCAGTCACACAGACCCGGGCGCCTTCCCGGGCCAGCGCCAGGGCGCAGCAGCGGCCGATGCCGCGGCTGGCCCCGGTAACGATGGCTCGCTTGCCTTTCAATCCTAAATCCATGGATCCTCCGAGCCGAACCGCTTCTTGACCTTGCGGCGATTCAAGAGCCAGGACCAGCGTTTGACCGGTTGTTCTGGCATCTGGTGAACCGTTAGGGCGCGGGCCAAGGCTGTCCCGATTCGGTGGCGGCAATCATCTTCTGCAGCTTCTTCACGTAATATTCGACCACCCGAGCGATCAGCATTTCCCCCTTGGCTGCCGTAGCCAGCAGCGATTGCTTCTGGCGGGCCCGATCGACTGCATTTTCACCTTCCTCGTTGATGCGGCCATCGATGAAGGTGCGCCCGTCGATGCGCAGAAAGTGCTCCACCTCCGGCGAGAATCCCGACTCGAAGTTCAGCCTGGCGTCGTCGTACTCCTTCATGCTGACCCGGCGCACCCGGTGGGGATGCGCGGCCAGCGCAATGGAGGTCTCGTACTCTTCGGCATGGGACAGCCGCTCCTTGCTTTCCAGGACAGTCTTGACGAACTCCGGCGTCGTCGGCGCCCAAACGGAGTCCACATCCAGCGTCACCCCCAGTTTGCTGCGCCAGGTCTCTTCCATTTCCTTGAGCGGTTGCTGGTTCCCCCCGTGGCCGTTGAGCACCAGCAGGGTCCGAATCCCCTGGGTCTTCAAGGAGTGGAGCACATCGAAGATATAGGCCTGGAAGGTCTCGCGGCGCAAGGTGACGGTTCCTTTCCGTGACATCCAGTAGGGCGCGTAACCGCAAAAACTCGGAGGAGCCACAATGACCTGCGGGTAAAGCTCCAGGGCAATCTGCTTGGCGTAGAAGGTGGCGTGGGCTGTATCTTCCACCAAGGCGATGTGCTCGTTGTGCTGCTCAATGGAACCCGCCGGCAGGATGGCCGCCTTGAGCAGACCGCTCTCCAGCAGCTCCCGGATCTCCTTGCGAGTGTTCTCCCACAGCAGGACCCGGTCGGGATCGATCCGGCGCCTCAGCCGTTCCATGGGTGCATTTCTGGAGGCCGAGCCGGATGGCGCCGGCAACGCACCGGCCAGGCTCTCGGCCGCCAGTCCTGCAGTGAGCGTCCCGGTGGCCAGTCCACCGGCGAAGGACCGCAGCAAACTCCGTCGCGTAATGCCCTGTGTCATTGATTCCCTCCTTAAGGTGTCATCTGTCTTCGCGTCTATTCGTGTTCATTCGTGTCCATTCGTGGTTCATCTTCATTAACGATCGACCGTTTTTCCTTGAATGATCCGCACGCCAGGGCGGGGGCCCGGCTAAAACGCCAGAACCCTGCGGGGGTTTTCGACCAGGATGGTTCGGATCTGACTCGGGGAAACGCCGAGTTGCTCCAGCGAGGCCACCAGCCTGGTGGTGACGATGGTGAAGTCCGCCTGTTTCTCTCTCCAACCGTGGCTGCCCTTGGTTTCAGCCGAAAATTCCCCATAAAAGTAAGGGACCTGATCGTGGCTGACCAGAATCCGCCGCACGAATCCCCCCGCGATCAGATTATGGATCAAGCGGGCCTGCTTGTCGCAGTCGTATTTCCCGGCCCCGACACGATCGAACTGCAGGTAGCAGCCCAGCTTTGCAATTTCCCGGTGATAGTCCCCGGCTTCGGCGTTCTTTCCGTCGTCCATGTGGCCCTGGTGTCCGATGATCACCCGGCCGGGAACGACGCCCGATTCCAGCAGCAGCCTGGCCTGCTCCAGTCCGCCCCCGTTGGTGGTGTGGGTGGTGATGGGACAGCCCGTACGCCGGCTGGCCATGGCCGCGGCAATGTGAACCGCTTTCTCGCTGGGGCGCATCAGCGCGCTGGTCCCGATCTTGATAGCTCCAGCCCGGATATTGGTGAACCGCTCTCCCCTGCCGCCTCCAGGATCTTCCATCCCCTCGGTGATCTCCCGGACGAACAGCTCGGCCATCTCTCCGGCGCCGTCGGGCTCGATCCCCAACCGTACCGCCCAGGGATGCTGGGGCGCCAGGGCCTCGCACCAGAATCCCGTGGAGGCAATGATATGCACCTGGGTCCGCCTGGCCAGATCCACCAGCAGTTGCGGATACCGACCCACCCGGATGGGAGTGCATTCCACGATGGCTCCGGGGCCGTCTTCATCGGAGAGCGACTGGTGAAAGGCGTTCAACATCCCCGAGGTCTGAGCCAGCATTCTTTCCCGCAGGGGGCCCAGGGGAGCGGCCGGGGTTGCGTAAAGCTCGGACCAATCCACCGTGGGCGCATGTTCGTGCATGAGGGTCGCTCCCAGCCTTTCGGGGTCGACCGGTCCGAGCACCGTCTGCACGGCCGCGGCCCTGTCCGATCTTTTTGGCGGCGTGCAGGCCCCAAGCAGCAGGGCCGTCCAGGCAGCCACAGCCGAACCGGCCAGGAACTGCCGCCGGCTGAGGTTGCTTCGATCTGCCAAAGGAACCGAATCCATGGCCTTCCCGGTCTCCAATCCGACCTGGCGAGAGGGGATCCGCACCCTTCGAATTTCGTTGGGCCCGGCCGCGACCATCCTACTCCAAAAAGCTGCCCGCGCCGTTGTTTTCACTCACGAGTCGGGGTGTTTGCCCCCACCGGCTCGCCCGCGGGCGCCGCCCTGGTCTCGCCGACTTCCCTCAAGAGGGGAGTAATCCGGATCCTTGTCCAGGCTGCAACATCACTCCCCCCTTGAGGGGGAGTCGCAGAAGCCGAGCCGGCAGGCGAAGGCTGATGCGGAGGGGGGCAGACGCCGCGCCGCCCGGGTGCACCGCGCGGCCACGCCGGGTCCCTTCAGGACCGTCCCGATCTACTGAAATCCTTCCTGCCACGCAACCTGCTTTCTCCGCGTCTGAAACAGGATATTACTTATGCAGGCCATCTACTTCCTCGCCGGCAGGTAGGCCCCGTCGCCGCTGCGCTCTCCCGGGGCCCCGCCGTCGTTAACCACCCCGTATGCCAGGAAGGGGTTCTCCCCCGACATCTTCTCGATCCGGATATACCCCTGCCGGGTCTCCGGACCGGATCTGCGCAGTATCCCGTTGATCTGATGCCAGCGCCGGGCCGGGACCGGCTTGGTCACCACCGTCTCGGCCAGCAATCCCGTCTCCCCGTCATAGATCTCCAGATGGAAGACGCTAGCGCTCCCGTCCACCTCCCCGGTGTTGACCAGCGCCAGGTTGCTCCGGTTCTCCTGGTTCTGCTGCAATCCGTCCACCCAGGCCACCTCGGTGAAAGCCGCTCCCTCCGGCACCGCGTTGTAGAAGACGCTGTATTGCCCACCTCCCCCTTGAGAGCCCGTCCTGGCCCCGATCACGATCCCGCTCATGTCTCCCTCGACCGCCGTGGCAAACACCGCCCCGGCCAAGGCCCGGCTGCCCGACCCCAGCCCCGCCACCCCCTGGCGGCGCAACTCATCCACCACATCAGCAAGGATGTGTTGTTGGCCGGCTCCGAGGGTCATGCTGAAGGCGGCCGTCTTGTCGCCGGTCTCGATTCGCTCGGCCACAAACTGGAAATCAAGCCTCCTGGCCTCCCCTGAGAAGTTCGTCACCGTCAGCTCACTGGTGAACTCGCTCGTCTCTACCACCACCGGCAAGGTCTGACCGGTGCGCTCCGCCAGCGAGCTGGCCGTCACCGGAAACACAAACGACCCGTCCGAGTTCCCCTGGTCGTTGATCACCCCGTAGGCGTAGAAGGGCGCTCTCCCCTCCACCCGCTCCACCTTGACGTAGCCCTGGCGGTTGCCCTCCACGCTCTCCAGCCTCCCCAGCAGCCCTGAGTACTGATGAAACCCTCCCGGCTCAAGCTTCACGTCCTCCAGCACCTGGGGACTCGTGTCGGATACAGCCCCTGAATACACCGTGGTCCTCACGGTGATCGCCCCCTCTTCCTCCGCACCCATGTTCTGGAAGGCCACGTTGGAGCGGTCCTGGCTGTTCTGCCGCAGCCCGCACAGATAGACTGCCTCCTCAAACCCTTCCTCCTCCGCCACCCCCAGGTAGGCCAGCCCCGCCCGTCCCTCAGGCACGGCCGTCGTGGTCCGCACCAGTACACCCACTTCGGACGAACCTAAGACCTCCACCCTCAGCGTTCCAATGCGATTTCCGATTCCGGGAACCCGAATCCCCAGGCTCTTGAGGTGTTCAATAGCGTCGGGGGCGATCAACTGCTGCCCGGGCCCAAGGGGTTCGGAGGCGGTCCCGCCCCCACCTCCGGAATGCGCCCTGTAGGTGTAGTCGATCGCTACCGGCTCATCCCCCCGATTGGTGAGGGTCATTTCCGAAGTGAAATAGGACTGGTTCAGGCCGGCTGAACTCAGAATGACAGGTGTGAAGATGACCTGATCCGGCTCGGCCTCCGGGACAGCCGGACCGAAGTCTATGAATCCCACTAATCGATCCTGAGTGAGACTGGCACGGGCTGTGCTCTCACCCTGCTCGTTACTCACTCTTAACTCAATCGAACGATAGGAGGCATTAGCGGAAAGCCCCGGCAAGGTCCATTCGATCCTCAAGCCTTCCCTCCTCTTCAGCGTCATCTCCGGATGCCCGATCGCCATCCAAGCAGTCCAGGTTCCGGCCCCCTCCAACAGTCGGTACGAGTAAATGACGGTAGGGTCCCCCGGATCGTCCCAGGCCAGCGTGATCCGATCCGGACCCAAACGGGTCAGGGTCAGGTTCAATATGTAGACATCGGGCAGGTGGCTCAACTCCGATGGAACCGGACCGGTCAATTGGTTGCCCCTGAAGCTGAATTGACGCAGGTTGGACAGCCGGCCCAACTCCCCCGGAATCGGTCCCGTCAACTGGTTGTGCTGAAGGTGCAACCACACCAGTTGCGTCAGCTGGCCCAGCTCCGCCGGAATCTCCCCTGTCAACCGGTTGTTGTCGAGGAACAACGCTTCCAGGTCGGTCATTTGTCCCAGTTCCTCCGGAATCGGCCCTGTCAGTCGGTTGCCGCTGAGGGACAATGATGTCAGTAGCGTCAGTTGACCGAGTTCCGCTGGAACCCTCCCCGTCAATTGGTTGCCGGCCAGGAACAATTGCCTCAGTTTCGTCAGTTGTCCCAGTTCCGCCGGTATCGGCTCTGTCAACTGGTTGCCGGCCAGGGATAACTGCCCCAGTCCCGTCAGTTGGCCCAGTTCCGCCGGTATCGGCCCTGTCAACTGGTTGCCCCCGAGGGACAGAATCCATAGTCCCGTCAGCTGACCGAGTTCCGCCGGAATCGACCCCGTCAACTGGTTGTCGGCCAAGGATAACCGCAACAGTCCCGTCAGTTGCCCCAGCTCCTCCGGAATCGGTCCCGTCAATCGGTTGCCGCTGAGGAACAACCACGCCAGTCCCGTCAGTTGGCCCAATTCGCCCGGAATCGGCCCCGTCAACTGGTTGTCGGCCAGGGACAACTGCCCCAGTCCCGTCAGTTGCCCCAGTTCCACCGGGATCGCTCCTGTCAGCCTGTTGTATTCAAGGGACAATTCCTGCAGCCGCCTCAGTTGGCCTAGTTCCGCTGGAATCGCTCCCGTCAACTGGTTGCCCTGGAGGAACAACGAGGTCAGTTGCGTCAACTGCCCCAGTTCCACCGGGATCGCTCCTGTCAGCCTGTTGTATTCGAGGGACAATTCCTGCAGCCGGGTCAGTCGGCCCAGTTCTGCCGGAATCTCCCCCGTCAGCCCGCTGAGTTTAAGAAACAGGCCCTGCAGGCGGGTCAGTTGGCCCAATTCCGCCGGGATCCTCCCCCCGAGTTGGTTGTTCTGAAGTTGCAACCACACCAGTTCAGTCAGTTGACCGAGCTCAGCCGGTACCCCTCCCGACAGCCGGTTGAAGCCAAGGGACAACGACCTCAGTTGCAGCAGTTGTCCCAATCCCACTGGAATCGCTCCCGATAGTCGGTTGTTGGACAGGAACAACACCTCCAGCCGGGACAGTCGGCCCAGTTCCGACGGGATCCTCCCCGACAACCGGTTAGTGGTAAGGGACAGCTCCTCCAATTTGGACAGTTGGCCCAGTTCCACTGGGATCGCCCCCCACAACCGGTTATTGGATAGGGACAACTCCCGTAGCTCCGTCAACTTGCCCAACTCCACCGGAATGTATCCTGTCAATTGGTTGTTGCCGAGAGACAATTGCTGCAGTTGGGACAACTGGCCCAGTTCTGCCGGGATTGTTCCTGTCAACTGCTTGCGGGAGAGGAACAACCCCGAGATACGGCTCGGGGATCCCGAGACCCTGACACCTTCCCAAGCGGTAACGCCCAACCGGGTATCCCAGTCCAGCGACCCATCGCCGGCCAACTCGTCGCGGACCGCCAACAGGACCTTGCAGTCTGCAACCAAGCCGGGGTTTTTCTCAGGGTCAAGTACTGCGGTTCCGTCCTCGCAGGCCTGGAGGGGGGCACCGCCCGCCGCCAGAAGCAGGCCTGCCGTGAGAACCCAAATCACCCTGCCCCCGGCGGATGTTCGCGATTCTCTACCGATCGATGTTGGACTAATCACCTGGAATTCACCGCCCTGACGGAAACATCGAACCCTTCGGCGCCACAAGATCGCGGCTCGCGCGGCGGGAGTCGGTAAGAATTTGACGATTCACCACGACCGTGGGTGCACCTGACATGACTGAAAGATTTCAAAGGTTTCGAGCGTTCATCCCGGTCGATGGGAGTTTTTCGGCGGACACTGTTCCCAAGGGAGTTTCACACCGGCCCGCCAGAGGTTTTGGCAACGTCGGCTTGCGCCGAGCGCAAGGCGAATACAGGCGCCCCCTACTCCCGGGCCGGCAGATAGGCCCCGTCGCCGCTGCGCTCTCCCGGAGCCCCGCCGTCGTTGACCACTCCGTAGGCCAGGAAGGGGTTCTCCCCCGACACCTTCTCGATCCTGATATACCCCTGACGGGTCTCCGGACCGGATCTGAGCAGGATCCCGTCGATCTGATGCCAGCCCCGGGCCGGGATCGGCTTGGTCACCACCGTCTCGGCCAGCAATCCCGTCTCCCCGTCGTAGATCTCGAGATGAAAGACGCTCGGGCTCCCGTCCACCTCCCCGGTGTTGATCAGCGCCAGGTTGCTCCGGTTCTCTTCGTTCTGCTGCAGCCCCTCTACCCAGGCCTCCTTCGTGAAGGCTTCACCTTCCGGCACCGCGTCGTAGAAGACGCCGTACTTCCCACCGCGTCCGTCCGAGGCGCTGGTCCTGGCCCCGATCACGATCCCGCTCATGTCCTCCTCTTCCGCCACTGCAAACAAGGGTCCCAAGTAGAAGCCACGGCTCGTGCCCAGCCCCTCCATCCCCTCTCGGCGCAGCTCCTCCACCACCTCGGGGATGATCCGCTGCTCGCCGGCTTCCAGCTCCATGCTGAAGCTCACCCTCTTGTCGTCCCCCTTGATCTGCTCCGACACAAACTCGAAACCCAGCCTCCTGGGCTCCTCCGAAAAGTTGGTCACCGTCAGCTCGCTGGTGAAATCTCTCGTCTCCACGATCACCGGCAAGGTCTGCCCCATCTTCCCCTCCAGTGAACTCGCTGTCACCGGAAAGATGAACGACCCGTCCGAGTTCCCCTGGTCGTTGATCACCCCGTAGGCGTAGAAGGGCGCCTCTCCCTCCACACGCTCCACCTTGACGTAGCCGTTCTCCACACTGCCCAGCAGCCCCGAGTACTGATGAAAACCTCCCGGCTCCAGCGCTACATCGTCCAGCTCCCGGGCCGTCGCATCCCCCGCCTCTCCCGAATACACCGTAGTCCTCAGGATGATCGCTCCCTCCCCCGGTGACCCCATGTTCTGGAAAGCCACGTTGGAACGGTCCTGATCGTTCTGCCGCAGCCCGCACAGATAGACCGCCTCCTCATACCCTTCCTCCTCCGCCACCCCCGGGTAGGCCAGACCCGCCCGTCCCTCTGGCACCACCGTGGTCGTCCGCACAACCGCCTCTACGTCTGACCCCAACTCTACCTCCACCCTCAACGTCCCGAGCTGGTTCCCGGTTTCGGGAATCGGTATCCCCAGACCCCTCAGATAGCCCAGGGCGTCGGTCTTAATCTTCTGCATACCTGCAGCGAGTACCTCCGAAGCTGTCCCGCTTCCTCCACCCCGTTCGGCCGTGTAGCTGTAGTCGAGCTTTACATCCTGATCCCCCCGGTTGGTCAGCGTCAGCTCCGAGGTGAAAAAGGACTGATTCTGTCCCGCCGACGACAGAATCACGGGGACGAACAGCGACCCCGTCGTCAACCTGAAGCTTCCTTCGGCCGAATCCGGGACGCCGCAGTCGTAAACGAACGACCCCAATCCAGACTCGGCGAAGCTCAAACGAATCTCGCAGGAGGCCCCGTCATCGTAGTCCAGCCTCACCGTCCCCATGCGGAGACCTGTCTTCTCATAGGTGTAAGTGCCGGATCGGGAAGCGTTGCCGTCCGGCGCGGTCCCGGCTTCCTTTTCGGTCTGCTCGAAGCGGTTTCCTTCTCCAAACCGTACCTCAATGCTTCTGGCGGTTCCGTCCTCACCCGCTAGCCGCAAGGTCAGCCGCCTCCCCTCCAGGTCCCCCTCGGTGATCTCCGACGGATCCTCCCCCACTTCCTCGGTGGCGATCCTGAGGATCCGGTCCCTGCCGCCCCCGTTCGAGGTGGTCACGTACAGCGCCCCATCGGGGCCCATCATCGGGGTCCGGAGCCGATCGAAAGCGCCGTCGAACTCGGGGACGACCACCTGACTCACAAAATCACCGTTCGGGGTGAACTCGAACAGGCGCAGCTTGCTGTCCCTCAGCGTGGCCACCGCCAGCCGCCCCTCCCAGACGCCCCACTGCTTGCCCTCGAGGAAGATGCCGCCGCTGACGGCCAGGGTCGGCGACCCCGACGACCACCTGGCCTCAACCGCGCCGGGGAACTTCACCAGGTCGGTCATCGGAACCGTTTCGTTGTAGCCGGGCACCGGATCCCAGCCGTAGTTGCGGCCGGCCACCAACAGGTTGATCTCGTCGTCCCTCCTCGGTCCATGCTCCACCGACCACATCTGGCTGGTGCCGGGCCGGAGCGCCAGGCCCTGCACGTTGCGGTGGCCATAGGTGTAGACCCGCGAGGGAGCCAACGGGTTTGTGGGCGCCCCGGCGCCCGTGAAGGGGTCGACCCGAAGAACCTTGCCTCCCAGCGAGGTCAGATCCTGCGGAACCCTCCCCGAGGCCGCGTCCCCGGTCGCAATCCACAGATAGCCCTCCGGTCCGAAGCGCAGCCGGCAGCCGCCATGACGGCCGCTGGTGGCCGGGATGCCCCCGACCAGGGGATCAGCGACCCGGGTGGCCGCGGTGTAAGCGGCATTAATGGTCCAGGCGATCACCTGGACCTCGGGTCCGACGTGGCCCTGACAGGTGTAAAAGCGGCGGTTGGAGGCGAACTCCGGATCGACGACGATTCCCATCAGCCCGGTTTCGCCGATGGCGAACAGGTCTTCGAACTCGGCCTCGATGGTCCGGACCGTGCCGTCGGCGCCTCGACTGCTGAGCACGCCCCTCCTCTCGGTGAACAGCATGGTCCCGTCGGGCGTGAAGGCGAGGTCCCAGGGGATGGACAGGCCGGAAACCAGGGTGGAAACCAGCAGTTCGGGCGGCGTGATCTCGGCGGTGCTGACCGACTGGAGAGTGAAGGTCAGGGTCGCAATCGGTTCGTTCGAGAACTTGCCCATCCCCCGGAGGCTGGTGATGACTCCCTGCGGCGAGGTGGCAGGGTTCGAGAGTGAAAACTCGGTGCCCTCCTCAGTCCCGGCATCCCACGGATACAGGTTCACCGTTAGCGACGCCCGCCACTCTGCCTGCGCATCCAGAAGGGATAGCCCGGAGACCCCCACGAACCAGTCCGGGCTCGGAGCGATCATCGTGAGCAAGGTGACCCGGGGATGATCGGTGGTGAGCGTGAAGCTGTCGATGGTTGACGAGCCGGTGGGACGGATATTGCCGCTGCCCTGAAGGACTACAAGCGCATTCGGCTCAGCTGCCCTGACTTCGTTCGCCAGGGTGCTGGTTCCCCCGAGTTCCGCCATGAACTCGACCCCGGCGGTGGCCCTGCCGCCCTCCCTCAGGAAGGTCACGCCGGCGTTGTGCACCCCTCCGATCAGCCTGGTGAAATGCGCCCCCGATGGAAGGCCGCCGGAGGTGACGGCGGTGGTCCAGGATCCTCGAATGGTCACGCTGTAGATGGCTTCCGAGCGAACCTCAACCGTGGGATCGCTCTCCGGCGGGTCGAGCCACATATTGAACAGCGCATCGTCGTTGCCCTCGTCCGCGATCGCCGGCGTTGAGCTGATCGGATCCGACACTCCCTGGCTGAAGGATGCAAGGGACGCCAGGGCGAGGATGGAGACAGCTCGTCGAAACGGACCGGCCCCAACCCGCCACCAAGCTGAGATTTTGGAGACCATGAACTGGAGGGCCGACTGAGATGCCCCAAGCCGGACACCGCAGCTAGAATGCCTTTGCGGAGAGCCGCAATCCTCGATTTGTGCGTCCATGCTCAATCAAGATGGTGGCCAGGAAGTTGGTGTGCAGCGATTCCGGGCTGCAGCCATCCAGTTTAGCCGAGACCCCGCCCCGCCAGGCGGATCATTCGAGGAAAAACGCCCGATCGTCAATGAAGAAGAACCACCAATGGACACGAAGGAACACAAATTCCTGTTGAATTGCCTGACGATCACGCAACTCAGAGTCGGATTGATCCTTTACCCCCTTTACAGATACTTTAGCGCCCTCCCCGACCTTTGGCGGATCCCTCTTGAGCCTTCTCCAACCCCTTAGTGGCCCTTCGCGGTCCTTCGTGGCCCTTCGTGGATATCTTTTTTCCCTTCTTGCCTTTCCTCGTGGCCCTTCACGGACTCCTTTCGAGTCTTTTCCAATCCCTTGGAGTCCCTTTGCCGATTAATCTTTTTGCCTTTTCGTGCCCCTTGGCGGATCCCTCTTGAGCCTTCTCCAACCCCTTAGTGGCCCTTCGCCGTTCTTCGTGGCCCTTCGTGGATATCTTTTTGCCTTTTCGTGCTCTTCGTGGATCCCCTTCGTGGATATCTTTTTTCCCTTCTTGCCTTTACTCGTGGCCCTTCACGGACTCCTTTCGAGTCTTTTCCAATCCCTTGGAGTCCCTTTGCCGATTAATCTTTTTGCCTTTTCGTGCCCCTTGGCGGATCCCTCTTGAGCCTTCTCCAACCCCTTAGTGGCCCTTCGCCGTTCTTCGTGGCCCTTCGTGGATATCTTTTTGCCTTTTCGTGGATCCCGCTCGTGGATATCTTTTTGCCCTGGTCCGATCCCGAGCGTCCCCTACTTCCTCGCCGGCAGGTAGGCTCCGTCGCCGCTGCGCTCTCCCGGAGCGCCGCCGTCGTTGACCACCCCGTAGGCCAGGAAGGGGTTGGCGCCTGACACCTTCTCGATCCGGATATACCCCTGACGGGTCTCAGGAGCGTAGCTGCCCAGAATGCCGTTGATCTGATGCCAGCGCCGGGCCGGGATCGGCTTGGTCACCACCGTCTCGGCCAGCAATCCCGTCTCTCCGTCGTAGATCTCCAGATGAAAGACGCTGGCGCTCCCGTCCACCTCCCCGGTGTTGACCAGCGCCAGGTTGCTGCGGTTCTCCTGGTTCTGCTGCAGTCCCTCCACCCAGGCCTCCCGGCTGAAAGCCTCACCGAAGGGCACCGCGTTGTAGAAGACGCTGTACTGTCCGCCCCCTCCTTGAGAGCCCGTCCTGGCTCCGATCACGATCCCGCTCATGTCTCCGCCTTCCACCACCACGAACAAGGGTCCCGCGTAGAAGCCCCGTGTCGCCCCCAGACCCGCTACCCCCAGACGCCGCAATTCATCCACCACATCGGCAAGGATGTGTTGTTGGCCGGCTTCAAGCGTCATGCTGAAGGCGGCCGTCTTGTCGTCCGCCTCGATTCCGTCGGCCACAAACTGGAAATCCAGCTTCCTGGGCTCCTCCGAGAAGTTCGTCACCGTCAGCTCGCTGGTGAACGCGCTCGTCTCCACAATCACCGGCAACGTCTGACCGGTGCTCTCCGCCAGCGAACTCGCCGCTACCGGAAAGACAAAGGATCCGTCCGAGTTCGACTGGTCGTTGATCACCCCGTAGGCGTAGAAGGGCGCTCTCCCCTCCACCCGCTCCACCCTGACGTAGCCCTGGCGGTTGCCCTCCACGCTCTCCAGCCTCCCCAGCAGCCCTGAGTACTGATGAAACCCTCCCGGCTCAAGCGTCACCTCCTCAAGCACCCGGGCATTGGTATCTGCCGACTCTCCGGAAAAGACCGTGGTCCTCACGGTAATCGCACCCTCTTCCGGCGCCCCCATGTTCTGGAAGGCGACGTTCGAGCGGTCCTGAGCGTTCTGCCGCAGCCCGCACAGGTAGACGGCCTCCTCAAACCCCTCCTCCTCCGCCACCCCCAGATAGGCCAGCCCCGCCCGTCCCTCAGGCACCACCGTCGTCGTCCGCACCACCGCTTCCACCTCGGACCCCAACGGGACGGCCACCCTCAGCGTCCCGATCCGGTTGCCCGTTTCGGGAATCGGTATTCCCAGGCTCTGTAGATAGCCCAGGGCGTCGGTCTCCACCCTCTGCCTGCCTGCAGCCAGTACCTCCAAAGCTGTCCCGCTTCCTCCTCCCCGTTCGGCCGTGTAGCTGTAGTCGAGCCTTACCTCCTGCTCCCCGCGGTTGGTCAGCGTCAGCTCCGAAGTGAAAAAAGACTGGTTCTGACCCGCCGCCGACAGAATCACCGGAACGAACAACGACCCCGTGGTCAGGCGGAAGCTCCCCTCGGCCGGGTCCCCGCCGCCGCAGTCAAAGGCAAACGCGCCCACTCCCGACTCGGTAAAGCTCAATCGGATCTCGCAGGAGGCCCCGTCATCGTAGTCGAGCCTCACCGTCCCCATGCGGAGACCCGTCTTCTCATAGGTGTAGCTGCCCGATCGGGAGACGCCCTCGGCCCGGGTGGCAGCCTCCTGCCCCCCCGACTCGATCTGCTCGAACCGGTTGCCTTCTCCGAACCGCAGCTCAAGGGTTCCGGCAGCCCCCTCTTCACTCGTTAGCCGTAACCTCAGCCGCCTCCCCTCCAGGTCCCCCCCGGTGAAGTCCGACGGATCCTCCGGGTCGGCCTCCTCCATGTCAGTCCTGCCTTCCCCCGGCTCCGACCATTCACTCATCCCCTCCTGGTTGACCGCCCTCACCTGCACCTGGTAGGCCGTCCCCTCCTCGAGCCCCGACAGCCTCACCTCCAGACCCGTCCCCTCGTGCCCCCCATCGCTGTAGCCCTCCTCGCCTGCCTCCCGGTAGCGCACCTCATAGTCCACGATCTCAGGCCCTCGGTTCTCCGGCTCTCTCCAGCTTACCTTCAAACTGTCGCTGCCCTCCGCCGTCACCACCGGCGCCCCCGGCGCCTCCGGCGGTTCCTCCTCGTCACTCACCCGCACCCGGATCGCACGACTCCCCTTCCGCTCCCTCTCTCCCTCACCGCTCCTCACCTCTACCACCACCACGTACTCGTTGTCCCCCGCTCCGCTCCGGGGATCGTCACTGGCTACATCTCCCGGATCCTCATAGTCCGGCGCCTCCCGGAACAGCAACTCCCCCGTCTCCGCCTCCACCGTAAACAGCCCCCCGTCCGCTCCTCCCGCTATCCCATACCCTGTAATCTCGTCCTGCTTGTCCTGGTCTACCGCCTCCAGTTGCCTCACCCTCGTCCGGTTCTCCACCACCTCGAACACCCCCGCACCCGTAATCTCCGGCGGTTCCTCCTCGTCACTCACCCGCACCCGGATCGCACGCCTCCCCCTCCGCTCCCTCTCCCCCTCACCGCTCCTTACCTCTACCACCACGATGTATTCGTTGTTTGCTGCTCCGCTTGCCGGTTCCGCGCTCTCCACATCCGAAGGATTCTCATAGTCGGGCGCCTCCCGGAACATCAACTCCTCCGCCTCCACCGCAAACAGCCCCCCGTCCGCTCCTCCCGCTATCCCGTACCCCCCAATCTCGTCCCCCTCGTCCGGGTCCACCGCCTCCAGTCGCCCCACCATCGTCTGGTTCTCCGCCACCTCGAACGGGCCCAGGCTGGTGATCTCCGGCCCCCGGTTCAGCCCGCTCATCCGGAAGCTCCCCTGCCCTCCCAATACCCCGCCGCAGCGATAGCTGTAGCTGCCCGCTCCCACTTCCCTGAAGGTCAGCCGCAGCTCACAGGACTTCCCCCCGTCGTAGTCCAACCTCAACTCCCCAGTCGTCCGGCTGGTGTAGCGGTACCCGTAGCTCCCCGACCGGGTCTCGGTCACCTCCCCGTCTCCGTCCAGCTCGCTCTCCTCAAACCGCAGCCCCGCTCCAAACCGCAGCCTCACACTCTGCGGGGTTCCCCCAAACGGCCCTCCCTCCAGACTGGCCTCACCCCCTTGCAGATCCTCCGCTCGGAAGTTCGACCAATAGGCCCGGTCCAGCCCCATCACTACCTCCGCCGCCTCCGATACCCGCCCCTCGCCCACCAGGTTGACCGCACGCAGCTCAAACACATACACCGTCCCGTTGCCCAGCTCACCCACCGTATACCCGGTGGCATTGACCTCGCCGGGAGCGCTGTCTGCGATCGGGGTCCATTCCCCGAACTCTCCCCGCCCCTCCTTCAGCCGGTACTCGTAGCGCAGGATCGGGGTGCCGCCGTCGCTTTCAGGCGGGCCCCAGGCGAGCCTCACCTCGTCGTCCCCGGGCATCGCCATCAAGCTCGCCGGCGCCTCCGGTGGAAACAGCAGGCCACCGCCGCCGCCGCCGTTGCCGGGCGGCGGAGGGGGTGGGGGCGCAATCCGCCGCTCCGGGGTGGCCTGCACCGTTTCAGTTCCGCCCTTGCCCAACGCATTGACCGCACGCACCTCAAAGACGTATTCCCGGCCATTGACCAGGCCTCCCACCGTCACCCCGCGCGATCCCGCTCCCACCTTCTCCCACTCGCTCCACGCCTCTCCCACCGCTTGATACCGGACCTCGTAGCGGATGATGGCAGAGCCCCCGTCCTCCGACGGTCGGTTCCAGCTCAGTCTCATCGACCCGCTGCCGGAACTCGCCCGCAGACCGATGGACGAGATCGGCTCGGTCACCCCCGGCGGCGCCACCCGGACCTCCAGCGGCTCCTCCGGCTCCTCGTTCGGCTTGCTTCCCACTGATGACCTCACCGCGCCGCCCGGAACCGTCAGCGTCAACGTGTAGCTGTGGGCTACACGGTCGGTCCAAGGCGTCACCGTGGTGGTGAAGACCCGGTCGTCAATCGTCTGCAAGGCCCCGATCCCCGGATCGCAGAAGACCGTGTTGTTCTGATCGTCCACGCATTCAGGGTCCTGCTCGGTATCGATGTCACTGGTGCTGAACCCCGTTACCGGTTCGGAAAAGCTGAACCGCACCGTGAAGGGACCCGACACCGGCGGCTCGGTGCCGCTCGCCATCACGACCGTCAGCGGCGTGACGGTCCTCCCCTCGCCCGAGGCCGACCAGGCACTGGTCCCCTCCTCGTTGGTCGCCCGCACCTGCACCTCATAGTCCGTCCCGGCCTTGAGGTCGGAAAGTGTCAAGGTGCGCCCCGGCCCATCATACTGAGCGTCGATGAACCGCCCCGTGCCCTTCTCCCGGTACTGCACGTCGTAGTCGGTGATGGCCGGGCCCGTGTTGTCGGGTTCGTTCCAACTCACCTGCAGACTCTCGGCCGTCTCCCCGGAAATGACCGGCGCCTCCGGCACTTCCGGAGGTTCCCGCTCGTCGGTCACCCTGATCGTGAACGTCTGCTCTGCCTCCAGCTCCCTGGCCCCCGCCCCGCTCTTCACTTCCACCGTCACCATGTACTGGTTGTCTCCGGGACCCTCGAAGTCCGGCGGGTCCCGGAAGCTCAGCTCTCCCGTATCGGAAGCAATCGAGAACTCAGACCTGTCGGCCCCGCCCACGATCTCCCAGCCCGTCACCTCATCCCCCGCGTCGGTGTCCCTCGCTTCCAACCGCCTCGCTACCGCTTGGTTCTCAGGTACATCGAACGATTCCGGAGTCGTGATCTCCGGCTCCGTATTGGGCGCCCCGGTGGTGTTGGTCACCGACTGGCTGCTCAGCCCCCGGGCCTCGTTGCCTACTGCATCCTGGATCGGGTCGGTTCCCGGACTGTAGCTCACCCGGATCCCCGTATCCCCGTGCTCGACTACCGGGTTGAGCGTCAGCGTCACCACGCTCCCGCTGACAGACACTCCCGTAACGCTTCGCCCGGACCCGTCCACCTCCACCGTGAAGTCCCCCGAGGCCGGCCTCGATCCCCCGTCGAGTGCTTCCCCGTAGGTCAACGCCAGAGAGGAGCCATCCACCGCCGCGCTCAGCAGGCTCGGCCTGACCCCGTCCACCTTGTGCCCCGCCTGCGCAGCCACCGCTTCATGGTCCAGCTCCGCCGCATTCTCCGCCTCATCTTCGATCGTCCCTCGGTTCAGGGCGATGCGGCCCGCCTCGATACTGACCCCGCCTGTGTCCTCCTCCCCATCGGCCACCTCGTAGCCGAACACCGGCGCCGCCGTCCCCGTGCCTCTCAGGTAGCCGGCCGTCCGGGTCCTGTTTCCTACTCTCAACCTCAACCGTGGCGTCCCCTCCACCTCCACTGTCTCGCTGAAGGTAACCCTCACCTCAATCCCGTCCCCCATCGCGTAGGTCTGGTCAGATCCCGGATTCGAGGTGATCCCCAGACTCTCCACCCTCGGCGGCGTCGTGTCCGGCGTCTCATTGGTCACCGGCTCCCGGCTCAGCGCCACCGCCTCATTGCCCGGCACATCGCGCAACGGCTTCGTCCCCGGCGTGTAGCTCACCTGAATCCCCGCCTCCCCGTGCTCGGCCCCCGCATTCAGAGTCAGCTCCACCGCGGCGCCCCTGACCACGACCCGGGAGACTGTTCGCGCCTGGTCACCCCCCGACACCGTGAAGTCTCCCGCGCCCGGAGCTGAGCCGATATCCAGAGCCTCGTCGTAGGTCAACGTCAGTGTTGTCCCGTTCACCACCGCCTCGCCGCTTGCGGCCAGCCGCGGTCTGACCCCGTCCACCTGGTGCCCCGCATCGGCCGCCACTCCGTCATGGTCCAGCTCAGCGTTGTTGCGGGCTTCGTCCCGGATGGTCCCGCCCGACAGGCTGTCGGCCTCGACGCCCACCCCGTCGGTATCGCTTTCCCCGCCGGCCACCTCGTATTCGAATACCAGCGCCGCGGTTCCCGAACCTCCTTGATAGTTAGCCGTTCGGCTTCCCCCTCCCAGCTCGATCTGCAACCGCGGCGTCCCCGTCACTTCCACCGTCTCGCTGAAGGTCACCGTCACCTGGATATCATCTCCCGCGGTGTAGGTCCGGTCCGTCCCTGGATTCGAGGTGATCTCCAGCTTGCTTACAGTCGGCGCGGTCGTGTCCGGGGTTTCATTGGTCACGGGCTCATTGCTCAACCGGTCGGCCTCGTTCCCCACTCTGTCGCGGAGCCGACTCTCTCCCGCCCGTGTCGGAACCCGGTAGCTCACCCGGATCCCCGTCTGCCCGTGCTCCACCGCCGGGTCAAGGGTCAGCAGCACCACGCTTCCACCCACCACGACATCGGAGACCGTCCGCGCTGCCCCGCCCCCTGTTACCATGAAGGCACTCGCGGGGGGTGTCGAAGACCCGTCCAGCGGTTTATGGTAGGTCAGCGTCAGCGTCGCCCCGTTCACCACCGCTCCATCGGTCGCCTCCAGCTCCGGTCTGACCCCGTCCACCCGGTGGCCGGACTGGCTGCTCACCGCCGTGTGGGTCAGCACCGCCGCGTTTCTGGCTCTGTCTGTGATCGTCCCGCCATTCAGCGTCAACTGGTTTTCCGCGATGCTCACGCCATCGGTGTCTTCGTCATCCTCCTCCACCTTGTAGGCAAACTCCAGCGCCGCCGTGCCGGTGCCGACCTCATATTCCGCCCTTCGATCCTCGCCGCCCACCTCGATCGTCAACTGCGGTCTCCTCCTCACCACTACGCGCTCGCTAAAGGTCACGGTGACTCCGATCTCGTCATTCACCGCGTAGATCCCGTCGCTTCCCGGATCCGAGATCATCGCTATCGTGCTCACCGTCGGCGGCGTATTGTCGGGTACGGTTAGCGAGACCCGTGCGCTACGCGCTGCCTCGCCGTCGGTGACCACGGCCGCCACCTGGTAAGTGTAGGTCTCGCCTTCCGTCACGTTGCTGTCGGTGTGACTAAGCCCTGAGAGGTTCTCCGCCAGGGTCTCAACTGTGGTTCCGTCGTCGCGGTAGAGGGTGTAGGCGACCCCTAGGGCCGGGGTCCAGTGGCTGGTCACCACGGCGGTCCGGGTCAGGACCACCCCAGGGGACTCAAGTCTCGCCGTCAGAGCCGGACCTTCCCGAAGCTGGTAGCCGAGCTCCTGCCAGCTCGCTCCCCCGGTCCCGTCCACGTCTACCGACAGGACCGGGTACTGGCTGCTGGTTCCGAAGTGCCAGGGACTGTCGTTGGCATCGTCTCCGTCGAGGTCCAGGTTCCAGTTGCGGTAGATGCCGCTGTAGCCGGTGGGGGACTTCAACTGAGCCGTGGTCCGGCCCTCGCTTCCGGTGGTGTGTCCCGACGTGCTCGTGTCCCAGTAGCTGTCGGTGACGGTGCCGTCGTTGAACCCGACCAGGCCGCCGGCATTGCTTGCAGCAGAAACGGGACCGGTGGCGTAGCTGGCCTGAATCTCGCCGTCGGGTTGATTGAACCCGACCAGGCCGCCGGCTTCGGTAACACCCGAGACTTGCCCGGTCGCATAGCTGGCGGCGAGGATGCCGCGGTTGTCCCCGACCAGGCCGCCCACGTCGTCTTCACCCGTCACCCGACTGGTGGCGTAGCAGCCGCGAACCTCCCCGACAGATGAGTTGATCCCGACCAACCCACCCACGTTATCTTTTCCCGAGACCTGCCCCGTGACGGTGCTGGTGCGAATCTCGGCGGAGTTGAAGGCGACCAGCCCGGCAGCCAGGCCGGTCGACCCCACATCGACCTCGACGTCGATCAACCCCAGGTTCCGGATGCTGGCCAGAAAGGCATAACCGAACAGGCCCGAGAGAACGGCCGTGTCGGTATCGATAAACAGGTGGCTGATGGTATGCCCGTTGCCCTCGAAGACTGACAGGTACGGATTTCTCAGGAGCAACAGGCTGCCGAAACTCTCGGTGCCTTCGCCACCGATAGGTGCCCAGCCTTCACCGTTGTTCCAATAGGTGTCGCCCGAGTCGGCCATGCCGTTCGCGTTGGTGTCGAAATCCAGGTCGTCCGTCAGCTCATATCCCGAGCACCCCTGGAGATCATTGCAGCCCATCCAATCGACGGCGTCGGAAAAGGCCGCCTCGTAGGCCGTCTTCCCGTCCGCGGTGGAACCGCCGTCCCCGCCCCGGTCATGGCGGATGGCGTCGAGTTGCGCCAGGCTGCTGATCTCGATCAGCCCATCATCGTCGGAGTCGTAGTCGACGGCGGTCGCCGACCAGACCGTGACCGTGAACCGTTGAGTGGCGGCGGTGTTGGACCCGGAGGCGTCGGTCGCCGTCACCGTCACCGTCGTCCGGCCGGCGGCCACCGGGGTGATGGTGACCTCGGCCCCCGAGGTGCTCACCGTGGCCACGGTCGTCGCCGAGGCGGAGGCCCCATAGGTCAGGGTGTCACTCTCCGGGTCCCGGAAGGGCCCTGAAACCGTCACCGTCTCGGTACCCCCACCCACCCGTAGCGTCAGATCGGCCAGAACCCCCACCGGCGCCGGCGGCTGGTTGGAGGCCCCCGCGGCCACCGACACCCAGCTGCTGCGCACCGTTTCCCCGCCCTTGACCACGGCCGCCACCTGGTAGGAGTAGGTGCTATTGAGAGTCACGCTGGTGTCGGTGTGGCTGCGTGTCGTGACATTGCTGACCACGGCCTCGACGGTGGTGCCGTCGTCGCGGTAGAGGGTGTAGCTGAGCCCCGGCGCCGGACTCCAATGGTTCACCGCCACCGCCGTCCAGTTCAGGGACACCTGGGCCTGGCCCGAGGTTGAGCTCACCGTAAGGGTCGGCCCGGAGCGTAGCTGATACCCCAGCTCCTGCCAGGTCGCCGTCCCGCCGCCGTCGGTGTCGGCCGAGAGAGCCGGGTACTGGGTGACTGTCCCGAATTGCCAGGGGTCTTCTCTCTTGCCGTCCCCGTCCAGATCCCGGTTCCAGTGCTGATAAATGCCGCTGTAACCGGTGGGGGACTGCAGCTCCGAGGTGGTATGGCCCGCCACCCCGATCGGCGGCGACTCCGAGGCGTCGATCAGGCCATTGTCGTTCGCGTCATCGGCGCCGAAACCCACCCGCACCCCGGAGGTCTCAATGTCCCAGAAACTGGACAGGAACCGTGCCGATCCGGTGCCGGCCAGACCGCCGACCGCCGCGGTCCCCGAGACCGGACCGGTGGCGTAGCTGGCCGCCACCGCGCCGCAGACATTGCCCACCAGGCCGCCGACGCCGCCCACATCCTCGCAGTCGGCGTCCGCCGCGAGATGCATCCCGCCTCCCGTGACCCGGCCGGTGGCGTAGCTGACCACGATAATGTCCGCGGCCCCCGCCAGGCCGCCGATCCCGTCTCCGGTTGCCGACACCCGGACGGCGGCGTAACTGCTCCATACCCTGTCCAGGCTGCCGGCCAGGCCACCCACTACGTCTTCGCCCGTCACACTACCCGTGACATGGCACCGTCCGACACCTCCCTCCTCGCCATCACCGACCAGGCCGCCGACATTGTCCTTGCCCGTCACCTCTACCGCCTCCAGACCGAGGTTGCGGATCAGTCCGAACTCACCCACTTCACTGAACAGGCCGACATCGCTCTCGGTGGAACGGTCGATGAACAGGTTGGCAATGGTATTCCCATTACCCTCGAAGACGGCCTGATAGGGGTCATCGCCAATGGGTTCCCAGCCGTCGCCGCCATTCCAGTAGGTGTCCGCGTCGTTGGCCCCGCCGCTGCTGTCGGTGTCGAAGTCGAGGTCAGCCGTCAGCTCGTAGCCGACGCACCGGGATGAGCACCCCATGTTCCCGGTGGCCTGGGTGAAGGCGGAAAAATAGGACGGCCAGTCCGACGGGTCGTCGACCACGCCGTTCCCGTTGGAGTCGTAGCGGATGGCGTCGAGCTGCGCCAGGGTGGACACCTCGATGAGGTCGTCGTTGTCGCGGTCGTAGTCCCGGGTTCCCAAGGTGACCGAGACCGAGAAGGAGTCGACAGCGCTCAAGCCGTCGGGATCGGTGGCGCGCACCGTCACCGTGGCAGTGCCCGGCGCCCCCGGGGTCAGGGTCAGCATGGACTCGGTTCGGGAGAGGGACGCCCGGTCGGTGTTGCTGGAAAGCGCCGAGTAGCTCAGGGTGTTATTGTCCGGGTCCGAAAACACGCTCGACAGATCGATGGTCACGGCTGCCGCGCCCAGCGCAAAGGTCCGGTCGTCCAACGCGGTCTCCACCGTGGGCGCCTGGTTGCGGTTCGCCACGGACACGTCCACCGCATCCACCGCGCCCGGAGCCATCACGATGCCGGCTCCGGAATCGCGGTCGACCCCGGTGGCCTCGATGTCGAGTGCCGATCCGGTCATGGCGGTGAGCAGCTGGGCCTGCGTCAGGCTCTTGGGTCCCTCGGCACCCTCCAACACCAGGGCCCCGATGGCGGCCGCGTGGGGAGCCGCCGAGGAAGCGCCACAAAAAAACGAAAAACCGGGCGTCGTGGTCGACACGCAGGTGGCGGCGGCCAGATCCGGCTTCTGGAGCAGTTTTCCACCGGTGGAGGAGAAATTACCCGCGGTGATGGGGGTGCCGTCGGGTTCGAAGAAGATCCGCCGCGGCCCGTCCGAGCTGGAGGTGCGGACCGACTCGGTGCCGTCGAAAACGCCGCCGCTCCCCCCGGCGCTCTGGACAGCCACGGCCGCAACCGCAATGGCGTTTTCGGCCGCCGAGTGTCCGAACAGGTTGCCGGCGGTGGAGACCGCCAACTGCCCTTCCAGAGTGTCGAGGCGCAGAAATCGGTCCGCGGTTCCAGAGGTCTTGACGATGACCAGGCGGTTGCCGGTGTGGTCGTCTTCACCAGAGCTGATGTACTCGTACGGGTCTCGGGTGCCGTCCTGGATGCGGGTGGAACTCCTCACAACGTCGCCGTTTTGGTTGACCATAAACAGGTCGTAGTCGTTCGCCGAGCCCTCCAGCGGGTCGGCCCACCAGAGGAGGTAAGCGCCCGGACTGTCCTCGGTGATCCGGTTCTGGGTGACGCCGCTTCCGAAGTCGTGTTGAACCCCGACATTGACGCCATTGAGGACCAGCGGGCTTCCGGCCGCGAAGTCGCCCTCCCAGACTCCCGCCGTGCCGTCGTTCTTGTTGCCGGCGTTTCCCCCGGCCGAGAAGTAGAAGCAACCGTCGTCGACGGCCGCGTTGACTCCCTGAGCAATGATGTCGTCCTGGAAGGGACCTTCCACAAAGTAGTAGACGTCATCGACGATGACGTCGGCCCCGGCCTCGCAGAGCGCCTCGATATTCTCTGCGAAACGCGCCTGCCCGCCGAAGGCCGTGGCGAAATAGAGCTCGGCGCCAGGGGCGAGGTCGTGGACGATCTCGAGCATGGCCGTCCCCTCGTCGCCCTCACCCTGCTGCCCGGGCAGCACCGTCACCCGGGCCGGCAGGTCGCCCGTGGCCTGGCGCGCGGCCAGGGAGCCGACCCCGTCCGAAAGCACCCCGATGCCGATGCCGGTGCCGTCGACGCCGTGGGTAATGCGCGCCGTGTTGGCCCGGTGGGCGACGTCGCCCTGGGAGGTGCGGGACCCCGCCTCGAGAACGTCGATCAGGATGTCGGGGGAAAGCTTCCGCCGCCGTTTGCGGGTGACTGCCTTGTCGGCTGTGCGAATGGATCGGACCGCCTCGTGGGCGGCCAACGCCTCCACCTGGGACAGCGGCATCTCCGCCCGGATGGCCCGGTAGCGTTCGACGCTGTTGAGGACCGTGCCGCCCAACTCCCGGATGCGCTCCAGGACCTCCGGAGTGACCTCGGCCCGGAGGTCGATCGTCACCATCCGATCCGCTCCGGGCCGGCCCTGCGCCTTTTGCCACTCCTCCAGCAACTGCGAATCCACTTTCCGCTGGGCGGGCGTCCGCCGTTGCTTGGCCTCCAGAATGGCCTGGATCTGCCGCACGGTCCGGGCCGGCAGCCCCCCGCCGGTCCGGTTCACCACCGCCTGGTCGGTGAACCCCTCGGCCGGGTTGCCCGCCTGGTCTCGGAGGGGCTTTCCGCTCGGCTCCTTCGCCACGGCGTAGCTGACCGCGGCGGCTTCACCCGCCTCCGTGGGTGAGACCAGCGTCAGCCTAACCTCGCTCCCCTCCACCGCGACAGCGGAGACCTCCCGATTCTCGCCCGCGACCGTCACCCTGAAATCATCCGCTCTTGGAGTGGAAGTCTCGTCGAGCGCCTCCGCGAAGGGGAGGATCAACTGGTCCCCCTCGAGCTCGGCCTCCTCGCCAACCAGGACCGGCCCCACCCCGTCCACCCGGTGCCGCAGGTCCGCCTCCAGCCCCTCGTGGTCCGGCCGGGCGGTATTCCCCGCCGGGTCGCGGATCGTCGCCTCGTCCAGCAAGAGGCTGCCGGCCTCGATGCTCACCCCATCCCTGTCTTGGTCCCCTTCGGCCACCTGGTAGGTGAATACCAGCTCCGAGGAGCCCGCGCCGCTCTGGTAGGGGGCCCGCTTCACCTCTCTCCCCACCCGCAGGCCGAGTTCCGGCGACCCCGACACTTCCACCGCCTGTGTGAAGGTCACCGTCACCCGGATCTCGTCCTCCGCCGCGTAGGTCCCATCCGTCCCCGGATTGGAGCTGATCTCGATCCCGCGGACCGTCGGCCCTCTATCCTTCACATCTTGCAGCCTCCGCCTGGACCCGGCCTCCGCCGCACTGGATCCGCCGCCTGCCTGCGCCGTGATCTCATCATCGGCACCCCGGTCCGTTTCCTCCGCCTGCGCCTGCAGCCTCAGCCAAGTCTGTTCATTCTGGAATTGCGTCCGTGGCAGGACCTCGTGCCCGGTGCCGGACGCGGAGCGGCCGCGGGGAGCATCCCGGCGCGGCGCTGTCGGGTCGCCGGCTCCGGCAGCGGGCGGGTTGGCCGGCCCAAGGGCGATACTGAGCGAGAGTTGGGCGAAATTGGACCCTCTGAAGCCGAGGGCAAGGAGGGATGCAAGGAACACCAGGGCCAGGATGGGGACGGCTCGGCGGAACGAATCGGCGCAAATTCGACACCCGGCACGGAATCGGGACAACGGGAGTCGGGGCGCCGGCTGAGATGCCTTTGGGCGCATCATGGAGAGGAAAGGCGGTGGCCGAGAGCCGTGATACTTCTCAGAGTGCTTCAGGTGTGCCGGCGCGCCTCGTCTGATTCACGATCCGAACCCGGACCGACCCAAACCAGTCGCGCCGGTCCGGGGGGGAACCTTTTTCAGTGTAGCATGCCGCCTGCCTGTGTTTAAAGGTCGGGAAAGGGGCAAAACCGTTGACCGCCGGCTCCGTGGGGGAGGGGTTGCCCTGCGAATTCCAAGCCATCCAGTGGCGTGCCAACTCCTCTAGCGCGCTCGGATTCGACCTTCAGCGAGTCGGTCGATTTGATGGTCGTTACGGCCATTGGCGTCGCGTTTGGCCATGCTCGGACTGCGTCAATCTCGAGGACTATGCCTCGTGCCAGTTTCCCCTCGGTCTATTCTTCATTGGCGACTTGGTGCACTGCACCGATTTCTCGGATCATTCTCGCGGTGGAGGCAATGCGGCTCGTGAGAAAGACCCCCTGGGAGCGCGGGCGTCCCGCCCGCACAAGGCCTGGCACGATAAAAGAGATCCCTGTAAAGGCGGATTTGGTGCGCTTTGCAGGGGAGCGGCCGTGGATGGCAGGCTGTTTGCAGGAATAAGGTGCGGGCGAGACGCCCGCGCTCCCAGGGGGGACGGCCCCGTTCCGGGTTTATTGTGTAAAGGATGTTCCCGATTTGTACCGATCCTTTAGCGTCCTTGGTGGAAATCTCTTCTCCCTTCCCGACCTTTGGCCGATCCCTCTTGAGCTTTCTCCAACCCCTTGGTGGCCCTTCGTGGATTCCTCTTTTTGCCTTTAACGTAGTCCCCGCTACGCCCTTCGCTCGCGAGCACGCCCTGAGGGAAAAATTCCTGCGCCAAGTTGCACTCTTGAGAAGAGTGCAACCCCCTGGTGAGAAATGCGGGCTAAGGGGTACGGGATAAACCAATCAAATAGGTTCTTGGGAGTGCAGCCGGGCCTGCCACGGTGGGAAATTGACTTGAATCGGATCATCATTCGGGTAGTGGTGTTCAACCAAGGGTTCAAGGACATCCGCCAGGTATCGCTCGACCCCATTTCTGTAGTCTTTTTCGACGACCGCCCAGGTGACGTACAAGTGTTTGTTGGCCACGTACCTCAGGATCCGAGGATCCTTTTTGTGCTTTGAGAACCTCTCCTCGAAATCTCCCTGGCCGACGTAAACCACCCCTTTCCCGGACCAGATGATGTAGACGCCGCCTTTTCCGGAGCTCCACCCAAGCTTCACAATTCTCAAGTCGCACCAGCCGTTTTCACAACTTCTCCATTCAAGTTCCATGGTCCTCTCCTCGGGTTGGTAGCTGAGTCGTCCGGCCGGGGCTCCTCTACCTGGTTGAAATCTGTCAATCACCCTGTCTCAGGAAATCCGCATGCACATCCGGCTCACGACCCTGAACTTCGGTGCAGCAGGTGGAAACTGTTCCGTAGTCGGCTGACGGCTTGGGCGCCTGATTGATGTCTTGGGGCGCCCGGATTCGTGAATCCTCACTATGGACTACTCGTTTGGCTCTTGGGAGGATCCGATTGTTAACCCGCAACTCTCACCGGGGGGCGTGGTCATGGCGCAGGAATTTTTCCCTCAGCGCGTGCTCGCGACCGAGGGGCGTAGCGGGCACTAGGTTCGAGGGAGCATGTGCGCGCTGAGGGGAAAAGGACAAGCCAGAGCACGCCCAGCACAGTCTGTACTCGCATGCCCTTAAAATAAGGCCAATCAAGGTACTGAAGAAAAACTCCTTTTCGTCATGGTTCCAGCGACCCGGTGAGAAGTGCGGGTCAAGGTGGAGAACACAAAATCAGGCCGTCACAGGACAGGCCATGAGAACGGCCCGGTGATTTGCTTCGACCGCTGCTCGGGCAGGATTGATGGTGTCCAAGGAGCCATGTCTCTATGGAACGAACGGAGGGAGATTTTCAGTTGCAAATAGGGGTGTACTTCCCGATCCACCGCTGCTCTCTTTTGAGCCGGGCTTGTTCCCACCAGACTATTTCGTAGGTGAAGTGGGTAGGCGCATGTTTCCAAATGCAGGTGGATTCATCTGATTTTTTTTCATAGTGATCCAACAGGCTTCCGAGAATGTTCTCCGTCTGCCCCACGTAGATGTCGAGATGCGACACCCCGGCTCCGGACCGGTAGATCAAGTAAACTCCCGACAAATTTGGAGCGTCGTTCCGGATGGCCTTTTTGGAGAACCTGTAATTCATGCTTCTCTCTCTTGTGGCTGGAGTGCGACTAATCCGGCTTTGGCCGCCACCGGAGCCGGTGCGTCCCGCTCCCGGCCAATAGGACGGGAATGGCAAACCTCCCCACCACCACGGCGAGGAGAGCACCTTCCTTCCACCCTGGATGCTTGGGTCCGGAGCACGCGGCTGCCGGGATACCGGAAGAAGTGAGTGTCTTCTCCCGGGATGGAGACTAGCCCGCATTTCTCACCAGGGGGCGCCCAGCGCAGTCTGTAGCCGCGAGTCCTTTAAATGGCGCCAATCAAGGGTCTGAAGATAAACCGCTTTTCACTATGCATTCAGCGACCTGGTGAGAAATGCGGGCTAGCCCCGTGCTCGGCCTCCTGCCGCGCAACCACGCGGCCAAGATTAACACCGCCATCTCCTTCGTCTGTTGCCAGCACCGACTCCGCTACCTGTCAGACGAAAAGCTAACTTGGAACACTAAAATGCCCCCATATTAGCCACTATTAGTGCTTATAATGTGAAAATATCTATCTCTACAGTGGTCTTATAGTGAAATTCAACACAGGGAAGACTTGTGGACGGGCACAACTCCCGCGCGGCGCCAGTGAGTGCTGCCGGTCCGATTGCCATAAACACGGCCGGACGGGAAGAATCGACAGGCACTCGGAGTCAACAACTTGAAGCTCGGGAGATGTCACGGGTATTGAAAAACAGGACTCTTCCGGTCGGTGGGTTGGCCACAGAACTGTCCTTGCCCTGACCTCGACGGCTTGGACTATGCAGGATTAACGTATTCCGGACACACCGGCGGGATGATTCGCAAAAATCCGACGATACCCTATTCGCAGAAGTGGTGAGATCAATAGTTGCTGATTCAGAATCGGGTCGGCCGTTCGCCGGAAAGTACAAACTGCGTCCGGAAATTGCCCGGGACAACGGCCTGCCATCGCCCATGTGGCGATTTTTTCCGATACAATTCGTATCGTACCCCGAGGCACGATGAACGACCTGATTGGGATATTTTTTCGTTAGCCTCTTGGCGCGCAGTGTGCCGCAGCCGTCAAATCGCAAAATCTCGGCGTGAAATGCTGACAGAACGTACCGAGCAGCACCCTGTCCCCAACTTGCTCTACCCGTTTCCCGAGGGTTGGTACTTCGTTGCCAGCCGTCAATCCATCCTGCAGGCAAAGCTGCTTCAAAAGACCTGGCTGGGCGAGGAAATCGTGGCCTGGTGCGACGCAGAAGGAAACATCTGCGTGGCCGAGGCGGTCTGTCCGCACCTGGGCGCCCAACTGGGGCCCGCCGCCGGAGGCCTGGTGCGCGATTCCCGTCTCGTTTGTCCCTTTCACGGCTTCCAGTTCGATGTCAGCGGCCAATGCGTCGCCACTCCCTTCGCCGCGGCGCCGAGGGCCACCAAGCTGAAGGTGTTCGAAACGCGGGAGGTTCTCGGGATGGTCTTCGCCTGGTGGGGAAGAAACGGGCGGCCACCGCAATGGAGACTGCCCGAGGCTCCGCCAGCCGGAGACGAATGGAGCGAATTGAATTTCCGTACCATCCGGTTTCCCGGCCATCCCCAGGAAACCAGCGAGAATGCGGTGGACCTGGCCCACCTGCGTTATATGCACGGCTACGGCAACGTGAGCCGGGTGGAGCCGCTATCGGTGGAGGGGGCCTGCCTCAAGAGCTGCTTCGACTTCAAACGCACCACCTCTATCGCCGGGATCAAGGACTTCCTTTTCGACGTCTCCGCCGTCACCTACGTCTTTGGACTGGGGTATTCCCAAGTCGACATTCACGAACGTTCCATTGGCATGGATTTGCGTCTTTGGGTGCTGGCAACTCCCATCGACGGCAAGCTCATCGACCTCGTGCTGGTCGGGCAGGTGCGGGAGATTCGCAAACCGAAGCGGCCGATCATGGGTTTGAGGTTCCTTCCACGGAGGCTGCGCACCAGGATCATGAACAGAATCATGATGTCTGTGCAGGAACGGGACGTTCTGCAGGATGTGGTGATCTGGGGACGGAAACGATACCACTCCCGCCCACGATTGTGTCGGTCCGACGGCGAGATAGAGGCTTTTCGACGCTATTGCCAACAGTTCTATCCGGATGATCGGGAATTCGGTCAGGACCAGCGCGAACCTCCGTCTGTTGAGTCATAGCGACTTGGTCCGAGCCGTATCCATATCTACTGAGTAGATCAGCATGAGAAAACTAACAGGCTTCTTGATTGCGACTGTCATCCTTGCCGGCTCCGGGGCCGTGGCGGTTTATCTGGTGTCTCTGGCGCCCGAACCATGCCGGGGATGGATGGCGCTGAGCACTACAGAATGCGCAAGGCGCTGCAAGGCGCCTATTCCCGTGCCTCGCTTGGGCGACGCCTACCGGAGTTGGTTCACCACTGCAGACGGTCGCTGAGCCGATGGAATGAAGGCGACGTTTTCCGTGCAGCCGAGACCCTCCAGAACCACGTCAGCAGTCAAATCTCGCATCTGATGATCGGAGTGGATTGCAGCCACTACGTCGACGAACTGCTGAAATATGAACATCGTGCGCTGGTAACGCAAGTTCAGGGCGCATTGCCGAAATTCATGCTGTCGACGCCCAAGATGAAGCGTTTCAGCAAGCGTGTCCGCGAACTCCAGGAGGCGATCCAGGCCTCTCACACGCCGGCGCAGAGGAGGGGGAAGCCACCCGATCTTGCCGACGCAATCCTCGAACTCCACAAGAACGACCCGCAGTTCCTGCCGGAAACGGACATCACCTTCCCGTTTGTCGCGTCAATGGTCGCTAGCCCGCATTTCTCACCAGGACGCTGAGCATAAGGCAGAAAAGTGCTTGTCTTTAACATCTTGCGGCGCTTGGTTTGGAGTCTTCAGGGTACAGACTGTGCTGGGCGCGCCCTGGCTTGTCTTTTCCCCTTCAGCGCGCACATGCTCCCTTGAATGGTGTTCCGGCTACGCCCTTCGGTCACGAGCACGCCCTGAAGCGGAAAATCCTGCGCCAAGTTGCACTCTTGAGAAGAGTGCAACCCCCTGGTGAGAAATGCGGGTTAAGAGCTTGAATTCGATGCTGGCGATGTTTGCTTGCGGATTCATGGTAGGGGTCGGGTCAAGCCCTCCCCCCTCCACGCCAGGTCTCTGGCCGACGGTTACGCTCACGCCCGACAGCAGCGAGGGAGCACCGTCCGGTCGTTCCCGATCCAGGCGTTCCAGAACCCGCCTTCCCGCCCGCTCCAGTTCCATCGCCACCTCGTAGGTCCGCTCGGCTGGTGTCCCGTCCGGCATTTCGAGAGTAGCGGCGACGAAGTCGCCCTCCACGACGGGGGCGAAGGTCGTCGGGACAATACCGGCCGGCACCAGGGACAGGCTGACAACGAGTAGGCCGACGATCCCCGCCACCACGACCGCGGGTTGATCCGTCGCGAAGTGCAGCGCTCGATCCAGGGGGCCATTCACGAATCTGTTCAGCCCTCGATCCACGTAGTGTCGGGTACGCGAGAAGAATCGATCCACCAGGTTGGCCGGCACCCATTCCGGTCCATGCAAGTGGGACAGGTGGTTCGGCAGTATCAGGAGCGCTTCGGCCAGCGAGATCAGCAGCATGCCGATGACGATCACCGGCAAAGCGCTCCACACTTCTCCGATGCCCCCGGGGATGAAGAGCAGGGGCGTGAAGGCCGCCACCGAAGTGAGAACCGCGAAGATCAACGCCGACTTGATCCGGCGCGCACCCCGAATCGCCGCGGCGACTCCCGGCACGCCCCGCATGCGTTCGTAGTGAATGTGCTCGGCCACGACAATGGCATCGTCGACGATGATGCCGATGGCCAGAACGAATGCGAACAGTGAAATGGTATTGATCGCGAGGTCGAGCGTCAGCATCACGGCCAAAGCCCCGACGCCCGCGGTGACCAGGCCGGAGACGACCCACAAAGCGAGCCGTATCTCGAGAAACAGGGCCAGCGCGACGAACACCAGAACGAGTCCCATAAGACCGTTCTTGCGGAGGATGTCGGCCCGCTCCGAGTAGGTCTGGGAGTCGTCGTTCCAGATGGTGATCCCGACGCCATCGGGCAGGGATGGGGCAATCACGCTCGCGATGTGCTCGTGTGCTGACGCTGGGGAGGAGCCGCGGAGCGGAAGCACCCGGTCACCGAAAGAAGGATGGCGAGTAGCAGAAAGGGAAATGGCCTCAATGCCTTGGCTGGTCCCGAACGGGAGGCTGTGTTGGGAAGCCCCGCGCCGGAAAAGAAACCGGGCGATCGACGACCTGGTCCACCTCAGAGGACTCAGAGTATCAACCCCTGTTGAAGGGGCATCCAGTCAACCCCATCGCTTGCCCGCCTATTGTGGCATCGGTAGGGTGGGTGTTTCAATCCCCCGGTGAACGGAACATCAGGTCACACCCATGGCTAAATTTTTCAGCTTCTCCGTGTTTCGATAGTCCGTATAATCGGTGGTCGGTATAAGATGGGTGTGGTTTGGGTCTGTCCGGCTTTCAGATAGTCGGGTCGAGCAGCGATCAGTAACGATCTACTGTAACGCACTGTCGTGCTATTGGATCGATACGTTGACGTTATTCTCCGCCGCCGGTGGCTGGTCGTCGGAGTCGCTCTGATCGTCGTATTGATCCTTGCCTCGGGCGCCCCTGCCATCACCGTCACCAACAATTACCGCATCCTGTTCAGCGAAGACAACCCGCAACTGGCGGCTTTCGACGCGCTGGGAAACACCTACGCCTCGTCGGATACGGCCCTGATCGCCGTGGCGCCGCGGGAAGGCTCGGTGTTCACACGCGAGGTGTTGGGCGCCATCGAGGAATTGACCAAAGCCGCGTGGCGCACGCCCCACTCCACCCGGGTGGATTCGCTTACCAACCATACCCACAGCGAGGCGTTCGGAGAAGACGACCTGACGGTCGGGCCGCTCGTCGAGGACGCCGGCTCGTTGAGTGACGCCGCCCTTGCACGCATCGAGTCGATCGCGCTCGAGGAAGTCGGCGTGGTCGGGCGCCTGGTTTCCACTGACGGACGCGTGGGCGGGCTGACCATCAATTTCCTGCTCACCGAGGCCCGGGTGCGCCATCCCGACATTTCCTATTACCTGACCGGCGACGTGGTCATGAATCGAGTGCTGGCTGCGGCTACCGCAGCCGACTTGGAGACGCTGGTGCCGATCGTGTTCTTGATCATCGTGGTGAGCTCGGCCCTGCTCTTGCACTCGATATTGGCAACCCTGGCGATCGTGACCGTGCTGGTGCTCATCATCGCCGGCACCATGGGTTTCGCCGGTTGGACCGGCCAGGTCTTCAGCCCCGCCAGCGCCGGCGTGCCGATAATCGTCATGGCCATTGCCATCGCGCACGCGGTCCACATAGTCACCAGTACCTTGGCGGGCCTCCGGGGAGGGCAGAGTCGAGAGGAGGCGATCCGCAACTCGCTTCGGATCAATGCCTACCCGGTCTTCCTGGCCGCGCTGACGACCGCGATCGGATTTCTGAGCCTGAATGCCTCGGATTCCCCACCTTTCCACGTTCTGGGCAATATGGTGGCGTTCGGCCTGTTGTGCATTTTCGTCTACTCGATGACGTTTCTGCCGGCCATGCTTTCGATTCTGCCGTTGCACCCGACACCGACTCCGGATGACCGTCCTGTCTTCTTCGACCGTTTCGGCGCGTTCGTTGTGGCACGCCGCAAGGTCCTGCTGGTGGTGGTATCCATTCTGGCAGTGGTCCTCGTTGCCGGCATTCCGCGCGTCGAGCTGAGCGACAATTGGACGCGTTATTTCGATCAGCGTTACAGTTTCCGCAACGATACCGACTTCGTCATCGAAAACCTGACCGGACTGGATATGCTCGAATACTCGTTGGACTCGAGGCGTGAAGGCGGTATCACCGATCCAACCTATCTGCGTATGGCCGACGCCTTCGCCGAATGGTACCGGGCCCAGCCGGAAGTGAACTTCGTTCAGTCGTTTCCCGACGTTATGAAACGCCTGAACAAGAACATGCACGGCGACGACTCCGCCTTCTATCGGATACCGGAGGATCCGGCACTGGCGGCGCAGAACCTGCTGCTGTATGAGCTGTCGCTGCCGCTTGGCAACGACTTGAACGACCGCGTTGACGTCGCCAAGTCGGCGACGCGAATGACCGTGGCGGCCAATGCGTCCGCACGGGGTCTGCGCGAGCTGGACCAGCGCGCACGGGAGTGGGTTGGGGCCAACGCACCCGGATTGACCGGGGAGGCCTCGGGCGTCACTATGATCTTCGCTCACTTGGCCCAGAGAAACATCGAGAGCATGCTGCGGAGCACGATTGTGGCCATGGCCCTGATCTCGTTGATCCTTGTCGGCGCGTTCAAAAGCGTGCGCTTCGGTCTGGCCAGTCTGCTTCCCAACTTCATTCCCGCGGCCATGAGCTTCGGTCTGTGGGGCTATCTGGTCGGTCAGGTGGGTCTTTCCGCTTCGGTTGTCTGTGCCGTCGCGTTCGGCATCGTGGTTGACGATACCATTCATTTCATGAGCAAGTACCTGGAAGCCCGCCGCGGGGGCGCCTCCGCGGCCGAGTCGGTGCGCATCACCTTCCGGACGGTTGGTCACGCGTTGTGGACCACGACTGCGGTGTTGTCGGCAAGTTTTCTGGTGTTTGCTTCATCGGGATTCCAGGTCAGCTCCGTGCTGGGCCTGCTAATCGCCATCACGCTGGGTTTTGCGCTTCTCGCCGATTTTCTGCTGCTCCCGCCCCTGCTGATGGCCATCGATGGAGAAAAATCATGAACCGCCCTTGTTTCCGCCGCCCGTCATTCTTGTTTTTCACGACGTGTCTGGCTGTTTGGGCGTGTTTGTCCGCTCCGACTCCGGCTCTGAGCCAGCAGGCGGACCCAGAGAAACGAGGGCTCAATATCGCGTTGGACGCGCGTACACGGGGCGTGGGCTTCGGCGATTTTACCGCGCGTCAGACCATGGTGCTCCGCAACCGGGGAGGGCAGGAGAGTCGGCGCCAGTTGCGGTTGCAGGTTCTGGAGGTGCCTGGAGACGGAGACAAGAACCTGTTCGTGTTCGATGAGCCGCGCGACGTGAAGGGAACCGCGCTGCTGATTCACGCCCACAGAGAGAAAGAAGACGAACAGTGGATCTATCTGCCGGCGCTGCGACGGGTCAAGCGAATCAGCTCGTCGAACCGTTCCGGCTCCTTCATGGGCAGCGAATTCGCCTACGAAGACATGGGCACTCCGGAGGTGGAGAAGTTTACCTATCGTTACCTGCGCGAGGAACCGTGCGGCGATCTGACCTGCACCGTCTCGGAACGCATCCCGGTGGACCGGCGTTCCGGCTACAGCCGTCAGGAGGTCTGGCAGGACCAGAAGGAATTGCGCGTCTGGAAGGTACACTACTACGACCGCAAGAATGCCCACCTGAAGACGCTTACCGTTGCAGACTACCGCCAGTATCTGGACCGTTACTGGTATGCCAGCGAGATGACGATGGTCAATCACATCACCGGCAAAAGCACAACTCTGACGTGGACGGAACTTCAATTCCAGAACAATCTGAATGGCAACGACTTCACACGGACAGGCTTGAGACGAATCCGTTGATGCGGTGGCGCGCGGCCCTTATCGACATCGTTCTCGTTTCGATGTGGGTGACCGTGTTCGGGGTAGCGCCAGGATCGCCGGCCCCGATCGTTGACTACGATTTTTCCGGGCGCGTGAGCCTCGAGGGGCGCTGGCATCCCCAGTCCGGAGCCTTTCCGGAGCAGAGCGGGCATGCCAGCGGCATCGTGGCAGAGCCGGAATTCCATCTTGAGGACGCCCGCGGCCGCAGCTTCTCGCTGACCCCGTTTTTCCGCTACGACAGCGCGGACCCTCGCCGAACCCATGCCGACCTGCGAGAAGCCTATCTGCTGGTGTTCGGACAAATCGGCAGTGGTGAATGGGAGCTGCGCCTGGGTGTCGACCGGGTGTTCTGGGGAGTGGCCGAATCGCGCCACCTGGTCGATATCATCAACCAGACCGATTTGATCGAACACCCCGACGAAGAAGAAAAACTGGGCCAGCCGATGGCCCATCTCACCTGGTCCGGAAATTGGGGCGTGGTCGAGGTCTTTGGCCTGCCCTATCACCGCCCCCGCACCTTTCCGGGTCCGGGGGGTCGCCTTCGCTACTCGCTGGTCGTCGACGACGAGAATCCTCTCTATGAGAGCCGCACCAAGCAATGGCACTTCGATGTTGCAGCCCGTTACAGCCACAGTTTCGGGCCCCTGGACATCGGCGCCAGCGTCTTCGACGGCACCAGCCGCGAACCTTTTCTCCAGCCGGAGATGAACTCACGGGGCGTTGCGTTTCTGCGGCCCTACTACGGGCAGATCCGCCAGTTGGGTCTGGACGCGCAGCTCACGCTCGACGCCTGGCTACTCAAGCTCGAAGCTATCCGGAGGTCCGGCGCGCGTAACATTCGGGGGGTGGAGCAGAACTACGGAGCACTGGTCACCGGGTTCGAATACACGTTCTATTCGGTCTGGGGATCGGCCCACGACCTCAGCCTTCTGGGCGAATGGAACTACGATGGGCGGGGACGCAACGCGACCAATGCCTTCGATAACGATGTCTTCGTTGCCACGCGGTGGGCGCCAAATGATGTCAAGGGGACTGAGTTGCCGGCCGGCATCATGTTCGACGCAACCCGCGCCTCACGTGTCGTGACTCTGGAATTCAACCGGCGGATCACGGACCGGTGGTCGCTCAGCGTGGAATCGATCGCGTTTCCCGGCGTGGACGAATCCGACATCCTCCATGAGCCGCGGCGCGACGGCTTTTTTTCTTTCAGCTTGATCTACAATTTCTAGCGAGGCTGTGCCTCAGACCGACTTATTTGAAACAATTGAGGGTTATCCACAAAGGCCAAAAAAAGATATCCACGAAGGGCCACGAAGAACGGCGAAGGGCCACGAAGGGGTTGGAGAAGCCACAAGAGGGCTCCGCCAAAGGTCGGGAAGGGGGAATTGATTTCCACGAAGGGCGCTAAAGGATCTGTTAAGGGGGCAAAAGATTAGTCCGCGAAGGGACTCCAAGGGGTTGGGAAAGACTCGAAAGGGGTCCGTGAAGGGCCACGAAGAAAGACACTAAGGGGGAAAAGTTATCCACCTGTATTTCCTGTTTATCCTGTCTATCGATGTTCCCTAATACAACAAACCGGTTTAACGGGACATGTCCCTACTTCCCAAAAGCCATGAAGGTCCGTTGTTTCACTCTCGAATGATCCACCCCGTCGTGGGGGGCGGGGGCTGGACTCGCGGGCAAACGGGAGTTTCCCAAAGGGTGCACGTCGGCTTTCTGAGAAGTCGCCCGCCAGACACCCCCCACGGCACCATCGGGACGACACCCCCGGGAGCGCGGGCGTCCCGCCCGCATCCTGTCCCTTTGGCCGCCGCTGAGCTTCAGTGGGATGTTGCAGCCGACCGCCCTGCCGGCGGGAACCGCATGGGCCCGGCCGAAGCAGAGGCAGGGCGCCTCTGCCGGTTGATTCCGGTGGAGGAGATGGCCGAAGCTGCGAGAGGATTTGTGCGGGCGGGACGCCCGCGCTCCCGGGTGGGCTTCCTCCCATGACATGGTCACACCAACGGGACAAAAGTGCAGAAGCATTTTGGCGCCAGTTGTCGTTGAAGGAGGTCGATCAGTCCTCGTGCCTATTCGTGTTCATTGGTGGTTCGTCTTCATTGACGAACGGCTGTTTTTCCTCTGAGTGATGCGCCCCGTCGTGGGGGGCGGGGGCCGAACTTGTCTGAAACAACAGAAAAAAGACAAAAGAAAAAGAGTTATCCACGAAGGGCCACTAAGAACGACGAAGGGCCACTAAGGCGTTGAGGTTAACCGCGACGGGATATCAAGGTCACGACAGGATTGTCGATTTCCGATTGTTTCACTCTCGTATGATCCGCCCGGCAAGGCGGGGGCCGGACTTGTCTGAAACAACAGAAAAAAGACAAAAGAAAAAGAGTTATCCACGAAGGGCCACTAAGAACGACGAAGGGCCACTAAGGCGTTGAGTTTAACCGCTACGGGATATCAAGGTCACGACAGGATTGTCGATTTCCGATTGTTTCACTCTCGTATGATCCGCCCGGCAAGGCGGGGGCCGAACTTGCCTGAAACACTTGAGCGTTATCCGCAAAGCCCAAAAAAAGATATCCACGAAGGGGCACGAAGCACCCCGAAGGGCCACTAAGGGGTTGGAGAAGGCTTGAGAGGGATCCGCCAAGGGTCGGACAGGGGAGAAAGGATTTCCAGGAAAAGGCAAAAAGATTCCACGAACTTCGTGTTTATTCGTGTCCATTCGTGGTTCATCTTCATTAACGATCGGCCGTTTATTCTCGAATGATCCGCCCCGTCGTATGGGGCGGGGGCGAGGCTAACCTGTAGCAAACTGCTGATTGACCTGCGGAAAATCATGGAACATGGATGAACAGGATGGATAGGACAATAGAGACAGAAAACCATCTGGTTCATCCTGTCGATCGTGTCGATTGTCAAGCGTGGACCATGACGAATGCGGAGTCGCGCGGACACACTTCCATCCTCACCGTCCAGCATGCGAGGAGTTGGCCGCTTGCGGCTGCCCGGCGCAGGGCAGGCCGCGGGTGACCGTCTTGAACAGGAGCTTCAAGGCAGAATCCGACCGGGTTAGAGTGCTGGTCAAGACAATGAGGGCAGCTACACTCAACCGCGACAGTTTTATGTTGTGGCCGTTCCTGAAAGAAGGCGTCGTGTACAGGGAGCGCAAGGTGAGCACGGCCAAGCCCAGGCTCCATAGCAAATATCGGCGGAGGCCGGTTTCATGGGCGGGAATGAGCAGAATGTACTGCAATCCGTCCCGGAGCTGGCACCCCGTGATCGCCACCAGCTCGAAGAACCCGTCGAGGAACCTCGGATCGGCCTTGCCGGGGGACAGCCAATCCAACTCAAAACCCGACGCCCTGAACACGTCTCGCGGGAGCCAACACGCGCCACGCCGCTTGTCGTCCCAAAGGTCCTTGAGAATGTTGGTCATCTGCAGTCCCTGGGCGTAGGCCACCGACAATGCCAACAGATCCTCTCGTTGCTTGTCGACTTCGGCGGAGTAGTCGCAGAACAACTTGGTGAGCATCTCGCCAACAACTCCCGCAACGTAATAGCAATAGCGATCCAGACATGAAAGGTCCTTCAGACCGGCGGGGGTGGTGTTCTGCTGGAACTCCATCATGCCGCGGGACATGATCTGCAAACAACGCACGATCGCCCTGCGCTGGCTGGAGCGAAGTCTTGCAGTGATACGGATCACGCGGTTACAGCCCGCAACCAGGTCCCGCTCCTGCTCGGTGGTCGATGACGACAGCAATGCGCCGAGGTCGCGCGCGAATGGAACCGCATCTTCGTGACCGGCGATCACTTGAACGAAGCGTTCCAAGAATGCCTGCTTCTGTGCCAGTGAGAGTGCCGGCTCGTCTTCGATGGTGTCCGCAATCCGACACAGGAGATAAGCGTTGGTCACGGGCCAGCGCAAGCGATTGGGGAGCTGTGGAATGGTGAGAGCGAAGGTGCGTGAAACGTCTTGCAGCAACTGCGCCTGGTAGGCGAGATCGCTGTCGGTCGCTCCGTTTGAGGAGGTCGTGCTCATGCCGCCGACGTTCGAGGAAGACCGAAGGTTAGTAGCTTGAAGAGGAGATTCAACGCCAAGTTGGAACGCACCAGGGCACTGGTGAGGATGGCGGCCGCCCACACCTGGCGGCGTGAGATCTTGACCTCTCGTCCGCTCCTGAAGGTTGGCTTACGGTATATGCGCCTCAGGGTCAGCACCGCGATTGCCAGCGGCCACAGGCAGGAACGGCGAATACCGGTTTGGTGGGCCGGGATGATCATGATAAACCGCAACCCGTTTGCCAGGTGGTGGTGCGTGCTCGCCACAAGCTCGAGCAGTCCCTCGACGAAGCCCGGATCGGCCTTTCCGGAAGAGAGGGAACCCAGTTCAAATCCGGTCGCTCGGAAGACGTCTCGCGGCAGCCAGCATACGCCGCGGCGCCGGTCCTCCCAAATATCCTTGAGGATGTTGATCATCTGCAGTCCCTGACCGAAGGAGACCGACAGCGCCAACAGATCGTCCCGCCGTCTGTCGATCTCGTCGGAGTAGTCGCAAAACAGTGCAGTCAGGGTTTCGCCGACCACCCCCGCCACGTGATAGCAATAGCGGTCCAACTGGGCCACGTCCCGCAAGCCGTCGGCGCTCGCGCTGCGCTGAAACTCGACCATGCCGCGCGACATGATCCGTACGCAACGGAGGATCGCATTCCGCTGCGCAAGGCTGAGGCGCTGAGTGACGCGTACAACCCGCGGGGTGTTGGCGACCAGATTCCCCTCGCGATCGCTGGTTGACGAGGACAACGATGCGCCGAGCTCACGGGCAAACGGAGCCGGGTCATCTCGGCCGGCCACGATTTCGGCGAATCGTTCTGAGAAAGCCTGCTTCTGCGCCAGGGAAAGCGCCGGTTCGTCTTCGATGGTGTCCGCAATCCGGCACAGGAGATAGGCGTTACCCACCGCCTCGCGCAGGATGGGCGGCAGTTGAGCAATCGTGAGCGCAAAGGTACGAGCAACACCTTCCAGGATTTCCGTCTGGTATGCGATGTCGCTCGCCGCCGAAGAGTTCAAGTGACTTGCGGCCATCGTAGTGATGATTCCTTATGAGCGAAGCGATGGGCGGACCGGCGAAATTTATCGGGTTGCTTCGGATAAGGTACTGAAGATCAACGGTCTTTCATCGTGTATCCAGCGACCCGGAGAGAAATTCGGGCTAACCAGGTGCGTGCAATCGCGGACTGCTGTGTCCCCGATCAACCGCTCGCTTCACCCTTCAAGTCGCCTGGCTTTCCCGCCCTGGACTGTCGGTATCGAGCCCATCCGGCAGCGCGAAGTGCACGTTCTCAACGATACCGTCCATGGTTGAGACCTCCAGCGGTGCGTACTCCCGCAGCTTCCCGATGACCTCCCAGACCAACTCCTCCGGAGTGGACGCGCCGGCCGTAATGCACACGCTCTTCTTGCCCTCCAGCCAAGCCGGATCGAGCTTTGATGCTTCTTCGACCAGATGGCTCGGCACGCCGGCGTCGTTCGCCACCTCGCACAGCCGGTTCGAGTTCGAGCTGTTGCGGGCGCCCACTACCAGAACCACATCCGCTATCGAGGCGGCCATTCGGACAGCCGCTTGGCGATTCTGCGTCGCGTAACAGATATCCTTGACGTCTGGCCCTACGACCTTCGGGAACCGCCGCCGAAGAGCGGCGATGACCTCACGCGTATCGTCAACCGACAGCGTCGTCTGCGTAATATAAGCCACCTTCTCCGGATCGCGTACCTTCAGAGCCTCGACCCCCTCGACGTCGCCGACCACTAGGACCCTGCCTGGAATTTGCCCGACTGTGCCTTCAACCTCCGGGTGGTTCTCATGTCCGATCAGCACGATGTCGTAGCCGTTGCGGGAGTACCGCCGCCCTTCAGCGTGCACCTTGGACACAAGTGGGCAGGTGGCGTCGATCGCGCGCAACCCCCGCACCGTGGCGTCCTGCTCGACCTGCGCTGCCACGCCGTGAGCGCTGAAGACGGCTACCATCCCCCTTGGAATCTGCTCGATCTGCTCCACGAACCGCACGCCCTTGGCCTTCAGATTCTCGACGACACGCTGATTGTGAACGATTTCATGCCGCACGTATACCGGTGGCCCGAACTTCCGAAGTGCTGCCTCTACGATGTCTATGGCCCGCTCGACACCCGCGCAAAAGCCTCGCGGTTGTGCCAAAATGACTCGCAGACAACCCTCACCTCCATGGTCCATCATCGTCGTTTCTCCCTCTCCATGTCTGCGAATCGCCTACCTGTTCGGCTCCGCTGGCACGGATTCCCCGGGCATTCAGCAATTGCAGAATGGATAGCACAATCCCGCATCCCGACCTTCTTCGACGGTCCCCCGGCCATCGGCATCCGGCAAATAATAGTACTCCCCTTCCTTGAGGACCTCCGAGCCGCCGTTGTCCTGACCCGAGCGGATTATTTCCTGGAGTCCTACTGCTTGGCTTTCTCCGTCAATCCTCACAAACTCGGCCGATAGCAATGCCGCTCGAGTTGCTCCGTAGTCTGCCCCTGGGAGGGGGCGGAAACCACCATCGGGGGAATCTTGAAAACCGATGGTTTCAACAACGGTTGTGGTTAACCTGTCAGTTGCCATCAAGAACGCGGATGGAAAACTATCGAATCATAACATGATCTTGCCTCGCCGAGCCGGTTCCGGCGGAAGGTATCGCGGCAGGATCCTGTAGGGGTCGGAATGGCGACGTTTCTATCGCCATTCGGTTTCCTTGACGTGCAGGTGGGCGGTCGGACTCTTTTGGATGGGAATCTGGTGGAGCTGATGACTACCATATACTAAAATTAAATGATTGATTCTAAGGGTATAACTTTATCATTCTATATTCCGACGCTCATAGATGGCAGATATACGCGATGGCTAATCAATCGAACAAATCGGTATGGGTTCCGGTCCGAACCAGGATGAGAGTTTCGTCCTGCTGGTCCCAGACCAGCAGCCAGTCTGGTTCGATATGACATTCCCAGCAAGGAGACCAGTCCCCGGCTAACCGGTGCTGCCGATGTCGTGGGTCAAGAGGCAGTTTCGACAGGAGCCGTTCCACGACACTCCAGAGCTTGTCGAGATTCTTGCCGCGCTTCCTGCCACGCTTGAGATCCTTCTCGAATCGCTTCGTGGTGAGCAGGCGCATGGATCAACCGTGACGGGCTTTGAGATCCTCCAGGTCGGCGTATTCGGTGAGGCCCTCTCCAGCGCGGGCCTGCCGCAACGCCGCGATGGTCTCGGCATTGGGAACCTTCACAGCGAACGGCAAACCGTGATGCAGCGTCACCTGTCGATAAAACAGAGTGATCGCCTCGGTTGGGGACAAACCGAGAACCGAGAAAACCTCTTCGGCTTGGCTTTTCAACTCCGGTTCAACACGGGCACGGATCATTTCGGTCTTGGCCATTTGGGCACCTCCCCATCTTGTTCGCTGACAATGTACCACAAACGGGGAACATATCAAAAAGTCGGAACAAGGAACCCCCAAAAAAGGTTACACAGAATCACCGCTCTCTGTTTTGAGTAAGCGGCTTTGAAGATTACAAACGCCGTGGACGTGTAGTTAGTGTCTGCCAGACACTACATAGCCGAGGGTGATTTCAGAGGAGAACAGTGCCGACGCCGCCGGCTGCTTGTAATCCCACCGGAACGTAGCGTGATCGTCTATCAGGGATCTGGTCCTGACGGCCTTGCCGTCTCCCCGGTAGATCAGGGATATCGAGCAGGCGAACAGCCTCTTCATCTGATCCCTCAACCGTTGCCGGCCGTATCCGGAGGTTGAGAGGATGCCGAGCAGGACACCCAGGGCTGCCAGAGTGATGGTGAGACCGAAGCTGATTTTCCAGGGGCGCATGAGTTCTCTATCCTCAGATTTCGACCGAGGCGGGGTCTTCGCCACGGCCGCCGCCTCCTCACCTCCGTCCGGAGCCTCCCCCGAAAGAGCCGATTTGACCGGCAGCGTCCGTGTAATCCAGCTGTGCATCCGGGACCAGGACGTGGCCATCCCTGTCGATCGGGAGTTGAAGCTCGGCTGCCGCCAGCCGCCGCTCCCGGTCGGCTTCAGCCTTGCCCTCTCGTGCTCGCGCCGTTTCGCTTCGTCGGGCGAGGACGCTTTTCAGTTCGGCGTCGATCCGGATCCGCCGGACCTTCGCACCCTGCCTGGCCAAAGCCTCGATCTCCGCCCGGCAGGCCCGGCCTACGGCCGCGTCGTGAGAGGCTTCCTTCTCTTTCACGAACCCGGACCAAGTCCGCTGGTCGGCGACCAGTCCGTTCTTGACGGCCGGCCTCTGGGCCAATAATGGGAATCTGGTGGAGCTGATGGGGATCGAACCCACGACCTCCTGACTGCCAGTCAGGCGCTCTCCCAAGCTGAGCTACAGCCCCTTCGGTGGGATCGGGCGGGTGGCATTGGAGCTTCCGCAAGGACCGGCCGGCAAAAAGAGACAGCCCCCGTTCCTGCCGGGCGGTTCTTGTCGAGGGCCTGGTTGCCCGCGGCCCGGCGGGCTCCAACACGTCCCGCAGAGTAACATGGAGAAAGCGGCTTGTAAAGGCGGTTGCCGGTGGGCCGTTCCGGGCCGCTGCCAACCAGGCCGAGTGCCGGCCGGGTCAGCCCTCCCGGGGCCTCTTGGAACGGATCACCCGAACCCGGTGGGCATTGGTGTCCCCCACAAAAATAGAGCCGTCGCTATCCACGAAAACTCCATGGGGGCGGCCCATTCTGCAGTTCAAGGGGTCTCCCTCGGGTCCATCGCCCGGCTCGCCGGTACCCGCAACCAGCTCCAGCGTGCCCCGGTTGCGGTCCACCATTCGGATGGAGTGGCTCTCGGTATCCGCCAGGTAGACGTTGCCGTCCGGACCCAGGCTCAATCCCTTGGGACCCGACAGCCGGGCCTGGACGGCCGGCTCCCCATGACCGGTGAATCCCCGCTCCCCGGTCCCGGCCACGTGGTGGATGGACCTGGCTTTCATGTCGATGCGATAGACCGCGTTGCCTTCCCGCAGGGCCAACCACAGATTGCCCCCGGCATCGAAATCCAGAGCCCGAGGCCCGTTGAGCGGGGTCCCCGCAAGAGCGGCCCCGTCGGGGGTCTTTCCCTGCTCCCCGGTTCCGGCAAAGGTCCGGATGCGGCCGTCCCGGATACCGACCTTCCGAACTCGATGGTTGCCGATATCGCAGATGAAGAGGTCCCCCTCCGGGCCGATCTGGATGCTGTGGGGCTGGTTGAGCCTGGCCTCGACCGCCGTCCCCCCGTCTCCGCTGAAGCCTTCCTGACCCGTGCCCGCCAGGGTGGAAATCAGGCCGGTCTGGCGATCCACCCGCCGCACCACGTGGTTGGCCCGCTCCACGAACAGTATATTTCCCTCCCGGTCGAAACGAATCTCGTAGGGCTCATTCAGGCCGGCCTCGAGGGCGGGGCCCCCGTCCCCGGAATAGCCGGCTTCCCCGTTCCCGGCCACGGTGGCAATGGTCCCATCGGAAGCGACTCTGCGGATCACATGGTTCCCGGTGTCGCAAATATAGAGGTGACCGTCCGGACCCCGAGCCACGCCGAAGGGCTGGTTCAATTGAGCCTGCACGGCCGGGCCGCCGTCTCCGGAATAGCCCGCCGACCCGTTGCCGGCGACGGTGACGATCTCATTCCCGACCGGCTGGCGGTGACCCCGGCTGCCGGTGGAGGGCTGACAAGCCCAGGCGGCCGACAAGAAAACGGCCAGGAGGGACGACTGGAATCGCTTCATGGTTGAGAAACCCCTTTCCTGAATGGCGGACGGGGAAAACGCCCACCTTCAAATGTCCTGCCGGCAGGAGCCTTGCCATCCGGCTGGCGGGCTGACCTGGCCGGTTGCCCCGTACCGGTTGCGATGAGAGGCGCGCGGGGCGCGGCAATGCTGCAATCCCCTCCCCCTGGGCCGGTCAGCAATGGTATGATTCCCAGGCGGGCAGCCGGCACAGCCGGCTCCGTCAAGCCCAACTAGCATACCTCTTAGAGACAGGCTCATGAGCGACGACCAGTTTGACGCAGTTGAAAAAACCCTGACATCTTCAGGCTCGGAGGCCGGATTCGAGCTGATGATCCAACGATTTCGCCAGGAGAAGCAGTATCCGCTGATCTTCAACGCCCGCCTGATGAAGAAGCGCCACGAGTTGGGCCTGGGACTCATCGAGGTCGATTCCAAAGCGGAACTCCCCAAGGAAAAGGCGACCCCCTACCACCAGGCCCAGATTGGAGCGGCCCGCGAAGTGGGTCAACTCTTCCTGGAAGACGGTGCCATCGAGCTGGCCTGGCCCTACTTTCGGGCCATCGGTGAGACCGGACCCGTGGCCGCCGCCATCGAGAAGCTGGAGCCCCGAGAGGAGATGGCCGCCATCATCGAGATCGCCCTCTATGAACGGGTCAACCCCCGCAAGGGTTTCGAGCTGCTCCTGCAAAGCTATGGAACCTGCCGGGCCATCACCGGCATGCAGCAATATCCGGCGGAAGAGGGGCGGGCCGAGTGCGTGGCCCTGCTGGTCCGCACGCTCCACGGCGAGGTGCTGGACAATCTGAAACGGACCATCGCCGAGAAAGAGGGGAAAACCCCCGAGACCTCCTGTGTCACCGCCTTGATCCAGGATCGGGACTGGCTGTTTGGAAAATTCAGCTACTACGTGGACAGCTCCCACCTGCTCTCGGTGGTTCAAATGAGCCTGGACCTGGAAGACCCGGAGACGCTGAAACTGATACTCGAGCTGGCCGAGTACGGGACCCGCCTGTCTTCCGAATTCCAGTACCGCGGGACTCCGCCCTTCGACGGCTACGGCGACTATGCCTTCTATCTGCGGGCCCTTCTGGGACAGGACGTCGACCGGGCCGTCGCCCATTTTCGCGGAAAGCTCTCCCAGGAAACGGGGGAGGAGAAGGACTTCAATCCGGCCCAGGTTCTGGTCGGGCTGCTGGCAAGAATCCAACGCTATCCCGAAGCCGTCGAGGTATCTCTCCAGCACCTTGCCGGCATCGACTCGGCCCAGCTCACCTGCCCCACCGTCTTCCAGCTCTGTCAGCTCGGGGGGGATTATCGACGGCTCAAGGAAGTCTCCAGGAGTCAGGGAGACCTGTTGAGCTACGTGGCCGGCGTCCTGCAGCACTGAAGCCGAGACCCCGGGCAAGCTGCGACAGCCCGGCGGCATTTCCGTTCGACCCGCCGCTCAGGATCCCGAGAGCGCCTTCCTCAGATTTTCCCCGTTCCCCTTCAGCCAGTCGAAAAGAACCTTGACGTCGGTTCCCAGGGCAAAGTGGCGCACGCCCAGATCCAGGTAATACTTGGCCTGATCGACGCTTTCGATTTCCGCCCGCGGGGGGACGCCGCTCTTCAGACCGGCTTCGATGACCCGGCGCTCCACGGCCTTGATGTCCGGCTGGCGCCACTCGCCGGGCCGCCCGATACTGAGCGAGTAGTCGGCCGGACCCCACTGAATCATGTCGATGCGGCCCAGGGACAGGATCTCGTCCAGATGATCCACCGCCGTTTTCTTTTCGATCATCAGAGCCACGACCGTGTCATCCAGGGCCTGAGCATACTCCGGCGACCCTCCATAACCCATGTAGGTGATGCGGCGGGTGGCCACCCCGTGACGGCCGCCGGCCGCCGGGGTCTCCGGCTTGACCGCCCGGATGCACTCCCGCGCGTCCTCGACGGTTCGACAGTCCGAGAACAGGACTCCCTGAAAGCCGGAGCCGATGCTGCGCTGGGCCAGAAACCCGCGCGGTTCCTGATCCACCTTGATGATGGCCGACATGTCGAAGAGCTCGACAGCCCGGCAAAAATTGTCCAGCGAATTCAGATCGAAGGGTGCGTATTCGGCCACGAACTCCACGTAGTCGAAGACGCCCGTGTGACCCACTACCTCGACCACCGAGGGCCAGATGCTGTGCAGATGGGTCGCCAGCGTGGGCTGACCGGACCTGAGCTGTTGCTTGAGTTTGTTTTTTCTCACCGATGATCTCCTTATTAGTGGATAGTGGATAGTGACTAGCCGGGTCCCCGCCCTGCCATGCGGATCATTCGAGGAAAAACGGCCGATCGTTAATGAAGACGAACTGCGAATGAACACGAATCGACACGAATAGACCAGAGGACAGAGAGGCTTCCTTCAACCTCAAGCAGCACCAAGTTACTTTTGCAATTCTGTGCCCTTGGTGTGACATCGCGTCCTTGGTGGATAACCATCTCGATTGGTGTCAAACAAATTGAGCGTTTCGGGAGCAGGCAAGCTCCTGATGACTTGGTTGCACTTTCTTAAAGGTTTGCGCCGAGGTCGACAAGATGCTTGACCCGTCGATCCAATTACTAACCACTATCCACTATTCACTTAGCCACGTCCCCGCCCCATTCATCTGGGCGGCTTGTACCGGGTGAAACAGGAGTGTTTCAAGCAAGTGTCGCCCCCGCCCTACCGGGCGGATCATACGAGAGTGAAACAATCGGAAATCGATAATTCTTTCGTGACCTTGGTATCCCGTCGCGGTTAACCTCAACGCCTTAGTGGCCCTTCGTCGTTCTTCGTGGCCCTTCGTGGATCACTCTTTTTTCTTTTGTTTCAGGCAAGTCCGGCCCCCGCCGTGCGGATCATACAGAGGAGAAACAGCCGGGCGTAATCGTTCTGGAAATGAAGACGAACCACAAATGGACACGAATAGGCACGAATACGGATGGAGTTCCTTCAATGACGAGCGGCGCCCGAATGCTTCTGCACTATTGTGACGTTGGTGTCACGACGTCATGGGAGAAAGCCCCCCGGGAGCGCGGGCGTCCCGCCCGCACAAATCTTGGTATAGCCTCACCCATCTCCTCGACCCGGATCGAACGGCAACGGCGCCATGGCTCTGCTTCGGCCGGGCCCATGCGATTTCCACCGGCAGGAGGGGCGGGCTGCCGCATCGCAGGGAAACTGAGCGGCAACCCAAGGGATAGCATGCGGGCGAGACGCCCGCGCTCCCGGGGGGTGCTGTCCCGATGGTGCGCCGGGGGGTATCCGGCGGGCGACTTCTCTGCGAGCCGACCGGCGCCCTTTGGGAAACTCCCGTTTGTCCGCGAGCCCTGCCCCGCCGTGCCGTCCGGATCATACAAGATTGAAACAATCAGAAATCGACCATCCCTTCGCGACCTTGGCATCCCGTCGCGGTTAACCTCAACGCCTTAGTGGCCCTTCGTCGTTCTTCGTGGCCCTTCGTGGATAACTCTTTTTTCTTTTGTTTCAGGTAAGTCGGGCCCCCGCCCCCCACGACGGGGCGGATCATACGAGAGTGAAACAGGTTTTGTTTCAGGTAAGTCCGGCCTCCTCCAACGTCCGTAGCGCCCGCTGCAGGAGGCGTTCGAAATGCCCCCGGGTAAAGGCGTCCGGCTGGTAGGCGGCCTGCCGGCAGCGGGCGTCCTCCAGCCACCCCCTGGCCTGGAGCAAACGCTTTTCGCAGTAGTGGTAGAGCTCCAGGTGTTGCAGAGAAAAGAACAGCAGCGGAGTTATTTTCTCGAAAAAGTGAAACGCCTGGTCGGAGTCCCCCTCCTTGGCCAGCCAGAATATCCGGTTCAGAAGGTCGGCCAGGCCCAAGCCCGGCATCAAACCACAGATCCCCGCCGGGATCAACTCCAGCATGTACAGCCCGCCCCAACCGGTGAGGACGCCCACCTCTCCCGCAGTGGCCTCGACCATTGCCGCCACCTTGGAGGCACTGAGCGGCTCTTCCAACTTCAGGTAGTCCAGATTGGGGCACTCCGACCGCAGCCGGGTCAGGAAGGCGGCGCTCAGCGTGGGGCCGCCCGGGTTGAAATCCTGAACCAGGCAGGGAGCCGGGCTGCTGTTGAGGACGGCCGCCAGAAACCTCAACAGATCCTCGTCCGGCAGCGGAAACTGCCGGGGAATGGCAATGGAGATCAGGTCCGCCCCGGCCGCGAGATTGGATCTTGCCAGCGCACAGGCCACCTTGGAGGAACCGTGGTTGCACTGGGCAACCACCTGCAACCGACCCGCCGCCTGATTGGCCGCCAGCGCCACCACCCGGGTCCTTTCCTCCTCGGAAAGCTTGTAGAACTCGCTTCCGTAAGCGGGCAGGCAAATGGCATCCAGCTTGCAGGCGACAGCGAAGTCGACCAGCCGCCGCAAGGCGCCTTCATCCACCGACTCCCCGGCGTCGAAGGGAACCGGAATGATGGGAACGACACCGCCGATGGCCTTTCCGTTGTGACTCACGTGCACCTCCTAGCCCGCATTTCTCACCGGGGGGCGTGACAATGGCGCCGGATTCTTTGTTTCAGCGCGTGCTCGCGACCGAAGAGCGTAGCCGGAACACCATGCGAGGGAGCATGTGCGCGCTGAAGGGAAAAAGACAAGCCAGGGCGCGCCCAGCACCGTGTGTAATCGCAAGCCGTCAAAAAAGATCCAACAAACTGCTGAAAACAAACTGCTTTTCATGATGTGTCCAGCGACCCGGTGAGAAATGCGGGCTCGGCCCTTTGCGGGCGGAAGAGTCAGATAATTTCGCCGCTGCGCCTTCCGCGAACCACCTGGAACTGCGGCCGCTCCTCTTCGGGACCGGTGTAGCGGAAATCCAGGGGCATATAGTGGCAGATGATGGCCCGCCTCCTATGGGGGGTGCGGTTGGGCGGAGTCCCGTGATGGGTCAGACAATGATGCAGGGAACCGTGCCCCGGCCTGGCAGGCACCGCCACCGCCCGGGATTCCTCCACCTCGATTTCCTGAACGGCGGCCGCCGTTCCTCCGCTGGCCGCCGACAAGGGCCGGCCGCTCCGATGCTCGGCCAAGCCCAGCTTGTGGCTTCCCGGGATAAAGCGCATGCAGCCATTCCCGAGCGTGGCCTCGTCTATGGCAATCCAGCAGCTCACCAGCTTCATGGGCCGAATCGGCCAGTAGGCCGCGTCCTGGTGCCAGGGTTGAGATGCCCCGTGGAATGCCGGCTTGAGCAGGGCCTGGGTATTGTAGAGCACCAGGTCGGGTCCCAACAGATCCTCCACCACGTCCAGCACCGCCGGGTCTCTGGCATGCTCCATGAAAAGCGGAAGGTGGCGGTGAGGGTAGCGGATCTGATAGACGAATTTCTTCCGCTCGGAACTTCGGCCCAGGTCCGCTCCTTGCGATCCCGGCTCCCAGCGAATCAACTCCGGCGGATAGGCCACTTCGCCGCTGGCAATGGCCTCGATGGCTTCGCCGATCCGCCGGACCCGATCCTCCTCCAGAAAGGGTCCGAAGCCCAGATAGCCCTCGTCCTGGAAAAAGCGTTGCTGCTGGGGTGTCAGTCTCTTCACTCCAAAGCTCCCTGATCTTGCTAGCTGCCCGCATTTCTCACCAGCGGGCCGGAACCGTTTTCAACAGATGCTGTGGAAAAGCCTGTGAAAAAGGTCTCCTGAATCCGCCCAAAAGCCACGGAATCCGCGTTTGGAGCACATTGCACACCTCCGTGTTCACAACCGCCGTGCTCAGCAACAGGTCCGGATCCAGTTCCTGGCCTCGTCATGCCCGCGAAAGGTCTGCTCCTCCTCCCGAAACCGGCGGGAGTGCGGGTTCCTGACATCGAAACAGGAGCGGGCCAGAAGCTTGGCGTGCAGCATCTCGTGAAAGAGAACGAAACGCACCACCACTTCCGGAACCCTGGGACGGTCCAACCACCGGCTGAGGGTGATGGTCCGGTGGGAAGGATCGAAGTGACCCAGGATTCTGCGACTCTTCCTCAGGCTCCACCCCAGGCGGACAAGAGGCAGGCGCCCCTTGAAATACTGCCGGTTCAGATCGTCGAACAGAGCCGTCAGATGGTAACGACTGCCCGCGGGGCCGGCCAGCAGCTTGCGCCCGCGCTTGCGCCGGGAGACCTGGGCCTTGCGCCTCATTTCCGGAGAGTTGCTGTATTCCCGGTAGACCGCCCGAGCCGCCCGGGGCAGGTTGCGCCGGTACAACTTGGCCAGCAGGATGGCGGCCAACGCCTCCAGCACCGGCGCCGGCGCTCGCTTGAAGAGATCGCTGAGCCGAACCAGGAGCCGGCCCTCTCTGAGTCGAACGGTGTGGTTGATTCCCACAAAGCCGTAGTACTCGACCCGAATCGGCGGGCAGGGCCGTTCCCTTTCAAGCTCGCGGTACGCCTCGCCAAAGATCCGGCCGATTTGCGAAAGGGCTAACCCGCATTTCTCACCAGGGGGCTGGGCATCGGCTGGGAAAGTGTTTATCTTTAGCATCTTGCAGCGCTTTTGGGGAGAGCCTTCAGGGTACAGGCTGCACTGGGCGCGCCTGGGCTGGCTTGGGATCGAACACCAGGGATGATTGCTGCCGCCGCCTACGCGGCTCGGGGGATGGAGCTGCCCTTTTCCAATGGCGCGTGCCTGGCCTCCGCCCGGCCCGCCCCCGGCTTACGCCCACGGCTAAGTGCGGACGCCGCATTCGCGGCTTACTCGAACCCCGGGCTGGCGCCCGGGGACTATTCTATTAATCCTGCCCCCCTGCAGTGTCGTGATTTTGGGGAGAGCGGTGAAGCCGCGGTCGGCGTGGCTCACCCGAGGAAACGTCCCCTACAGGTCTTCCTTATAAAGCGGCGTAGCCGCGCCAGCACTTAGCCGTGGGCGTGAGCCCATGGACGTCGTATCCACCGCTGACGCAGCCGCGTAGGCGGCGGTTTAGTAGCATCCTTCCAGAACGCACTGCCTCTCCAAAATCACGCCAAAAACATACCTCGCCCCCTGCACTTTTCTCCAGAGTGCTACCCCCTGGTGAGAAATGCGGGTCAAAACCCCGCGGCGAATGTTTTCCTCGGGCTGGGTGCTCATCGTCCCTCATGGCCTGGCCCGGCGCTCCGCCGGAGCCACATCCTGAATGTCCCCGCCGGCCAGCTCAATGGTCTCTTCCAAAACCTCGGCCAGGTCCGACAGGAAATCGGCAATCTCCTCCGCCATTTGACCCTCGGACCCTTCCATTCGGTCCAGCTTGCCGGCCAGCCAGCGGTCGAACTCGGTCAGGGAGTCCCGCAGCTTCTTCAAGGCATTGCGGAACTTCTTGTGATTCATGCGAACGGGCCGGCCCGTTTCCAGGTCCCAAACGCTCAAGGGCCGATCCAGGGGGTAGCTCTCCAGGTTGGTGTCGATGTCCTCCAGGCACATCGCCACCTCTTCCAACCATTCCCTGAAGGAAAGAGACCGGCCGGACTCGGACGGACCGCCGTCCTGGCGCTTGGATTCGGCATGAGCACTGCCGTCCCGAGCCTCAGCAGCCTCCCAACTGGCGATGGCGCCTTCCATGCGGCGCTTGAAAATGTCGTTCAGAACCGACATCCGCTGATGGGGCTTCTGAGAGTCTCGAACCTTGTCGATCTCCTCAGAGCTGAGATAGTCGCCGGTGCGGGAACAGAGCCCCTCGGCGGCCGGGAGCAGGAGCACCCAACCCGCGACGGCAGCCACCCAGCCGGGGCGTGGAACCCGCTGCCACCGGGAACGACCGCCAAATGCACGATGGGATCCTTTTCTCATGCTCTCATTCAGGCTGGCACAGGGAGGGCCCGTCCGCTGTCCCTGCCTGTCCGGCCCCGGCGGACCCGCCCCCCGAGCGGCCAGTGTTGTCGGGTCCGAACAGGGCCGCAATCATGCGTTGCTTGACAGCTTCGGCGCAAGCGATGATGCGGTCAATGGTCTCTTGCCGATCAAAGGGGTAGAGGTCCCGGAGGTCGGCCAGTTGCCGCAGTTGCTTTCGCAGGGAAATCTCCAGATGTTTGAACCCGCCGGGCTTGCGCTGAGGGTCCCGCTTGGAGTCCTTCAGGACCTGCTCGGCTTGGCTGACGGCGCCGACGTATCGTCCCAGGATGCGATCGGCTTCGGAGAAAAGACCCTTCCTGACCCTGCGGCTGACGATTTCCAGGTCGATGGCCGACATCTTGATCAGGATCTTCACCTTCTTGACGCTGTTGCCATGTCGTCTCAGTTTGCCCTGCTGGTTCTGGTACTTGCGCGCCAGCTTGGAGTCCAGGGCAAGGACGGGCGCCGTCAGGGAAAGGATCGCCAGCCAAACCGCCAGACACCGGACCCAGCCCCAGCGCCGCCGGCTCCCTTCCGGTACAGGACGGCGCCACCTCCAGAGCCCGGCCACGGCGTCGATCGAGGCCATAGGTTTCAAGTTACCTTACCCCCGCCCTTTTCTTCAGGCCCTTCATCCGCTGGCGGGCCTGAAAGCTCTCGCGATCGTGCCGGCCCTGGTCCAACTCCAAAAACTTCTCGTACAGCGGGATGGCCTTACGATAGTGCCTCAGCCGGTCGTAGGCAACTCCCAGGTAAAAGTAGGTCATGGCCTGATCCGGCTTCATCTCCCGATAGCGGTCAAGCAGTGGAATGGCCCGGCCGAAGTCTTCCTGCTTCAGGTAAATGGCGGCCAGCTTGTTGTAGCACTCGGCGCAGTCGGCATCCAGATGCAAGGCTTGAGCCAGCCTTTTCCTGGCAGGCTCCCATTGACCGGCCTGCAGGTAGAGCGAACCCAGCAGGAAATAGCGTTCCGGATCGGCGGAGCCGGGCAACCCCTTTTCCAACCGGGCAACGGCCTCATCGAACTGCTCCAGGCGAATATGGAGCTTGGCAAGCTCCAGGGAGAGTTCCTCCCGCCGCTTGGGGTCCCGCTGCCGCTCCAGTGCGATTTCAAGCCACTGGATGCCCCGGTCGTAATCCTTCCGGTCCACCCGCATCCAACCGATGGTCTCGTGCAACTCCGGACCCGTCGAGGGGTCGGCCGCCAGACGCTCCAAATATACCAGGGCCTTCTCCTCCTGACCCATCTCCAGGTAAAGAACCGCCAACTGGCGGTCGCTGGCTTCGAGGTCCGTGGCGTAGGGACGGGAGGCCATGACCTGCCTGGCCGCGCCGGCATAGTCCTTTTTCCCGAGATAGACGGAGACCAGCGCCGCATGGATTTCGGCTTGCCCGTCCCCCGCCTGGGTCAGATCCAGCGCCCGCTTGTAGCTGGCCTCCGCTTCCGCCAGGTTGTCCCGCACGCGGTGGACCTCCCCTGCCAGGAAGAAGGGCCGCCAGTTTTCCGGGCTCAAGCTCTGGGCTCTCTCAAAATGGGTGAGGGCCTGACCGGGGTTTTTCCGGTTGAACCAGATCACCCCCAGGTTCATCTCCGCCTGCCACAGATCGGGCTCCCTGCGCAGGGCCTCCTTGTAGGCATCGATCGCCTCCTGAACCTGGCCGGCTTCGTACTGGCACAACCCCAGGCCAAACCAGGCGACCGAGTTGTGAGGGTCCTCGATCAGCGCCAGTTGGTAGGCGGAGATGGCTTGCAGGTGCTCCCCGGCCTGGCGGTGCCCCTCGGCCAGGCTGAGGTAATCCAGCTCCGCTTCTTCCGGCTCGATCGCCTCACCGGCCGCCTCTGCTGCCGCTTCCCCGGACTTCGGGCGCTCCGCCGCCGGCCCACCAGCCCGGGAGTCGGCTGCCAGGACCCACCCGACCAGGATCGCCCAGAGGCAAATCAGCCCGGCTGCGGTTACCGGCGGGAGGACCGGCCATCCTTGACGGTGGGGGGGTAAGGGCATCAGTTCACTCCCTTCGGCCATTGTCTGCAAGCACTTCCTTCAGGAAACGGCCCGTATGGCTTTGTTGCACCTCGGCCACCTGCTCGGGAGGCCCGGCAGCCACCACGGCGCCTCCCCGCTCTCCTCCTTCCGGTCCCAGGTCGATGATCCAGTCGGCCGTCTTGATGACATCCAGGTTGTGCTCAATGACCAGGATGGTGGCTCCGGCCCGCACCAGGCGGCGAAAGGCCCGCAGCAACTTGTGGACATCATCGAAATGCAGACCGGTGGTGGGTTCGTCAAACAGGTAGAGCGCATTCTTGCCCACCTGGCGGGACAGGTGAAAGGCCAGCTTGATCCGTTGGGCTTCCCCGCCCGAGAGCGTGGTGGCGGATTGGCCCAGCCTGAGGTAGCCCAGCCCCACATCCTCCAGCACTCTCAGCTTCCGGGTCAACCTGGGGACGGCCGAGAAGAAGCTCAATGCCTCCCGAACGGTCATCTGCAGCACTTCGTGGATATTCTTGCCTTTGTAGCGCACCTCCAGCAAGCTCGATTTGAAGCGAGTCCCCTTGCATTCCTCGCACACCAACTCCACGTCCGCCAGAAACTGCATCTCCACGGTAACGGTTCCATCTCCCCGGCAATGATCGCAGCGGCCTCCCGCCAGATTGAAGGAAAAGTCACCGGCGCTCAGCCGCCGCTCCCGAGCCTCCCGAGTCGTGGCAAACAGCTCGCGAACCGCATCGAAGGCCTTGATGTAGGTGACCGGATTGGAGCGGGGGGTTCGGCCGATCGGAGACTGGTCCACCAGCAGAACGTCCGAGATCCAGTGGTCGCCCTCCATCCGCCGGTAGTTGCCCCGATCCGGGGCCTCTCCCTTGCGGGCCTTCAGGGCGGCGTAGAGGACCTGGTGAACCAGTGTCGACTTCCCGGAGCCGGATACTCCGGTGATGCAGGTGATGATTCCGAGGGGAATCTCCGCGTCCAGCCGCTTGAGGTTGTTCTCCTCGGCCCCGTAAAGCCTCAGCCAGCGGCTGTCCGGAGAGGACCGGGAGGGGGGGATGGGGATCTCCAGCTCCCTGCTCAGATACTTGCCAGTGAGCGACCCGCGGCAACGGAGCAGCTCGGGGAAGTCCCCGGAGAAAACCACCTGTCCTCCCTGCTCCCCCGCACCGGGCCCCATGTCGATGATGCGGTCCGCCGAACGGATCATGGCGGGCTCGTGCTCCACCACCAGGATGGTATTGCCCATGTCCCGCAGGCTCTTGAGGATCTCGATCAGCCGGGCGTTGTCCCTCGGATGCAGGCCAATGGAGGGCTCATCCAGGACGTAGAGCGCCCCCACCAGGGAGGAGCCCAGGGAGGTGGCCAACTGAATCCTCTGCGCCTCGCCCCCGGACAGGGTCGACGCCAGCCGGTCCAGCGTCAGGTACTCCAGTCCGACCCGGTACAGAAATCCAAGGCGCATGCGCAACTCCTCCAGGACCCGATGGGCCACGCTGGACTCATAGGCGGTCAGCCTCAGATTCCGGAAGAATTCCCGGGCGTCGCCCACCGTCATGGCGGTGACCTCTCCGATTCCCTTTCCCGAGATCCTGACGGCCCGGGCCTCGGCACGCAGCCGGGACCCGTTGCAGCTCAGGCATCGGGTGTACCCGCGGTAGCGACTCAGGAAAACGCGCACATAGAGCTTGTACTTCTTGGCTTCCAGATAGTCGAAGAAGCGCCGGATGCCTCGAAACTTCTCGTCCCCGGCATTGATCAACTCCTTCTGCCGGGGAAGCAGGTCGCCGTAGGGGACTTCCCAGGGGATCTGGTGGCGCTGGGCGAAGCGCTTGAACTCGGCTCGCAGCGCCCGGTAGCGGGGCTTGGTCCAAGGCTCGACGGCCCCCTCCCGCAGGCTTTTCTCCGGATCGGGGATCACCCGCTTCAAATCGATATCCATGGTGTTGCCGAACCCCTGGCAGCGGGGACAGGCGCCAAAGGGGTTGTTGAACGAAAACAGGCGGGGCTCGGGTTGCTCGTAGCCGATATGGCAGCGACGGCAGACAAATCCCTCGTTAAAGACAAAACGGGCGCCCACCGCCGCTTCACTCTCCCCGGACTCCGGAGCCGCGGCCGGGTCCGTGTCTGCCCGACCCACCACTTCGACCAGCCCGTGGCCCGATCCTTCCCGGTAGCAGATTTCCAGCGAGTCGGCCAGGCGCTGCCGCAACCCCGGACGAATGACGACACGATCGACCAGAACCTCCAGCGGAGCGGAAAAGTCCAGATCCATCAGGGACTCCGGGTCGGACAGCTCGTAGATGCGTCCCTCCCGGTAGAGGCGGTTGAAGCCCTGCCTGCGCAGGTCTCGCAGCACGGTCTTGAGCAGTTCCGGCTCCCGCGGTCCGGAGCGCTGCTTGGTGGCCGAACGGCTTTTTCGCAACTCCTGAAAGCGACGGTAGTGGGCAAAGGGAAACAGGATATACAGGCGGGTTCCCGGAGGGAGCGCCGTCAACCGGCTGACTGCCTGGTCCAGGACATCTTTTTTGACCTCGGTCCCGCACTGCCAGCAGTAGGTCCGGCCGATTCGGGCGAAGAGCAGGCGCAGGTAATCATAGATTTCGGTGACCGTCGCCACCGTGGAACGGGGATTGCGCAGGCTGTTCTTCTGCTTGATGGCGATGGCCGGCGAGATCCCCGCCACCTCCTCCACGTCGGGTTTCTGGATGCGCTCCAGAAACTGGCGGGCGTAGGCCGAGAGCGATTCGACATAGCGCCTCTGCCCCTCGGCATAGATGGTATCGAAGGCCAAGCTTGACTTCCCCGATCCACTGACTCCCGTGATCACGGTCAGGCTTTCGTGAGGGATCTGGCAGTCGACGTTTCTGAGATTGTGTACCTTGGCGCCTCGAACTTGCAGAACTTCCGGGTTCATGGAACGGAGAGGTTGAATGGGTAAACGCGGTCAGGGGACCACGGTGAACGCTGGCGGGCTGAGCCGAACCGGCCAGTATAGGGGAGGGGGTCCGAAGTTGTCAAAGAGCCGGCATGTCGAGCGAGCCCGCAGTCGAGCCGGAGGGGGGCAGACGCGGCGCCCTGTGAGTGACGATCAGAGGCACTACCGGCGGCAAGGTGGCGGGTGTTGATTGGCCCCCCCTCCGCATCAGCCTTCGCCTGGCGGCTCGGCTTCTGCGACTCCCCCTCGAGGGGGGAGTGATACTGAAGCGCCTAATGCAAGCCTCGAGATCACTCCCCCCCTTGAGGGGGAGTCGGCGAGAGGGCGGAGCCCGCAGTCGAGCCGGAGGGGGGCAGACGCGGCGCCCTGTGAGTGACGATCAGAGGCACTACCGGCGGCAAGGTGGCGGGTGTTGGTTGGCCCTCCCTCCGCATCAGCCTTCGCCTGGCGGCTCGGCTTCTGCGACTCCCCCTCGAGGGGGGAGTGATTGTAAACCATGTTCGGCTTGCACAGGAGGGTCGACGGAGCCGGTGCCAAATTCCCCCGCGACGCCCCGGGAGGCGTGTATCATATTCGGGATGGAGCCGCTCTGCCTTTCCATTGTCATCCCCGCCTACAACGAAGCGGAACGTATTGAGCAGACCCTGGAAACGGTCCGCCACTACCTGCAAGGTCAGCCCCTGCGGGCGGAAGTTCTGGTGGTCAACGACGGGTCTCGAGACCGGACGGGCCCCTTGGTGGCCGCCTGCGCCAGCCATTGGCGAGACCTGCGCCTGGTGGACAACCCTCGAAACCTGGGCAAGGGGTTCAGTATCAGAAACGGCGCCCTGGAAGCCAGGGGACAGGTGGTGCTGATCAGCGACGCCGACCTGTCCGCACCCATCGACGAAATGCCCAAGCTGGTGGATCCCATCCTCAGAGGCGACCGGGACCTCACTCTCGGTTCCAGGGCGCTGGACCGTTCCCTCATCGGAGTTCACCAGTCGCCCTTCCGGGAGCACGCCGGGCGCCTGTTCAACGGTCTGGTGCAGCTCCTGACCGGCCTTCCCTTTCGGGACACCCAGTGCGGTTTCAAGGCTTTCCGCCGGGAACCCATGCTTCCGGTGCTTGCCCGCCAGCGCATCGCCGGTTTCGGTTTCGACCCGGAGATCCTCTTCCTGGCCAGGAATCGCGGCTTGAGGCTCCAGGAGGTTCCGGTGCGCTGGAACCACGCCGAGGGAACCAAGGTCCGCCTGCTGCAGGACGGCCTCAAGATGGTCCTGGGCTTGATCCTGATTCGCTGGAACCAGCTCACAGGCAAATACCGCTGAAGGACGGCGGTGGGTCCCCTGCCGCCGGGCGGCTGCCGGGTGAAGCTGTTGGAACCCGCCGCAGCTGTCGACCCCTTCCCACCACCCCATTCCCTTTTCCCGGTCCCCGCTCCGGGAGTTGGGCTATAATTCCGGCAGGAGTCGACGCCCCGCCCGCCGCTTCCCGGCTGAATGACAGCCTTGCATAAGGAGGCGGAGCCCGTTTCTTGGAAAAATGCAGGAGGACAGGACCCGATGATCGGTCGAATGGGAATATTAGCCGGTTTTCTAGGATTGATGCTGCTGAACAGCCCCCAGGGATTTGCGGAAGACCCGCCGGAGGTTTCCGGGATCTACAAGAAGAACTGCGCCATGTGCCACAAGGCGGACGGCAAGGGTCTTGCCGTCATGAAAACCCCCGACTTCACCAGCAAGGACTGGCAATCCGGGCACACAGACGAGCAGCTGATAGAAGCCATCGCCAAGGGAAAAGGCGAGGGAAAGATCAAGATGCCTGCCTTTGGCGAGGGCACCAAGGCCAATCTGAGCCCGGAACAAATCAAGGCCCTGGTGACCGAAGTCATCCGGAAATTCGCCGAGTAGGGGTGGGTTGGAGTCCTCTACGCGGCAACACCACTCTTCCCAAAATCACAACACTGCGGTCGGGCGAAAATTCCCCTCCCGCGGAGGGGTGCACGAGCGAAGCGAGCGCGGGGTGGGTTCTTCCGGTCCCGCGCCCGTTCGGAGAGGCGGTGCATTCCGGGACGCGGCCATTGATCCGCCGCCTACGCGGCTGCGGTCGGTGGGACTTCAGACGACCCCGGGCTCACACCCGGGGCTAAGTGCTGCCGCGGCTACGCCGCTCTATAAGGAAGCCTTGTAGGCGGCGTTTCGCCGGGTCACCCACTCCAACCGCGGCTTCGCCGCTCTCCCCAAAATCACAACACTGCCGGGGGCCAGGATTTTTAAATGATTGTTCCCCGGGCGCCAGCCCGGGGGTTCCAAAAAGCCGCGAACGCGGCGTCCGCACTTAGCCGTGGGCGTGAGCCCATGGAAAGCTCGGCGTTAGAGTTGAGCCGCGTAGGCGGCGGCAGCAATCATCCCTGGTGTTCGATCGCAGGCAAGCCAGGGTGCGCCCAGCGCAGTCTGTACCCTGAAGGCTCTCCCAAAAAGCGCTTCAAGATGCTAAAAATAAACACTATCCCAGCCGATGCCCAGCCCCCCGGTGAGAAATGCGGGTTAACGAGATTCTTGGAGCGGAAACGATGCGCACACCGTGTAACAGTAGCCGCTGGGGTTTGAGGGCCATTGTTCCCGCCGCCGCTTGGTGGCGAAGAAACTCATTTTTCTTTTAGCTTTTCTTCGTGTCCCTTCGTGGTCCTTCGTGCCCCTTCGTGGATATTTTTTGTCCTTCGTGGATTGAGAGCCGACGTTTCCTACCCTTGGTGAGAAATGCAGTCTCGGATTGACACCACATCCCCGAAGTCTGATGATAGAGACACTCACAGGAGGAGGAAGATCCACCGGTGGCAACCACCTCTCGGCCCCCTGCCCCACCCCCGCCCCGGCGATTGTTTCTGGTGGATGGCATGTCCCACATCTTTCGGGCCTATTACGCCATCCGCAACCTGACCGACAGCCAGGGACACCCCACCAACGCCGTCTATGGATTCGCGGCCATGTTGCGCAAGCTGATCCGGCAGCACCGGCCCGACTACCTGGCCGTCATCTTCGACAGCGAACAACCGACCTTCCGGCATGAAGCCTTCGAGCAGTACAAGGCCAATCGGCCCCGGATGCCGGAAGATCTGGCCTCCCAGCTCCCGGTGATTCGGGAGTTCTGCCAGGCCATGCGGATCCCCATCCTTCAGATGAATCGTTTCGAAGCCGACGACCTCATCGGCACTCTGGCCAGGCAGGCCGCCGAAAACCGCTGGGAGACGACCATTGTCTCCAACGACAAGGACATGTTCCAACTGGTGAACGACAGCACCCGAGTGCTTCACCAGTCCAAAACCGACACGGTGTTCGATGCCGCCAGAGTGGAGGAGTTCTTCGGGGTCGCCCCCGAACGGGTAGTGGACGTGCTGGGGCTGATGGGAGACAGCGTGGACAATGTCCCCGGCGCGCCGGGCATCGGCGGGAAGGGCGCCCGGGACCTGTTGCGCCGCTTCGGCAGCCTGGAAGCCCTGCTGGCCCAAAGCGAACAGGTGGCGCGCAAGACCTACCGCGAGGCCCTGCAAAACCATCGGGATCAGATCCTTCAGAGCAAGGAGCTGGTCACCATCGATACCGCGGTGCCCATCGAATTCAGTTGGGAAACCCTGCAGCTTCAGGAACCGGACCTGGACCGGCTCCGGTCTCTCCTGGCGGAACTCGGCTTTCAGTCGATGCTGAAGGAGATGGAGGGAGGGGTGGCTCCGGCCCGGACAGAGCCGGCCGATTTCCAACCCCTGGACTCGCCTCACCAGCTTCAGGCCCTGCTGGAACAGGCGCGCTCGGTCCCCTGCTGCACCTGCTGGTTGGAACCCGACCCGGAAGATTCGCTGTGCCGCAGCCTCCGCCGCCTGGCGGTGATGGCGGGGAAATCGGGTTGGACCCTCGACCTGGGAGATGGGGCGGCTCCAGGTCTGGAGGATCTCCGGGAGTTCTGGGAAGATCCGGCAATCGGCAAGGTCTTTTACGATGCCAAGCCGGCCCACCTGGCATTGAGGCATCTCGGCCTGGGGCTGCAGGGACTGCAGGGAGACGCCATGCTCATCTCCTACCTGCTGCAACCCAATCGGAGCAACCATGGCTTGAGCGAAATCGCCTTCGCCCTGCTGGGGGAAGAGGCTCCGTCCGATGCCGGAGCCCGCTGCACGGTCGTTCAAAGGCTCTTCGGCCACCTGCGGCCCCAACTGGAAACCTCCGGTCTGGAGCAGGCCTACGAGCAGATCGACCTGCCGCTGGTCGAGGTCCTGGCGGAACTGGAGTGGAACGGGATTCGGATCGATTCCGCCGCACTCCGGAAAATGTCGGAGGATTTCGAGCGGACCGCCGACTCCCTTACCAGGAGGATCTACGAGGTGGCCGGGACCGAGTTCAACCTGAATTCGCCCAAGCAACTCGGAGAGATTCTCTTTGAGAAACTCAACCTGCCCACGCCCCGAAGACTCAAGAAATCCGGGCAATACTCCACCTCGGTGGAGGTGCTGGAACACTTGGCCAAGGACTACCAAGTGCCTCGCCTGATGCTGGAGTATCGCCGGATCGCCAAGCTCAAATCCGGATACGTGGACGCCCTTCCCCGCCTGGTGGATCCTCGGACCCAGCGGGTTCATCCGTCCTTCCACCAGACGGTAGCCGCTACCGGGCGGCTGTCCTGCAGCAATCCCAACCTGCAGAACATCCCTGTCCGCTCGGAGCTTGGCGCCCAGATTCGATCGGCCTTCGTGGCCGACCAGGGCTGCCAGTTGCTTACCGCGGACTATTCGCAAATCGAGCTGCGGGTCCTGGCCCATCTTTCGCAGGACCCGGTGCTGGTCGACGCCTTCCGAAAGAACGAGGACATTCACACCCGAACCGCCTGCGAAGTGTTCGGCATCGACCCCCTGCTGCAGACCGGCGAGATACGGCGGCGGGCCAAGGCAATCAACTTCGGCATCATCTACGGCCAGACGGCCTTTGGCTTGGCCAGGGAGTTGCAGATTTCCAACCGCGACGCCCAGGAAATCATCCAGCGCTACTTCGAAAGGTATCGAGGCGTCAAGGAGTTCACCCAGCAGGTGATTCAGGACACCCGGCAGAGCCGGATGACCCGCACCCTCTTCGGACGGCGCCGGCAGATCCCGGACATCAACAGCCGCAATACCGGCCTGCGCCAGTTTGCCGAGAGGACGGCCGTGAATTCACCCATTCAGGGCACCGCCGCCGACCTGATCAAGCTGGCCATGATCCGGATTCATCGAAAGCTGCGGGAGCGGAAACTCGAATCCAGAATGCTGCTGCAAGTCCACGACGAGCTGGTGTTCGAGGTCCCCCGGCAGGAGTTGGAGACCATGCAGGCCCTGGTCAAACAGGAAATGGAGTCGGTGATTTCGCTCTCGGTGCCCCTGGTGGTTGACATGGGGGTCGGGAAAAACTGGATGGAAACCTGACCTTGATCACTATCCGGCGCGGACCGATCGGCCACCCTGCCGGGTTCATTGAAAAGAGAGGCCTTATGTTGGACCGGCAATCCGCCTTCGCCCTGCTGCAGGAGTACACCAGCAACCCCAGCCTCATCAAGCACGCCCTGGCCGTGGAGGCCTGCATGCGGGCCTACGCCGGCAGCTATGGCGGGGAGGTGGAGAAATGGGGAATCGTGGGCCTGCTGCACGACTTCGACTACCAAAGATTTCCCAATCCTCCCGACCATCCTGAAAAAGGCGCCGTGATCCTGGAGCAGCGGGGCTATCCGGAGGACGTGATCTACGCCATCAAGTCCCACGCCTCCTGGACCGGCTGCCCCCGGCGGCACCCGATGGACAAGGTGCTGTTCGCCTGTGACGAGCTCTCCGGCTTCATCACGGCGGTGACCCTGGTGCGCCCCGATCGCAAGATCGAGGGGCTCCAGCCGAAGTCAGTCAGGAAAAAGCTGAAGGACAAGGCCTTTGCCCGTTCCGTCAGCCGGGAGGACATCCTCACCGGCGCCTCCGAACTGGGGGTGGAGCTGAATGAGCACATCGCCTTCTGCATTCAGGCCATGACCGGAATTGCACCCCGGCTGGGCCTGTAGTTCGCATTTCCACCCGGGGAGTGGGACCACAACCGGGAAAGTGTTTGTCTTCAGTATGTTGCAGCGCCCTTTGGACGAGCCATCAGGGTACAGACTGTGCCGGGCCCGCCTGGGCTTGTCTGAGATCGAATACAAGGGAAGATTGCTGCCGCCGCCTACGCGGCTCAACTCTAACGCCGAGCTTTCCATGGGCTCACGCCCACGGCTAAGTGCGGACGCCGCGTTCGCGGCTTTTTGGAACCCCCGGGCTGGCGCCCGGGGAACAATCATTTAATAATCCTGTCCCCCGGCAGTGTTGTGATTTAGGGGAGAGCGGTGAAGCCGCGGTTGGAGTGGATGATCCGGCGAAATGCCGCCTACAAGGCTTCCTTATAGAGCGGCGTAGCCGCGGCAGCACTTAGCCCCGGGTGTGAGCCCGGGGTCGTGTGGATTCTGCGCTGCCGCAGCCGCGTAGGCGGCGATTTTGTGACATCGTCCCGGAACGCACTGCCTCTCCAGAATGACGCTAACCCGCATTTCTCACCAGGGGGTTGCACTCTTCTCAAGAGTGCAACTTGGCGCAGGAATTTTTCCCTCAGCGCGTGCTCGCGAGCGAAGGGCGTAGCGGGGACTACGTTCGAGCGAGCATGTGCGCGCTGAGGGGAAAAGGCCAAGCCAGGGCGTGCCCAGCACAGTCTGTACCCTGAAGACTCTAAACAAAGCACCGCAAAATGTTAAAGACAAGCACTTTTCGACATTATGCTCAGCGACCTGGTGAGAAATGCGGGCTAAACACGACCCTCACTCCCTGCACTCTTCTCAAGAGTGCAACCTGTGGTGAGAAATGCGATTTAGCCGCATCCTCCCGAAACGCATTACCTCTCAAAAACGACGCCAACTACGACCCTGACGTGCTGCAATCTTCTCAGTGTTTCACGCCCTCCGGTGAGAAATACGGGGTAGCCCGCATTTCTCACCCGGCTCCTGTTGAAGAACGAGGCCAACCGGGTTAGAATAGCTCCCTGATCGTATCCCTCCCTCAGTTCGTCTCCCCGGCATCAAGTCTCCCGATGGATTCAGGGCGCGTGGGCCGGAGTCTCCCCCGGTCGACCCGGCGGCCGTTTCAGCCGCGGATCCCGCTCTGAACCTGGAGCCGGCGCTTGTCCCACCCATGACTTCCAAAAGACACGTTTCCGAAAAATGGGTCAGCAGTTGGCCAAAGTCGGAGCAGCCCCGGCAACGTCTCCTGACCCGCGGCGCCGATGCTCTCAGCGACGCGGAATTGCTGGCCATCTTCCTGCGGGTTGGGGTCAAAGGGACCAGCGTGCTCGACCTCTCCCGGCAACTCCTCAAGAGTTTCGGCGGGTTTCGCGGCCTGCTGAAGGCCAGCCACCAAGAGTTGAGCAGCATCAGGGGCCTGGGGGAGGCCAAGGTGGCCACCCTGAAAGCGCTTGCAGCCCTGACCGTACGCTACATGGCCGAGGAAATGCAGCAGGGCCCCTTCATCGGCCACTCCCGGGATGTCCAGCGGATGCTTTGCGGGCGGTTCCGGGACCGGGACCGGGAAACCTTCGCCGTGGTCTTTCTGGACACCAGGCACCGCGTCCTGGCAGTGGAGGAGATGTTCCAGGGCACCCTCAACAGCGCCACCGTGTTTCCGCGGGAAATCGTCCGAAGGGCCCTGCAGTTGAATGCCGCCGCCATGGTGGCCGTCCACAACCACCCCTCGGGCAACCCCTCGCCCAGCTCGGACGACCGCCAGGTGACCCGAGAGCTGCAGCGGGCCTGCGGATTGATGGACATCTCCCTGCTGGACCACATCGTCATCGGGGGCAATGACTGCTTCAGCTTTGCCGAGCACCGCCTGATGTGAGGAAGACCTGGGCGGGAAAGGATTTTCCGGAAGGATCGTCCGCGGACGGAAGGGCCGGGCGTCGAGCGAGAAAGGGCATTGGGTTCCCGGAGGACGTACTCATTCGACGCCTACGCGGCTGTGGGGGGTGAGGGGTCACGCCCCCGGGCGCCAGCCCGGGGGTTCCAGTAAGCCGCGGAGCGGCGGCGGCATGGTGCCGTGGGCGTAAGCCGGGCGCAAGCCGTTGGAACCCGGTAGCCCCGTTCCCCAAGCCGCGTAGGCGGCGGCAGCATATAGCCCTATCCCCAACAACGCTGATAACGGCGGAGGGCTCAGTGGTGGTTGCGGAGAAACTTCTGGACTTCGCTCCAATTGCCCTGGGAAACGGTACCGCCCATGCCCAAGGTCGACAAGGCTCCGCAGGCATTGGCGACGGTCACCGACTTGCGAAGGTCAAAGCCGTTCAAATGCCCAAAAAGGAAACCGGCGTCGAAGGAGTCTCCCGCTCCAGTGGCGTCCACGGGAGACACTTTGAAGGCCGGCACCTGAACCACCTGACCGCGGCCCTTGGCCACTGCGCCCTTGACACCCAACTTGATCACTACCGTAGGCACCTTTTGAGCAAACACCTCCAGGGCCCGATTGACACTCTTGGCCCTGGCGATGTTAATGGCCTCCATCTCATTGAGCATGAGCACGTCGACGAATTCCAGACATTTCCAGATCCCGGAGTCCCATTGGTTACGGTTGTCTCCGTTGGGATCCAGGGAGGTGGTCATGCCGGTCCTCCTGGCATCCTGAAACACCTTGGGGAAGGAACTGAGCAAGCCCCTTTGCATGAAGAAAGAGGACACGTGCAGATGGTCATGCAAGCGAAAGGCACTTTGGGGAATATCCTTGTAAGTCAGGTGGGGGGCGGCGCCGGGATAGGTGATCTGGGCCTTGTCATTGCGGAAGTTCAAGGAAAGGGTGAGTCCGGTACGAAGCTTGGAGTCCTGCAGGATGGCGTCGGGCTTGAGCTTGTTGGACGTCAGGGCTTCCAGGCAATACCTTCCAAAATCGTCCTTGCCGATCTTGCTGACGAAGGTGATGGGAACTCCCAGTTTCGCCAGTCCGCAACTCAGGATGGCTGACGCGCTGCCCAGGCTCAAGCACATGTCCCGGGCCGTGATTTCCCGACCGAGCACGGGAAAGGTCTGCAAACCCGTGCTGATGATGTCCACGTTGAGGTCGCCGACGACCAGAACCTTTTTCTTTCTTCGCGGGTTCAAACGCCTCTTTCCCTTCCGGATGCCCTGCCGGCCCGGATGGCGGATGGATTGAAAACTGTTATTTATAGCGCCTTTTCCCCTTTGAAGTCAAGGGTTTATTGGGATTGACCCACCCCGGGCCGGTACCGGCCCGGGGCTACATGCTGGCGCGGCTAGGCCGCTCTATAAGGAAGCCCTGCAGGAAGCGTTTCCTCGGGTGACCTATGCCAACCGCGGCTTCGCCGCTCTCCCTGAAAACACAACACAGCAGGCGGATGGGACTTATCAAAAAAGATAATCTCCGGACGGAAGCCCGGGCTCCGGTTAAGGCGAGAAGCGGCGACAGCGTGATGCCGTGGGTGTACGCCCACTGAGAGCCACTTCTTCCTCCCACCCTCGGATCGAGCTATAATCCGGGGGATTCCGGAGAGGGGTGTTAGACCCGCATATCTCACCGGGTCGCTGGATATATGATGAAAATCAGTTTATCTTCAATACCTTGATTGGCCCCATTTAAGGGGCTTGCGGGTACAGACGGCGCTGGGCGCGCTCTGGCTTGTCCTTTTCCCCTCAGCGCGTACATGCTCCCTCGACCGTAGTGCCGGCTACGCTCTTCGCTCGCGAGCACACGCTGAGGGGAAAATTCCTGCGCCATCATCACGCCCCCCGGTAAGAAATGCGGGTCAGAGACCATGAAACCATTTCAACCCTATCAGAGGTCGGCTTTCTCCAAACGCTCCCTGCCAGCGATGCTATGGGTCCTGCCGGCGGGGGTCTTCGTCTTCTGGTGCCTGCTGACGCTTTGGCTGGGCCGCTGGGAGGGACAGCCGCCTCAGTTGAGCCTGGACCGCGACTTTACCGCCCTGGGCAAGAACCCCTCTCTGGTGCTCGAAGTGGAGGACGGCCAGACCGGGTTGAAGCAGCTTTCGGCGGTGCTGGAAGTGGAAGGCCGATCCCTTCCGCTGGTCGACCGGCGCTACCCGTGGCCCTGGCTGCTTTTCTTCCAAAGGAGCGGCGCTCAATCCTCCATCCGCTTCGACCTGGGTGAGTTGATGGCCGCCAGCCACCAGATTCGGGAGGGTCCCGCCCGGCTGTCGATCACCGCCCGCGACCACTCCTTTCGGCGGTTTTTTGGAGGCAACCGGGCCCGGCTGCAGCGGGACTTCGCCTTCGATATCCACCCCCCTGCCCTCGAGGCTTTGTCGGGGCAGCATTACATCACCCAAGGGGGCTCGGCGTGCGTTCTCTACCGGGTGGGAGAAGACACCGAGGTCTCGGGCGTCCAGGTAGGTCCCGACTTCTTTCCCGGATACGCGGCCGATCCCGGCGGAGACAAGCAAGTCCGGTTCTGCATTTTCGGCTATCGCTACAACCTGGGACCCAATCCGGAAATGAAGCTGGTGGCCGTAGACGCGGCCGGAAATCGGTCGGAGGCCCGCTTTCAGTACAAGCTCTTTCCCAAAAAGTTCCGGCAGCGAACCATCCGGCTCAGTCCAGTTTTCCTACAACAGGTGGTTCCTGAGATCCTCAAGCAAAATCCGCAGCTTTCCAGCCAGGGCGACCTGGTGAAAGACTTCCTTCAAATCAACGATGGGCTCCGCCAGGCCAACCACGAGAAAATCAAGCAGCTGTCGAGCCAGTCCGAGCCACAGTTCCTTTGGACCGAGGCGTTTGCCCAGCTCACCCGATCCAAAGTGGAATCCCTCTTTGCCGATCATCGCACCTACCTCTATCAGGGCCGGGAGATCGACCGCCAGGACCACGTCGGCTTTGATCTGTCGGTGGTCAAACATTACCCCATCGAGGCCTCCAACGACGGAGTGGTGCGCTACGCGGACCTGTTGGGGATCTATGGCAATACCATCCTGGTCGACCACGGTTGCGGACTGTTTTCCCTCTATGGACACCTCAGCTCCATCGCCGTGAAACCGGGCGACCGGGTCAGCAAGAGCCAGGTGCTGGGCCGCAGCGGCGCCACCGGCCTGGCGGCCGGCGACCATCTTCATTTCGCTCTCTTTCTGCACGGAATCCCCGTCAACCCTACCGAGTGGTGGGACCCCAAATGGATTCGGGAGCGCATTCAGGAAAGAATCCAGGAGCACAAGGCCGGAGATGCGCCTGCCGGATCTTGAAAGCGTCTTGCGTCTTCCCCTCCCGGAGGCATCGTTTCACACTGCCGAATCTGACTGGAAAGGAACCAACCATGAAGGCGACTCGCGATTTCCTGAAACAGCTCGGTTTCCCCTCGGGCGACGGCTACGCCCTCCAGAGCACGCCCAAGCGTTTTCCGGACGGGGCCCAGTATCGCTTTGAAATACCCAGCGTCGAGGGCCCCGGCTGCCTGAAGGCGGTCATCGAGGAGGCCGAGCGCTACCGGCTCACCATTCACCGGGTCAGCCAGGGCAGCGGGATCATGCTGATGACCGATGACGAGATCAAGGACATGCTGAAAATGGCCAGAGACCGGCAAATGGAGGTGAGTCTGTTTGTGGGACCGCGGGCCACCTTCGACATCGGCGCTCAGCCCCTGACCGCGGCGGGCAAGAACATCGGCCTGGGCTTGAGGGGGATGGATCAGGTGGTCTACGCCGTGGAGGACATCAAGCGCGGATGCGAACTGGGACTGCGCGGCATCCTGGTGGCCGACCTGGGTCTGTTGTGGCTGGTCAATCAACTGAAAGAGTCGGGGCAGTTGCCCGCCAACCTGGTGGTCAAGATCTCGGTCCAGCTCAGCGCCACCAATCCGATTGCCGTCAAGATCCTGGAAGACTTCGGGGGCAACACCTTCAACGTCTCCTCCGACATGCCCCTGCCCCTGCTGGCCTCCATCCGGGAGGCGGTTTCCCTGCCGCTGGACCTCTACGTGGAGACTCCCGACAATTTCGGGGGATTCGTCCGCCACTTCGAGATTCCCGAATTCATCCGGCTGCTCTCCCCCGTCTATGTCAAGCTGGGCCTCCGCAACGCCCCCGACATCTACCCCAGCGGCACCCACATCGATCCCACCGCCATCGCCCTTTCCAGGGAACGCGTCCGCCGTGCCCGCATCGCGGCCGACCTGATCGAGCGCTACTACCCGGAGGCGGCCATGTCCCGGCCGGGCGCAGCCGACCTGGCCATTCCGGAGATCTGAGGGTGGCAACCGGGGATGGACACCGCTCGCGCGCTCCGGTGAACAGCCAGGGCGCCATACCCCATCTTCACAGGTCCGAACACCTGAAACCGGCAGGGAAAATGTCGTCCCGCCCTGCGAGGGGAGCTTTCTTGCGGCGCAGAACTGCCATCCATTTAGCCGGGATTGTCGGCCTGCTCTTGGCCTTGCCGCTCGCCGCGGCCGCACAGGACGTCTGCGATCGTACGCCTCAAGTGAGAGACAAGCTGATAGAGTCCGCCGGCGTGTCGGCCTGCGAGGAGGTGACCCCAGCCCATCTGTCCAAGGTGACCGTGCTGGATTTCAAGGTGATGAAGATCGCGGAGCTTCAGGCACACGATTTCAGTGGTCTGAGCAATCTGGAAAGTCTGGACCTGTCTCAAAACAGCCTTTCCAGCTTGCCGGAGGGGGTCTTCGACGGCCTCGGCAGCCTGAAATTGTTGCAACTGGGCTACAACGACTTATCCAACCTGGGGGAAGAACTCTTCGATGGTCTGGGCAACCTGCAGGAGTTGCTGCTGGGGGGCAACGATCTCACCGGCTTGCCCGAGGAGATTTTCGACGGCCTCGGCAACCTGGAACGGCTGGATCTGTGGAGCAACAACCTGGCCAGCCTGCCCGAGGGGACCTTCGAGGGTCTGGGCAGCCTGAAACGTCTGAGCCTCTCGGGCAACGACCTGACCGGTATCCCGGTGGGAATCTTCCAGGATCTCGACAGCCTGCAGTCTCTGGGCCTGGCTGGCGCTTTTGCTTCCGTGGTCGGAAGCACGGTGACCAGCTTGCCCGAAAAGCTCTTCGACGGCCTCAGCAATCTGGAATATCTATACATGGGCAGCAATTTCATGCACAACCTTCCAGCGGGAATCTTTAAGGGACTTGCCAAGCTGGAATTCCTGAGCCTGAATAACAGTTTTTTCCTGACCAGCTTGCCTGAAGGAATCTTCGAGGGTCTGGGCAGCCTGAAATATCTGCGAATCCATTCCTACGAGTTCCTGGAAGACTTGTCCGGGGGGATCTTCGAGGGTCTCGACAGTCTGCAATACCTGCACCTGGCGAAGGTTTCCCTGAACAGCTTGCCGGCGGGGATCTTCGACGACGTGCTCGATACTTTGGGCGGCGTTTTCTCGGTAGATGGACGAACCTATCGGGGAGGACTGAGCCTAAACTTTGATGAATCAACGAAGTCCGAGCTCTCCTTCGCCTCCACCTCTCAGACCGTCCCCGAAGGAGAAACCGCCCGCGTAGCGGCAACCTTGAGCACGGCCTTGCCGGTAGCCATTCGCGTCCCCTACACCGTGGGCGGCACCGCGACCACTGACGTTTATACCGACCTGTCGCCCTCTCCTTCCGCCGGGCTGCTGTTTCCGGCTGGAGAAACCCGCAGGGAAATCACCTTGACCCTGAAAGAGAACAGCGGCAACCGGGGCGAAACCATCGTTCTGACCCTGGCTGAACGCTCCGAAATCAAGCTGCGTCCATCCGACGGTACGGGGCCCGACGCTCCCCATCTGGATGCCGGAGTGCTGCTCAATCGTTTTCCAAGTCCCAGTGCGCACACCATCAGTGTCGGCGCTGCATCCGCTCAAGGGGTCTGCAACCGAAGTCCGCAAGTGCGAGACAGGTTGATGGAGGCAACTCAGGCACAAACTTGCGGGGAAGTCACCGCGGAGCGCCTGGCCCGCGTACGCGGGCTGTCTCTTTCGGAGTTAAACATCGCAGGCCTCCAGGAAAACGACTTCGACGGTCTGAGCCAGTTGACTGGGTTAAGCCTCACGCAAGCACGCCTGGTGAGGTTGCCCGAGCGGGTATTCAGCCGGCTTGGCAGTCTGGAATTTCTGAGCCTGAGAGCTGTCACCTTGAGCGGCCTCCCCCTGACCGGTCTACCAGCAGGGATCTTCGGCGGCCTTGGCAATTTGAAAGAACTGGATTTGAGCGAAAACAACCTGACGGCCCTGCCGGCAGGGATCTTCCAAGGACTCGGAAACCTGCACCATCTCAACTTGGCTTCCAACCCCCTGACCAGTCTGCCGAAGGGAATCTTCGACGATCCACTCCATACCTTGGGAGGCACCTACGTACTCGCTAGACAAAATCCACGACAGGGAGCACTTTACATTCCCGGGGGGCTCGGTGCCCGGCTGTCCTTCGCCTCCGCCTCCCAGACCGCCTTCCAGGCCGACGCCGTCGAGGCAACGGCAGTCTTGAGCCGTGCCTTGCCGGTGGCCGTCCGCGTCCCCTACTCCCTTGGCGGCACCGCCACGGCTAACGATTTCACCGATCTGTCGCCTTCTCCCACCGACGGACTGCTGTTTCGGGCCGGAGAAACCCGCAAGGCAATCACATTCACTCTGACCATCAAAGAGAACGCCGAGAGCCGGGGGGAGACTGTTGTGTTGACCTTGGGTGAACGCTCCGAAATCCGGTTGCGTCGATCCGACGGCACGGGTCCCGATGCCCTGCACCTGAAAGGCAATATCCTGATCGAGCGGTTCTACATGGGACGGTCGCACACCGTCACCGTGTCCACCTCGGCCGAGGATGGGGTCTGCAACCGCACGCAACAGGTGAGAGACGCCCTGATGGAGGCTGCCGGGGTATCGACCTGCGAGCAAGTCAGTGCTCAGACACTGTCCAGGATGAGTGAGCTCAATCTTGCAAATTCCGGAATCACGGAGCTTCAAGCACACGACTTCTCCGGACTCGACAACCTGCAGGAGTTGACCTTGTGGTCCAATCAACTGACTGCCTTGCCTCAGGAGATCTTCAAAGGACTCGACAGGCTGCAATCCCTAAGCCTCGGAGGCAACCCCCTGACCAGCCTGACCCGTGGGGTCTTCGAGGGACTCGGCAACCTGCAGGAGTTGAACTTGGGCTCCAATGAACTGACTATCTTGCCTCAGGGAATCTTCGAGGGACTTGCCAGCCTGAGGAATCTGTATCTGGGCTACAACACTCTGACCGCCTTGCCGGTGGGAATCTTCGGTGGGCTCGGCAGTTTGACAGTGCTCAACCTGGAAGGCAACGCCCTGACCAACCTGACCCAGGGGGTCTTCGACGGACTCCCCAGCCTGCAATCCCTGAACCTTGCGGCCAACGCCCTGACCAGCATCGAGAAGGAGGTCTTCGACGGTCTGGGCAAACTGGAATCCTTGTTTCTAGATGGAAATTCCCTGACCAGCTTGCCCGAGAGGATTTTCGAGGGTCTCGAGAACCTTCAGGAGTTGATGCTGCAGACAAATAAACTGGCCAGCTTGCCGGAGGAAGTCTTCGGCGGTCTGAGCAACCTCAGAATACTGGCCCTATCCCCCAATGCTCTGACCAGCCTGCCGGCCGGGATCTTCAACGGGCTCGGCAGTCTGGAATTTCTGGAACTGACCAGTTCCTCTCTGATCAGCCTGCCGGCCGGGATCTTCGACGAACTCCACAGTCTGAAGTTTCTGGGCATGGTTCTCAACCCTGAAGACCTCAGCCGTTTGCCCAAGGGGATCTTCGACGAGGTGCTCGATACCGTGGGCGCGCCCTATTTCTGGGATGGAGTATACCGTCCCGGGTACCTCTGGGTAACCATTCAGAGAGGTACGCTTTCCTTCGTTTCGGCCGGGCAGGCAGCCCTGCAAGGGGAGACCGTCAAGGTCGCGGTCACCTTGAGCCAGGCGTTGCCGCTGGCGGTACGGGTCCCCTATCGCGTAGGCGGCACCGCGACGCCCCATGCCTATACGGACCTGTCGCCTTCGCCCACCGACGGTCTGCTGTTCCGGGCCGGAGAGACCAGCCGGGAGATTACGCTTACCCTGCTGAAGGACGCCGCCAATCAGGGCCAAACCGTCACGCTGGCCTTGGGCACCCTCTCCGAAATCGGCCTGCGGCGCTCCGACGGTTCGGGCCCTGACGCTCCCCATCTGAAGACCGAAGCCTTGTTTCACCCGTACTACGGGATCCCCATCCACACCCTCACCCTTTCTGGCTCCGGCACGGGCAAGCCTGTGCCGGAAAAGGCGCTGTTCGTCCCCGTCCTGCTCACCTCGGCCGGGCTCAACAACTCCTTCTTCACCTCGGAGCTGACCCTGACCAACCCGGGGTCTCAGTCGGCCAGGCTCGACTACACTTACACGGCCCATGTGGGAGGCGGAAGCGGAAGCGGAACGGCCAGCGACAGGCTGGCCCCGGGCCGCCAGAAAATCAAACCCGACGCCATCGACTACCTCACCGGACTCGGCATCCCCATTCCCGACTCCGGAAACCGCATCGGGACCCTGAGAGTGGAGGTTTCGGGCTCTTCCGAGGTGAGTGTGGTGACGCGGACCACCACGGCCGTGCCCGACGGCCGCGCCGGCCTGGCCTATCCCGGCATTGCCCAGGATGAGGGGTTCCAGGAAGCGGTCTACCTGTGCGGCCTGCGCCAGAACCGGCAGGACCGCTCCAACGTCGCCTTCCAGAACATGGGGGCTCCCGATGAGGGCTCCATCACCCTGAGAACCACCGTCTTTTCCGGCGAGGCGGACGATACCACCCCCCGCGACCTGGGAGAGGTGAAGCTCCAGCCGGGAGGCTTCCACCAGTACTCGGGATTGCTGGACAGATTGGGCAGTCCCGCCCAGGGCTACGTCAAGGTGGAAAAGGTCGAGGGAGGGGCGCCCTTCTACGCCTACGGGGTCATCAATGACAACTTCAACTCGGACGGCTCCTTCGTCTTTCCCCTCACCGAATCCTCCCTGGTGGGCAGGAGCGGACAGACCCTGCCCGTCATCATCGAAACCGGATCCTTCCAAAGTGAGCTGACCCTCACCAACTTCTCGGCCTCGGACAAGCAGGTGGACTTCAGCTTTGTGGTTGACCCCGCCGAAGCCGGCAGCGGCACCGCCACCTTCAGCCTGAGGCTAAAGGCCGGGGAGCAGAGCATCCTGCCCAACCTCGTCAGCTGGCTGCGCCAACAGGGCGCGGCCGGAATCGGTCCGGCTGGTCGGCCCTTTGTCGGAGCCCTGTTCGCCACGGCGGCCGAGGGGGACATGAGCGGCATCGTGATCGGAGCCCGGACGGGCTCTCCCGACCAGAGAGGGGGGCAATACAGCCTCTTCTACAACGCGGTGCCCTATGGCTCGGCTTCCATAGAAAGCGCCTGGATCTACGGGCTGCAGCAGAATGAGGAGAACCGCAGCAACCTGGCCCTGGTCAATACCGGTGAAATCGACGACAGCTCCAGCATTTTCGACATCACCATCTACGACGGCAGCGGGGATAGGCAACCGAGAACGAAGAGTGTGACGCTCGGTCCCCGACGTTGGACTCAGGAAAATGGGATTCTAGGCAAGTTCAGTCAAGGGTACGTGCAGGTGACGAAGACTTCCGGCAACAACCCGTTTGTCACCTACGGCGTGATCAACGACGGCGGCAGGCCTGGAGAACGAAGCGGAGACGGGGCTTTCCTGTTCAGTCAGGAGTAGTCCTTCCTGTTTGAATAGGTGATTGTCCTCCCGGGAGTTTGCGTTTTGGAACGGTACCGAAGACTTACGGGGAATAGGTTCCCTTTTATTGGCGATAAAACCGCTTAAGAAAGGATCTCCTGCCCTATTAAAGGTAAATTTGAGTCTCGTTTATGGACGACTGTCCCTGAAACATTTTTTGCCGCGCAAACTCCCAGGTCAGGTGGGGTCTAGACAGGGAGGTCTTTCTTCGGAGGTGTAACCCATGATTCAGAAGAACACCACGGATTGTTATACCGACGACTGGAAGCGGACCGAGCCGGATCATGTCGTCTATTTACCCAAGACTGAGGATGGCTCCGACGGCTATGCCGATCACTTCGTCGTCGCCGTAACCCCGGGAGGGGCTCTGCTGGCCATGTGGACTCAGTCTGCCGCAGAAGGAACCAGAGACAGCCGAGTCGTCTTCTCGCGCAGTCTTGACGGTGGAGAATCCTGGACAGGCCCCCAATTGCTGGCCGGCACCGAAAACGGAAGAGGCGTCCCCGCCATGTTCGGATTTCCAGTGATGAGTCCCGGAGGTCGCATTTATTGCCTGTACAACAAGCACAAAAGCATTGTCGACCTGGGTTTTCGGGTCACAGCCGTTCTGGGATGTCACTATTCCGATGACGATGGCCGCAACTGGACCGATGGCGGCGGCGAGTTTGGATATGGGCGGACCAGTCTGGACCATCCCGATCCCAAAGTCCCCTGCAACTGCATTTGCTGGCAGGGTCCGGTGCTGGACGGATCGGGACGTCCCCTGGTGACTGTCACCCATGTCAGCAGCCGTGAAGTGTATCCCCTGTCTGCTCCCAATGCCTGGGGCGTTCGCAACGCTGACAGTCAGGGTCAATTGATGCGTTTCGAGAACATCGACGAGTCACCCGAACCCAAGGATCTGATCATCCGTTGGCTGCCCGGCAAGGAAGGTCAATTGCGCTATCCCCATGCGCGTGAACCGGAGCGCTCACGCGGCTATTGCCTGTTTCACGAGCCGTCGGTAGTGCCGTTGCCGGACGGGCGCTTGTTCCTGCAGGCTTCGTCGCTGTCCGGCCATCTCATTTATTCGGTTTCGGAGGACCCGGACGGGGAGGAGTGGAACACACCTCTACCGCTCCTTTACTGGGACGGTGGGACCGCTCTCCAGCACCCCATTGCCCCCTCACCTTTTTACAGACTCGAGGATGGACGCTATCTGGTGTTCTACCACAACCATGACGGCAGCCTGCACGGCGGCCTGGGCCCGCGGGATATGCGGGGTCGCCGCCCCATGTTCGTGGCCGTTGGCGAATTTCGACCGGACGGAAGTCAACCCATATGGTTCAGTGAGCCCAAGCAACTCGCCGATACCCATGGGGTGGGTGTTGGACCGCAGTCGCTGGTCTGGCTGGCCATGTATGCCAGTTTGACCGAGCACAAGGGCAAGAGAATCTTCTGGTATCCGGATCGAAAGCACTTTCTGCTCGGCAAGGTCATCAGCGATGAGCTTTTAGCCGATATGAGAGTTCCGGATTGAGTGACAGCAGCGACGCCCCCAGCCGGGGCAAGTGGCGCCAGAAGACTGCAGGGGTTCCACCGCCATCCCGATTTCAGGGACATGGGACGTAGGGACTTTTTTTGCGGTTGGTCGTGGTTGTCCCAAGTGATGGACGGCCGGCGCCGGGCCAACTCTGGAATCCATTGCAAGAATTGCGAGATTGCAACTGTTTTGGATTGCGAATTGCGGCTTCAAACAGCCCCGCGGGAATGGAGCCCGTGGAGAAAGGATGGAATCTACGCAGCCTGTAGTGTCTGCGAAGGGGACTGTGGGACCCGCTTGAGAACGGCGGGATCGCTCTCCGATGAACAGCACGGCTACTGGCTGGGCAGGTAGGCGCCGTCTCCGCTGCGCTGACCGGGAGCCCCTCCGTCGTTGATGACCCCGTAGGCCAGGAAGGGGTTGTTGCCCGACAGCTTCCTGACTTGGACGTATCCCTGCGTGGTTCCCCGGGCATCGGCGCCCAGGATGCCGTTGATCTGATGCCAGCCCCGGGCCGGGATGGCCTTGGTCGTCACCGTCTTCACCAACCTGCCCGTCTCCCCATCGTAGATGTCCAGGCTGAAGAGGCTGTCGCCCTCATCGACCTCTCCCGTGTTGACCAGCGCCAGGTTGCTGCGGTTGGTGGCGTTCTGCTGCAGCCCGTAGATCCAGGCACTGCCAGTCGAGGCCGAGCCATCGGGCACGGCATTGTAGAAGACCCCGTACTGTCCCCCGCCCCCGGGCGAGCCCGTCCGGGCGCCGATCACTATCCCGCTCATGTCTCCCTCGGATACCCTGGCGAACAGGGCCCCGGCGAAGGCCCGGCCGGCCGGACCGATGCCCGTCACTTCCTGCCCCCGCAGGTGGTCGACGAGGTTGGGCAGGATGCTCTGCTCACCTGCCTGCAGCGTCAGGCTGAAGCTGGCGGTGCCACCTGTCTCGACGGCATCGGCCACAAAACGCAGATCCAGCGTCCTGGCTGATTCCGAGAAGTTCGTAACCGTCAACTCGCTGGTGAAGTCTCTGGTTTCGACGATCACCGGCAGGGCCTGCCCCCTCTTGTCTGCCAGGGAGGATTGGTTGACCGGAAAGACAAACGACCCGTCCGAGTTGAAATTGTCATTGATGACCCCGTAGGCATAGTAGGCCGCCGTCCCGCTCACCCGCTCCACCTTCACGTATCCGTTCTCGAAGCCGGCCTCGGCCAGGATGCCGTTGTACTGGTGGAACCCTCCCGGAGCCAGGGTTAGATCCGGCGGCATAAAGCTCCACGACGTTTCCGGGTCTCCGGAGTAAACGGTCACTCTCAAAGTGATCTCTCCCTCGCCCGCAGCCCCCGCGTTCTGAAGGGCAACGTTGGACCGGTCCATCCGGTTCTGCCGCAACCCGGCGATCACGACGGGACCCGTCAGCAGTTCTTCCTGATTTATCCCATAGTAGGCCAGACCGGCCTGTCCGCCTCCGTCTTCCACCGGCGTGCTGGTCCTCACCGTCACCGCGGCATCCGACTGGGAGGAGAGGTTGGAGAACTCGACCACCAGCGTGCCGCCCGCCGCACCCTCTCCGATGGGAACTCCCAGGGAGGTCAGGTAGGCGATGGCGTCGGGAACGATCCGCTGCCGGCCGGACTCCAGGGAATCCACCGCCGTGCCCGAACCTCCGCCAAAGGACGCCCTATAGGTGTAGTGGATCTCCGCTGTCGTCGATCCCCGGTTGGTGAGAGTCATCTCGGAGGTGAAGAAGGATCCCGGTGTTCGTCCCTGAGATCGCAGAACGATGGGCACAAACAACCGGCTCCGGATTCCGGTGGTCACCGTGAAGGGCTCCGCGCTCACCGCTGCCCCCCCTGGAGCCACCACGCTGATCGGGCCGCTGGTCGCTCCGCGCGGGACGATGACCTCGATCCTTGTCCCTGACACGATCTCGAACTCGAGAGCGCTGACTCCGTTAAACTCGATGGAGGTGGCTTCGAACAGTTTGGTTCCGGTAAGGGTCACCCGAGTACCCACCGGCCCACTTGTCGGGGTGAATTGGGTCATGGTCGGGGAAAGGGCCTCCAGGGTCGTCGCCATGGCCTCGTTCGACAATACGGAAGCACCCGTGATGTTGAACACCCGCACTCGATAGTGATGGGTGGTGAGTGGTCCGAGCCCTTCATCCAAAAACGTGGTGACGTTAGTGGCCACTGTCCCGATTTCAACCCAATCCCCCGTACCCCCAACCCGGCGCTCTATCCTGAAACCCTTCTCGTTGGTGCTGGTATCCTGCCAGGCCAGGTCGATTCGAGAAGACGAAACCGCCGTTGCCGTTAGTCGAGTGGGAGCCTGTGGCGGATGCGTTAAAACTCGTATGCGGTGATTCCTGGTATCGGCGATGTAGACGTTGCCTGAACTGTCCACGGCCACAGCTTGAGGGTCATTCAAATGAGCCTCAACCGCAGGCCCGCCGTCCCCGTAGAAGCCGGTCCGTTCGTTGCCTGCGATAGTGGTGATAATCCCCGAGGAGTCTACCCGGCGGATGCTGTTGTACCCGGAATCGGCGATATAGACATTGCCGGCCCCGTCCAGTGATACGTCACGGGGCCGGGACAGCCCTGCCAGGTCAGCCGGGCCGTTGTACCGCCTGAACCTCCCATCTCCGATCCCCGCGACCGTGGTGATGATCCCCGAGGAGTCTACCCGCCGGATGCGGTGGTTCCATGTGTCGGCGAGGAAGACATCGCCTGAATTGTCCACGGCCACGCCGTAGGGGCTCGATAAACTAGCTTCGACGGCAGGCCCGCCGTCACCGCTGAAGTCCTCCAGTCCAAGAATATACGCCCAAATATACCCGACCCCGGCAACCGTGGTGATGACTCCGTTGGCATCCACCCGCAAGATCTGGTCATGCCCTGGCTCGGCGATATAGACATTACCCGAACCGTCCACTGCCACGTCATGGAGGGATGATAGTCCAGCATCAACGGCCAGTTGACCATCCTCGGTACTGCCACCGCTGTTCCCCGAACCAGCGACGGTAGTTATGATCCCCATGGAATCCACCCGCCGGATACGGCTGTTCTCATAATCAGCGATAAAGAGGTTACCGGCTCCATCCACGGCAATGCCTCTGGGTGAGTTCAGCAGCGCCTCGACCGCAGGGCCGCCGTCCCCGCCATAGCCTGCCTCTCCGGTTCCTGCGATGGAAGTGATGATCCCTGCGGTATCCACCCGCCGGATACGGTGATTCCCGGTATCGGCGATATAGAGGTTGCCGGTTCCATCCACGGCAATACCTCTGGGTAAGTTCAGCAGAGCCTCGACCGCAGGGCCGCCGTCTCCGCTGTGGCTGTTCTCCCCGATACCCGCGATAGTGGTGATGATCCCCGCGGTATCCACCCGCCGGATACGGCCGTTTCCGTTATCGGCGATATAGAGGTTGCCGGCTCCATCTACGGCAATGCCTATGGGTATGTTCAGCAGAGCCTCGACCGCAGGGCCGCCATCCCCGCTGTAGGCCCCCTCATTGTTGATGCCGATGCCCCCGATCCCCGCGACGGTGGTGATGGTCCCCGTAGTATCCACCCGTCGGACGCGGTGGTTCCATGTGTCGGCGATTAAGAGATTCCCCGCTACATCCACTGCCACTCTATAGGGAGCGCTCAACTGTGCGGAGACGGCCGGGCCGCCATCTCCGCTGTAGCCTGCCTCTCCAGTTCCCGCGATGGTGGTGATAATCCCCGCAGTATCCACCCGGCGTACCGTGTAGGTGCGGGTGTCAGCTATAAAGAGGTTACCGGCTCCATCCACGGCAATGCCTCTGGGTGTGTTCAGAAGCGCCTCGACCGCAGGGCCGCCGTCTCCGCTATTACCTCTCACCCCAGTCCCTGCGACGGTGGTAATGGTCCCCGTGGTATCCACCCGGCGGATCGCGTGGTTGCCTGTGTCAGCAATAAAGAGGTTGCCGGAGCTGTCTACGGCCAGTCCTCTAGGGGCTGACAACTGCGCCTCGACCGCACGGCCGCCGTCTCCGCCATAACCTCTCTCCCCGGTCCCTGCGACGGTGGTAACGGTTCCCGTGGTATCCACCCGGCGGACGGTGTTGAGTTCGGGATCGGCGATATAGACGTTACCTGATCGGTCCAACGCCACGTCAGTGGCGTCCGCCAACCGTGCCCTGAGGGCCGGTCCGTTATCGCCATCGTTGTCGGTTCTCCCCGCAATCGTGTCGATTCTCCATTCGGCCACGGGTTGCGTACCGGCAGGGGTCATTGCCACGGCGTGGTTTGAGAAAGCGGAAGTTTGCATGTCGTTGAAGGCCTGCACTCGGAAGACATAGGTGGTGCCCGGAAACAGGCTTCCACTCAAGAAAGTCTCGACATCAGCTGCTGTTGTTCCGACTTCAAACCAATAACCCGATGCCTGATTTCGGGCTTGTAGAATGAAGCCCATTTCATCGTTGCTGTTGTCCTGCCAATCCAGCCTGATCCGAGAATTGGACGTCACCGTGGCCGAAAGGCCGGTTGGTGGCCGAAGGGAGATGTCCTGGGCGCCCAGGCAGCTATTGTTGCCTGAAACATGTTCTGCAATTTGATCCCGAGAGAACTGACAAAACGTCAACTGTTTGTTCCCTCCCCCCCAAATGGTTCCGCCCATAGCGGTGTTAATGCAGATACTGACTGGAGGATCGACCTCGTCGGGATGGACAGCCCCGAAGTTGTGCCCGATTTCATGGGCGGGTGTGACGTACTTCCCCGGAACTCCGGCCTGACGCGTCGATAGGCCATAACTGAAGGTACGAAAACTGCAGACCGCCCGATTCCAAGCTATTCCGCCGACGGAGCGATCGTCCCTCTCCCGGGCAGTCCAGAGATGGGCGAGGTCGTAGTCTTGCTTGTGCAGGTAATTGGCGTTCCAGTATTCAGTGAACTCACGGAGTAGATCCCTGGCGTTGGTAGCGGTGTAGGGGTCATCAGCTATTCCCCAGGCGTTCTGGTAACTGATCCGCAGTTGCAGCAACAGCTCGCTCTGATACACCCCCTCCACCTGGTTCAGGATGCCCTCAATCTCACGGTTGGCCGCGACCGAACCTCCCAACGCCTGCACGTATTCGTAGTCGGCTTCAGTCGCCACATCAAACTCATACTTGGTGGGGGTGGCTGCTTCCACCTGCGCCGTCACCTGTTCCACACCCTGCTGCAGGCGCTTGGGCAACGACACGCCGCACTTCAGAGCTTCACCGGGCTTGATGTCCGAATGCCTGTAGACCACCAGCTCTCCAGCCGGGGCGCTGGAAAGGTAGTTCTGCAAGGGCTCTACGTAGACCCAGCCCTCGGGGGCGTAGACGATTCCCTCCACCCCTCCGTCGGTCAGGTTGAATCGGCCTCGGATGTCTTCCCGTCCCGCCAGCACCCCCTTGAAGGTGTGCACCGGCTGGGGGGGAAGCGTCCGCCTCACCCCTCCGGGTCCGATCTCCACCGCCTGGTAGTTGGGGGCTCGCATGTCGTGAGGCTCAAGGTTGAAATAGAAGTCGGTTTCGTCGAACCGCAACCGCAGCTCTCCGGTCGTTCGGACCTGCTGCTCGATTTCGCCGGGTGCCATCCGGATCACTTCATAGCTCGACAGCACCGGGCTCAACGCCCTTGAGACCTCAGACGTCCGGGTCAGCACCTGATGGGGGCCGATCGAGATGCCAAGGCTCGCCAGAATTAGAACCGGCAGCCAGGAGGGAGTCTTCTTCCGGTTGGTCATGGTTGGGTTAGGTAAGGGAGAGCCGACGACCGGCGACCTCTGGAATTCGTTGCAAGGATAGCAAGGGTAGCGAGATTGTACCCGTCTTGGATGTCGGCTTCAAGCGGCCCTGCGGGAATGGACAGGTGGAGGAGCGGTCGCCCGAAAGGTTCTCCCGCATACATTCAGGAGTTGGCGCCAACTCCGCCATTAACTTCCAGTTGGGAATTGCGTTATGATGCCGCCATGGGTTTTCGGGCCGCAGCCTCCACCATCGGATGCCTCTTCATCCTCGCGTGCCTCACCCCCGCGTGGGCCCAGGACCCGGCCGGCGGGCCGCCGCGCTCCGGATGGTACCTGGGTGGCGGCATTGGAGCCACCTGGTCCTCGGAACTCGATCAGGAAGGCTGGAATCGGGACGGCATCTGCTATCCCACCGACGCCTGTTTCGACGCCCATCCAATCCCTTCCATTTCCGGATACCGCTGGCGCTACACCCTCGGCGCCTCAGCCGGCGCCCACTACGAGTTCGTGCTGGGCCGCTTCTTCGATCACTTCCGCCTGGAGTTCGCGCTTGCCCAGCGCAGAAACGACCTCAACCAGATGTTCCGCGGCATCAGCTATTTGGATGGAACTCCCATCGGCGACCGGGCCGGCGGTCCCGTCGTCTCCAACGCTCAGACCTCCATCGACCACCTGCAGGTGAGGACGCTGGCGCTGCAGGCTTACTACGACTTTCCGGTCGCCTCCAGCCCCATCGTGCCTTACCTGGGAATCGGAGCGGGACCGGCTTTCGCCACCGTGTCGGGGGTGCGATTCTCAACCCGGTACGAGGACACCTCCGCAGAGGCTCCGGAATACGATCCCCCCCTGTCGTTCTACGACAGCCGCCAGGCAGAAGACCTCTCCGACACGGTCCGGGCCGCCCATCTGCACGCCGGAGCCGACTACCTGCTCAACGACCGCACACGGCTGGGTGTGCGTGTGAGCTACTCGATGCTGGGCGAGGTGGAAGCCACCGGCGACTACTCCTCGCACCCTTGGCATGCGCAGGACCCGGAGTTTCTCAACCACAGCCGGGTCAGCGGGGCCCGCGGCTGGACGCTGGCGCTGACCTTCAAACGGCGTTTCGGAAAATAAGCGATCGCGTTCAGGGACTCGGCCAAGCCAGTGTCCCGGCCTCGGACGGCCGGACCCGTGGCCGGCGCCTCACCGGCCAGGCAGCAAACCGGACTTGAGAGAGGCATTGGGAAGATTGACGCCGGCGGGAGGGGCCACCGCTGCCGGGAGCGCGGCTTGGCCACCGGCCCGCACCACCCCCGCGGGAAGTATAATGCGTTCCATGAGGAACGCTACACCACCTGAGAATGGTCACGCCCGGAGCGCGGTCGCCGCTCTGATTGCCTGCCTGCTGGCCGGCACTGCAGTCCGCGCCCAGGAGAGCCGCGGCGGCTACGTGGGCCTCAACCTCGGTCTGGCAGGCTCGGCGCGGCTGGACTCGTCCGTCTCGGCGGTCACAACCCCGACCAAGTGCGACCGCTTGCTCTATGACGATCCGGCCATGGCGCCGAACGGCGCCCCGGAATGCATGGCCATGACCCTCCGTGAGCTCTCCTCGAACGGCTTCTTGCCGGGCCTGGGATTCACGGGCGGCCTCAGCACCGGCTACGCCTTCGGCGGGCCGCGCATCGAGCTGGAGTACCGGGCCCGAACCCACGGCGGCGACCTGTCGCCGCTCATCGAATCGACCACCAACCAGGCCGTGGTCAGCAAGGCCCTGGAATGGAGCCCGGTGTCTCCCCCGACGGAGTCGATCTCCAACTACCGCGTCCACCAGGTCTTCGCCAACCTGTACTACGACTTCGCCAACGACTCGCGCTGGACACCCTTCCTGGGCGCCGGCGCCGGTATGGCCCGCACCGGCATGCGCTACACCCGGCGCCTGATCCGCAAGACGCTCGATCAAGGGTACCAGGATGTGGAGCCGCCGCTCACCCTCGCCGACCGGCCGGCCGCGGCTGCCGGCACGGTCAGCCTGCTGGAGCCGGACCTCAGCGGCACGCTCCCCGGTTTTCAGATCCTGGGCGGCGTGGACTACGCGGTCGGCGAACGCACCTCAATCGGGCTCAACGCCCACTGGGCTCGCTTCGGGGAGCTGACCCAGGAGGTGGTGTGGTCCATCATCCGCAGCCACGAACCGGTGCGGGCGGACGGGACGACCCCGTTCTCGGGCACGCTGAGGCTGAGCAGCTTCCAGTATTGGGGGGTGACGCTCGGACTGAAGTACCGTTTCTGAACCGCAGGGCCTCCTCTAGCCCGCATTTCTCACCAGGGGGTTGCACTCTTCTCAAGAGTGCAACTTGGTGCAGGATTTTCCGCTTCAACGCGTGCTCGTGACCGAAGGGCGTAGCCGGAACTACGTTCAAAGGGAGCATGTGCGCGCTGAAGAGGAAAAGACAAGCCAGGGCGCGCCCAGCGCAGTCTGCAGCCGCGAGTCCCTTAAATGGCGCCAATCAAGGGTCTGAAGATAAACCGCTTTTCACTATGCATTCAGCGACCTGGTGAGAAATGCGGGCTCGGTAAGCAGACGGCGTGAGCCGAGGCAAGTCCCGATTGCCGCCCACCTGCACCGGCCTCGCTTCAATCCAGGTAATAGCCCGAGCCGATCAGCACCGGAACCCCGAAGGAGGTGACCCTCTTGACGAAGGCCAGCTTGCGTTGCCACTGGCCGGTGGCCGGATTCCGGTTGGCGTAGTAGAGAAAGGTTTCGCCGAAGGCATCGGCAACTCCCAGGACATTCCGGCCCCCGAAGCTGCCAATGTAGATGGAGGACAACTCGGAGCCGATCACGGGGTTCGCCGGGGAGCCGGTAAAGAGGGTGTAGCCGTAGGTGTCCAGGCCGAACAGGTAGATCGAGCCGCTTCGCCAGCGGGGATCGTTGGCCAGGCTGACCGAAGCGAAGTATCCCCTCGAATCCAGCTCCATGGCGGCGCACCGCACAAACTCCTGCAGCCGCGCCTCGGAAGGATCGGCGTCGAGCATGGCGGCGTTGACCTCCTCGCTCCTGCAGGTGCCGGGCAGGTCACGCCGGTAGATCCCCACCCCGATTGCGGCCGGGGCGCCCTCCCAGTCGATGCTCTTGATGTAGGTGGACTTGGGCTCATCCCTGCCCGTCGCCGGGTTGAGGAAGGAGTAGTAGATCCAGCCCTGGCCGAACCCGCTCGCGATACGGTGCTGTTCCTTGTAGTAGTCATTGCCGTAGGCATCGATCAGCAGTCCCAGCGAGGTCCCTTCCCTGTCCCGAGCGGGGGGAAAGACGAAAAGCCGGGCCTGATCGCTGTAGGGCGTGACCTCGGAGACGAAGACATAGGTCGGGCCGCTCTTCCAGCGCTCGTCCTCGTTGAAGGCCCTGCGGGCCTCCTCGAAGCCCACCTCCTGGACGAACTCATAGGCGCACTGAGTCAGGGTCTTGGCGTCCTGCGCCGTCCGGACGGCGCTGGCCACGATAGAGCGGTCCACGCAAGTATCCTTGGAGGCCAGGGCCGGAGAGGCGAGGGAGAGGACCAAGAGAATCAGAATGGAAAGAGAATGGGATTGAGTCATGTGCATAGTTCAACTAGTTTAACCGAACACGATGGAGCCGTATACCCTCGTAGGTTCAACGCAGCCTGATTTCTCATCGGCTCTCCGGATGCCGGATATGGGACGAAAGAGAGCTTGTCTTCAGCTTCTCAGCAGCAGCGCGCCATGTGATAATACGATGTCCCCGCTTTGGGAAGGACAGATCCCGTGAAGCTGTCCTCCAGTTGATATTTGAGAATGCACCAAGCCTGCAGGTCAATGAAGGGCCGAACCTCCCGGTTGCGTGCCTGAATTGGAGTAACTTACAAGTAAGGGTGATGCCATGACATTCAAGTTCACTTATTTTGGAGCCTGGTTTCCGGGTTTACTGGCCGCATCTACTTTTGTGGCACAGGCAGGCCCGGTCTGCGAACAGTGGAACACGCGAGAGCATTTCCTGACAGCGACGGTCGAGGACGTGACCTCCTGTCTTGATGCTGGAAGCGACATTGAGGCGCAAACTGAAAATGGCCGCATGCCTCTGCATTACGCGGCGTGGTCCAGCAACAATCCGGCGGTGGTCAAAACCCTGCTGAAGGCCGGAGCAAAACTGGAGGCTCGGAGCAAAAATGGCAATACCCCTCTGATTTTAGCGGCCTGGGGGAACAGGAATCCGGCAGTGATAGAGGCGCTGCTTGCAGCCGGGGCAGATCCGAGAGTGCGGAACAAAGCCGGCAACACCCCGCTGCACGATGCAGCTCGGGCAAACAGGAATCCGGCAGTGACAGAGCTGCTGCTTGAGGCTGGGTCCGACCTGGAGGCGCGGGACAGAGCAGGCCGCACGCCCTTGCATCAGGCGGCTGGGAGCAGCAAGAATCCAGTGGTGATCGACCTCCTGCTTGAGGCCGGGGCCGACCCGAATGCTCAGGATGCCGAAGGAAAGACGCCGTGGAATCTAGCCCAGGCCAATGAGGCACTCAAGGGAACCGAAACCTATAGCCGCCTTCATGCCGCACAGTTCGAGTCATCGGGCGGAGGCGCTCGGGGTCAGTAACGGGAGGGATGCCCTCCTGCAGGAATTCACGGCGGTCCTGAAGCGATCTGGCATGGCTGCTCGCCGCAGCCTGGCACCCCGGCGTCCACCCCCCACCGCATCAGCCTTCGCCTGCCGGCTCGGCTTCTGCGACTCCCCCTCAAGGGGGGAGTGATACAGTGAATTTACCGAAGGAGGTCTTGCCTCTTGGCGGCTCGATCATCTATTGCGGCGAAAGGCCCGTCAGCCTCACCGGTTCTCAACTCTAAGGAACAGTGCGGCACCGACCGACAGCGCTACCACTACCGCACTCATCGTGAACGCATCTCCCAACGCCCCGACCAGCGCGGAGCTGAGAGCGGCGAGAAACGTGTCCGCCATCTGAAAGCCGTCAAGCCCCCGCTCCGAGAAACCGGCTCTCAGTGTGTCGATCGCTTTCGGATCGACAAGCGCCCGCGGGTTTTGCTTGATGGTCTCGAACTGTCCTTGGGGAAGGGCAGTGCTGACAGAATCGGAGACGGTCTCCTCCAGCCTGGATGAGAAGCTCGCCGTCAACACAACGCCCAATACGGCAAGACCCAGTGTACCGCTGAACAATCTGTAAAACTGAAGCGCGGAAGTAGCGCTACCCACCAGTCGGAACGGCACCGAATTTTGCACGGCCAAGGCGACCGTGGACATCGTGCCGCCCATTCCCAGCCCCATAAGCGAAATGTATGCCACCGACTGGGCAAAACTCGTATTCTCGTTCATGGTGGAGATGAGATAAATGCCCACCGCCATGGCTCCCGTTGAAATCAGGGCCTGTCTCCGGTACTGCCCCCCTTTCTGGAGAGCCGTCGCCCGGACACAATGGCTCCCAATACCATTGCAAGCATCATGGGGGTCAGCAAGCCGCCACTGCCGGTCGCAGTTGAGCCCAGCACTCCCTGGAAGAACAGCGGGGTGAACAGCGCCGTGCTGTACAATCCAAAACCCGTCAGGAAGTTGACTATCCCGCATTTCTCACCGGGGGGCCGGGCATCGGCTGGGAAAGTGTTTGCCTTTAGCATCTGAGCCTTTTGCAAAATTCGCAGCAGGGCAGGTTGTGTTGCCGGCAAATCTGATATTGTGCTCCTAACTTACTGACAACAAAGACCCGTTGGACGGTAATACCTGGATCTGCAGGCCGGATCAGAGGAATTTTGCAAAAGGCTCATCTTGCAGCGCTTTATGGGGGCGCCCTCAGGATACAGACTGCGCTGGGCGCGCCCGGGCTTGGTTGCGATCGAACACCAGGGATGATTGCTGCCGCCGCCTACGCGGCTCGGGGGTTGGAGCTGCCCTTTTCCATGGGCTCACGCCCACGGCTAAGTGCGGACGCCGCATTCGCGGCTTGCTGGAACCCCCGGACTGGCGCCCGGGGAATTGTTTTAATCAATCCTCGCCCGGCCTCAGTGTTGTGGATTTAGGGAGAGCGGCATAGCCGCGGTTAGAGTGGGTTGCCCGAGGAAACGTTACCTACAGGTCTTCCTTATAGAGCAGCGTAGCTGCGGCAGCACTTAGCCCCGGGCGGGAGCCCGGGGTCCTGTGAACCCCGCGCTGCCACAGCGGCGAATGAGGTGCATCCTTCCAGCACGCAGTGCCTGTCCAAAAACTGCCAAGCACGCCCATCCCCAACCACGCTAACCCGCATTTCTCACCAGATCGCTGAGCATAAGGTGGAAAAGTGCTTGTCTTTAACATCCAGAATCGATCCGATGATGACGATCGTCAAACCCAGGATGAAAAATAGCCTGCGCCCAAAAAAATCAGCCAATCTACCAGCGATGGGAATTGCAATCGCGGAAGCGACCAAGTATGCGGTCGAAGCCCCGGTGTAACGGTCGAACCCGCCCAGGTCGGCAACGATGCGGGGCACATCCCGAACGGGCGCAGGCCCTGCGCATCAGCTCTACCTGGGCATGACGGGTCGGCGCCGTGATGTAACGCCCCTGAGCCAGACCGGCGGTGCCGTCGGCGGCGGCCGCATTGACCGCGGTCGCCTCCACCACGGCGTGGATGGTGTCCCCGTCTCTTTCGGTGGCCTTCAGCGGCTTGATCGCAAAGACGAAGGCTCCTTCCGCGCGCATGTAGCCATTGGCTTCCGCATCGAAGCAATGACACCGGCCATCCGGACTGATGACACCCAGAGCATTGAAGGAAGCACTCGCCCTGGCTGTACCCAAATAGTTGGAGGACCCGACCAGGGCCTGCTCGCAATCCCCACAGCGGAGTGCGTTCATGGCCGCGTGCAGAGCGGTCAAGCTGGCGGAACAAGCCGTGCAGAATGTGGCTGACGGTCCCATCAAGTTGAAATGGCAGGAGATGCGGTTGGACAGCATCGACAGACTGATGCTGATCACGTCGAACTGGGTGGAGCCGTACAGGGAACGCCAGTTGGCAACCGGCGGCACCTGCGCGCCGATGAAGACGCCGGTGGGGCTGTTGCGCAGGGAATGAAGATCCCAGCCGGCCCGCTCGGAGGTCTCCCAGGCGCAACTCAACAACATCCTGACCTGCGGGTCCATGGCCAGTATTTCGTTATGGGAGAGTCCGAAAAGACTCCGGTCGAAGAGCTTCTCCCCATCCTCGCGGATCAGCCCCTCGTAGGGACTGGCGAAGCGACCCGGTCCGGAGAACCCGCCAATGGGTTGATAGCCCCTGCCGTAACGGTCGGTGACCGACTCCCGGATGATCTCGCCTTGGCTGAGCAGACGCAGAAGTCGTCGTCGGTGTGGATTCCGCCCGGCATACGGTAGGCATATCCGACGATGGCAACGGCGTTATCGAACTTGGGGGAGTTTATTCCCGTGCACAGACCTCCACTTCCAATTTCCGGTGCTGCATTTCCCTCTGGCTGGTCTCAACACGGGACAGGCAGCCAACTGCGGTCGCCCTGCCCTTTCCCGCCGGCCGACTGTTTCGTTACCGCACCAATGACAACGGTTCCATTCAGGACAGTGATCTATCCTACCGGGTTCCGCCCCCGGAAGTTGAACTCACCCTTCATTCCCATGCGCCGCAGGGCGCTATGGCTCGGCCGGTGACCATCCAAGGGGATGAGGATTCCGTTCAGTTTTGAGATGCGCCATAACCCATTATCGCCAAGTCCCTTGGCTGTCTGCACCAGAATCTCTCACTTCAATTTCCGCGCCGGCCGGCGCGGACACCCCTCAAATCCTTGTTGATACGTGTAATAATACATGTTACGATTTTTTTGTTATGAAGCTGAAGCACCAAGAACTAAAAAGGCTATACGAAAGCGGCGACGTTCGAGGGTTGAACGCTGACCATGTAGCACGCATCCGACGGATTCTGGCTATCCTGGACGATGCACAGACAACACAGCAAGTTTCCGGTCCGGGCTACCGGCTGCATCCACTTAAGGGAGACCGTCGCGGACAATGGAGCGTTCGCGTATCCGGCAATTGGCGCATCACCTTTCGGTTTGTCAGGGGTGAAGCGGTAGATGTTGACTTGATTGACTACCACTAGGAGAGAACCATGCCAATGTATGACCCTCCGCATCCTGGAGAGATCCTGATTGACAATATCAAGGCGTCCGGCTGGACGGTGACAGAGTGCGCCAAGCAACTTGGTGTAACACGAAACACGCTATCGAGGCTACTGAACGGGCGCGGTGGCATTTCGGCGGCGATGGCCCTGGCGCTGGAGCGCATCGGCTGGTCTGAAGCTACCTTTTGGGTTCGCCTTCAAGGCAGCTACGAACTGGCGCAAGAAAGGCGCAAGCAAGCGGCGGCCTGACGAGATGCGCCGGGAGTTCGAGACCGGCTCCGTCCGCTTGAGGCGCCTGGGTGTGATGAAACTGCCTGAGAGGAGAGGAGGCATACCAAAACCCGCGCACACAGCAACCACCACATCTCACTGTTCGGTTTGCGCACATTCGCTGACGGCAACGACCGCATCTGGTGCACCTATACAGACGGGAGATGGGGAGAGCCCCGACTCATAAAGTGTCAGAAGGTATTTTGATGATGATGTGCTTGCCCTGGCGTGCGATGCGAAAACCCGCTTTCTTCAAAGCCCTCACCGCATCCAGATGGTTGACGCCCGGAAGCTTGCGCATGTTCATACAGTCAGTTCGATTTCTCGGACTTCGGCATCCTTCAAGAGGTCGTCTACAACGCTGAAGTATTCTCGGATGGCAGCTTCAATATTTGCGAGGGCTTCCGCCTCCGTTTTCCCCTGAGACCAACAACCAGGCAAACCAGGTGCCGACAGGCTGTAACCTTCGTCAGATTTGTGAAGGGCAATTTTGTACCTCATGAGATCCTCCTCGAGGTTGTGCCTTCATGGCCTTCCCCACATTTTACTGTGACATTAGTCACCTGGCAGCCCCTTGCAAGGAAATGGAAGTAGACTTGGCGGAGGCGGTAGGATTCGAACCCACGGTACCCGTTAAGGTACAACGGTTTTCAAGACCGCCGCAATCGACCACTCTGCCACGCCTCCGCGGGTGGACACCATTTTAGCCCGCATTTCTCAGCGGGTCGCCGGAAATATCGGCAAAGACCGTTTGCCTTCAGGATCTTACCGGGCCTGTTTTGAAGGATGGGGACCGCCGGCGGCGGCGGGGGCTACTGGCTGGCCAGGAGCTTCTCGGCGAGCACGTTTCTGATCTGGGCTTCGTTGCGGATGATTTCCAGGAAGGCTGTCTTCAGCAGGGTTTCCTTGCGGTTGAAGATGGTCTGGCGAATATCCGCCTGGACCTGCGGTTCACTCAGTTCATGCTGCCCGCCCCGCTCCTTGGCCAGGAGCTTGACCAGGTGGTAGCCAAAACCGATCCGGACGGGCCCGGGATAGACCTGCTCCACCTTGAGGTTCATGACCGCATTTTTGAGCGCGGGACTGGCATTCTCCAGTTGCTGCTCGGTGACGAAGCCCAGGTCCCCGCCCCGCTGGGCGGACTCGGCGTCCTCGGAGTACTCCACCGCCAGGCGGGCAAAATCCTCGCCGTTCAGCAGGCGCTGCATCAGAAGCTGGGCTTTTTTTTTGGACTCGGCGGGAGTGGTGGCATCGTCGCCGCGGGTATTGTTGATCCTGGAGTCCTTGGTGTCCGTTATCAGAATATGGGTGAGACGCCATCCCTTGGGCAGATTGTAGTTGGCCTTGTTCTCTTGGAAGTGTTCCTCGATTTCGGCTTCGGTCACCGAGATCTTGGAGGTGATTTCCTTGTTGTAGAGCTTCTCGATGGTGGCGCCCTTGCGTAGCGTCTGCTTGAACTCCTCCTCGGTAAACCCCTGCTCCTTGAGGAATTCCTGAAACTTCTCCTCGGTGTAGTTCTTCTTGAAGTCGGTGAACCGGGTGCTGACCTCCGCATCGCTGGCGGTCAGATTGTCGGCGGCGGCCCGCTCCATGAGGATCTCATCGTTGATGAGCTGGCTCAGGATGTTGAGCTTGAAGGTGGAAGCCTCCTCCGGCGACGGCTCCCGGGGGCTCTGCCTGAGTTGGACCTCGAAGCGCTTGTTGACCTCGGCGAGCTTGATTTCGGCCTGATTGACGATGGCCGCGGTATCGGAACTCACCTTGGGTCCCGAGCGGCAGCCCCCTCCAATCAGCAGGAGAAGCACCGCCAGCGCCGATGCACTGTTTCGGTTGCAGGCAAACATCATGGGATTTCGGTCCACCCGGATTGATACTGCTTCACCCGCATCATTCACAGGGGATTGCACTACCGGAGGCTGTAGGCAAGCCCATTTCCTCTCATACCCGGCGGCCCGGTGAGAAGTGCAGGACACCTAAACTAGCCTAGCACCCCCTCCAGCCAGTGACAACACTGTTCTTTCCCGCGGTCCTCGGACATAATGAGTGGCTGATCCGGCAGGAAGGGTCGGGCCTTGCGTCTCCTATCGATCATTCCCGGCGCCATCGGCGACTTCGTTCTGACGCTGCCGGCCGTGGCTTGGCTGCGGTCCCGGCTCCGCCCGGACTGGCTGGAACTTTGGGTGTCCCGGGTCAATCTGCCGCTCGCCCGATCCCTTGGCTATGCCGACGGCGCCCTGGCCCTGCAGGACACCGGCATCGAAAGCTACCCGCCTGCGCAGGGCTGCCTGCGGCGCATGCAAACCTTCGACAGAATTCTCTCCTGGTGGGGGAGCGGCAATCCGGAGTTCGTGGACCGCGTCCGGGCGATCCATCCCCAGGTCGACTTTCTTCGGGCCTTGCCCCGGGAGGCCGACCTCCACATGGTCGAGTTCAGGCGGGCTCAACTGAACCGGATCTTCGAGTCCACCCCGGGGTTTCCGGCCACCCCGCAAATCCATTGGACCGAGGATGAGGACCGATTCGCCGGGGAGTTTTGGGCCGCCCGGCCCGGAAACTTGAGAGTCGCGGTCCATCCGAGCGCCAGCGGCGCCCGCAAGCGATGGCCGGCCCAAAAGTTCGCCCGGTTGGGGCGGAGCCTGTCCCGCGATCCAAACCGGCGCCTCCTGCTGCTGGAAGGGCCGCTGGACAGCGACGTGGTGAACGAGGTTCGAGCCGGACTGGCCGAGGATTCCCCCCGCTGGGAGCCGGTGCGAATCCAGAACCTGGCCCGGCTGGCCGCCGTCCTGAGCCGCTGCCAGCTTTACATCGGCAACGACAGCGGGATCACTCACCTGGCTGCCGCCCTGGGGGTCCGCACCATCGCCCTGTTTCTGGAAACCGACCCCCGGGTCTGGGCTCCCCGGGGACCTCGGGTTCAGCTTCTGCGCCGGCCGAGCCTCGAGCAGGTGCTTTCGATCCTCCAGCCCTGATTTCTCACCGGGTCGCTGGGTATCGCCCGGGAAAGTGTTTGTTTTTAGCATCTTGAAGCGCTTTTTGGGAGAGCCTTCAGGGTACATACTGCGCTGGGCGCACCCTGGCTTGTCTGAGACCGAGCACCCGGGATGATTGCTGCCGCCGCCTACGCGGCTCAACTCTAACGCCGAGCTTTCCATGGGCTCACGCCCACGGCTAAGTGCGGCCGCCGCGTTCGCGGCTTACTGGAACCCCGGGCTGGCGCCCGGGGGATTGTCACTTAAAAATCCTGTCCCCCGGCAGTGTTGTAATTTAGGGGAGAGCGGCGAAGCCGCGGTTGGAGTGGGTGACCCTGAGAAACGCCGCCTACAAGGCTTCCTTATAGAGCGGCGTAGCCGCGGCAGCACTTCGCCTGCAGGGCGAACCAGGAGAAGCCCGGGAGAAGTCGCGTTTAGCAGCGAAGGCGGCGAACTCTTGTGGGCGGTGGTGTGAGCCCGGGGTCATGTGGATTCTGCGCTGCCGTAGCGGCGATTTTGTGGCATCGTACCGGAACGCACTGCCTCTCCAGTATGACGCTAAACACGACCCTCACTCTCTGCACTCTTCTCAAGAGTGCAACCTGTGGTGAGAAATGCGGGCTAACCCTGATTCCGCGAGGACCGTCTTGTCCCAACCTCCCGCACCGGGCCGCCCCCCGCCCCTGGCCGTGATCGCCGACGATCTGACCGGCTCCTGCGATACCGCCGCCCAGTTCAGCCGGTTCGGCATGCGGGTGGCCGTGACCGGCGCCCCCGCCCCGGACCGGCCCCTCGACCTCGATCTGCTGGTGGTCAACACGGCCTCGCGAGGGCTGCCCGCCGAACGGGCTCGCCAAGTGGCGGCGCGCTCGGCCAAAGCACTGCTGGCTTCCGGCAGCCGACCGGTCTACAAGAAGATCGACTCGACGCTCAAGGGCCCCTGGTGCCAGGAACTGGCCGCGGTCATGGCGGCGGTCCGGCCCGATCTCACCCTGGTGGCTCCGGCCTTCCCGGCCTGGCGAAGGACCACCCGGGGCGGAACCCTGCTGCTGGACGGCCGGCCCCTCCCCCCACGTCCCGCCCGGGGCCCGGGGGCTACGGAGATCGGCAGCGGGGACCTGTTGGGCCGGCTGCGGGCGGAGTTCGGCTCCCAGGTCGAGCTCGTGCGCCGCGACCTGTTGCGTCAGGCGCCGGCCACGGTCGAAAAGCGCATTCTGACCGCCCGCCGCAAGGGACATCGAGTGCTGCTGTTCGACATCGAGTCCGACAGCGACCTGCAGCGGCTGGCCCTGACCGGACGCCGGCTGGACGAATCCGTCCTGTGGGTCGGATCGGCCGGACTGGCCCGGTTCCTGCCCCCGAGCTGGGGGGGCTCTCAAACCCCCGCCGCCCCTGCCGGCCTGGATGCCAAGGGACCGGTGCTCCTGATCTGCGGCAGCCTCAACGTGGTCAACATGCCCCAACTGGAACAGCTCGGCCAGCGGGGCCTGGCCACGGCCATCACCCTTCGGGACGAGGACACCGATTCCCCGCCCCGCATGGAAAACAAGCTGAAGCTGGCCCTCGAGACACTGGCGCGGCAGCAATCGGTGGCCTTGAGCCTGCGCCTGAACCAGCGCATTCGCTCCCGGGGCCACCTGCAGCAGCTGCAGCAGGCCCTGCAATCGGCCGCCGGGCGGCTGCTCGACACCGGGGCGCCGGGGGCAGTCATCCTGGTGGGAGGGGATACGGCCCTGAAGGTCTACGAGCAGTGCCGCGCCCGGGGCATCCGAATTCTGGGGGAAGTGGAACCCGGCATCCCCTGGGGCCGATGGATCGGAGGCCGGCTGGAGGGACTGCCGGTGGTGACCAAGGCCGGCGGCTTCGGGAACGCGGACACACTCTGCAACCTGGCTCGCTTCCTGACCGATCGGCCTCCCGAAAAGGATGTGCTATGATCCTCGGCTCCGCCCCTAGCCCGCATTTCTCACCGGGGGGTTGCACTCTTCTCAAGAGTGCAACTTGGCGCAGGAATTTTTCCCTCGGCGCGTGCTCGCGAGCGAAGAGCGTAGCGGTCACTACGGTCGAGCGAGCATGTGCGCGCTGAGGGGAAAAGGACAAGCCAGGGCACGCCCAGCGCAGTCTGTAGCTGCAGAGCTTTTAAATGGGGCAATCAAGGGTCTGAAGATAGGCTGCCTTCGCTTATGTTTCCAGCGACCCGGTGAGAAATGCGGGCTCGACATCCCGGCGACGGCGGCCGTTCCCCATGCGCATGAACCGGAAACCACGCATCGGCATCACCTTGGGCGACGTGGCCGGTATCGGCCCCGAGGTGGCCCTCAAGGCGCTGCTGGATCCAACCGTGGAAGAGCAGTGCGTCCCGGTGATCATCGGGGAGGAAACCACCCTGGCCCACTACGCCTCGCGGCTGCTGCCCCAGCGGCGGCTTCACCCGGTGGCGGAACCGGCGGCGGCCGCTCCCGATCCCTCCCGCATCCATCTGCTGGACCTCGGGAACATCCGCTTCCCCGAGGTCGAGCTGGGCCGGGTGAGCAAGGAGTGCGGCAGAGCCAGCCTGGAGTTCATTCGTGCCGGAGTGTCGGCCTGCCTGGACAAGAAGCTGGATGCCATGGTGACCGGCCCCATCCACAAGGAAGCCGCCCAGTTGGCGGGTATCGGCGTTCCCGGACACACCGAGTATCTGGCCTCCCTGTGTCGGGTGGCCGAGGTACGCATGCTGCTGGTGGTCGACCACCTCCGGGCGATCCACGTCACCACCCACCTGGCCCTTCGCCAGGCCTTGGATAGGATCCGGACACCGCGCATCCTGGATACTATCCGGTTCGGCAGCCTGGCCCTGAAACAACTGGGCGTCCAGAGCAACCGCATCGCCGTGGCCGGACTCAATCCCCACGCCGGCGAAGGCGGCCTGTTCGGCGCCGAGGAAGCCGACGAGATCCTTCCGGCCATAGAGGCGGCCCGGGCCGAGGGGCTCGACGCCGACGGCCCCGTCTCCCCCGACACCGTTTTCCATCGCATGAATCGAGGCGAGTACGATCTGGTGGTGGCCCTCTACCACGACCAGGGCCACATCCCCTTGAAGCTGATGGGCTTCGACAGCGGCGTCAATATCACCATCGGCCTGCCCATCATCCGCACCTCCGTGGATCACGGCACCGCCTTCGACATCGCCGGTCAACTCAAGGCCAACCCCGCCAGCATGATCAAGGCCATCCACCTGGCTTGCAGAATGGCGGGATGACGCGCCTGGGACGCGCCTGGGACGCCGCGTTTGCCCCCCTCCGGCTCGACGGCGGGCTCCGCCCTCTCGCCGACTCCCCCTCAAAGGGGGAGTGATCTTGAGGCTTGCATAGGGTGTTCCGGTATCACTCCCCCCTTGAGGGGGAGTCGCAGAAGCCGAGCCGGCAGGCGAAGGCTGATGCGGTGGGGGGCGGACGCCGAGCCGCCAATGTGCGGACGCCGCATTCGCGGCTTACTGGAACCCCGGGCTGGCGCCCGGTACGTGTTTAGCGTGATTGTGAAGCGCGCGCCACGCCGCCGCCATCAACGCGCGGCTGCCGGTGCCGCTGGTAGGCACTCACGGGACGCGCACAGGCTGCGCCTGGGACGCGCCTGGGACGCCGCACGGGCTGCGCACGGGACGCCGCCTGGGCTGCGCACGGGACGCCGCGTTTGCCCCCCTCCGGCTCGACTGCGGGCTCCGCCCTCTCGCCGACTCCCCCTCAAGGGGGGAGTGATTCTTGAGGCTTGCATAAGGCGCTTGAGTATCACTCCCCCCTGGAGGGGGAGTCGCAGAAGCCGAGCCGCAGGCGAAGGCTGATGCGGTGGGGGGGTGGACGCCGGGGTGGGTTGTTTCGATCCTGCGACAACTCCCCATCCCCGCACGGCCCTCAATCCGAGCCACCAAAGAGCCTGCAACCCTTCTTGCTGATGCAGCCGTCGATGGACCAGTCGCCGCCGCCCTGGGCCGCCAGGTAGAGAAAGACGAAGCAGTAGAGGGCGGCCAGCTCTCCCTGGTTGAGAATCGGCCAGAAGGCCTTGGTCCCATGGGCCAGCCAATAGGCGGCGGCCATCAGGCCGGACAGCACGAAGGCCACCGGCCGGGTGTAGAAGCCCAGCAGGATCGCCAGCCCTCCGAAGAATTCCAGAACCCCGGCAACCCCCGGAAGCGAGGCCAAGGGCACAGCCTCCCGTCCCAGGGCTCCGAAGAGCTTCTGTGCCCCGTGGGGCATTATCAGAAATCCGGCCGTGATGCGCAGGGCATTCAGGGTGATCTCGTTCCAGGATTTGCCGGCAAATGTTTGAGCCATGGTGTTTCCTCCTCAGGATTAACGAATTGAAACTTGCATAAGGCGCTCCAGATCACTCCCCCCTTGAGGGGAAGTCGGCGAGAGGGCGGAGCCCGCAGTCGAGCCGGAGGGGGGCAAACTCCGGCGGACCTGACTGGAACTGCCGGCCGCCTTCGGCCTCAGCCCCTTCGCTGCAGCACTTCCCGGTTCACCAGGCAGGTTGGGACCTCGCCCCTGAGCACCTGGACCACCTGGCGAGCGGCCTTTTCCCGGACCTCCACGTAGGCCTCCTCGGTGTAGGAGGCATAGTGGGGGGTGATCACCACGTTGTCCAGGGCCAGGATGGGGTCCTGCGGGTCCGGCGGCTCCTTCTCCAGAACGTCCAGGCCCGCGCCGGCAATCCACCCCTCCTGCAGGGCCCGGGTCAGGGCCTTCTGATCCACCACCGGCCCGCGAGAGGTGTTGACCAGGAAGGCGGTGGGTTTCATCAGGCGCAACTGGGGCTCCCCGATCAGATGAAAGGTCTCTTGGGTCAGCGGGGCGTGAATGGAAAGCACGTCCGCCCGGGCCAGCAACTCCTCCAGCCCAACCAGCTCCACCGGCTGGCCGGCCAGATTGTCGGGTTGCAGGTAGGGATCGTGGGCCAGGACCCGGTAGCCGAAGGGAGCGGCCTTCCTGGCGACCGACCGGGCGATGCGGCCGAAAGCCAGCAGCCCCAGCGTCTGGCCCCGTGCCTTGTAGATCGGCATCGCCAGCTTGCGGTTGTAGACGCCCCGGGAAACCAGGGAGTGCATCCTGACCAGCTTGCGGGTCACCGCCAGGATCAGGCTCATGGCCGTATCCGACACCTCGTCATAGCAGAAGTCGGGCACGTTGGTGACATAGATCCCGTGGTCGGTGGCTGCCTGGAGATCCACCGTGTCCACGCCGATGCCGTAGCGGGCAACCACTCGGTTCCGGCTCCAGGAGGCGATGACCCGGCGCGTGATCGGACTGAGAGAGACCAGGATGGCGTGGGCGTCCTCCGTGGCCCGGATGACGTCCTCTTCGCCGTGACAGTCGGCGGTAAAGAGCTCGGCATCGGCTTCCGCCAGGATCTCCCTCTCGACGGTGGGAACCAGCCGAACCGAATCCACCGCCACCACCTTGAACATGATCTCTCCCTCTTCTCCCTCTCGAGCCGGGGGGGTCCCGATGCGATCCCCGGGCAAGTCGGGCCGGCCTCAGGATAACCCGGCCTGGCGCCTCAGAGCTGGTCTTTCAGATTGCCCTGCGCATCGAAATCCAGGTCCCCCAGGCGCTCCAGAACCTGGAGGTCCCCGTTGCCCTCCACTTCGTCCAGCAGGGCTTCGGAGGCCACCAAACGGTCCAGCTTCAGCGTGTTCCGGATCCAGATCATGCGGCAGTCTTCGCCGCTGGGGGCGCTGCTGGTGGAGATGGCCGTCTCCAGGGCCTCGCGGTCGGAATCCACCGTCACCGGAATACGCACGCTCTCCAGGTTGGTGCTGGTGACGGCGTTCACGTAGGTGGGTCGGGTGTCGATCTTGTCCACCAGGCGGCGGGTCACCACGTCGGCCATCCCCACCCCGATGGCGTTGCCGCAGGACTCCGGGGTCAGGTCCCGCACCACGATGCGGGAGAAGCAGGGAGATCCGGCGAAGGGTTGGCCCGAGCCGGCCCGCCTGCCGATGACGTTGGTATCCATGCCGGTTCCGCTGACGTTTTTGCCCATCTCATCCACCACCAGCACATCCCCCCGGTCGAAGGGGATGCGGGCCAGCCAGGATTTGGCGACTTTCAGCAGCCGCTTTTCGCCCTCGAACAGGCCATCCGAGGTCATGGCCTCGATGACGCCCGTCTGGTCGTAGCCGTTCTCCACGATCCCCAAGCCCAGCAGAATGCTGCAGCGCTTCCTGACGACCTCGGCCACCCCGGTCAGCACTCGATAGTAGCCGTAGCGGTTGTTGGCGCGATGATAGCGGATGGCCCCCCGGTGCTTCCCCAGGCCGATGGCCAGCATCTTGGTCAGGCCGCTTTCGATCTCGGCGTCGAAGTCGGTGTGGGGCTTGACGCGGTTGACCACGGCGATGTGGTCCGCTTCCAGCGCGTTCCTGTCCAGCACCACCAGGGTCCCCTCCGGGGTCTCTCCAATGGGAAGGGTCTCCATGGTGGCCCGGATGGGCACGCCCATGGAGGCCTCGGTGATGCCGTAGTGGGCCAGCACGCCGCGCTGACCTTCAGCCGTCCCGCCCCCGTGACTTCCCATGGCGGGAACGATGAAGGGCAGCGCCCTCCGCTTTTTCAGCTCTTCCGCCAGGCTCCTGATGATGGTTGCGATGTTGGCCACGCCCCGGCTGCCGGCGGTGATGGCCACGCTGTCGCCCGGTTTCAGGCCGCTCAGGTCGAGCCGGCCCACCTCCCGAGCCACTCTGGCCGGAATATCCGCCACCCGAGTCGCACGGAAACGCTGCCTGACCCTCACCACCTTGGGAAATCCCATGGCCACTCCCGGAAGACCGCAAGAGAGAGTCGCTTCGGCCTGCAAGCCGCCCAAAAACGCTGACCAATATACCACGAAATCCCAGGCCGGCGGAGGGGTGCCAGCCGCCGGCCCGCAAGAACGCTGCCCGAAACAACCGGGGTTAACCCACAACGGGCGCGAAGGTAAAAAGAATTATCCACGAAGGAATCCACAAAGATCCGCCACGGGGTAAAAAGAGTTATCCACGAAGGAACACGAAGATTCTCGAAGGGCCACGAAGAAAGACACCAAGCGAAAAGGATTTCCTCCAGGGGGAGTCGGCGAGACCAGGGCGAAGCCCGCCAGCGAGCCGGTGGAGGGAGCGCCTCCGCCCGCCTCGTGAATTACAGGGATTATTTACATGGATGCACAGGATGCACAGGATATTTTTCAGGAAACGGCTAGCTTGTAATCCTGAGCATCCGCAAATCCGCGCGCGATCATTGCCGGAGCCAGCTTCCCGTGCAGCAGCGTCCCGTCCTGGTTATCCTGTGCATCCTGTCTATCGATGTTTTTTGATTTTTGATTAACATCGATGCACAGGATGCACAGGATTTTTTCAGGAAACGGCTAGCTTGTAATCCTGAGCATCCGCAATTCTGCACGCGATCATTGCCGGCGCCGGCCCGGTTCCCCCCCACCGCATCAGCCTTCGCCTGCCGGCTCGGCTTCTGCGACTCCCCCTCCAGGGGGGAGTGATTGTCCTGGGAGCGCGGGCGTCCCGCCCGCATCCTGTCCCTTGGCTGCCGCTAAGCTTCAGTTCGATGCTGCAGGCAGCCACCCTGTCGGCGGGAACAGCATCGGCCAAGCCGAAGGAGAGCCACGGCGTGGTTGCCGGTTGATCCAGGTGGGGGAGATGGTCGAGGGTGTGCCAGGCATTGTGCGGGCGGGACGCCCGCGCTCCCAGGAAGCCTTCATCCCATGACATCCTCACACCAAGGGCACAAAATTGCAGAAGCATTTTGGCGCCGCTTGTCGTTGAAGGAGGTCAATCGGTCTTCGTGTCAATTCGTGGTTCGTCTTAATTAACGATGGGCCGTTTTTCCCAGAATGATCCGCACGCTGCAGGACGGGGGCCGGCTAAACACCTACTGCGCCCGGGGATCATCATTTCACAGGTTGCACTCCTCTCAATAGTGCAACCTGTAGCGAACAATCCCGCCAGCCGCTACCAGGCCAGGCGAAGGCCGCTGGTGATCATCCGGGGGGCTCCGATGCCCAGGACCGAGGTTCTTGAAACCGGGACCTGGCGGTCGAGAAGGTTCTCCACGGCAAAGGTCAGGACCAGGTTGCGGTGCATCCTTCTTGAAACCTGAAGGTCCAGCAGGGTGGCGTTTCCCAGCGGCCGCAGGTTGCGGTCGTCGTCAAACTGCAGGCCCGCGAAACGGGCCAGCAGAAAAGCGCTGAGGATGGCGGGGCGGTCATAGCTCAGCGAGGCCGTGAGCCGGTGGCGAGGCACCTGGGGCAAGCGGTTCGACTCCACCCCGGGGTTCTCCGAAAAGCGGCCGAAGGTGGAATCGGCCAGCAGGTAGCCTCCCCGCACCCTCCAGTCCCGGTTCAGACGCAGCGCCAGCTCGGCGTCCAGCCCCCGCGCCCGGACCCGGCCCACGTTCTGCCTCTGCCGGGTAATCAGCGCTGGCGTGGTCTCCAGGGTGATGTTGGATATCGCCTGGCTCAGACCATTCCAATAGGCCGTCAGCCGGCCCGTGACTTTGGTTCCGGCGTACCAGTCCAGGCCGGCCTCGGCGCCCCTGAGCGTTTCCGGCCGCAAGTTCTGGTTGGCCAGGGTCACCACGTTGCCGACCCGAAATCCGCGGTAGAGCTCGTTCAGGGTGGGCGCCCGAAAGCTCCGGTAGGCGGCTCCCCTCAAGGTCAGGGATTCGGTGGCGTGAAAGGAGACCCCTCCCCTGGGACTGAGCATGCCGCCCCCCCGCCGGGGAAACTCAAGACTGGTGGGCGTTCCAGACGGCAAAGGCACCTGCTCCCGGACAGCATCGTGGTTGAACCAGCCGTCCAAACGGGCTCCCAACTGAAGCTGCCAGCGCGGGGCCAGGGTCATCAGGTCCTGGAGGTAGACTCCGCCCAGTTGCTGGCTGCCCCCCAGCACCTGGTACTGAGCCGGAAGCCCCGAGCGGTAGCCGGTTTCCCGGCTGTGGCCCCTCACCCACTGCCAATCCGCTCCGGAAGTCACCAGGTGGCGCTGCCCCAGCAAGCCCGTCCACTGCAGGGAGCCGCCCGCGCTGCGGGACGGCACTCGCTGCTCGCGGGTCAGGAACTCCGACCGCCGGTGGGAGGGCACGGCGGTGAAGCTGCTGTCGAAGGCCTGGCTCAGGCCATAGGCGCTGAGCTGCCACTCCCTCCCCCGGCCGTCCTTTCGGCGGTAGAGGCCGCGTAGCCGGGTCACGCCGGTGGCGTTCTCCCTCAGCAGGGTGCCGTTGCCCCGATCCTCGGCAAAGTGCTCCAACCGCACCGTGGCCTGCGATCCCCCACCGGGCTGGTGGAAGGCCGCCGAACGGAGTGCGTAGCCGCGGGAATTTGCCGGAACGTCCACCGGGCCGCGGTCCCCGGGAGCCACCAGGTGGTACCCGTCGGTGTGAAAGACAGTGCCCGAGACCAGGCCGCTCCAGCGTTCTCCTCCAAAGGAGCCCAGCAGGTCGGCCCGGCCGGTGCCCAGAGAGCCGCCCCGTACATCCAGCTCGAACCGCGACTTCTGCGGCGCCTTGGAAAAGGCCTGAATCACCCCTCCCAGAGCAGCGCTCCCGTAGAGGCTGGAACTTCCTCCCGGGACCACCTCGATGCGCTCCAGGCTGGTCTTGTCCAACTGACTCCAATAGACCCAGCCGCCGAAGGGATCGTTGAGAGGCGTCCCGTCCCACAACACCAGCGTACGGCTGACCCCGCTGGGTCCGATCCCCCGCAGGGACACCCCCTGACTGGTGGGATGGGCCACCAGGCTGCTGCTGCGGCGAAAGAGGCTGAAGGCCGGGATCCGGCGCAAGATGTCGTCGACGGTGAAGGCCGGGGACTGAGCCAACTCCTGCTCCCCCAGCACCGAGACGGCCGAGGGAATATTCCTCAAGGTGAGGGGGGTGCGGGTGGCGGTGACCGTCAGTGACTGTTCGACCCGGCGGGGAACCAGACTGATTACGGACTTCCAGCCGCTCAGGGGATGAACCAGGTCTTCGAAGTCGGAATGGCTCAATCTGAGCGCGTGGGCCTCCGCAGAGACCTTCTCGAAAAGGAAGCCGCCCCGGGGACCGGTGGCGGTCTCGGCCAGGATCCGCCCCTGCTCCGAGACCAGCAATACCCGGACTCCGGCGATGGCCCTCCGTTCGGAATCCACCACCCGCGCGCGCAAGGGCGGCCGGACGCCTGCCTCAGCGCCGGGGTCGGCCTGGCCTGCCGCCAAAGCATCGACCGGAAAAGTGAAAGGGACCAGGAGCAGAGCTGAGGCGAGGCTGCGGAAGGTGGACAATGGAGGCAACCGTTACGGTTTTCCGGGATGACCGGCCCCTGGACGGGCGGCGGGACGGCGAGGGGACAGCTTTACTTCAATGCCGACAACTGCTTGTCGATGGCCGCCAGAGAAGTTCCCAGCAGGTCTCTGTATCGGTCGTTGGCAGTGCTATGCATTTCATTCACGATACGTGTTTTGGCCAACAGGAGGGAGCGGTGTTCTCGCGAGAGGCCGCCGTTGCCGGCTCCCGGCAGGGTCCTGCCCCTCCGGCGTTCGGTCGCGGCCTCCTCCATCTGAGCCTCGACCGCCTTGCTTTCCCACCCTCTGGCCATTCAATTCCCTCTGTATACAAACGGCCCCTGGATTCCCGACCATGCCACGCCGGTGGCCACCTCATATAGCGCCGGAAATTTCTCCTTCAGCGCCGCACTGTTGATCTCTTGGGCCAAAAGGACCCCTCTGTCGTTATGCACCGTATATATCAAAGAGCGGTCTCCGCCATACACGGTGATCCGATGGCGACGTGTCCGCAGAATCAGAATCAGCCGGCCCTCATCGGCCCCGGGGCCGGGTTCGGCCACAGCCCTTTTGGAAGGACCATTTGCGTCAGAGGAGACCGGCGACGCCTCGGCTCCAGTGGATTCGACCGGAGGGGCTGGTTCCGACGTCGACACGGCTACCATCAAGAGCGGCAACCCCAGCAGGAATAGTATGTTCTTTGCTTTCACCATCCTATTGAACTCCCCCGTTGATGAAACCTGGCTGGTGTCCTTGGGTGCCATTATAGCGCAGCCGCTTCCGGGCAATATGATAATGTTCTACTCATTTGGCGGGGAAGGCGGAGGATTGGACAAGCCATGCGCGACTATCTGGCGGTTGCCGTGGAAGCGGCCAAGCTGGGCGGAGACATCCTGCGGGAATATTACCGTCGGGTGAAGACGATCGAGTTCAAGGGCGAAACCGACCTGGTCACCGACGTCGACAGGAGGTCGGAAAAGGAGATCGTCGATCTGCTCATCTCCCGCTTTCCCCACCACTCCATCCTGGCCGAGGAAGGAACCTCCAGGGAAAAAAGCTCGGAGTTCAAGTGGGTGATCGATCCCCTGGACGGCACCACCAACTACGCCCACGGCTACCCGGTCTTCTGCACCTCCATCGCCTTGGAGCAGAACCAGGACATCGTGGCTGCCGCCGTCTATCAACCCATGACAGACGAACTGTTCGTGGCCGAACGGGGCGGCGGGGCCTTTCGGAACGGGAGAAGGATCGAAGTCTCCCGGGTGGCGGAGCTGAAGCGAGCCCTGCTGGCCACCGGGTTTCCACCCCAGGTGCGGCAAAGTCCGGAGCAGGCCCTGCGACATTTTTCCACCTTCGTGCGCCGAGCCCAATCCATCCGGCGAGACGGCTCGGCGGCCCTCAACCTGTGTTATGTGGCCTCGGGACTGTTCGACGGCTTTTGGGAAACCCACCTGAAGCCCTGGGACACGGCTGCCGGCCTGCTGGTGGCTCGGGAAGCCGGCGGCGTGGTGAGCCGGTTCAGCGGCCGGGACTATTCCATCTACCAGCCCCAGACGCTGGCGACCAACGGCCTGATTCATGAAGAGATGCAGCAAGTTCTGGGGCAGGGCTAGCCCTTCGGCCCGACCCGGGTCCCGGCCGGAAGCGTTACGTGTTTAGCGTATTACCTATAGCGGTCGGAGCACCGCGCTGCCGCCGCCTAAGCGGCTCGGGGGTGGAGTTGCCCTTTCCATGGGCTTACGCCCACGGCTAAGTGCGGACGCCGCATTCGCGGCTTACTGGAACCCCCGGGCTGGCGCCCAGGGTCTTTTGAACTTCTCAGCCCTGCAGCCGCGTAGGCGGCGAGTTGATGACGTGTTTGGGGATCCGATGCCATTCCCGAAGAACGCTAAACACGTACCGGAAGCCATTCCCGCGGCGCCCCCTGCCGGCGCGCTGATGAGATGGACGCGCCGGCTCTGCCTCGCCGCCGCCATCACCGTCATGGCCGCACATCCATCCCGGGCCCACACCACCGGAGTCAGCACCTCCGACATCCGGATCGAGGGACGGACGGCGCAACTGCGGCTCAGGATCAACCTGCGAGACCTGGACTTCGTGGACCAACTGGACCTCGACCGGGACCGCCTCATCTCCCGGGAGGAAGTCAGCCGGGCCCTTCCCCGACACATGCCGCGCCTGATGGAAAACTATCGGATTCAGTCCGCCGCCGAGGCCGGACGGGCCGAGCTGGTCTACTGGCGCCAGGGGCCGGGGGCCGGCGAGCTGGAAGCTCTGGTCCGCTACCGCTTCGAAGGCGAGATCGAGCGCCTGGAGTTTACGGTGACCCTGCCGAGCCTCACAGACTCGGGCCACTGGAACCTGGCCAGAGTGCACCATCCCGGAGGGCAGGCCGACCTCGATTTCAACCTGGAGAACCCGACGGCCAGCCTGGAGGTGGGCCGGGGATGGAAACTCCACGCCGGCAGGATGGTCCGAGGCCTGGCCCTGGGAGCCCGGCAGGCGATCGCCTCTCCCCTCCCGATCGGATTCCTGCTGGGGTTGCTGTTGCCCGTCCCCTGTGCGGGCGGCGTCGTTCGGGTGGCCGGGGCCTTTCTGGCCGCTCAGGGGTTGATGGCCCTGCTGACGGCCCTGGGACCGATCCCGCTTCCCGGGTCCTTTCTGGCGTCGGCCACCGCTCTCAGCCTGGCCTATATCGCAGCCGAGAACCTGCTGGTGAAGGAGACCGCCAACCGCTGGGCCATCGGCGGCTGTTTCGGACTGCTGTTCGGAGCCGACCTGTCCTCGGGACTGCTCGCCCGGACCCCGCAGGTTTCGGCCTGGGGGGTTCTGGGGTGGATCCTGGGGGTTTCCTGCGCCCTGGCCCTGGCGGCGGCGCTGATTTTACTGCTCAACCGAGCCTGCCGCAGGCTCCCCTGGCACCTGTGGTGCCTCCGGCTGGCCTCGGTGCTGCTGCTGGGGGCAGGATTGGCCGGCTTCTTCCGCCGGGTTCTCTGAAGGGTTTGGAAAGCCGGCGAACCCTGGCCGTTGGTTTCAACGGCACATGCATTCCGGGAGCGAACCGACCTCCCGGCACACTGAATTGGAGGCTGTTTCCCATGAACACTCTTCGGTTGGCTTCACGGCTGCCCATCACCGCTCCCCACTCCCGGCGTCCCCGACCGGGGGCCTGGAGACTCCTGATTCCCCTTGCCTTCGGCCTGCAACTGGCCTGCTCGGGACGCGGCGGGCCGGAAGGAAAGACCGGCGATTCCTCCCAGCGGGGAAAGGGCGGGGTGGTCCTGAAACAGGGCGCCCGGCAAGTCGACGTCCTGATCGATGGGAAGCCCTTCACCTCCTACCATTTCGAGGGCTACAACAAGCCCATCTTCTTCCCCTTGCGGTCGGCCGCCGGGACGGTGGTCACCCGGGGCTATCCCATGATCGAGGATATTCCCGGAGAGAGCCGGGACCACCGCCATCACACCGGTGTCTGGTTCACCCACGGAGACGTCAACGGGGTGGATTTCTGGACCGAGACTCCGGAAAGCGGAACCATCCGGCACCAGGAATTCGAGCGCGTCGACAGCGGGGCGGAGGTGGGCGTGCTCAAGTCCCGCAACCACTGGTTGACTCCCGGCGGCGAGCTGCTGCTCACCGAGACCCGGGAAGTCCGGATTTACAACCGGCCCGAGGCGCGGGTAATGGACCTGGAGGTTCAGCTCACCGCTGCCAGCGGCCCGGTGAAGTTCGGGGACACCAAGGAGGGATCCTTCGGCATGCGGCTGGCCGTGCCCTTCACCGAGAAGGAGGGACTGCTGATTCAAAACTCCGAGGGCGCCCGGGGCGAGGCCGGATGCTGGGGCAAGCCGGCCCGCTGGGTGGACTACACCACCCAACTGGGTTCCGAGACCCTGGGCGTGGCCATTCTGGACCATCCCGGCAGCTTTCGCCACCCCACCCACTGGCACGCCCGGGGCTATGCCCTGTTTGCCGCCAACCCCTTCGGACTGCACGATTTCTACAACGACGAGACCAGGGACGGCAGCTATCTCCTGCCCCAGGGAGAGACCCTCCGCTTCTTCTACCGAGTCTACATCCACTCCGGCGACGCTGCCCAGGCGGGAGTCGAGCAGGAGTTCCAGGCGTTTGCAGAGGGGGAGGGGGAGAAGTAGGACCGCCGTGGGCACGGAGCGTAGCGGTTGGCGTGGCCGCGCACCGCATCCTGGGCGGCCCGGCGTCCCCCCCACCGCATCAGCCTTCGCCTGAGGGGTCCGGGCGTCCGCCCCCCTCCGCATCAGCCTTCGCCTGCCAGCTCGGCTTCTGCGACTCCCCCTCAAGGGGGGAGTGATACTGGGTACAGACCGCAAACATCCTTTACATAATAAACCGCAAACATGGTTTACATGGTTTACACATTGATAGGGTATCGGCCGAGGAGGACAAGCCGATGCCCTGGAAAGAGACGTGTACCATGGACCAACGCATGCTGTTTATTGTCGACTATCTCAGTGGTCGCTACACCAAGAAAGGCCTGTGCAGCCACTACGGAATCAGCCGGCCCACCGGCGACAAGTGGATCGACCGCTATCGGACCCACGGACGGGAGGGACTCGATGATCTCTCGCGAAGACCCGGTTACCATCCCGACACGACGGCACCGGAGATCGTTGAGCGGATCATCGAGACGAAGCTGGCGCACCAGAGCTTTGGACCCAAGAAGGTGATGGATCGACTTCGTGCCCTGGAACCGGACGAGGTCTGGCCGGCTGATAGCACGGCCGGGAAGATCCTCAAGCGAAACCATCTGGTGCGGGAAAGACGCCAGCGTCGGCGCGTTCCCCCGGATCCGCGGGCCTTGGTCCACTGCAACGCTCCGGCACAGAGCTGGAGCGCCGACTTCAAGGGCGACGTACCCCTGGCCAACGGGAAGCGCTGCTACCCGCTGACCCTCACCGACAACCACAGCCGCTTCATCCTGCAGTGCCGGGCCCTGAGCCACCCCACCACCGATGCCGTCAAGCCCTGGTTTGAGTGGGTGTTTCGGGAATACGGCCTGCCTGAGACGCTGCGCACCGACAACGGCCCGCCCTTTGCCTCGGTGGCTGCCGGCGGCCTGAGCCAGTTGTCGAAGTGGTGGATTCGCCTGGGCATTCGCCCCGAGCGCATCCGCCCGGCCAAGCCCAGTGAAAACGGTCGCCATGAACGCATGCATCGCTCGTTGAAAGAGGCCGTGATGCGTCCGCCTGCCCGCACGCTTTCAGCCCAGCAGCGACGCTTCGATGCCTTCGTGGAAGAGTTCAACTGGCAGCGTTCCCATGAAGCCCTGGGGCGTCTGACACCCGCAAGCGTGCACCAGCCCTCGCCGCGTCCCTATCCGGCCCGCTTGCCGGAGGTGGAATACCCGAGCGGTGTCACCGTGCGGCGGGTCCGTCGCACCGGCGAGTTCAAGTGGCGGGGCCGTCTGATCTATCTCTCCACCGTGCTGGCCAAGGAGACGATTGCTCTGATTCCCTGTGACAATGACCGTTGGGAGATTCGCTACAGCTTTCATCCTCTGGGCGTGTTTGACCAGCATACCCAGAAAATCATCCCTGCTCAGCAGTGGCATCAGCGAGAGTGAACCTGGGCGTTGTCCTTCGGTCGGGCTCCGCCCTCCCTCCGGACAACGCCCCCTCATTGCCCATCGACCCCCTTGGAGATATGCTTAGCCCCACTTAAAGGAAACTAACCGTGTAAACCATGTTTGCGGTTTATTGTGTAAACCATGTATGGATTGCACAACTGGAACACCTTATGCAAGCCTCAAGATCACTCCCCCCTTGAGGGGGAGTCGGCGAGAGGGCGGAGCCCGTAGTCGAGCCGGAGGGGGGCAAACGCGGCGTCCCAGGCGCAGCCCAGGCGCGTCCCGTGCGCCGTAAGTGTCTACCAGCGGCGTGTCAGCGGCGCGTAGGCCGTGGGCGTAAACCCATTGGAAACTCGCTCACTCTGAAGCTACGGAGCGTCCAACGCCAGGCCGATCAGGCTCAAAAGGCACAGGGTGGCGTTGTAGGCCAGGTGCAGCAGGAAGGCCGGCCGGAGAGCGCCGGTCAGGGCCCGAACCAGCGACAGCACCAGGCCGACCAGCAGGATCAGGCTCACGGCCATCCAGCTTCCCCAAAGCTGGCTGACGTGCAGGGAGGTGAACATCCCGGCCGTCAGCAGGACCGCGGCCACCTGCCCCCAGCGCCGTTCCAGCACCGGGAAGATGAACCCCCTGAAGACGACCTCCTCCACCAGGGGAGCCACCGCGACGGCCGTCACTCCCAGCAACACGGCGGTTTGGGTGTGCCGCAGCAGCTCGGAGACGGGAAGCTCCTCGATGCCGGGGATGCGGCTGGAGAGGACTCCCATGGCCAATGCCAGCACGGCCCCCAGCGCCAGGAAGAGGCCGGGAGGCGCGGCCGTCGAGCCCTTCCACTTGAGCGACGACCAGAAGGGGGACCGGTACTTCAGGCTGACGGTGCGGTAGATGAAAAGCAGGATCAGCCCGTTCAGCAGGTTGGTCATCAAGATCTGAGCCATGCCGAGGTAGACCGGATCGGCGGTCAGGGCCGGACGGCCCAGGTAATGAGAGAGTAGGGACCCGGCGGCCTGGACGGCCAGCATCAGCAGAACCAGGCCCAGGCAGAAGAAAGCGGCCGTCTCCAGCAGGTCGCGCCCGTTCCAGACCGGATCGGAGGCCGGCAGGGGGGCGGGCGCCCCGCCAGACACGCCCGGGGTCGCGGTTGGATCTTGGGGCAAGGTGTCGGCCATAGGGCAGGCAGTAGAAACCGGGAACGGAAGGCGCACCCGACCGCGCCCGTCGAGAACACGGCCGGGAGAGGGCTATTCCTGGTCGCGCTCCACCAGGGCCGCGGCCAGCAGCGGGATCATCAACTCGTGGTGGCCGGTGAGGGCGATTCCCCGCCCCGACCCCAGGGTGGGGCGCTGCACCACGTTCCGGGTGGGCCGGTAATGCTGCAGAAAATCCAGGTTCACGGTGGTGAAGGCCTCCAGAGGATGCCCCAGGTTGCGCACCAGGTTGACTGCCTTGAGAAAGACCTCCGGCAAGATGACGGCGGAGCCGCAATTGAGGTAGACCCCTCCATCGTGCAAGTCACGGAGGATGGACGCCAGCAGGCGAAAGTCCTGAAGGGTTCCTCGACCCAAAGCCTCTCCGTCCGCCGAGGGGTGGTAATGGATGGTGTCGGTCCCCAGCGCCACGTGCACCGTGACCGGAACCTTCCGCTGAAGGGCGCAGGCCAGCAGGCTGTGCCCGGCGTGGGGGAAGTCCGCCGGGCGCTCGAGGATCCATTCCCCCAGGGCCTGTCCGATGCCCTTGTCCTCCCGGACTCCATGGGTCACGGCCACGTTCATTTCCCGGCCGGTTTCCTCACTCACCCCGAAGTCGCCTTCAGCCAGGTCTCTCTCCACCTCTTCCGAGGTGGCTCCCGCCAGGGCGATCTCGAAATCGTGGATGGCGGTGGCGCCGTTCAAGGCCAGAGCCGAGACGAAGCCACGCTGCATGAGATCGATGATGACGGCATTGAGGCCGCACTTCACCACGTGCCCCCCCAATCCCCAGACCATGGCGCGCCCCTTCCGTCTGGCCCGCTCCACGGCTTCCACCGCCTCCCGGAAATCGGTTCCGGCCAGGATCCTGGGCAGAGACCCCATCCAGCCCAGAAGGCCGTCGCCCTTGCGGTAGGTGCGGGCGAAAGCCGCCAGATCCACCTTGCTGGGCCGCCCCTTGAGGGAACGGGTCCGCAGGGAGTCGGTCTCCAGGGGACGGTAGCGGTAGAGGCTCATGGCAGGCATTATCCGAAGGGCTAGTCCCGATTGCAACTCATTCTTTGGGGGTTGTGCCAGGGGGTTGGTGCCCGGTACCGTTTTGGCGTGGTTGTGGAAAAGCAGTGCGTTTCGGAAGGATGCATCTAAATCGCCGCCTACGCGGCTGCGGGCGGTGGGACTTCAGACGACCCCGGGCTCACGCCCGGGGCTACACGAAGCCGCAGCTACGCTGCTCTATAAGGAAGACCTGTAGGAGATGCTCCCTCGGTTGACCTGCCTTAACCGCAACTACGCCGCTCTCCCCAAAATCACAACACTGCCTGGGGAAAGGATTTCCCAATAGATTATCCGCGGGCATGAGCCGGGACCGTACGCAGGAGACGTTGTTGAATAACCGGAATTCAGGAACCGCCAATCTAAGTTATTCCAGTAATTCAACAACGTCCCCTATTCCCGCACTGGAATCCCGGGCTGGCGCCCGGGGATGATCCATTAGAAAATCCCTTCACCCTGCAGTGTCGAGAGTTTGGGGAGAGCGGCGTAGCCGCGGTTGGCGTGGATCGTCCGTAGAAACGCCTGCTACGGGTCTTCCTTATAGAGCGGCCTAGCCGCGCCAGCACGTAGCCCCGGGCGTGAGCCCGGGGTCGTGTGAACCCCGCTCGGCCGCAGCCGCGAAGGCGGCGAATTAGAAGCGCCGTTTCGACATGCCGCCCCCCCTTCCAAACCCGCGCCAACCGGCCCGGGGGGGGCTTTTTGACATTTCGTTGGGGAGTAGGCTAACATCCTCGGCTTCGATCGGGAGACCCTCCTCATGGCCTGGTTCAAAAAGGAAAAGGCGCCCATCGCCCCCACCGGCGACCGGACGGTGCGCACCGAAGGGCTGTGGCAGAAATGCGAGCAATGCAAGCAGACCCTTTGGAAGAAGGATCTGGAGCCGACCTTCCACGTCTGTCCCCAGTGCAATTTCCACTTCCGTGTGAGCGCCCGCCAGCGGCTGGACCGCTTCTTCGATCGGGGCCAGTACAAGGAATATGATTGCGATCTCCAGTCGGACGATCCGCTTCAGTTCGTGGACAAGAAGGCCTACCGCCGGCGCCTGAGCGAGATGCAGGCGGCCACCGGCATGAAGGACGCCATCCTGGCGGGAGAGGGAATGGTTGGCGGCAAGACGGTCTGTGTCTGCGCCATGGAGCCTGCCTTCATCAGCGGGTCCATGGGGGTGGTGGTGGGAGAGACGATCACCCGGGCCATTGAACGTTGCCTGCAGCACAAGCACCCCCTGATCATCATCTCCTGCTCCGGAGGGGCCCGCATGCAGGAGGGAGTCCTGAGCCTGATGCAAATGGCCAAGATCACCGGCGCCCTGGCCCAAATGGACCAGGAGCGCCTCCCCTATATCTCGGTGATGACCAATCCGACTACGGGAGGCGTCACCGCCAGCTACGCCATGCTGGGAGATCTCAATATCGCGGAACCGGGGGCGCTCATTGGATTTGCAGGCCCCAGGGTGATCGAGCAGACGATCCGTGAGAAGCTGCCTCCCGGTTTCCAACGGAGTGAATTTCTGCTGCAGCACGGCATGCTGGACGCCATCGTCCAGCGCCAGGACCTGAAGGACTACTGCGTCAAGGCGCTGGAGTTCTTCGGGTATTAGTTAGCCCGCCTGTCCTCCCCAGCCCGCGCTTCCCGGCGGGTCGCCCGGCACAGGAGGCGCCTTTGACCCGGGGCACGGACCCGGCGCCTTCCGGCTCCCAGCTTCCGACTATGGATTACCTCCAGGCGAAATCCTATCTCTATTCCCTTGGCAACGAAGTGGCCACCGCCAAGCTGGGGCTGGAGAATATCCGGCGCCTGCTGAGCTTCCTGTGCGATCCTCAGGACCGCTTTCCCTCGGTGCTCATTGCCGGCACCAACGGCAAGGGCTCGGTGGCCGCCTTCTGCGAGTCGGTGCTGCGAACCCAGGGATACCGGACCGGTCTCTACACCTCCCCCCACCTGGTCCGCATCCAGGAACGTATCCGCGTCGACGGCCGGGAGATTCTCCCGGAAGAACTGTCTCGCCTGACGGGCGCCGTCAAGGAGGCGGTGGAGCAACTGCTGGCCGGGACCTCCCGCAAAGGCCGCCGCCTGAAGCTGGAGCACCACCCCACCTACTTCGAGATAGTGACGGCCATGGCCTTTCTCCACTTCGCGGAAAAAGATGTCGATATCGCCATCCTGGAGGTCGGCCTGGGGGGACGCCTGGACGCCACCAACCTGGTCGATCCCATCGTCTCGGTGATCACGCCCGTCAGCTACGATCACCAGGCCAGCCTGGGAACCAGCCTGGACGCCATCGCCGGGGAGAAGGCCGGCATCGTCAAGCCCCGCCGTCCGTCCGGACCGGGAAAGCAGCGACAGCTTGCCGTGGTCTGCTGCCACCAGGAGGAGGGGGCGTTGCAGGTCATTCGGAAGCAGTGCCGGGCTGCCGGGGCCCGCTGGATTCCGGCCTTTCAGCACCAGGAATGCCGGAGGGTCCGCCACCGGCTGGACGGCTCCGATCTCGACCTCCACCCGGTGCTGGGAGCCCGGCTGAAGCTGAGGGTTCCCCTTCCCGGAAGCCACCAGGTCGGAAACGCTCTGGCCGCGGTCCGGACCCTGGAGGTGCTGCACGGCTCCGGCTTTCCCCTGCGTCCCGAAGCCATCACGCAGGGGATCGCCCGAACCCGCTGGCCGGGCCGGCTGGAGGTGCTTCCCACCCGGCCCCGGGTGGTTCTGGACGGCGCCCACAACCCGGCGGCAGCCGAGTCCGTCGCCGGCCACATTCGGGCCTTCCTGTCCCCGCGGCAGGTCCTCCTCATCTACGGCTCGCTGCGGGACAAGGACATCCCCGGCGTGTTCTCCCGTCTGAGCCCCCTGGCCAGAGAGGTGATCCTGACCCGGCCCGATTCCGAACGCGCGGCGGCGCCCCGGGACATCGTCCGCAACGGCTGGACCGGAGGCCGCGCGGTTCGCTGCAGGGCCCGCCTGGAGGACGCCTGGGAGTTGGCCCGGACCATGGCCCGCCCGGAAGACACGCTGCTGGTGGCGGGCTCGCTCTATCTGGTGGGTGACGTCAAGCATCGCCTGGCCGGGCTCGACCGGCCCCGGCCCGCGCCGGAACCCGCCGTCGCCCCCACCCCAGGCGGCAACGCCTACCCCATTCACTAACCGACCGAGGCCTCTTCCTTGACCCTTCTCGAACCCGCCGTCGATCCGAAACCGGATCCCGGAGACCTCGAACCCGGGGCGGCTCCCGCGGGAGCCCTCCACCCGGAGGAGTCCCTCCGGCGCCGCGACCGGGCCACCATCGGCTCCCTCTCGGGAGCCCACTTCGTCAACGATACCTACGCCAACTTCCTGGGCCCGCTGCTGCCTCTGCTGATGAGCAAGCTGAGCCTGACCATTGCCCAGGCGGGCTGGCTGGGAGCCGTCCTGACGGTCTCCTCCTGCTTCACGCAGCCCCTCTACGGCTATCTGTCGGATCGCTACCTGGTGCGCTCCTTTGCCGTCTTCAGCCCGCTCATCACCACCGTGTTCATGTCCTGCATCGGCATAGCCCCCAACTTCACCGTGCTGGCCCTGCTGCTGGCCGCCGCCGGCATCGGGGTGGCCTCCTTCCATCCCCAGGGAGCCGCCTTGATCGCCTCGGCCAGCCGGGACCGCCGCGGCCTGGGCATGTCCATTTTCATCGGCGCCGGAACCCTGGGTTTCGCCCTGGCCCCGATCATCGTCCCCTACGCGGTGGAGCTGTTCAGCCTGGAACAGTCCTATTTCATCATGATTCCGGGGATCCTGGCCTTTGCCGTCCTCTACTTCCTCATCCCACACACACCCCCCCAGGCCGCCCGCCAGTCCCAGACCGGCCTGACGGAGCTGCTGCTGCCCGTCTGGCGCCCCATGCTGAATCTCTACCTGCTGGTGGTCATCCGCTCGGCGGTCCAGGTCAGCTTCGTCCATTTCCTGCCGCTCTACTTCTTCCAACAGGGGAACGACCTGATCGCCAGCGGTCGACTGGCCTCCCTGTTCACGCTCTTCGGCGCCATGGGAGGGTTCACCGGAGGCCTGCTGTCCGACCGGGTCGGCGGCCGCCGGGTGATCGTCTTTTCCATGCTGCTGGCCCCGCCCGTCCTGGCCGCCTTCTTTCTGACCGAGGGCGCAGTCTCGAGGGCCTGCCTGGCATCGGGAGCCGCCCTGCTGCTTTCCACCCTGCCGGTCAACGTGGTGATGGCCCAGAAGCTGCTGCCGCAACAGACCAGCATGGCCTCGGCCCTGATGATGGGCTTCGCCTGGGGCATGGCCGGACTGGTCATTCCGGTGGTGGGCGCGCTGGCCGACCGGATCGGCCTGGGCTCCGCCCTGCTGCTGGTGGTCTGCCTGCTGTCGCCGGGCTTCCTGATCTCCCTGTTCCTTCCCAAGGAACCCGCCCCGGGCGGGGAAACCGGACGGAACAACTCCTAGCCGATTTTCAAAGGCACCGGCGATCTGCTAGACTGGAGTCCCGGCGCAGGCGCTGCCAGCCAGGCGCCGTCCCGCCAACCCATGCGCCCGTAGCTCAGCTGGATAGAGCGACAGCCTCCGGAGCTGTAGGCCGCAGGTTCGAATCCTGCCGGGCGTGCCACATCTGAAGCCGTCTCCTGATCGCGCCTGCCGGTGAAAAATCAGGGGTGGCTATTGACTGGGGTGCGGTGAGAATGCGACAATGCGTGGGCATAAAAACCGTAGGGTAGAGCGTCAGGCGAGAGGATCAAATCGTGGAGAACCAGTGGATTCAGTGGGTGCCCTTATTCGGGTTCGGATCCGTTGTGACCATCCTCATTGCGATTGTTGGGGTTGGGATTGGCCTGTGGCGCAATGCCAGCATTGCCCATAGAAACATCAGCGACAATATCAACAGGGTGGAATCCAGACTCGAATCCAGACTCGAATCCGATCTCGGAAGCCTGGGATCCAAACTGGGTTCTGAAATGGGAAACCTGGAATCCAAACTCGAATCCAGATTGGAATCCGATCTCGGAAGCCTGGGATCCAAGCTGGGTTCTGAAATGGGAAGCCTGGAATCCAGGCTGGGATCCAAGCTGGATTCTGAACTCGGAAGCCTGGGATCTAAACTGGGTTCTGAAATGGGAAGCCTGGAATCCAAGCTGGGTTCTGAAATGGGAAGCCTGGAATCCAGGCTGGGATCCAAGCTGGATTCTGAACTCGGAAGCCTGGAATCCAGACTCGAATCCAGATTGGAATCCGATCTCGGAAGCCTGGGATCCAAGCTGGGATCTGAAATGGGAAGCCTGGAATCCAGGCTGGGTTCTGAAATGGGAAGCCTGGAATCCAGGCTGGGAAGCAGGATTGATAGATTGGGAGGCGAGGTGCACAAATTGGGAGGCGAGGTGCACGAACTGGGAGGCGAAGTACACATACTTCGAGGCGAGGTGCACGAACTGGGAGGCGAAGTACACGAATTGACAGAAGACGTATCCACCATGAAGGTCGACCTGGCCGTGGCAAAAACCGACCTGAAATGGATCAGGAACCAACTGGGAGGCCCGGCGGCATGAGAGTGGGCTGGCCCGCATTTCTCACCACGGGTTGCAGTCTTGAGAAGAGTACAGGGAGTGAGGAACGTGTTCGGCGTGATTTTGGAGAGGCAGTGTGTTCCGGGACGGCGCCCCTAATTCGCCGCCTACGCGGCTAGGGGGGGCGGGGGGTTGACGTCGCTCTGGGAAGGGTAGCGCGTTCCCGATCGTCGCCACTAATTCGCCGCCTACGCGGCTAGGTCAGCGGGGGATACGACGTCCATGGGCTCACGCCCACGGCTAAGTGCTGGCGCGGCTACGCCGCTTTATAGGGAAGACCTGTAGGGGACGTTTCCTCGGGTGAGCCACGCCAACCGCGGCTTCACCGCTCTCCCCAATATCACAACACTGCGGGGGGGGGGGGAAGGACTTTTTAAATAGATAGTCCCCGGGCGCCAGCCCAGGGTTCGAGTAAGCCGCGAATGCGGCGTCCGCACTTAGCCGTGGGCGTGAGCCCATGGAACCCGATAACTCCATCCCCCGAGCCGCGTAGGCGGCGGCAGCAATCATCCCTGGTGTTCGATCTCAAGCAAGCCCAGGCGCGCCCAGCGCAGTCTGTACCCTGAAGGTTCCCCCAAAAAGCGCTGCAAGATGCCAAAGACAAACACTTTCCCAAGGGGGACAGGATTCATGGAATAGTCCCCGGGCGCCAGCCCAGGGTTCGAGTAAGCCGCGAATGCGGCGTCCGCACTTAGCCGTGGGCGTGAGCCCATGGAACCCGATAACTCCATCCCCCGAGCCGCGTAGGCGGCGGCAGCAATCATCCCTGGTGTTCGATCGCATACAAGCCCGGGCGCGCCCAGCGCAGTCTGTATCCTGAAGGTTCCCCAAAAAAGCGCTGCAAGATGCTAAAGACAAACACTTTCCCAAGGGGGACAGGATTCATGGAATAGTCCCCGGGCGCCAGCCCGGGGTTCGAGTAAGCCGCGAATGCGGCGTCCGCACTTAGCCGTGGGCGTGAGCCCATGGAACCCGATAGCTCCATCCCCCGAGCCGCGTAGGCGGCGGCAGCAATCATCCCTGGTGTTCGATCTCAAGCAAGCCCAGGCGCGCCCAGCGCAGTCTGTACCCTGAAGGTTCCCCCAAAAAGCGCTGCAAGATGCCAAAGACAAACACTTTCCCAAGGGGGACAGGATTCATGGAATAGTCCCCGGGCGCCAGCCCGGGGTTCCAGTAAGCCGCGAATGCGGCGTCCGCACTTAGCCGTGGGCGTGAGCCCATGGAAAGCTCGGCGTTAGAGTTGAGCCGCGTAGGCGGCGGCAGCAATCATCCCGGGTGTTCGATCGCAAACAAGCCCGGGCGCGCCCAGCGCAGTCTGTATCCTGAAGGCTCCCCCAAAAAGCGCTGCAAGATGCTAATGACAAACACGTTCCCAGCCGATGCCCACCCCCCGGTGAGAAATGCGGGCCTGGCCCGCATGACGGGGCGGATCATTCCTCAGATAATCCGACGGATGGGGTCGGCGCCTTCGACGCCGACCAGCTTCTGGTCGAGGCCGCTGTAGAAATAGGTGAGGCGGCCCGGGTCCATGCCCATCTGGTGCAGGATGGTGGCGTGCAGGTGCTTGACGTGGAAGGGATCTTCGACGGCGGCGCTGCCCAGTTCGTCGGTCTGGCCCACGCTCACCCCGCCCTTGATGCCGCCGCCGGCCAGCCACATGGTAAAGCCGTAGGCGTTGTGGTCGCGGCCGGTCCCGTTGTCGTATTCGGCGGTGGGCTGGCGGCCGAACTCGCCGCCCCAGACCACCAGGGTCTCCTCCAGCAGTCCCCGCTGCTTCAAGTCCTTCAGCAGGCCGGCGATGGGCTTGTCGGTCTCACCGGCATGCAGATCGTGATTGGACTTGAGGTCTCCGTGGGCGTCCCAGTTGGCGTCCCCGTGGTTGCCGCCTGAATAGATCTCCACGAAGCGGACGCCCCGCTCGACCAGCCTCCGGGCCAGCAGGCACTGCCGCCCGAACACTTCCGTCTCCTTGCGATCCATGCCGTAGAGGGCCAGCGTCCGGGGGCTCTCCCGCGAGAGATCGACCGCCTCGGGAGCGTGGCGCTGCATCCTGAAGGCCAACTCGTAGCTGGCGATACGGGCCGCCAGGTTGGAGTTGTCTCCGCGGGCGCGGTAATGCTCCCGGTTGTAGGCGCCCAGGCTGTCGAGCATTTCCCGCTGCATTTCCGGGCTGAGGCCGCCGGGAGGAGTCAGGTCCAGAATGGGCTTGCCCCGCGAACGCATGACCGTGGCCTGATAGGTGGCCGGCATGTAGCCGCTGCTCCAGTTCTTGGCCCCGCTGATGGGCCCGCCCCGCGGGTCGAGCATGACCACGAAGCCCGGCAGATTCTGGTTGGGAGTGCCCAGGCCGTAGTTGATCCAGGAGCCCAGGCAGGGGCTGCCGCTGAGGATCCGGCCGGAGTTCATCATCAGCATGGCCGACCCGTGAATGGGCGAGTCGGCCGTCATGGAGTGGAGGAAGGCGATGTCGTCCACGCAGGTCGCCAGCTGGGGGAACAGATCCGAGACCCATTTGCCGCACTGGCCGTACTGTTTGAAATTCCAGCGGGGCTCCACGATCCGGCCGCTGTTCCTGTGGCCGCCGCGGCCGAAGGTTTTGACCTTGACCGTCTTGTTGTCCATCCCCTTCATGCCGGGCTTGTAGTCGAAGGTGTCGATGTGGCTGGGGCCGCCGTACATGAAGAGAAAAATGACCGACTTGGCCGGCGCCGGGACATGGGAGGGCCTGGGCCGCAGAGGATTGCTGAAGGGGGTGAGGCCGTCAGCCGCCAGCGTCTGGTGCTGCAGGAATCCGTCATCCCCCAGGGCGGCCGCCAGGGCGACCCCGGCAAAGCCGCCTCCGGCCTGCCACAGAAACTCGCGCCGGGTGCGGCCGCAAAAGTCGCCCCTCCTATTGCGGAATTGCCTGTTCTCCATCGCTGCCTCCTGAACCCGCATTTCTCAGCGGGTCGCTGCCTACATGATTATAAGCAGTTTGTCTTCAGTACCTCTGAGTCAAGTATTGTGAATTTTGGTCAGCAGTCAACCATTCATTAATCCGTCTCTTCGTGCCCCTTGGTGGTTCTTCGTGCCCCTTCGTGGATTTCTTTTTTCCCTGGCTCGTTGGTCTGAGGCACGGCCTCGCTAATCCAGATAGACAAACTCGTTCAGGTTCAGCGCCACCAGGCAGAACAGCTCCAGCGCCTTGTCCTCGCCGGTCTTGTGCTTTTGCCGGAGCGACTCCATCAACTCCAGCCCGCGGGCCACTTCCCGGCCGGTCGGAGGCCGCTGCAGCACCCGGTTCAGGGCCAGCCGGACCTGGGCGGCCGGGTCGCTCCCCCCCTCTTCCCTGACGAAGCCGGCCAGCACCCGGGCCTGACGATTCATGAACTCGCCGTTCAGGGTGTGCAGGGCCTGGGTCGGCTGAGTGGTGGAGAAGCGCACCGGGCAGGTGGCGTCGGGGTCGGCGCCGTCGAAGGCCGCGATGAGCGGCACGATCAGGGAACGCTTGGTGTGGATGTAGACGCTCCTGCGGGTCAGGTCCTGAGGCGACGAATCCCCCCAGTTCTGACCCGGCACCGATTGCCCGGCCAGGACTTCCTCCGGAATGACCGGATAGATGCTGGGGCCGGACAGGGTCAGGTTGAGGCTGCCGTTGACCGCCAGCACCGAGTCCCGAATCTCCTCGGCCCCCAGCCGCCGCATATCGAATCGCCACAGCAGGCGGTTCTGAGGATCGCGCGCCAGGACGTGCTCCCGAGGCTCCGAGGACATCTGATAGGCGCTGGACAACAGGATCATCCGGTGGATCGGCTTCAGGCGCCAGCCGCCCTGGACCCATTCCACCGCCAGCCAGTCCAGCAGCCCGGGATGGGTGGGGGGCACGCCCCGAAAGCCGAAGTCGTTGGGCGTCCCCACCAGGCCCCGCCCGAAATGGTATTGCCAGACCCGGTTGATCATGACCCGAGCCGTGAGCGGATTGCCGGGACTGGCGATCCAGCGGGCCAGGGCCAGCCGCCGCCCCGAGGTCTTCCCGTTTGCCGCCGGCGGGCCAAGCTGCGGGCGGGGAGGCGAAAGAACCGAGGGGAAGCCCGGCTCGACCCGCTCTCCCCTGGCCTGAGCGCTGCCTCGGGCCAGCACGAAGGTTTCCCGGGGCCGCGGACCCATTTCGGTCACGCAAAGCGCCTGCAGATTCCGGCTGGTTCCGGCCTCCCGTATCCACTCCAGGCGTTTCCTGGTTTCGGCGTACCCCTCGAACTGAGTCTCGCTCACCAGCCCGGGCACGCGCCTGGCCAGGATGCCCGCCCGGTTGGCTTCCTGCCGGAAGGCTTCCTTCTCCTCCGCCGTCAGGTCCTCCGCGACCAGCTTCTCGATCTTCTCCAGATGGCTCAGCACCGGGGCAGCCTGCCGCTCGTACCTGCGGCCTCTCCAGCTTGCTTCCAGGCGCCTTCGAGACTCCCGGGGTGGACCGATGTCGCAAAGCGAGGCCTCGGCCACCGTCTCGGGCTTGCGCACCCCGTAGCGCTTCATGCCGTGGAAAAAGGCCAGAAAACGGTAGTAGTCCCGCTGGGGAAGCGGGTCCAGCTTGTGGTCATGGCAGCGGGCGCAGTTGAGCGTCAGACCCAGGAACACCTGGCTGGTGGTGGTGACGATATCGTCCAGGTCCTCGTAGAGTTCCTGCACGGGGTCCACCGGTTCGTCCTGCCAGAGGCCCAGGCGGTAGAAGCCGGTGGCGATGATGTTTTCGGGAGCGGCCGGTTCCAGTTCGTCGCCCGCCAACTGCTCCAGAATGAAGCGGTCGTAGGGCTTGTCCTGGCTGAAGGAGCGGATGACGTAGTCGCGGTAGCGCCAGACCAGCGGCTTGGGGCCGTCCCGCTCGTAACTGTTGGACTCGGCGTAGCGGACCAGGTCGAGCCAGTGCCTGGCCCAGCGCTCGCCGTACTGGGGCGAGGCCAGCAGCCGGTCCACCACCCGGGCAAAGGCGCCGGGGGAGGCGTCGGCCAGGAAGGCCTCCACCTCGGCCGGACCGGGCGGCAGTCCGGTCAGGTCGTAATAGGCGCGGCGCAACAGCGCTCCCTTGCCGGCCGGGGGCGAGGGTTCCAGCCCGGCGGCCTCCAGCCTGGCCAGCACGAAGGCGTCGATGGGAGTCCGGACCCAGTCCCGCCGCTCGACCCGAGGGACCTGGGGCCGCCGGGGCGGCTGAAAGGACCAGAAATGGCGGCTCTCCTCCACCCCGGGCGAGCCGTCGCTCACCTCGACCTCGGGCGGTCCGTCGCTCTCCTCCCGCCCGGCAAACTCCGGCTCCTGCCGCTGCTCCTCCGGCCAGGGCGCCCCCAGCTCCACCCACCGGGTCAGCAGGGCCACCTGCTCCGGCGGCAACGGCCCTCCGGGCGGCATCTCGGGGCCGGCGTAGTTGATGGCCCGGATCAAGAGACTGGAGGCCGGGTCCTCCGGATCGACCGCGGGACCCCGCCGGCCGCCCTGCAGGATAGCGGCCCGGCTGGTCAGGCGCAGCCCGGCCTGGACGGTGGGCTGACCGCCGTGGCAGCCGAAGCAGCGGGTCTCCAGGATGGGACGGACCCGCTCCTCGAAGAAGGCCGCCTCCGGTTCGGCTTCCGCCTGCTGCGCCCGCACCCATTGGGACCCGGCCGGCGACAGCAGCGCCACCACCCCCAGGGTCCAGCACGGCAATGACGTCAGAAAGGCGGCTCTCATGGAACTTTCAGTGTTTCTTCGGTGGGATTCGTCGGATAGGATACACCTCTCTACCGCAAATGGAAACCACGGGCGGAGGCGGCCGGGTCCGGCAATCCACCCCCGAAACAGCAGCCATGGCCAACCGACCCCACCCCATTCACACCAGACGGCAGGTGTTGGCGGCCGGGTCTTTGGGCCTGATGGGCATGGGCCAGGCCTCCCTCTCCAGCGGGCAGGCGGCCGTGCGGGCCGCTTCCGCCGCCCCTGCCCAGCCCGGACCGCTCACCGGCGACTCCCCGGTCCTGCAGCCCGGAGAAGCAGCCGAGGTGGGCATGTCGGCGGCGGGCCTCCGCCGGATCTCCGACCGCCTGCGGGAGGAGACCAGCAGCGGCGGAGTGGGCTCGGCCTCCATCCTGGTGGCCCGCCAGGGCAAGGTGGTGCTCCACCAGGGATTTGGAAAGCTGAACCCGAGTCCCGGGGCCCCCGCCACCCGGCCGGACACCGTCTACCTGCTGGCCTCCATCAGCAAGCCGGTGAGCGTCTGCGGGCTGATGCTGCTGGTGGAAGAGGGACGGGTGGCCCTTTCCGATCCGGTGCAGCGCCACCTGCCGGAGTTTCAAGGCAGGCTCAAGGAGAAGGTCCGGGTGGGCCAGCTGCTCTCCCACACCTCCGGCCTGCCCGACATGGTGCCGGAAAACACCCGGCTGCGCCGGGCCCAGGCTCCGCTGAGCCGGTTCGTGTCGGCGGCCCTGCGCACCCCGCTGCTGTTCGAGCCCGGCACCCGCTTCTCCTACCAGAGCATGGGGACGCTGCTGGCCGCCGAGATCGCCGAGCGGGTCTCGGGCATGCGCCTGAGAGACCTGCTGGGGGCCAGGATCTTCCAGCCGCTGGGCATGCGGCGCACCGTGCTGGGCCTGGAGGGCCTGACGATCGAAGAGACGGCCATCTTCCAGGAAGACCAAGACACGGAGGATTCCCGGCGCTGGGGACCCAACTCCCCCTACTGGCGCGCCATGGGCCACCCCTGGGGCGGCCTGCACGGGACCACCGGCGACCTGGCGGTGCTGCTGCAGACCTTTCTCAACGGCGGCCGCTACGGAGAGGCGCGGGTCTTCTCGCCGGCCACCGCGGCGGTCATGACCCGCGACCGGAACGGCGCCGTGGGGGCGCCCTGGGGATACGGCTGGGCCCTGCGGGATTCTCCGGTCTGGAACTACTTCGGGGACCTGGGGACCGCCGGGACCTTCGGACACGTGGGCATCACCGGCACCGTAGCCTGGGCCGATCCCGGGCGCCAACTGATCTGCGTCCTGCTGAGCACCCGCTCGGCCGCCCATCAGGACGGCTTCCTGCTCAAGAGCATCTCCAACATGGTGCAGGCGGCGGTGATAGAGACATCCACTGAGAAGAGTGCAGGGAGTGAGGGTCGTGTTTAGCGTCATTCTGGAGAGACAGTGTGTTCCGGGACGATGCCACAAAATCGCCGCCTACGCGGCTGCGGCAGCGCAGAATCCACACGACCCCGGGCTCACACCCGGGGCTAAGTGCTGCCGCGGCTACGCCGCTCTATAAGGAAGTCTTGTAGGCGGCGTTTCGCCGGGTCACTCACTCCAACCGCGGCTTCGCCGCTCTCCCCAAAACCACAACACTGCCGGGGGCCAGGATTGTTAAATGACAATCCCCCGGGTGCCAGCCCGGGGTTCCAAAAAGCCGCGAACGCGGCGTCCGCACTTAGCCGTGGGCGTGAGCCCATGGAAAGCTCGGCGTTAGAGTTGAGCCGCGTAGGCGGCGGCAGCAATCATCCCTGGTGTTCGATCGCAGGTAAGCCAGGGTGCGCCCAGCGTAGTGTGTACCCTGAAGGCTCTCCCAAAAAGCGCTTCAAGATGCTAAAAATAAACACTATCCCAGCCGATGCCCAGCCCCCCGGTGAGAAATGCGGGCTAGTGTTGCGTTCTCAAATTGAGTTAACTGATGCCGCAGCCAAGAGATTTCCCGAATCAGTGCGTTCAAAGGGGCCTGCCTCAGCTTGGCAGGACCGGATCGACTGAAGAGGATCGCTGAAGCCCGTGGCGGCAATTAGTATAGAAACATGGATGGCAGATGAGGGTTTCTGAGCGTAAACGATTCGCAAACGGTGTAACTCCAAACCGATGGAGTCTAAGGGCCACGGCTGCCGCCGCTTCTCGGCGAAAAAGCTCATTCTCTTTTGGTTGTTCTTAGCGTGTCTTCGTGGCCCTTCGTGCCCCTTCGTGGATATCTTTTGTCTTTCGTGGATCTTGGTGGAGACTTTGCAATGAACAGGATGGACCGCAGGGACTTTCTCAAACTGGCCGCCACGGCGGCGGCGGTGGCGGCAAGCCCCTGGCCGCTGCCGGCCAAAGCCTCGGGACCCAGGAGGATCGCCGCCCTGGCTACCACCTACCACGTCCGGTCCCACGCCGACAATTTCATCACCCGCTTCCTGGAAGGCTACTGGATCAACGACCGCTACTACCCGCCTCCCTGCCAGGTGGCCTCGCTCTACGTGGAGCAGGAGCACCCCGCCGACATCAGCACCCGCCTGGCCGGGAGCTGGGGGGTGGCCCGCTTCCCGACCATCCGGGAGGCGCTCACCCTGGGCGGCGACACTCTGGCCGTGGACGGCGTCCTGCTCATTGCCGAGCATGGCGACTACCCCACCAACGTCAGGAACCAGAAGCTCTACCCCCGCCACCGCTACCTGGAGGAGATCGTGAAGGTCTTCCGGCATTCGGGCCGTGCCGTGCCGGTGTTCAACGACAAGCAGCTCTCCTACGACTGGGATCAGTCCCGGCAGATGGTTGACTGGTCCAGGGAGCTGGGGTTTCCGCTGATGGCAGGGTCTTCGGTATCGGTGACCTTCCGCCGGCCCGAGCTGGACTTTCCGCTGGAGACCCCCATGCAGGAGGCCATGGCCGTGGGGGGCGGCTGGGTGGCCGACGGCGGACTGTTCCACTTGCTGGAAATGCTGCAGTGCTTCGCCGAGCGACGCCAGGGCGGCGAGACCGGGGTGAAGGCGGTGCAGTTGCTGGCCGACGAAGCCGTGTGGAAGGCCGCCGCCGAAGGACGGTTCAGCCGCACCCTGCTGGAGGCCGCCCTTTCGCGCGGTACCAAGGTGACGCCGGGGCCGGTGGAGGAGAAAGCCGAAAGGCCGGTGGCCTGCCTGGTGGAGTACAGCGACGGCTTTCGCGGCAGCGCCCTGGCCCTGGGCGGCAAGGCAGCGGAGTACCTGGCCGCGGTCCGGATCGAAGGGCGGCCGGCGCCCCCATCCACCCTTTGCTACATCCCCATCGAGAATTCCAACAACTTCAGTCCGCTGGTGGATTCCATCGGGCGCATGTTCACCCGGGGCAGCCTGGATTACCCGGTGGAGCGAACCCTGCTGACCAGCGGGACCCTCTCCTTTCTGATGGAGTCCTGGTACCGCGGCCAGGTTCGCATCGAGACGCCCATGCTGAACATCGCCTACCGCGGACCCGAAACTTCCTACTACGCCCGCGGCCGGGGGTCCTGAGATGAGAGCTCCCGGAATCTACGCCAACCACACCCGCCTGTACGACCTGGTGGAGCGCCGCGCCCCCATCGTGAAGGTGGCGGGCGGTTTCGGGCGGCTGACCGGGCCGGTCTTCAGCCGAATCGGCTATCTGCTGTTCAGCGATTCGCGCGGCGGCAGGATCTGCAAGTGGACCATCCCCTCCTGGGAAGAGGAGCCCCTGGGAGGCAGGCTCACCACTTTTCAGCTCTCCTCCGGCGAACCCCAAGGGATCACCTTCGACCATCAGGGCCGGCTGCTGGCCTGCGAAAGGAACCCCGGCCGGGTGGTTCGCCTCGAAAAGGACGGAAGGACCACCGTGCTGGCAGACTTCTACCGCGGCCGCCCCCTGGGTGCTCCCGACGACCTGGTCTATAACATCGACGGCAGCATCTTCTTCAGCGCCCGCCCCGCTCCGGAGAGCTTCCGAGCCCGCCCGCCAGGGGACCGGCGGGATGTCACCACCATGCCCCGGCCGGCCGTCTACCGCATCCCCCGCTCCCAGATCCCCGGCCCCATCCGGCTGGAACGGGCCTCGGAGGAATGCCGCCTGCCGGCGGGGGTGGCCCTGGGCCCCAGCCAGAACCGGCTCTACCTGGCCGACGCCGGCTTGCGGAACATTCGAGTGCATCCCATCCGAAAGGACGGGACTCTGGGAAAGGGCCGGGTCTTCGCCGAGTTCCCCTCGCAGGACCCGGGAATCCCGGGCGGCCTCAAGACCGACGAGCAGGACCACCTTTACGCCTGCGGTCCGGGCGGCCTGTGGGTGTTCTCTCCCGAGGGCGCCCACCTGGGCACCATCGTCACCCCCGAGCCCCCCACCAACTGCGGTTGGGGCCGAGGGTTCCGGGGCCTCTACCTCACCACCGGGACGTCCCTCTACTACGTTGCCACCCAGGCGTCCGGGACCCGCACCTATTGAGTAGCGATGCTCATCCCCAGTAGAGGCGGGAGGCGTTCCCACCCATGATGGCCCAGACCTCTTCCCGGGACAGAAAGGGGGCGATGCGCTCCAGCCACTTCAAGGCCCTGCGGTAGCCGGACTTCAGCAGCACGTGGGGAAAATCGCTGCCCCAGATCAGCCGGCCGGGACCGAACTGATCGTAGAGGACCTGCAGCAGCTCGGCGCAGTCCCGGTGGGGATAGGGCTGGCGGGAGCAGTAGTAGGCCCCCGAAACCTTCACCCGGACGTTGGGGAGATCGGCCAGTTGGAGCAGCGGCTGATAGACTGCCGTCCTGGGACCGGCGCCGACCGGCGGATGGGCCATGTGGTCGATGAGAAGGGGCACCTCGGGAAACCGCCGGGCCAGTGCGGCCGCCTCCGGCAGGTGGGCGAACCCCGCCAGCAGGTTCACCACCACCCCCAGCCGGGCGGCTGCCTTCCACAGTCCAAAGGTGGAGGGGTGGCCGAAGACGTCGGCCTCCCCGGGCACCTCGGGGCGAAGCCTCAGCCCCTTGCACCCCCTTTTCCCGGCCCAGTACTCCAGCCGTTCGGCCGCGTCCGGCTTGCGGGGGTCCACCACGCAGACCGCCTTGAAGCGGTCGGGCTCGCCCGCGGCGGCGTCGGCCACGTAGCTGTTGTCCTCCCCCGGATAGAGGGGCTGCACCAGCACGGCCCGGTTCACCGCGTGCTCCTCCATGTACTGGGCGAACAGCTCCAGGGGCACGTCGCACAGGGGGCTGACGGTGGTGCCCCCCGGGTCGGGATAGTCGGGCGCCGGTCTCCACACGTGCAGGTGAGCATCCACGATCAAGGCTGCCTCCAGTTCGATCCATGGGGCGGAAGTGGGAATTCTACGAGAGTTCGTGGCTCGGTGCAAGGGAGATAAGGTGAAAATACCGCGAATAGCGACAGGTCGGGGGAGAAAGGATTTTCAATGGAGCCGCTCTCCCGGAAGGCCCGTCCAATGGGGGAGAGAGACGATTTTTGAAAACGTTCCCCGGGCGCCGTACGTGTTTAGCCGGGCTCCCGCCCTGCCCCTACTCCCCGCGAGAGATCGTGGCCCGGTGCAAGGGAGATGAAGGGCTCTCCATTGGCTTGCGCGCGGGAGCACCATGCTGTCGCCGCCTTCGCGGCTCAATGGAGTGGGGGCATCCGTTTCCATGGGCTTACGCCCACGGCTAAGTGCTGCCGCCGCTTCGCGGCTCGTCTGGAACCCCCGGGCTGGCGCCCGGGAATCAAATATTCATTCCCGAGGGAACATGGATAGACAGGACGAGAAGCTGCTGTTCAGTCTCAGAAGCCCGTCAAGGTCCGCTTTCGGGAGAAGCCGGTTGGCGACAAACAATCCTGTATATCCTGTCCATCCATGTAAATCAGGGATCTCCCCATGCTCGACGCCGAAACCAAACGCCGCATCGGGGTTTTAGGCACAGCGGCTCTCTCCAGTTTGGCGCAGCGGAGCACCATGCTGTCGCCGCCTTCGCGGCTCAACACTGCGCCGACCTTTCCATGGGCTTACGCCCACGGCTAAGTGCTGCCGCCGCTTCGCGGCTCGTCTGGAACCCCCGGGCTGGCGCCCGGGGACTATCTTTATTTAAATCGTTGCCTGTCCGCAGTGTTGTGATTTTGGGGAGAGCGGTGAAGCCGCGGTTGGCGCCCATGGCTACGTGCTGTCGCCGCCTTCGCGGCTCAATGGAGTGGGGGCATCCGTTTCCATGGGCTTACGCCCACGGCTAAGTGCTGCCGCCGCTTCGCGGCTCGTCTGGAACCCCCGGGCTGGCGCCCGGGGACTATCTTTATTTAAATCGTTGCCTGTCCGCAGTGTTGTGATTTTGGGGAGAGCGGTGAAGCCGCGGTTGGCGTAGCTCACCCGAGGAAACGTCCCCTACAGGTCTTCCTTACAAAGCAGCGTAGCTGCGGCAGCACTTAGCCGTGGGCGTGAGCCCATGGACGTCGTATCCCCCGCTGACCTAGCCGCGTAGGCGGCGAATTAGTGGCGACGATCGGGAACGCGCTACCCTTCCCAGAGCGACGTCAACCCCCCGCCCCCCCCAGCCGCGTAGGCGGCGGATTAGGGGCGCCGTCCCGGAACGCACAGCGTTTCCAGAACGACGCCGCCGACCTTACGTCTATCACGCTGCCGCCGCGGCGCGGCTCGGCTGGCACCCCGGGGCCGGCGCCCGGGAACTTTGAATTCCCTCGTCCCGCAGCAGCCCAACCCCCGCAAGCACAGTTCCAGTTGACGCCCCTCGGGGCCTTCCATAAGATGGGTGGCTTCGGCCCGGACCGAGACCCGCCGGGGCCGCCTCTTTCCATGCGCATCGGAATCGACATCGGGGGCACCTTTACCGACATCGTGTGCGTCACGCCCGAGGGGTCCCTGCTGGTGCGCAAGGTCCCCTCCACCCCCGACGATTACAGCCGCTCCGTGCTGGAATGCCTGCCCGGCATCTTCCAGGAGGCAGGGTCGGGGCCGGGTCAGGTCCAGGAGGTGATCCACGGGACCACGGTGGCCACCAACGCGCTGCTGCAGGGGAGCGGGGCCCGCACCGCCCTGATCACCACCCAGGGGTTTCGGGACGTGCTGGAGCTGCGGCGCATCCGCATGCCCGAGCTCTACAACTGGGACTGGGACAAGCCGCCCGACCTGGTCCCCCGCCGCCTGCGCCTGGAAGTCCGGGAACGGGTGGACGCCCGGGGCACGGTGGTTCAGCCCCTGGATAGCCGGCAGGCCGAGCAGGCGATCGACCGGATCGCCGCCGCCGGGGTCGAGTCGCTGGCCGTCTGCCTGATCAATGCCTACGCCAACCCGGCGCACGAGGAGGAGCTGGCCGCCCTGGTCCGCCGGAAGCATCCGCATCTGCCGGTCAGCCTTTCCAGCCGGATTCTGCGGGAGGTTCGGGAGTATGAGCGCACCGCCACCACGGTGGTCAACGCCTACGTGCTGCCCATCGTCCAGCAGTACGTCCAGTCTTTGCAAACAGCCTTCGCCAGGCTGGGCATGGGGGCGCCCCTGCTCATCATGCAGTCCAACGGCGGCGTGATGACCGCCGAGGCCTGCCGGCGGCAGCCCGTCTACATCATCGAGTCGGGCCCGGCGGCCGGGGTGATCGCCTCCCAGGCACTGGCCCGGCGCATGAACCTGGACAACGTCATCACCTTCGACATGGGGGGCACCACCGCCAAGGCATCCATCATCGAAGAAGGGGCCCTGCAGATCGCCGCCGAGTACGAAGTGGGGTCCTCGCTCTCCAGCGTCAGCCGGCTCATCAAGGGCGGCGGGCACCTGATCCGCATTCCGGCCATCGACGTGGCCGAAGTGGGCGCCGGGGGAGGCAGCATCGCCTGGCTGGACGCCGGCGGAGCCCTCAACATCGGTCCGCGCAGCGCCGGGTCGTCGCCGGGACCGGTCTGTTACGACCAGGGAGGAACCGAAGCCACCATCACCGATGCCAACCTGCTGCTGGGCTACATCAACCCCGAGGGGCTGGTGGGCGGCGGCCTGCCCCTCAACCGCCGCAAGGCCGAGCAGGCCCTCTCCCAACAGATCGCCGCCCCCCTGGGGCTGGACCTGATCCAGGCGGCCTACGGAGTGCACCTGTTGGCCAACGCCGCCATGATCCGGGCCGTGCGGGCCGTCTCCACCGAGCGCGGCCGCGACTTGAGGGAGGCCGTCCTGTTCGCCTTCGGCGGCAGCGGCCCCATTCATGCCTGCGGCATGGCGGACTCCCTGGAGATGAGCCGGGCGGTGGTCCCCCTCCACCCCGGCCTGTTCAGCGCCTTCGGGCTGCTGGCCGCCGACATCGAGCACCATCGGGTCCAGACCTGCTACCAGGACTCCCGCACCGCCGACCTGGAACGGCTCAACCAACTCATGGACCGCATGCAGGCCGAGGTGACCCGGCTCCTGGAGGAAGAGGGGTTCTCTTCCAGCGACATCCACATCCTGCGCAAGGCCGACCTGCGCTATTCCGGCCAGTCCTTCGAGCTGTCCCTCCCCGTCCCCGAGGGTCCGCTGGACGCCGGCGCCATCCGCCACCTGGAGCAGGCCTTCGACCAGGAGCACCACAGGACCTATGGCCACCGGGCCCATCCGGGAGAGTCCTATACGCTGGTCAACCTCCGCCTGATCGGCAGGGTGGCCCGGCGGCGCAGCCCGCTGGGGGATGCGCCGCCCGGCGCAGGCCGCCCCGCCGGCTCTCACCGCAGGGCCTACTTCGGCCCCGGCCACGGGTGGATGGCGTGTCCGCTGCTGGCCAGGGCCGACTTGAGGAACCCCCGCCAGGGCCCTCTGCTGATCGACGAATTCGACACCACCATCGTGGTCCCTCCCGGCTGGGAGGCCCGGGCCGACGGCTCCGGGAACCTGTCGCTGCGTCTGGCCGAGCCCTCCAAGGGAGAGAACCGGCCCGGAGACCCCCTGCCATGAACCCTCAAAGCGATTCCCGGGTCGACCCCATCACCCTGGGCCTGATCCGCAACTATCTCAGCAGCGTCGCCGACGAGATGGCCAACACCGTGATCCGGACGGCCTACTCCACGGTGATTCGAGACTGCATGGACTTTTCCACCGCCCTGTGCGACCGCGAGGGCCGGATGATCTCCCAGGGAGTCACCATCCCCTTCCAGTTGGGCTCCATTCCCTTTGCCCTGAAGTCCACCCTGAACAAGTACCGGGGCCGGGTCCGCCCGGGGGACGTGTTCATCATGAACGACCCCTTCGACGGAGGCATTCACCTGCCCGATATCTTCATCTTCCAGCCCATCTTCCATCGGGATTCCCTGGTGGGCTTCTCGGCCGTGGTGGCCCACCACCTGGACGTCGGAGGACGGGTGCCGGGCAGCGCCGCCTGCGACAACACCGAGATCTTCCAGGAAGGCCTGCGCCTGCCTCCGCTGAAGCTCTACGAGGAGGGCCGCCCCTCGGAAAGCATCTTTCAGATCCTGGAGAAGAACGTCCGGGTTCCGGTGATGACCCTGGGAGACATTCGGGCCAAGCTGTCGGCCTGCAAGACCGGCGAAAAGGGCCTGCTCAAGCTGGTGGCCCGCTACGGGGCGGAGGTCCTGGACCGCTACTACGAAGAGCTGCTGGACCTGACCGAGAGAGTGGTGCGGGCCGAGATCCGCTCCTGGCCGGACGGGGAGTATGTCTTCGAGGACTACCTGGACAACGATGGGGTGGACGCGGGCACCATCCCGCTCAAGGTGAAGCTGAGCGTGCGGGGGGACTGCCTGGAAATCGACTTTACCGGGAGCAGCCCCCAGGTGAAGGGCGCCATCAACTCGCCTTTCCCCTTCACCGTTTCCTGCTGCGGCTACGCGGTGCGCTCCATGATGCGGGCCGACATTCCCAACACCTCGGGCTTCTTCCGCCCCCTGGAGGTCATCGCCCCGGAGGGCTCCATCCTGAATCCGGTCATGCCGGCGGCTTCCAGCATGCGGGGAGTGGTGGGCTTCCGCCTGTCGGACGCGCTGTTCGGCGCCCTGGCCCAGGTCCTGCCCGACCGGGTGCCGGCCGCCGGCGAGGGAGGCAACTCCCTGATCCTGATCGGCGGCTACAGCAACCAGCGGGAACCCTTCGTCATGTTCGACCTGGTGGCGGGGACCTGGGGCGCCCGCCCCAACAAGGACGGCAACGACGGCCTGACCAACCCCGGGGCCGTCATCTCCAACATCCCGGCCGAGCTGATGGAGCTGGAGTACCCGGTGCGGCTGGAACAGTACGGGCTGGCCCCCGACAGCGGCGGGGCCGGCCGCTACCGCGGCGGGCTGGCAGTAGTTCGGGACTGGCGCTACCTGGGGGAGAAACCGGCCAACCTGACCATCCGCTCCGACCGCAGGGAGCATCTGCCCTACGGCCTCTACGGCGGCCAACCCGGATCAGGCTCCATGAGCATCCTGAATCCGGGCACAGAGGACGAGCGCACCCTCCCCACCATGGTGACCGAGACCATACAGCCGGGGGAGCTCCTCCGCCACATCCAGCCCGGAGGCGGCGGCTGGGGGGACCCCATGAGCCGCGACCCGGAAGCGGTCCGCCAGGATGTCCTGGACGGCAAGGTGTCTGCGGAGGCGGCCCGGGATTCCTACGGGGTGGTCCTGCGCCCCGGCAGCCAGGAGATCGACCTGGAGGCCACCCGGCGGCGGCGGGCGGGGTCCGGGGGCGGGTAAGGAATTATCCACGAAGGGGCACGAAGGGGTTGGAGGAGGTTCGGGACGGGTCTGCCAAGGGATGGGAAGGGAGTAGGGGTAAAGACCACCCGGGAGCGCGGGCGTCCCGCCCGCACAAGACCACCCGGGAACGCGGGCGTCCCGCCCGCACAAGACTTGGCACGAGGGAAGAGAACCCCGTAAAGGCGGGTTTGGTGCGCTTTGCGAGGGAGTGGCCGTGGACGGGAGGCTCTTTGCAGGAAGAAGGATGCGGGCGGGACGCCCGCGCTCCCGGGTGATGCCGTTCCGCCGCTGCGGTGGAGGGTAGCGGCGAAGCCGCGGCAGCAGGTAGCCGTGGGCGTAAGCCGGGCGCGAGCCGTGCAGCGCTGGTACTCTCCACCCGAAGGGGGCGAAGGAATCCGTTAAGGGGTAAAAAGATTTATCCACGAAGGGCCACGAAGGGGTTGGAGGAAACTCAAGAGGGAGGCGCCAAGGGTTGGGAAGGGATGCGATTAGTCATTTTTGGACGCGCACTGCGTTCCCTAACGGCGCTTCTAATGCGCCGCGTACGCGGCTACGTTAGCGTGGAATGCAGACGACCCCGGGCTTCCGCCCGGGGCTACACGAAGCCGCAGCTACGCTGCTCTATAAGGAAGCCTTGTAGCAGGCGTTTCCTCGGGTAACCCACTCCAACCGCGGCTTCACCGCTCTCCCTAAAACCACAACACTGCCGGGGGATAGGATTTTCCAATGGATTTTCGCCCGGCGCCAACCCCGGCTCCAGCTTGTCTGTCTCCAACTGATCACTATCCACTATCCACTGCCTTTATCACGCCCGGTTGCCGCCGTAGGCGCCTTGAATCAGGTCTCCCTGCTGGAACCGCGACAGCGCGAAGCGGCTGATGTCCGCCGTGCGGGCCTGGCCGCCGGCGATCTCCTCGGCCATCAGCTCACCCACTCCGGGGGCGATCTTGAAGCCGTGGCCGCTGAAGCCCGCGCACATGTAGAACCCCTCCACCCCCTCCACCTTCCCCAAAATGGGATTCCAGTCCGGGGTCACGTCGTAGAGGCCGGTATAGGCGTCGATCACCAGCGCCCTTGCGAAGGAGGGGAAACGCTGCAGGAACCGGTCCCGGGTCTCCCGGATGAAGTCGGCGTCGGCCGACCGCTCGAAGCCGTCGGGATCCACCTGCCGGTACTCTTTGGGATATCCCCGGCCCACCAGGGTGCGCGAAGCCCCGTGAGGGCGGTAGTAAATGGCCTTGGCCATGTCCGAAAACACCAGCCGGGGAGGACCTCCCACCTCGGCGGTCTCCATCAGGATCTCCTCCTCCCGGGTGACCTGGATGGGCGCCTCCACCCCGGCCCAGCGGGCCACCCTGCCGGCCCAGGGGCCGGCGGCGTTGACCACCACCCCGGTCGAGATCTCCCCCTCCCCGGTAAGCACGCCGGCGATCCGCCCCCCTTCGACCCTCAAGCCCTCGACAGGGGTCAGGGGCAACAGTTGGCCGCCCCGGTCGCGGAAGCGCTGCACGTAGGCGGCGGTGGTGGCATGGGGGTCGGCGTAACCCGCCCCCGGCTCCCAGGCGATTCGGTCGACGCCGCTCAAGTCGATCCGAGGCTCCATCTCCCGCAACTGCCGCCGGTCGATCTCTCGGGTGTCAATGCCCAGGCTCCGCTGCATCTCCAGGTTGCGGCCGAAGCCCTCGGAGACGTATTCGGGAACCAGAAAGGCCCAGCCGCAGTTCACGAAACCCGGGCTGCCGCCGATCTGGTCGTCGAAATGGTGGAAGATCTCCAGCGACCGCTTCACCAGCCGCACCAGGTCGGGATGGGAATAGTGCTGCCGGATTATGGCGGCGGAACGGCCCGTCCCTCCGGAGGCAATCAGCCCCTTCTCCAGCAGGACCACCTTCCGCAGTCCGGCCCTGGCCAGGTTGAAGGCCGTGCTGGCCCCGTTGACTCCGGCCCCGATCACCACCGCGTCGGCTGTCTTGACCATCTTGCCTCCTCAATCCCGAATGCCCGAGGGGCCGCCGCTGAAGGGGGAAGACCCTTCGACGTTCCGCCGCCTTGCGGCCCTATTTCTTCCGGCCTTGCGCCTGCCCGAACACATCCCGGTAGCCGCCGGCCCGCTGCCGGCTGTCGGCGGCCAGCAGCAGGTCCCGGATGACGGCCACCGAGTCCACCCCCGACTCGAACAGCGGCCGGACGTTCTCCAGGGTGATCCCGCCGATGGCCACCAGCGGCTTGGTGACGTGCTCCCGGATGGCTTGCAGCTCCTGCCGGCCCACCACCGGATCGGGATTTTCCTTGGTCCGGGTGGGAAAGACCGGCCCGATGGCAACATAATCCACCGGGCTCTCCTGGGCCTGGCGGGCCTGCGCCAGCCCATGGGTGGAGAGGCCGATGATGGCCTGCTCCCCCAGAATCCTGCGGGCCTCGACGGCCGGCAGGTCCTCCTGTCCCAGGTGAACCCCGTCCGCCCCGCTGAGCCAGGCCAGGTCGGCGCGGTCATTGACGATGACCTTCAGCGAAAGCGGCCGGGCCAGGGCCACCAGCCGGCGGCACTCCTCCAACAGGTCCCCGGAAGAAAGGTGCTTGCCTCTCAGTTGGACCCATTGCACCCCGGCGCCGGCCAGCTCGGTCACCATCGCTTCGAGCGGCCGCCGCAGCACCGAGAGGTCGATGATGGGGTAGAGCGGGAAAAGGCTAGGCATGGGCCTGGAAGGGGACGGCATGGGTCTGGGAGAAGCGGCGCCCTGCCCCCGCGGGCGTCTCCGGGGACGGCCCCCGGCGGGCCGGGGGGCGGGTCAGGCGTAGCGCTCCATGAACCCGGTATCCAGGCGGCCGGCCAGGAAATCGGGCTCCTTCATGATCCTCTGGTGCAGCGGAATCGAAGTGTGTACACCTTCGACTATGAACATCTCCAGGGCCCGCTCCATTCTGCGAATGGCTTGCGGCCGGCTGGGGGCATGCACCACCAGCTTGGCGATCAGGGAGTCGTAGTAGGGGGAGACCTGGAATTCGGAGTAGACGGCCGTGTCCACCCGCACTCCGGTGCCTCCCGGCACATGGAAGGCGGTGATCCTCCCCGAAGAGGGCCTGAAGGTCTCCGGGTCCTCGGCGTTGATGCGGCATTCGATGCTGTGGCCGCGCAGCCTGAGAGGCTCCTCCAGCTCCAGGGGCTCTCCGGCGGCCATCCGGATCTGCAACTTGACCAGATCGACCCCGGCGACCATCTCGGTGACGGGATGCTCCACCTGGATCCGGGTGTTCATCTCCATGAAATAGAAGTTCCGTTCCTCGTCCACCAGGAACTCGACCGTTCCGGCGCCGGAATATCCCACCTCGGCCAGGGCCTCTTCCACCTGCCTGCCGACCCGTTCCCGGCACTCCTCATCCACGATCACCGACGGCGATTCCTCGATCAGCTTCTGGTGGCGCCTCTGGATGGAGCATTCCCGCTCTCCGAAGTGAACCACCTTGCCGTGCCGGTCTCCCATCACCTGAAACTCGATGTGGCGCGGCTTTTCCAGGTATTTCTCCAGGTAGAGGTCGGATACCCCGAAGGCCAGCCTGGCCTCGTTCTCGGCCGTGGAGAAGGCGGCGGACAGTTCGCTCCGGCTGCGCACGATTCTCATGCCGCGCCCCCCTCCCCCGGCCGCGGCCTTGACCATGACGGGATAGCCGATGCCGGCGGCGACCTCCAGCGCCTGCTCCAGGGACGCCAGGGCGCCCTGGCTCCCGGGCAGCACCTTCAGGCCGGCCTGGACCATGCGGGCGCGGGCCCGGGCCTTGTCTCCCATCAGCCGGATCACCTGGGGCGAGGGTCCGATGAAGCGGACGTTGCAGGCTTCGCAGACCTCCGCGAAGTAGGCGTTCTCGGCCAGGTAGCCGTATCCCGGGTGGACGGCGTCCACGTCGGTGATCTCGGCCGCACTGATGACGCTGGGGATCTTCAGGTAGCTCTCCGAACTCCGGGCCGGACCCACGCAGACCGCTTCGTCGGCGAAGCGGACGTGCAGGGAGTCCCTGTCGGCCTCCGAAAAGATGGCCACCGTCTTGATGCCCAACTCGCGACAGGCGCAGATCACGCGCATGGCGATCTCGCCACGGTTGGCCACCAGGATCTTCTTGAACATGACGACTTCCGACGGTTTCGGGGTGTCTTGCCCCGCCTTCCCGGAGTTCGAGGAGGGGTTCAGGCTGGAGGGGAGACCGGCGGGGCGGGCGGGGCAGTCCCGAGGAGTGGCTCCGGCCCGGCCGAGGACGCCCGGTCCGGCCCGGGGTCACCCCGTTCTGCGAATCCCGAAGAGCACCTGATTGTACTCCACGGGCTCGCCGTTGTTCACATAGATCTCCGCGATTTCCCCCTCGGCGTCCGAGGGGATCTCGTTCATCAGCTTCATGGCCTCGACGATGCACAGGATCTGCCCGGATCGCACCCTGTCAGCCACCTGAACGAAGGGATCGGAGCCCGGCTTGGCTGACCGGAAAAAGGTCCCCACCATGGGGGATCGAATCAGGTGCAGGTCGGGCTCGGCGGCCGCGGCAGGAGGTGTCTCCACGCCCGCGGCGGTATCCGGAGCGGCCGCTCCCGGCAGCGCCGGGCCGGTTCCGCCGACGGAGGTCTCCACGGCCAGGGAGGGCGAGCCGGCCCCAGACGAGGGGGCCTCCTTGCGGATTCTGATCTTGACACCGGTCCGCTCCAGCTCGAGCTCGGTGATTCCGCTGTCGCAAACCGCCTGAATCAACTCCCTGATCTGTTCGATGTTCATCCGGTCGCTCCTCGTTTCTCCCGGCCGCGGGAGAGGCAGCCTTGGCCGGAATAGCCGCTAAGTATAGCCAGAGCCACCGGCAATTACAATATATGGGTCCTATGCTATTGGCAGAAGGTGCGCCATGAGACCTGGCGGAAGCCCTCAAGCGCTCGAACGACACCGCCAAGGCACCGCTGACACGCCGCTGTTATTCACTTACGGAGCGCCGCGTTTGCCCCCCTCCGGCTCGACTGCGGGCGCGGCGTCTGCCCCCCTCCGGCTCGACTGCGGGCTCCGCCCTCTTCGCCGACTCCCCCTCAAGGGGGGAGTGATACTGGAGCTCCGTATGCAGGCCTCGAGATCACTCCCCCTTGAGGGGGAGTCGCAGAAGCCGAGCCGGCAGGCGAAGGCTGATGCGGTGGGGGGGCGGACGCCGACGCCCCGGGCTGCGGCGGGCCGCCTTCGCGCTGACGTAGCCGCGTAGGCAACGGGTTAGAAACGTCGGCGCCTTACAGAATGCGTGGCGAGAGGAAGAAGAGCAGCTCCCGGGTTTCCTGGACCAGGGAGCGGTTCCTGAACAGGACACCCACGACCGGGATGCTGCCCAGCCCGGGCACCTGACTGCGGCTTTGCTGCCGGCTGTCGATGAGGATTCCCCCGATCACCACCGTTCCTCCGTTTTCCACCTGGATGGTGGTGGTGGTCTGGTGGGTGTTGACGGTGGGGATCCCCTGAACCTGGCGGGAAAAATCAGGGGTGGAATTTTCGATGTCCACGCTCAGCAGAATGGCGTCCTGCCGGATGATCTGCGGGGTCACGGTGAGGCGCAGCACGAAATCGATGAAGCGGGCCGAGACCGTGTTGTTCACGGTGGTCTGGATCGGGATCTGCACCCCCTGCTTGACCACGCCTTGCACGTTGTTCTGGGTCAGGATCTTGGGCTTGGAGAGCAGCTTGGCCTCCCCCTTGCGCTCGGCGGCGGTGATGAGGGCGTCGAGAACGAAGTCGGCCGCCAGACCGGCGGCAAGGGTCAGGGGGCTGGCGGGAGCGCCGGTCTTCAAATCGAGGCTCAGCCGCGGCCGCCCCTCCACGGAGGCCGGTTCTCCGCCGGCGGCAGCAGCATCCAGCAGCGGGAAGCGGCTGAAGGCGGGGCCGGGGCTCGAGCCCTCCTGCTGCTGTGGCCGGGACTGCCGCCCGTAGAGCGCGCTCCACTGGATCCCGATGTCCTGCAGGAAACTCCGGCTGGCAGCCACCACCCGGGCTTCGATCTCGACCTGACGGACCTTGCGATCCAGTTGCCGCAAGAGGGTCTCCACCGCCTTCAGTCTGGGAGGAATGTCGGAAATGACCAGGGCGTTGGTGCGTTCGTCCACGATGATATCTCCCCGGGGGGAAAGCGCCTTCTTGAGGATGGGGCTCAGTTCCGCCGCCTTGGCATAGCTGGGACGGCGAATCCGGGTCTGAACCTCGGCCGCCGCCACCTTGGCCTGGGCCAGCCGCTGTTGCTGCTGCTGTTCCGCCTCCAGGGTCAACAGTTTGGCGATCCTGAGCACGTTGCCGCTCAAGTGCCTGCCCATGCCCTGGTTCTTCAGCACCACGTCCAGTGCCTGGTCCCAGGGCACCTTCTTGAGGAAAAGGGTGAGGACCCCTTCCACGTCCGGGTCCAGAACGATGTTGAGGCCGCTGATGTCGCCGATGAGCCGAAAGAAGTCCTTGAGGTCGGCGTTTTTCAACTCCAGCGAGATCCGTTCCCCGGAGTAGGCGGCCCCTTGCGGGGAAGCCGGGGACCGCGCTTCAGCCCCGGGCTTGGGCTTCGGCGCGGCAGTCTTCGGCGCGGCAGATTCCCCCGCGGCGCACCAGCCCGGCAGCCCGGCCGCCCCCTGGCAGAGGCACAGGCAGCACCCCCATCGAGCCAGGCGGACCCAAATCCTAGTTCTCATGGCCGGCCTCTTCAGGAGCGGGATGCAGCTTCTTGACCACCCGGCGGGAACGTTTCCTCCCGGCGGCGCCGGCAAGCCGGTGCGAAAACACCACGCCGTCCTTTCGGACCTCCAGGACCCTGCCATCGAACAGGCGGTCGCCTTTTTTCAGCAGAAAGGGCTGGTCCCGGAGGCCGGTGGCCATAGCCCGGAACCGCCCTCCCGCCTCCACCAGCCCCACCAGCCTCAGCTCGGATATCCGCTGGCCCTTCAAGCCCCGCGGCCTGGCGGCGGGGGCGGCGGCAGGCCTCGGGGGGCCGGGGCCTGGCGGCAGGCGGAAGGGATCGCGCCGCCCCCGGGCCCGGTAGCGGTAAGAGGGCAGCTGGGTGGGGGACACCGGCTCGGCGGGGGCCTCAACCGGATCGGCGGCCGGCTTGTAGAGGTGGAGGGTGGCGGTGAAGTCGGCGGTGAGGGTGTGGGGGGAAGCGGCCGGGCCGGCGGCCGAGATCCGCAGGTCCTCCAGGCTCACGATAGGGGCCAGTTGGCCCAGCTTCTCGCAAAAGCTTCCCAGGTCGTGGTAGTCGCCGGCCACCGCCAGGCTGTGAGGCCGCCGGGAGAAAGTCTCGCCCTCCCCGCCCGGCATCTTCCGGATCCCCTTCACCTTCAATCGGGAGCCTGTGGCCGTCGCCTGCACCCGACGCAGCAGCCTGGCTGTCCGCTCCCCCCGCGGCAGCGCCGCCTTCAGGCTTTCCAGCCTGGAGGCCAGCCGTCGGTTCCGGCTCGCCCGATCCTGAAGCTGCTGCTCCAGTCCGGCCCCCTGCCCGATTTCCCGGGTCAAGACTTCCAACTGTTCGCGGCGCAGCTCGATCTCAGTCTCGACCCCGGCGACGAAGAAATACCAGCCCACTCCCAGGACCAGGCCCCCCAAGCCCAAGGGAACCCCCAGCCGTTCCAGCCAGGGAGGGATGTGGGTGGGTGTGAGGTTCATGGGGTTAGTGATGCCTGCATAGAATATGTCCCATGCTATCGGCAGAAGGTGCGTCATGAGACCTGCCGGAAGCCCTCAAGCGCTCGGACGCCGCCGCCAAGGCTTCGCAGCCCCTGCCGCTGATATTTAGTTACGGGGCGCGGCGTTTGCCCCCCTCCGGCTCGACTGCGGGCGCGGCGTCTGCCCCCCTCCGGCTCGACTGCGGGCGCGGCGTCTGCCCCCCTCCGGCTCGACTGCGGGCTCCGCCCTCTTCGCCGACTCCCCCTCAAGGGGGGAGTGATACTGGAGCTCCTTATGCAAGCCTCATATCACTCCCCCCTTGAGGGGGAGTCGCAGAAGCCGAGCCGCCGGGGTGGGTTCGTCCGGTCCTGCGGTGCCGCCCCATCCCCACTCCCTTTATTCTCGATCCTCCGCTCCGGCCGGCGCCTCCTCCGGGCCCTTCCCGGGTTGGTCGGGAACCCCTCCCTCGAAGGAAAGCGCGAAGGCGTAGTGGCCCTCCTGCTCCTGGAAATGGATCAGCTCCACCCGCTGGAATTCGCCGGTGCGCTGCAAGCGGGCGATGAAGTCCGAGACCCGGCTGGATTCCCCCCGGACCAGGCCCCGGACCGAGAAGACCCGGCCCTTCTGGGTCAGCTCCTGCAGCCGCACTCCCGCAACGGCCTGGACGCAGTCGCTCAGCAGGTCCAGCACCCGGACCGGACGCGCCTGGAGAGCCCGGAGCCGCTCGATGGCCTGGATGCGGCCCTCCATCGACCGGCCCCGCTGCTCCAGCTCCTGGATCTCCCGGGCCAGGTCCTGCTGGCGCTGCCTCTGCCGGCGCGCCCGCTGGATTCGAGTCTCCAGCCGGTCGCTGCAGGCCGCCTGCTCCGTCCTCCAGGCCAGGACACCCCCCATCGCGCCCAGGGTTACTCCCAGAACCAGCAGCCTCTGAAGGGCCCGGCCCCAATTGAGCCGGCGCGGCGGCGGCCCCGCCAACCCGGCTCCGGCATCCCCCGCCAGATTGATCCTAATCATCGAAGCTCCTCAGGGCGAGGCCCACCGCCACCGCCAGGCTGGGGGCCTGCTGGTAGAGACTCTCTTCGTTCACCTCTCTCCCGACGGCAATGCTCTTGAAGAGGTCCAGGGGTTCCACGGGAAGATCGAGCCTGCCCTGCAACCGGTCGATCAACCCTTCCAGGCTGGAGCATCCCCCGCTCACGTATACCTGTTGAATCGATTCGCCCGCGGCGGCGGCTTCGAACAGATCCAGGCTCTTCCCAATCTCCAGAAGCAGGGTCTCCAGGGCCGAATGGAAAAGGGCGCCGGCCGGTCCTTCTTCCAGGGCTTCGACCGTGCTGTCCTTCTTCACCTGCTCGGCCTCCTCGAACCCGATCCGGAGCTCCTTCTGCAGCAGGCCGGTCAACTGGTTGCCGCCGGCCGACAGGTCTCGGGTGAACAGCGGAACGCCGCCCCGGGTCACCACCAGGTTGGTCACGGCGGCGCCGATATGGAGCAGGGCCGCCGTGACCGAGGGCCCCGGGCGATAGTTGGCCTCGTAGGCGTTCTGCAAGGCAAAGCCGTCCACGTCCAGGATCAGGGGAGAGCGGCCGGCCCGAGCGATGACCCCCAGATGGCTCAAAACCCTCTCCTTGCGGGCGGCCACCAGCAGGACTTCGGTGTCTCCCCCGGCGGAGGCGTTTCCCAGGACCTGGTAATCCAGATGGACGTCCGACAGATCGAAGGGGATGACCTGCCGGGCCTCCCACTGGATGGATTCGTCCAGCTCCTGCCGGCTCACGGCCGGCAGCCTGAGCTTCTTGACGATCACCGAGCGCCCCGAAACGGAGGTGGCCACCTTTTTGGCCCGGATTCGGTTCCGGGTAAAGACCCCGCGGATGGCCTCCGCCACCGAGTCCGGGTCCAGGATGGATCCTCCGTCCACCGCCTCGGGCTCCAGCGGTTCCAACCCGGCGCGGACCAGCTCGAAACCGGCTCGGACCCGGCGCAGTTCCACCACCTTGACGGCGCTGGACCCCAGGTCCAGGCCCGCCAGGGATTCGGCTGCGGTAAACAGCCCCATGGAGAAACTCCTGCATGTGGAAGTGGAAAGGAGGGAGAACGCGGCAGAAACCGGCCCCTTGGGGAGAGCTTATTGGGGGACCGCTTGCCGGCCCGTCACGGCCTGAAGAGCCGAACGGGCCGACACTCGAGGGAGTTGCAGCGGGAGGGAGTAAACAAGAAAACTGTAGTACGGAAAGGACCGACTGTCAAGGTGGTTTGTGGGGGGGCAGGGGTGAGGGGGGCAACGTCAGGGACGGGGGCTCTGCGGGGGCTCATGCCTGGGGATAAGTGCTGTCGCCGCCTACGCGGCTCAACTCTAACGCCGAGGTTTCCATGGGCTTACGCCCACGGCTAAGTGCTGGCGCCGCTTCGCGGCTCGACTGGAAGCCCGGGCTGACGCCCGGGGGATTATCCAATTGATATCGTTGCCCCAACCACGTGCCCTATTTTTTGGGGAAACCGCTGCTCCCAGGGATGACGCCGGGGGCACGATGCTGTCGCCGCCTACGCGGCTCAACTCTAACGCCGAGGTTTCCATGGGCTTACGCCCACGGCTAAGTGCTGGCGCCGCTTCGCGGCTCGACTGGAAGCCCGGGCTGACGCCCGGGGGATTATCCAATTGATATCGTTGCCCCAACCACGTGCCCTATTTTTTGGGGAAACCGCTGCTCCCAGGGATGACGCCGGGGGCACGATGCTGTCGCCGCCTACGCGGCTCAACTCTAACGCCGAGGTTTCCATGGGCTTACGCCCACGGCTAAGTGCTGGCGCCGCTTCGCGGCTCGACTGGAAGCCCGGGCTGACGCCCGGGGGATTATCCAATTGATATCGTTGCCCCAACCACGTGCCCTATTTTTTGGGGAAACCGCTGCTCCCAGGGATGACGCCGGGGGCACGATGCTGCCGCCGCCTACGCGGCTCTACTCTAACGCCGAGGTTTCCATGGGCTTACGCCCACGGCTAAGTGCTGGCGCCGCTTCGCGGCTCTACTCGAACCCCGGGCTGACGCCCGGGGGATTATCCAATTGATATCGTTGCCCCAACCACGTGCCCTATTTTTTGGGGAAACCGCTGCTCCCAGGGATGGCGCCTGGGGCACGATGCTGTCGCCGCCTACGCGGCTCAACTCTAACGCCGAGGTTTCCATGGGCTTGCGCCCACGGCTAAGTGCTGGCGCCGCTTCGCGGCTCGACTGGAAGCCCCGGGCTGACGCCCGGGGATTGTCCAATTGATATCGTTGCCCCCACGACGTGCCCTATTTTTGGGGAAACAGCTGCTCCCAGGGATGACGCCGGGGGCACGATGCTGTCGCCGCCTACGCGGCTCTACTCTAACGCCGCGGTTTCCATGGGCTTACGCCCACGGCTAAGTGCTGGCGCCGCTTCGCGGCTCGACTGGAAGCCCGGGCTGACGCCCGGGGATGATCCTTTAAAAATCCTGTCCCCCGGCAGTGTTGTGGTTTAGGGGAAAGCGGCGAAGCCGCGCCAGCATGCCGCCCCGGGGGATTGTTCATTTGGAAAATCCTGTCTTCCAGCGCGGCGCAGGCTCCCTTCTTTCAACCCGGGTTTGTCGTGGTACACTAACCAAGTGAGCCAAGTTCAACAGCCCACCCTACGTTGTCTGATCTCCCTCTCAGCACGTCCAGCAAAGTGAAAGGAGTATCGACAATGAATGTCAGCACGGAGTTGATTGCCATCGGCATTCTTGGCGTCGCTCTGGTTAGTTTTGGATGGAAGGTGTCATCCGATATCAGACATGAGTTAAAGCAAGAAATTCACTATGTCCGAGAGGATGTAGCCGATGTCCGGAAGGATGTAGCCGCTCTCCGAGAACGGATGGCACGACTGGAAGGGCTGTTTGAAGGATTCACCAGGGGAGAATTGATAGAGGCAAAGAAGTAACAGGAGCTTCTCCCCAGGCTGGCGCCCGGGGGATCAATTATTCAAAAATCCTGCCCCCCAACTCGACTCAGGCTCTCTTCTTTCAAGCCCGGCTTATCGTGGTGCACTAACCACGTGAGCCATCAACAAAAGAACACCTTACATTGTCTGATCTCCCTCTCAGCAAGTCCGTCAAAGTGGAAGGAACATCAGCAATGAATATCAGCGCGGAGTTGATTGCCATCGGCATCCTTGGCGTGGCTTTGGTCAGCCTTGGCGTGGCTTTGGTCAGCCTTGGATGGAAGGTCTCATCCGATATCCGACACGAGTTAAAACAAGAAATTCACTATGTCCGCGAGGATGTGGCCCACGTCCGAGAGGATGTGGCCGATGTCCGAGGGGTTGTAGCCGATGTCCGAGAACGGATGGCCCGGCTGGAAGGGTTGTTTGAAGGTTTCACCAGGGGAGAATTGATAGAGGAAAAGAAGTAACTGGAGCTTCCCCCCCCGCTGACGGCTGGGGCTAAGTGCTGACGCCGCCTCCGCGGCTCTACTCGAAGCCCCGGGGCTGGCGCCCGGGGGATCAATTATTCAAAAATCCTGTCCCCCCAACCCGACTCAGGCGCTCTTCTTTCAACCCCGGTTTATCGTGATACACTAACTGAGTGAACCATCTACAACAGCCCACCCTACGTTGTCTGATCTCCCTCTCAGCACGTCCAGCAAAGTGAAAGGAGTATCGACAATGAATATCAGCGCGGAGTTGGTCGCCATCGCCATTCTGGGCGTATCCCTGGTCAGCCTTGGATGGAAGGTGACCGGAGACTTGCGCCAGGAAATCCACCACATGCGCAATGATGTTGCCAAACTTGGCGATCGCATTGGCAGCCTGGAACAGCGCATGGCCCGATTGGAAGGCTGGATGGAGGGTCGCTTTACAGAGGAATTGGAGTTGAAGGCCAAGCCAGCAAGTAGCCGCTGACCGAGTGTAACCCCCGCCTGCCACTCGGCACTCTTGTATACAGTTCCCTTATTTTAAATCGTCGCCCGCCCAACGTTTCCCGGTCTTAGCGAGAGCGGTTCTCGGTGGGCTGGCGCCCGGGGCACCACGCTGACGCCGCCTCCGCGGCTCTACTCGAAGCCCCGGGGCTGGCGCCCGGGGGATCAATTATTCAAAAATCCTGCCCCCAACTCGGCACAGGCGCTCTTCTTTCAAGCCCGGCTTATCGTGATACACTAACTGAGTGAACCATCAACAAAGGCACACCCTACGTTGTCTGATCTCCCTCTCAGCACGTTCAGCAAGGTGACAAGGAGTTTCGACAATGAATATCAGCGCGGAGTTGGTCGCGATCGCCATTCTGGGCGTATCCCTGGTCAGCCTTGGATGGAAGGCCTCATCCGATATCAGACGTGAGTTAAAACAAGAAATTCACTATGTCCGAGAAGATGTTGCCGGACTTGGCGATCGCATTGGCAACCTGGAACAGCGCATGGCCCGATTGGAAGGCTGGATGGAGGGTCGCTTTACAGAGGAATTGGAGTTGAAGGCCAAGCCCAGCAAATAGCCGCTGACCGAGTGTAATCCCCGCCTGCCACTCGGCACTCTTGTATACAGTTCCCTTATTTTAAATCGTCGCCCGCCCAACGTTTCCCGGTCTTAGCGAGAGCGGTTCTCGGTGGGCTGGCGCCCGGGGCACCATGCTGGCGCCGCTCCGCGGCTCTACTCGAACCGCGGGCTGGCGCCCGGGGATTTTTTTAACCGTGTCCCGACCGCAGTGTTGTGGGTTTGGGGACCGCGGTTCCTCCCAGCCTGGCGCCCGGGGTCTCATTGTTCAAAATTCCTGTCCCGCCGGCGCGGCGCAGGCTCTCTTCTTTCAAGCCCGGCTTATCCTGGTACACTAACCAAGTGAGCCATCTACAACAGCACACCTTAGGTTGTCTGATCTCCCTCGCAGCACGTTCAGCAAGGTGACAAGGAGAATCGACAATGACAATCAGCGCGGAGTTGGTTGCGACCGCCATTCTTGGCGTATCCCTGGTCAGCTTTGGATGGAAGGTCTCATCCGATATCAGACGTGAGTTAAAACAAGAAACTCACTATGTCCGGGAGGATGTAGCCGATCTCCGAGAACGGATGGCGCGGCTGGAAGGGCTGTTTGAAGGATTTACCAGGGGAGAATTGGCAAAGGAAAAGAAGTAACAGGAGCATCCCCCAGGCTCACGCCTGGGGCTGGACGACGCCGCCTTGGCGGCTTACTGGAATCCCCGGACTGACGCCCGGGGATTTTTTTTGTCAATCGCCGCCTGCGCGACCTGTCGGGGTTTTGGGGAGAGCCGCGAAGCCGCGGATTAAAGCAAACGGATTACTGCGCGCCGATGCGGCGGAGGGCCCGGGAGGCTTCCGACGCCACCTCGGGGTCGCTGTCCGTCAGCAGGGGCCGCAGTTTTTCGGCCGAAGCGCTGTCCCCGATCATCCCCAGCGTCAGGCAGAGTCTCCTGCGGACCTCGGGGCTGTCGTCGTTCAGGTAGTTCACCAGTTCCGGCGACACCCGGGTCCTCAATTCGAGCAGATAGGCCAGGGCCTGCTGGTGGAGGAGCCGCTCCTTGAGAGCCGCCACCATCGGGTCGAGGTGTTCCCGGCGTCCCAGGCTGTAGAGGGCGAAGTTCATGGCCAGCCGAGGGGCGGGCTTCTTCTCGGCCAGATGAGCCCGCGACACCTCCTCCGCCACCGAAGCGTCGCCCGCCCGGGCAATGCCCTCGGCGGCAAACTCGCGGTACTTGGGCCCGCCGTCGCCCAGGTGGCGCTGAAACAGGGGCAGGGAGCTGGCGTCCCCGATGAGCGCGATGGCCTCCAGGCAATTCAACTGGACGTCGCGGCCGGGATTCTGGTCGTAGAGCGTCTGCAACTGGGGCAGGGCCTCCACGCTCTTGAAGAGTCCCAGGGTCAGGATGGCCTCGTCGCGCACCTTCTTGTTGGTATTGAAAAGATAGGGCTGGATCTCCCCGGCCACCGAGCGGTCCTTGATCTTGTAGAACGAACGCAGGATGGCCACCTGCAGGTTGGGTTCGCTGCCCTTCATGCCCTCGACCATTTTGGGAATCGCCGACTGTCCCCGCAGCACCCCCAGAGCATTGGCCGCGTAAAAGCGCACCTGCCGGTTGGAGTCGCGCAGGCGTCCGGCGATGCCATCGATGACGGACGAAGCCACCTTCACGTCGGGCTCGATGACGGTGTCATCGCTGGCGACCGGGCCGCTGAAGGGGTTCAGCCGAGCGTAGAGCCGCTTTGCCTCCCGGGTCAGGAAAAAGCTGACGTCCTGCTCGGTATAGAGGTTGACCAGGGCGATAATGGCCTCCTGGCGCACCGCCGGGACCTCATCGTCGAGTGCGGTCAGCAGCATGGTGATGGCGCTCAGGTCCCTGAGCAGACCCAGGGACTTGACGACTTCCCGGCGAACCTCCCGATCCCTGTCCGTCACCGCCTCCAGCAGCAGGGGGGTGGCATCCCGGCTGAGAGTCTCGCCCAGCTCCCTGGCCGCCTTCCTGCGGTCGCCGGCCTTTTTGCTTTTCAGCTTGTCCCGCAGGTCCTCAATGGTGTCCCCCATGGCGTCGAGAACCAGCGGTGTTCCGGCGGGGCTCAGGAGGAGCAACCCACTCGCCAAGCCGATTAGCAGGACCCGGCAGACCTCTTTTCTCGCCCTGAATGAAACGCTCATGCTTGCCTCTTTTCTGACCGATGGATTTCAGCCCGTATTGCTCACCGGGGCGGCGCCCGGGAGGATCGGCCGCCCCTGACGCCGGCGGTGGAAGGCTTGGCGGCGGGAACCCCCGGGCCGCGCCCTTGCCGCCGACGCACCCTCAAGGTTATTGTCCCATATTCCCGCGGTCCGGTTCAAACCCCACAGGGGTACGGCCTTCCAGGAAGAGGACGGCATAGAGACCCAATGCCGAGCCGGCCAGCCCGCCGGTGGCGGCCCGCGACCAGAGGGTGCTGGTCCAGAGGCCCGCCAGGTCCAGGCCGGCGTCCAGCCCGGTGAGGAGGAGCGGCCCCAGCAGCAGGGCCCGCCGCCCCAGCAGCCAGTCCGAATGCCCGCGGACCAGGGGAACCAGCAGCACTCCCAGGAACCCGCCCAGGTAGAGGGCCAGGCAGCGGGTGCAGACCGGCAGGACGATCCCCGCCAGGCTCAGGGACCGCTGCGGGTCCTGGTGGCAGATGTGGGAAAAGAGCACCCGGATGGACAGGGCCGCCGCGGCCTCCTCCCAAAGAACCAGCCAGGGAAACAGCAGGATGGCGGCGCAGCAGATCCCGGAACCCGCCAGCAGCGAGAGCCAGGGCCAACGGCGCCGCCAGGGTTGTCGGGAGATGGCGATCGGGTTCATGGGGGGGGGCGATGTCCCGGGCTGACGGCACGGGGGTTGTTTGCTGTTTTTTTGAGAGGCTGTGCGGGGATGGCGCAACTAATTCGCCGCCTACGCGGCTGCGTTAGCGTGGTATTCAGACGACCCCGGGCTTCCGCCCGGGGCTACACGAAGCCGCAGCTACGCTGCTCTATTAGGAAGGCCTGTAGGCAACGTTTGCTCGGGTGATATTCGTCAACCGCGGCTACACCGCTCTCCCTAAAATCACGACACTGCGTGGACGCAACAATTTAAAAAGGACCATTTTCGGGAATTGCGCCTCCGGGATTGTCTCCTTATAGGAATTTTTTCCCCTCGACGCATGGGGACCTCCTATGACCAACACCGCCAATTCCCCAGACGCCCCCAAGGAACATGGAACTCCCTTAAATCACGACACTGCGTGGACGCAACAATTTAAAAAGGACCATTTTCGGGAATTGCGCCTCGGGGATTGTCTCCCTATAGGAATTTTTCCCCTCGACGCGTGGGGACCTCCTATGACCAACACCGCCAATTCCCCAGACGCCCCCAAGGAACACGGAACTCCCTTAAATCACGACACTGCGTGGACGCAACGATTTAAAAAGGGCCATTTTGGGGAATTGCGCCTCGGGGATTGTCTCCTTATAGGAATTTTTCCCCCTCGACGCGTGGGGGCCTCCTATTACCAACACCGCCAATTCCCAGACGCCCCCAAGGAACACAGAACTCCCTTAAATCACGATACTGCGTGGACGCAACAATTTAAAATGGTTAAAAAGGACCATTTTCGGGAATTGCGCCTCGGGGATTGTCTCCTTATAGGAATTTTCCCCTCGACGCGTGGGGGCCTCCTATTACCAACACCGCCAATTCCCCAGACGCCCCCAAGGAACACGGAACTCCCTTAAATCACGACACTGCGTGGACGCAACAATTTAAAAAGGTTAAAAAGGACCATTTTGGGGAATTGCGCCTCGGGGATTGTCTCCTTATAGGAATTTTTTTCCCTCGACGCGTGGGGGCCTCCTATGACCAACACCGCCAATTCCCCAGACGCCCCCAAGGAACACAGAACTCCCTTAAATCACGACACTGCGTGGACGGAACGATTTATTATAGAAAACTCCGAGCTTGTGCTCGGGGAACACGGAACTCCCTCACATCGTCGATCCGTGGGCGCCAGCCAGCGGAACTCAATGGAGGGAAACAGCCGTGGCCACCTACAGCAAACTGACCTACCACGTGGTGTTCAGCACCAAACGCCGCCTCAAGTCGATTCGGGAGCAGATCCGGGAACCGCTCTACCGATATATCGGAGAAGTGATTCGGGACCGGGCGGGACACCTGATCGAAATCGGCGGCATTGAAGACCACCTGCACGTGCTGGCCAATTTTCCGCCGGCAAGCTCCGTGTCCGACATGGTTCGGGACATCAAAGCCAACGCCGCGCGATGGGCCAACCGACTCCCCGAAAACAAGAATCGCCTGGAATGGCAAAGGGGCTACGGCGTATTCACCGTGAGCTACTCCAATATCGCACCCGTTCGCGCCTACATCCTGAATCAGCGCGAACATCATCGGACACGCACCTTCGAGGAAGAATACACCGAATTCCTGAAACGCCACCACATCGAGTTCGAAGCTCGCTACCTGTTCGAGGGCGAACACGCGGGCTGATCGCGTTCCCCAGCTTCATTTCCGGTGATTATTTCAAAAAATCCTGTCCGCCAGCAGTGTTGTGATTTTGGGGAGAGCTGCGAAGCTGCGGTTGGCGTAGATTACCCAACGGGACGCCCCCTACAGGCCTTCCTTACAGAGCAGCGTAGCTGCGGCTTCGTGTAGCCCCGGGTGGAAGCCCGGGGTCCTGTGAATCCCGCGCTACCATAGCCGCGTAGGCGGCGAATTAGCTGCGCCATTGGATAACGCACAGCCTCTCCAACACCACGCCCCGCCAGCTGATCGCGTTCCCCAGTCTCATGTCCGGTGATTATTTCAAAAAATCCTGTCCGCCAGCAGTGTTGTGATTTTGGGGAGAGCTGCGAAGCCGCGGTTGGCGTGGGTAGACCGAGGAAACGCATGCTACAAGGCTTCCTTATAAAGCAGCGTAGCTGCGGCTTCGTGTAGCCCCGGGTGGAAGCCCGGGGTCGTGTGAATCCCGCGCTACCATAGCCGCGTAGGCGGCGAATTAGCTGCGCCATTGGATAACGCACAGCCTCTCCAACACCACACCCCGCCAGCTGATCGCGTTCCCCAGCCTCATGTCCGGTGATTGTTTCAAAAAATCCTGTCCGCCAGCAGTGTTGTGATTTTGGGGAGAGCTGCGAAGCCGCGGTTGGCGTGGGTAGACCGAGGAAACGCATGCTACAAGGCTTCCTTATAAAGCAGCGTAGCTGCGGCTTCGTGTAGCCCCGGGTGGAAGCCCGGGGTCGTGTGAATCCCGCGCTACCATAGCCGCGTAGGCGGCGAATTAGCTGCGCCATTGGATAACGCACAGCCTCTCCAACACCACGCCCCGCCAGCTGATCGCGTTCCCCAGCTTCATGTCCGGTGATTATTTCAAAAAATCCTGTCCGCCAGCAGTGTTGTGATTTTGGGGAGAGCTGCGAAGCCGCGGTTGGCGTAGATTACCCAACGGGACGCCCCCTACAGGCCTTCCTTACAGAGCAGCGTAGCTGCGGCTTCGTGTAGCCCCGGGTGGAAGCCCGGGGTCCTGTGAATCCCGCGCTACCATAGCCGCGTAGGCGGCGAATTAGCTGCGCCATTGGATAACGCACAGCCTCTCCAACACCACGCCCCGCCAGCTGATCGCGTTCCCCAGCCTCATGTCCGGTGATTATTTCAAAAAATCCTGTCCGCCAGCAGTGTTGTGATTTTGGGGAGAGCTGCGAAGCCGCGGTTGGCGTAGATTACCCAACGGGACGCCCCCTACAGGCCTTCCTTACAGAGCAGCGTAGCTGCGGCTTCGTGTAGCCCCGGGTGGAAGCCCGGGGTCGTGTGAATCCCGCGCTACCATAGCCGCGTAGGCGGCGAATTAGCTGCGCCATTGGATAACGCACTGCCTCTCCAACACCACGCCCCGCCAGCCCACGGACGCCCTCGCTCACCCCCCCCCCCCTCACGACTCCGGGACCGGGGGGAGGTCGCAGCGGCGGGGCTTGTCGGTGCGGAAGCCCAGGGCGTAGTCGGCCTGCAGGAGCTTGTGGATCTCGCGGGTGCCCTCGTAGATGACGGCTCCCTTGCAGTTGCGGTAGTAGCGGCCCACCGGATATTCGTCCGAGAACCCGTTGGCGCCGTGGATCTGCACCGCGTCCGAGGCGGCCCGCTCCGAGGCCACGGTGGCATGCCACTTGGCCAGGGAGGTCTGGCGGTTGTTCCGCCTCCCCTGGTTCTTGAGCCAGCCGCAGCGAAGCCACAGCAGACGGGAGGTCTCGTAGTCCAGCACCATCTGGGCGATCATCTCCTTGACCAGTTGGTGGCTGGCGATGGGCACCTCGAAGGTGCGCCGCCCCAGGGCGTACTTCCTGCTGGCGTCCAGGCAGGCCCGAATCAGCCCGGTGGCCCCGGCAGCCACCGTGTAGCGTCCCTGCTCCAGGGCGAACATGGCGATCTTGAACCCCTCGCCCTCCTGCCCCAGGCGATTGGCGGCGGGGACCCGGACATCCTCCAGGCTGAAGAACCCGGTGTTCCCCGCCCGGATCCCCCACTTCCGGTGGTGGGTCCCGCTGGAAAACCCCTCCATGGTGCGTTCCACCAGGAAGGCGCTCAGGCCGCGGTGGTCCCGGTGTTCCCTCTTGTCCGGATCGGTCCAGGCAAACACCAGGAAGTGGTCGGCCACGTCGGCCAGCGAGATCCAGGTCTTTTCGCCGTTGAGAATGTAGTGCTTCCCGTCGCGCCGGGCCGTGCTCCGTATTCCCACCACGTCGCTTCCGGCGTCGGGCTCGGTCAAGCCGAAGGTGGCGATCTTCTCCCCGCGGGCCTGGGGCTTCAACCAGAGCTCCTTCTGCGCTTCGCTTCCCCAGCTCAGCAGGGTCAGGCCGTGCAGGGCCAGGTGGACCGAAAGAATGACCCGCAGCGAGGTGTCCCCGTATTCCAGCTCCTCGCAGGCGATGCCCAGGCTGATGTAGTCGAAATCGAAGCCGCCGTGGCGGGAGGGGGTGCAGAGTCCGAGCAGGCCCAGCTTGGCCATCCTGGGCAGCAGCGAACGGTCGAAACGGCCTTCGGAGTCGTTGCGGCCGATGTCCGGAAGCACCTCGCGGGCCACGAACTGGCGCACCAGTTCCTGAACGCTCAGGTGGACCTCCGACAGATCGAAGCCGATCATGCCAATCCCTCCATGGTCCCTGCCGCCGCAAATCGCGGGACACCGGCCGGAAGGGCCGGAAGGGAAGGATGCCGGGCGGCCCGATCAGGGATGCAGCGACCCCAGGTAGACCGACAGGACCACCACCGCCAGTCCCAGAATCAGGCCCCAGGTCAGCCAGCGGCTTCGCGGGGAGAGCGGGTCGGAATCGGGAGAACGCCCGGCAAAGGCCACGATGACGAGCGCCAGGACCGCCAGGGCCAGCGATACCTTGGTCAGGTAGACCCCCAGGTTGGGCGCCAGGGCGGTCTTCCAGCCCAGGTGGGTGTTGTAGAGACCGGAAACCAGGATCCCGGCGATGGAGCCGTGGACCAGCATCTTGAGGCGAATCTTGAGGCTCAGAAAAAAGTCCCGCCGGCTCTCCCGAGCCCGGTCGGCCAGGGCAGGCCGCAGCACCACTACCATAAAAGCAGCCGATCCGATCAGGACGGCCACCGAAACCAGATGCAGCCAGCGCATCAGCAGGCTCAACCACTCCATGGACCCATCTCCTTTGGCCGGGTTGCGGGGCGCCGGGGGGGCCCGCCAGCAGGCCCGCCGCGCCCCGGCAGCCATGGTACCACAACTCGGAGCCTGGACCGGGATTCCCGGGACATGACCGGCGGTGCGGAGGGCGCCGGTCCGGGGGAAAGTGCTTGTTTGGAGGGGATGACTCTGGTACTACTAGCCTGCATCTCCCACCCGGGGGCCAATCGCGTTCGGCAGGCCGGCGCGGTCCCACTTGCCTGCCGCGGCCACGGCTCGACCGGATCGGATCCCGGCGGATGGAAAAGGCATGAACTGTCACATCCTCTATCATGACAACTGCTTCGACGGCGCCTGCTCGGCCGCCGTCTTCATGCGCTTCTACGCCTCCAGGATCGACCCCGGGGCCCGTTTCCGGCTGTTCGGCATGGCCCACCAGCCCCATCAGACCTTTCCCGACCACCTCTTCCAGGGGGACGAGAACGCCATCGTGGACTTCAAGTACGCCAACCACGAGCGGCTGACCTGGTGGTTCGACCACCATTACAGCGCCTTCCTGACTCCCGAGGACGAGGCCCACTTCAGGAGCCGGCACAGCCACAAAAAATTCCTCGATCCCAGCTTCAAGTCCTGCACCAAGCTGATCGCCACCATCGCCGAGAGCCGCTTCGGGTTCGACCCCGGCCCGCTGGAGGACCTCATCCACTGGGCGGACATCGTGGACGGCGCCCTCTACGCCAGCGCCCAGGCGGCGGTCGAGGTCGGCGAACCGGCCCAGAAGCTGGCGGCCGTCATCGAGGCCAACAAGGACACCTCCTTCTCCCACCGCATCATCCGCCAGCTCTCCCGCCAGTCCCTCAACCAGGTGGCCACTCAAGCGGAGGTGCTGGACCGCTACCGGCCCCTGCATCAGCACCACACCGAGAACATCCGCATCATCCGGCAGGTTTCCGAATGCAGCCGCGGCGTGACCTTCTTCGACCTGATCCCCTTCGGCCTGGAGGGCTACAACAAGTTCATCCCCTACCATCTCTACCCCGAGTCCGACTATCACGTCAGCCTGATGCAGCCCCCGGAGCGCACCAAGGTCTCGGTGGGCTGGAACCCCTGGAGCCCCAACCGGCGGGAGCACAATCTGGCCCGCATCTGCGAGCGCTACGGCGGCGGCGGCCATCCGGTGGTGGCCGCCATCTCCCTGCCTCCCGGCCAGCCCGACCGGGGCCGTGAGGTAGCCCGGGAGATCGTGGCGGAGCTGCAAACTCAGGACACGTAGAGGACCCACCAAGGGCATCCGCGAAGCACACCAAGAGACAAAAAAAGATATCCACGAAGGGCCACGAAGAACGGCCAAAGGGCCACTAAGGCGTTGGAGGATGCTCGAGAGGGACCCGCCAAGGGTCGGGCGGGGGGAAGGAGTAAACCCCACCCGGGAGCGCAGGCGTCTCGCCCGCAGAAAGACCCCCCGGGAGCGCGGGCGTCTCGCCCGCACAAAGACCACCCGGGAGCGCGGGCGTCTCGCCCGCACAAGGCTTGGCACAATGGAAAAGATCCACGTAAAGGCGGGTTTGGTGCGCCTTGCAAGGGAGTGGCCTTGGATGGCAGGCTGTTTGCAAGAATAAGGATGCGGGCGGGACGCCCGCGCTCCCGGGTGGATGACCAACCAGGGTAGGCGGTCAATGCAGGCGATTTGATGGTCGTTACGGCCATCAGCGCCGCGTTTGGCCATGCTCGGACTGCGTCAATCTCGAGGCCTATGCCTTGTGCCAGTTTCCCGTGGGTCTATGCTTCATTGGCGACATGGTGCACTGCACCGATTTCTCGGACCCTTCTCGCGGTGGAGGCATTACGGCTCGTGAAGAAAGACCACCCGGGAGCGCGGGCGTCTCGCCCGCACAAAGACCCCCCGGGAGCGCGGGCGTCTCGCCCGCACAAACCCCGGCACGATGGAAGAGCACCCCGTAAAGGCGGGTTTGGTGCGCCTTGCAAGGGAGTGGCCTTGGATGGCAGGCTGTTTGCAGGAATAAGGGTGCGGGCGGGACGCCCGCGCTCCCGGGTGGATGACCTACCAGGGTAGGCGGTCAATGCAGGCGATTTGATGGTCGTTACGGCCATCAGCGCCGCGTTTGGCCATGCTCGGACTGCGTCAATCTCGAGGCCTATGCCTTGTGCCCGTTTCCCGTGGGTCTATTCTTCATTGGCGACTTGGTGCACTGCACCGATTTCTTGGACCATTCTCGCGGTGGAGGCACTACGGCTCGTGAAGAAAGACCCCCCGGGAGCGCGGGCGTCTCGCCCGCACAAAGACCACCTGGGAGCGCGGGCGTCCCGCCCGCACAAACCCCGGCACGATGGAAGAGCACCCCGTAAAGGCGGGTTTGGTGCGCCTTGCAAGGCAGTGGCCGTGCATGGCAGGCTGCTTGCAGGAATAAGGTTGTGGGCGGGACGCCCGCGCTCCCGGGTGGTCCCAACCTTCAAACTCGACCGGGTTGGTGGTACACTGTGCGGGCATCGGTTTCCTTCCAGAATGTGGCTAACACCCTGGATAATAGCAACTTAAAGAATTCCGAGAACCGGGATGAACAACACGCCGAACGTGCCGCACGACCTCGAAAGTCCCGGCCACAGCCAAGCAGTATCCATCATCGTGCCGACGTTTCGCGAGGCAGCCAACATCCCCCCCCTGGCTGAGCGCACTCACGCCGCCCTCTCCGATAGCGGAATCGCTTGGGAGTTGCTGCTGATCGACGACAACTCGGATGACGGCAGTGAGGCCGTTGTCGCAGAGCTGGCACGGCGCCTGCCGGTGCGCATGGTGACGCGCCACCAATTGCCTCGGGACTTGTCTCTCTCCGTTATCGAGGGCATCCGGCTCTGCCGATTCGACCGGATGGTGGTGATGGATGCCGATCTGTCACATCCGCCCGAGCGCATCGCCGATTTGCTCGCCGCCCTCGACGCCGATTGCGACATGGTCATCGGCAGCCGCTACGCGCTGGGTGGTTTCATCGATCGGACCTGGAGTCCGTGGCGCTTTCTGAACTCCCGTCTGGCAACGTCATTGACGCTTCCGCTCGCCAGTTGCTCCGATCCCATGTCCGGGTTTTTCGCGACCGACCGCCGCGTGCTGCCGGACCTGCAGAGGTTGCAACCCATCGGCTACAAGATTGCCCTGGAGCTCATGGTGCGCGGACAATTGCGCGTCAAGGAACTACCCATCGACTTCCGCGACCGCAGCATGGGCTCCAGCAAGATGAACTGGAGACAGCAGCTCAACTTCCTGCGTCACCTGTACCGTCTGTACCGGTACAAGTTCGGCGGGATAGCCCGGGTGCTCTGCTTCGGGTTCGTGGGCGCCAGCGGCTTCGTGATCGATGTTGCCTGTTACCTCTGCCTGCAGTGGATCGGCGTCGAGCACCGCCTGGCGCGTTTCCTGTCCTTCTGGCCGGCGGTCACCTGGAACTGGCGCCTTAACCGGAGCCTGACCTTCGGCGAGCGTCCTCCAGAGCCCCGCGTGCGCCAATGGGGAAAGTTCGTGGCCAGCAGTCTCGTCGGGCTCAGCGTGAACGTTGGCAGCTACACGGTCTTGACCAGCCTGGTCGACTTCTTCGCCTCTCGTCGATTGCTCGCGCTCCTGTTGGGTGTCGTCCTCGGCGCCCTCTTCAACTTTCTGCTTGCAAACCTGTACGTCTATCGCCTGCATGCGGCCCCAGAACGCGGCCCCGAGCCAGGAGCCGGAGGACGACCGAGGAGCGGGTGATCATGAGGTTCACCCGTATCTGAACTTGCCATAAGGGTTGGAAGAACAAGAACAAAGATGGCACAGAGAAACAAAACGAGACCCAGTAAGCGCAAGCGATTGGCCTTGAGGGCAGCTTCCTCGCCTCAAGCGAATGCCCCCGGCGCAACCGAAACCGGAAAGACGCAATCGTCCCCGGTTCCTCGCGAGTCCACCCGGTTGTTTGACCGGTTCTCGCGCCGAGGGGCGCTGGCCGCCCTGGCTCTCGGCCTGCTGGCGGCGGTCTGCTACCTGCCGGCAATGCTTTGGGGCGGCTTTGTCTGGGATGACTTCATCTGGTTTCAGTCGCGGGCGGTCCGAGAGTGGTCCGGTCTCGGCGCCATCTGGTCCTGGCCGTCGCAAATTGAGCGAGAGGCGCACTACTGGCCGCTGACCTATACGACATTATGGCTCGAACACAAGATTTGGGGACTGGCGCCGGCCGGCTATCACGTCGTCAACGTGCTGCTGCATCTGCTGAACTCGCTGCTGTTGTGGCGTCTGCTGTTGCGTTTGGCCGTTCCCGGGGCCTGGGTTGTGGCTGCCGTGTTCGCCGTGCACCCGCTGCACGTGGAGTCGGTGGCCTGGATTTTCGAGCGCAAGGATGTGCTTTCCGGTCTTTTCTACCTGGCTGCCGTGCTGGTCTGGCTGCGCTTCCTGGAACAACCGCGACCCTGGCGCTACGGCCTGGCTCTGCTGCTGTTCGCGGCGGGCCTGTTGAGCAAGTCCATTGTGGTAACGCTGCCGGTGGCCTTGCTGATGGTGCAGTGGTTGAAGGAGGGATGCATTACCGTGCGGGATCTGCGGCGGGTGGCGCCCTTCTTCCTGGTGGCGCTCGTCATCACGGCAGTCGATCTCTCTTCTTACGGTTCAAGGCACGGTTCCCTGGACTACTCCTTGCCCGAGCGGATGCTCATCGCGTCGCGGGCCTTGTGGTTCTACGCGGGCAAGCTGGCCTGGCCAACCGATCTGGCCATTATCTATCCGAGGTCGGACATCAGCCTGGGGGATCCCTGGGCATGGCTCTACCTGGCCGGGGCGGCGGCACTGGCGGCAACGCTGTGGTTCCTGCGCCACAGGATTGGGCGCGGTCCGCTGGCCGGAGCCTTGTTCTTTGCGGTGACGCTGTCCCCGGTGCTGGGCTTCGTGAATCACGGTTACATGCAGTACTCCTTTGTGGCCGACCGCTTTCAATACCTGGCCGGCATCGGGGTCATGGCCGTCGTTGTCGCCCTCGGAGTGCAGGGCTCCGGCCGGCTGCCGGGCCGATTGAAGTCGGGGGCGGCGGGTCTAGTGGTGGTGGTGCTGGCACTTCTTGGAACGATGACCTGGCGCCAGGCGAAAATCTACCGGGACGACATCACCTTCTTCAGCCACATCGTCTCTCTCAACCCCAAGGCGCGGAGCGCTCGCTACAATCTCAGCATCCACTTGGCGAGGGCGGGCCGTCCGGAGGAAGCCCTGGCCGCCGCCCGGCTTGCCGTGGAAAATCGCCCGGACCAGCCCAAAGACTTGGCCATCCTCGGCGCCGCTCTGATTGACACGAAACGGTACGTTGAGGCCGAGGAGATGTTGCGCCGCACCCTAGAGATTAATTCGAGACACAAAAACACTCTGCGACAAATGGGCAAGTTGCTAAGGGAACAAGCACGCTACGAGGAAGCGCTAGAGATGTACGGCCGGTTGCTCGAAATCGACCCTGAGGACGCACTTGCCCACGGCTACACAGGCAATATACTGTTCAACCTACATCGACCCAACAAAGCCATCGAGTCCCTGAACAAGGCCCTGACACTAACCAGGGCCGCACGGTCGCTGACACCGGACTTGCCGACACAGGAAGCTCTGCATGTCCTGCTGGGCAAGGCGTCGTGGGAGGCGGGCCGACTCCAAGCAGGGGAAGAACATTTCCGGCGAGCCCTGGAGCTCAATTCGCGCAATACAGAGGCACTCGAGCATATCGCCGTTTCGCATTTCAGGCAGAATCGTTTCCAGGAGGCGCTCGATCTGTATCGAACCCTGTTGGAGATCGATCCCGACCAGGCGTCTACCTACTCCAACCTGGGCGTAGCCTTGTATCAACTGGGCCGGTTCGAAGAAGCACGCCAAAGCCTGGAGCGCGCGCGCGCCCTGGACCCGACCCTGGAAATGGCCAAAACCAACCTCGAAAAGATACGCAAGACCGTGCGAAAGCCGGGGGAAAGCGCCTTCACCCCGATGGCGCCCGCAAGGAAATGAGTTATCCACGAAGAGGGTCCGAGAAAAATCGTGACGGGGGTAAAAAGATTTCCACGAAGGGAGTCCATGCAGAACCGCTAAGGGGTAAAAAGACTTATCCACGAAGGGGCACTAAGGGGTTGGAGGAGGATCGAGAGGGGGTTGCCAGGGGTCGGGAAGGGGGCCGTCAAGGGCGCGAAGGAAAAAACGATATCCACGAAGGGAGTCTATGCAGAACCGGGAAGGGGTCAAAAGACTTATCCACGAAGGGGCACTAAGGACCGCGAAGGGGCACTAAGGGGTTGGAGGAGGATCGGGAGGGGGTTGCCAGGGGTCGGGAAGGAAAAAAGATATCCACGAAACAGTATATTGCCGACTTGGTTTGCTTTGAGCAGATTGTCGTCGAAATCAAGGCGCTCGATCGTCTATCGGGAACCGAGCAGGCCCAAGTTCCCAACTATCTCAAGGGAACCGGCTTCCCAGTAGGCATCCTGATCAACTTCGGGAGCCACGGCAGACTGCAATGGAATCGGTTGGTCAAATAATCCCCACCCCTTCCCGATCCACCACCAACGCCTTCGTGCCCCTTCGTGGATATCCTTTAACCCCCGTCACGATTCTTCTCCGAACCCTCCGTGGACATCTTTTTTCCCCGTCACGATTTTTCTCGGACCCCCTTCGTGGATATGTTGTGGATAACTCCTATCGCAACGCGATGGGGCGCATGGTGAAGCCGGCGGTGCTGCCCTTGATCTTGTTGGTGGCGGCGATGTAGCAGAACTGGTAGGCCCGGTCGGCGGCCAGATCCTCCAGGTAGTGAAACTCGGCCACGTGGACCCCCTGCTCCACCAGCAGGTATTCGTGGACCGGAATGAAGCTGGTGCTTCCTGCCGGGGCCGGCCCTACCTCCAGCCCGGAGGTGTCCGATCCCACCATGATGGCTCCCTTCTCTTCCACCAGCCACCTGGCGGCCTCCAGGTTGATCCCGGCCGAGTCGTGGGCTGCCAGCTTCTTATGGTCCCCGCCGGCTTTCCCCCAGTAGCGCAGGGTCCCGGTGCGCACGAAGACGGCGTCTCCGGGCCGGATCCGGGTTCCCTGCTTCTCCAGGGCGGCCTCGAGGTCTTTGGGGCCGATGGCGGTCCCCCCCTTGAGGGCCTCCACTCCCTGGTTTCCGGCCACGTCGATCAATATCCCCCGCACCACGATGGGCGGGATGGTGGAGGCGTCGGCCTTGCGGATGCCGAAGTTGCCGCCCCACTCGGCCTCGGTGAAACCGTTGTACCAGTGGTTGTCCTCCCCGGTGGTGATGTGCCCCAGGCTGTCGATCTGGGTGGCCACGTTGTCGTTGATGAAGAGGGCGCAGCTATGCCAGGCCAGCAGGGCCGGGTTGACCGAGGGCGCGGTGAAGTCCAGGTCCTGCTGGCGCTTGACCCCCTCGGGGGTGCGGAAGGAGATGATCTCGCCCGGCGAGTGGCCCGGCCACTTGAAAGAGGTGCGGTCGTAGTCGATGCCCAGGTCGTAGACCTTGCCCTGCTTGACCAGGCCGATGGCTTCCAGCACGGCTTGGGGGGTCATGGCGTTGAGGGAGCCCACTTCGTCGTCCTTGCCCCAGACCCATCCCCAGCCCCGGCCCTTCTTCCAGCCCTTCAGCTCCTGGTCCGGCTCGCCGGCCCTGGTCCAGGCAGTCCATCCCAGCAGCAGGGCGCCTGCGACGAGAAAGGCCGGCAGCCTACGGGTTGATGTGGTTGTGTGTCTCATCCTCGCCTCCCGGAAGTTTGTGGTTCGATGGAAACGGATTGTACCTCTTCGTCCAGCCCAGCGGAATCCGCAGTTGGATTCAACGCCTCGTCGTTCGTGGCCGTCGCCGGGAGCTCGGACTCGGCAGCGTCGCCCTGGTCCCGCTGGCCGAGGCCAGGGAGAAGGCGCTGGCCAACCGCAAGCTGGCCCGTGAGGGCGGGGACCCCCTGGCCGAGAAGCGACGCACAGAGGGCATCCCCACCTTCGCCGAAGCTGCCTCGCGTGTGCTGGAACAGAAGCGGGACGGCTGGCGCGGACGGCGTCACCACCGCGAGTGGATGTCCAGCCTGAGGCGGTTCGCCTTCCCGCGCATCGGCAAGATGCCGGTCTCCGAGGTCACCAGCGCCGATCTGCTTGAGATCCTCACCCCTATCTGGCATCGGAAGGCCTCCAGCGCCCGGCGGGTGCGCCAGCGCCTGCGGGCGGTCCTGGAATGGGCCGTAGCCATGGAGTACAGGATCGACAACCCCTGCGACCGGATCGGACCGGTCCTGGGTCCTCAGCATGACGTTACCGAGCACATGCGGGCCTTGCCCCATGGGGAGGTGGCTGCGGCGATCCGGACGGTGCAGGCAGCGACGGCGCCGGAGGTGGCCAAGCTGGCCTTCGAGTTCCTGGTGCTGACGGCAGCCAGGTGGGGCGAGGTGCGGTGGGCCGAGTGGGAGGAGATCGATCGGGACGCTGGTGTATGGACCGTCCCGGCCAGGAGGATGAAGGCGAACCGCCAGCACCGGGTGCCGCTGTGTGGCCGAGCCCTGGAGATTCTCGAGGCAGTGCAGGCACCGGATGAGGGAACCGGTCCTGTGGTGTTCACCCGTGGGCAAGGGAAGCCACTCAATGACAAGCAGCTGCGGTGGCTGGTCCGCGAGCAGGGGATTGCGGCGGTGCCGCACGGGTTCCGCTCCAGCTTCCGCGATTGGGCAGCCGAGGAAACCGATCATCCCCGGGAGGTGATCGAGGCGGCTCTGGCGCATGTGGTCCGGAACCGGGTGGAGGCGGCCTATGCGCGTTCGGACCTGTTCGAACGACGGCGTGTCCTGATGGACGACTGGGCGCGTTACCTGGACCAAGGGATCGGTTGCCCCCACCAGGTCCGGCAAGGCGGCCTCGCCCGGGGCAGGCCAGGGTGAGAGCCAGGCCCGAAGTCCAGCGGCAATCAAAGCCAGGTTGAGCAGTACAATCCGGGTCCAGGTCTTCAGCATTTCAGCCTTCCCGCAGGGATCACTGTGGAGGGAGCGACCCCCGCCTTTGAGGGAGGTGGTAAGGTGGCCAAAGGCATGTCCACCTTACCACCCCTCTGGTGCCGCACTAGCGGGCCAAAAAGGGGGGTCGCTCCCTCCACCAGCACCCCTCTCGCCCGGCGCGCCGGGCGAGGGGGGACACGCGAGGCGCAGCCTCGCATCGCTTTTTCGTAGCGGATGCGGAAAATGCCTGTCGTTCCGCGTCCCATGCGGCGTTTCGGGAAAGTCCCGAACCACAACGGAATGGGCTCTGCCCTCTGAGAGAAAAGCGTTGTGGTTGTCGAAAACATGTCCGGTCTAAGTGGCCAACCCCACCCTTGTAAAGTGGACACCCATACGACGGCATCGGCGCGACCCCCAAAGGCAGAAACTGTCGATCATTCCGCGTTCGTTGAGGCCTGGGTTTTCCTGCTGGAATTGGTGGATCTTCCTCATGGTGGCATCGAGGCCACCATGAGGTTCGAGGGTGTCCCGATCGGCCTCATCGACGGCCCGCTGGAGGATGAGGATTTCTTTCTCGGCGTCGGTGATTTTTCTGGTGAGCCAAGACTGGAGGACGCCCTCAGCGCGGTCCAGAAGGTGCTGCTCCCAGGCAACGGCAACGACCTCGACGCGCCGGCCAGACTCTCGGAGCTTGTCCCAAAGGTTGTAGTGCGCCCCTCCCCAGGATTGCAGTTCGCTAGGGGTTCCCATGCCGGGGTCGATGTAGGTGAAAACGGCCCGGTCCTGCTCGACAGCCACGGGCATCTTGATGTGGAAATACCGGATGCGGCCATTGGCCCGGCCAGCGTAGATTCGTTTCGGAAGCAGCTCGGGGTCGATCCCGAGCTGTTCGAAGCAGGCGACTTTCTCTGCGAAGGCAACTCGCATGCCCTGTGTCACACCGGCCGGCAGATCCTCGACTATTTGATGAGAATTTGATCGACGTCCACATAGCGGTCCGTGGCATAGGGGTGTTTGTCTTCGAGTATACGGACCTCCAGAACGTGCCTCCCGTCATCCAGGCCAGATAGGGTGGTCCAAGACTGCCAGTGTATTCCGGGTGAGTAGAGGTCGACAGTTTCTTTTTCTTCGCCGTCGATCGAAACCACCGCCATGCCGCGATTGAATGCTCTGGTATAGACCCATCTGATCTCGCTTCCCTGAAACTGGAAACGGAAGCTGTCGCCCGGATTGTTGCTGTAAGCAATTGTCCCGTTGGTTGCTTCCTTGAACTTGTCAAAAATCCAGGCTCCAGTATATCGAATACTACTGTCCATATTGTCGTAGGTGCTACTACTATCCAAATTGTCGTAGGTGCCTGAACCTGGAACGTTGACGATGATCTGATCGACACCCACAAAACGGTCCGTGGCGTCGGGGTGTTTGTCTTCGAGCACACGGACCTCCAGAACGTGCCGCCAGTCACCCAGACTGGACAGGGTAGTCTTAGACTGCCAGTGTGTTTCGGGTGAGTAGAGGTCGACGGTTTCTTTTTCTTCGCCGTCGATCGAGACCACCGCGATGCCGCGATTGAATGCTCTGGCATGGACCCAACTGATCTCGCTTCCCCGAAACCGGAAACGGAAGCTGTCGCCCGGGTTGTTGCTGTAAAAGCTTGTCCCCCCGGTCGCTTCCTCGAACTGGTTGTCAAGTGTCCAGGCTCCGCTGTACTCAATACTGCCGTCAGTATTTTCGTAGACGCCTGAACCCTTAGCGCTGGTGAGCAGCACGGGCTTGCGATCGAGCCTGGCCAGATAGTAGTTGCTCGAAACGACTTCCGGGGAAGTGTAACCCCGCAGGAAAGGAGGCACCGCCGTGAACTTGAAGTGCCAGGGATGATCCGCTGTGGGCGCCACGAAATACTCAATCGAAAGTTCTTTCATGAGGTCGTAGAGATCCTGAGCCGATCGCGCGGCCCGAACCCTTTTGGAAAATTCGGGGTAGTGCCAAGAAACGACCATGACCTCTGCCTCGAGAGGGGCGATTAGGGGACGGTCGTCCAAGAAAGCGACTTTGGCACCCGGGAACTGCTTGTTCAGATGTTCCACAAGAGGACGCTGGGGTGCTGCTTGTGCGATGTAGCGTGACACTTCTCCCTGATCGAATAGATTCAAGTACAGGTCACGCTGTCTCCAGCTTGAGGTCGGAATAAAGTATCCGTTCAGGAAGACCATCACGACCGCGAGAACCTGCAGTAACCTGTAAAGCCGGATCTCCTGAGTTCGCAGCTCTGCCGCAACCCAAGCGATAAAGATCATGAACAGCGGCAAGACAGGATACAGATACCTCAGGTACGTGATGTAGAAACAGGTCAAGAGGGCGTAAGTCAGGCCTATTCCAAGTGCCGCGGCCGCAAGGTAGGATCGCCGGCGAAGCAACAAGAGGATACCGAGCGGCAAGAACAGAAGATATTGAAATCCAAAGCTGCCCGCCTGACTCTCCAAGTACCTGTCTGAGCGAAATGTGATGTCATAAAGCGTGCTCCATTGCAGCCCAGCGGGCCAGCGATTGTCCCACAAGGCAATGGTTGCATCAAAGTACGGCGACTGAAACACGTCGTTCATGAACGGGAACACCGGGTTACCTGTCTTCACAAAGGCTGTCAAGAAGGGAGGAGCCGCGAACATGATGAACAGCACCAACATCGTGACCAGAGTGACCGCCGACGCGCGTCCGGCGCGTCCGGCGCGTTTCCACTCCAAGAGCACGAGGGAGAGGGTGGCGGGCAGCAGAGCCCAGGACCCGTATTTGACTTGCATCGAGCAGCCCAGGAAGACTCCGGTGAGGACGAAGTAGGCTGAGCGGTGGGTGGCGTGGTATCTCCAAAGCGACAGCACTGCCGCCGTAACGAACACTGCCCAGACGTTCTCTACAAAAAGGGAACCCGTGACGAGCTGAACCAGCGGGGTCGTTGCGAAAAGAGCCGTCATCAGGAGCGCCGCTGCGAGCGTCAGCCAGCGGCGGGATGCCAGGAATACCAACCCGGCGGTCATCAGGAAGAAGCTGAAATTCAGCAAGCGGGCTGCGTATTCCCCACCTACCATATACACTCCGCTAAAGGCCCAGTCGCCCCCCATAGGCATCAACGCCCAGGCGAACTCCTGAACGTCGAACGGCCATACCGCGTGTGCGGCCAGCCGCGAAGCGATCACCATGTGCATCGCAAGGCCGTCGTGGCCAATCTCGGGTTTCAGGGCGGCCAGGTATTGGATCAGAACCACGAACAAAAGCAGTACCAGGGCTGTGTAGGAGCTCAGGGAGACGGGCTGCGGTCGGAACCAGCTGAGGACCATGTCCAAACTGGGGCGTATGAACCGCCGCCCGACAACAAAAGGAATCGAGAAGGCGGCCAGGTAGGTATAGGGGGTATTTACCGGAAAATGAGCCGCTGTGCCGATGAGTAATATCCAGATAGCGATGCCCAGCAGGAGTGTCAGCAGATGGTCGATCACGTCATCTGCCGGAAAGAGCAGCCGGCCAAGCAGAAACGAGGAACACAGAAAGAACAGAACGCAGAGTGGCGCTAGAGGACCGACGCCCGCAAAGCAATGGAGGGCTGCCAGCAGCAGGAAGAGTGGGGTCGCGTAAGACGGTTTCCAGAAATAAACGGCCACAGCCACACACAGATAGGCCGTACCAACCTGCGCGAGGCGGCTGAGACCGAGCGGAGACCATGTCTCCTGCTCAAACAGCCTCTCGGACCACAGGCCGTAACCGGAGACTGCGCTCGTGAGAATCAGGGCAACCCAAAGATAAGACAATCTCACCGACGTCCTTCTCGTTTCCGTACGACCATCATGTGCTGGGTAAAAACAAGCGGCCATAGGGTCTTTTCAAACAGTACTGCTCCGCAACCGTTGAGGGAGTCGACAACCTCCTCACGAACCAGGGGTCGTTCGTCAGGAAACTTCCACAGGCCTACGCCCTCGCACAGAAACCGTGCAACGCGGTAGAGAAGAGTCGGCGTTGGATACGAGATGATGGCGATGCCACCCTGTTTGAGAAGATCGAAATGCGCTCGGACCGCCAGGCGGGTGTCGGCGGGTTCAAAGTGCTCAATCAGCCCCACACTGAACACCACGTCAGCCTGTATGTCGAGATCCAAGCTGAGACAGTCCTCAGCGTGGAGAATGATGTTCTTGCGACCGTCAATACGCTGGCGCAGCAAATCAAGGCCGAATCGATTGTTGTCCACCACGTGGTAGGTTCGCGGACGGAATTCCGTCATGATGCGGTCCAGGAAACAACTGTTGGCGCCGCCGATTTCAACGATGGCATCCATGCCTCGAGGCTTTCCGAATTGCTTCAGCACCCTGGTGATGACCGACTCGGTATACTTCCGGGTCAGCTTGGCCGCCAATGGTGTGGAAGCGTAGTCGTGGTCCCAGTCCGTGGCAAAGGCCCGCTCTGTCGGCCACGAAAACACGAAATGCCTCTGCAGAGCAAAGTTGGCCATGAACAGGGCGCTCTCGGCCGCCAGCTTCGCCCAGACGACTCCCACGGAGAAGTGGGAATGGATGAAATGGATCAGGACGTAGGAAACAGCTCCACTGGTCGCCACCAGCAGCAGATACTTCGGCAGGGTGGTCGAACGTCTTTCCCGCGAGAGGAAAACGGCGCCGTGGGCCAAGGGGTAATTGAACAGCACGGCCACAAGTCGTCCTGTGATTTGAGAATAGAGCACGTTGGAGAGAACAAGGAACGACAGTACAAACGCGATGTTGTCCACGATCGCCGTGGCCATCGACAGAAAGCTGAATCGAAGCAGGACAAAAGAGATTCGCAGGGAATCGAGTAAGGGGTTAAAGTGGGAGGTCGGATTGCCCTTTTCATAGATGGTGCGGATCAGCACCTCTTGAATCTGGCAAGCTTGGCGCTTGCATGCCAGTAACATGTCCAGCTCGAACTCATACCCCGTGGAAGGCAGCCTCAGCAGCGCGGGCAGCATTCGGCGCGGAATACCGCGAAGTCCGGTTTGGGTATCGGAAAGTCTTTCTCCCGTAGTCAGGAAGAAAGTCACCCGCATGGCTTGGTTTCCAAAGCGGCTACGCAGGGGAACGTCACTTCCAAACCGCCTCACACCCAGAACCAGACGATCGGGCTGTGCGAGAAGCGTCTCTGCGACCTTGCAGGCATCGTCGGGATGGTGCTGGCCGTCCGCATCCGCCGTCACGACTCCCACACAGTCAGGGAGCGAACACAAGATGAAGTTGATGCCCGTCTTCAGGGCCGCACCCTTGCCAACATTCACATAATGCCGAAGAACATGCACTTGCGGCACGCGAGCCACCGCCTCAAAGCAAGGATCGTACTCGGGCTCGCTCCCGTCGTTGACGATGACAATCGCCGCGTAGGATTGTTGGGCAATGATTTCGACGAAATCAACAAGCGCCCGTCCGGGGCGGAACGCGGGAATCAGAACTGCCAGATTCACACCACTGATTTTTGCATTCTGATCCATGCCGGGCATAAGGCAGGCAGCAGGAGATTCCGGTGCGTCACGACCCGGGCCAAAGGTCGCAAGGTAGAGAGCACGCTGGGTAAGCCCCTGGATTGTTGATGAATGACAACGGCCCGTCTTTTCAGAGATAGAAAGGTTTCATCGGATCATGGGTCCACTTTCCCACGCATAGGTGCATACCCTCTTCCAGCCTCAATATAACCTATCGGGCCGTACCGTCAAGAGGCAGTTGCGCTGGGGGTGTACGACTTGATTTTGATATCAAGACTTGGCTGTCGGTTCTTCTTTCACAACAGGGAGGTTATTGACTCTTTTCTTACAGCTTTATACACTGTAAGACAGGAGGCCACTATGCCCACATGTGACACCTTGGCTGCTCTTACCCTCCGGCGGGACCGGATCCAACAGGAGTTCGTCTCCGTCGGTGACTTGCGTCCCGGATCGCTGACTCGCCGCTTTCTTCAGTGTGGCAAGCCGCGTTGCCGCTGCCAACGCGACGGCGCGACCGGTCACGGCCCCTATTGGTCGCTGACCTTCAAGGTCCAGGGTAAAACCGTGACCCGTTCGATCCCCAAGACGGCCGTCGAGCGCACGCGGGAACAGATCGCCGAGCACAGGCGCTTCCGCGCCTTGGCGGCAGAGTTCGTCAACCTCAGCGAGCAGCTCTGCCAGGCGCGACTTGCCGAGGGGGACGACGGGTCCGATGACGAAGAAAAAAAAACGCCTTCGCGACGGCCTTCATCGCCGAGATCCAGGCCAAGGTCGAGGCGCTGTTAGGACAAGGCCGGCCGAGGCGCGACCCGGGCTCGGTCAGCTACTCGGCGGCGATCGAAAGTGCCGCCGCCCGAGACACCGATCCCGACCTGTCGGCGTTCGCCCGGCGGGTAGGCCGCGAGGCCGACCGCCGGGGCTTTGGAAGGGCCAGGCGTCGGGTCGTGCTGGGCGACGGCGCCCCCTGGATCTGGAACGTGACTGCCGAACAGTTCCCCGAGGCGATTGAGATCGTCGATCTCTATCACGCCCAGGAGAAGATCTGGGACGCCTCCAAGGCGCTCCACGCGGGTGACCCGCCCCGTGTTCAGCCGTGGGCCGAAGCGGGTTGCGAGGCCCTGGCCGAGGGCCGTCTGGATGACCTTCTGGGAGCCCTGCGGTCCGGAGCCGCCGAGTGTGAGCAAGTGCGTCAGTGCGCCGAGTATGTCGAGCGCAATCGCGACCGGATGCAGTACGCCGACTTCCGTTTCCAAGGACTTACTGTGGGTTCGGGTGTCGTTGAGGCCGGTTGCAAGACCACCATCGGCGCTCGGCTCAAGCGTGCCGGGATGCACTGGACCGTCGGAGGGGGCCAACGCCATCATTGCACTACGCTGCTGCTATCTCAGCGGCCGTTTCGAGGACTTCTGGGAGAGTCGGTCGGTCAGAGGGTGATGTATTATCTCAAAATCAAAAATCTAACGTGCACCCACTTAAAATAGAGTTGGGGCGTCGTGATTCGAGATACTTTACGAGAGGTGGAGCCTGTGGTCGGGCCGTGCCCGTCCAAGGAGGTGTGGGAAACCCTCAGGTGAGCGTGCAGCGGACCGATCTGGTCCCGTAGGTTTTCCACACGTCCGGCAGGGTCCACGGGCCTGTTTACTCCAAAGGCTCCAGATCCTCCCCCGTCCCTTGGGCCAGGTAGCGCGCCCAGTCCTCCATCAGGATACGTCGCCGCTCGAACAGGTCCGAGCGGGCATAGGCCGCCTCGACCCGGTTCCGGACCCCATGCGCCAGGGCCGCCTCGATCACCTCCCGGGGATGATCCGTCTCCTCGGCCGCCCAGTCCCGGAAGGTCGAGCGGAAACCGTGCGGCACGGCCGCGATCCCGTGCTCCTGGAGCAGGCAGCGCAGCTGCTTGTCGTCGAGCGGCTTCCCGTCCCGGCCGGTGAACACCAGTGGACCGATTTCCCCGCTTCAAACAGCCCCCTCACGGAAGAAAAAGGGGGGGGCGGTATAAGACCAACCGAAACAAAGAGTCATGCTGTGAAAAGCCGACCGGTTCTCGGTACTTTTCCCTATACGCGCGCGAGAGAGATCCAATGAGGGAACCGGTTGAGCTGAATCGGCTGAAAACGAGTTGGGAAAAGGGACCGGAGGCGCACCTCAACCTGTGGCGGCGGTTGCGGGCCGGGGGCCGACAGGTGCGGGTGGTTGCGATGGCCTGGGAGCAGTCGCTGCTGACCCGGTCCGGCAAGGTGCTGGCGGCCTGGGGCGGCAAGGACAGCCGAGACAAAGACGCCCCAGACACCCTCCGCAAGGCGATCGCGGAGGGTGATTGGGAGACGATCGAGCAGCACGGAGGCCTGAACGAGGTGATGAGCAAGACCGGCAAGAGGGCTGAGGGTGGGAGGATTGACGGATTCACCCTCTGGCGGTCGGAGCGGTGCCGGCAAATAGGCGCACATTCGACGAAGGGTGCCTGGTGCGCCGAGGTGGTGCGGGGTCCTGAGCCTTTCTCCCAGAGGCGGCACGCCCCCCCCTGTGGCCGGCCTTCCCGGCAAGATGCCCAAATCCGCACCGGTAAAGGGGAGCGGCGAACCCCTCCAAACCCCACCGGCAGAAAGGGAACGGCCCTGCGGGCCATTCCCCCGTCTGGCAGGTGACGCGCCGGACGGAGCATCATGGACAGAGCGACCCCCCTTTTTTTGGACGCTGGTGCGCCAACGGCGAGGGGGTTCGCCCGCTGAGAGAAAGGCGTTGTGCGTAGCAGGATCGCCGCCATGTTAGACCGCCACCCCCCCGTCGGAAAGGTGGCGGCCCATCTGACGGCATCTGCGTGACCCCCAGAGGCGAAAATCGTCCATTGATCCTTACCCGGACAAGGCCGCCGTGGCGTTCGACGGCGGTCCCATCGCTTCCGCTTCTCCTTTCCCTGTGTGGCACGGCTCCGCACCCGCCGACTCATGGTCTTTGGTGGCCTCATGGAAAAGGAGTGCTCTCGTCCCGCTCTGCTCGACAAGCTAGACCGCTTCCTCGATCGGGACCAGGACCGGGCACTCTTCGGCCTCCCTCCCAGATCTCTAGCCGGCGCCGATCGCACCCCGCCAGCGGCGTCTGCGTCCCTCAAATCACTGTCCAAAGAAATCGTGGGGCGGGAGATGAACAGCAAAGGCTCCGACCCCGCCGATTTGCCGAAGCAATTCAGGATTTCCAGAATACCCAACCCATTGTCCGCATCCATATAGGAGCGCCAGCAGGGAAGGAAAGACTGCACGTTAGACGGATTGCATCCAGAGGCTGCCGCCGCGGTGGGGGACGCAGAGCGGCATGTGCGTCTCGAACAAATCACGGCGGCACTTGTAAATCCAGTCTGACAGGTAGAGCACCCGGAAGTTGGAGTTCCCGCAGAGAAACGCACGCACGAAGTAGGTCTCATTCCAGGACCGGTTCTGGTCTGCGATCCAAACCTTAGGATATTCAAAGGGGAAAAAGATGTCGTGTAGGTGGACGAGCACGCCGGGGCGGAGCCGTGGGAGGATGCGAAACAGGTAATCGAGGACGTCGCTGCCGGTCTTGCCCACGTGTGAGGAATCAATGAAAAGGACGTCGCCGGCGTCGAGGTCGGTGAAGAGCGAGAGTGGCGTGTCCTGCAAGCGCTGCAGACGGACAAACTTGCGATACTTAAGGTCGTCGCCGAAGAGTTCGAGTGCGGGCTCCGGATGGGGCTCGATAAAGGTCATGTCGAGCGCACTGCTGAGATGCTGCTCGTTGATGTCGATGGCCGCACAGGAGGAATAGCCCGCCCCGACCTCAACAAAACGACGGGGACGGAACTCCAGCAGGAAGCAGAGGAGGGCCAGGGCGTCGGCGAGCGGGAAGCTGGGGTTGGCGTAATGGTAGCGCCGGCCGGCCGCGGGCTGCTCCGGGAACGGATTTGCCGGATAGTGCGCCGCGATCTTGTCGAACCAGCGCAGCAACTCACTTTCATCGATGCCAAACTCCGCCGGCACCGCATCGGGGTGCGCTTCCCGTTCCATGGCCCGGCGAACCCAATCGTCGTCGGGGTCGACGATCGGCGAATAGTAATGCCCGGGAGGTTCATAAAGCTGCTTCGCCCGCTGCTCGGCCGCGAGCGAAGAAAGTCCTTCCAGCCGCTGGTCGCGCGCGGCAATTTCTTCTCGAAGGCGCACAACCCGGTCCCGCGCGTCAGCAAGGCTCTCCTGCAATGATCGGTTCTCATCGGCAAGGCGGCGGCACGCAGGAATTCGCAGCAGCAGGCGAAGGAGAAAACCGCCCGGCGGGGATGTTTCTTGTGATTGGGAGTCCCGTGGGTCGAGAGTCATAGCCAGCCGCGCAAGATTCTTCGTGAGCGAACGGACGTCGGGGGTCGGAAAACAGGAAGCACTGCGAATTCAAAAGCAAATCCGCCGAGAAGCTAATTACATCCCGAACCGGTGGCTTCAGACCGGGGAAAGTCTTGATCCGGATGCTCACTCGCTTTCCCTGGACCGCTCGATCAGGTCAGACCATAAGCCTGGGTCGTATCTCTGAGGGCCGGGAAAGACAGAGCCGCCTCGCTTGCCGTATTTCGGGAATACCAGTTTGGGCAGAACGACCTTGCCAAGAGTGGATACAGGCTTTGCAACTATCAGTTGAGGGTGAGGACGGGTAATGATCTCCATTCCCGAGCTGCGAACCAGGGCTGCCAGACCTTCATAGTTGGGGAACCACCAGCAAGTGTCATCTCCCTTATGGTCGTGTTCAACGAAGCGGAAATTGGGCGCGAAAGCGTTAGGCGCTTCCTCCAGGGCCGACTGGATCAGGATGCGCTCCTTGGTCATCTCCGCAAGCCGATCCAGGACGATAGTTGGATATTTGAGGTGATAGATCAAGCCGACACAGACAATGTAATCGAACCGGCTCTCGGTGGTGAGGCAAAAGGTGTGCGCGTCATCGATAACCGTCTCGACTTCCACTTCGAATTGATCGGCTGTGAACTTTGCTTGCTCAATGAACTGGACGAACGGATCCACCAGAACACACCGGGCCGCGCCTCGTCTTTTCATCTGGACGGCAAAAAATCCAGCATTGCCTCCAAGGTCCAGAACGGTTTTTCCGGTCAAGTCCTTGGGGACGTGGGCCTTGAGCAGATTCCATCGGGCCTCGACGTCGTATCCAGGTTCCTGACCGCTGCCGGTTCGGACTCCGTTGGGAAATTGGAAGTGCTGATACCACCAACCTAATGATCGGATCCCCTCTTCAGTCTCATGACGTGGTTTCATGGTGAGCGTGAACGTAAGGCACCCAATCCACTGGACGTAACCGTTCGGTCAAGCCGTGGAGTCCATCCGCCGTCCGGGGGAGGCGTAGCGAGCAGAACCGGCGGATCGCCTGCGATTGCAGGCACCTCCAACCTCGTCCGGGTCCAAGCCATCACGGCTTGACCGAACAGTTACGCAGCCTTGGCCTTGTCTTCCGGGGCGCCGGCGGCAATCAAGGCTTCATAGATTTCGCTGACCATGATCCCCATGGTTACTCCCTCCCCGGTGAAGTGTCCTGCCGCCGAACAGGCTCACTGTCAGTCTCTTTTCCATCTTCTCACACACCACACCGGGACACCAGATCAAACAGGTGGGAGCCTGTAAACTCACACAAAAAGCGCAGCCCACGGAGCGGTTGCCCTTCCATCCTGTAGATCCATGCAAGACAAGAATCGGAGCTACGACATGCATGGCAGATGAGGGTTCTTGAACGGGGCAACCCATTGCAAGCAGCGCCAAAGCCCTTCGTGCCCCTTCGTCGTTCTTCGTGTCCCTTCGTGGATCCTCTTCGGGGATGATCAGTGAATCCTGGAAATCTATCGGAGCGGAGGGCGTATTTCAAGGGGGAGGGGAGGGATGGCGGGGTTGGCGCTTCGGGGATGGGTGCTGTCGCCGCCTTCGCGGCTCGATTCTAGCGCTGAACTTTTCCATGGGCTTACGCCCACGGCTAAGTGCTGCCGCCGCATCCGCGGCTTACTGGAACCCCCGGGCTGGCGCCCGGGGATCATTTGCTGACACTGCCGCTACGCGGCTTTTTGGAACCACGGGCTGATGCTTCGGGGATTGTTTATTTGAGAATCGTTGTGCCCGCGGCGGGTTGCGGTTTCGGGGAGGGGGGCGTGGCCGCGGGCCACAGCTTGGCGGGGCGGCGTCCACCCCCCACCGCATCAGCCTTCGCCTGCCGGCTCAGCTTCTGCGACTCCCCCTCAAGGGGGGAGTGATTGGCAAATGGAGGTCCCGCCGCTTCTGCGGCTCTACTGGAATGCCCGGGCTGGCGCCCGGGGCACGTGCTGTCGCTGCGTTGCGGCTCAATTCAAAAATGCTGAAGCCGGTGATGCGGGCCTTCCCTGACTGGAAAGCGTCGATGGTATCCCCGGAACGGGGCAAAATGAATTCCCTGCTTTCTCGAGCTGCCGGGCGTGAACGGCGCTGAAATACTCATCAGTCGGCCACCCCTCCTGACCCAGGAGTGGAGTCCTGGGAGCGCGGGCGTCCCGCCCGCATCAAGAGCTTGCGGGAAACCCTCTCCAGCCAGGAGAGGCGCTTGCATGGGCCGGGCCCGACTGACCACCAACCACTTGCCACTCACCATTCAATTGAAGAAGGCGATTTTCACCAGTAAGGCGATGGCGGCGAATGCGACCCATTCGAGGCGGGACAGCCTGGAATCCTGCTTCGCCATACGGGCTTCCAGCCTGGCGATGTCCTGCTTTATCTCTGCCTTCAAGTCGGCGATGTCCTGCTTCATCTCCGCATTCAGGTCGGCGATGTCCTGCTTCATCTCCGCATTCAGAGCGGCGATATCCTGCTTGGTGTCGGCGATGTCCTGCTTCATCTCTGCCTTCAGGGCGGCGATGTCCTGCTTGGTGTCGGCGATGTCCGCTTGGTGGCTGCTTTCAAGTCGGCGATGTCTTCCCTGGTCGCCAGCAGATCGGAGACTGGGATGGCTTCGGCGGCAGCCTTGGCCTTGTCTTCCGGGGCGCCGGCGGCAATCAAGGCTTCATAGATTTCGCTGACCATGATCCCCTTGGTTACTCCCTCCCCGGTGAACTGTCCTGCCGCCGGACAAGGCTCACTGTCAGTCTCTCCTCCATTTTCTCACACACCACACCGGCACTCCAGATCAAACAGGTCGGAGCCTGTCAACTCACACAAAAGGGCAACCGCGCGAGTGGTTGCGGTTTCAGGGAGAGGGGCGTGGCCGCGGGCCGTAACCTGGCGGGCCGGCGTCCACCCCCCACCGCATCAGCCTTCGCCTGCCGGCTCAGCTTCTGCGACTCCCCCTCAAGGGGGGCAACTGCAGGACCTGTAAAGATGGGCAAGGGGGGCGAGGTGGCGGGTATTGGTTGGCCCCCCCACCGCATCAGCCTTCGCCTGCCGGCTCGGCTTCTGCGACTCCCCCTCAAGGGGGGAGTGATACCTGAGGCCTGCATAAGGCGCTCCAGATCACTCCCCCCTTGAGGGGGAGTCGGCGAAGAGGGCGGAGCCCGCAGTCGAGCCGGTGGGGGGCAAACGCGGCGTCCCGTCGAGCCGGAGGGGGGCAAACGCCACGTCCCGTGAGTCAATATCAGCAGAACGTCAAGCAGCGCCAGAGCCCTTGGTGCCCCTTGGTGGTTCTTCGTGCCCCTTCGTGGATATCCTTTTTCCTTCGTGCCCCTTCGGGGATGATCAGTGAACCCTGAAAATCTATCGGAGCGGACTGGCGCATTTCAAGGGGGGGAGGGGGGATGGCCGGGGCGGCGCTTCGGGGATGGGTGCTGTCGCCGCCTTCGCGGCTCGATTCTAGCGCTGAACTTTTCCATGGGCTTACGCCCACGGCTAAGTGCTGCCGCCGCATCCGCGGCTTACTGGCACCCCCGGGCTGGCGCCCGCGGATCATTTGTTTGAGAATCGTTGCGGCTTCGGCGGGTCGCGGTTTCAGGGAGAGGGGCGTGGCCGCGGCGTCCTAACCTAGCGGGCCGGCGTCCACCCCCCACCGCATCAGCCTTCGCCTACCGGCTCAGCTTCTGCGACTCCCCCTCAAGGGGGGAGTGATTGGCAAATGGAAGTCCCGCGGCAACTGTGCAAGCCCCCTTAAGGGGGGAGTGATCGGGGGGTACAAACCGGGAACATCCTTTACATAGTAAACCGGGAACGGTGCCGTTCCCGGTTTATCGAAGTGGGAGAGATAGGCAAAGCTGTGCCGGCCTTGTGCGGGCGGGACGCCCGCGCTCCCAGGAAGTCATCATCTGACATCACTCCCCCCTTGAGGGGGAGTCGGCCTGGCTTCCGGAGTTCCTGATCACTCCCCCCTTGAGGGGGAGTCGGCGAGAGGGCGGAGCCCGCAGTCGAGCCGGAGGGGGGCAAACGCCGCGTCCCGTCGAGCCGGTGGGGGGCAAACGCCACGTCCCGTCGAGCCGGTGGGGGGCAAACGCGGCGTCCCGTCGAGCCGGAGGGGGGCAAACGCCACGTCCCGTGAGTCAATATCAGCAGTACGGCAAGCAGCGCCAGAGCCCTTGGTGCCCCTTCGTGGTTCTTCGCCCCCTTCGTGGATTTCTTTTTTGGAAGACGCGGGCCGGCGTCCACCCCCCACCGCATCAGCCTTCGCCTGGCGGCTCGGCTTCTGCGACTCCCCCTCAAGGGGGGAGTGATAATCAACATCGGGAAGCGGCGCCAGAGCCCTTCGTGCCCCTTGGTGGCCCGGGCTTACTGCCCCAGGGTCTCTCCGCTGGCCGGGGCCCGTTGGCCTCCGAATTCCGGATCGGGAATCACCAGAGCCAGATAGCCGTTGGCCATATCCAGGGATGCTCCCTGCATGGAGTTGATCAGGATGACAGCCACTCCGTGGGCATGACGGAAGCCTGCCTTGGCGATGGCATAACCTTCAAATCCGGCCAGCATTCCCTGGCTGCAGGTGAATGAAACGGTATCGCCGGCGGGCAGGCTGGAGGCGACCTCCACCACCATGGCCTCCGGCACCCTTCCGCTCGTGCCGTCGGCAGCCGGGATGCTCCTGGGGAAGGCATGAAGCACGACGCTTCCGGACTGCTCCACCGCACCGCCGCTGAGTCCGAAGACCCCGTCGTCCTTGGTAGTGTTGGCGATGGCGATGGCCGTGGTCCAATTGAGGTAGGCGCCGCAATTGAGGTAGGGGAACAGCAGGTAGGTGACACACTGGGAGAAGTTCAGGATCCGACCGTCGGGATCGGTGGCCGCCGGATCGGTATCGGGCATCGTCAGGTAGGACAATACCGAGCCGCGGTCGTCGTCGTCACCGCTTTTGCCTGCCGGTCCAAGCCAGGCCCGGATATCGGCGATGCCTCCGGACCCCACCTTGTCCGGGTCGACTTCAACCATGAACTCGATCTTGAAGGAATCCGACTCGGTGGTCACGTCCTTGTCGCCGGCGCCGGTGATGCCAGCCGCTAACTTATCGTACCTATAGGTGACCCTCTCGCCGTTGGTGGCGGCGACAGTCTCGCCGTCGACTTCTTCTTGCCCCGCACCCCTATTATTCTGGTCATCAACCTGTCCGCCTGTTCGACGTGATGCCTCCGTCAGGGTGAGAGTGCTCCATGGGGTGTCATCGTCATCGGCAGGATTGACAAAGTTGATCGGTCCATGCGGCCAGCGCAAGTCGGTCCCCTCGGGCAGATTGTTCATCTCGATGGTGACCCTGGTGGAGCCGATCCCGGATCCTTCATTATCTTCCCAGGCCGTGGCAAAGCCCTCTGACACCGTGATCGAGGGGACGCCGCCGATGGGGACTTCAACATCGTCATCCGTTTCCGGCGTGCCCATGTCATCGGTTATGGTACCGATGTTGCACAGGAGGCGGCTGGCTTGCCCGATGGCTACGTTTATGCCGTCCTTGACGATGGACACCCTGCCACCCAGGCTTTCGGTTCTCTCCTGACCGATGGGAACGAAACCGGTGGGGGCCGTCGAGGAATTGATGGAGGCCAGGATCCTGTTTCCAAAAGACAGACGCGAAACGTCGGCTCGCACACCCCGTAGAACCACAAACGCAAACTGGTTGGCATCGGGCCGGGCGGTCCCCAGGGCGATGGTGACCGTTCCGACCCCGGTGTCCTTGTGGTTGGCAATCGCAGCTTCAACACCGCTGTCGCAACTGGTGTTGGCTGTTTCTTCAGTGTCAGTCCGGTTGAAAGTACCGGCGCACAGCAACTCGCCACCACCGGTGAGGTTTAGGCCACCTCTTCGGCCGGAATAGCTCACCTTGATGGTTCTGCCGTCATCGATATTGCCGCCGGTATGGGAGTAGTCCAACCGGATCGCCCCCATCGCCTGGTTTCGACCGTACTCGACCACATCCGTCTCGCTTTTGGAGACGATGAACCCTTGCGCCTTGGCCTGGGTGACAGCCAGTCCCGGCATGAGCAAGGCGCACCACAGAATGGTTAATTTTGCTGGCATTTTCTCTGTCGCCATCCTGAAGAACCGGACGAAAAGCGACTGCCTTCCTCTCCCCCGAGGTCTGTTTCCGCCGAAGACCAGGTCTTCTAGGGGGTCAACGTTTTGGGAAACTTCCTGGCGGCGGCTTCCTCGGAGAGGCTCGGGGACTTTTCAATCTCTTCGGGAGTGTACACCCTGCCCGTGATCCGAAGCTTGACCATTTCCTGGACGGGCTCGAATTGAACAAAGATATCATGCACGAATCTCAGGTGAAGCTTGGCCGTGTTCAGGTCCAAACGGATCTCTCCCGACTCTCCGGCCGGGATGAGGCGCTTTTCGGTCCTGTCGGTGATCAGACGCTTGGGACCGTGGATCTTCTCGACGACGATGTCCCGGGAGGAAGAGTTGAGAAAGGGAAAATGAGGTTGGACGGGATCTCCCTGGACAGCCAGTCCAAAATCAAAGACCGTTTCCTCGAACTTCGCTTTGGTAGCGACGCCCCGCTTCTGGTAGTAGTACTCCCTGAAGATCTCCCCATCCGTCCTGGGAGGGTCGGCGGGATCCAGGAACCACTGGCCCTCTTCCTTCTTCCAGCGAAACTTCTCCTCGACCCTCACACTACCCGCCGGCGCGGAGACCAGCCGCCTGATGGTGACCACGGCCGAGCCATTGCCCTCTTCCAGTTTCACCTCAACGATGCGGAGGTTGTCGATCCGGGTCTTCCCTGACCGTGAGGCGTCGATGGTGTCCCTGGAACGGGGCAGGATGAATTCCCCGGCTTTGGTGAACTGCCGGGAATGAACGGCGCTGAAATACCCGTTCACCCGCTGCTTGAGCCGCTCGATCTCGGCTTGACCACCATCCGCCGCACCCGTCCCTGCACTTGCCAACATCCAGGCCAGCAGCAGGACCGGCAACAAGCCCTTGGAAAGCAGAAAACAAGACAGTCGGAGCATATTCGAATCCCCCTTTTTGAGAATTGCTTCGATTTGACCTATGAAAGAGCCGTCCTGCACACCTTGCCCCCATAAGACTTCGACAGAGTATGCCGCGGAATTGGCCGGACCTTATCAACTGCAGGCCGGCAAGTCTCCTCCAATGGCCAGCCGGTAAACCCAAAAAAAAGGGTAGCCACTCGCGCGGCTACCCTTGAACTCGGCATGGAAGGCCGGATTACTGCCCCAGGCTTTCTCCACCCAACGCTCCTCTTCCTGCGTTGTCGAATTCCGGATCAGGAACCACCAGAGCCAGATAGCCGTGGGCCAAATCGATGGTGGCGCCGCCATCGAAACTACCCAGCACAAAGGCCACTCCATGGGCATGCCGGAAACTTGCCCTGGCGATGGCATAGCCTGCAAACCCGGGCATGACACTGCTGCAGGTGGTCGAGTAGGTGTCGCCGGCAGCCAGGTTTTCGGTCAACTCCATGCTCATGGGAGGGAGCATCGTCATCATGCCGTCCTCACCCATCATGCTCCTGGGGAAGGCATGCAGCACGATGTTTCCGCCCTGTGCGGCCGCACCGGCGCTGATTCCGAAGACACCGTCATCCAGGGTGGTGTTGGCGATGGCGATGGCCGTGGTCCAGTTGGCGCTGTCCCCGCAGGTGAGGTAGGGGAACATCAGGTAGGTGACGCACTCGCCGAAGTTGATGATGTCACCCTCGTCGACCTCCGGATCGGTAACCGGCGACATGTTGTAGGACAATACGCCGTCGCGGTCTTCGTCGTCACCGGTTTTGCCGGCTGGCGCAAGCCAGGCCCAGATGTCGGAGATGCCGCCCGACCCCACCTCGTCGAGGACGATTTTGTCGACCGTGATCTCGATCTTGAAGGACTCCGTCTCGGTGTCCACGGTCTTGTCGGCGTCGTCGGCCCTGCCAAATTCTGTCGTAGCGTACATGTAGGTGACCGTATCGCCGTTGGTGGCTTCGACGGGATCGGTGGTAGCCGTATCTGTCCCCGCGCCCTCAGTTGCACCACCGCCAGCTTTCAACCGTGAATTATCTGTCAGCGAGAGCGTACTCCACGTATCGACATCTGTCTCATCCTCAGGATCCGGATCCGGGAACTCGACCACATGCGGCCACCGCAAAGTCACTCCGTCGGGCAGATTGAGCATCTTGATGGTGATCATGGTTTGACCGATATCAGCATTCCCAGGCCTTTCAGCTCCTGGAGCCACCCCGGTATGTTCCCAAGCCGTGGGGAAGCCTTCCGACACCGTGATCGACGGAACTCCGCCGAGGGGGGTTGAGGTATCGTCGGCGGCATTCTCGCCACCCACAATCCCGTCTAGTCCGCCTCCGATTTCGACGCCGGGGTTGCACAAGAGCCGGCTGGCCTGCCCGACTTCAACGTTCAAGCCGCCCTTGACGGTGGACACCGCGCCACCCACGCTTTCGCTCCTCTCCTGACCGATGGGAACGAAACCGCTCGGGGCCGTGGCGGAATTGATCGAGGCCACGATCGTGTCTCCGGCGGACAGACCCGAAACGTCCGCTCGAACCCCTCGCACGATGACATACCTGTCCCCACCCACCGCCGCAGGCCTTGCCTGTCCCATATTGATGGTAACCGTCCCGACACCGGTGTCGTCGTCGTTGTCAACCTCGGCATCGATGTTGTCGGCGTTGCAAGTAAATGCCACGCACTCCAATGCTGTTGTAACTTGGGCGGACGTGCTGGTGATGTACAGGCCACCGTAGACGATCTTGATGGTTCTGCCGTCATCGATATTGCCGCCGGTTTCTACGTAGTCCAGCCGGAGGGCACCCATCATCTGGTTTCGACCGTGCAAGGCCACATCAGTCTCCGACTTGGAGACGCTGAACCCTTGCGCATTGACCTGGGTGACCGCCAGTCCCAGCATGAGCAAAGCACATACTGCTATGGTGAATTTAACTCGCATTTTCTCTCCTCTTTTTTGGATCTAAAAAATCAACTGAAAAACACTTCACATTTCTGACGGACAACGGTGGAAACTCGATTGGCAGCAGCTTGATCTTTGCGGGCGCTCACCTCCTCTTCTTTAGTGAAGATTGGCTGGAGGAGACATCCGCCGCTCCCTCGAACAGCCTTCCCGTAAATATCAAACTGCGCATCACTGCGGGCCAAAGAATGAATGTCACTACAAAACCAGCGGTAAATTAACACTCCCCGAACGGGCCTGTCAAGGCTTTTGTGGGATTTTTCCCCAGCCTAAGAACATCGTAAAACGTGAGTTAACGCCGCCGAGGGCAGGTTGTGGAGGGCCGTGCCGACCCCTCTCTTTCGCCTTCAATTAGAGTATGCAACGAGAGGGGGCGGTTTTTATCAGTTAAGGGGCACGAAGGACGGAAAACGGCAAAAAGATTTCCACGAAGGGCCACGAAGGACGGCAAAGGGCCACTAAGGGGTTGGAGGGGGCTCAAGAGGGGTTCGCCAAGGGTCGCCAAGGGGAGAAAGGATTTCCACCAAGCGGGTCCACGAAGGACACGAAAAGGCAAAAAGATTTCCACGAAGGGCCACGAAGAACGGCAAAGGGCCACTAAGGCGTTGGAGGGGGCTCAAGAGGGGTCTGCCAAGGAAACGAAGGTCCACGAAAAGGGCGCCAAAAGAAAAAAAGATATCCACGAAGGGCCACTAAGAACGGCGAAGGGCCACTAAGGCGTTGGAGGGGGCTCGAGAGGGGTTCGCCAAGGAAACGAAGGTCCACGAAAAGGGCGCCAAAAGAAAAAAGATATCCACGAAGGGCCACTAAGAACGACGAAGGGCCACTAAGGCGTTGGAGGGGGCTCGAGAGGGGTCCGCCAAGGAAACGAAGGTCCACGAAAAGGGCGCCAAAAGAAAAAAAGATTTCCACGAAGGGCCACGAAGAACGACGAAGGGCCACTAAGGGGTTGGCGGGGGCTCAAGAGGGGTTCGCCAAGGGTCGGGAAGGGGATCCACCAAGGGACACGAAAGAAAAAAAGGATTTCCACGAAGGGCCACGAAGGACGGCAAAGGGCCACTAAGGGGTTGGCGGAGACTCAAGAGGGACCCGCCAAGGGTCGGGAAGGGGGCCGTCAAAGACGGGAAGGAAAGGCAAAAAGATTTCCACCAAGCGGGTCCGCGAAGGACGGGAAAAGGCAAAAAGATCTCCACGAAGGGGATCCGTTAAGGACATCAAGGGAAAAAGAGTTATCCACGAAGGGGCACGAAGGACGGCGCTAAGGGGTCCTGGAAGGATCACGGCTTATTTCACTAACCGCTTCCATTCCAGCTTGCCGTGACTGCCGAAGTTGATCAGGATGCCCATTGGGAAGCCGGTTCCTCTGAGATAGTTGAGAAGTTGGGCATGCTCAGTTCCCGATAGATGAGCAAGCGCCTTGATTTCAACGATAATCCGCTCAAAGCAAACCAGGTCGGCAAAAAACTGTTTCTTTAGGGTCAAGCCCTTATACCGAACGGAGATCGGCTGCTGAGCGACAAAAGGGACGTTCTTGCTTTTCAACTCAATTTCCATGGCTTCCTGGTAGATCGATTCCAGGAAGCCCGGGCCAAGCTCACGATGCACCTCAATCGCTGCTCCTATAACGGCATACACTTCGTCTTTCAATATCAATTCTGACACTGCAGCCTTTCAGGAATCCTCCACACCGGATAGGAATAACATAGACCCCTTAGTGCCTTTCTTAGTGGCCCTTCGTGGATAGCTCTTTTTCCCTTTTCACCCTTCGTGGATATCTTCTTCCCCCTTCCCGACCCTTGGCGGATCCCTGTCGATCCTCCGCCAACCCCTTAGTGGCCCTTCGTCGTTCTTCGTGGCCCTTCGTGGATATGTTTTTGCCGTTTCGTGGATATCTTCTTCCCCCTACCCAACCCTCGGCGGATCCCTGTCGATCCTCCGCCAACCCCTTAGTGGCCCTTCGCCGTTCTTCGTGGCCCTTCGTGGATATGTTTTTTACCCCCGTCTCGGTTCTTCGTGGCCCTTCGTGGATAGCTCTTTTTCCCTTTTCGCCCTTCGTGGATATCTTCTTCCCCCTTCCCGACCCTTGGCGGCTCCCTATCGATCCTCCTCCAACCCCTTAGTGGCCCTTCGTCTGTCCTTCGTGGCCCTTCGTGGATATGTTTTTTACCCCCGTCTCGGTTCTTCGTGGCCCTTCGTGGATATGTTTTTTGTCTCTTCGCGGTTCTTCGCGGATCCCTTCGTGGTCCTTCGTGGATCACCCCTCGTCCCGGCTGAGCTCTTTTTTGAGGCCCTTGAGGGTGGATTTCAGCTCCTCGGTGAGATCGGAGGCCTGTTCGATGTCCTCAATGACATGGGGGGTGATGAGGGCGATGAGCTCGGTGCGGGAGGTCTCCTTGGAAGTGTTTCCGAACAGCAGCCCCAACCCCGGGATCCTGCCCAGGAAGGGAACCCGGTTTCTGGAGGTGCCCTTGGTCTCGGAAATGATGCCCCCGATGGCGATGGTCTGCCCGTTCTTGATGGTCACCTGAGTGCTGACGGAGCGGATGTTGATGCTGGGAGACTGGATGCCTGCCGTGGGCGGAGGCCCCGGACTGCTCACTTCCTGCTGAACGGCCAGGGTGACCCAGCCCCCGGCGTTGATTCTTGGGGTGACGTTGAGAATGACCCCGGTCTTTCGGTTCTGAATAGTGTTGGAGAAGAGGCTGGAACCGCCGGTCCCGCCGGGAATCACGCCCCGTGAGGTCAGGATCGGAATTTCGGATCCCACCTGAATGTTGGCGGCCACGTTGTCCGAGGCGATGACGGTGGGGGCCGAAAGCACTCGGGAGCGATTGCGGGTTTCCGCGGCGTTCAAGAAGGCCACCAGTTCCCGGGTGTCGCCCATCAGGACCCGGGTGGCCAGGTTCAAGCCCGCGGACACGGCCCCGAAGCTGGCGGTGGTGACCGAGGGGCTGGGCACCACCGGCTTGCCGCGGTCCTGCAGAAAGGCCGAGACGCCCAGGGAGAGCTCGTCGGTGAGGACCACCTCGTAGATCTTGACGTTGATCAGGACCTGGCGGGGCACGCGGTCCAGTTCCCGGACGGTTTCCTCGATGACCTCGAAGTCCTGGGGGCTGCACTGGACGATGAGGGCGTTGTTCTGATCGTCGGCGACAATCTTGATCTCTCCCTGCACGATCTCTTCCGTCCTTGCCAGGGGTTCGGCGCCGCCGGCCGGCGGGGTCTCGGCCGCAACCCCCTCGGGGGGGAGAAAGATCTCTTCCTCCTCCCGCTTGCCCCCTCCATAGATTTTCTGCAGCAGGCCGGCGATGGCCACGGCGTCGCCATTCTGAATCTTGACGAAGTAGTTGCGAATCTCCCGGTTCAGACCCGCCTGGTCCAGCCGGGCGACCCAGCGGTCGACTTCCTGGAAGCTGCCCGGACTGGGGCTGATGGCCAGAATCGAGTTCAATCGGGCAATGGGAACGAATCGGACGGGAGACTCTCCCGACAGGGCGTACCCGGTAAAGATATCCTCCAGCTCCAGGGCCAGGTTGGTGGCTCGGCTGTTCTGGAGCGCATAGACGCGCACGCGCTTGCCGCCGAACACGTCCGAGTCGAAGATCCGAACCAGCTCCAGCAGCTTGCCGATGTTGGTGGGAGAGTCGGTAATGATGAGAAAGTTGGCTCCCCGGTGATAGGTGATGTCGCCGCCGTCCGACAGGTAGGGATTGAGCAGTTCCGCCATGTCGGAGGCCGGCACGAAGTTCAGGGGAAGGATCTGAAGCACCCGGCTGTCCCCCGCGGGCGAGTCGGAGGGTTGCGGGCCTGGTCGAATGTCCAGGGGCAGTTGCCTGGCATTGCGGCTGGGAAGGATGCGGTAGACGGGCCCCGTCCTGACGATGGCGGCGCCGTTGATCTGCAGGACGATCTCGAGAAGCGACACCAGGTCGCTGCGCCTCATCTCGCCGTAGGTGAGGATGTTGACCACTCCCTGGACCTTGGGATCGACGATGTAATTCAGCTTCAGCTCGCTGGCGATGTTGCGAACGAACTCCAGCAGGTCGCAGTCCACACAATTGAATCGGAACCGGGTGTCGGGTCCGGACGGCTCCGAAGGCTGCGGGCCGGCGGGAGCCGCCGGATCGGAAGCCGTCTCAGGCCCGGGCGCGGCGGCCTCGCCGGAAACCGGCGGGTTCTCCCCGGTCTCGACCGGGGCGGGGGTTGCCGGGGCCTCTTGAGTATCGGCATCGGAAGCCGAGGGATTCTCCCGGCCGGCCGGCGCCTGTGGGGAGGCGGGGCGAGTTTCGGACTTGGGCCGGCGGATGGTCCCGAAAGGCGTCGGGATCAGCTCGAACTCCGGTTCCGGTTCCTTGGCCTCCGGCTTTGAGTCCTCCCCTTTGGCCGGGGAAGCCTGGCGGGACCGGCCGGCTTGGTCTTCCTCGGTCAGGGCCTGGAGGGGCGTCAGGATCCCCAGACCGATCAGCAGCACCAGAGCAAGGCCCCGACCCATAGAAGATGATGCAATTCGAACCATTATGTGACTCCTCACGCTCTGCCCGCCCCGGCGTTCAAGAGAGCCCGGGGAAGGGGCTATTTCGATTTGTGCTCGATCCAGACCCTGACCGCGCCGAAAGGCGTCTGCTCCTCGATCAGGCGCTTGCCGTCCCTGACCGTTCCCAGCGGCACTTCCCAGGTCTTGGGCAGCTGCTTCCGCTTCGATCGGGCCGGCTGCCGCCTGGCAGCACCTTCCCGCTTGTCCTTGGAACTGCTCCCGGAACCGACGCCGGTGGTTCGGGGCCGGGCGGTCTGGGCGGGGGGGGCGGTCCGCGCCCTCCTCTTCGGCTTCCTGGATCGATCATCCATGCCGATCTTGACCTCCCTGATCCCGCTCTTCATGACCACCCGATCCGTCTCGACGCGCACCAGGGTGTAACCGTCCAGCTCTTCCCCCACCTTGAGACGGCGGTAGAGGCTGCCGGAAGGCCTGGAACCCCCTGGAAGCATGAGGGCAAAATCTTCCCGGCCGAGTCCCATGGTCCCCATCAGGACCGGCAGGGGCCGCAGCACTTCCTCAGGTTCGGCCGTAAGCTCCCGGGGAAGGTGGTTGCTTCGATCGGGATTGAAGAGATGATGGTCGACGATAGCCGTGAAACCGGAGGCCGGCGAAGCAGACCCCTCCAAATGGCCGGCCGCCGCCCGCGATCCGGGATTCGGCAGGTCCAGGCGATGCTCGGCCTCGAATTGACGCCACTTCCCGAGGAGGGCGTACCCCAGCAGGATGGCTATCCCCAGCAGCGTCAGGTTGACAAGGACCAGATTTCTTTTCACGGCCTCTCCCCCTTTCGGGCAGCGCCGGCGGCTTTCTCGGGCTCGGCCTGCTTCATGGCCGAAATGGCCAGCGTGACCCGGATATCCTTTTCTTTGGCGACGTTGACCCGGACGGGTGCTATCCGCAGCTCCTCGACAAAGAGGATCTTGGGGTCCGAACCCATGGCCGCCATGAAATCCACGAATTGGTGGATGCCCCCTTGCAAGCCTACCCGGGTCGAGACCTTGCTGTACTGAGGGCTGATCTTCTCAACCGGCTCCAGGTTGCTGTTTTGAATGGTCAATCCGTGGGCGGCGGCAATGTCCTTGACCAGGCCCTGAATCTCGGCTCCCGCCAGGGCATCTCCGGCGCTGTCGAGCAACCCTTGCTCCAGAGATTCGGTGCGGCGCCGGAGTTGGTCCAGCTCGGATCGGGTGCGGTCCTGTTGCTGCAGCATGCGCCGGTAGTTGCGGACCCGCCTGGCCTGAAACTCGGCATTGGACCGGGTCTCGCCCACAGAATCCCAATAAGGCAGGACAGCCAGGTCGAGCAGCAGGTAAAGGGCCAGCGCCAGACCGCCCCACACCAGCAGGGTTCTCTCGCGACCGGACAGCCGGGTCATGGGGCCACCTCCCGAGGGGAATCGGGCGCGCCGGCGGGAGGGGCGGAAGGCTCCGCCGGACCGGACGGGTCCTGCAATCCGGCCTGGATGTGGTAGGTCTCTCTTCCCTTGGAGTCTCTGTTAATGGCCGAGACCAGCTCCACCTCCTTGAAATAGCCCGAGTCTTCCAGGATTTTCGGCAGGGCCGCCGCCTGCCCGGAAGTTCCCTGAATCCGGATCACCCCATCTTCCAGATTGAAAAGCCTCACCATGGAGTCCCGGGGCAAAATGAGAGAAAGCTCGGCCAGGGCGGCCAAAAGGCGTGGGTTGCGGTGGCGGTGGCGATCCAGCAGGCCGACCCGCTCCCGCCAGAGGTTCCGTTCGGCCTCCAGCTTTCTGAAGGCGCTCACCGCCGGCTCCAGGCGCTCCCGCTCCCGGCTCATTCGCTGGGACCAGGCCCGCTCCCGCACAGGGCCCTGCAGCAGCAGCGCCAGCAGCAGCAGGGCGTTCAAGGCCGCCAGGGCGTAGGTGGGAACCCATTCCCAGCGCGATTTGCGGGGACGCAGGGCGGCGGGCAGCAGGTTGACCGTCAGGGCCCCCTTGCGCTTGAAGCCGCCAAAGGCCGCCGCCAGGGCCGGCCAGTCGGCGGCAGCCGGCCGGGCCAGGGCGTGAGCGGGGCCGGAGGGCGGGGGCGGGGGCAGGGCGCGGAACGGCAGCCGTCCCTCCGATTCGGACAGGAGCCGGCCATCGCCGGCCAGGTAGAGCTGCAGCGGGGCCTCCTCCTCCAGGCCGGCTTCTCCCCGAAAGAGCTCGGCTTCGCTTTGCAGCACTTCTTCCAGGTTGGAAGGGTCGTAGCGGAATTCCTTGCACAGCCTCAGTTGCCCCTGCACCAGCCCGGCCAGCTCCCCCCGGGGCGGGTCCAGCTGGATCGCCAGGCTGGGAGCCGCCGCGGCTGCGGGAGCCCTGGCCCGCAGGTAGTCGGCCAGGGCTACCGCACCGGGCAGGATGCGGTCGGGGGCAAGGCCCAGTTGCCGGCAGGAGTCCAGGGTGCGCTCCAGGGTGGACTGCAGCACCACGAAGAGGGTGACCCGCAGCCGGGGCGGGTCCGAGTCCTCCCGCACCGCCAGGGTGTCGGTGGCCACCGCCTGCTCCTCGGAGGGCAGCAGGTGGACCAACTGGTACTCCACCACCTTGGCCAGGTTCTCCCGGGCCTCCAGGGGCAGCTCCAGTTGCCGCAGCAGCACCTCCCGGCGCGGCAGGGCCACCACCACGCTGCAGTGGGCGGCCCGGTTCCTCTCCAGGAAGGCCTGCACCCGGCGGCGGCGGCGGTCGGGCGGCAGGGCCTGGAAGCCGTCGATGGTCTCGGCGTCCACCCGGCGCACCCGCTCCCAGTGGGAGGAGAGCAGGCTGAGGTGGAGGGCGTCGGGGCCGAAGGCCACTCCCAGGGAGAGCTGCTTGAGGATTGCGCCGGGGCTCAGGAGGTCCATGGGTCTCCTTTCGAGGGCCTGCTCGACGTCCTGCGGGCGGCGGCGCCGGAGGAGGGGGGCGGGGCCGAGAAGCTGCGGACCCGGGGCGAGGGCCAGTACTGGTCGTACCAGACCAGCCGCTGGTGTCCCAGCCGAGACCGCGCCTCCCTGCGGGCCACCACCTTGAGGCTCCTGCGGGTGGCGCTTCCCTCCAGCCAGGCGGTGGCCACCAGGCTGAAGGTGTCCGAGGGTTCGGTGGTCAGAAAGGGGAGGGCCTGGGCCGGGGCCAAGCTGGACAGGTCGGAGGCTTCCAGGAGTTGGCGGCCGCGGGCGGCCACCAGGGAGCGGGCATCCTCCCAGTCCATGCCGGGCAGCGCCGCCAGGACTTCGGGGGCCGCGTAGTTCACGTTGACCCGGCCGGCGGCGGTGTAGACCGTCAGGAAGTCCATCAGGCCCCGCTGGAAGACGGTTCGCCCGTCCCGTTGGCGGCGGGGCCGGCCGTAGAGCAGCTCCCGTCCCATCCCGGGAACCTGCAGCAGTTCTTCCACGAAGCGGAAGGGCCGCCGCCCGGGGCCGGGAGTGCGCCTGGCCACCACCGCGGCAGCCAGGGTCTCGGCCCGGAAAGGGCTGGCGCCCACGATCCCCAGCAGCCGCTCCAGGGTCTCGGGGCCGGCGGCGTTGAGGTCCAGCTTGCCGGCTTCGTCCATGAGGGCCAGGTGGCACCGCATGTTCCGGCTGCTGAGCCGGTAGTGGTTCATCCCCCCGGCATAGGGGAAGAGGGCCTGCTGCTTCCGCGGGTCGGGGTCGGGATAGGCCAGGCGGTAGAGCACGGCTTCCAGCGCCCCGCGGGCAAAGAAGTAGGCCTGCTCGGCCTCGCCCGAGGCCCGGGCCAGGGTGGCCTCGGTGCGGACGGTGGCCGCCAGGGTGAGGGCCAGCAGGGAGAGCCCCACCATGATCCACAGGACGGTGACGAGGACCACGCCGTGGTTGTTGGTGGAGAGGGGTGGCATGCCTTTGGAGTCCGATGGTTGCAGGGGTTGCAGGTTCATTCTTCTCAAGTCCGGTCTACCTTATCTTCTAGAGGCCCTCAGTGGCCCCCGACGGGCACGGCCAGGGTAAAGTCCTTCGAGCCCCAGGGACCCTGGCCGGTCCAGCGCAGGCTGAGCTGGATGCCGGCCGGCAGTTGGGGCCGGGGGTTCCGCCGGGAGCGGCGCCTGAAACGGCGCGGATCGATCCTGGAGCCGAGCGGAAAGCTCTCTTCCTGCGGGCGGGCCAGCCTCCGGAAGGCCACCGAAGCCAGACCCTGGGCCAGGGTGAGGGAGCGGGGGCCGGCCCGGGGCCGGGCCAGATCGGCCAGGAAGCGGTTGTCCTCGGTTTCGACGACACCCCGGATGACGGGGCCCCGCAGCCCGGCCTCGGAGGGCAGCGGCCGTTCGTTGAGCAGCAGGCGGCGGCCGGCGGCGCGGGAGTCGGGGTCAGGGTCGGAGTTGGCGTCGGGGTCGGCGTCGGCCGTAAAGTACTGCACGAACCGCAGCCCCCCGGCGAAGCCCGAGGCGGCCGACCAGGTGGTCACAAAGCCCAGGCTTTGGGGGGAGGCCCGAAAGAGCAGGACCTGCACCGGCCTGCCCTCGTACTCTTGCCCCGAGACGTAGGGGACCATGGAGGCGATCTGGCGGCTGAGGACGTCCAGGGAGGCCTGGGCGGCCTGGTAGGCCTCCAGGGAAGCCTCGGCCTTTTCCCTGGCGCTGAGCCCGATGCTGTAGCCCAGATGGATGAAGACAGCCACCAGCCCGATGAGGGAGAAGCTCACCAGCAGCTCCATGAGGGTGAACCCGGGGGGACTTTCTGCCCCTTTTGGGCAACACCCCAGCCGGACGGGTCTTGCAGCGGGTTGGTGGGCTACGTTCAGCATCTCTTCCCTCTTCCTCCTTCATCTAGATCACTTGAGTCGAAAAAAAGTCGAAAGAGGCGTCAAGTTTGGTGAATTTGGGACACAATCAGTGGTTTCATCCCCCAAATCGACTGATTTTCACTCACGGGACGCCGCGTTTGCCCCCCTCCGGCTCGACGGGACGCCGCGTTTGCCCCCCTCCGGCTCGACGGGACGCCGCGGCTGCCCCCCTCCGGCTCGATGGGGCGCCGCGTTTGCCCCCCTCCGGCTCGACGGGACGCCGCGTTTGACCCCCTCCGGCTCGACTGCGGGCTCCGCCCTCTCGCCGACTCCCCCTCGAGGGGGGAGTGATCTGGAGGCTTGCATAAGGCGCTCGAGTATCACTCCCCCCTTGAGGGGGAGTCGCAGAAGCCGAGCCGCAGGCGAAGGCTGATGCGGTGGGGGGGCCAACCAATACCCGCCACCTCGCCCCCCTGCCCATCTTTACAGGCCCTGCAGTTGCCCCCCTTGAGGGGGAGTCGCAGAAGCCGAGCCGGCAGGCGAAGGCTGATGCGGTGGGGGGGCGGACGCCGAGCCGCCAGACTGCGGCGCACGGCCTACGTGCTGACGTAGCCGCGTAGGCGGCGGATTAGAAACTCCCTTCCGGAACGCACAACGTTCCCAGAACAACACCGCTGACACGCCGCTGATAGTCACTTACCGCGCACGGCGTTTGCCCCCCTCCGGCTCGACGGGACGCCGCGTTTGCCCCCCTCCGGCTCGACTGCGGGCTCCGCCCTCTCGCCGACTCCCCCTCAAGGGGGGAGTGATACTGGAGCTCCTTATGCAGGCCTTAGGTATCACTCCCCCCTTGAGGGGGAGTCGCAGAAGCCGAGCCGCAGGCGAAGGCTGATGCGGTGGGGGGCGGACGCCGGGCCGCAAAGCTGCGGCGCGTGCCGTTGAAGCAGATCCATCTCGCTTCGTGGCCCTTCGTCGTCCTTCGTCGTCCTTCGTGGATATCTTTTTTATCCCTTCGTGGACAATCTTCGCGGAAGGCTTGGTCATCGCTCGGGTGGGGTGGGAACCCATGTCATGGTCTCCAGAAGATAGCGATTCTCGGCCTGGCTGCCCTGCCAGGCGACCTGCAGCCGGACCCGGGCCAGCCGGTAGGCCCGCCGGGGTCCTTCCTTTTCGTCGCCGCCGGCCGCTTCGATCTCGGCGCGCCAGCGGTACTTGCCGCCGAACTCCCCCGAGCGGGCCTCCGGCTCCCGGCCCTGGCGGAGCGCCAGGCAGATCTGGTTCATCTTCATCTGGGCGGTGCGGACCAGCGTTTCCCGGTCCCCGATGCGGGAGACGGTCCTCAGCGAGCCCGAGAGCACCCCGAAGAGGGCCACAAAGCCCACCCCCAGGATGGTCACGGCCACCAGGACCTCCATCAGGGTGAAGCCGGGGGGACTTTCTGCCCTTTGTGGGCAACGCCCCAGCCGGACGGGTCTTGCAGCGGGTTGGTGGGCTACGTTCAGCATCTCTTTCCCTCTTTCTCCTTACATCTAGATCGCTTGAGTCGAAAAAAAGTCGAAAGAGGCGGCAAGAAATTAAGACGAACCACGAAGGGCCACGAATGAACACGAATAGACCGGAAGACAGATGGATCTGCTTCAGGGCTTCCTGCACAGGGGACGTCTCCAATTCCGCCCCCCGGGAGCGCGGGCGTCCCGCCCGCACAATGCCTGGCACAGCCTCGGCCATCTCCCCCCACTTGGATCAACCGGGAACGGCGCCATGGCTCTCCTTCGGCCTGGCCGCTGCGGTTACTGCCGACGTAGTGGCTGCCTGCAAAGCCGCGCGGAAGCTCAGCGACCACCAAAGGGACAGCATGCGGGCGGGACGCCCGCGCTCCCGGGGGCAATCACTCCCCCTCTGGAGGGGGAGCCGCAGAAGCCGAGCCGGCAGGCGAAGGCTGATGCGGTGGGGGGACGGTCGGCGCCGGGGAATCGATATTTTTTTATGAACATCGATGCACAGGATGCACAGGATAAACAGGACGAGGGGTTGCTGCGCGGGGAGCTGACTCCGGCGATGATCCGGTGCGGGTTTGCGACTGCCCGGGATTACAGGACGCCGGACTCCCAAAGGCAATCTTGTATATCCCGTTCGTCCATGTGAATTATGAGGCGCCGCGTTTGCCCCCCTCCGGCTCGATGGGGCGCCGCGTTTGCCCCCCTCCGGCTCGACTACGGGCTCCGCCCTCTCGCCGACTCCCCCTCAAGGGGGGAGTGATCTGGAGCTCCTTATGCAGGCCTCAGGTATCACTCCCCCCTTGAGGGGGAGTCGCAGAAGCCGAGCCGGCAGGCGAAGGCTGATGCGGTGGGGAGCCGGGTCGGCGCCGGGGAATCGATATTTTTTTATGAACATCAATGCACAGGATGCACAGGATAAACAGGACGAGGGGTTGCTGCGCGGGGAGCTGACTCCGGCGATGATCCGGTGCGGGTTTGCGGCTGCCCAGGATTACAAGCCAGCCGTTTCCTGAAAAAATCCTGTGCATCCTGTGCATCGATGTAAATTATCCCTGTGAATCACGAGGCGGGGGAGGTGCCCCCCCAACGGCTCGACTGCGGGCTCCGTTGAAGCAGATCCATCTCGCTTCGTGGCCCTTCGTCGTCCTTGGTGGTCCTTCGTGGATAACTCTTTTTCCCCCTTCCCGACCCTTGGCGGATCCCTATCGATCCTCCTCCAACCCCTTAGTGGCCCTTCGCCGTTCTTCGTGGCCCTTCGTGGATATCTTTTTCGGTCTGAGGCATGGCCTCGCTACTTCTCTCCCGACGGAACCCGCAGGATGCGGGGCGAGCGGCTGAAGGAGCTCTGGACCACCCTGAGCGAGCGGCCGCGGGCATTGACCAGCCGGATTTCCAGGGCCTGGGAGAGCCCGTTGGGGGCAAAGAAGAAGTCGGTGCGCTCCGGCGGGGGACCCGGGGGCGGCGGAGTCCCGTCCAGCAGCACCGCCTCTTGCAGGCGGACGCCCTGCGGAAGGCTAAAGGACCGCTGGAACTCGAGGTCTCCGCTGGCCACGGTCACCCGGCCCTGCTCCCGGTCCAGGCTCACCAGGTGGATCTCCTGCTGGCGGATGGCCCGGCCCCGGGCCAGCCGGAGGGCGGCGGCGACATGGCGGGCGGCGCTCTGCAGGCGCAGGGTCTGGATGCCGGCCCCGGCGACGGGCACGGCCACCGCGGTTATCACCGCCACCAGCACCAGCACCACCAGCATCTCCAGCAGGGTGAAGCCGGCTGTGTTTCTTGTCGATCGGGATGTCATCGCCGTCCTCGGCTGCTTTCCAATGGCTTGCGACCGGTTTTCGCCCAGGGCCATCTGCTGTCGCCGCCTTGGCGGCTCGGGGTGTGGGGCGTCGTTTTCCATGGGCTTACGCCCACGGCTAAGTGCGGACGCCGCTTCGCGGCTCGGCTGGAACCCCCGGGCTGGCGCCCGGTACGCGTTTAGCGTGATTGTGAAATGGGCGCCACGCCGACGCCTCGCTGCCCCTGCCGCTGGTAGTCACTCGCGGGACGCGGCGTTTGCCCCCTCCGGCTCGACGGGACGCCGCGTTTGCCCCCCTCCGGCTCGATGGGACGCCGCGGCTGCCCCCCTCCGGCTCGACTGCGGGCTCCGCCCTCTCGCCGACTCCCCCTCAAGGGGGGAGTGATTCTTGAGGCCTGCATAAGACGCTTCAGTATCACTCCCCCCTGGAGGGGGAGTCGCAGAAGCCGAGCCGGCAGGCGAAGGCTGATGCGGAGGGGGGGCCAACCAATACCCGCCACCTCGCCCCCCTTGCCCATCTTTACAGGCCCTGCAGTTGCCCCCCTTGAGGGGGAGTCGCAGAAGCCGAGCCGCAGGCGAAGGCTGATGCGGTGGGGGGACCAACCAATACCCGCCACCTTGCCCACCAGCACATCTACACAGGCCCTGCGGTTGCCCCCCTTGAGGGGGAGTCGCAGAAGCCGAGCCGCAGGCGAAGGCTGATGCGGTGGGGGGGCCAGACAGAGACGCGAAGGCATCGAATTGGAAGCACCCTTCCGGAACGCGGCCGCTAACCTGCCGCTGCCACTGTTGGTTAGCGCCAACTGACCACCTCGGCATTTTCGTCCTCCCCGCCCTCGCGGCCGTCGGCCCCGTAGGAGATGATGTCGGGCTGATCCCCGTACTCTCCCGGAAAGCGGTAGAAGTACTCGTGGTTCCAGGGATCCAGCGGGATCTCCTTCTGCAGGTAGGGCCCGTCCCAGTTGTCGGCCGAGAGGGGCTTGATCCGCAGGGCCTGCAGCCCCTCCTCGGAGCTGGGAAAGACGCCCACCTCCAGCTTGTACTGGCCCAGGGCGCTCTGGAACATGGCGATCTGGGCCCTGGCCGCCGTGATCTTGCTGCGGCCCACGTTGCGGAACAGCCGGGGGCCCACCAGGGCTCCCAGCAGGCCGATGATCACCATGACCACCAGCAGCTCGATGAGGGTGAAGCCCCTCTGCCGCCGGCGCTGGGACAGGGCAGCCGCCCCGCCGGAGGATGTGCGATTGGGTTCGAACCTTGGCGCCTTCATTGCGTTTTCTCCTCTCGGGGGCCTCGGGTGCCCCGGATGCCTCGACATGGCATCCGTTCGACCCGAATTCCCCCTCAAACCGGCAACTCGTGGATGCTGACCATCGCCAGCACGGTGGAGATGACGATCCCCCCGATGACCAGGCCCATGACCAGGATCATGACCGGCTCGAACAGGGCGATGAAGCTCTTGACCGCCGAGCGCACGTCCCTGTCGTAGATCTCGGCCAGCCGCAGCAGCATGGCGTCCAGGCGCCCCGTCTCCTCGCCCACCTCGATGAGGTGGACGGCCAGGGGCGGAAAGACTCCCGCCTGCCGCATGGGACGGGCCACCCCTTCTCCCCGCTTGACCCCCTCGGCCACCGTCCGGATGGCCTGGGCGATGACCCGATTGCCGCTGATCTCTCTCACGATGCCCAGGGCCTGCACCAGGGGGACGGCGTTGTGCACCAGGGTCCCCAGGGTGCGGGAGATCCGGGCCACCTCCGCCTTCTTCAGGATCTCTCCGATGCCCAGGGTCCTCAGCTTGAGCCCGTCCCACCACAACCGCCCGCCGGGGTTGGCCAGCAGGCGGGAGAAGCCCACCCCCAGGCCTCCCAGGACCAGCAGGAAGACCCACCAGTAGCCCCGGGTGAACCCGCTCACGCCCAGCAGTATTTGCGTCGGAAGGGGCAGGGCCTGTCCGGCCTCCTGAAAGATCTCGGCGAAGCGGGGAATGACGTAGTTCAGCAGCACCACGATGGAGGCGGCCCCCACCAGGGTCAGCAGGGCCGGGTAGATGAGGGAGGAGATCAGGTAGCTCCTCAGCTCGTCGGCCGACTGCTGGAACTCGACCAGGCGCTCCAGCACCAGGGGGAGGGCGCCGCCGGCTTCTCCGGCCCGCACCATGTTGACGTAGAGCTTGGAGAAGACCCGCGGGTGGGCGGCCAGGCTGTCGGCCAGGGTCCTGCCCCGCTTGAGGTCCTGCAGGATCTCGTCGGCCAGGGCCTGCAGCTTCTTCTTGGCGGAAAGCTCCTTGCAGATGGCCAGGCTGCGGTCCAGCGGCAGGCCGGAGTTGACCAGGGTGGAGAGCTCCTGGGTAAAGAACATGAGGTCCCTGGAGCCGATGCCGCCCGGGCTCCAGCCAATCTCCATGTCCCAGATGCGCCGGCTGCGCCGCGTCCCCAGATGGAGGGGGACCAGCCCCATGTCCTGCAGCTTGAGGGCGGCGGCCCGGTCGCTGGATTCTTCCACCACGCCGTTGACCATCCCGCCGTCCTTGCCGACTGCCCTATAGAAGAAGGTAGGCATGTGTGTTCTTGGTGCGCGCGAGCTCACGGCAGCGCGCGTTCAGCGTTGTTCGAAACAGGCTGTGCGTTCCCGAATGACGCTACTAATTCGCCGCCTACGCGGCTAGGGGAGCGAAGATTTCAAACGACCCCGGGCTCACACCCGGGGCTAAGTGCTGCCGCGGCTTCGCCGCTTTATAGGGAAGCCTTGTAGCCGGCGTTTGCTCGAGTGACCCACGCCAACCGCGGCTTCACCGCTCTCCCTAAAATCCCGACACTGCGGACGGGACAGGATTCTTTTGATCCCCGGGCGCCAGCCCGGGGTTCGAGTGGAGCCGCGAATGCGGCGGCAGCACTTAGCCGTGGGCGTAAGCCCATGGAAACGGATACCCCACTCCATTGAGCCGCGTAGGCGGCGACAGCACGGTGCTCCGCTGCGCCAAACTGGAGAGAGCCGCTCTCCCCAAAATCCCGACTCTGCTGACGGGACAGGATTCTTTTGATCCCCGGGCGCCGGCACGGGGTTCGAGTGGAGCCGCGAATGCGGCGGCAGCACTTAGCCGTGGGCATAAGCCCATGGAAGCGGATGCCTCACTCCATTGAGCCGCGAAGGCGGCGACAGCACATAGCTCCGCTGCGCCAAACTGGAGAGAGCCGCTCTCCCCAAAATCCCGACACTGCGGACGGGACAGGATTCTTTTGATCCCCGGGCGCCAGCCCGGGGTTCGAGTGGAGCCGCGAATGCGGCGGCAGCACTTAGCCGTGGGCGTAAGCCCATGGAAGCGGATGCCCCACTCCATTGAGCCGCGAAGGCGGCGACAGCACATAGCTCCGCTGCGCCAAACTGGAGAGAGCCGCTCTCCCTAAAATCCCGACACTGCTGACAGGACAGGATTCTTTTGATCCCCCGGCACCAGCCCGGGGGTTCGAGTGGAGCCGCGAATGCGGCGGCAGCACTTAGCCGTGGGCGTGAGCCCATGGAAACGGATGCCCCCACTCCATTGAGCCGCGAAGGCGGCGACAGCAGGGGACGCCCTTCAAAAAAAACGCTGAACACGTACAAGCCTCCGCGCGACCTATCACACCTCCTGCGTGACCCGCACAAGCTCTTCCAGGGTGGTCAGGCCGGACTTGACCTTCTCGAACCCGTCCTCCCGTAGCGTCCTCATGCCCCGCTCCCGGGCATAGCGGCCGATGACGTTGGAGGCCTCCTTGGCCACGATCATGCGGCGGATCTCCTCGTCCGGGCGCATCAGCTCGAAGATCCCCTTGCGGTTCTCATACCCGGTAAACCCGCAGGCCTCGCATCCCTCACCCCGGTAAAGGGTGACCTCGGCGCCGCCGTTGAGGGGGAACCCCAGCGAGCGCAGGCGGGCCGCATCGCCGGCGTAGCCCGACTTGCAGCGCTGGCAGATGATGCGCACCAGCCGCTGGGCCAGCACCCCTGCCAGGCAGGAGGCCAGCAGGTAGTTCTCCACCCCCATGTCCACCAGGCGGGTGACGGCGCTGGCGGCGTCGTTGGTGTGGAGGGTGCTGAAGACCAGGTGGCCGGTGAGGGCCGCCCGGATGGCGATTTCGGCCGTCTCCAGGTCGCGGATCTCCCCCACCATGATCACGTCGGGGTCCTGGCGCACGATGTGGCGCAGGCCGGCGGCAAAGGTCAGCCCGATCTGGGTGTTGACGTGGATCTGGTTGATCCCGTCCATCTGGTACTCCACCGGGTCCTCGATGGTGATGATCTTCTTGTCGGGGTGGTTGATCCGCTTCATGGCGCTGTAGAGGGTGGTGGACTTGCCGCTTCCGGTGGGGCCGGTCACCAGCAGGATGCCGTAAGGCAGGGCCGTCAGCTTCTCCATGGAGGCCAGGATGTCGTCGGGGAACCCCAGGCGCTTCAGCTCGAAGCCGCTGGCGTCGCTCTTGTCCAGGATGCGCATCACCAGGCTCTCCCCGTAGAGGGTGGGCAGGGTGGAGACCCGCAGGTCGATCTCCTTGCCCAGCACCTTGAGCTGGATGCGGCCGTCCTGGGGCAGCCGGCGCTCGGCGATGTTCAGCTTGGCCATCAGCTTGAGGCGGGAGATGACGGCGGCCTTCAGCTCGGGGGAGGGAGAGTCCATGGTGTACAGGATGCCGTCGATCCGGTAGCGCACCCGGAAGTCCTTCTCGAAGGGCTCCAGGTGAATGTCGCTGGCCCGGCGCTCGACCGCCCGGGAGATCATCTGGTTGACCATGCGAATCACCGGGACCTCGGAGGCCATGTCCCTCAGTTGCTCGATGTTCTCGGCGATGCCCCCGGCTTCGTCCAGGACTTCGCCCGATTCCTGCACCGCCTTGGTCCACTCGTCCGATCCCCCGTAGAGCCGTTCCAGGGCTTCGTCGATCTCGGCTTCCCGGCCCAGGCCCACCCGGATCTCCAGCCCGGTGAACATGCTCAGGGACTCCAGGGTGTCCCGGTCGGAGGGGTCGGCCATGGCCACCGCCAGCACCCCGTCCTGCTGGTCCAGGGGCAGGATCCTGAACTGACGCAGAAACTTGGGGGAGAGCTTGTCCACCACCAGGGGCACCGCCGGAAAAGCCTCGGCCGGAATGAGCTCGGTCCCATGCTGGGCCGAGAGGGCGTCCAGCAGGTCCTGCTCGGAAAGGTACCCCAGATCCAGCAGGATGCGGCCGATCTTGTCCCGCCGCTCCCGCTGCAGGGCCAGGCCGTTCTGCAGCTCCGGGGGGGAGATCAGGTTCCGATCCATCAAGATTCGTCCGATGAGCTTGCGAGTCGCCATTCGATCTTGCCTAGAACTGACTGATCCGCACTTGGCGGACCAGTTCCTCCATGGTGATCTTCCCCTCCCGGTAATCGTTGACCGAAGCCGCCCTGGCCTTGAAGATCAACTGGGAGGGGTAGGGCCGCCGGGGGTCGGCCACGCCGTTGTAGAGGTGGACGATCACGGCCAGGGTGTGGTCGGGCTTCAACTGCCCCAGCAGGGAGCCGTGGTCGGCCAGGGCCTGGCGGAGGTCCTCTTTGAAACGCTCCAACCGCTCCAGAGCCGCCCGGTGGGCCTCATCCAGCTCCTCCTGGCTGTAGGGCCTGCGGCTGAAGGGCGTGATGAGACGGATGCGGTAGAGGCTGGCTTCGGTGGAAAAGACGGCCCCGTAGTCCTCCAGGTAGGCTCCCCGGGGAGCGCTGAGAACGGTGCTGGGGACGTTTTGCCGCAGGGCGTCTTCGATGACGGCCTGGAACTGCTCGATCTGGCCTCGAAGTTGGGCCGGGTCGACCGGCGTGGCGGCTTCCGCGCCCTGGTCGGCGGCGGTTTCGGGGCCGGCGTTGGAGTCGGTAGCGGAATCAGTTCCAGCTCCGGCGTCAGGGGACGGGGGGGCGTCGGTTTCGGTGGCCGGGGGTGCTCCGGACGGGTCGATGGGTCCGGGGGCCGCCGGCCCGGAAAACGTCCAGGCCACGGCCAGGATCAGGATCAAAAGAATTTGCTTGTTCATAAGCTGCTCCTCGGGTTAATGCGGGCTGCCGCCGGACCTATCTGGCAACCGCATCCGCGGGACGGGGGAGGTAGCGGTCGGCCACCGAGCCGATCAGCACCTCGTTGCGGACCGTCTCCTGGCGCATGGCCTGCTGAAGCCTCAGCAGATAACTCAGGTCTCCGTTGACCTGCCGGAGATCGATCGAGCGCTGCTCTCTCCACTGGGACTGGGCGCGGGCCACGGCCTGCTGGAGCCGGGCCTCCCAGGCCTGCCGCAGTCGGCCGATCTCCCGGTCCACCAGGCGGGGGAGCCGGGCCTCGACATAGGCCGCGGAATCGCCGGGGGAGGCCGCTTGTTGCAGGACCGGCGGCGGGAGCTCGGGTCCGAAGGAGAGGCTGAAGCTTCCCTGACCGATCTCGACGCGGGCGTTCAGGAAGGAGAGGGTCCCCAGGCAGACCACCAGGCAGGCCGCCGCCGCCAGGCCCAGCCAGGCCATGCGGGGCGGCTGCCGCCAGAAGGAACCGAGGCCGCCGGCAACGGCAGCCCTCCCCGGGCGGCCGAAGGTCAGGGGCTCGGGGATGGCTTCCTCGGGCCAGGCGGCCTTCAGGACGGAGGCCGTTCGGCCCAGCAGCTCCAACTCTTTCCGGCAATCGGCGCAGCCCGCCAGATGCTGCCGGAGCTCCCCGGCCAACCGGGGGTGCAGTTCTTCCCCGATCGTCTCGGGGAACAGTTCCCGGCATCGCTCGCAATTCATGATTTCCTCCCTGGATCGTCGTTCAGGATGCTCTTGAGCCGGCTCAGCCCCAGGTACATCCGAGACTTGGCGGTGCTCAGCGGACACCCCGCAATGCCTGCAATCTCATCGAACCGGAGCCCCTCGAAAACCTTGAGCACCACCGCCTCCCGCTGCTCGAAGGAGAGCCGGTCCAGCGCCCCCTCCACCAGCAGGCGGAGCTCGGGCGGCTCCAGCTCCCGCAGGTCTCCCAGGCGCGCCGGCGACCGCTTGGCCTGAAGGGCATCCAGGCCCCGGGGGTCCGGTCCTTCGCCGTCCTCGGCCCGCCGCTGCCTGGTGCGGAAGTGGGCCATGCAGAAGTTGCGGGCGATGGTGAAGAGCCACCCCGCGAACCGGCCGGGGTCCTGAAGGCGGTCCATCTGCTGGAAGGCTTTGAGAAAGGTGTCCTGGCAAACGTCGAGAGCATCCTCACGGTTCCCTGTCAAGCGGAAGGCGTAGTTGAAGAGCTTCTTCTCCCATCGGCTCACCAGGAGATTGAAGGCGCCGGCGTCACCGCCAGCCGCTCTTGCTACCAGATCCCTGTCGGTCAGTCGAACCAGCTCCAAGTGAGCTCCTCACAGTGACGAGATGAACGGCAGCGGGAAAAAGTCTAACCCGCCCGAATAAATCCTGATCCACCAAGGGGCACGAAGGGGCACGAAGGGGCACGAAGGGGCACGAAGAAAAACTAAAAGACTAATGAGCTTCTTTGCCGCGTAGGGGCTTTCCATGGGCTCACGCCCACGGCTAAGTGCTGCCGCCGCATTCGCGGCTCCACGTGCTGCCGCCGCTCCGCGGCTCCACGTGCTGCCGCCGCTCCGCGGCTCCACTCGAACCCCCGAGCTGCGCCCGGGGAGTATCCTTATAAATAATCGTTGCCCCCACCCAGTGGCACGGTTCCAGCGAGGGGGGGCCCCACGCTGATGCTCGGCCATACGTGCTGCCGCCGCCTACGCGGCTCAACACTAACGCCATGCTTTCCATGGGCTCACGCCCACGGCTAAGTGCTGCCGCCGCATTCGCGGCTCAACTCGATGCCCCGGGCTGGCGCCCAGGGACTATTCTATTAATCCTGTCCCCCTGCAGTGTCGTGATTTTGGGGAGAGCGGCCCTCAATTAAATCCTTTCCCACCGGCAGTGTTGTGATTTAGGGGAGAGCGGTGAAGCCGCGGTTGGCGTGGCTCACCCGAGGAAACCTCCCCTACAGATCTTCCCTATAAAGCAGCGTAGCTGCGCCAGCACTTAGCCGTGGGCGTGAGCCCATGGACGTCGTATTCCCCGCTGACGCAGCCGCGTAGGCGGCGGATTAAGGGCGCCGTTCCGGGAACCCACTGCCCTTCCCAGAGCGACGTCAACCCACCACCCCCCGCAGCCGCGTAGGCGGCGAATTAATAGCCGGGTCCGAAACGCACTGCTTTACCAGAATGACGCCGCCCGCGCCCCAGGGCTACGTGCTGTCGCCGCCTACGCGGCTCAACTTGATCGCCGAGCTTTCCATGGGCTTACGCCCACGGCTAAGCGCTGCCGCCGCATTCGCGGCTCAACTCGAACCCCCGGGCTGACGCCCGGGGATTATCAATTAAAAAGATCCTCGCCCGGCCGACGTATCGGGATCTGGGGAGAACAGAACCGGAGGAACCCACCCCGGATCGTTGCGCCCCGCCATCATGAGCCCCCGGGGGGCTCCGGTCCTTCTCCCGGCTTCCGCCGGCCGGCGTAGAGCGCCAACACCGCCGCGACCAGGAGCAGGAAGCGCACCGGAATCAGCAGCCACCGCGCCAGCAACCCGGCCCCCGCCGCCAGGGGCCACAGCAGCACCCGCGCCACCGCCAGCACCCGTCCCAGCGGCCCGGCGTTCCAGCGGCGCCTGCGGGCGCGGGCGGCCAGCAACCTGCCCAGCAGGGTGGCGCTGAGCGGGGAGCACTGCAGGCGCTCGTCGAAGACCAGGATGCGCCTGCCGCCGCAGGCCAGGGCAAAGAGCTTGGGGCGCTGGCGGGCCCGGTCGCCGCACCAGAGGACCGCCACCGCCCGGTAGCGCTGTCTCAGGATCCGCAGCCACAGCCTGAAACCTTTGCCGAGGTCGCGCCGGTGGGGAAAGACCCAGACCCGGCGGGCGGGCGGCGCCTTCTGCAGATAGGGGAGATCGGAAGGGCTGCACAGCAGGTGAAACTCGGGCCGGTCGAAAGAGGTTCGCCGCCGGAGGATTTCCCGGGCCTTCTGGATGTTGGCGGCGGTGGAGGAGCAGACCAGCAGGACCTTGTCAGGCATGACCAGCCTCGACCACTTCCAGGAATTGCCGGCCGATGACGCTCCAGTCGTAGCGCCGGCGGATCAGCTGGCGGGCCCTGGAGCCCAACTCGGCCCGGCGGCCACCGTCCTGCAGCAACTCGACGGAGGCGGAGGCAAAGGCCTCCGGGGAATCGGCAATCAGCAACTCCTCCCCGTGGCGGGCCCGGAACCCCTGGGCTCCCAGCGGGGTGGTGACCACGGCCATGCCCATGGAAAGCGCCTCCAGCAACTTCACCCGCATGCCGTTTCCGGAGAGGATGGGGGCGGCGAAAACGGCGCACTCCCGGTAAAGGGGCCGGAGGTCCTCGACGTAGCCTTGCAGGCGGACCCCGGGATGGCGGTCCAGCCTCTCCCGGTCCAGCATCTCGGCATTGCCGCCCGCCACCCAGAACTCGGCCTGCGGGACCCGGCGCAGGATTCCCGGCAGGATTCGTTCGACCATATGGTGCACCGATTCCTGGTTGGGGGTATGGCGGTAGTTGCCCACGAAGAGCATCTTCTTTTTGCGGCAGGCGTCACCGGAAACCGGGCCGCTCCGGAAGAAACCGCTGTCGACTCCAATGGGAATGGTACACAGCTTGGATGGAGGCACGAATTCCGCCAGGAGCTGAGCGTCCTCGCCGGTCATGCAGACCACGGCGTCGAAGCGCGCACAGGACCGGACCTCGTAGTTGAGCTGCGCCATCCAGTCGTACCACTTCCCGGCCCCGGTCCATGGGTTGCCGGCCCTCCGGAAGGCCTGGGCCGCATTGGCGTATTGCACCTCGTGGAGGGTGAGGACCTTGCGCCGGACGCCGTCCCGGGGGACGTGCTGGGCCATTTGGAGATATTCGGCCTGGATGACGTCGACCTGCCGGCTCCCGAGCACCTGGCGGACTTCGGCGGCCATCTCGGCGCCCGCGAACTCATAGTGCTCGGCCGGCCTGGGTATCCACAGGTGCCGGACCGGAACCGGCCGGCGCCGGACCGCCCTGGCCTCCACTCCCAGCGGCTTCAGCCTTTCCAGCAGCTCTCTCTCGCATTCGTGCTCGATAAAGGAAATCAGCGTGACCCGATGTTTGGCGGCCAGGATCTTCAAATTGTAATACATGCGCTGGGCGCCGCCGTGGAGGCCGAGACCCGGGGGATAGGCGGTCAGCACCAGTATGTTCAGGGGGTTCATGGGCAATTGGGGGAGCCGGAGGATCGACGTTGGCATCCCTTTGGAGATGCCGTGGGTCTCCCAGACCTTGTAATTAATTCGCCGCCTACGCGGCTGCGGCCGCGCGGGGCTCACACGACTGCGCGGCTTCGGCCGCGAAATCGGCGTCCCTCTTGAGACGCCATGCGTCTCCGGAATGGCGATTCTTATTCGCCGCCTACGCGGCTTCGGCCGCGCGGGGCTCACACGACTGCGCGGCTGCGGCCGCGAAATCGGCGTCCCTCTTGAGACGCCATGCGTCTCCGGAATGGCGATTCTTATTCGCCGCCTACGCGGCTTCGGCCGCGCGGGGCTCACACGACCCCGGGCTCCCGCCCGGGGCTACACGAAGCCGCAGCTACGCTGCTTTATAAGGAAGGCCTGTAGGCGGCGTTTCGCCAGGTCAGCCACTCCAACCGCGGCTTCACCGCTCTCCCTTAAATCACAACACTGCCGGGGGGAGAGGATTTTTTCAACATGATCATCCCCCCGGGGTTCAGCCGAACCGCGAAGATGGCGGCAGCACGTCCGGCGCATCACTTGAACGCCAGGTAGATGGCTCGGTCCCGGCGGAGATACTGGGGGTTGGCGCCCGCGGGCGGCGCCACCGGCGCCACCCTGGAAAAGCCGGCCGCCGACAGCATCTGGCGCACGGCGGCGTCGTTGGGGATGAAGCTCAAGCCCCGGTGGGCCGCCAGACGATTCTCCCCGACGTCGGGCTCCCGGTAAATGGCCAGAGCCGCCGGCAGTTCCAGGAACTTGCCGGTCTGTCCCCAGCCGCTCACCACCGGAGCTTGCTGGCGGGTCAGTTGGGTCTCGACCACGCACAGCCGGCGGGTGATGCGATGCAGAATCCGCAGGGCGCCCATGGGACTCTCAAGATGGTAGAGGACTCCCAGAAACAGGGTCAGATCGTAGCGGTCCGGAGGATCCCGGTTGTCCAGGAAATCCTCCACGGCAAAGGCCAGCCGCCCGGGGTCCTGGCCCTGAATCCGCTGCACGGTCCGGGCCCGCTGGATGTTCAGGGGCCGCACGTCGATCCCCCTCACCCGTGCCCCCTGGCGGTGGAGCAGAAAGCTGAAATAGCCTTCGTTGCAGGCCACGTCCAGGCAATCCAGGCCGGCCAGGCCCTCCGGAAAGCACTCCTCCAGCGCCGGCAGGATCATGCTTTCGCGGGTCCGGTGCACCTGGCGAAGCTCCTCGCCCAGCAGCGGGGTGAGGATACCGTCTCCCAGGTCGAATTCATACATCCAGGCTGGAGGGGTTTCGGCCAGCCGCCGCCGTTCTTCCCTGGTCATCCCGGTCCTCCCGGAGCTTTCCATGGGCTTACGCGTACTGCGAAGTGCTGTCGCCGCCTACGCGGCTCGACTCTTACGCTAACCCTTTCCATGGGCTTACGCCCACGGCTAAGTGCTGGCGCCGCCTACGCGGCTCTACTCGAACTCCCGGGCTGCCGCCCGGGGATGATCCACTAAAAAAAATCCCGCCTCCCAGCAGTGTTGTGATTTAGGGGAGAGCGGTGTAGCCGCGGTTGACGTTGCTCACCCGAGTAAACGCCCCCTACAGGCCTTCCTTATAAAGCAGCGTAGCTGCGGCTTCGTGTAGCCCCGGGCGGAAGCCCGGGGTCGTCTGAATCCCACGCTGCCACAGCCGCGAAGGCGGCGGATTCATTGCAGGGTTCCGGAAACGCACCGCTTCTCCAAGACGACTCCCGCCGGCTCCACTCGAACCCCCGGGCTGCCGCCCCGGGATGATCCACTAAAAAAAATCCCTCCCCCCAGCAGTGTTGTGATTTAGGGGAGAGCGGTGTAGCCGCGGTTGACGTTGCTCACCCGAGTAAACGCCCCCTACAGGCCTTCCTTATAAAGCAGCGTAGCTGCGGCTTCGTGTAGCCCCGGGCGGAAGCCCGGGGTCGTCTGAATCCCACGCTGCCACAGCCGCGAAGGCGGCGGATTCATTGCAGGGTCCCGGAAACGCACCGCTTCTCCAAGACGACTCCCGCCGAATCCGCCCGAACTCCCGGACTGCCGCCCGGGGATGATCCACTAAAAAAATCCCTCCCCCCAGCAGTGTTGTGATTTAGGGGAGAGCGGTGTAGCCGCGGTTGACGTTGCTCACCCGAGTAAACGCCCCCTACAGGCCTTCCTTATAAAGCAGCGTAGCTGCGGCTTCGTGTCGCCTGCAGGGAAACGTAGGAGAAGCGCAAGAAAAGTCGCGTTTGGCAGCGAAGGCGGCGTCCTCTTGTCGGCGGAGGCGGGAGCCCGGGGTCGTCTGAATCCCACGCTGCCACAGCCGCGAAGGCGGCGGATTCATTGCAGGGTTCCGGAAACGCACCGCTTCTCCAAGACGACTCCCGCCGGCTCCACTCGTGGCGAGGTGCCGCCGGTCCGCGGCGCTGCCCATGCCGCCGCATTCGCGGCGCTGCCCGTGCCGCCGCATTCGCGGCTCAGCCCGTGCCCCTGACATTCACTCACGGGACGCCGCGTTTGCCCCCCTCCGGCTCGACTGCGGGCTCCGCCCTCTCGCCGACTCCCCCTCAAGGGGGGAGTGATACTGGAGCGCCTTATGCAAGCCTCAGGTATCACTCCCCCCTTGAGGGGGAGTCGCAGAAGCCGAGCCGCCAGGCGATGGCTGATGCGGTGGGGGAGCGTCCGGTTTATGCCCACCGCTAGTTACTGGCGCCGCTTCGCGGCTCTACTCGAAGCCCCGGGGCCGACGCCCGGGGATGATCTATTCTAAATCCCTCCCGGAGGTGTCGGCGAAGATGGAGGCGTCGGTCCGGCGATAGCAGGCCCGGCGGCGGTAGCGCTTGTAGAGGGCTTCCGGAAACTGAAGCAAGGCTCTGAAGAAGGCCCGAAGCTCGAAGCGGACATTGGTTTGGGCCATGAACCGGGCCTGGGTGAGCGGCAGGAAGAGGCAGTGCTGCAGGATCCAGCGGGCGTCGGTGATGCTCTTCCAGACGAACAGATATTGATTCTTGCGAATGGTGTTGTCAACGAAGTTGTCGCCGAACTTCCCACGGTTGGTGCCCCGGTGCTTGTGCACCACCAGGCTGCCGGGGGCCAGCAGGCTCTTCCAGCCCCGCTTCCAGGCCTGGTAGGAGAGATCCACGTCCTCCAGGTAAAAGGGGTCGTAGAGCCTGTCCAGGCCTCCCAGGGCCAGGAACTTGCGCCGGTCGAAGGCGCTGGAGCCTCCTCCGGCCCAGAAGACGGGGAGACAGGCCCCGGCCGGCCCCGGCGGGACCTCGTCGTGGTAGGGCTCGGGGAACCCCTGCCGCCAGCGGGACCGGGTGTTGCCGGTCTCCTCCCGCCGGCGGGACTTGTCCTGGAAGAAGACCTGGGAGGACACCGCAAAGACGCTTTCGTCCCGAAAACCTTCCAGCAGGGGGCGCAGGAAGTGCGGATCCACCTCCATGTCGTTGTTGAGCAGCACCACCACTTCCCCGGCGGCCGCCCGCACCCCCGCGTTGTTGCCCCCGGTGAACCGCCGGTTCTGCCCCAGCTCCACTACCCTGACCTGGGGATAGCGGGCTTTCAGAAAGGCCAGGCTGTCGTCCCGGCTACCGTTGTCGACCACCAGGATCTCGTGATCGCCCCCGTCCTGCCGGACGGCCTCCAGCACGCTGGGCAGGAACTCCTCCAGCAGGTGTTTTCCGTCCCAGTTGAGAACGATCAGGCTGGCCAGGCGGCGGTCCGGCGGTCGCAGCTTGGGAGGCTTGCGGCGGACCAGGCGGAAGGGGAGGTAGAGGATCTCGCCCAGGCAGATTCCCAGGGCTACCAGGAGGTCGAAAGGAGCCAGCAGCAGCAGGGCGCCCAGCTTGGGCCAGAAGGCGTTGAAAGGACTCCCCATGGATCAGGTCCCGGGCTGACGGATGCGGTCGCTCAGGTAGTCCCGCAAGGCGTCCTTCCAGTGCTTGAGGTCATCCATCCCCACCCCGTCCAGGCGGTGGTTGGCCAGCACCGAATAGGCCGGCCGCCGCGCCGCCGCGGCGAAGCTATCGGAGGTGGTGGGCGCCAGGTCGGCCCCGATATCGAGCAGCCTGAAGATTTCCCGGGCGAATTCGTACCAGGTGCAATTCCCCCCGGAGGTGACGTGATAGAGGCCGTAGTAGGAGGTCTCGATCAGGGCAACGGTCTTGCGCGCCAGTTCGCGGGTGCTGGTGGGGGTCAGCCGCTGGTCGTGGACCACCCGGATGGATTCTCCGTTTTCGGCCTTCCGGATCATGGTCTCGACGAAGTTGCCGCCCTTGCCGCGGCTGCCGGCGCGGCCGTAGAGCCCGCTGGTGCGGATCAGGAAATGCTTCTGCCAAACCGATTCCAGCAGGTGCTCGCCCGCCAGCTTGGAGGCGCCGTAGACGTTGAGAGGACGGGGGCGGTCGTTTTCCAGGTAGGGCCGGGCGGCGGAGCCGTCGAAGACGTAGTCGGTGCTGTAGTGCACCAGGGCGGCATCGATGTCCCGGGCGGCCAGGCCCAGGTTCCTGACGGCCTCTCCGTTGGCCTGAAAGGCGGTCAGGACTTCGGACTCGCAGGCGTCCACCTGGTGGAAGGCCGCGGTGTTGATCACCACCCGAGGCCGCTCCGACTGCAGGACCTGGCGAATCCGATCGGGTTGGAGGACGTCCAGGGTGTGGCGCGGCGGGGTGACCAGCTGGTGGCGGGACAGGGCTCCGACCAGGTCGGTTCCCAGTTGGCCGGAAGCTCCAATCAGCAGGATCTTCAAGTCAGCGGCTCCCCGGCTCCCGGCTTCGCATCCCGACCACGGCCGGCTTGAATGGCGCGCCGGGGGCGGCGTCGAAGACCGACCCGGTGATCCGGATGATCGCGTCGGCTTCCTCGAGGAGCTTCATCCAGGAGATATTGTAGTAGCGGGGGTTGTCAAAGTCGGTATAGCCGTAGCGGGCGATGCTCTCCACCATGTCCTTGACGGCTTCTTCCACCGTCACCGCCGGGTTGAAACCCAGCACTTGATGGAACTTCTTGCCGGAGACGCGGTAGCTGCGGACGCCCTGGTAGCGGTATTCCGGTTTCAGCTCCACTGTCACCCCGACTTCTTTCAGGGCCCCGACCACGCGGAGCGCCAACTCGGAAATGCGAAAGTTACGGTTGACCACGTTGAAGATCTCTCCCGCAACCTTGTCCTCCTTGGCTTCCAGGCAGAGGATGTAGGCTTGGGCCGCATCCCGGATATCCACCAGCGGCCGCCACATCTCGCCTCCGTAGTGGGTGGTGACCTGTCCCTTGGAGAGGGCGTCCCTGAGAAAGGTGTTGACCACCAGGTCGTAGCGCATCCGGGGAGAGAAGCCGTAGACCGTGCCCTTGCGCAGAATGACCGGGCAGAAGTCCTGGTCGGCCAGCTCCAGCAAGGCTCTCTCCGCCTGGTACTTGGAGCTGGCGTAGGCCGCCTTGGGATGGACCGGCGATGTCTCGTCCAGAACGATGTCCTTTTCCTCGTCGGTGATGCCCACGTCGTAGATGGAGCAGGAGGAGGCGAAAACAAACCGCCGGATGCCCTGCCGCTTGCAGAGCCGGGCCAGAGATTGGTTGGCCCGGGTGTTCATCTCATAGTTGGCCTGGGGGTTGTACTCCGCCGTGGGATCGTTGGAGAGGCCGCTCAGGTTGATGACGGCCTCGACGCCCTCCAGCACCGAGGGGTCCATGGTGCGGACGTCCCCCTTCTTCAGCTCGATGCGCTCCCTGTGCTCGCGGAGGCCGGCATCTCCGTAAAACATGCGGTCGAAGACCCTGACCGCGTAGCCGCGGGCCAACAGCTCCCGTACCAGCACCGAGCCGATGTAGCCTGCCCCCCCCACCACCAGAATCATGGCCAACCTCCCTCTTCCCGGCCCGGGCCGTTACCCCCGGGCGGCATCCTCACTACCTTCCCTTGACTTCCCACACGTCCCCGAAGGAGTCGGGGGGAATGCGGACTTCATCCGGCTTCTCCCGGTTGTACACATCGCTGGCGATGCTGATGAGCTGGGTGTCGTCCTCCAGAGCCATCCACCCATGGTAGACGCCCGGCGGCACCACGATCAAGGCCGAATTCCGCGGTCCCGATACCACAATCTGCATTTCACTATAGGTCGGGCTGTCCGGCCGGTCATCCCGCAGCACGAACTTGGCCGATCCGTGGCTGACAAAGAACCAGTCCCACAGCCTGGCGTGCTTGTGAAAGGCGCGGATGGTCCCGCGCGTCATGTCGCCCACCAGGTAGACCTGTCCGAAGCGGGTGAAATGCCCGTCGGTGCTCCTCAAGATCTCGACCAGATATCCCCGGTCATCCACGTGGGCGACCAGTGGCACCACCTTCACATCCTTGATCATCTTGCTCCTTTCCGGAATCGATCGGCAATCCTCCAGGTTGGGCCGGCGGGTTCGCCAACCCCGGCATCGGCTCTTCAGCCCGCGGGGGCGCGGGCTCCGGCCAGCCTCGATTTTGCCGAACTCACCTGCCTCAATTCAATGCGGCAACCCATCTTCAGGTAGCCGTAGACCGTCTCCCGCTGCTTCAAGGTCAGGCTCAGGGCATTTTCCACGAAGTCGCACATCACCGAATCGCGATGGGTCCCGTTGGCCACTGCCGGGGTGAGATAGTAATGGCCCGGCTGCAGCACCGGAAGCTGCAGATGGAAGTCCACCGTATAGATCCGGCCTGCTTGGGCCGGAGGCAAGCGGAGGTCCTCCACCGAGGTGTTGCTTCCGGAGATTTCCTCCCCCAGGCGGTTGCGCATGAGAATCCCGATGATGGGCGATTCCACCCGGCGGTCGAACCGGACCGAAACCCTGACCGTTACCAGGTCGCCGTGATAGAGGCTTTGCGGCTCCCTGCCCGCCTGGTCGAGCAGGCGAATGCCCAGGACCCGGGCGTCGCCGTTGCCCCAGCGACTGTCGACGTTGGGGAGAGTGCTCACCGCCAGATCTTCTGCGGCGGCAGCGTCCGGCAGCGGTTCCGGAACCTCGGGGGCCTTCTCGCCGGCATAGGGATCCCGCCGCTGGGTCAGGGCCGCCAGGTAGCGCGAGGTCACCTTGTCGGGGGCGCCTCGATCCCTGATCCTGCCGTGCTCCAGCCAGATCGCCGAATCGCACAGGTTCCTGACCGCCGCCACGTCGTGGGTGACCAGCAGGATAGTCTTGCCGTCCTCCCGCATCCGGCGAAGCTTGCGAACGCAACGCTGCTGGAAATAGACGTCCCCGACCGCCAGCGACTCGTCCACCAGCAGAATCTCGGGGTCGAGATTGATGGCGATGGCAAAGGCCAGGCGCACGTACATGCCGCTGGAATAGGTCTTGACGGGCTGGTCGACGAAGCTGCCGATTTCGGCAAAGCGCTCGATCTCGGGCATCTTCCCGGCAATCTCCTCGGGGCTCAGGCCCATGATGGCGGCATTCAGGGTGGCGTTCTCCCTGCCGGTGAACTCGGAGTCGAATCCGGCCCCAAGCTCGAGCAGTGCCGCCACCCGCCCGCACAGACCTACCCTGCCCGCGGTCGGGGTCATGGTTCCGGCGATAATCTGGAGCAGGGTGCTCTTGCCCGACCCGTTTTCTCCCACGATCCCGAAACTGGAGCCCTGCCTGACCTCGAAGCTGACCTCCTTCAGCGCCCAGAAGTCCCGGTGGTAACGGCGCCCGCGGAAGACCAGCTCCTTCAGCCGGGCCGAGGGCTTGGGGTAGATGCGGTAATTCTTGGAGATGTTTTCAACGGTGACGGCATTCATGGCCAATTCGCAGGGGCAGGTACGCGAGGCTCCGGGCCGGGCCGGTGCCGCGCCGGCGGAGGCGTCGAACCCGGGCGGCCCAATTCTAGCGAACCGGAGCGCAGATTGAAACCATGAGGGGCGGGCTGGGAGTGGGAAGGGTGCCTTCCGCGGGCGGTCATGGTAAGGTTGGCGAGGGGTGCGGAGCCGGCGTCTGCCCCCACCGGCTCGACTGCGGGCTCCGCCCTGGTCTGGATCACCTGTCTGGCAAAATCTCGCAGGTTCCCTTCCCCCCCTCCGGCTCGACGGGACGCGGCGTTTGCCCCCCTCCGGCTCGACGGGGCGCCGCGTATGCCCCCCTCCGGCTCGACTGCGGGCTCCGCCCTCTCGCCGACTCCCCCTCAAGGGGGGAGTGATATTGCGGCCTGCAAAAAGCGCTCCAGTATCACTCCCCCCTCGAGGGGGAGTCGCAGAAGCCGAGCCGACAGGCGAAGGCTGATGCGGTGGGGGGGCCAACCAATACCCGCCACCTTGCCCACCCGGTGAGAAATACCGACAGGCGAAGGCTGATGCGGTGGGGGGTGGACGCCGGCGCCGCCAGGCTACCGAGTGCGCGATTCGTGTCAAGCCGCAAATAATCATGACCGACAACGATCCGAGATTACAGGAGGCGTTTGCCATTCTGGACGGCATGCACCGGGAGGAGCCCGCGGCAAGCGCCCGCCAGGAAAACATCCTGGCGTCCCTGGGCTACCACCAACGGCTCAGCCAGTGGGTGGAACGGCTGGCTCCCCAGGCCTCGGCGGCCCTTCGGCTGGCGGCCCGCAGCCAGCACGTCCGCCGCTGGTCCATTCCCCGCGACTCTTACCCCATGACCCGGAAGGGGTATCGGGACTGGCGAGAAGCCCTGGCCCGGTTCCATACCCGAACCGCCGCCGAGGTGCTGGTGCGGGTGGGCTACGACGCCCACACCGTGACCCGAGTTCAGCAACTGCTGCAAAAGGAGCGGCTGCGCACCGATCTCGAAGCCCAGACCTTGGAAGACGCCGTCTGCCTGGTCTTTCTGGAGGTCCAGCTCGAGGCCTTCTCCCGCCAGCATTCCGAAGAAAAGCTGCTCCATATTCTTCGCCGCACCTGGAAGAAGATGTCCCCTCCCGGCCGGCGCCTGGCCCTCCAGCTCGACCTGCCGGAGGCCGCCGCCAGCCTGCTTGGCAAAGCCGTCGAAGGGGCGTAGTGGTTTCCAATGGCTTGCGCCCACGGCTAACCGCAGATGCCGCCAAGGCGCCGCTGAGAGTCGCTCACGGGGCGTCGCGTTTGCCCCCCTCCGGCTCGACTGCGGGCTCCGCCCTGGTGTGGATCACCTGTCTGGCAATCTCGCCGGTTCCCTTCCCCCCACCGGCTCGACGGGACGCGGCGTTTGCCCCCCCTCCGGCTCGACGGGGCGCCGCGTTTGCCCCCCTCCGGCTCGACTGCGGGCTGCGCCCTCTCGCCGACTCCCCCTCAAGGGGGGAGTGATTCTTGAGCGCTGAACCAAGCTTCTTGCCCGATTCCTTGGCAAGGTGTAAACCATGTTCCCGGTCTAATGTGTGGTCGAAGGCTTCCTGGGAGCGCGGGCGTCCCGCCCGCACAATGACTGGCACGGCCTCGGGCATCTCCTCCACCTGGATCGACCGGCAGCGGCGCCCTGGCTCTCCTTCGGCCTGGCCGTTGCGGTTATTGCCGACGTAGTGGCTACCTGCAAAGCCGCGCGGAAGCTCAGCGACCACCATAAGCAACAGCATGCGGGCGGGACGCCCGCGCTCCCGGGGGCAATCACTCCCCCCCTTGAGGGGGAGTCGCAGAAGCCGGGGAGAGAATTGGGGACGTTGTTGAATTACTGGAATAGCTTGGATCGGCGGTTCCTGAATTCCGGTTATTCAACAACCTCCCCTGCGCATCCTCGCGTTTGCCCCCCTCCGGCTCGACTGCGGGCTCCGCCCTCTCGCCGACTCCCCCTCAAGGGGGGAGTGATCTTGAGGCCTGCACCAAGCTCCTTGCCCGATACCGTGGCAAGGTGTAAACCATGTTCCCGGTCTAATGTGTGGTCGAAGGCTTCCTGGGAGCGCGGGCGTCCCGCCCGCACAATGACTGGCACGGCCTCGGGCATCTCCTCCACCTGGATCGACCGGCAGCGGCGCCCTGGCTCTCCTTCGGCCTGGCCGTTGCGGTTATTGCCGACGTAGTGGCTACCTGCAAAGCCGCGCGGAAGCTCAGCGACCACCATAAGCAACAGCATGCGGGCGGGACGCCCGCGCTCCCGGGGGCAATCACTCCCCCCTTGAGGGGGAGTCGCAGAAGCCGGGGAGAGAATTGGGGACGTTGTTGAATTACTGGAATAGCTTGGATCGGCGGTTCCTGAATTCCGGTTATTCAACAACCTCCCCTGCGCATCCTCGCGTTTGCCCCCCTCCGGCTCGACTGCGGGCTCCGCCCTCTCGCCGACTCCCCCTCAAGGGGGGAGTGATCTCGAGGCCTGCACCAAGCTCCTTGCCCGATACCGTGGCAAGATGTAAACCATGTTCCCGGTCTAATGTGTGGTCGAAGGCTTCCTGGGAGCGCGGGCGTCCCGCCCGCACAATGACTGGCACGGCCTCGGCCATCTCCTCCACCTGGATCGACCGGCAGCGGCGCCCTGGCTCTCCTTCGGCCTGGCCGTTGCGGTTACTGCCGACGTAGTGGCTGCCTGCAAAGCCGCGCGGAAGCTCAGCGACCACCCTAAGCAACAGCATGCGGGCGGGACGCCCGCGCTCCCGGGGGCAATCACTCCCCCCCTTGAGGGGGAGTCGCAGAAGCCGAGCCGGATGGCGAAGGCTGATGCGGTGGGGGGCGGAAGCGGGCCGCCAGGCTGTGGCGGGCGCCCACGGCTACGTGGCGCATTGCCCCTTCCGGTGTCTTTCCCGCGCCCTTTCCCATAAGATTAGAGTTAGCTTCGCTCCTCAAAGAGGAGATCTCCACGAAAGACAAGATGGATCGGACCATTCCACTGGAAGCTGCCAAGGTGGAACTCCTGGAGCAGATGGTCCGGAACCATGGCCTTTCCGACATCGGCAAGGCGGTGCGCTGCCTGATCGATTACGCCCGGGAGAATCCCGACCGGCAGGCGCTCATCTTCGAAGAGGTGCGCTGCATCGACTGCTAGGACAGGCGAGGGAGCCCCCCCAAGAGACTGCTTCATGAACCTCGTACCGCCATGGTCAGGTTGCAGAGGATACCGGGTCAAGAGCCTGGCCACTGCCGTTCTGCTGGTGCTGGCGGCCGCACACGTTCAACCTGCCCTGATGGCTCAAACGCCGGCGCCGGTCATCTCCAAGCTGAAGCCCACTTCGGGTCCGGTGGGCACCAACGTCAAGATCAAGGGCTCCAATTTCGGTACGTCCCCGGGAAGCGTGACGTTCAACGGAACAAACGCACCGGTGAACCCGAGCAGTAATTGGGGAAGCGACAAGATTCAGGCAAGGGTGCCGGAGGGAGCGACCACGGGGCTGGTGGTGGTGACGACGGCTGGTGGTCAGTCAAGCAATAGCGTTACCTTCACCGTGACCAGCGCCCCTACCGGGCCGAACATCTCCAAGCTGGAGCCCGATTCCGCCCCCGTGGGCACCGAGATCAAGATCAAGGGCTCCAATTTCGGTACGTCGGGAAGCGTGACGTTCAACGGAACGGCCGCATCGACGAACGGTTGGAACGACAAGAAGATCCAGGCGGTGGTGCCGTCGACAGCCACCGACGGGCCGGTGGTGGTGACGGTCGATGGGGAGTCGAGCAATGGGGTCACCTTCGACGTGACCGCCGGCGTGCCGTCAATCTCCAAGCTGGAGCCCGATTCCGGCCCGGTGCTTACCCAGGTCAAGATCAAGGGCTCCAATTTCGGCGACCAGGAGGGCACAGTCACCTTCAATGGCGTGACCCATGATCCGAGCCGATGGAACCACAACATCATTCATGCTCAAGTGCCGCAGGGAGCTACCACCGGACCCGTGGTGGTGACAACGTCCGCCGGACGGTCGAGCGCCGGAGTCACCTTCACCGTGCCCCCTTCCGCTTCCCGGCCGATCATCTCGCGGCTGGATCCCAATTCGGGACTGGTGGACGCCAGCGTCACCATCGAGGGTTCCAATTTCGGGTCATCCTCGGGAACCGTCACCTTCAATGGAACCACCGCCTCCACCACCAGTTGGGACAGCGATGAGATTCAGACAAGCGTGCCGTCTGGGGCCACCACCGGGCCGGTGGTAGTAAGGACGTCCGGTGGACAGTCCAGCGCCGGCGTCACTTTCACCGTGACCCTCCCTGCGCCGGTCATCTCCGGGCTGAATCCGAATTCGGGACTCGTGGACGCCAGCGTCACTATCGAGGGATCCAATTTCGGGACCACCTCGGGAACCGTCACCTTCAACGGAACCACCGCCTCCACCACCAGTTGGGACAGCGATGAGATTCAGACGAGCGTGCCGTCTGGGGCCACCTCCGGGCCGGTGGTGGTGAGGACGTCCGGTGGACAGTCCAGCGCCGGCGTCACTTTCACCGTGACCCTCCCTGCGCCGGTGATCTCCCGGCTGGATCCCAATTCGGGACTCGTGAACTCCTCGGTTACCATCGAGGGTTCCAATTTCGGGTCATCCTCGGGAACCGTCACCTTCAACGGAACCACCGCTTCGACCACCAGTTGGGCCAGCGACGAGATTCAAACAAGTGTGCCGTCTGGGGCCACTTCCGGGCCGGTGGTGGTGAGGACGTCCGGTGGACGGTCGAGCGCTGGAGTCTCCTTCACCGTGACCATTCCTGCGCCGGTCATCTCCCGGCTGGACCCCGATTCGGGACTGGTGGACGCCAGCGTTACCATCGAGGGCTCCAATTTCGGAACCACCTCGGGAACCGTTACCTTCAACGGAACCACCGCTTCGACCACCAGTTGGGCCAGCGACGAGATTCAGACAAGCGTGCCGTCTGGGGCCACTTCCGGGCCCGTGGTGGTGAGGACCTCCGGTGGGCAGTCGAGCGCCGGAGTCACCTTTACCGTGACCCTCCCCGCGCCGGTCATCTCCCGGCTGGATCCCGATTCGGGACTGGTGGACGCCAACGTCACCATCGAGGGTTCCAATTTCGGCAGCCAGACCGGCAGCGTCACCTTCAACGGAACCACCGCTTCGACGACTAGTTGGGACGCCGACGAGATTCAGACAAGTGTGCCGTCGGGGGCCACCACGGGGCCGGTGGTGGTGAGGACCTCCGGTGGACAGTCGAGCACTGGAGTCTCCTTCACCGTGACCCTCCCTGCGCCGGTAATTTCCCGGCTGGATCCCGATTCGGGACTGGTGGACGCCAACGTCACCATCGAGGGTTCCAATTTCGGGTCATCCTCGGGAACCGTCACCTTCAACGGAACCACCGCCTCCACCACCAGTTGGGGCAGCGACGAGATTCAGACAAAGGTGCCGTCGGGGGCCACCACGGGGCCGGTGGTGGTGAGGACGTCCGGTGGACAGTCGAGCGCGGGAGTCTCCTTCACCGTGACCATCCCTGCGCCGGTAATCTCCCGGCTGGACCCAAGTTCGGGACTGGTGGACGCCAGCGTCACCATCGAAGGCTCCAATTTCGGGTCATCCTCGGGAACCGTCACCTTCAACGGAACCACCGCTTCGACCACCAGTTGGGACACCGACGAGATTCAGACAAGTGTGCCGCAGGGAGCCACCACCGGTACGGTGGTGGTGAGGACGGCTGGCGGGCAGTCGAGCGCTGGAGTCACCTTCACCGTGACCCTCCCTGCGCCGGTAATCTCCCGTTTGGACCCCGATTCCGGCTTCGTGGACGCCGAGGTCAGGATCCACGGCTCCAATTTCGGCGCAACGACGGGCGCGGTCACCTTCAATGGCATAACCGCCTCGCCAATCCAGTGGAACGACCAGACCATTCGGGTCCGAGTGCCAGATGGAGCTACCGACGGGCCGGTGGTGGTGACGACGGCTGGTGGACAGTCAAGCGCTGGAGTCACCTTTACCGTGACCCCTCCCCCTTCCGGGCCGATCATCTCCAAACTGGAGCCCGATTCGGGACTGGTGGGCGCCAACGTCAAGATCATGGGCTCGAACTTCGGGACATCCTCGGGGACCGTCACCTTCAACGGAACCACCGCTTCGACGACAAGTTGGGCAAGCGACGAGATTCAGACAAGGGTGCCGGAGGGAGCCACCACGGGGCTGGTGGTGGTGACGGTCGATGGGCAGCCGAGCGCTGGAGTCACCTTTACCGTGACCCTCCCCGCGCCGGACATTTCCCGGCTGGATCCCGATTCGGGACTGGTCGGCGCCAACGTTACCATCGAGGGGTCCAATTTCGGGACATCCTCGGGAACCGTCACCTTCAACGGAACCACCGCCTCCACCACCAGTTGGGACACCGACGAGATTCAAACAAGCGTGCCGACGGGAGCCACTTCCGGCCCGGTGGTGGTGACCACGGCCGGTGGACAGTCAAGCGCCGGGGTCACCTTCACCCTGATCATCCCTGCGCCGGTAATCTCCCGGCTGGATCCCAATTCGGGACTGGTGGACGCCAGCGTCACCATCGAGGGGTCGAATTTCGGGACCAGCTCGGGAACCGTCACCTTCAACGGAACCACCGCTTCGACCACCAGTTGGGACGCCGACGAGATTCAAACCAGTGTGCCGGACGGAGCCACTTCCGGCCCCGTGGTGGTGAGGACGTCCGGTGGACAGTCAAGCGCTGGAGCCACTTTCACCGTAACCCTCCCTGCGCCGGTAATCTCCCGGCTGGACCCAAGTTCGGGACTCGTGAACGCCAACGTCACCATCGAGGGGTCGAATTTCGGGACATCCTCGGGAACCGTCACCTTCAACGGAACCACCGCTTCGACCACCAGTTGGGACACCGACGAGATTCAAACCAGCGTGCCGTCAGGAGCCACCTCCGGGCCCGTGGTGGTGAGGACGTCCGGCGGGCAGTCGAGCGCTGGAGTCTCCTTCACCGTGACCCTCCCTGCGCCGGTCATCTCCCGGCTGGATCCCGATTCGGGCTTCGTGGACGCCGAGGTCAGGATCCACGGCTCCAATTTCGGCGACCAGACGGGTACGGTCACCTTCAATGGCCTGACGGCCTCGCCAATCCAATGGAACGACCAGACCATTCGGGTCCGAGTGCCGGAGGGAGCCACCACCGGTCCGGTGGTGGTGACGACTTCCGGTGGACAGTCGAGCGCTGGAGTCACCTTTACCGTGACCCCTCCCCCTTCCGGGCCGATCATCTCCAAACTGGAGCCCGATTCGGGACTCGTGGATACCGAGGTCAGGATCCATGGCTCCAATTTCGGTACCTCGGGAACCGTCACCTTCAATGGAACGACCGCTTCCACCACCGGTTGGGCAAGCGACGAGATTCAGACGCGCGTGCCGGCGACAGCCACCACGGGGCTGGTGGTGGTGACGGTGGATGGGGAGCCGAGCGCTGGAGTCACCTTTACCGTGACCCTCCCCGCGCCGGTCATTTCCCGGCTGGATCCCGATTCGGGACTGGTCGGCGCCAACGTTACCATCGAGGGGTCCAATTTCGGGACATCCTCGGGAACCGTCACCTTCAACGGAACCACCGCCTCCACCACCAGTTGGGACACCGACGAGATTCAAACAAGCGTGCCGACGGGAGCCACTTCCGGCCCGGTGGTGGTGACCACGGCCGGTGGACAGTCGAGCGCTGGGGTCACCTTCGACGTGACCCTCCCTGCACCGGAAATCTCCCGGCTGGATCCCGATTCCGGCCCCGTGGACGCCGAGGTCAGGATCCACGGCTCCAATTTCGGCGCAACGACGGGCACGGTCACCTTCAATGGCGTGACCGCCTCGCCAAACCAATGGAACGTCCAGACCATTCGGGTCCGAGTCCCGGACGGAGCCACCACCGGACCGGTGGTCGTGGTGACGGCTGGCGGACAGTCGAGCGCGGGAGTCACCTTCACCGTGACCGAACCCGAGCCCGAGCCCGAAGATCCCTCTCCCGATAACCCGGCGGACTTTTCATCCTCGGACCTGACCGGAACCAGCCTCACCCTGAACGGGACCCGCCTGGACGGATCCGCCGAACGGGCCACGGTGCTCTTCCGGGAAGGGAACCGGTTCGAGGCAGCCGGGTCCCGTACCGGCAGCTACGACTATCGACCCACGGGTCCTTCGGCGGGAACGCTGAGGCTGGACTACGACGGGGGCGGCTCCTGTGAGGTTGAACTGACCTTCGACTCCGTCAACTCGGGCGCCTCCAGCTTTGACTGCAGCACCGGGGGTGGCGGCAGCGGCAGGTTCCGGCTGACGGCGGGCACCACCTTCGTGCCGGTCATCCTCACGGCCGCCGGACGCAACCACTCCTTCTTCACCTCGGAGATGACCCTGACCAACCGGGGGACTCGGGAGGCGAGGCTCCACTATACCTACACGGCCCATATCGGAGGGGGAACCGGCTCCACCTCCGAGGTGCTTCCGGCGGGGCATCAGCGGGTGGTGTCGGATGCGCTCGACCACCTCAGGAGCCTGGGAATCCCCATTCCCGCCGAGGGGAACCGCATCGGGACGCTGAGGGTGGAGGCTCCGATCGCCTCCCGGGTGGGCGTGCTGGTCCGGACCACCACGGCCGTTCCCGACGGGCGCGCCGGCCTGGCCTACCCCGGTATCGGGATGGAGGAGGGATTCCACCGGGCCGTCTACCTGTGCGGATTGCGCCAGAACGAGCTGGACCGCTCCAACGTAGCCTTCCAGAACATGGGCGCCCCGGAAGAGGGCCCCATCACCTTGAGGACAACCGTGTTCTCCGGAGACCCCAACGGCCCGGCGCCCCGGGTCCTGCAGGAGGTAAGGCTGGGACCGGGCGGGTTCCACCAGTTCTCGGGAGTGTTGGGCAGCGTCGCCAACGGCTACGTCAGGATGGAGCGGGTCGAGGGAACCGCGCCCTTTTACGCCTACGGCGTCATCAACGACCAGGCCAACTCGGACGGGTCCTACATCTTCCCGGTCGGGGAAAGCTTTCCCGGGGGGGCCGCGGGACAGACCTTGCCGGTGATCGTGGAAACCACGGCCTTCACCAGCGAACTGACGGTGACCAACGTCTCCGCTACGGCCAAGGTCGTCAACTTCAGCTTCGTAGCCGACGGAATCCAGACCACCGACCACACCGTCAGGGTCCCGGCGCCGCTGGCCGCCGGCCAGCAACTGGTGATTCCCGAGTTGGTGGACGAGGTTCGCCGGCGGGGCCTGGCCGGCATCGGTCCGACAAGGGGCGGTCTGGCCGGCCCTCTGTTTGCGACCGTGGCCGACGGGAACATGGAGGGAATCGTGGTCGGAGCCCGGACGGTCACGCCCGCCGTGTTTGCGGGAGGCCAGTACGGCGTCTTCTACAGCGCCGTGCCCTACGGTTCGGCCTTCAACCAGGTGGCCTGGGTCGAGGGCCTCCAGCAGAACCAGGAAAGCCGCAGCAACCTGGCCCTGGTCAACACCGGAGAAGTCGACGACAGCCAGAGTGTCTTCGCCATCGATATCTACGACGGGGATAGGGGCCTGCTGGTCACGACCATCACCGGCAGGACGGTCCCGGCCCGGGGATGGCGCCAGATCAACAGCATCCTGCGCGACTATGCGCAGGAAACCACCCAGGGCTATGTCCGTATCCGCAAGATTTCCGGCAACAATCCCTTCCTGGCCTACGGGGTTATCAACGACGGCGGCAGCCCCGGGGAACGCAGCGGAGACGGCGCCTATATCCCGGCCCGGGAGTAGGGCGCATTTCTCACCAATGGCAGGAAACGTCGGCTCTCAATCCACCAAGGGGCAGGAAAGACAAAAAATATCCACGAAGGGGCACGAAGGGACACGAAGAAAAACTATTGATGCCTGCACAATATATGTCCTATGCGATCGGTAGAAGGTGCGCCATGAGACCTGCCGGAGGCCCTCAAGCCCTCCAACGACGCCGCCAAGGTGCCGCTGCCCGTGCCGCTGCTCCTGCCGCTGCTCCTGCCGCTGATAGTCACTTACGGGACGCCGCGTTTGCCCCCCTCCGGCTCGACTGCGGGCTCCGCCCTCTCGCCGACTCCCCCTCAAGGGGGGAGTGATCTTGCGGCCTGCATAAGGCGCTCCAGTATCACTCCCCCCTTGAGGGGGAGTCGCAGAAGCCGAGCCGACAGGCGAAGGCTGATGCGGTGGGGGGGCCAACCAATACCCGCCACCTTGCCACCCGGTGAGAAATACCGGCAGGCGAAGGCTGATGCGGTGGGGGGTGGACGCCGACCCGCCAGACTGCGGCGCGCGGCCTACGTGCTGACGTAGCCGCGTAGGCGGCGGATTGGAAACTTCCTTCCAGAACGCACAACGTTCCCGGAACAACGCCGCTGACACGCCGCTGATAGTCACTCACGGGGCGCCGCGTTTGCCCCCCTCCGGCTCGACTGCGGGCTCCGCCCTCTCGCCGACTCCCCCTCAAGGGGGGAGTGATTCTTGAGGCCTGCATAAGACGCTTCAGTATCACTCCCCCCTTGAGGGGGAGTCGCAGAAGCCGAGCCGGCAGGCGAAGGCTGATGCGGTGGGGGGGGGGGGCGCCGAGCCGGCAGGCGAAGGCTGATGCGGTGGGGGGGGACGCCGGGGGGGGGCGCCGGGGCTGCCAGGCTACGGCGGATCGCCGCTGCCGGGTTTATTTCCCGGGTCCTTTCCCGTAAGATAGCGCGAATTATCCCTTTCAGAGAGGAGAGTCCCATGAAAGACAAGACGGATCAGACCATACCGCTGGAAGCGGCCAAGCTGGAGTTCCTGGAGCAGATGGTCGAGGCCCACGGCCTGTCCGACATCGGCAAGGCCGTGCGCTGCCTGATCGATTACGCCCGGGAGAACCCCGACCAGCAGGCCGGCATCTTCGAAGAGGTGCGCTGCATCGACTGCTAGCCGGAGGGGCTGAAGCGGCGGCGGGCGCCCGCCGGCCGCCAGAACACGCCCCGGGGCACTGTCCCGCGGGGGGACTCTTCCCAAGGCCGGGTGACGGCCAGCGGGCGGCGCCGAGGGATCGCTTCATGAGGATCGGACCGCTATTCCTGCATTGGAAAAGAAGACAGATCAAAAGCCTGTCTGCAGCCGTTCTGCTGGTGCTGGTGGCTGCAGCCTCCCACCCTGCTCTGATGGCTCAAACCCCGGCGCCGGTCATCGACAAGCTGAAGCCCGCTTCGGGTCCGGTGGGCACCAACGTCAAGATCAAGGGGTCGAATTTCGGTACGTCCCCGGGAACCGTGACCTTCAACGGAACATACGCACCGGTGAACCCGAACAGTAATTGGGACAGCGCCAAGATCCAGGTGAAAGTGCCGGAGGGGGCCACCACGGGACCGGTGGTGGTGACGGTCGGTACTCAGTCGAGCGCTGGGGTCACCTTCACCGTGACCAGTGCCCCAAGCGTACCGATCATCTCCAAGCTGAAGCCCGAATCCGCCCCCGTGGGCACCGAGATCAAGATCAAGGGCTCCAATTTCGGCGAGGAGGAAGGTACGGTCACCTTCAATGGCTTGAGCGCATTGGAGATCCGCGGTTGGAACGACAAGAAGGTCCGGGCAGTCGTGCCGGCGGGAGCGACCGACGGGCCGGTGGTGGTGACGACGGCCGGTGGGCAGCAGAGCAATGGGGTCACCTTCGACGTGACCGACGGCGTGCCGATCATCTCCAAGCTGGAGCCAGATTCGGGCCCCGTGCTTACCCAGGTCAAGATCAAGGGCTCCAATTTCGGCGACCAGGAGGGCACAGTCACCTTCAACGGCGTGATGGCCTCGCCGAGCCGATGGAACCACCAGATCATTCGGACTCAAGTGCCGCAGGGAGCCACCACCGGACCGGTGGTAGTGACGGTCGGTAATCGGTCGAGTAATGGAGTCACCTTCACCGTGACCGGCTCCGATTCTGAGCCCGATCCGGACGATCCCTCTCCCGATAACCCGGCGGGCTTTTCTTCCTCGGACCTGACCGGAACCAGCTTCACCCTGAACGGGACCCGCCTGGACGGATCCGCCGAACGGGCCACGGTGCTCTTTCGGGAAGGGAACCGGTTCGAGGCAGCCGGGTCCCGAACCGGCAGCTACGACTATCGACCCACGGGTCCTTCGGGGGGGACGCTGGCGCTGGACTACGACGGGGGCGGCTCCTGTGAGGTTGAACTGGCCTTCGACTCCGTCAACTCGGGCGCCTCCAGCTTTGAGTGCAGCACCGGGGGGGGCGGCAGCGGCAGGTTCCGGCTGACGGCGGGCACCACCTTCGTGCCGGTCATCCTCACGGCCGCCGGACGAAACGACTCCTTCTTCACCTCGGAGATGACCCTGACCAACCGGGGGACTCGGGAGGCGAGGCTCCACTATACCTACACGGCCCATATCGGCGGGGGAACCGGCTCCACCTCCGAGGTGCTTCCGGCGGGGCATCAGCGGGTGGTGTCGGATGCGCTCGACCACCTCAGGAGCCTGGGAATCCCCATTCCCGCCGAGGGGAACCGCATCGGGACGCTGAGGGTGCAGGCTCCGGTCGCCTCCCGGGTGGGCGTGCTGGTCCGGACCACCACGGCCGTCCCCGACGGGCGCGCCGGCCTGGCCTACCCCGGTATCGGGATGGAGGAGGGATTCCAGCGGGCCGTCTACCTGTGCGGATTGCGCCAGAACGAGCTGGACCGCTCCAACGTAGCCTTCCAGAACATGGGCGCCCCGGAAGAGGGCCCCATCACCTTGAGGACAACCGTGTTCTCCGGAGACCCCAACGGCCCGGCGCCCCGGGTCCTGCAGGAGGTAAGGCTGGGACCGGGCGGGTTCCACCAGTTCTCGGGAGTGTTGGGCAGCGTCGCCAACGGCTATGTCAGGATGGAGCGGGTCGAGGGAACCGCGCCCTTTTACGCCTATGGCGTCATCAACGACCAGGCCAACTCGGACGGGTCCTACATCTTCCCGGTCGGGGAAAGCTTTCCCGGGGGGGCCGCGGGACAGACCTTGCCGGTGATCGTGGAAACCACGGCCTTCACCAGCGAACTGACGGTGACCAACGTCTCCGCTACGGCCAAGGTCGTCAACTTCAGCTTCGTGGCCGACGGAATCCAGACCACCGACCACACCGTCAGGGTCCCGGCGCCGCTGGCCGCCGGCCAGCAACTGGTGATTCCCGAGTTGGTGGACGAGGTTCGCCGGCGGGGCCTGGCCGGCATCGGTCCGACAAGGGGCGGCCTGGCCGGCCCTCTGTTTGCGACCGTGGCCGACGGGAACATGGAGGGAATCGTGGTCGGAGCCCGGACGGTCACGCCCGCCGTGTTTGCGGGAGGCCAGTACGGCGTCTTCTACAGCGCGGCGCCCTACGGTTCGGCCTTCAGCCAGGTGGCCTGGGTCGAGGGCCTGCAGCAGAACCAGGAGAGCCGCAGCAACCTGGCCCTGGTCAACACCGGAGAAGTCGACGACAGCCATAGTGTCTTCGCCATCGATATCTACGACGGGGATAGGGGCCTGCCGGTCAGGACGATTACCGGCATCAGGGTCCCGGCCCGGGGATGGCGCCAGATCAACAGCATTCTGCGCGACTATGCGCAGGAAACCACCCAGGGCTATGTCCGTATCCGCAAGATTTCCGGCAACAATCCCTTCCTGGCCTACGGGGTTATCAACGACGGCGGCAGCCCCGGGGAACGGAGCGGAGACGGCGCCTATGTCCCGGCCCGGGAGTAGGGCCGGAGCCCCCCGGGGAACCCTGATGGCGGGGCGCAACGATCCGGGGTGGGTTCCTCCGGTTCTGCTCTCCCCAAATCCCGATACGTCGGCCGGGCGAGGATCTTTTTAATTGATAATCCCCGGGTCGTGGCCGGCATTCTTTTAGAGAGGTAGTGCGGTTCCGGAACGGCGCCCCTAATCCGCCGCCTACGCGGCTACGGGAGCGGGGGATACGACGTCCATGGGCTCACGCCCACGGCTAAGTGCTGGCGCAGCTACGCTGCTTTATAGGGAAGACCTGTAGGGGACGTTTCCTCGGGTGAGCCACGCCAACCGCGGCTTCACCGCTCTCCCCTAAACCACAACACTGCAGGGGGACAGGATTAATAGAATACTCCCCGGGCGTCGGCCCGGGGGTTCGAGTTGAGCCGCGAATGCGGCGGCAGCGCTTAGCCGTGGGCGTAAGCCCATGGAAAGCTCGGCGATCAAGTTGAGCCGCGTAGGCGGCGACAGCAGCCCGACCCTTCCCTACTCTCTTCCGTAGCGGTCTTGCAGGCGGAGGATGTCCCCCTCGTCAAACGTTCCGAAGGCGATTTCCAGCCAGCGGCTGGGACGGGGACCCGCGCCCGCGGCCCGATGGCGGGTCTGGCGGGGGATGTAGATCTCCTCGTAGGGCTCCGCTTCCCAGGTCCGCTCTCCCACGGTCACCTGCAGCCCCGGATCGAGAGCCACCCAGAGTTCGTCCCGCTGGCGGTGAAGCTGCAGCGAAAGGACCTGCCCCGGATTGACGGTGATGATCTTGACCGTGCTCACCTGGTTGTGGGTGAAGCGGCGAAAGGCTCCCCAGGGCCTTTGCTCCTGGTAAATCCGGGATCGCGGATCGTGGTGTCGGTCATGTGGCATAATGTGGCCTTCTTGCAGTCGATTGCGTTCTAGCCTAGACGATCGGCGGGGGCAACCTCAAGCCGGAATGCAAGCCTCCTGCCCGGCGGAAATCGCCGGCCAGGGAGGCGGGCCGAGGCGACACCGGGGGCCTGGACCGGCCGCGGGGAGGGACGACCGGATGGAGACCATGGTGGTTGCCGGGGGCGCCGGATTCATCGGCTGCAACTTCGTCCGCCTGGCGCTGGCCCGAACCGAGGCCCGCCTGGTGGTGGTGGACAAACTGACCTATGCCGGCAACCTCTGCAACCTGGAGGGGCTGGCCGGGGAGCCCCGCTGCCGCTTCCTGCAGGGCGACATCACCGATCAGGACTTCCTCCGGACGCTCTTTCGAGAGCACCGACCCACCTGGACGGTCAATTTCGCGGCCGAGACCCACGTGGACCGCTCCATCGACGACCCCCGTCCCTTCCTGACCACCAACGTGGCGGGCACCGCCGAGCTGCTGGAATGCGCCCGGACCCACTACCAGCGTCTTGAGGGCTCGGCCCGCGGCCGCTTCCGCTACCTGCAGGTGTCCTCCGACGAGGTCTACGGCAGCGCCGAGGGAGGATCCAGGTTCTCGGAAGCCACCGCCTGCGCCCCCAATTCCCCCTACGCCGCTTCCAAGGCGGCGGGTGACCACTGGGTGCGCGCCTATCACCGGACCTACGGGCTGCCGACTCTCACCACCCGCTGCTCCAACAACTACGGGCCCTTCCAGTTCCCCGAAAAGTTGATTCCGCTGATGGCGCTGAACGCCATGGAGGCCAGGCCGCTGCCCATCTACGGCGACGGCGGCCACGTCAGGGACTGGCTCCAGGTGGAGGACCACTGCGCCGCCCTGCTGCTGGTCCTGCAACGAGGCCGCCCGGGGGACAGCTACAACATTGGGGGCGGGAACGAACGCACCAACCTGGAGATGGTGGACCAGGTGTGCGCCTGCCTGGAAGCACTGCTTCCGGCAGCCGCCAACCCGGCCATGCAGCGCCAGGGGATCTCCTCCTACGCCGGCCTGAAGACCCTGGTTCCCGACCGGCCGGGCCACGACCGCCGCTACGCCATCGACTCCGGAAAGATCCGGAAAGAATTGGGCTGGGCTCCCCGCTACGGCCTCGCAGAGGGGCTGGCCCAAACGGTGGGCTGGTATGCCGGACACCGGGAGTGGTGCCGCAAGGTGCAGGAAGACAACTACGACCGGCGACGGCTGGGGACCGCGGCCAGGATGGGGTCATGAGAAAGGGAATCATTCTGGCCGGAGGCTCGGGCACCCGCCTGGCTCCCGTGACTCGGACCATCAGCAAGCAGCTTCTCCCGGTTTACGACAAGCCGATGATCTACTATCCCCTGTCGACCCTCATGCAGGCAGGGATCGGAGACATTCTGGTGATCACCACCCCCCGGGACCGGCCCGCCTTCCAGGGGTTGCTGGGGGACGGCAGCCAGTGGGGCCTGAGCCTCCAATATGCGGTGCAGGCCCGTCCGGAAGGCATAGCCCAGGCCTTCCTCATCGCCAGAGACTTCCTGGAGGACCAGCCGGCGGCCCTGGTGCTGGGAGACAACATCTTCTACGGCCAGGGACTGCCCCAAAGGCTCCGCCAGGCCAGCCGGCAGAGCAGCGGGGCCACCGTTTTCGCCTACCAGGTGAGCGATCCGCAGCGCTACGGCGTGGTCTCCTTCGACGAAGAGAGCCAGCCCACCGGTCTGGAGGAAAAGCCGGCGCGGCCCCGCTCCTCCTTCGCGGTGACGGGGCTCTATTTCTACGACGGGCAGGCGGTGGGCCTGGCTTCGAAGCTCAAGCCCTCGGCCCGCGGCGAGCTGGAGATTTCGGATCTGAACCGGGAATACCTCTCGATGGGCCAGCTCCGGGTGGAGAAGCTGGGACGGGGAGTGGCCTGGCTGGATACGGGCACCCACGAGTCGCTGCTGCAGGCATCGGTCTTCATTCAGACCCTGCAGGAACGGCAGGGGCTGATGGTGGCCTGCCCGGAGGAGGTCGCGCTCGAACTGGGATGGATCGAGGCCGGCGACATCCGCCGGATGGCCCGGTCCATGCAGGGAAGCCCCTATGGGCGCTACCTGATGGGACTGGTGGAACCCAGTGTCCTGTCTCAGCAATAGGGAGTGAGGCATGAAAGTCACCCGGACGGCGCTGCCGGGAGTGCTGGTCATCGAGCCGGAGGTCTACAGCGACGCCAGGGGCTTCTTCCTGGAGGCCTACCACGCCCGCCGCTACCACCAGCAGGGCCTCCCGCTGGAATTCGTCCAGGACAACCACTCCCTGTCCCGGCATGGAACCCTCCGGGGGTTGCACGCCCAGGTGCGGCGGGCCCAGGCCAAGCTGGTGCGGGTGATCGAAGGAGAGGTGTTCGACGTGGCGGTGGACATCCGGCTGGGGTCGCCCACCTTCGGTCGCTGGGCCGGCGTCTGCCTCTCGGCCGTCAACCGCCGGCAGCTCTTCATTCCCGCCGGATTTGCCCACGGCTTCGCCACCACCAGTCCTTCAGCCCAGGTGGAGTACAAGTGCAGCCAGTATTACGACGCCGACGACCAGATCGCCATTCGCTGGGACGATCCGGAGATCGGCATCGAATGGCCCATCCGGCAGCCCCTCCTGTCCGCCAAGGACCGAGACGCCCCCCTGCTGAGCCAACTCCGGGACCGGCTGCCACGATTCGGGTGAGGTCGGCATAAAAGTCCCCCCGGGAGCGCGGGCGTCTCGCCCGCACAAAGCCTGGCACGAGGGAAGAGAACCCCGTATAGGCGGGTTTGGTGCGCTTTGCGAGGGAGTGGCCGTGGCTGGGAGGCTGTTTGCAGGAATAAGGATGCGGGCGAGACGCCCGCGCTCCCGGGGGATGACCAACCAAGGTAGGCGGTCAATGTAGGCGATTCGTTCCAGAAACAGAGTTTGCCGTTTGTATGGATACCAGGGATGAGCGATGTGTCTGATCGTTGTTGGTGAACAAAAAGCCCATCAGCTTCCATAGCCGAGCTGGTACACTGCAACGATTTCTCGCACCGTTCGTTGCGCTGACAACCTTCTCTGATCAGGCGGTGGAGGCAATGGAGCCTGTCAAAGGCCCCCCCCCGGGAGCGCGGGCGTCTCGCCCGGACAAGTCCTGGCACGAGGGAAGAGAACCCCGTAAAGGCGGGTTTGGTGCGCTTTGCAAGGGAGTGGCCGTGGACGGGAGGCTGTTTGCAGGAATAAGGATGCGGGCGAGACGCCCGCGCTCCCGGGGGATGACCAACAAAGGTAGGCAGTCAATGTAGGCAATTCATTGCAGAATCAGGGGCCCGCCGCAACACTTCGGACTTCGGCACCTCCCAGTGGCGTGCCAACTCCTCCAGCGCGCGCACGGATTCGACGTCCAGCAAGTAGGTCGATTTGATGGTCGTTACGGCCATTAGCGTAGCGTATGGCCAAACTCTCGCCAAAAAACCACCTGGGAGCGCGGGCGTCCCGCCCGCACAAAGCTTGGCACAATCGTGGTTACCTCCCGCACTTCCATCAGCCGGGAACGATGCAATTCCTGGCCTATTGAAGCGAACCCCGTAAAGGCGGGTTTGGTGCGCTTTGCGAGGGAGTGGCCGTGGACGGGAGGCTGATGCAGGAATAAGGTTGCGGGCGAGACGCCCGCGCTCCCGGGGGGATTCTCAGGTCGTCTTGCCCGGGAGCTCCCGCGGAATCGTATCGCTCTTCCCTACCCTTTCACCTGAGCCAACTGGGAGCGCACACTGCTTCGCAACAGGGCCAGATCGTTGGAGAGGTCGATCATCTGAAATCCTCGTGAGATCCACTTGTTGGCGGCGGCCGCGTCGCGCACCGGCAGGCCGGCGGGCTTGCCGGCGGCCTGGCACCCCTCCAGGATCCGCATGAGCTGGCGCTCGTGCTCAGGGTCGCTGCCGATCTGCTCCGCCTTGAGCCCCATGGACAGACCCAGGTCGTGGGGACCGATGAAGCCCACGTCGATTCCGGGAACCGCCATGATCTCCCCAATTTGATCCACGCCTTCGAGGTCCTCGATCTGGGGAATCAGCAAGATCTGATCGTTGGCGACGGCGGCGTAGTCGACGAAGGTCTGATTACGGCCGGTTCCGGCGGAGCGCTGGCCCAGGGGAGGGTAGCGGACCGCCTGCACCAGGGCTTGGGCCTGGGCGCGGTTGGAAACGTGGGGAATGACCACCCCCAGGGCCCCGGCGTCCAGCACGCGGGCGATGTCCTCGGGTTTATGGGACCACACCCGGGCCAGGGGGACCGCACCCCGGGATTCGATGGCCCGGAACCCGTTGGCGGCATCGGGCAATGCCCAGGGTCCGTGCTCCATATCCACGGTGAGCCACTCAAACCCTTCGGAGGCCAGCACTTCGGCAGCCAGCGGCGAGGCCAGGTTCAGCCAGGAACCGACCGACACCTTTCCCGCATTCAACGCAACTTTCAAGGGATTTTCCAATCGCATGGCAGCCTCCGGATCAGGGATTCATGAATGCCCGCCGGGTGGAGCGCAGCCAAGCCTGGCCCCGGGTCCCGGACGGCCGTCCATTGTGACGGCATCGGGCGGCGCCGTCAACCGGGGGGGGAGGGCCACTAGCTTGCTTGAACCGCAACGAAGTTGACAGATGAGTCCAGGTTCAGGCACCAGCAAACAGCTACAGGCTCGGCGGTCTGATGCCAAGCCCTGCTAATCGACACCTCCCAGGATACCCGCAGCACCCCTGCACCCACCCGCATGTCGCTGCTAGCGTGGCTGCGGAGATTGGTTCCTGCATCTCACATCGATACACAGGATGGACAGGATGAACCAGATGGTTTTCTGTCTCTATTATCCTGTTCATCCATGTTCCATTTCATCCATCCATGATCTTCCACAGGTCATGCAGCAAGCGCAGGGTCCTTCCGAAGATATCAATCAGCAGTTTGCTACAGGTTAGTCCGTCTGAGGCCTCGCCTCGCGAGAAACTCATTGTGTACTATGGCGTCGGACTCTTGAAGGATCCTGTATACTGGCCGGACCGGATCCGGCGTTGCTGTGTCGGCGGCGCTTTGGTAAAACCGGCCAGGAGAAACTCCTGACTCACACAGACCAAAGCAACAAAGCAGAACAGAAGGCGCCACCGCGAGCGCGGCAAACCTTCAGGGATCCTAAGTAAGGAATGTCGAAGGTCGGACCGGGCAACTTTTTGAGTGTGTCGGGAGAACGGGTAAAGGTCGCGGGAAAAGGCTCTCTCCAAAACGTCCAACTGTTTCGCAAGATCTGCTGTGGCGCGACGGGGTGAGCAGTCACTAAGACCGCGAGATTTGCTATTACCCTAACTTAAATGGTAGACAGAAGGTGGGAGAGAAACCATGCCCGAAGGGAAACAACAGCCTAGCGAAATCAGGATCGAGTGGGAGTATGACAAGGACTACCGGCTGGTCCCAGCTAACGGGATGTGGGGTGGATTGACTCCCAGGGGTGACCTGCGAATTGAGTTTTTCGTCGAAGTGATTCCTACCCCAGGATCTGGAGAAACTGCGCTTATCCACGATGCAGGTGGATCTTATAAAGAGCGCCGCAAGACTCCTGGAAAAGCCACGGTGGTTCGGAAAGTACAAGTGGGAGTTATGATTCCTCCCAATCAGATTTCGAATTTTGCGGAGTGGTTCAAGGACAAAGCTCACAAAATGAGAATAAAATCAGAAAATCCTTCCAAGAAGGTGAACTAGTCATGAACACCTATGAGAATAATGCCGATAGTGAGTACAGCGTAAGGAGGATGATTCTTGATCAAACGCCGGCGGGTGAAGTTTCTACATATGAACCGATCAGCGGTCCTTCGTACATTGTGGTCATGCCCGTCATGAGAATTTCTCCCTGGGATTTCGCTCCCGATATTTTCAACGAGATCCTCTGGGGGACTGAAACTTCACAGTTCACCGACCGTGAACTGATCACAATTTTCTCAGGCGAACCCTACCGGGTCTTGAAGGCCATCCCAATCACAGTTCGCAGCCTTGAAATTGGCCAGGAGGTGGAGGCGGCGTTTGTGGAGGGAAATATTGCATGGGTTGGCCCGAGTAGAGTCGAAGCCATTAATGGATTGAAGGCGGAGATTCTCAACACCCTGGAGGATTTCGAGGCCAATAAAGACAGGTTGGGTCCAGAACCCACACGGCAACTGGCAGTTCTCCGCACCTACCTGGAACGCATTGCTCAACAATGCTAACCGCGCAGGATGGTTTGAAAATCGCCCGCAAGCTCGATGCAGAGGTTGCAGAAGCCAGGAAACACACCAGGGTTAGTATCGTCATCGACAACGTCCTCATAGGCGCTTACGGAGTTTCAAGAGGTTCCCGAGAGAGGAATCACGATTACATCGCCAGGCAGATCGGTGGAATCAGCTCGAGACAGGCAAGAGATCTCTCTCGTTGTCCGCTTTCCAAAGACGAGTACGTGAGGATCATCCGGCAAAAAGGCCTGCTGTAGCCGTTGCGACCGGAGCAATGGCCGACAACACTGAGCCGCCTTTCGTGTATCCTTCCTATCATCGGTAATCTGACCGCACCCCATCGAGCACAGCCTCGCCACATGCCAACTGAACGGGATTGAAAACACGGGCACAGAACCCGGAGCCGCGCCCCTCCCCTCACCCGCCCAGCCCGCGGAACGCCTGAGCCACCAAAAAACAGACCAGAAAGCCCATTGCGATGGGGAGGAGCGCCGAGACCGCCGTCCACTTCACGCTTCCGGTCTCCTTCCAGATGGTGTAGAGGGTGGTGGAGCAGGGGTTGTGCAAGAGGCTGAACAGCATCAGGTTGATTCCGGTCAGCAGCGTCCAGCCGTCGGCCTCCAGGACTCTCAGGGTGGCTGAAGCCGAATCGAACTCGAACATGACCCCGGCGCCCTCGCCCACCCCCGCGAGTCCGGCGCTCAGCACGGTCAGCATCAGCACGGTGGGGATGACGATCTCGTTGGCGGGGATGGCGACGATATAAGCCAACAGGATGACGCCGTTCAGTCCGATGAGGATCCCGAAGGGGTCCATCCCCTGGATCAGGTGTTCCGCCAGGCTGAGGCCGCCGACCTGAAGGTTGGACACCAGCCAGATGGCGGCGCCGGCCGGCACCGAAAAGATCACCGCCCGCCAGAGCACGATCAGCGTGCGGTCAATGAGGGAGGTGTAGACGGTCTGCAGGATTCGAGGGGGGCGGTAGGGGGGCAGCTCCAGGCTGAAGGCCGATGCCTCTCCCTTGAGCAGGGTGCGGGAGAGGCCCCAGGACACCAGGAAGGTGCAGGCCACTCCAAACAGGACCACGCCCATCACGGCTGCGGCAGACACCAGGCCGGCCAGAGCCGCAGGCGCCAGGCTGCCGATGAAGATGGTGGCAATCAGGATCTGAGTGGGCCAGCGGCCGTTGCAGAGGGAGAAGTTGTTGGTCACGGTGGCGATCAGCCGCTCCCGCGGGCTGTCGATCACCCGGGTGGCCACCACGCCGGCCGCATTGCATCCATAGCCCATGGCCATGGTGAGGGCCTGCTTGCCGTGGGCCCCGGACTTCTTGAACCAGCGGTCCAGGTTGAAGGCCACCCGGGGCAGATACCCGAAGTCCTCCAACAGGGTAAAGAGCGGGAAGAAGATGGCCATGGGAGGGAGCATCACGCTCACCACCCAGGCCATGGCCAGGAACATGCCGTCGATCAGCAGCCCGTCGAGCCACCAGGCCAGACCCGCCGCGCCCGCCGCCTGCTTCAGGACGGGATGGAGGGTTTCCAGAAACAGGGAGGAAAGGAGCTTGGAGGGGACGTTGGCGCCGGCGATGGTGATCCACAGAACCACCGCCATCAGAAGCATCATGATGGGGAAGCCCAGCCAGCGGCTGGTGACCAGCCGGTCGATGGTCCGATCCAGATCGAAGGCGGGCCGGGCGCCCTCCCGTCTCAGCACCCGATCCGAGATCCGGGCGGCATCGGTGTAGAGCGCCTCCATCAGCGAGTCGTGGAGGTTCGGCCCCACCTCCCAGCGCAGATTGGCTGCCGCCGCCAACACTTCTTCCCGGGAGTTCACAGGATTCATCCCACTCTCTCCGCCGGCACCGCCGCTCCCGCCCCGTCCGAGCCCCTCGCCGGTACAGCCCCGTCCAGGGCCCTCGCCAGATCGGCCAGCTCCCCCGACCGCACGGCTTCCTCGATCCTGGCGTCTCCCTCCAGGAGGCGCAAGGCCACCCAGCGGGCATTGGGCAGGCCGGGAAAGGCCGCCCGCAGCTTCTCCACCAGCAGGCGAACCGCCCGCTTGAGCGCCGGAGGCTCGCTCTGAATCCGATGGGGCTTGCAGACCAGCTTTCCGGTGGCCACCTGGTGGACCCTGTCGATCAACTGGGGGATGCCCTGCCCCTGGCGGGCCGCCGTGGGAACCACCGGGACACCCAGCTCCCGCGCCAGGGAGCGGTCCTCAACGGTCAAATGGTGCCTTTGGGCTTCATCCATGAGGTTCAGGCAAACCACCGCCCGCCCGGTAATTTCCAGCATCTGGCAGACCAGGTTGAGGTTGCGCTCCAACCGGGTGGCGTCCACCACGATCACGGTCACGTCGGGCTGTCCGAACAGGATGAAGTCGCGCGCAATCTCCTCGTCGGTGCTGGTGGACAGCAGCGAGTAGGTTCCGGGCAGGTCGACCAGCTTGTAGTGGCTGCCCTGGTAGGCGAAACCGCCCTCGGCCCGGGTCACGGTCTTGCCCGGCCAGTTGCCGGTATGCTGGCGAAGGCCGGTCAGGCGGTTGAACAGGGTGCTCTTGCCGGTGTTGGGATTGCCGGCCAGGGCCACCACGAAGTCGTAGCGGTCCATGTTCACCCCCAGCCGCTTCAGGTTGGCCGAATGGTGGGCGGGGCAGATCTCGCAGGCGCTTGCAGTGGGGTTCGGGGCCATCAGGCCACCTGCCTTCTGGAGTTGATCCGGATATTGGCCGCCTGCTCCCCGCGCAGCGCAATCAGCGCTCCCCGGATCCTGAAAGCCGTGGGGTCTCCGGTCGGACTCTTCATCTCGGCGCCCACCACGGTGCCGGGAAGGAGGCCCAGGTCCATGAGACGGCGTCTTTCCAGGCCCCGGCAGTTGGGGGACAACCCGACCACGGTGGCTTCCTCGCCGGGGTTCAAGGCCGCCATGGTCTCCAGGGACTCCTCCACCGGCTGCTCCCGCGGGAGCGGAATCACCGAGACGTTGGCGGCCACGATGGGCGCCAGCACGTGCTCCTCGCCTTCGGCCCAGAAGCAGATGCGCTCGGCCGAGAGGTGGGTCAATTGGACCACCATCAGGGGATGGAGCCCCTCGGCCACCAACTGGGCATAGACGGCCTCGGGCTCGTCTTCCAGGTGGGCGATCCTGGCCCGCTCTCCCACGGCCAGGCTGGTCAGGGGTTGGCCCCGGCGCGGAGGCAGGTCTCCCTGTTGGGTGGGAATGGGGTCGCCGTGCGGGTCGAAGGGCGGGTTGCCCATGCGGGCCGCCAGTGCGTTGGCTTCACTCAAGGACATGCGATGCTCCTGCTGCTCGGCGCGCTTGTGCCAGTCCGGTTCCCTCAGTCCGGTTTCCTCCGACAGGTAACGCTCCCAGAGGCGATGGGCCCGGATGATCCGCAGGGCGTACTCTCGTCCCTTGGGAGTCAGCCGGAGCGAGGGCCCTTCCGAAGTGACCAACTCGCCGGCCTCGATGCGCTGAACCAGCCCGGCCACCTTCTCGACGGGTCTGCCCAGAGCGCCGGAAAGGCTCTGAACCGTGGCCACCCGCTGCTCGTACTCGCAATCGTAGAGGTGCTTGAGAGCATCCTCCGACAGCACCCGGTCCGACAGTCGCAGCAGGCTGCGCCAGCGCTCCATCCAGCCGCGGCCGGGCCGGAGCAGAAAATAAATCGCCAGGGCGGCCAGGATCAGCAGGATGGGGCCGGTCCACTCGTTCATCGAAATCTCCGGCTGCGGTCCCGCTCCGGCAGGGAGCGCCGCGTTGGCCCGGGCCCGCTCATCCCTTGCCTTCGCCCGGCCCGCGGCTCCCGCCGGTGCCGGCGTTGGGGGAAACAGGGCCGTCCGGGGGCGACGCGGGGGCGGGCGATGGGTCTTTCAAGGGCAGCACGTAGAGGCTTCTGGAGGCCTCAAGGCCCAGGTAGACCGGCTCCCGGCCGGGTTCGGGCAGCAGCTTCAACGGCCCCTGAAATGGGGCTTTCTCCTGCAGAGAGAACCGGGTGGCCGGTCGCAGCCCGACCTTGTCCAGATAGGCCAGGAATTCGGGGTCGCTGTTGGTGACCTTGCGAATGGAGTAGCGGCCCAACCCGGCCTCGGCCAGGCAGAGATCATCCTCCACCTGCCGAAAACCCCGGGCGTCGGGAATGGTCTCGCCGTGGGGGTCCTGGGCGGGAAAGTCCAGCAGGACGTCGATCCGGGCCACGAACAGGTCGGAGACGGCATGCTCCAGTCGTTCGGCCTCCTGGTGGACCTGCTCCCAACCGTAGCCCAGGACCTGATGAAGGAACAGCTCCAGCAAGCGGTGGCGGCGCAGGATCCGCAGCGCCATCCGGCGGCCCTTCGGCGTCAGGGCAGCCCCGTAGTAGGGCTTGTATTCCAGCAGGCCGGCCTTCTTCAACTTCCTCAGCATGTCGGTGACGGTGGCGTCGGCCACGTCCAGGTGACGCGCCACCTTGGAGGTGCTGGCCCGCTGCTTCATGTCCTCGATCTTGAGGACGACCTTGAGATAGTCCTCGACCGTGCTGGAAACCATCGCCTTCCTTTGGGATTCCGCAGTCACGAGCGTCCCTATTCCTTTCCTCTCAGATTATTTTAGATTAACCGAAAAAGACACCCCACGCAAGACTCCAATCCGTTCTTTCCAGGTCGGCAAGCTCTCTTGGGCTATTTATTAGACTGATCTAAATATGATGGGTGGGGGGGTGCTGAGTTGGGGAGTGTTTGGCGTTGGTGGGGAGGGGTGTGCACGGGTACGGGTGGGCGAGCCCCCCCACCGCATCAGAGGAAAGGGATCCCCCCGGGAGCGCGGGCGTCCCGCCCGCATCCTTATTTCTTATGGAGGTCGCTGAGCGTCAGCGCGACTTTGCAGGCAGCCACGCTGTCGGCGTGAACCGCAACGACCGGGCCTAAGGAGACCCACGGCGCCGTTCCGGGTCGATCCGAGTGGCGGAGATGGGCGGGGTTGTGCCAGGCATTGTGCGGGCGGGACGCCCGCGCTCCCGGGGGGGCATCATCCACACAAAAAACCGGGAACATGGTTTACATCATGCCCAGGAATCGGGCAAGGCGCCTTGTGCAGGCCGCAAGATCACTCCCCCCTTGAGGGGGAGTCGGCGAGAGGGCGGAGCCCGCAGTCGAGCCGGAGGGGGGCAAACGCGAAGATGCGCAGGGGAGGTTGTTGAATAACCGGAATTCAGGAACCGCCGATCCAAGCTATTCCAGTAATTCAACAACGTCCCCAATTCTCTCGCCGGCTTCTGCGACTCCCCCTCAAGTGCGGAGTGATTGCCCCCGGGAGCGCGGGCGTCCCGCCCGCATCCTTATTCCTTTATGGAGGTCGCTGAGCGTCAGCACGACTTGGTAGCCAGCCTGTCGGTGTGAACCTCAACGGCCAAACCGAGAGAGACCCCCGGCGCCGTTCCGGGTCGATCCGAGTGGCGGAGATGGGCGGGGTTGTGCCAGGCATTGTGCGGGCGGGACGCCCGCGCTCCCGGGGGGGGCATCATCCACACAAAAAACCGGGAACATGGTTTACATCATGCCCAGGAATCGGGCAAGGAGCTTGGTTCAGCGCTCAAGAATCACTCCCCACTTGAGGGGGAGTCGGCGAGAGGGCGGAGCCCGCAGTCGAGCCGGAGGGGGGCAAACGCGGCGTCCCGGGCGGAGCCCGCAGTCGAGCCGGAGGGGGGCGAACGCGGCGTCCCGGGCGGAGCCCGCAGTCGAGCCGGAGGGGGGCGAACGCCGCGTTTGGTGAGTGAATTTCAGCGGTGCGTAGGTGGCCCGTATGCGGCGTCGTTCTTGAAACGCTGTGCGTTCCCGAAGGGTGCTTCTAATTCGCCGCCTACGCGGCTGCCGGGGGACAGGATTTTTTATGACAATTCCGCCCGGGAGGTAGGGCTTCGAGTTGAGCGACGGCAATCATTCCTGATGTTCGGGACGGCTTTCTCGCGCCGACCCTTTACTTTCGGCTCTATCCGTTATCTTCCTTGAATCGCCCCTGGATCCAACCCTCGATTCTGGCCAGGCGTTCCGAAAGTCCCACGATATCGGCGTGAAGTTTCCAAAGAAACAGAAAGATGGCTGCAAGCCCCCCCAACTGGACAATAGATGTGGTGGTCTCCATATCGGTTTTTCTCCTTCCGTCCTACACACTCATTCCGGAGATTTCCTGTCGAAATTTCGCACTTGCTTTCGACTTGTTCGCCGTCTGAGGGAGTTATGAGAATTATACCACGACCGAACTCATGGCTGACTGCGTGCTAGCATATGAAACAGGGGGAAATGACCGCCCCTTCATCTCCAATGATAAGGAATCCTTCCATGTCCCAACATCACGTCGCGCTTCAATGGCAGCGGGAATCCGCGGATTTTACCTACCAGACCTACAATCGGGAACACCGGTGGGTTTTCGATGGAGGGGTCGAGGTGCCGGCTTCGGCCTCCCCGGGCTTCCTGGGGAATGCGGCCTGCGTGGACCCGGAAGAGGCCTTCATCGCCGCCCTGTCCAGTTGCCACCTTTTGACCTTCCTGGCCATCGCGGCCAAGCGGCGCCTGGTGGTGGATGCCTACAGCGACCGGCCGGTCGGCCACCTGGAGCGGGACGCCGACGGCCGCTTCTCCCTGACCCGGGTCAGCTTGAAACCGGTGATCGTTTTCGGCGGGGAGCAGGCGCCTTCGCCGGAGCAGCTCCGGCAGATGCACGAAATGGCCCACCGGCAGTGCTTTATCGCCAATTCGGTCAAGACCCGGGTCACCGTCGAGACCGATTAGCCGGCGGGGCGGCATCCCGCCCGCACGGGTGCGGTGGCGCTCAGTCCTCGACCGTCACCAGGGCTTCCGCCAGCGGTCCCTGGGAGACCCCGTCCACGGCGATCTCGGCCGTCATCAGGCGGCGCACCCCGTCGGCGGTCGCCGGGGCGGTGGCGGCCAGCCGGACCTCGCCCTTCCCCTCGGCCGGCAGGGTGAGTTCGGTAAACTCGCCGCTGGCGCTCCATCCCTCGGGAGCGATCAGCCGCGCCTGGAAGGTGGTTTCGGTCTCCAGGTTGTTGCGGAGCAGCAGCCGGTATTCCAGGGACTCCCCTGGCTTCACCCGGGCCAGGTAGGGCAGCATCCGGGCCCAGAACAGGTCGATATAGCGGTCGCTGGGTTGGGCCACCAGTTTCCTGAAGACCCGCTCCTTGCGGTGAATGAAGTCCGAATACTCCCGCAGCAGCGACGGGTCGCACTTCCAGACTCCCAGGTGACCGGGACAGATCAGGTCGGGGGCCACCCGGTTCATGACCTCGATGCAGCGGCGGTGCATGCCGAGCTGAAAGCTGTTGCGCAGCACCGTGGTCTGATAGGGCTTGACCTCCACCTTGCCGCTGACCAGCACCTCCTGCAAAAAGTAGTTGTCGCCGGTGAAGGCCACCTTCTGGCCGTCGATTTCGGCGCTCAGGACCGAGTGATACTCGGTCTGACCGGGGGCGAAGTGGACATCGAAGGTGTACTCTTCCCAATCGAAGCGCTCCCCGTCGCGGAGGGTCCGGTCGATACGGATGGGCTTGTGAAAGGTACAGGGGGTGGAGCTCCAGGCGGCCGGGTCGGCCAGCACCTGGCCCACCGCGTCCAGGGCCCAGCAGCGGGTGCCGTAGAACTGCTGCAGGTGAGGGATGCCGCAGGTATGGTCGTCGTGGATATGGGTGGGAATGGCCAGGTCGAGGGTGTGCACGCCGTACTCCTGGCGGAGCTGCTTGAGATGGTGCTCGATGAACCGCATGACCTCCAGCCCGTTGTGGTCGGCGAAGGTGTGCATGTGGGGATGGAAGGCGTGGCCGTAGTCGACGAACAGCGCCTTTCCCGAACCGGAGAGGACCACGTAGAAGAAGGAGCAGGTCCAGGAGCCCCCCCAGAGGAGATGGTCTGAAAGCTGCACGAACCTGGGCTCGGGCAGGTAGAGCATCTCGGGAATGCTTTCCCTCCCGCCGACCCGCATCCCCCGGCCCAGCGAGACCAGTTGAACCAGGGACTTCTCCAGGCGGTCGATGTCGCCCAGGGGGTCTTCGATCGGCCCACCGTGGGAGGGAAGTCCCAGGGGCGTCCCGGAGACGGGGTGGGAGTGGCCGCCCACCACTTCCCCGCTGAGCGCATCCCTCAAGGCCTGGATGGACTGCAGGGTGAACAGGGCGCCGGTCATGTCTCCATAGGTGTATTCCATGGCGTGGAGCTGGTAGAGCCTGCCCCCTTCCGCCATCAGGTCTCCGCTGAAAGCCACCAGCCGTCCGTCGATTTCGGCCAGCAGAGCCACCGAGCCCTGGGTATGCCCCTTGGCCGGGAGCACGTAGAAGCGGTAGCCGCGCCAGACAAATTCCTGGTAGTCGTCCAAGGTGGCGGAGACCGGCAGATCCCGGGCCGACGAGAAGAAATTGTTGCGGTCGTCGTAGTTGTCGTAAACCCGGCGGGTCTGCCAGAACAGCTCGGCTTTCTCGAACAGATGGCGTTCGTACTGCGGGACCGCCAGCCTGGCCCCCGACTCGATCAGCTTGGGGTCACCCCAGCACTGGTCCCGGTGGTGATGGGTGTGCAAGACCCACTCCACCTGCCGGCAACCGATTTCCGGCAGGGATTCCAGCACGGCTCCGGAGCCGGCGTCGATCAGCAGCGCCGACTGGCCGTCCTTGACGACGTAGACGTTGCAGGTGTCGGTGAAACGGTAGAGATGCTCGGAAATTCTTTCGATGGTGGCCATGCGCGTCACACTCCCTGGAAATCAAGATCGAGCCGACAGGGAGCCGGCACGGCCCGCAGAATACCATCTCCTCTCAGAGCCACCAAGGTTATCCAGGAATGGGGTCGACTATTGATGCCTGCACAATATACGTCCTACGCTATCGGCTGACGGTGCGTCATGAGAGGCGCCGGAAGCGCTTAAGCGCTCGAACGAGGTCGCCAAGGCACTGCTGCCCGTGCGGCTGACAGTCACTTACGGGGCGTCGCGTTTGCCCCCCTCCGGCTCGACTGCGGGCTCCGCCCTCTCGCCGACTCCCCCTCAAGGGGGGAGTGATTCTTGAGCGCTGAACCAAGCTTCTTGCCCGATTCCTTGGCATGATGTAAACCATGTTCCCGGTCTTATGTGTGGTCGAAGGCTTCCTGGGAGCGCGGGCGTCCCGCCCGCACAATGCCGAGGCACAGCCTCGGCCATCTCCGCCACTCGGATCGACCCGGAACGGCGCCGGGCGTCTCTCTCGGTTTGGCCGTTGAGGTTCACACCGACAGGCTGGCTGCCTGCCAAGTCGTGCTGACGCTCAGCGACCTCCATAAAGGAATAAAGGATGCGGGCGGGACGCCCGCGCTCCCGGGGGGATCTCTTACCTCTGATGGGGTGGGGGGACGGCCGGGTCGGCGCAGGGGATCGATATTTTTTTATGAACATCGATGCACAGGATGCACAGGATTTTTCAGGAAACGGCTAGCTTGTATTCCTGGGAATCCGCAATCCCCCACCGCAGCGGCGCCCTGGCTCTCCTTCGGCCTGGCCGTTGCGGTTACTGCCGACGTAGTGGCTGCCTGCAAAGCCGCGCGGAAGCTCAGCGACCACCATAAGCAACAGCATGCGGGCGGGACGCCCGCGCTCCCAGGGGCAATCACTCCGCACTGGAGGGGGAGTCGCAGAAGCCGAGCCGTTAGGCGAAGGCTGATGCGGTGGGAGAGAATTGGGGACGTTGTTGAATTACTGGAATAGCTTGGATCGGCGGTTCCTGAATTCCGGTTATTCAACAACCTCCCCTGCGCATCCTCGCGTTTGCCCCCCTCCGGCTCGACTGCGGGCTTCGCCCTCTCGCCGACTCCCCCTCAAGGGGGGAGTGATTCTTGAGCGCTGAACCAAGCTTCTTGCCCGATTCCTTGGCATGATGTAAACCATGTTCCCGGTCTTATGTGTGGATGATGCCCCCCGGGAGCGCGGGCGTCCCGCCCGCACAATGACTGGCACGACCTCGGCCATCTCCGCCACTCGGATCGACCCGGAACGGCGCCGGGGGTCTCTCTCGGTTTGGCCGTTGAGGTTCACACCGACAGGCTGGCTGCCTGCCAAGTCGTGCTGACGCTCAGCGACCTCCATAAAGGAATAAGCATGCGGGCGGGACGCCCGCGCTCCCGGGGGCAATCACTCCGCACTGGAGGGGGAGTCGCAGAAGCCGAGCCGGCAGGCGAAGGCTGATGCGGTGGGGGGGAAGCCTGGGCCTGGGTCAGGAGAGGTTCAAGGCCCGGGACTGCTCCTGGATGGAAGCGAACAGTTGCCGCTTCTCGGATTCGCTGGCGGTGTGCCGGTAGGCGTTGAGAAGCTCCTTCATGGTGACCAGACCCTTGTACAAACCGGCATTGTCCAGGGGCGGGGTGAGGTAGGAGATCAGTTCGGCGCTGGTGCGGCGCTTGGCGATGGTCCCTTCGGAAGGATTGTTGACGCTGTAGAGGTAGAGGTGGGGCATGGCCCCCAACAGGCGATCGGGCCAGCAGCCCGAGGAGAGCCCCACCTGCTTGCCCGGCATGAATTCGGCCGCCCCGTGGGTGCCCACGTGGATGACGGCGTCGGCCCGATAGACCTTTTGCAGGTAGCTGTAGAGGGCCATGAAGCCGTGGTGGGGGGTCCCCCCTTGCGCCGCCAGCATCCGCATGGGATCGCCTTCGTAGCCGAATCCGGGCTGGACGCCGATGAAGGCGTTCCCAAGCCGGGCCCCCAGAATCATCAGGTCCCGGCCGGATGCATTGAGGGTTCCCGGCGCCGGACCCCACTCCCGCTCGATCTCACCCAGGTGGGGACAGAGGTCCCGGTACTCCTCCACCGGCATCCGGTAGGCGACGTTGGCCACCGTCCCCCAGGCCTGGGAGTTGCCCTCCAGGACCTGGCGGCGAAGGTCCTCCGGGCCTTGAGGTTGGGGAATGGCATATCCCTCGGACCGGAGCCGGGTCAACAGCTCCAGCAGGCTGGCGAAGACGTCCAGATCGGCGGCCGTGCCCAGGTTCCCCTTGTTGGGCGGAAAGCAGAAGATCACCAGGGCCAGTTTCAGCTTGTGGCGGGGAGCGGTCTGCAGGCGGTTCCAGCCCGCCAGCCTGGCGGCAATGAGCCGGCAGCGCTCGGACATCGGTTCGGGCTGGCGGCTCTTTTGGCGCACCCCCCCGTACAACCGGGTTTCGGTGGCTCCGTCCAGCTCGGGGATGGCCACCTGCATGGCGGTCTGCACGGGATTGAGTCCCACCCGGCTCTGCTCCCAGTTCTCGATGGTCTGCAGATCCAGAGAGACCAGGGAGCGGAAGGGAATGCCGAGCTCCCCAAGAAATGCCACCGAGGCCTCGGTGTCGTTCATCACCGGCCCCCCCACGAAGCTGAATCCGGTCAGCGAGACGATCTGGCTCACCCGCGGCCGGAGACTTCCCTCCCCCCCGCCCGGCGCAGGCCTCCCGGCGCCGTTGGCGTCCTCCAGAAAGTAGGCCCGGCAGGCCTCCCGGTTGTCCATGAAGGTGGAGATGGCCGCCACCACCGACAGGCCCTCCGACTCGATGGCCTGAATGAGCCCGTCGTAGTGGCGCCGGGCGTCTCCCACGATCTGGGGACGCATCAGCAACAGTCCGACGGTGGCCTTGGGATCGAGGGTCCTTCCGGTGGCCGCCTGGTACCAGTCCCGGTAGGCGGCGAAACTCTCGAACAGGTCCGGAGCCAGGGGGTGATAAAGCCCGGTGGAGGGCCTCACTTCGGGGGGGTCGGGGGCCGCCAGGGTCCCGTGACCCGGCACGTAGTGCTTGACGGCGTGCAGCAACATCGAGCGAACGTTTTTGGGGGTGGGTTGCAGGAAGTGGCAGTAGAGGATCAGGTAGTTCTTGATGTCCTTCAACTTCCCGGCGCCGGGAACGAACTTCAGGATCGTGGGCAACCGCCCGGCCAGCTTGTGGTAAGCATGGAAGCGCCCGGCCCCGGACCGAGCGCCCTTCCCCGACCGGGAGGAGGACCGCCGGGACATCAGCTCGGACATCCAGGTTCCCAGGCGGAGAGCCAGGCTCAGGCCCGGGCCGGGCCGGCCGGTCCCGCGGCCGGAGGGTTTCAGGGTGGCCAACAGGCGGCCCAGGTCCAGCTTGCCCATGCGGGTGCGGCCCATCAGATCGGCCAGGCAATTGAACACGATCACGGCATGGTGGCGGTGGCGGAAGCGGTCCAGGGCTTCCAGCAGGCGCCGGCTGTTTTCCGAATCGGTCAGGTGCATGACCAGCACCAGGTCCGCCCGGGCGAGGTCGGCCAGGGCCGCCTCCCATTCGGGATCCGACCAGGGGGCCCCACTGTTGTGGGCGGCCAGGCGCAACTCCAGTCCATGTTCCCGGATTTCGCTTTCGGCCCGCAGCAAGGGGGTCAACAGGCTGGAGCCCACGTAGAAGGCCACCACCTGGACCGGATTCGGGGTTGCACCCTTCACGGTGTGACTCCTTCCAGGGCGTCTTCCAACCCGGCAAAGACTTCCCTCAGGCGGCTCAACACCTCGGGCCTGGCCGACCAGAATCCTCGTCCGGAGGCTTCCAGCAGCCGGCCCACCAGGGTCTGGGCCGAGTGGGGATTGAGGCTCTGCAGCCGCTGCAACATCTGCGAGTCCAGCACGAAGGTCTCCGCCACCTCGTCGTAGATCCAATCCTCGACGGCATCGGCGGTGGCCGACCACCCGAAGGTGTTGCTCAGTTGGTGCTCGATCTCGGCCACGCCGCTGAAGCCGTGCTTGAGCATGCCCTCGTACCACTTGGGATTCAGGACCTTGGTGCGGCTCTCCAGTTGCAGCGTTTCCTGCAGGGTGCGAATCCTGGAGCGGGGGGTGAGCGAATCGGACAGATAGACTCGAGGCCGTTTCCCCGACCGTTCCTCCACGGCCTTGGTCACCCCCCCGAGGTACTCGAAGTAGTGATCCACGTCGGAAATGCCCACCTCGGTGCTGTCGATGCTCTGATAGCTGGCCTCCACCCGGGAGAGAGCGCTGTCCAGCAGGGCCTGGGCCTCAACCCCTTCCATGGGCCGGCCCCGGGCGTCGCGCCCGTAGGCGAAGCACTTGCGCTTGACAAAGAGGTTTCCCAGTTCCCGGGCATCCTCCCACTGGCTTTGCAGCACCATGAAATTGACGTTGGTGCCGTAGTTCCCGGCCGCGTTGGAAAATACGCGGGTAGCTGCTTCTTCGAAAGTGCACCGGCCGGCCGCCATCTGCTGGCGGACGTGCTTGCGGACGAAGTTCCGCTCCAAGGGCTCCTCCAGGGCCGCCACCCGCTTCACGGCGCGGTCCAGCAACTCCATGGTGGAGGCGAACAGGTCCCGGAAAATGCCCGAGACGGTCATGACCACGTCGATCCGCGGCCGCCCCAGTTGCTCCAGGGGAATGGCCTCCACCTCGGTCACCCGGTTGAGTCCATCCCGCACCGGCCGCACCCCCAGCAGCCACAGCACCTGGGCCACCGCTTCTCCCTCCTTCTTGATGTTGTCGATACCCCACAACACCATGGCGATGGACTGGGGCATCCGGCCGGTTTCCTGCTGGTGGCGTTCCAGCAGGGCCCGGGTCAGGGGCTCGGCCCGGCGGAGGGCCAGGGACGAAGGGATGGCATAGGGATTGATGGCATGGGTGTTCCTGCCGGTGGGCAGGATGGCGGGGTTCTGGAGGAGGTCCCCTCCGGGTCCGGGAGGCAGATAGTCCCCTCTCAGAGCGGACACCAGCCCATCCAGCTCGCGGTTGGACTTCAGGCGGACCTTCAGGCGGACCAGGAAGGCGAGGATCTCCAGAGACGCATCGGCGGCCACCCCGGCCTCCTGCCGGAGCCAGAGGGCCGCCTCCCGCTCCGGTTGCTCCCCCGGCGCCAGCAAGCGCCGCACGGTCTCCCGGGTCAGGCCTTCCACCGACTCCCGCTCGCGCATCCGCTTGGCGGAGGCTTGGCTCTCCTCGAGCAACCGGGCATAGGGGGGGAACCCCAGTCCCGCGGCAATGAGATCGGTCAGGGCGGGCAGGCCGAGTTCCGGCCGCGGGAAGGAGGCCACCATGGCCAGCAGGTGGACGGTCTCGACCGCGGCGCCGGGTTTTCCAAAGGTGTGGAGCCCGGTGGGAATGAGGCGCTGCTCGATTTCCAGCATCCGTTCATAGAGGGCCAACACCCGGCGGTCCCGTTCTTGGCTCGTCATCGATCCCCCGCGGGGTTAACCCGCCTTGCCCCGGACTTCCTGGGCCACCGACTTCACCGCTTGAAACAGCACCCCCTGGTCTGCCCTGGGCAGCCGCAGGTAGCGCGCCCGGATCCAGCCGGCCAGGGTCTCCCCCTCCCCCCCACCCAAAAAGGAGGGCCGGGTATCCACGACCACCGCGGTCAAGGATTCCCGCTGGATCTCGGCGCCCAGCAGCCGCAGTTCCCGCTGCAGGACGGCCGGCGGGACCGCCCCGACCGGGCCGGGCCGGGCCGGACGATTGGCCCGGCCGTCGGTGAGAATCAGCAGGACCGGTTGGGGAGCACCGCGCAGCTTGGCCGATCGCGCCACGCCCAAGGCCTGCACCAGCCCGGCGGCCAGGGGAGTGGCTCCGCCGGCGGGCAGCGCCTCCACCAGACGCTTGGCCCGCTGCACGCTCCGGGTGGGCGGAAGCAGCGTCTCCGCTCCCTCGCCGCCGAAGCGGACCAGGGCCACCTGGTCCCTGAAAACGTAGGCCTGCTGCAGCAGCCGGGCCATGGCCCCCTTGGCCTGGGCCATGCGGTTCACGGCCATACTACCACTGGCGTCCACCACGAAGATAAAGAGAAGTCCCGCCTTGCCCCGAAGGCGCTGGAAGCGCAAGTCCGAGGCCCGGATGACCATTCCGGCGCCCGCCTTGCCCGCCCTGGCGGCCATCTCGCTCCCGGGGGCCGAAGGTCCCTCCCGCCCCCCGCCAGGGGCCGCCGCTGCCTGCCGGCGGCGCCAGGACTGCCAGGGGGCCGCCGCTCGCAGGGTGGCCGCCACGGCGATGGAGCGCCTCCGGTCCGGCTGCAAACCGGTGCGGAAGGCCCGACCTCGAGAACCGGGAGAGGCCTCGGTCCTGGGTCCCGGCCGCCGGCCGCCGGCCCGGGCAGCCGGGGCCTGGCCGGTCATCTCATCGGGAAAGGCGCCCGGAAGGGGGTCCACCGGCTTGGGGGGTTCTTCTCCGGGGGTTGTGCGGTCTTCGGCGGGGGCGCCCGGCTCGGGCCCGGGATCTGTACCGGCCCGACCTTCCTCCGACTGCGCCTGTTCCGGAGAGGGGCCGGCGGCGGGCTCCCGATCCACCGGCAGGGCCCGGGGCAAGAGAACCAACCGGGCCGCCATCTCCAGATCCTCCTCGCACACTTGGCTGCGTCCGGCCAGGGCCGCGTGGGCCCGGGCCGCCAGCAGGGCGAACAGGTCCGTCCGGTGTCCCTCCAGCCCCAGTTGCGCGGCCGCGGCGATCAGGCGGCGCAGTTCGGCGTCGGGGAAGCGGACCCGGCCCAGGCGGCCGCGGGCCTGCCGGATCGACCCGGCCGCTGCCCGGGACGGGCCGGCGCCGGCGGGCAAGGAATCCCGCCCCGCTCTTTCAAAGGCCGGCAGCTGCTCGAGCACCCGGCGCCGCTCATCCAGGTCGGGCGTGGCCGAGCCGTCCACCAGCAGCCCCACCCGCGCCTGAAGGATGGCTGCGGGATCGCCCTCGGCGGGATGGTAGGTTCCCACCATAACGAACCTGGCCCGGTGGGAGGCGCTCACTCCTTCCCGTTCGACACTGACCCGGCCGCAATCGAGCGCCGAGGCGATGGCCCGCAGAGAGGATTCCGGCAGCAGATTGAGGTGATCGACCTGAAGCACTCCCCCGTCCGCCTGGGCCAACAGGCCCTTCCGATAGCGCCAGCGCGCGCCGGCGGCCGCCGGCTCCGGACTCAAGCCCCCCAGCAGGCGATCATCGGTCACTCCCAGGGGAACCCTCACCAGTCCGGCCTCCCAACCCGGCGCCTTCAACTCCTCCAGGAGCCAGGCAAAGGCCTTCACCAGCCTGCGCTTGCCCATCCCTGAGGGCAGAGCCATCAAAACGCCCCCCAGGCGGGGTTCCACCGCCAGCAACAGCAAGGCACGCTTCGCCAGGGGTTGACCCACCACGGAAGCGAAGAGATCGTTGGAAGCAGTCATTGACCGACCTCGGCCCCTGTGGGGGATGGATGCCGCCCGGGGGACGTCCTTATTGAGAGGCAGTGCGTTAACGGAACCACGCCACTAATCCGCCGCCTACGCGGCTACGGCAGCGGGGGATTCAGACGTCCATGGGCTCACGCCCACGGCTAAGTGCTGGCGCGGCTTCGCCGCTCTATAGGGAAGCCCTATAGACGGTGTTTCCTCGGGTGACCCACGCCAACCGCAGCTTCGCTGCTCTCCCCAAAATCACAACACTGCGGGAGGGCGACGATTTTTTAAAAAATGCCATTGCCCCCGAAATCACGACACTGCGGGGGGGCAACGACTAAAAAGGATCATCCCCGGGCGTCAGCCCGGGGTTCCAGCCGAGCCGCGCGCGGGCGCTATTCCGTTAGCCGCTGGCGGCCCGGGCGTCGCCGGTTTCCAGGGGAAACACACGGTCCAGGGCCTGCTCGATCCGGGCGGCGGACTCCAGCGGCTCCAGGGGATCTTTGCGCAGCCGGTGGTGCAGCGACATGACGGCCACCCGCCGGATGTCCTCGGGCAGGACCCCGTCCCGTCCCTGCCAGGCGGCCAGGGCGCGAGCCGCACGATAGAGGGTCAGCTCACCCCGGTGGCCGGCCACCTCCAGCCGCAGACAGAGCTCGGCCATCCCCCGCAACAGCCCCGCATCGACGCCGACCCGGGAGACCCGGGCCAGGGCCAGTTTCAACTTCCGCCGCAACTCCTCCTGGAGGAGTTCCGCCCGAGAGCAGAACCCGGCAGGGTCCTGCTCGAAGCTTTGACGTCTTCGCACAATCTCGATGCGCTCGTCCAGGTCATCCAGGGTCTTGACCTCCACAAACAGGCCGAAGCGGTCCAGGAGCTGGGGACGCAACTCCCCTTCCTCGGGATTTCCCGAACCCACCAGCACGAAGCGGGCGGCGTGGCTGACCGAGATTCCCTCCCGCTCCACCTGGTTGCGGCCGCTGGCGGCTGCATCCAGCAAGAGGTCCACCAGGAAGTCTTCCAGCAGATTGACCTCGTCGATGTAGAGAAAACCCCGATGGGCTTTGGCCAGCAGGCCGGGCTGGAACACCTTGGCCCCCCGGTTCAAGGCTTGCTCAATGTCCAGACTGCCGCAGACCCGGTCTTCGGTGGCCCCCAGGGGCAGATCGACCAGCGGGACGGCAAAGGTCTCCCGGGGCAGCCGCTTGCTTTTCCCCAGGCGTTGCCGGCACTCCTGGCAGAGGTCCCGAACCTGCTCCGGATCGCAGTTGAAGAGACAGCCCTTCACCCGGACCTTGCGAGGCAGCAGGTCGGCCAGGGCCCGTACCGCCGTGGATTTGGCGGTTCCCCGGTGCCCCATGACCACCACGCCTCCGAGATGGGATTCGAGAACCGTCAGCAGAAGGGCCAGCTTCATGTCCTCCTGGCCGACGATGGCCGCAAAGGGGTAGACGGGGGGAGCAACTCCCCGCAGCTCCTTGGATCTCCTGGGTTTGGTCGGGCGAGGTTCAGGCAGGGTCACGAGTCAAGAGGTGCGTTCCGGCGTCCGGTTCGGGGTGCTTGCGGCAAACCGAGACGACCGGGAGGAATCTTCAACGAGTCGGCGACTCCAACCGTTGCCTAACCCTAATGGGAGAGGGGCAGCCTGTCAAGGCTATGGATAACCCTTCAAGAGGAACTTTATGGGCTCGAGGCCGAGTCCAAAACCGGCGTCAAATCAGGTCGTCCACATCCACTCGCAGGGCCGTGGCCAGGTGCTTCAGGGCACTGATGGAGCCGGGCTTTTTTCGGTTCTCGATGGCTGACAGATAAGAGGCCGCCACTCCGGCGGCTACGGCAAGTTCGACGCCTTTCATGCCGCGAAACTCGCGCCAGACGCGCACCGGATTCTCCCCCGCCAGCAGCCGGTCCACCACCTCAATGGGAACGGATTCCTCGTCGGGATCCTCGAGCACCCGCCGCATGGCGGCAGCATCCAGCGCATCCTCGTCATCGGCGTTGCGTAGCGCCTCGTATTCGGAGAGGGGAACCACAACATAGGCTTCTCCGGCCAGGGTGATGGTTTGGGGTCTGGTCACGAGTAGGCGCCTCCACGGGTCAAAATATTGGTAATCCTCAAGGTTTGGGCAGGGATATCCAGCCGGTACAACACTCGCCAATCGCCCACCCGCAGGCGAAACCCCTCGATCCCACGCAAGGGCGTCACATTGTTGTGCTGCGCCAGGGGATCGGCGGCCAGGGCGTCTATCTTGCCGCGGATGATCTGCGCCGTTTTGGCCGGCATGCGCATGAGACAACGGCGAGCAGCTTTGGAAATCACCACCTCAAACACGACCCTATTATATCCATATGAGAATATATTGCAATGAGAGAATTACCTAATAGAGAACACATCCAAAACGCTGCCAGGGGAACTCCCCACCCTGGGTCAGGTTTCGGCAAAACCTTGACAACAAGGGATAAACAGCAAAACAAGCACCCCCTGTCCCCCGGATTTGTTATCCTCTGCCCCGCCGGACCGGATGCCGCCGGTGTGGCTGGGGACGAACAGGGCTGTTCTGCCCGAAAGAGGAGAATCGCCGATGAAAAAGGACTGGGAACTCAGGGAGTGCGACCGGGAGCTGTTCGAACGAGAACTGCGAAGCTTCGTGCCCGAGAAGATCTTTGACGCCCACGCCCATCTTTACCAGACGTGGCACTGGGGAAGAGGTGAGGGGGGTCTACCGGGCCCCAAGGTGGCGACCCTGGCCGAGTACCGCCGCCTGATGGAGTGGATCACGCCCGGCAGCCATACCACCGCGCTGTTCTTCGGAACGGGCTTCAGCGACGACCGCTTCCGCCAGGCAAACGAGTTCGTGGCCGCGGAGGTGAGCCTCGACCCGGAATGCCGCGGAGAGATGCTGATCTCACCCCGCATGGACCCCGAGGAGGTCCGACAGGAGGCCAAGCGGTTGGGCTTTAGCGGACTCAAGGTCTACCACACTTTCGTCCAGGGAGAAACCACCTGGCATGCGGATATCTCCAAGTTTCTCACCGAAGAGCACGTGCGCGTGGCTCACCAGGAGGGCTGGACCATCACCCTCCACATGGTGAAGGACCGAGCCATGGCGGATCCCGCCAACCAGCAGCAAATCGTCGAGTACTGCACCCGCTACCCGGACATGAAGCTCATCCTGGCGCACGCGGCCCGGGGCTTCAATCCCTATCACACGGTGGAGGGCATCCACGCTCTGAAGGGGTTGCGCAACGTCTGGTGCGACACCTCGGCGGTCACCGAGGCCGGCGCCTTCGAGGCCATCGTGGACACGCTGGGGCACGACCGGCTGTTGTGGGGATCCGATTTCCCGGTCAGCCACGGGCGCGGGCGCTGCGTGGCCATCGGAGACCAGTTTGTCTGGCTGGGAGAGGACAGCCTGGACTGGGACAGCGTGGCGGCTCAAGCCCCCATTCAACCCGTGCTGACGGGACTGGAGTCCCTGCGGGTCCTGAAGCTGGCCGTCCGGCATCTGCGGCTGAGCGACAGCCAGGTGGAAGATATCTTCTACTACAACGCCCGAAGGATGCTGGGAATGGAGGGGTAAGAGGGGGGCGGTCTGTTCCGGTGGGAGGGATGATTGCTGCCGCCGCCTACGCGGCTCAACTCTAGCGCCGAGCTTTCCATGGGCTTACGCCCACGGCTAAGTGCGGACGCCGCCTTCGCGGCTTACTGGAACCCCCGGGCTGACGCCCGGGGGATGATCATCTATTAATAAATCCTGTCCGCCCGGCAGTGTTGTGATTTTGGGGAGAGCGGCGAAGCCGCGGTGGGAGCGGGTTACCCGACGAATCGTCTCCTACAGGTCTTCCTTATAGAGCGGCGCAGCCGCGCCAGCACTTAGCCGTGGGCGTAAGCCCATGGAGGTCTGAATTCTGCGCTGCCGTAGCCGCGTAGGCGGCGATTTAGCCGCATCGTCCCGAAACTCACAGCTTGGCCAAATTCACTCTATACACGACCCTCCCTCTCTAAACTCTGCTAAAGAGCACACTCCGTGGTGAGAAATGCGGGCTAAGTGCGGACGCCGCCTTCGCGGCTACTGGAACCCCGGGCCGGCGTTCGGGGATTGCCTTAAATAATCCTGTCCGCCCGCAGTGTTGTGATTTTGGGGAGAGCGGTGAAGCCGCGGTTGGCGTAGCTCACCCGAGGAAACGTCCCCTACAGGTCTTCCCTATAAAGCGGCGTAGCCGCGCCAGCACTTAGCCGTGGGCGTGAGCCCATGGGGGTTGTAATTCCCCGCCCACGCAGCCGCGTAGGCGGCGACTTAGTAGCATCGTCCCAAAACGCACTGTCCTTTCCCAAACAACTCCCCTGCAGCCGCGTAGGCGGCGGATTAGTAGCGCCGTTCCGGAACCCACTCCCTCCCCCAGGCAACGCCAAGCAGGTACGGGCTCCGGCCCAATCAGAGCCTAAAACAGCGGGCGGCCGACCATGGCCGGGTCCGGCGGGACGCCGAACTCGGCCAAAATGGTGGGGGCCAGGTCGGTCAGGGCCGGTTGCTCCACCCGGATCTTGCGATTGCTGATCAGAATCCCGGGAACCTCCTCGGCGTGGATCAGGTGGTCCCCGCTCCACTTGTCGAGATTATCCTCCAGCACCTGCTCGGGAAACCTGCCCAGGGTGGTTTCCCAGGAAGCCCGGTAGCCGCGGTGGTAGCCGAGGACCAGGTCGGGCCCCTCCTGCGCCAGGGGGCCGCTGTAGATCCGGTCCGGCCGGTGCACCCGGGCCACCACCGCCCGTCCCGAGCCGGGATCGCGCAACTCCAGCAGCCGGGCCGAGATTTCGCGGAGGAGCGCCTCCTCTTCCTCTCCCTTGCGGACGATTCCCCGGGGCTCCCTGCCATAGAGATTGAGGTAGAGCCCGTTGAAGCCGAATCCGTAGGCGCGGGTCCGGCTCCAGTCGACATTCCGCAGCATGCCTCCCTCGGAGCCGTCCATCAGGGTGATGTAGCCCTGTTGCCTGAGCCAGGTGTTCAGGTGAAAGGAGCGGTAGAAGGGAGCAAACCCGTGATCCGACATCACCAGCAGGGTGGTGCGGTCATCGACCTTCTCCAGCACCCGTCCCAGGACCCGGTCCATCTCCGCATAGCCGTCGGGAATCACCCCGGCATGGGGAGAATTGGCCTGGAAGCCCGGATGCCGGGAGTCCATGGTCCTCCAGAACATGTGGCTGAGCTGATCCAGCCGTCCCAGATAGAAGAAGAACAGGCCCTGCCGGAAGTCTCTCAAACCGGCCTCCAGCATCCGCAACTCCTCCTGGAAGACCGAGTCCGCCTGCTGTAGGAACTCTTCATCCTCCAGGATCCCGGAAGAAAGGGCCTTGGTGTCTTCGGGGATGCCCAGGGTGGAAAACAGGCCGATCCGCTCGCACAACCGATGGCTGTAGTCGGCCGGATGGGAGATCGGCAGGGCGGGATGGGAGGGGTGGATATTGACCGGGGTCACGTAAATCTGAAGGTGGGGGACCGCCTGCTTCAGATAGAAACGGCAGATCCCCCGCACGCTGTGCAGGAAGGGCACCAACTCGAATTCCACTTCGACCCACTGGCTCCAGTTCCCTTCCTGCAGGAGAAACCGGCGGCCTCCGAGTTCGATTCGCACCACCCGGCTCTCGGGATCGACGGTTCCCTGGAAGGACAGGCTGGCCTGCTCGACATCGGTCCTGAAGGGATTGGGGGGACCCATCAATCGGGCCTGGAAACGGTGGTTGCGAACCGCCAGAGGAATGACCTTGCCCCCGGAGACTTCCCCGGCGAAAGGCTCGGGATCCTGGGTGTAAAAGGAGAAGACGCCGTAGGTCCCCTGAAGATCGGGGGTCCCCATCCCCGAGAGCTGCTGGGCGGACTCGCCGGCCGGAGGGAAGTTGGCGGGAACCCGCAGTATGGTGGAGGCGGTTCCATGCCGGCCAAGGATCTCCCAGAAGGCGCTGCCCCGGCGCAGCAGCCGGACCCGGCCCGCCGAGAGTGGCACCCGCCAGGAACCCAGCGAGAGGGCATAGGCGCCTTGCTCGGTGCGGGAGGTGGACAGATAGGGGGACAGAGTGGCCGGGTCCCGGTGAATGAAATCGAAGATTCCGTGGCCCCCGGGATTCATGCCGGTGATGAAGCTGGACCAGGCCACCGGACTCTGGGGAGGAATGCTGGTCCGAAGGGGGCGGAAGTGGTCCTCGGCCATGAAGCGGCCGAAGTTGGGCATCCGGCCCTCCTCCACGAAGCGCCCCAGCAGGCCCGGGTCCATACCGTCGATTCCCAGCACGATCACCTTTTTGGCGGTGGTCGTCCCGGGGGGAGGGCCGGACTGGCAGCAGGTCAGCGCCAACGGCAGAAACAGACCGGCCAGCAAGGCCACCCGCCTCCGGCGGCCGATTGGTGGCTGCGCGGTTATGTCCGGGACCATGGTGCTCCGGGCTGGGGCGCACGCCGGCGCGGTTTCAGGAGGCCGGCTGCTGAAAGCTCTCGGTTGCTTGCTGTATACTAACCGGCACAATTTCAGGGACCCGCCGGAATGACCGATCCAACCGATTTCTTCGACCTGACCCAATTCGAACACCGGGATCTCTGGCAACGGGGCGATCGGGTTTGGGATGCCTTGAAGCGGCTGGACGCCTACCTCGAAGCCCTGGTTCCACCCGGCTCCATCGATATTCAGGGCGAAATCGCCCCGGGCGCCAGGCTCCATGGAACGGGGATCCGCATCGGTCCGGGCACCGTGGTGGAGGACGGCGCCTATATCGCCGGCCCCGCCTTTATCGGCAGTGACTGCCGCATCCGGCACGGCGCCTATATCCGCGGGGGGATGATCGCCGGAAACGGCTGCGTCATCGGCCACAGCACCGAGGTGAAGGGCGCCATCCTGCTCAACCGGAGCCATGCCCCCCACTTTGCCTACCTGGGAGACAGCATCCTGGGACACCGAGCCAACCTGGGAGCCGGCACCAAGCTCTCCAATCTCACCCTTGTCAGCGCCAGGAGTCCCCAGACCGGCCGGCGGCCCACGCTGCAGATCCGGATCGGCGACCGAACCTACGACACCGGACTGACCAAGCTGGGCGCCATATTGGGGGACGACGTCCAGACCGGTTGCAACTGCGTCACCCACCCGGGCTGCCTGGTGGGCCCGCGGACGCTCATCTACGCCAACGTTGCGCTCCGCAAGGGCTATACCCCCTCCGACAGCCTGGTCAAGCTCAACCAGGCCACCACCCTGGTGACCCGGCACCCGAAGAGCTGAACCCGACTGCGGAAGGGCTGAACCCGATTACAGATAGACCTCGCGGGCGTGGCCCCGCAGGTCCATTTCGTAGTCGATGGCGATCAGGGGCGGACGGGCATAGTGCCACTGCAGGCCGCGGAGGCTGGCGGCCCCCATCCTGGAGTGAATGTCGTCCTCGATGAAGGGATGAATGTCGTAAACGGTATAGACGGTGACCGCGGTCACCTGGGACCAGTCCTTCTCCAGATCCACCAGGCGCTGATCCAGAATTTGCATCACGGCCGCGTTTTTTTCCCGGATCGCCTCGGCCGAGGTGTCTCCGGGGCGAACGATGGTGCTGGCCCCCTCGGGTGAGACGATGATTTCACCGGCGCCGGAAGCCACGAAGGTGGACCGTTGCTGCCCGGGGGCCGGAGTGCTGAAAGCGAAGGCGAACACCGAGGTCTCGGCGGGAGGACCGACCACCGGAGCCACGTTGGTTCTGGCCATGGGGTTGACGCCGTCGACCAGGATCTTCCAATCGGCCACCAGGGATCGGTACCCCCGATTGAATTCGCTGAAACCCTCGGCCGAGAAGGGGCGCGCACAACGCAGCTCGATGGCGCAGAGCGCCTGGCGCGGCCTGCCCTGCTCCTTCAGAAAGGCATCGATGAGATCGAACCCCTTGCGCCAGGGAAGCAGTTCCTTCAGCGTGACGCGAACGATCTCGTAGCCCGGCGCCGAAATCACTCCGTCGGAAAAGGCTTCTCCCCCCGGCGCAAAGGAATAATTCCCTGCAGGATTATTGACAAGCATGGCCACCTCCCTCAGTTGGATTGAATACGCAAGCCTTGGCCGCCGCGGTCTTGCAGGGCGGGCAATATCTCCAGAATTTCCGCAAGTGTTTCCTCTTGAAGGTTTCGAAGGGCGTTGAGCCGCCCGTAGAGGAGGGTTCCGCGGGCCGGACCTTCCAGGGCCCGGCTGATCAGCCCATCGGCTTCCACGCGAATGAATGCCAGGGGACGGCTGTGGTGCTCCAGCCGGTGCCGGTGAAGAATGGCCCCCAGCGGCCTCCGGCCCTCCACGATCTCCTCTCTTGCCGGGAAAGGGAAGGCCCCCAGGTGAATCCGGATCGCCCCGAACACCACCGGAACCCCGTCCTGCTTCAGCATCAGCAGCACCTCACGAGTCAGGACGTCCCCCGATATCCGCTGCTCCAGGACGCGCAGGCGGATCTGCTGCCCAAAGGCCGCCTCCACGGTCGGGGTCATGTCCTGATCGTGGGCCAGCAACCCGCGGTAGGGTTGGGGAATCTCCTCCCGGTCGAGCCGGGAGATTGCCGGCAACTCCACCCCCATTCGGTCATAGAATTCACTGAGCGGGTAAAGCAGGTCGGCGCGATGATCCATGGCAGAGGTCCGATGCGCCAAACAGCCCGATTGCGGTTTCGAAAAACCGCGGCCTTCGATTCAGCCTGCGGGAGCCCTGCGACCGAAAGGAAATGGGGGCGGCGCCGGGGCAAAGGCGCGGACCTGCGGAATCAAGCGCCGCTTCAGGGGTATCCTAGCACAAATGGGGGAAAGTCCCCGGGGCGGCTTGAAGTGATGGAACGTTATCACGATTATCGACGAAGGGATCCACGAAGGGGCACGAAGGGGCACGAATAGACACGACGAAAAAAAGAAATCCACGAAGGGGATCCACGAAGGACCACGAAGGAAAAAGGCAAAAAGATTTCCACGAAGGGCCACGAAGAACGGCGAAGGGCCACGAAGGCGTTGGAGGAGACTCGAGAGGGCTCTGCCAAAGGTCGCCAAGGGGAGAAAGGATTTCCAGGAAAAGGGAAAAAGATTTCCACGAAGGGCCACTAAGAACGGCGAAGGGCCACTAAGGGGTTGGAGGAGGCTCGAGAGGGATCCGCCAAACGTCGGGCAGGGGAGAAAGGATTTCCAGGAAAAGGGAAAAAGATTTCCACGAAGGGCCACTAAGAACGGCGAAGGGCCACGAAGGCGTTGGAGGAGGCTCGAGAGGGACCCGCCAAGGGTCGGGAAGGGGAGAAAGGATTTCCAGGAAAAGGGAAAAAGATTTCCACGAAGGGCCACGAAGAACGGCGAAGGGCCACTAAGGCGTTGGAGGAGGCTCGAGAGGGATTCGCCAAAGGTCGGGCAGGGGGAATAGATTTCCAGGAAAAGGGAAAAAGATTTCCACGAAGGGCCACGAAGAACGGCGAAGGGCCACTAAGGGGTTGGAGAGGGCTCAAGAGGGATCCGCCAAGGGTCGGGAAGGGGGAAAAGATTTCCAGGAAAAGGCAAAAAGATATCCACGAAGGGCCACGAAGAACGGCGAAGGGCCACGAAGGGGTTGGAGAGGGCTCGAGAGGGATTCGCCAAAGGTCGGGAAGGGGAGAAAGGATTTCCAGGAAAAGGGAAAAAGATTTCCACGAAGGGCCACGAAGAACGGCGAAGGGCCACGAAGGGGTTGGAGGAGGCTCGAGAGGGATCCGCCAAAGGTCGCCAAGGGGAGAAAGGATTTCCAGGAAAAGGCAAAAAGATATCCACGAAGGGCCACGAAGGACGGCGAAGGGCCACGAAGGGGTTGGAGGAGGCTCGAGAGGGATCCGCCAAAGGTCGCCAAGGGGAGAAAGGATTTCCAGGAAAAGGCAAAAAGATATCCACGAAGGGCCACGAAGGCGTTGGAGGAGGCTCGAGAGGGATCCGCCAAAGGTCGGAAAGGGGGAATAGATTTCCAGGAAGGGGCACGAAGTTGCACCAAGGTTGCGAACATAATGTAGATTTTGGATCGCTTCAAACGCGGACCCGATCATCGAGCGAGTCAGCTTCCTGTGCGGCAGCTTCTCGTCCTGTTAATCCTGTCCATCCTGTCTATCGATGTTCCTGATCATGGAAAGAATATTTGATCCCCTTCCGGCTCGGCTTCTGCACCCCCCCTCAGCGGGGAGTGATATTGGCCTGGTCGCTATCATCGTCCTGCACGCAACCGTAGGGGCGTCCCTTGTGGGCGCCCAATCCGGGAATCACCGGGCAACCACAACGCGGGCAACCACAAGGGTTGCCCCTACGTTGGGGGGTACGGTGTAAACCATGTTCGGCTTGCACATTGGCATCGCCTCGGGGTGCGGGCGGGACGCCCGCGCTCCCGGGAAGCCTTCATCCCATGACATCGTCACACCAAGGGCACCAAATTGCAGAAGCATTTTGGTGCCCCTTGTGGCTGAAGCAGGTCCATCTGTCTTCTGGTCTATTTGTGTTTATTGGTGTCCATTCGTGGTTCGTCTTCATTAACGATAAGCCGTTTTTCCTCGAATGATCCGCACGGCAGGGCGTGGGCCCGGCTTAGTGGATAGGTGGATAGTGATTGGATCGATGCGTTAAGCGTCTTGTCGATCTCGGCGCAGTCGTTCAAAAAGTGCAACCAAGTCATCAGGCACTTGCCTGCTCCCGAAACACTCCACTAAACACTGACCACAAATCACTAGCCACTAGCCACTATCTTCAACATCCCTGTTTCACTCCGTATGAGCTGCCCCGTCATATGGGGCGGGGGTCGGGCTCGCGGGCAAACGGGAGTTTCCCAAAGGGTGCAGGTCGGCTTTCTGAGATGTTGCCCGCCAGACACCCCCCACCGCATCAGCCTTCGCCTGGCGGCTCGGCTTCTGCGACTCCCCCTCAAGGGGGGAGTGATTGCCCTGGGAGCGCGGGCGTCCCGCCCGCATCCTGTCCCTGTGGCCGCCGCTGAGCTTCAGTGCGATGCTGCAGGCAGGCACCCTGTGGGCGGGAACCGCATCGGCCAGGCCGAAGCAGTGCCATGGCGCCGTTTCCGGTTGATCCAAGTGGGGGAGATGGGCGAGGCTGTGCCAGGCTTGGTGCGGGCGGGACGCCCGCGCTCCCGGGAAGCCGTCATCCCATGACATCGTCACACCAAGGGCACCCTATTGCAGAAGCATTTTGGCGCCGCTTGTGGTTGAAGGAGGTCCATCTGTCTTCGTGTCTATTTGTGTTTATTCGTGTCCATTGGTGGTTCGTCTTCATTCGTGGATAACTCTTCAAAAGGAAAGTCCCCGGGCGCCAGCCCGGGGACGGTTGAATTCCCGGCGTTTCAGGGAAGGGTGGCGGCCAGGTAGAGGGTGACCGTCTCCCCGCTGCCGGGTTGGCGCCGTTTCACCAGGAACAGGACGTCGGTGCCCGGCTGGAGCCCTCCGACCAGCTCCGCCAGCCGGGCGGGACTGGAAACGACCGTCTTGTCGAGCTCCACCAGGACGTCCCCGGGCCTCAGGCCAGCGTCATCGGCGACGCTTCCGGGCTCGACCTCCACGATCAGCACCCCGCCGGCCTCGGCTCCCGGTTGGCGCTTCCACTGGGCCGTGAGGCCCTGGACACGCAGGCCCAACTTCAGGCTGTCCGCCTCCTGGCCCGAGGCCGGGCGAGCCGCCTGATCCTCGGCAAAGACCTCGGCCCGGTCCCCCACGGTCAGCCTGGCTGTCCGCTTCCGGCCGTCCCGGAGGTATTGGACCTCTAGGGTCTCTCCGGGCGCCGTTTCGGCCAGCAGGGGATAGACGTCGGCCGGCGCGCCGATCTTGTGTCCCTTCATTTCGACGATGACGTCACCGGGCTGCAACCCGGCCCGGTCTGCCGGACCGTCCTCGGGCCGGACCTGCTGGACGATGACGCCCTTGCCGTCGGTGGCTCCCAGGGCCTTCAGGGCCTGGGGTTTCGCCCCGGTTTGCATGCTGATCCCCAGGGCTCCCCGGGTGACCCGGCCATGCTTCACGATCTGGTTGTAGACCTGAATGGCCGTATTGGAGGGAACGGCAAAGCCGATGCCGGCGTTGTCACCGGAGGAGGTCAGGATGGCCGTGTTGACCCCGATCACTTCCCCGGCCAGGTTCACCAGAGGCCCGCCCGAGTTGCCCTGGTTGATGGCGGCATCGGTTTGCAGAAAGCGCTGCCAGTGGGACCGGCCCGGTCGTGCGGTAGCGCTGATGATTCCGGCGGTGATGGTACGCTCCAGGCCGAAGGGGCTGCCGATGGCCAGGACCCAGTCTCCCCGTCTCATGCCGTCCGAGTTGCCCAGCCTGGCGGCCGCCAGCGGCTTTCCGGCATCGATCTCGATCACCGCCAGGTCGGTGTAGCTGTCGCCGCCGACGAGCTTGGCTGAAAACTCCTCCCCCGAGGCCAGTTCAACCCGAATCTCGTCGGCGCCGTGGACGACATGATAGTTGGTGAGGATAGTTCCCTTGGGGTCGACCACAAACCCCGAGCCCAGGGAGTGGCGCTTTTGACTTCGACTTCGCGGCGGGTCGCCCCCGAAGTACCGATGGAAGAAGTCGAAGGGCTCCCCGAAGGGTTGTCCCCCGCGGCCGCCCCGGCCTGGCAGCCGGAAGCGATGCTTCACCACGGTTTCGGTGTTGATGTTGACCACGGCCGGATCGACTTCGGCCGAGACCTCGGAAAAGCGGGAAGACAGCTCGGCAGCCGTCGGGACCGTGAGGGTGGCGGTCGAGGGTGGCGCCACGCTGGCGTCAAGAGGTTGATGCAGCCACCTCCCGGCGACCTGGCCCACGACCAGAGCGGCTGCAATCACTCCCGCGGCGATGATCTTGTTGGTGTTCATTGTTTCTTCGTCCCCTTTCTTTGGGTTTTCCTGAATCCCGGATTGGCTCTCAGGGAGCTTCGCAAACTCCGACCAGGTTCACAGCAAGTGGCATGCCAAAGTTTTCCCGGAGGTTCAAAGGGGGAATAACCTGCTTACTTTTATTAATTTACAGAACTTTTCCCTCGGCAGGAGCGGTGAGGGAAACCGGAGCGAACGTGCCCTTTTGGCACGATCGGAGGCACCGCGGGCGCAGATTCTGCAGAAGAATGCTGCCGCCACCTACACGGCTCGGGGGATGGGAGCATCCTTTTCCAATGGCTCGCGCCGGGCATGCGCCCAGCTCGACCCCGGCTTACGCCCACGGCTAAGTGCCGCCGCCGCGTAGGCGGCGATTCAGAAGCATCCTTCCCGAACGCGTGGCCTCTCCAGAATGACGCTCAACATGCACCCCACTCCCTGCACTCTTCTCAAGAGTGCAGCTCCTGGTGAGAAATGCGGGTTGGTGGCCTTTCGTAGTCCTTCGTGCCCCTTCGTGGATATCTTTTTTGGAAGACGTGGCTCGGCGTCCATCCCCCCACCGCATCAGCCTTCGCCTGGTGGCTCGGCTTCTGCGACTTCGCCTCGAGGGGGGAGTGATTCGGGGGTACAAACCGGGAACATCCTTTACACAATAAACCCGGAACGGGGCCGTCCCCACCTGGGAGCGCGGGCGTCTCGCCCGCACCTTATTCCTGCAAACAACCTGCCATCTACGGCCGCTCCCCTGCAAAGCGCCCCAAATCCGCCTTTACAGGGATCTCTTCCATCGTGCCAGGCCTTGTGCGGGCGGGACGCCCGCGCTCCCAGGGGGGGGCCTTTGACAGGCTCCATTGCCTCCACCGCCTGATCAGAGAAGGTTGTCAGCGCAACGAACGGTGCGAGAAATCGTTGCAGTGTACCAGTTCGGCTATGGAAGCTGATGGGCTTTTTGTTCACCAACAACGATCAGACGCATCGCTCATCCCTGGTATCCATACAAACGGCAAACTCTGTTTCTGGAACGAATCGCCTACATTGACCGCCTACCTTGGTTGGTCATCCCCCGGGAGCGCGGGCGTCTCGCCCGCATCCTTATTCCTGCAAACAGCCTCCCGTCCACGGCCACTCCCTCGCCAGGCGCACCAAACCCGCCTTTACGGGGTTCTCTTCGCTTGTGCCAGGTCTTGTGCGGGCGAGACGCCCGCGTTCCCGGGGGGTCTTGTGCGGGCGGGACGCCCGCGCTCCCAGGAAGATCTATCCATGGGCTTACGCCTACGGCCAAGTGCTGCCGCCGCTTCGCGGCTCGTGTGGATTCTGCGCTGCCGCAGCGGCGATTCAGTAGCGTCCTTCCCGAACGCGTGGCCTCTCCAGAATGACGCTAAACACGACCCTCCCTCCCTGCACTCTTCTCATGATCGCGCCCCCTGGTGAGAAATGCGGGCCAGTAGTCACCGCCGCCGAGCCTGTGATATAAGGCCTCGGAGGAGGGTGACCCCCCAATGGACGTGGTGGTGCAGAAATACGGCGGGAGCTCGGTGGCCGACCTCCCCAGGCTGGAGGGCGTCGCCGACCGGATTGCCCGCAGCGCCGGCAGGGGCGAACGGGTCTGCACGGTGGTGTCGGCAATGGGGAGAACCACCGACGACCTGCTGGCCCTGGCGCGTCAGGTGACCGCCACTCCCCCGCGGCGCGAGCTGGACATGCTGGTGTCCACCGGGGAACGGATTGCCATGGCGCTGCTGGCCATGGCCATTCAGAAGCGGGGCCTGGAAGCCATCTCCTTCACCGGCTCCCAATCGGGGATCATCACCAACGACCGCCACTCCGACGCCCAGATCATCGAGGTGCGCCCGGTGCGCATCCAGGACGAGCTGTCCCGAGGCAAGGTGGTCATCGTGGCCGGCTTCCAGGGGATGTCCTACCGCCGCGAGATCACCACCCTGGGCCGCGGGGGCTCGGACGCCACGGCCGTGGCCCTGGCTTCGGCCCTGGGCGCCTCCTACTGCGAGATCTGCTCGGACGTGGACGGCGTCTATACCGCCGATCCACGGCGGGTGCCGGAAGCCTTTCTGCTGGAGAAAATTTCCTACGAGGAAATGCTGGAGTTGGCCGTCCACGGCGCCCAGGTCCTGAACGTGCAGGCCGTGGAGTGGGCCCGCAAGACCGGGGTCACCATCCTCACCAGCGCGGCCCACCGGGAGGGAGGGCACTCCCGGGTGGACACCCAAGGCACCGGCCTGCCGGCCTGCGGAGTGACGGTTGCGGAAAATCTGGCGAGCCTGCGCCTCGGGGGACCGGCCGAAGAGTTGCGGACCCAGCTCGGGCAGTTGGGGGTGGGCTTCAGGCCATGCCAGGGGGGCCCCGAAGCGGAAGCCTCCTGCCTGGTCTCCACCGCCGAGCTTCCTGAATGGCCGTCGCTTCGCGCTGCCTTGACCCGCCGGCTGGGTTCGCGTCTCACTTTCCGGGAGGGGCTATCCGGATTGTCGGTGATCGGAACCGGCTTGCCGCCCGGCGCCGCCGGGCAGGCGCTGGCGACGGCCAGGCAGTCGGGGGTGGAGGTTCTGGGCGTGGAAACCTCGCCGCGGCGGATCACCCTGCTGGTGGCGGGCGGGCGGGCCACCCGCCTCACCGCCGCCCTGCACCGGACCTTTATCGAGTCCCCCGGCCCTGCTCGAGAAGATCTTCCAGGGTAACCGTGGAAGAGGATCCCGGTCCGGCAGCTTTCAGGAAACTGACCAGGTCCAGCAACTGCTTCAGGGTATAGCGTTGGCCGTAGGTCGCAGGCATGGGGGAGCCGGGTTGCGGCTCCAGGGCTTGAACCTGATCGCGGTCCATCGTCCTGCGGACCGGCGGCAGTGCAGTGATGTCGTACACCTGGATCCGCTGCTGGTCCCCGCCGGCCTTGAGGACCGTCAGGTGTTCTCCGGCCGCGGTGGTGAGCTTGAAGAGTGGGTATTGGCTGAAAAGCCGCGCCTCCGGCAGGACGATATCCCGCAAGATCTCTCTGCCGGGCCGGTCCGCCAGCCCGCTGAGATCCGGGCCGACCGCCCCCCCCGCCCCTCGGACGCGGTGGCATTGAGCGCAGTTGAGGTCGTCGGCCGCATCGAAAAACAGCTCCCGCCCCTTGTCCGGCTCTCCTGCCAATCCCCGTGAGGGCTTTCCCGTCTCGGGCAGCGGCGCCGGCAGGCCCGGCGTCTCTTCCGGCACGCTTGCCCGTGCTTCCGGCCCGGGCGTGGCCACGGCGGCCGCCCCGGCGTCGCCCGGCTCTTCCAGGCCGGAAAGCGACATCACGTAGGCCACCACCGACCAGATCTCTTCCTGGCTGAGCTTCCCTTTCCATGCCGGCATGGAGGACCGGGGGATGCCCTCGGCAGTCACCCGAAAGAGATAGCCCGGCTCCCAACGCTTGCCGCGCAGGCGTGGGCCGCCGCCGGCCCGGCCCTCGGCCCCATGGCAATAGCCGACCGAACAGCTCCGGGCGAACAGGGTCCGACCGGCCCCGACCACCGCCGGATCCCTGAGATCCACAGAAGGCTGCTGCGACCATGGCACCCACAGAGGAGCGGCCGCAAGCACCAGGATCTTGAAGCACCCGACCATCTCTCTGACTCCGGGGGGGCGCTCGCCCCCGCCTTCCGTCCCTTATTCGGGCAGGGCAAACACGATCAGGGCGCTCCCGGCCGGGAAGTCCTCGACCTCGGGCCAGAGTTGGGGCATCAGGCCGGCCACCGCCGACCCCCAGCCTGCCGGGACCGCGATGTACTGCCGGCCATTGACCGCATAGCTGATGGGAGAGCCCCGGTGGCCCGAGCCCGTGTTGAAGCTCCACAGCTTTTTTCCGGTAACGGCATCCAGGGCAAAGAACTCTCCCTCGGGATCGCCGGTGAAGACCAGGTTGCCGCCGGTCGCCACCGCCGAGGCCAGCAAGGGGTACTTGGAGTAGTAGCTCCATTTCTTTTCCCCCGTCACCGGATCGAAGGCGTCGAAATGGCTGCCGGCCTCGCCCTTGGGGGGAGGCTTGAGCTCGAACACCCCTCCGAAAAAGGTCTCGCCCGGCCTGGGATCTTCCTTCTGCACGGTGAGGGTCTGACACCACTCGATGCCGGTGTTGTAGAACAGCCCCGTCTTGGGACTGTACGCACCGTGGTTCCAGCTTCGAGCCCCGCCGATGGCGGGGCACACCAGGATGGGCTTCCCCACCTGGGGCTGCTGCCGTCCCAGCAGCTTCCCGGTCGAATCGATCCCCTGGATCCAGTTGATGTTTTCGGCGAAGCGCCAGGCATTGATGAACTCGCCGTTGGTCCGGTCCAGGACCCAGGTGTACCCGCCCTTGTTGGGATTGATCAACAGCTTGCGTTTCTTGCCGTTGACCGGCAGGTCGATCAGCACGCATTCGTAGGCGGTATCCCAGTCCCAGACGTCGTGGGGGATCTGCTGGTAATACCACTTCAGCTCCCCGCTGTCGGCATCCAGGGCCACGACGGAATCGGTATAGAGGTTGTCCCCGGTCCGGTCTCCGCCATAGAAGTCGGCGGCCGGATTGCCGACGCCCCAGTAGATCAGGTTCAACTCCGGATCGTAGGAGCCAGTCATCCAGGTGGCGCCGCCGCCATACTTCCAACTGTCGCCCTTCCAGGTTTCGTGGCCCTTTTCTCCTGGCCCGGGGATGGTCCAGAACCTCCAGGCCCGCCTGCCGGTCCTGGCGTCGAAGGCGTTCAGATAGCCCCGATGGGCCGAGTCGCCCCCGGTGACCCCGACCACGACCTTGTCCTTGACCACCAGGGGTGCACCCGTGATGTTGCAGCCGCACTGCTGCATGCTCTCGATCTCGACGTTCCAGACCTCCTTCCCTGTCTTGGCGTCCAGCGCCACCAGGCGGTTGTCGATCGTCCCCATGAAGACCAGGCCGTGTCCCAGGGCCACCCCCCGGTTCCAGGGACCGTAGAGGAGGCCGAAATCCTTGGGCTCCGGGTGGTAGTAGTGCCAAAGCTCCTTGCCGGTGACGGCATCCAGCGCGAAGACCCGGTTCCAGGGGGAGGTGATGTACATGACTCCATCCGCCACCAGGGGGGTGCAGGAAAAACCCCCATCCACCTTGCCCGTCTGAAAGATCCAGACCGGCGCCAACCGCTTCACGTTCTCCCGATTGATCTGATCCAGCGGGCTGTAGCGCCAGGCGTCATAGGTCCCCGAATAAATCAGCCAGTTCTGCGGCTCCCGGGCCGCCTCGATCAGGCGCTTGGAATCGACGGTTTCGGCCGAGGCGATGGGACAGAGTCCAATCGAGAGCAGCAAAAGGACTGAGGCGCCGAGCGCCCAGGCGGGTTTGGCAGGCATGGGAATCTCCGATTTCTCTTGGCCGCGGAGGGGTTCACCCAGTGAGCCCATCTCCGAGGCTATCACTAACACTTCCGGGTCGAAGCTGTCAATTGACCCGCATTTCTCCTGAAGGGTTGTCCAGGAAGGAACACGAAGGACCCAAAAAGATATCCACAAGGGGCCGATTATTGAATTGCTGATTGCTGATTGTGATTTCCCCCCTCCGGCTCGACTGCGGGCGTTGCCCTGCTCTTGTGCAAGCCGGCAGGCGAAGGCTGATGCGGAGGGGGGTAGACGCCGGTCCGCCAAGTTGCGGCGCGCGGCCTATGCGCTGACGTAGCCGCGTAGGCGGCGGATTAGAAACTCCCTTCCGGAACGCACAACGTTCCCGGAACAACGCCGCTGACCTTCACTCACGGGGCGCGGCGTTTGCCCCCCTCCGGCTCGACTGCGGGCTCCGCCCTCTCGCCGACTCCCCCTCAAGGGGGGAGTGCTCTTGAGGCTTGCATTAGGCGCTCCAGTATCACTCCCCCCTTGAGGGGGAGTCGCAGAAGCCGAGCCGGCAGGCGAAGGCTGATGCGGAGGGGGGTAGACGCCGGTCCGCCAAGCTGCGGCGCGAGACCACGCCAAGTTGCTTCAGTAGTTTTCTCACCTTGGTGTGACTTCGTGTCCCTTGGTGGATTCGCCGGCCCCATTCCTCATCTCGTGGTAGCATGCTGGGCTTGGGCCGAATCCGGGACAACCGAAGGAGCGACGATTCATGGCCGAATGGGGCGGTTACCTGATCCTGCTGGCTGCCGGCTGCGTTGCCGGCACCCTGAACGTGGTGGCGGGAGGGGGATCCTTCCTGACGCTTCCGGTGCTGATCTTCCTGGGTCTGCCTTCTACACTGGCCAACGGAACCAACCGGGTGGCGGTCCTGACCCAGAACGTGGGGGCCGTCTGGAGCTTTCATCGACATGGGGTCATGGACTGGCGAAGCCTGCTGTGGGCGGCTCTGCCGGCGGCCCTGGGGGCTGGCCTGGGGGCCCTGGTGGCGCTTCGGATCGGGGATGAGACCTTCAAGGACACCCTGGCCTTCCTGATGGTGGCGGTGACGCTCTGGACCCTATGGGACCCGCTCAAGGGAAAGCTGGACCCCTCCTCCAGCCCACGGCCCTGGTGGGTCATCGCCGCCTCCTTTTTCGTGGTTGGCATCTACAGCGGGTTCGTGCAGGCCGGGGTGGGGTTCCTCATCCTGGCGGCCACCACCCTGGCGGGACTGGACCTGGTCAAGGGGAACGCGGTGAAGGTACTGCTGATCCTGGCCACCATGGTGGTATCGCTGGGAATCTTCGCTGCCGCGGGAAGCGTCGACTGGACCCTGGGATTCACCCTGGGAGCCGGAAACCTGGCGGGAGGATTGCTGGGGGTGAGGCTCACCATCCTCAAGGGACACGGGTGGATCAGAAACGTGGTGACGGCCACCGTCATCCTGTTTGCCCTGCGGCTGTGGTTCTTCCAGTAGCGGGCCGACCGCCGGGCGCAGTCCCGTCCCGGCCCCAGCGGAGGAAACCTCCATGGAAACTTCCCCGAATGCCTCGTCCCCCCGCAAAGGGATCCCCAGGGGAATCCTGGTGGCGGCCATCCTGCTCTCAGTGGCGGCGGTGGCGGTCTTGCTGGTGCTGACCTATCTGCGACTGACCGAGCTGAGCCGGGAGGTGGCCGGGCTCAGGAGGGTGACCCGAACCGTTGCCGAGACCGCCGACAGCGCCAGGCGTCAAGCCGTCCGGGCCGAGCAAAACGCCCTCAAGGCAGCGCTGGGGCGCGCCCAGGCCGAGGAAGAGGCCTCGGAGGCACGAGCGGCCGCCGCCAAGTCGAAGGGCGAAGTGAGGCAGGCCAAGCAGGAAGCCGCGCGGGCCAGACAGGAGGCCGCCCGCATCCGCAAGGAGCGCGACGAAAAGCTTGACGCCATGCAGCAGGCGCTCAGCCGACTGGTGGAGACCCGCCGCACGGCGCTGGGCCTCATCATGAACCTGGACAGCAAGGCCATTCAGTTCGACTTCGACAAGGCCACTCTGAAGCCGCACAACAAGGAGCTGCTCAGCAAGATCGCCGGAATCCTGCTGACGTCCAAGGGGCACCACATCTTTGTCTACGGCCACACCGACGACGTGGGCACGGAAGCCTACAACCAGCAGCTCTCCCAGCGCCGGGCCAAGGCGGTGCGGGACTACCTGGTAGCCTCCTTCATCGATCCCACCGTCATCACGGCCGAGGGCTTCGGCAAGTCCAGTCCCCTGGTGGAGGGGACTTCGAAGGAAGACCGGGCCAGGAACCGGCGGGTCGAGATCGCCATCGTGGATACCGTGCTGGACTACCAGCAAAGAACCCACCAGTAGGCAACCTCAGCCCTCCTTGCCTTCGATCAGGGCAAAGACGGTCCGATTTCTCCAGTAGTTGTCGAAGTGAATTTCCCGGATGCGGCCGGCCCTCTGCCGGCAAAAATCGCCCCCGAACTCCCAGATGACCGGAAATTCGCGGTTGCAGCCGTGAAAGCTGGGGGGGAGTTGGGAGACCGGCCGTCCCGATTCGTCCAGGGTCACCCGCTGCCGGGTCGCCCGCGAGAAGAGCAGCGGAATGGTGTAGACCTGTAGGCCGCCGGGCTTCAATACCCGTCGAACCTCATCCAGGGCCCGTCCGTAATCCAGCAGGTGTTCCAGCGTCTCGGAGTGAACAGCCAGGTCGAATCGGTTGTCCTCGAAACTCAATCGGGACATGTCCTCGTTGAAACAGCCGCCGATTCGGGATCCCAGCGGCCGGTCCGGTCGATAGAGGGTCTCGGTCACGCCGCCGAGCCCCTGCAATGCCGGTCCCAGCGCGTTGGTCTGGTTCAGGTGCAAGATCCGAAGCTCCGACCCGGGCCGACACCGGCGCCTGATGGTCCATAGCAGCATGCGAACCCGTTTCGACATGGCGCAATCGCGGCAGCGGTGCCCCTCCCGCTGGTCCAGCCAACGCCGTTCGCGACCCGACAACTCCCAGGCAGCGGCCAGTGAGTCGTCGATCACGGCTGCCTGCTCGAAGTGACGGCAGCCGCAATGGATGCATCCACGGCGGTCGATTCGACAGTAGCGGTAGGTCTTGGCCATCATGCACGAGTCGCCCGGCGGGAGAGGGGGGCTACCGGTTGGAGCGGGAAAGGACCAGTTGCTTCTCGAAGGCGGCCAGCGTGGCCGGATCGTAAAGGCAGAAGACGACCTGCTGGAGCCGACTCTCTCCCGAAAGAAAGTGGCAGGTCACCTCCAGCATGATCCCGGCGCACCTCGGGGTGGGAAAGCCGAAAATTCCGGTGCTAATGGCCGGAAAGGCGATGCTTTGCAAACCCTTCGAGTCCGCCAGAACCAGGCTGTTCAGGGTCGCCCGGCCGAGCTTCCCATCCTCGTCGCCCTCGCCCATCCGCGGCCCCACGGCGTGGATGACGTGGCGGGCCTTGAGCTTGCCCCCACTGGTCATGACGGCCCCGCCGACTTCAGTGCCGCCGATCCGGTGGCACTCTCTTTGGATCCGGTCTCCCCCCTTGCGGCGGATGGCCCCGGCAACACCCCCTCCCAGGATCAGCTCCCGGTTGGCGGCGTTGACAATGGCATCGGTGTCCTGCTCGGTGATGTCTCCCTGAACCAACAGAAGCTCGGTGTTCCCGATTCTCACCCGCATGGCGCCGCTCCCTTTCGCTGGCTCGGCAAAGCCTTGATGCTATGAGAATCCGTCCGGCAGGTCAAAGCAATCCACGGCTGCGGGTGTACGACAAATTTGTGAGGCTAGGGGCATTAGGCATACTGGCAGCGGGATAGCATGGATAGCGGCGGGTGGCCATCCCCCTCAACGCCAAGCCGTCTGAACGCAACGCCAAAGCCGCCCACAAACATCACCAGGCGAATCACTCCCCCCTTGAGGGGGAGTCGGCGAGAGGGCGGAGCCCGCAGTCGAGCCGGTGGGGGGCAAACGCGGCGTCCCGTGAGTGACGATCAGAGGCACTACCGGCGGCAAGGTGGCGGGTATTGGTTGGCCCCCCCACCGCATCAGCCTTCGCCTGCCGGCTCGGCTTCTGCGACTCCCCCTCGAGGGGGGAGTGATACCCGCGGTACTAACCGGGGACGTCGTTTACACCTTGGACCGGGAACATGGTTTACATCCTGCCAAGGAATCGGGCAAGAAGCCTTGTGCAGGCCTCAAGAATCACTCCCCCCTTGAGGGGGAGTCGGCGAGAGGGCGAAGCCCGCAGTCGAGCCGGTGGGGGGGAACGCGGCGTCCCGTGAGTGACGATCAGAGGCACTACCGGCGGCAAGGTGGCGGGTATTGGTTGGCCCCCCCTCCGCATCAGCCTTCGCCTGCGGCTCGGCTTCTGCGACTCCCCCTCAAGGGGGGAGTGATACCCGCGGTACTAACCGATGACATCCTTGACACATTAGACCGGGAACATGGTTTGCGCCTTGCCCAGGTATCGGGCAAGGAGGCTTTGTGCAGGCCTCAAGAATCACTCTCCCCTTGAGGGGGAGTCGGTGAGACAAGGGCGGAGCCCGCAGTCGAGCCGGTGGGGGGCAAACGCGGCGTCCCGTGAGTGACGATCAGAGGCACTACCGGCGGCAAGGTGGCGGGTATTGGTTGGCCCCCCCACCGCATCAGCCTTCGCCTGCGGCTCGGCTTCTGCGACTCCCCCTCGAGGGGGGAGTGATACCCGCGTTACGAACCGGGGACGTCGTTTACACCTTGGACCGGGAACATGGTTTACATCCTGCCAAGGAATCGGGCAAGAAGCCTTGTGCAGGCCTCGAGGATCACTCCCCCCTTGAGGGGGAGTCGGCGAGAGGGCGGAGCCCGCAGTCGAGCCGGTGGGGGGCAAACGCGGCGCTCCGTAAGTGTCTACCAGCGGCGTGTCAGCGGCGCGTAGGCGGCGACAGCGCGTAGGCCGTGCGCCGCAGCCTGGGCGGCCGGCGTCTACCCCCACCGCATCAGCCTTCGCCTGCCGGCTCGGCTTCTGCGACTCCCCCTCAAGGGGGGAGTGATTCGACCGTCGACGGCGCCAATGCCATCCTGGCTCTTCGTTGCCCCATCCTCAGGTACCGGTTCGATGACTTCCGGGAGCGGCGCGCCGTGCCATGGTAGCGATTCCAACGTTATTGTCGTACACCCCGGCGCTGCTTCCGCTCCCGGCGGGAACGTGTCACAATGGTGCCCCGAATCGGCTCCGGCGCAGGTCCCGGCCGGCCCCCAATGGAACCATGAGCCCTCCAATCCCGGTGATATCCCGGAGAGATTTTCTGGGCCGCATAGCCTCTCTCTCCACCCTCCCCCTCCTGACGGCCGGGTGCGGCTCCGGCGGAACGGTGGTTCCGGGGATCGAAGTGCTACTGAACCGGGAAACAGCCCTGATCCGCGGCCGGAGGGTCGGACTGATCACCAACCACACCGGAGTCGATCGCAGGCTGCGCCACGACATCGATCTGCTGCAGGCCCTGCCGGAGGTGGAACTGGCGGCCCTCTTCGCTCCCGAGCACGGTATCGCGGGAATGGTTCCGGCGGGGGCCGGAGTCGAGAGTCTTCCGGAAAGCCGTTGGGGCATCCCTCTGTACAGCCTCTACGGGGCCACCACTCGACCGACCGCCGAAATGGTCCGCGGCCTGGACCTGCTGATTTACGACATCCAGGACGTGGGGTCCCGTTACTACACCTACCTGGCCACCCTGAGAAACTGCTTGCAGGCCGCCGGCCGCTTTCAGATTCCCCTGATCGTGCTGGACCGCCCCAATCCGCTCGGCGGCCTGAGGATCGAGGGAAGGCTGTTGGACCCGCGCCTGCAGTCCCTGGTGGGTCCGGCGGCCATACCGGCTCGATACGGTCTGACCCCGGGAGAGCTGGCCACCTGGATGAAGTTCCGCCTGAATCTGCAATGTTCCCTGACCGTGGTGAAAATGCGCCATTGGGAACGCGCGCACAGGTTCCCCGACACCGGCCTGGTCTGGGTCCCCCCGTCGCCCAACGTTCCCAGCGCCATGACGGCCCTGGTCTACGCCGGCATGTGCCTGCTCGAGGGGACCAACCTGTCGGAGGGCCGCGGGACCGCCACACCCTTTGAAATTGCCGGAGCCCCCTGGGTGGATGGACCGCGGGCGGTGGAAGCCATGGACCGGCTCAAGCTGCCCGGGGTCGCCTTCAGACACACCCGGTTCCGGCCCAGTGCTTCCAAATTCTCAGGGCAGGTCTGCGACGGCATCCAACTGCACGTCATCCATCCCGGACGATTCCAGCCACTGCGAACGGCCCTCTGTCTCATCGCTCACTTTCGCAGGACCCATTCCCAGGATTTCAAGTGGGCGGAGCGCCATTTCGATCGCCTGGCGGGATCCGAGGAAGTCCGCCGCGGCATCGATCGGGACCAACCGGTGGCGGAAATGCTGGAAGGATGGCGGGCGGAACTGGCGGACTTCGAGAAGGAACGGCGCGATTTTTTTCTCTATTAACCCGCATTTGTCACCGGGGCGCGCGCCCTCAACACAGGGCCAATAAGGTAGTGAGGACAAACGGTCTTTCATAATTTATCCAGCGACCCGGTGAGAAATGCGGGTTTAGGAGGGGTGGAGTTGAGCGGCAGCCAACAGCGGAACAGGCAACCCGAGCCATTGAAACCAGGAACGGATACACCGGGAACCCGGCACCCCGGCGAGCCATGGGGTCCGGAGCCCCTGATCGCCGAGAGGGCCATCAGGGAGAGGGTGGCCGAACTGGGCCGCCGGATCTCGGCGGACTATCGGGGCCGGCGCCTCCACCTGGTGAGCCTTTTGAAGGGAGCCTGGGTGTTCACGGCCGACCTGGCGAGACAACTCCAGCTTGAGACCTCGGTTGATTTCATGGAGGTTTCCAGCTACGCTGCAGCCACCCGGTCGAGCGGCAGGATCGAGATCGTCCAGGACCTGCAAGCCAGCATCCGGGGGCGGCACGTCCTGGTGGTCGAGGACGTCTGCGACACCGGCTTAACCCTGAATCGCATCCGCCAGGAGCTTGGGCGCCGGGAACCCGAATCGATCAAAGTGGTCTCCCTGCTCGACAAGCCGGCGCGGCGACTCGAACCGGTCGGTCTGGACTACATCGGGTTCGAGATTCCCGACAAATTCGTGGTGGGTTATGGTTTAGACTATCGGGAGAGATTCCGGAATCTCCCCTGGATTTCGGCGATCGCGCCTCAAGAGCCTCATGAAACGGACCTTCCTGACCGAAAAAGAACTTAGGAATATCGCCCCGGGGTCTCCCTGCTACGTGGTCAAGGGCACCTGCCTCACGCCGCTGGCCCTGGAAATTGCCGCTCAGCGCGGCAATGCCATTATCGAGTGCGACACTCCTGAAGAAATCCACCGCCTCAAGGCCTTCGACAAGCGACTGGCCCTGGGGGCCGCCGAATCCCACCAGGAGCTGGGGCAGCAAGTCAGGAGCCTGCTCCAGGACAACGGCTACCTGGTCTGCGAGTGCGTTGCGGACAAATCCCCAGGCGATCCCGGCAACGTCCTGGGAGTCGCCCAACTGGTTCAGACGGGCCAGGCCTGCAGCGGCATCTGGCTGGCCGGGGACGGTATCGGCACCACCATCCTGGCCAACAAGTGCCCCGGCATTCGGGCGGTCCTCTGCTGCGATCGACAGACCGCCAGGATCAGCCGGGAACGGCATGGAGCCAACCTGCTGGTGCTGGCGGACCCCGGGCTGGATGTCGATCTGGCCGCCATGGTGGTGACCACCTGGCTGGGCTCAGTCTTTGCCGGAGGCCGGCACCGCCAGGAGATCTCGCTGCTGGAAGAGGTGGAAAGGAAGTATCTCCGGGAGACGATCGTAGCCGTTCCCGGGGACTGCAGTTGCGCGCTGTGAGGAGCCCAGCAGTCCGATCCCCCGAGCCGAGAAGGCGGCGTTTCCTCGGGTGACCCACTCCAACCGCCGCTACGCCGTTCTCCCTAAAACCACGACACTGCGTAGGGAACAGGATTTCCTGAAATGATAAAACCCGGGCGGAAGCCCGGGTAGAGCGCGGGTATTCCCCTCCCTGGGGGCGGGGGTGCACGAGCGAAGCGAGTGCGGGGCGGGTTGTTTCGGTCCTGCGACAACGATCCGGCCCAATGCAGCTCCAGGAGTGAGCTTGGAGAAAGCCCTTCAGGCGGGTCCGGAAGGCTCGACTATCAGGAGGTTTCTTTTCCGTTGGGCTTCCGCAGATCCTTCTTGTCGTCTTTCTTCATGGCGCCGCGAAAGTTCTTGATCCCCTCGCCGATCCCTTTGCCGATCTCGGGAAGGCGCTTGGCGCCAAAGAGAAGGAAGACGATCACCAGAATAATCGCCCACTCTGCAAGACCCATGGTAGGAATCCCAATTCCCAACGGCATAAAGACCTCCCCATCTCTCGAGAACCGGCGCCGCTAGCACCGTCATTGAAGAATCTTAGTGGATTTCCGGAAGGATGGCAAACGGATAGTCGGCCGTACGCGACAGGACTGGGCGGCCGGCGGCGTCCCCGGTCCGCCCTGGCGACGACTCAGTGGGAAGGGTCTTGACAATGGCGATCGAAGGCCGCCGTCAGGGTTTCAGCGATCTCGGACGCCTCGCGGTTTTCGATCTGATGGCGGTGCATCATGAAAACCGGCTGCCCCCCCTGGAACAGGGCCACCGATGGAGAGGAGGGCGGGTATTCCTGGAGATAGCCCCTCACCCGTGCCGTAGCTTCCAGGTCAGCCCCGGCAAATACGGTGGCCACCTTGGCCGGCACCACCGCATGCTTCAGCGCCAGGGCGATTCCGGGACGCGCCCGGCCGGCGGCACAGCCACACATCGAGTTGATCACCATCATGACCGTGCCATTTTCTTTTCGGAAAAGGTCGTCGACCTCTTCTGGAAATCGAGTCTCCTGCACCCCCAGCCGGGTGAGCTCCTCCCGCATGGGTCCGATGAACTCTTCTGGATATCTCACTGTCCTTGTCTCCCTCCGCAACGCCTTCCAGCCGGCCCGCCTGCACCAAGGGGTGAACGCAACCGGCAATAGCAGCACAGGCCCCGGAATTTTAGCAAGGCCGCGGCCGAAAGTAAAACGAAGACGATCCACAAGAGACCACGAAGTTTTTTAAAAGAGTTATCCACGAAGGAACACGAAGAACCACGAAGGGCCACTAAGGAAAACCGAAATAACATCGATAGACAGGATAAACAGGACCAGAAGCTGCTGCACGGCAAGCTGATTCGCTCGACGATCGGGTGCGCGTTTGCAGTGATCCATGAGCTTGAGAGCGGGTTTGGGGCATCCTTGTAGAAGCATAGACGATGGTTGAACTCAAGACGGTGAAACCTCTCGCCAAATAATCCTGTTCATCCTGTGCATCGATAGTTAATAAACAATCTACTCATGCTTGACTTTGAACCGGTCTTCCGCCACCCGGCGATGGGGTTGTTTCAGACAAGTCGGGCCTCCGCCCCCCACGACGGGGCGGATCATTCGAGAGTGAAACAATCGGAAATCGATAATTCTTTCGTGACCTTGGTATCCCCTCGCGGTTAACCTCAACGCCTTAGTGGCCCTTCGTCGTTCTTAGTGGCCCTTCGTGGATAACTCTTTTTTCTTTTGTTTCAGGCAAGTCGGGCCTCCGCCCCCCACGACGGGGCGGATCATTCGAGAGTGAAACAGGTTTTGTTTCAGACAAGTCACGAGGACTGATGGACCTCCTTCAACGACAACTGGCGCCAAAATGCTTCTGCACTTTTGTCCCGTTGGTGTGACCCTGTCATCGGAGGAAGCCCACCCGGGAGCGCGGGCGTCCCGCCCGCACAAATCCTCCCGCAGCTTCGGCCATCTCCTCCACCGGAATCAACCGGCAGCGGCGCCCTGCCTCTGCTTCGGCCGGGCCCATGCGGTTCCCGCCGGCAGGGCGGTCGGCTGCAACATCGCAGGGAAACTGAGCGGCAACCGAAGGGACAGCATGCGGGCGGGACGCCCGCGCTCCCGGGGGGTGTCGTCCCGATGGAGAGGTGGGGGGTATCCGGCGGGCGACTTCTCTGAAAGCCGGCCTGTCCCCTTTGGGAAACTCCCGTTTGCCTGCGAGCCGGGCCCCCGCCCCCCGCGACGGGGCAGATCCATCGAGAAGGACTATAAATTGAACATCGATGCACAGGATGCACAGGATAATCAGGACCGGAGGCTGCTGCAGGAGACGATGTGAATCAAAAATCTACCCATGCTTGACTATGAACCGGTTTCCAGCCACCAGGCGCAGGGGGTTGTTTCAGGTAAGCCGGGCCCCCGCCCCATACGACGGGGCGGATCATCCAGGGTGAAACAGTTTTGTTTCAGGCAAGTGTCGCCCCCGCCCTACCGGGCGGATCATACGAGAGTGAAACAATCGGAAATCGATAATTCTTTCGTGACCTTGGTATCCCGTCGCGGTTAACCTCAACGCCTTAGTGGCCCTTCGTCGTTCTTAGTGGCCCTTCGTGGATAACTCTTTTTTCTTTTGTTTCAGGCAAGTCGGGCCCCTGCCCTGCCGGGCAGATCATCCGAGAGCAAAACAATCAGAAATCGACTATCCCGTCGTGACCTTGGTATCCCGTCGCGGTTAACCTCAACGCCTTAGTGGCCCTTCGTCGTTCTTAGTGGCCCTTCGTGGATAACTCTTTTTCTTTTGTCTTTTTTCTGTTGTTTCAGACAAGTCTTTCTTAGTGGCCCTTCGTGGATTTCTTTTTTACCCCTATGGGGATACCCATCGTGGATCATCCGTCAAACAGAAGCGGCATTTTTCAGATGTGCTATCCTGATCAAAACTTAATTGGAATCCCGCCTCAGGATGAAACGGAATCCCATGCTTGCGGTCATCGCCCAACCGGAAACCAAGCAGCGGGCAGACGCAGAAAAGGCCGGCCTTTACAGGGTGATTCTGCTGGACGACGATGAGCACAGCTACAACTACGTCATCGAAATGCTGCAAAAGATCTTCTATTTCTCGGTGCGGCAGGCCCTCCAGCATGCCCGGGAGGTGGACCTGACCGGACGGACGGTGTTGATCACCTGTGGACGCCGGGAGGCGGAATTTTCCCGGGACCAGATCCACGCCTACGGACCCGACCCGCTCATCCCGCGCTGCCGCGGGTCCATGTCGGCCCTGATTGAACCCGCAACGGGGACAGCCCCCTGAAGAACGGGGGACGGCCTCCCGGCAGGGATTGGCGCCTGCCCGTAAGATTTCCTGGGATTTGAATGGTTTGAGGGATACGTCTCAGGGATTGGAGGTTGCGCCGGCCCGGCCTATTCCTCCGCGACGATGCCGATGGCCGCGGCTGCCTTTTCTTCTTCTACCTTGCGCTTGATCTCCATGGCCTCGTCGTAGTGCTCGTCCGCCAGCTTCTGGTAGCCCATGTACTCCTCGTAGCGGTCGGGCCCGTGTTTCTTCACCAGGGGCTCCAAGGCGTTGACGTCTTGGCCGGCCAGGATGAAGTCATTCTCGGAGGAAGGTTTCTGCGCCACGATTTCGTCAACGATGACCTTGGCTTTTTCCCGATTGAGCAAATTGATGTAGAAGTGGGCATTGAAGTAATTGGGATCGTTGACCAGGCACTTCTCCAGATATTCCAGGCCCTCTTCCGACAGCTCCCACCGCTCCTGGGGCGGGCGCGGATTCAACTTGTCGTAGGCCATGGTCCAATTGACGTTCCCCACACTGTAAAAGGGATCGGCCTGTTCCGGCTCCAGTTTACAGTTCTCCAGGTAGTACTCCTTGGCCTTCTGGAATTCTGCCATGCTGAAGTAAATGCCGGCAATCCCCTTGACTGAGTAGAGGTTCCCCGGGTCCTGCTGCAACACGCGCTCATAGGCGCTGATGGCCTCTTCCCCTATTCTGATGTTCTCATCCGACTGGCCATTGGGGATGTAAAGCGAGGCGTAGGAGGTCGCCAGGTAGATCTGAGCGTTCAGGAACTCCGAATCCAGCTCGATCGCCTGCTTGAAACGGCCCACAGCCCTTTCGTACTCACCATCACGGAAAGCCCGGACACCCTTGTTGAGGTGGTCGCGGGCCTTCAGCTTGTCTATGACGCCGCATCCAATCATCCCAAAGGCCAGGGGCAGGCAGACCAGCCCGGCCATCACTCTCCATCGACACTTCATCAGCTTCCTCCACAAAGGGGAAAATTTCTGTATATCGCTTTTGGGAAATGACCGACAGGGGCGATCACTGACCGGACTGAATCTTCTCTGTGATCAATCCGATCTTGTCCACCCCCGCATTGTGGGCGATATCGATGACTTCGATCACCGAGTTGAAGAACAACTCCTCGTGGCCTTGAACGAACATCGTCCTCTGATTCCGGGTTTTAAAAATATCGGTGAGTTGCGCCTCCAGATTCCGAATGTCTACGGCGTCCTGGTTAATTTTTAACTGCCGGTATTCGTCAATGGACACCACAATGGTCCGGTTCGAAACCTCTTCGGGAGGGGGATCTCCCGGAGGAGGCGGCTGGGGGATCTGAGCATCCAGACCCTTGGGAATCAAGGGCGTGATTACCATAAAGATAATCAGCAGCACCAGCAACACGTCGATCAGAGGAGTCACGTTGATGTCCGCCTTGGGACCCCCTCCGCCGCCAACTGACATTGCCATCTCTAAACCTCCATTCGTTAACTACCCGGACTCGTCGGCGGCCGCTTCTTAGTCGCCTTGCCCGTCAGCAATCCCAACGTGTCCACGCCGGCGGATCGCACCGTATCCACGACGTCGACCACTCCTCCATACTTGGCCCGCCGGTCGCTCTTCACATAGACGGTCTTGTCTACTTTGGCAGCCAACACGTCCCGGATTTGCTCGGACAGCCGCACGACAGACACCTGATCCGTACCCAGGTAAATCTTGCCGTCGCGGGTCACCGCCACCACCACGGCGTCATCCTTGTCCGCTTCTCGCATCTCCCGAGGATTGGTGACCTTGGCCATGTCCACGCCCACTCCTTTTTGCAGCATAGGAGTAATCACCATGAAAATGATGAGCAGAACCAGCATGATGTCCACCATGGGAGTGACATTGATATCGGCCACCACGGCGCTCTTGTTCTGAGAGCTATCTTCGCCCGGCATTGCCATTAGGAATCTCTCCGTTTCAGGAAGTAATCGATCAATTCTGACGAGGAATTATCCATCTCAATGCCGAAGGCTTCCATCTTGCCATTGAAATAATTGAACATCCAGATGGCGGGGATGGCCACAAACAGTCCCAACGCTGTGGCGATCAGAGCCTCGGAAATACCGCCGGCCACCGCGGAAAGACCCGTGGTCTTGGCCGTGGACATCCCCTGGAAGGCGTTGATAATGCCGACCACCGTTCCGAACAACCCCACAAAGGGGGCCGTGCTTCCAATGGTGGCCAATCCGGCGACACCTCGTTTCAACTCGGAGTTGGTGATGGCAATGGCTCGATCCAGGGCGCGCTGGGAAGATTCAATGACCTCCGCCGAGGCTGCGCTCCCCGCCGCCTGATACTCCTGCAGTCCAGCGATCACCACTTTTGCCAGGTGGCTTTTCTGGTTCTGCTCGGACACGTCGATGGCTTCGCCGATCTTGCCTTCCTGCAGGCAACCAGCAACCAGCGGGGCAAACTCGCGCGACTGTTTGCGGGCCGCGTTGAAGGCCAAGTACCGGTCGATCATGACCCCGATCGACCAAGCCGACATGATGGCCAGAACAATCAGGGTCGATTTGGCCGTCGGCCCGGACGCCTGCCACATCTCCATGAAAGAAAAGCCCACTTCGCCTTGAAGCAGGGATACCGCCAACAAATTCAAAGGAACGGACATCATGGGATTGCTACCTCCTCGGTTCGCTCATATTTGGATCTTGCCGATGGGCAAACGTCACCCTCTCAAGTTGAAGTTCACCGTAATGCGGGTGATGACTTCAACGGGAACGCCATTCAGCACGGTAGGCTTGTAGCGCCACTGCTTGACAGCCTCCAGAGCCGACTGAATCAACAGCGGGTGTCCTTTAACCACCTTCAGATTTTCCACGGAACCCCTCTTGCTGATGACCGCCTCCAGAATCACCGTGCCCTGGATGCGAGCCTGCTTGGCCAGCGCCGGATAGCGCGGGCGCACCTGACGGATCAGGTTGGCGCGTTGCACGTTGCCGCCCACCCGTATGCGTTGCGGGGGCTTGGGAGGAGGCGGCGGGGGGGGTGGGGGTGGGGGCGCCAGAGAGGTTGGGGCGCCACCGATGACGCCGCCGACCACACCTCCAAGGACACCGCCCGGAACCCCGCCGGGAACCCCGCCGACCACACCGGCGACCATGGCTTCCGGGGCAGGCCCCTCATCCACAACCAGGAGGATGTCCTGGGGAATTTCCACCGGGGCCGTAAAGTCGGTGACCGGGGTGGTCCTGACCCGCTTGACCACTTCCGCGGCAGGCGGAGGCGGGGGGGGAGGAGGAGGCGGCGGGGGCGCCACCAGAAAAGTGAGTTGTTGTATCGACCCCCCCAGGGATTCAGGAAACAGCAGCGGCAGGATGACCGCAAACACAATCAGCACGGCGTGAAAAACAACCGAGATGGTCAGGAAAAGCGACTTCTTCTTGGTTGTGCCGGCTTCCGCCGAATCGATCAACTGGTTAAACATGGTTGAACCTCTCTTCCCAAGTCGAACCAGCGGCGCCAAAACCCCTTCCCGACTTGAGATTGGCTTCAAACAACTGCGACTGAAGAAAGAGGATGATACCTCCGTGCAACGATACCGCAGATGGGTGGACTGAAGTCAAGACTCTAACACAAAAAAAAAGGCCGGTCCATTAGAAGGCGGTCTGGAAGGCGGTCACGCCTTGGCAGCCCGCGCCACTGCTTTTCGCCGGGTCTGAAAATCATACCAGATCACCAGCAGCGGACTGGCCACGCCGATGGAGGAATAGGTCCCCACGACAACCCCGACCACCAGGCAGAAGGCGAAGCCGTTGATCACCTGGCCTCCGAAATAATAGAGCGAGAGCACCGTCAGAAAGGTGGAGCCGGAAGTCAGCAGCGTGCGGCTCAGCGTCTGGTTGATGCTCCGATTGATGATTCCGGAAATCGACTCCCGCCGGCGCAGCCTCAAATTCTCCCTGATTCTATCAAAGACCACGATGGTGTCGTTCATGGAATATCCAACCAGAGTCAGCAGGGCAGCGACCACCGGTATGGAAAGCTCGCGACCGGCAACGGAAAAGAACCCCAGGGTAATGATGACATCGTGGAAGACGGCCACCACGGCCGCCGCCCCGTAGACGGTGCCCTTGAACCGGAACGCGATATAGACCAGCATCCCCAGCAAGGCATAGAAGGTGGCGGAGATGGCCTGACGCTGCAGGTTGCGGCCCACCTTGGGCCCGACGAACTCTGTCTGGAAGACCGCGAAATCGCCCAGAAAGGCCTGCTCCCGCAGGACGGCCAGCAGGGGTGGGCTGATCCCTTCCACCGACTCCAGATCCTGGAAGGAGCCGACGATGCCCCCGCTTCGGTCCCGGTAATCGGTCACCGCCCGCGCCAACTCCCCGGCCGTCTTGAATGCCGCACTCTCATTCGACTGGAAGAGGGAGGCCAGCCCGGTCACACCGTCCAGACGATCTCCCAGTTCATCGGCGGTGACGTTGTTGAGGTCGATCTTGCCCTCCCGGCCCTGAGACGATGCAAAAGCGCTGTGCAATCCCTCGAGGATGCGTACCCGCCCGGCATCGGCGTCGGGACCCACCTCGCCCTCCCGCTGGCCCAGGCCGATAATGACCTCATTCTTTTCCGGGACGTCATAACGCTGTATGGTGCTGCCGCTCAGGCCCTTTTCGGAGATAGCAGCCCGAATCCGGCCCAGGTCGGGGGAGTCCTTGAACTTGACGTAGACCAGGGTGCCGCCGCGAAAATCGATTCCGTATCGGGGGCCGCCCTTCAGGTACAGGGAGGTCAGGCTGGCGGCGACCAGCAGCAAGGAGATGCTCAACCAGAGCCGTTTCCGGCCGATCCAGTCGACGTTGACGTCTTTCAGCAACTGCATGGGCATGGGTTACGTTTTCTCCAGGGGTCCGGGAGAATCAGGGTCATGCCCCTCCCCCCATTGGACACCGCCCCTCCCTCCAATGTTCCCGAAATAACGGGCTAGATGCTGAGACTTTCCCTGCGCCGGCGGCTCACGATGAACTCAAAGATAAATCGAGAGACAAAGATCGCGGTAAACAGATTGGCCAGCAGTCCCCAGAAAAGGACCACCGCGAAGCCCTTGACCGGCCCCGTCCCGAACAGGAACAGGAACAGGACGGCCACCACCGTGGTCACGTTGGCGTCCACGATGGTGACGATGGCTTTGCTGAAGCCGGTGCCGACCGAAGAGACCACGGTCTTCCCCGCCCGCATCTCCTCCTTGATCCGCTCGAAGATCAGCACATTGGAATCCACGGCCATGCCGATCAACAGGACCACTCCGGCTATTCCGGGGAGTGTCAGGGTGGCTCCGATGTAGACCATGGCCGCCAGCAGAATCACCAGGTTCAGGAGAAGCGCGTTGATGGCGATGAAACCGGAGAGCCGGTAGTAGGTCACCATGAACAGGGCCACCCCGAACAACCCCATCAGAGAGGCCAGAACCCCCTGCCGAATGGAGTCGACTCCCAGGGAGGCCCCCACGGTGCGCTCCTCCAGGTAGTCCATCGATGCCGGCAGTGCGCCCGACCGCAGCACCAGCGCCAAGTCGTTGGCTTCCTGGCTGGTAAAACTCCCCGTGATCTCACCGGAATCCCTGATGGTGTCCTGAATGAAGGGCGCCGATTGGACCCGGCCGTCAAGCACAATCGCCAGCCGCTTCTGGATGTTTTCGGAAGTGACTCTCCCGAAACGCCGAGCCCCGTCGTTGGTGAGACTGAAACTCACCGCGGGCCGTCCGAACTGGTCGTCCTGCGGCCGGGCCATGCGCAAGTCTCTTCCGGTGATGGCTGCCGATCTGTTGGCGATGTACCACACCTGGCTGGGCTGGGAGGGGTCACGGAACTGGGGGACTCCCTGAAGCAACTCCTTGTCCTGGGGGATGGCGCCGTTGTACTGCTCCAGGGCCGCGGCCCGCGAGGGGTAGACATCCTGCGGCTCCACGATCTTCAGCTCGAGCAGGGCGGTGGACTTGATGATTTCGCGCACCCGCACCGAGTCGTCCACTCCGGGGAGCTGGACCAGGATCTGGTACTCGGCGGCGGGACCGTGGTTCTGGATGACCGGTTCGGTGACCCCCAACTCGTCCACGCGGTTGCGAATTCTCTGGATGGCTTCCTGCACGGCGCTTTGCCGGATCTGGGCCTCCACTTCCGGCCTCAAGGTCAGCAGGAAGGAATGGGATGAACCGGATCGATTGCTGCGTTCCCAGGCCGGGTAGCCCTCGTCGATCAAGGCGCGTCCATCGGCCAAGCGGGCCGGATCGAACTCCAGCACCTCGATATGGGTAGCGTCTCTGCGGCGGACCTCGTCAAAAGAGATCTCCTGCTCGCGAAGCCCCCTCTTGATCCGCTCCACCACCTGGTCGGTCTCGATATTGAGCGCGTCGACGGTGTTGACCTGCAGAATGAGGTGCATCCCGCCCCGGAGATCGAGACCCAGGCGGATGCGGTCCCTCAGGTTCTCCAGCAGGGCTCCGCCGCTGGTGGGCAATCCGATCACGCCCAGCACGCACAGCAGGACCACGGCCACTATGGCGAAGAATTTCCACCGAAGCTTCCTGGGCATGATTCCCCGACCCGCAGAAGATCAGCGACCGAGCGACAGACGCTCACTCGTCTTCTGTCTGTTTGGCGACAATGCCGCTTCTGGAGATTTCAATCTTGACCTGATCGGCGACGCGGAGGTGAACCCGGTCATCCTTCATGCCGGCGACAATACCATAGATCCCACCCGAAGTAATGACCTTGTCCCCGTTCCGCAGGTTCTTGAGCATCTCCTGCAGGGCCTTCTGCCGCTTTCGCTGGGGGCGAAAGACGATCAGATAGAAGATCAGGAAAATAGCGACCAGGGGTAAAAACGCCCCAAAGGTGCTCCCCCCATTGGCGGCCAGAAGTGCCAAAGTTGACATGGATGCGACTCCGAAGGTTTCAGGGGAATGGTCGGTTCGAGAAGGGTGACGTCAGTGGTGAAACCCGCCGGGCCGCCTGTGGTCCAAGGGGCCCGAACGGCTCCGCTCAGGCTCGTTCTCAGCCATGCGGCGCCCTGCCGGGGACGGCGAGGTCATTCCGGGAACCGGCCCGTCAGCCGGCTTCTTCCTGACCGACACGCTCCCGCAGGTACTCACGCAGCCTGAAGGACGCGATAGCATCCCTGATCTGCCTCATGGTGTCAAGATAAAAGTAGAGGTTATGGTAGGTGTTGAGCACCGCCGAGAGCGCTTCATTGGACTGAAACAGATGCCTGAGATAGGCTCGACTGTACCGGCGGCAGACCAGGCATCCACAGCCCTCGTCGATGGGCCTCTCATCGGCGGCGTAGCGGGCATGCTTGATCACCAGGTGGCCCCCACGGGTAAACAGCCAGCCGTTGCGGCCGTTGCGGGTGGGCAGCACGCAGTCGAACATATCCACCCCCAGGGCGACACACTCCACCAGGTCCCGGGGAGTACCCACTCCCATGAGGTAACGCGGTCTGGCCTCGGGCAACCCTTCCGAGCACTGCTCCACCACTTCCAGCATGGCGCCGCGAGGCTCTCCCACCGACAACCCGCCCAGTGCGAATCCCGGGAAGTCCATCTCGACCAGCCTCTCGATACACTCTCGCCGCAACTCCGGGTGAGTCCCTCCCTGGCCGATCCCGAACAGCCACTGGCGGTGGGGGGGAGAAGCCTCCCGGCGGCCCGCCGCTTCCTTGGAACGCCGCGCCCAGCGCAGAGTGCGCTCCATCGATGCCCGGGCGGCTCCCACCTCCAGCGGATAGGCGGGACATTCGTCGAAGGCCATCATGATGTCCGCCCCCAGCACCTTCTGGATCTCCACCGACTTCTCGGGAGAGAGGAAGTGAGCCGAACCGTCCAGATGGGAGCGAAAGGACACGCCCTCTTCCCCGATGGTGCGCAGGCGCCTGTGGCTGAAGATCTGGAACCCGCCGCTGTCGGTCAACAGCGGCCGGGTCCAGGACATGAAGCCGTGAAGTCCCCCCAGGCGCCCGATCAGCTCGTGGCCGGGCCGCAGGTAGAGATGATAGGTGTTCCCCAGAATCACCTCTGCGCCCAGCTCTTCCAACTGGTCTTGAGTGATGGCCTTGACGGTGCCGGCGGTGCCTACCGGCATGAAGACCGGCGTGAGGATCTCACCGTGGTCGGTAACGATCTTTCCCAGCCGTGCCCGGGTGGATGAATCCCGGGCAAGCAGTTGAAATTCCATGGTCAGGCGCAGAGAAAGCGGGCTGCGAAGCAAGCAAGATTTCAGGAGATCAGTACGGTGTGGAAGCGACCTGGCGCGGCCGCGGGCGGCATCTTGGCGGCTCGGCGTCTGCCCCCCACCGCATCAGCCTTCGCCTGGCCCGTATTTCTCACCGGGTGGCAAGGTGGCGGGTACTGGTTGGCCCCCCCACCGCATCAGCCTTCGCCTGCGGCTCGGCTTCTGCGACTCCCCCTCAAGGGGGGAGTGATACCTGAGGCCTGCATAAGGAGCTCCAGATCACTCCCCCCCTTGAGGGGGAGTCGGCGAGAGGGCGGAGCCCGCGGTCGAGCCGGAGGGGGGCAAACGCGCCCCCCCGTGAGTGAGTACCAGCAGCACGGCCTCGCTAAATCTGAGGGTTCTCCCGGTGTTCCCCGAAGATCTTTCTCAACCGATCGGAAATCTCCCCCAGCGTGGCCTCGCACTCGACCGCCCGGATCATGACCGGAAGGAGATTTTCCCGGCTCTCGGCCGCTTCGGCGATGGAGTCCAGGGCACGTTCCACCGCCTTGGCATCCCGGGAGGCCCGGACCCGCGCCAGCCTCCGCCGCTGCTGCTGCTCTATCCCGGGATCGATCCGATGGGTGCCGATCCCACGGCGGTCTTCGGAAACGAAGCGGTTGACGCCCACGATGGTGCGTTCACCGCTCTCGACCGAACGCTGGTAGCGGTAGGAAGATTCCTGAATCTCACGCTGGACGTAGCCCAGGGAGATGGCCTGCATCATCCCGCCCATGGCCTCGATCCGGGCCAGGTAATCCCGAGCCCCTTTCTCGAGCGCCGCGGTGAGGGCCTCCACCGCAAAGGAACCCGCCAGCGGATCGGCAACCTCGGCCACTCCGCTCTCGTAGGCAATCACCTGCTGGGTCTGCAGCGCCAGCCCGGCGGCCTCCTCGGTCGGCAGCGACAGGGCTTCGTCCCGCGCGTTGGTGTGGAGCGACTGGGTCCCTCCCAGCACCGCGGCCAGAGCCTGCAGGGCGACCCGGACCGTGTTCACCTCCGGCTGTTGAGCGGTCAGTGTGCTTCCCGCCGTCTGTGCATGGAAACGCAACATCCAGGACCTGGGATTGCGGGCTCCGAAACGCTCCTTCATGATTCCGGACCACAAGCGTCGGGCCGCCCGGAACTTGGCCACTTCCTCCAAGAAGTGGTTGTGGACGTTAAAGAAAAAGGAGATTCGAGGGGCGAAGGCGTCGATGGCCAGACCCGACTTCAGACAGGCCTCGACGTATGCGATGGCGTTGCCCAGAGTGAATGCCAGCTCCTGGACGGCCGAAGACCCGGCCTCGCGGATGTGATAGCCGCTCACCGAGATCGAATTCCACTGCGGAAGATGCCGGCTGCAGTAGCCGATGAGGTCGGTGACCAGTCTCATGGAAGCCGCGGGGGGATAAATGTAGGTGCCCCGGGCGACGTACTCTTTCAGGATGTCATTTTGAATCGTGCCCGAAAGCCGCTCTGTCGGGACCTGCCGGGTCCGCGCCAGGGCGACCAGCAGGGCCAGCAGCACGGCGGCGGTGGCATTGATCGTCATCGAGACGGAGACCCGGTCGAGCGGAATCCCCTGGAAAAGGTCCTGCATGTCCCGCAGACTGTCGATGGCCACGCCGGTGCGGCCAACCTCGCCGGCCGCCATGGCGGCATCGGAGTCCATGCCCATTTGGGTGGGCAGATCGAAGGCCACCGAGAGACCCGTCTGACCCAGTCCCAGCAGGTACTTGTAGCGGGCGTTGGACTCCCTGGCCGACCCGAAGCCGGCGTACTGTCTCATGGTCCAGAGACGGTCCCGATACATGCCGGGCCGGATTCCGCGGGTGAAGGGGTAGCTTCCGGGATCGCCCAGGTCCCGCCGGTAGTCGAGATCGCCGAGATGCCGGGGACCGAAGCAGGAATCGAGCCGGATTCCGGAGGTTGTCTCAAATCTGTGGTTTTCTGACATCAGGCTGACTGACCCGGCCTGGAGAGGGATCGGTCTGCAGGAGCTCGGGAGAGGAAACCCGGCCTCTATCCCGCATTTCTCACCAGGACGCTGAGCATTAGGGTAGAAAAGTGCTTGTCTTTAACATCTTGCGGCGCTTTGTTTGGAGTCTTCAGGGTACAGACGGTGCTGGGCGCCCCCTGGTGAGAAATGCGGGCTATCTCACTTCATCGACCGGACCCGAAGAAAGGAATGAACGGCAAAGCCCACCATCAACAGGCCGAATGCGGCGAAGGAGACCACCATGAAATAGTCCTTGAACTCGAAGGCCTCCCTCTCCGAGACAAACTGGTATCCCCTCAGAAGCAGGAATCCGCCGAACAGGGCAAACAGGAACCCCGTGATCTCCAGAAACAGCTTGTGGATGCTCCGGCCGACCTCCCCAAAGGCCGATTTCGCCCGTTCCAGCCAGCTTGCGGCCATGCCGTTCCCCCCGTTCGCACCGGACTTCATCATAGCATAGGGCAGGAGTCAGCCCCCTTCCTTGACACCCCCGCGCGTTGGAAGTAACATCCCGAAAGGATCGGGATTCCGGGGAAGGCGCCCAAGAAAACTTTGGGATCACCGGCCGGGAGGGACCCAACCGGCTGGCCAGGCGGGGGCGGGTGGAGCCAATGGACGAGCAGTTGAAGCGCATGATGAAGGAGTTGGGAGAAGCCATCAACGAGACCCTCTCGAGCTCGGAGTCGATCAGCGGAGCCATCGCCACCATCCGCAACTCCGGCTACGACGTCTTCCTGGTGCTGGAGGCAACCATAGGCTTCAACAAGAGGGGCGAGGAATCCCCCGAGGAGCCGGCCCTCACCGATAGCGAAGACATCGAAGCCAGGCTCAATATCACCTCCCAGGACGTCAAGTTCCTGAAATCACTCAAGATCAGCCTCGAGGATTCGGAATCCCAGTAGGGCTCAGGGCTCCCGGCGCCGCGGGCTGGACCTCCCCCATGCGGATCAAGCAATCGGTCTGCTTCCCGATGGTCAAGCCTCCGAGCCTCTCTCTGGATGCCCTGTGCGCCGCCGCGGTCGAGATCGGCTACCCGGCGGTCGAGTTGTGGTACCGGGACGAGGATTTTGATGCAACGGTGGAAACCGCCCGCCGCCACAACATGGAGGTGGCGTCGATGTCGGGTCACCGCAGTCTGACGGATGGCCTCAACCATCCCGACAACCACGATCAGATCGAGCAGGAACTGCGGGACTCCATCCGGCTGGCGGCGAAGCACCGGATTCCCGGACTGATCTGCTTTGCCGGGAATCGACACCCGGGCCGCAGCGATTTCGAAGGCTTGGTTGCCTGCGCCCGGGGATTGCAACGAGTGGCGCCCTACGCCGAAGAAAAAGGGGTCAACCTGAATCTGGAGCTGCTGAACTCCAGGATCGATCACCCCGGCTACCAGTGCGACCGTCCCGACTGGGGGGTCGCCCTGTGCGAAATGGTCTCCAGCCCCCGGGTGAAGTTGCTGTTCGATATCTACCACATGCAGATCATGCAGGGCGACGTGATCCGAACCCTGCGCAAAATGATCGGCTACGTCGGCCACATTCACACCGCGGGCAACCCGGGGCGCAACGAAATCGACGACACCCAGGAACTCAACTATCGCGGGATCTGCCGAGCCGTTGCGGCAACCGCCTACGACGGATACGTGGGTCACGAATTCCTCCCCATCGGCGATCCCATTGAAGCCCTCCGCCAGGCCTTCAGGATCTGCGACCAGGGCTAGCCCGCATTTCTCACCAGGACGCTGAGCATAAGGTAGAAACGTGCTTGTCTTTAACATCCTTGCGGCGCTTTGTTTGAAGTCTTCAGGGTACAGACGGTGCTGGGCGCGCCCTGGCTTGTCTTTTCCCCTTCAGCGCGCACATGCTCCCTCGAATGGTGTTCCGGCTGCGCCCTTCGGTGACGAGCACGCGCTGAAGCGAAAAATCCTGCGCCATGATCACGCCACCTGGTGAGAAATGCGGGCTGACCATCCACGGACCGACCCGAAACGAAAAATGGCGCGCCTGCTCCAGGTCATTGCGATCGCAGGCAGCCTGATGCTGTCAGCCTGTTCCCCGGCAGGGCACGACAGGACCTCCCTGGTCGTTTACTCTCCCCACGGCAAGGAACTCCTGACCGACCACGAAGCCCGGTTCGAGGAACGATTTCCCCACGTCGACGTCAAGTGGCTCGACATGGGGAGCCAGGACGTCCTGGACCGGCTGCGCTCGGAGAAAAGCAATCCGCAGGCGGATATCTGGTGGGGAGCGCCTTCCGACCTCTTCCAACAGGCCCGGGAGGAAGCGCTGCTGCTGCCCTACCGGCCCACCTGGGCTGAGGCCGTCCCCCCCGAGGCCCGCGGCTCGGGGGATTTCTGGTACGGAACCTACAAGACCCCTGAAGTCATCGCCTACAACAGTGCCTTGCTGAAGGCGGAAGAAGCCCCCCAGGACTGGGACGACCTGCTGGACCCCAAGTGGAAGGGGAAGATCATTCTCAGGGACCCCCTGGCCTCCGGAACCATGCGGACCATCTTCTGCGCCATGATCCTGAGAGAGCTGCAAAAGACCGGATCGCCGGAGGCCGGCTACCGCTGGCTCAGAGGGTTGGACGCCAACACCAAGGACTATGTCCCCAACCTGACCATCCTGAGCCAGAAGCTCGCCCGCCGGGAAGGCTGGGTCACGCTCTGGAACATGCCCGACATCGAGCTGCAGCGAGCCCGCTACGGCTACCCGATCGCCTACGTTCTGCCCGAGAGCGGCGTCCCCGTGGTCATGGACGGCATCGCCCTGGTCGCCAGGCCCAACCCGCGGCCGGCCGCCCGGGACTTCTACGAGTTCGTCACTTCCAAGCCGAGCCTGATCCGGGCTGCCCGGGAGTTTTACCGCATTCCCTGCCGCAACGATCTCCCAGGGGACGAACTGCCCTCCTGGATCGATCAGACACCGATCCCGGCCATGCCCCTCGACAGGGACCTCCTGCAGCGGCATTCACGGGAGTGGATGCGCTACTGGGACGAGCACATTCGACACAAGGGCTAGCCCGCATTTCTCACCAGGGGGTGTGATCGTGGCGCCGGAATTTTCCCTCAGCGCGTGCTCGCGAGCGAAGAGCATAGCGGTCACTACGGTCGAGCGAGCATGTGCGCGCTGAGGGGAAAAGGACAAGCCAGGGCACGCCCAGCGCAGTCTGTAGCCGCAAGTCCCTTAAATGGCGCGAATCAATGGTCTGAAGATAAACCGCTTTCACTATGCATTCAGCGACCTGGTGAGAAATGCGGGCTTCGGCGGGATGGCTGACGCCGGGCCGGCGCCGGCCCTGTCGGGGGGCATCGGCCACTGAGGCGGGAACCGGCCGGAAACAGACAGTCCACTCCATGGCACACCTGGAACTGCAGGAACTGACCCAGCGCTTCGAGAGGGTCACCGCGCTCGACCGACTCAGTCTGGAGGTCGCCCCCGGGGAGATCCTGGCCCTGCTGGGCCCCAGCGGATGCGGCAAGACCACCACCATTCGCCTCATCGCCGGATTCCTGAAGCCCACCGCGGGCAGAATTCTGGTCAACGGCCGGGATATCGGCCCCATCCCCCCGGAGAAGCGCAACATGGGGATGGTTTTTCAATCCTACGCCCTGTTTCCCCACCTCAACGTCTTCGAGAACGTCGCCTTCGGCCTCAAGGCGCGGGGCATTGCGGGCAAAACCGCCAGAAGCAAGGTGGAACGCGCACTCGAACTGGTGGAGTTGTCGGAACATCGAAAACGTCCGGTCTTCGAGCTCAGCGGCGGCGAGCAACAGCGGGTCGCCGTGGCCCGAGCCGTTGCCATCGAGCCGCAGATTCTGCTCCTGGACGAACCGCTGAGCAACCTGGACGCCAGTCTTCGAGAGCAGACCCGGTCCCAGCTCGGCCAACTCATTCGCAAGCTGGGCATCACGGCCATCTTTGTCACCCACGACCAGGAAGAAGCCTTCGCTCTCTCCGACCGCATCGCCCTGCTGTGGGAAGGGGCGCTGCAACAGGTGGGAACCTCCAGCCAGCTCTATTTTCAACCCGCCAACCAGAGGGTGGCGCACTTTGTCGGCAAGTCCAACTTATGGGAGTTGACCTTCAAGGGGACCCGGGAGCACGGCGGGGTCTTTTCGCTGCCCTCGGGAGTGGAGCTCCGACTGCCCTGCTCCGGAATCGACGGGGACCTGCGGGAGGGCCGGCGCTGTCGCATGCTGCTGCGGCCGGAAAACGTGACGTTCGTTCGAACCGAAGACTCCCTGGCCCTGGGAACGGCTCGCATCCTCTCCCGGCGCTTCAACGGAGCCAGCACGGAATACCTCCTGGAGGCAGCGGGGCTGAGGGTGCTGGCCACCCGGGCCAACTCTCCCACGGCCCCGGGATACCAGGTCGGGGACCAGGTGGAGCTGCACTGTTCCTCCCGGGCGGTCTACCTTTTGCCGGGCAAGTGATCAGTGGTCAGTGGATGATGTTTAGCCGAGCCCACGTCGCAGACTGACGGGCCGGCGTCGCCCCCCCACCGCATCAGCCTTCGCCTGGCGGCTCGGCTTCTGCGACTCCCCCTCGAGGGGGGAGTGATCTGGAGCGCCGTATGCAGGCCGCAACATCACTCCCCCCTTGAGGGGGAGTCGGCGAGAGGGCGGAGCCCGCAGTCGAGCCGGAGGGGGGCAAACGCGGCGCCGCGTAAGTGACTTTCAGCCGGCAGGGACAGCGGCGCGTTGGCGGCGTCGGCGTGGCGGCCGCTTCACAATCACGCTAAACACGTACCCATGTCTGCCATTCGAAGATCCACGCTTCTGCTGACCCTGCCGGTATTCGGCCTGCTCCTGTGGCTGGTGCTGTATCCCAACCTGTTCGTCCTGCGCCAGAGCCTGGTCAGTGAGAAGCAGTTCACGCTGGCCCACTACGCGGCATTCTTCAACAGCGCCTCCCAGATGGAGGCCCTGAGCAACAGCCTGCTCATCTCGCTGGGAAGCGTGCTGCTGTCGGCCCTCATCGGCATCCCGCTGGCGTTCGTCTTCCACCGCTTCGACTTTCCCGGCCGGCGGATCTTCGCCGCCCTGGCTTCCCTGCCGGTGCTGTTGCCGCCCCTGGTGGGGGTGATCGCCTTCCTGTTTCTCTATGGCGAGAGCGGCATTCTGACCCGCACCCTCCAGATGCTGCTCCGCCTGCCCGAACCCCCGTTTTCCCTGAGAGGCATCCCTGCCATCCTGTGGGTGCACGCCTACACCATGTACGTCTATTTCTACCTGTTCGTCTCGGCGGCCCTCAAGCGGATGGACGAATCCCTGCGGGAGGCCTCCCTTTCCCTGGGAGCGTCCCGGGCGCGGACATTCCTGCGGGTGACGCTGCCGGTACTCACCCCCGCCATGGTGGGGGCGGCCCTGTTGACCTTCATGACCTCCATGGCCAGTTTCAGCGCGCCCTACATCTTCGGCGGGGGGATAAGGGTCCTGTCGCTTCAAATCTACAATTCCAAGCTGAACGGCGATCTGGAGATGGCCCTGGTGGAAACGGTGGTTCTGACGATGGTCTCACTGCTGTTCCTCCTTCTGTTGCAGCGATACGAAGCAACGGGCAGGTATCGTGCGGTGGGCAAGGGCTCCAGCCCGGGCCGGCGGCCCGTCCAGGGAAGAGTCTTGAGGCTGGCGATGGCGGTGCTGGGCATTTCCGCGGTCGTTTTCCTGCTGCTTCCCCACCTGACCCTGGTATTGATCAGCTTCAGCCAGGACGGCACCTGGACCACCGAAATCCTGCCTCCCCGATACACCGCCGCCAACTACTTGCGGCTGCTGGCCGACGACCGATTTCTGGAGCCGATCTTCAACAGTCTCAAGATGGCCACGCTGGCCACGGCGGCCAACCTGGTGTTCGCACTGGCCGCGGGCTGGCTGCTGATTCAAAAGAAGCTCCGGGGGCGGCGCTTGCTGAGCGCCCTGACGCTTCTGCCCTGGGCCCTGCCGGGCACGGTGGTGGCCCTGAACCTGGCGACCACCTTCAGCATCTCCGATCCGCTTCAGGCCCGGGTCCTGCTGGTGGGCACCTTTTGGATCTTGCCTCTGGCCTATTTCATCCGTAATATCCCCCTGGTGGTCCGCGCCGTTCAGGCCGGCCTCGAGCAGCTCGATCCGAACCTTCACTGGGCGGCCCGGTCGTTGGGAGCCTCCTGGTTCTACGGCTTGCGCCGGATCCTGCTGCCGCTGCTGCTGCCGGCGGCAGCCGCCGGATCGATGCTGGCGTTCGTGACCGCCCTGGGCGAGTTCGTCTCCTCGATCGTCATCTACACCGTGGACAACCGGCCGATCTCGGTTGAAATTCTGGCTCAACTGAGACAGTTCAACTTCGGCAGCGCCGCCGCCTACGGGGTTCTCCTGATCCTGATGATCGCGGGAGTCTTTCTCCTGTTCGGGCGCTACCTCGACGAACGGCACCGGCCCGCGGCCCATTAACCCGCCAGGGGGCGCGATCATGGCGCAGAATTCTCCCCTTTCCACCCACTCCCGTCCCAAATGGCTCTGGCTGCTTCTGGGGCTTTTCGCCTGGCCGGCCCTCCCGACGACGGGCCACGGCCAGAGCCACGAGCTCTACCTGGATCGCGGGGCGGTGGGGCTGTCCCAGTCCCTGAAGCGTCTGCCACTGATCTCGAGGGTCCTGTTCGTCACTGCCCATCCCGACGACGAACCGGCCGGGCTGGTGACCTACGTCAGCCGGGGCCTGCAGGCCAGGACCGCCATCCTGAGCCTGACCCGGGGCGAGGGAGGTCAAAACCTGGTGGGTCCGGACCTGTTCGATGCCCTGGGCCTGGTCAGGACCGGGGAGATGATGGCGGCCAACGAGTTCTACGGCGCCCGGCAGTACTTCAGCCGGGCCTTCGACTTCGGGTTCTCCAAGAGCGCCCAAGAGACGCTGGGCAAATGGGGGCGCGACCGCATCCTGGAGGACCTGGTCCGCACCATCCGTGCCTTTCGCCCGCAGGTCATCCTGTCGGTCTTCAGTGGAACGACCGCCGACGGGCATGGCCACCACCAGGCCTGCGGGCTGCTGGCCCGGGAGGCCTTTGAAATCTCGGGCGATCCCGACCGCTTTCCGGAACTCACCCGCCAGGGCCTGCCTCCCTGGAAGGCCGGCCGGCTGTACCTGAGAAACATCGGGGAAGACCCGCCCGGAAGTTTCTCCGTCGATCCGGGAACCTACGATCCCTGGCTGGGCGCCTCCTTCCGCCAGCTCGGGGCTCGAGGCTACAGCCACCACCGCTCCCAGGGAATGGGACAGGAGCACGCGCTTCCGGGCAGTTACCCGGTGAGGCTCCGCCTGGGCGGGATCTCGCCCTCCGCCCCTTTCTCCGGCTCGCCCGGGGCCTCCTTTCAGGAAACCCTGGACCTGAGGCTGCCTGCACTGGCCCAACTGTGGCCCGCCGGCTCGGCAGAGCGGGCCCGCCTGGGAGCGGCGCTGGAGGGGCTGGCCGTGATCATCGAGCGCGCCCAGAGCCTTTTCTCCCCCTCGGACCCCTCCGGCTGCATGCCGATGCTGGGCCTGGGGTTGAAACAGTTGCGGGCCATTCAGCGGGAATGGACCCGGTCCGGGGCCGCTTCCTTCGCCATGGAGAACCTGGTGTTCTTCCTGGAGGACAAGGAGCGGGACTTTCTGGAGGCTCTCCACCGTGCCAGCGGCCTGTCTCTCGGAGCCTACAGCGACGATCGCCTGCTGACGCCGGGACAATCCTTCCGAATCTCCGTCAAGGTGGTCAACCGGTCCCGGGTGCCCCTCGAACTTCAGTCCCTGCAAGCCGAAAGCCGGGTCCTGCGGACCCATGCCCTCCAGGGACCCCTGCCCCTGCTGCAAGCCGGCCAAGAGGTGGATCTCGAGATTGCTGGCGAAGTCCCCCCGGGAGCCGGACCCAGCCGCCCCCACTGGCGGCGTCCCGGCGGGACCGAGGATTTCTACACCATCGACGACCCGGCACTGACCGTGGCCCCCCATTCGCCCCCGCTGGCGAGGGTGCGCCTGGGCTATGTCTACCGGGGGGAACGGCTGGAGATCGAGCAGCCGGTGGAATATCTGGAGGTGGACCGCCTCAAGGGGACCCGGCCGGTCCCCATCCACCTGGTCCCCCAGGTTCAACTGGAGGTGACGCCCCCGCTCCACCTGGTCCCCCTGGGCAGGGCCGGGGAACCTCGCACCATACGACTCCGGATTCGCAACAACTCTCCGGCGGCGATTCGGGGGCGACTGGAGCTTCAGCCTCCAGAGGGATGGAAGGTCGAGCCGCCCCAGGCTCCCTTCGCCCTGCCCCAGCCAGGGCAGGCGGCAGGGCTCCCCTTCCGGGTATCGGCCGCCTCCGGCAGCCTCCGGCCCGGCAGAGCCTCCTTTCGGGCTGTGGCCAGCCTGGGGGGAACCGAGGTCACCCGGCAGTATCGAATAATTTCCGTTTTCGACCGCTGGAGCTATCCCCTCTACTCCCCGGCCCAATCCGAGGTGGAGGTCCTGGACCTGCAGATCCCCCCGGGGCTGAAAATCGGCTACATCATGGGCGCCGGCGACCGGGTCTCAGACACCCTGGCGCAGTTGGGGATGTCGGTGACGGCCTTGACCGCACAGGATCTGGCCGCGGGCGAACTGGGCGACTACGATTGCATCATCGCAGGCATCCGCGCCTATCAGGTTCGCTCTGACCTGGTCGAACACAATTCCCGCCTGCTGGACTACGTTCACAACGGGGGAGTCTTCATCGTGCAATACCACACCCCGACGTCGTGGAACCGCCGTCAATACGCCCCCTTCCCCGCCAGGATCGTGGACCGAAGCCACCGGGTCACGGATGAAAACGCCCCGGTCAGCCTGCTGGAACCGGAGCATCGGGTCTTCCGCTATCCCAACCCGATCACCCAAAGGGATTTTTCCGGCTGGGTGCAGGAACGGGGGCTCTACTTCATCCAGGAAAGGGACGGGCGTTTCCGGGCGCTGCTGGCCTCCCACGACCCCGGGGACCCGCCGCTGGATGGAGGGCTGCTGGTGGCGGACTACGGCAGGGGGCACTACGTGCTCACCGCCTACTCCTGGTTTCGACAGCTCCCGGCGGGAGTGCCCGGCGCCATCCGGCTCTTCACCAACCTGGTGAGCCTGGGGGCGGCCCAAAATGAAGCGCGGTGACCCGGCCGGCGGCCACCGGTCACGGCCCGGGGTGGCTGCCTGCAGCATCGCACGGAAGCTCAGCGGCGGCCAAAGGAACAGAATGCGGGCGGGACGCCCGCGCTCCCAGGTGATTCCGTGGGGATCATTCGAGGAAAAACAGTTGATCATTAATAAAAACGAACCACGAATGGACACGAATAAACACAAATAGACCAGAAGACAGATGGACCTGCTTCAACGACAAGCGGCACCAAAATGCTTCTGCAATCTTGTGCCCCTGGGTGTGACGATGTCATGGGATGATGGCCCCCTGGGAGCGCGGGCGTCCCGCCCGCACCAAGCCTGGCACAGCCTCGGCCATCTTCCCCACTTGGATCAACCGGGAACGGCGCCATGGCTCTCCTTCGGCCTGGCCGATGCGGTTCCCGCCAACAGGGTGGCTGCCTGCAGCATCGCACTGAAGCTCAGCGGCGGCCAAAGGAACAGTATGCGGGCGGGACGCCCGCGCTCCCGGGTGATAAGGAACAGGATGCGGGCGGGACGCCCGCGCTCCCAGGTGATTCCGTCCCGGTGGTGCGGTGGGGGGTGTCTGGCGGGCGACTTCTCAGAAAACCGACATGCACCCTTTGGGAAACTCCCGTTTGCCAGCGAGCTGGGCCCCCGCCCTGCCGTGCGGATCATTCGAGAGAAAACGGCCGATCATCAATGAAGATGAACCACGAATGGACACGAATAAACACAAATAGACCAGAAGACAGATGGACCTGCTTCAACCACAAGCGGCGCCAAAATGCTTCTGCAATTTTGTGCCCTGGGTATGTGGACAGCCCCAGTGTCCTTCGTAGTCCCTCGTGGATATCTTTATCCCCTTAGCCCGCATTTCTCACCAGGACGCTGAGCATAGGGTAGAAAAGTGCTTGTCTTTAACATCTTGCGGCGCTTTGTTCGGAGTCTTGCGGATACAGACTGTGCTGGGCGCGCCCTGGTGAGAAATGCGGGTTAGTGTCTTTCTTCGTGGCCCTTCACGGACCCCTTTCGAGTCTTTTCCAACCCCTTGGAGTCCCTTCGCGGATTAATCTTTTACCCCTTTGACGGATACTTCATCGCCTTCGTGGAAATCTATTCCCCCTGCCCGACCTTTGGCGGATCCCTCTCGAGCTTCCTCCAACCCCTTCGTGGCCCTTCGTCGTCCTTCGTGGCCCTTCGTGGATATCTTTTTGCCTTTTTCCTTCGTGCTCTTCGTGGATCCCCTTCGTGGATATCTTTTTTCCCTGGCTTGTCGGTGTGAGGCATGGCCTCGCTGCCAGGCTAGACCCCATCCTATTTCCGCTTTCTGCTGCCGGTCAGCCGGCTTCCTCTGGTAGGATGGTGGCCCAGTCGGCCCGGCCGGAGGCTCCATGAAAATAGCGCTCATCGGTTATGGCAAAATGGGCAAGGCGGTCGAGCAGGCGGCCCTGGAGCGCGGCCACCAGATCGTGGCCCGGGTGGGATCCGCCGAGGCTCAGGGGACAGCATCCGGGATCGGGGAGCCGGAGCTCAATGGCGCCGAGGTGTGCGTCGAGTTCAGTCAGCCGGCGGCGGCTCTGCCCAACCTGCGGCGCATTGCCGAACTGGGAAAGCCGCTGGTGGTGGGCACCACGGGATGGTATCGGGACCTGCCGCTGGCCAGAAGGGTGGTGGAAGAGAAGGAGACGGCCTGCATCTACGCCCCCAACTTTTCTCTGGGCCTCAATCTCTACCTCCAGGTCATCGAAAGGGCCGCCCGACTCTTTGGTTCCTTCCAGGACTATGACGTAATGGCCATGGAGACCCACCACCGCCAGAAGATCGACAGCCCCAGCGGAACCGCCGGCAGAATCGGGGAGATCCTGCTAGAGCATTTCCCCCGAAAGCGGAGGATCGTCACCGAGTCCCTCAATCGTGCCATCGCCCCTGACGAGCTTCACCTGCTGGCGGGCCGGGCCGGGCACTTCCCGGGCACTCACTGGGTGTTTTTCGACTCCGCCGCCGACAGCGTGGAGCTGGTGCACCGGGCCCGCTCCCGCCTGGGGTTCGCCCTGGGGGCCCTGCTGGCCGCCGAATGGATCCAGGGACGCAAGGGCTTCTATTCCTTCAGCCAGGTGCTGCAGGAACTATTGCAGGACAAGGCCCCACCAGCCGGAGAACCATGAATCCATCCCCATACTTCCGCGGCGCCATGACCGCCCTGGTGACCCCCTTCGACCGCTCGGGCCGGATTCACCCTGGCCATCTGCAAAAGATCGTCGACCGGCAGGTTGCGGCCGGCGTGGACGCCCTGGTGCCCTGCGGCACCACCGGAGAAGCTCCCACCCTGGAGCTCTCCGAGCACTTGCGGGTCTGTGAACTGACGGTCCGGTACGCGGACAAGAGAACCAAGGTCATCATCGGGGGCGGCGGCAACAGCACCCGGCATGCCATCGAGCTCACCCGGGAGGCCGAGAAGATGGGGGCCGACGGGGTGCTTTCGGTGGGCCCCTACTACAACAAACCCTCTCAAGAGGGTCATTTCCAGCACTTCAAGGCCATTGCCGAATCCGCCGGCCTGCCCATCATCATCTACAACATCCCCGGGCGCACCGGTGTGAACATTCTGCCCGAAACCCTGCTGCGGCTGGCCGAGATCCCCAACGTGGCCGGTGTCAAGGAGGCCTCGGGAGACCTGGACCAGATGATGGAGATCCTTCGGAACCGTCCCGCCGGCTTCAGCGTCCTTTCCGGAGACGACTCCTTCGCCATCCCTCTGATGGCCATGGGAGGCGACGGCTGCATCTCGGTGGTGGCCAACCAGGTCCCGGACCTGTTCACCCGGATGATCCACCAGGCCCTGGAGGAAAACTGGAAGCAGGCCCGAGAACTGCACTACCACCTGTACGAACTCATGCAGGCCAATTTCCTGGAAACCAATCCCGTCCCGGTGAAGGCGGCCCTGTCCATGATGGGATTGATCGAAGAAGTCTACCGCCTGCCCCTGGTCCCCCTGCAGCCCCAGAACCGCCGGCGGCTGGAAGGGATTCTCAAGAAGCTGGGCCTGGTTTGAAGAGCCAAGCCCGCATTTCTCACCGGGTCGCTGCCGCCCCCCTGGAGAGCCCATGACCCCCGCTGAACTGGAACGGCTGATCCCCCGGCACTTTGCCAGAAAGCCCCAGGAGCTGGATGCTGAATCCCGCTCCCTGTTCGAGGCTTTCATCGTGAGCCTGGACCGGGGAGAAATCCGGGCCGCCGAGAAGAAGGAGGGCCGGTGGCAAGTCAACCACTGGGTGAAACAGGGCATCCTGCTGGGGTTCAGGCTGGGGTCGGTGGTGGACTTCTCGGTCAATGAACACTTCCAGTTCCGCGACAAGGGCACCTATCCGCTCAAGGACCTGAGGCACTCTCCCGCGGGCATTCGCATGGTTCCCGGCGGCTCGTCGGTTCGACGAGGCGCCTACCTGGGTCCGCGGGTCACCCTGATGCCGCCGATGTATATCAACGTGGGCGCCTGGGTCGGCGAGGAAACCATGGTCGATTCCCACGCGCTGGTCGGCTCCTGCGCCCAGATCGGCCGCCGGGTCCACCTGAGCGCCGGCAGTCAGGTGGGGGGCGTGCTGGAACCCGTGGGCGCCCTCCCGGTCATCGTGGAGGACGACGTGCTGGTCGGGGGCAACTGCGGTATCTACGAGGGAACCATCGTCGGGAGCCGGGCCGTCCTCGGCGCCGGCACCATCCTGACGGGATCCACGCCGGTCTACGACCTGGTGGCCGAGCGCATCTACCGCAGGTCGGCCCGGACCCCGCTCACCATTCCCGAAAACGCCGTGGTCGTTCCCGGCAGCCGGCCGGCCGGAGGAGATTTTGCCGCCCGGCAAGGTCTCCAGGTCGACTGTCCCGTCATCATCAAGTACCGCGACAGCGGAACCGATGCGGCCACGGCCCTGGAAGAGTTGTTGCGATGAGGGCCGCCCCCCGATTCCCTACTCCCAAGAACATTCGATGGCCGAACCGCCCCTGGGTCCGTCCGGCGCTGCTCCTGCTTCTGGTCTGCCAGGCCTTCCAGCCGGCCCTCGGCCAGCAGGCCGATGCCTCCTTCCGGGAGCGGATCGTCTCTCTCATCAATCGGCCGCAGCACCGGTCGGCCTTCTGGGGCCTTCAGATCGTACGGCTCGACAGCCGGGAAATCCTCTTCGCCCACAACGCGGGCAAGCGCTTTCTGCCGGCTTCCGGAATGAAGCTGCTGATTGCGGCCGCGGCCCTGGACCTGTGGGGGGCGGGCCACCGCTTCCAGACGCCGGTTTTTCTGGAGGGAGAATTGGACAGCCAGGGGCAGGTGCTCGGCGACCTGGTACTGGTGGGCCGGGGGGACCCCAACCCGGAGCGCCGCCTCTATCGCCCTGAAGAGAAAGATCGGCCCATCCAGGGTCCGTCGCCCTTTATTGAAGGAATCGCCGATCAACTGGCGCAACGGGGCATTCGCCGGGTCGAGGGAAACATCGTGGCCGACACCACCCTTTTCCTGAACGAGCCCCACGGTCGCAACTGGGAGCAGGAGGACCTGTTCTGGCATTATGGCGCACCTTCCAGCGCCCTGGCGGTCTACGAGAACGTCTACCAGGTTTCGCTTTCGCCTGGAAGGGCCAGCGGGGACCCGGGACGGCTGGAGGTAGCTCCTCCCCAGGAGAGCCCGGCGGTCGTCAACCGGGTCGGGACCGCGCCGCCCGGGGGAAAGCCCGATATCAGGATCGGATCGGATCGATCGGGTTCCCGGGTCACCCTGCTGGGGCGCCTGCCTCTGGACCATCCCACCCTGACCTACGCGCTCTCCGTTTCGGAACCCGCCCTGAACGCCGCCCGCTACCTGAAGTCCTCCCTGGAACGACGGGGCATTCCGGTCAGCGGCCAACCCCGGGTGCGGGTCCTGGACCCGCTGGAAGTCATGGTGCAGGGGAAACTCTCCGGGGAGAGGGTCCGGGAGAGACAGTTTTTCTACCACGACCGCCGGCAGTTGGCGAACTGGCCGTCCCTGCCGCTGATCGAGAACCTCAAGATACTGATCAAAACCAGCCGCAATCTGTATGGGGAAATGCTGCTCCGCGGCCTGGGAGCGGAAGTCTCCGGCTTCGGCTCTCTGGAAACCGGCCTGCAGGCGGTGAAAGCCTTTCTGGAAAAAGCCGGCATCGCCACCGAGCCGCTCGACTTCAGCGACGGCTCGGGGCTTTCCCGCACCAACCTGCTGACTCCCGAGTCGGTGGTTCGGCTGCTGCAGTATATGGAAAAACACCCGCGGGCCGTGGAGTTCCGGGATTGTCTGCCGGTTGCCGGACGGGACGGAACACTGAAGGACCGCATGAAAGGCACCGCCGCCGAAGGCCGGGTGCTGGCCAAGACCGGCACCCTGCGCTTCGTGTCCTCTCTCTCCGGATATGCCACCAACCTGGACGGCAGCCGGATGGCGTTTTCCATCATGGCCAACCACACTCGGGGCTCGCCACGGGAGGCGCGCCGGGCGATCGACGCCATCTGCGCGCTCATGGCCGGTTCTGGCTGGAGACAGCCGACGGCTGCCGACCAGTTGCAGGAGCGGCCCTGACCTGCATTTCTCAAAAGGAATCCACGAAGGGGATCCACGAAGGACCACGAAGGAAAAAGGCAAAAAGATATCCACGAAGGGCCACGAAGAACGGCGAAGGGCCACTAAGGGGTTGGAGGAGGCTCGAGAGGGATCCGCCAAAGGTCGGGAAGGGGGAAAAGATTTCCACGAAGGGGCACGAAGGGGTTGGAGAAGGCTCAAGAGGGATCCGCCAAAGGTCGGGCAGGGGAGAAAGGATTTCCACGAAAAGGCAAAAAGATATCCACGAAGGGCCACTAAGAACGGCGAAGGGCCACGAAGGCGTTGGAGGAGGCACGAGAGGGATCCGCCAAAGGTCGGGAAGGGGGTCCGCGAAGGGACTCTAAGAGGTTGGAAGAGGCTCGAAAGGGGTCCGTGAAGGGCCACGAAGAAAGACACTAAGGGGAAAAAGATATCCACGAAGGGGCACAATATTGCAGAAACATTTTGGTGCCGCTTGTGGTTGAGGGAGGTCTATCTGCCTTCGTGCCTATTTGTGTTCATTCGTGTCCATTCGTGGTTCGTCTTCATTAACGATCGGCCGTTTTTCCTCGAATGATCCGCACGGCAGGGCGGGGGGCCAGCTAACCTGATTCCATCCTTTTCTCATGACCGATAGCGACCATCGCGAGCCAGACTCTGGGACCGAAGCCAGGCTGCTATTCGCCGCCAGCGAGCAGAACGCCGACCTGCTCTATGCCACGCGCTTCTTCGCCCCCGATCCCTTCGCCTGCTTCCTGCATGGCGGCCGCTCCCAGGTGGTGATGAACGATCTGGAAATCGACCGGGCCCGCCGCCAGGCCCGGGTCGACGAAGTGCTTTCCCTGTCGGGGCTCCAGCAGGAGCTCCGCCGGGAGGGGCGCCGGGCCATCACCACGGCGGCGGTGCTGCACCGGGTGCTGGCCGGCAGGGGAGTGCGCACCCTGCTGGTCCCCTTCGACTTCCCGGCAGGCTTGGCCTTTCAGTTGCGCCGCCGCGGATTTCGCGTCCGGGTCAAGGAGGGGCCCTTCTTCGACCAGCGCCAGATCAAGCAAGCCGGGGAGGTCCGGCAGATCACCCGGGCGCAGCGCGCCGCCGAAGCCGGCCTCGGAGCCGGCATCGAGCTCATCCGGCAGGCGCGGATCACTTCCCTGGGAAGTCTGGAACAGGACGGCGCCGCCCTCACCGCAGAACGGGTGAAAGAGGCGATCAACACCGTGCTGCTGAAACTGGGATTTGTCTCGACCCACACCATCGTGGCCGGCGGAACCCAGGGCTGCGATCCCCACAACGAGGGCCACGGCCCCCTGCCGGCCCACCGGCCGATCATCCTGGATGTCTTCCCTCGCTCCCAGAAGGACGGCTACTGGGGGGACATCACCAGAACGGTGGTGCGGGGCCGGGCCGGCGAAAAAATCCAGGCCCTCTACCGCGCCGTGGCCGAGGGCCAGGCCCTGGCTCTCAAGCAGGCCCGACCCGGCGCCAGCGGCCGCCGGATCCACCAATCCGTCCGGGACTACTTCGATTCGAAGGGCTTTCCCACCGGCCTGCACCGGGGGCGGATGCAGGGGTTCTTCCACGGGACCGGTCACGGAGTCGGCCTGGAGATTCACGAGCCTCCCCATGTCGGCTCCAGGACGGAGTCGATCCTGAGGGCCGGCCAGGTGGTCACCATCGAGCCCGGCCTCTACTACCCGCGGGTCGGCGGCGTCCGCATCGAGGACCTGATCCTGATCACACCCCGGGACTACCGCAACCTGACCCGATTCCCCAAGGTGCTGGAGATATAAACGGAGAGGGTTCATGGATAAAACCAAGGGCCGCCCCTACCCCATGGAGTACACCGAAGAGGAGTTGCGGCGGCTCCGGTTTCAGGGACGGTACTGGGGAGAGATCAGCCTGGAAGTGCTGCAGCGGGCCGGCATCGAGCCCGGGATGCGCGTACTGGACCTGGGCTGCGGGGCCGGCGATTTCAGCCTGCAGGCCGCCGACCTGGTGGGTCCCTCGGGGTCGGTCCTGGGCATTGACCGTTCCCCCCGGGCGGTGGAACGGGCCGGCCAGCGTGCGGCCGCAATGAAGGCCGCCCACCTGCGCTTCCAGGTGGCCGGCCTGGAGACGATCGACCTCTCGCTCCGCTTCGACGCCCTCATCGGCCGCTTCGTCCTGATGTTCCTGGCCGACCCGACCAGGACCCTGGCCCGGATAGTCGACCGGTTGGACCCGGGGGGACGGGTGGCCTTCATCGAAACCGACATGGTGGTCGCCCGCTCCATACCGGCCGTACCCAGGGTTGAGACCGTGCTGGAGTGGTCCAGGGAAACCTTCAGGCGCTCCGGGATCAGCCTGGACCTGGGTCCGAGGTTGTGGCGGGTCTTCCGGGACGCCGGCCTGGAAGAACCCCGCCTGGTGGTGCGCCAGAAGCTGCATCCGCCGTCATCCAGGGAGGGAGTCCGGTGGGTCTCGGAACTGGTGCGGAGCCTTATTCCGGAGATGGAACGGCTCGGGGTGGCCTCGGCGGAGGAGGTAGGAATCGAGACGCTTGAAGAGGAGTTGCACCAGGCCCTGCTGAGCCGGGAGGCCACCCTGTGCACGCCGCTGGTCGTGGGCGCCTGCAGCCGGGTTGGGACAACCTGAATCTGCGGGGTTGGGCGTCCCCCCCCCCCCTCCGCATCAGCCTTCGCCTGCCGGCTCGGCAAGGGCGGAGCCCGCAGTCGAGCCGGAGGGGGGCAAACGCCACGCCCCGTGAGTGGATATTTCTTTTTTGTCCTTTAACCGAAGGCTCGCTCCACGAACCAGTAGAGGCCGATGGCGCCGATCAGAATCGAACCCGGCAGGACCACCGCCCTGCGATACCAGGGTTTCCGCCGGAACCATCCCACCGCGGCAAAGGCCAGCAGCAGCACGCCGAGTTGCCCCAGCTCCACCCCCAGATTGAAGGTCACCAGGGCGGTCATGAAGTGCTGTCCCGGCAGACCCAACTCCCGCAGAACCTCGGCGAAGCCCAGCCCGTGCAACAGGCCGAATGCGAACACCACCGCCGGCCGCCAGGGCTTCAGCTCGGTGGTGGCTATATTCTCGGCGGCCACATAGGCGATGGAGAGGGCAATCAGAGACTCTACAGGCCGCGAAGGCAGCGACACCAGGTCATAACTGGAGAGGGCCAGGGTCACCGAGTGGGCCAGAGTGAAGGCAGTCACCTGCCACAGCAGCGGTCGAAACCGCCGCCCCAACAGAAACAGGCCCAGAACGAACAAAATGTGGTCCGACCCCGCGGGAAGAATGTGCTGGAACCCCAGCACCAGATAGCGGAAGGCGACCTTTCCCCAGCCCTCCGCACCCCCCTCGCCTTGCAAGGGATAGGGGGCGCTGTCCTCCCCGACCCCCAGCACCTGCCGGCTGGCCCGGCCCGTGCGTTGATCCAACAGGGTGAGGTGGACCGCCTTGAAGGCTCGGGAGACCCCAAAGGTCATGGCCTGTGCCCCGGCGGGAACCCCTCCCGACAGCCTGGCCGTCAGTCCGAGCAGGGTGGGGATCTCGTTCTCCAGCGCCAGTTTCGTCCCCCGTTGCGGAAAGGTGATGGCTGGGGTCTGCTTGACACCGTCAAAACGAAGCCTCACCCGGCGTTGAACGGTCTGCCGGGCATTTTCCACGGCCTCGGCCAGCCCATCCGGAGTCATGGCCTGCAACTCGGCGGCGACCTCCGCCGAATCGGTGGTTGGAGAGACCCCCAAGGCAAGGGCGTCCACGTCCATTCGCAGGTCGATCCGGTAGGCCCCCTGGCGCTCGATCAGGACGGTGACCTCAGTGAAGGCAAAATCGTGCGGCAGGGCCGGGAGGGCAGTGAGAAGGATCACCCCCGCCAGGGCTACGGCCGTTTTGATGAGGGAATGAGCAGATGAGGGTTGCTGCGCGTGAACGATTGCAAGCCCGAGGCTATCCATCCGAGAACCGAACCCGTTTGCGACCGGGTGCGCCCGCGCGCCGCAGTCTGGCGGCCCCGGCATCCCCCCCCACCGCATCAGCCTTCGCCTTCCGGCTCGGCTGCTGCGACTCCCCCTCAAGGGGGGAGTGATACTGGAGCACCTTATGCAAGCCTCGAGATCACTCCCCCCTTGAGGGGGAGTCGGCGAGAGGGCGGAGCCCGCAGTCGAGCCGGAGGGGGGCAAACGCGGAGTCCCGTAAGTGACTATCAGCGGCGTGTCAGCGGCGTTGTTCCGGGAACGTTGTGCGTTCTGGATGGGAGTTTCCAATCCGCCGCCTACGCGGCTACGTCAGCACGTAGGCCGCGCGCCGCAGTCTGACAGCTCGGCGTCCCCCCCCACCGTATCAGCCTTCGCCTGCCGGCTCGGCTTCTGCGACTCCCCCTCAAGGGGGGAGTGATACTGGAGCACCTTATGCAAGCCTCGAGATCACTCCCCCCTTGAGGGGGAGTCGGCGAGAGGGCGAAGCCCGCAGTCGAGCCGGTGGGGGGCAAACACCGCGCCCCGTGAGTGACTACCAGCGGCACGGGCAGCGAAGCCTTGGCGGCGTGGTTCGAGCGCTTGAGGGCTTCCGTCAGGTCTCACGGCGCACCATCTGCCGATGGCATAGGACATATATTATGCAGGCAACCCTAGAAGGACCCCGTGAGGTAGATGTCCCCCGTGAGTTGGGGCGCCCCCCCGGCCGGCTCCATGCTGACCGCAATCTCCACCGGCGGGGGTGGCCCGGCCAGATCGACCACCTCCAGAAAGCCCTGCCCGGCAGGATTCACTCGGAAGGTCCCCGCGCCCACGGGTTTGTCGGCGATCAGCCAGAGCTGGTAGGTTTTTTCTTTGGACAGTTGAGGCAGCCTGGTGGTGTAGAGTCGCGCCTTGCGCTCCTGGCTGCTCCAAAACACCGCGCCCCTGGCCTGAGGACTTTTGGGGGTCCCGGAGAGGAGCAGGGCCTGGACGCCGGGGTCGTTCAGGAAAGGCAGAGCGCCGCCCTCACGGTCCAGTCGAGCCTGAAGTTCGCGAACCTGACCCGCCAACTCGACCAGGCCGGCCTGATAGACGGCAATTTCCCGGTCGAGGCGACGCTGGTTCCCCATGGAGAACACCAGCGCCAGGCCGGCCGCGGCAGCGCAGGCCCAGGGAAGCCAATCCCGGGCGCCGGACGCCTTCACCGATTGGGGAGGCTTGGGGTCCAGGGCAACGGCGGCCTCGGGTCTTACATTCCTGACGGCCTCCAACACCCGATCCTTCAGGCCGGGCGAGAGGGGCAGGTCGGGGGAAAGCCGTGGCGAGGGAGAAACCGGGCGGGCGGACTCCCGAACCGGCGGCTCGCCAATGGAGCCGGCGGCGGCCGAACCAGCTTCCAGCCCGGGCACCGCCCTGGGGTCGGGAGTTTCCACCGCATCGCTGCCGCCAAGCTCGGCGGTCGGTCCGCGGCCACTTCCCTGTCCTCCTGCTGCAGCCATTGCCATTCTCACCCCGCCCGGGGTTTCTCGGTCCCAGGCGGTCGAGTTCGACTCCCGGCGGCGCGCCGGGCGCCCGAGGTCACGAAACAGCCCGTTTCTTCAGTTTCTCAGTAATGTGATCCACCACAACCTTACCATGAAATCGACCGTTCTCGATGAAGACCTCGTTGGTGAACATGCCCGCGACCACCACGCCGGCCAGGTAAACGCCGGCGACATTGCTCTCGTAGCTGTCCTTGTCGATCAGAGGCCGCTGATCTTCGGAATCCAATCGAACCCCGACGGAATGGAAGAACTCCAGATCGGGACGATAGCCTGTCATGGCGAATACGAAGTCGTTGTCCAGGGAGAGGGTCTCTCCCGAGCGATGGCGCAAGAGCAGCCTGCGCCGGGTGATCTCCACCACGGCGGTGTCGAACCGGGCCTTGATCTCCCCGGCCTTGATCCGATTTTCGATATCGGGCTTGATCCAATACTTGATGCTGGAACTCAGTCGGCTCCCCCGGTGGACCAGCGTCACCCGGGCCCCGGCGCGGTAGAGATCCAGGGCGGCCACGGCAGCCGAGTTCTTTCCCCCGATCACCGCCACCTCCATCTCGTAGTAGGGGTGGGCTTCCCTGTAGTAGTGCATCACCTTGGAGAGGTTCTCTCCGGGCACGTTCAGGAAATTGGGAATGTCATAGTACCCGGTGGCCAGCACCATCTTGCGCGCCCGGTAGTCACAGGTCCGGCCATCCCCCCTTTCCGTCCGGACTCGAAAATTGCCGTCCCGGCCTTCCACGCCCAGAACGGTTTCGTAGAGACGCAGCTTCAGCCGGTAGGTGTCGGCCACCCGCCGGTAGTATTTCAAGGCCTCCAGTCGAGTCGGCTTCTGGTAGGGAGTCACAAACGGCAGGCCGCCGATTTCCAGCAGTTCCGGGGTAGTGAAGAAGGTCATCTGGAGCGGGAAGTTCTTGATCGAATTGACAATGCACCCCTTCTCGATCACGCGGTAGTCCAGTCCCCGTGTTTCCGCCTCGATGGCGCAGGCCAACCCCGTGGGGCCGGCGCCGATGATGATGAGATCGTGGATTGGAGCCAGCATTTCTCTCCGGGAAACGGCACTCTTCACGAGCGCCGCACTCACCTCGTATGCGTTCACCCTAAATGTGCACGGGGCACCATGCAGACGCCGTATTTGCGGCTGAATTCGAACCCCCGGGTTCCAACTGGGGATTATCTCTATGGAAAATCCTATCCCCCGGCAGTGTTGTGGTTTAGGGGAGAGCAGCGTAGCCGCGGTTGACGTCGGTCACCCGACGAAACGTATCCTACAGGTCTTCCAAAAAAGCGGCGTAGCCGCGTCCGCACTTAGCCCCGGGCGTGAGCCCGGGGTCGTGTGAACCCTGCGCTGCCACAGCCGCGTAGGCGGCGATTTCATGGCGCCGATCGAGGACGCACCACCTCTCCCGAACAACGCAAAGCCCCTATCTCGTCTCGCACGTGCAGCGATCCGATGAATCCGAACTTACCCCCCGACCACCCGGGTTTCCCGCCCGGTTCGGGCTGAACGCCGCAGGGCCTCAATCACCGCCATGTTACCCAGCGCATCCTCCAAGGGCAAGGACAACGGCCGCCCCTCCAGGATCGAGCGGCTGAAATGGTCAACCTGCAGTCCATAGAGGTCTCCGCCGTTGGGGATCGGCACTTCGCGGGTCTCGCCCTCCACTTCCAACCGCAAGGCGCTGTGGGCGGGGTCGGGCTTGAATGGCGCCGGGACCTGCAGCCGTCCTCGCGAGCCGACGATCTCCAGTTCAAAATCGCGCGCGGTCTGGAAGCTGCCGCTGAACAGTCCCAGACGCTGACCTGGAAAGACCAGCATTCCTCCGAAAGTCAGGTCCACGTCACTCTCGGGAACACCCAGACTCCGGCCCAGGACCGTCAGGGGTTCTTCGTCCGTCAGGTAGCGCATCACGTTGATGCAGTAGCAGCCTACGTCCATCAGGGCCCCCGCGCCGGGGCTCGGCTTCAGCCGGACGTTGGGCAGGTCGAAGTTGAGTGGAAATCCCAGGGAGGCCCGAATCAGGCGGACATCGCCCACACTCCCCTGGCTGACGAGCTCCTTGGCTTTGGCGGTCTGGGGATGAAAACGATAGGCAAAGGCTTCCATCAACAATCGGCCGCACTGCCTGGAAGCGGCAATCATTTTCCGGCACTCGGCCATGTCCTCCGCCAGAGGCTTCTCGCAGAGAACGTGCTTGCCCGCCTCCAGCGCGCGGATGGTCCAATCGCCGTGGAGCCAGTTGGGCAGAGCGTTGTACACCACCTCCACCGTGGGATCTTCCAGGACGGCCTGATAGCTCCCATAGCTCCTGGAGAAACCGTGACGCCGAGCGAATCCATCGGCCTTCTCCAAGGTCCGACTGGCGATGGCATAGGGGACGGCCCAGTGGGAATCCCTGATGGCGGGAGCCACCACCTCGGAAATCTGACCCACTCCCAAGACGCCCCAGTTGAGTGATTTCTTAGACATAGTTGAAAAACCAGTGGTTAGTGGTTAGTGGTCAGCAGTGCCCCCGTCACGCCGTGCGGATCATTCGAGAGTGAAACAATGGGTCCTTATGGCCTATCGGGAGTAGGGCCCATGTCCCGTTAAACCGGTTTGGTGCGTTAGGGAACATCATTTCGTGACCTTCCTGTACCTTCGTGACCTTTGTGGATGAACTCAGTGCCCTTCGTGGTCCTTCGTGGATATCTTTTTTCCCTTAGTGTCTTTCTTCGTGGCCCTTCACGGACCCCTTTCGAGTCTTCTCCAACCCCTTAGAGTTCCTTCTCGGACCCCCTTCCCGACCTTTGGCAGGCCCCTCTCGAGCCTCCTCCACGCCTTCGTGGCCCTTTGCCGTTCTTCGTGGCCCTTCGTGGATATCTCTTTTCCCCATGCTTAACGCATCGATCAAATCACTCTCCACTCTCCACTCTCCACTCATCATTCATCATTCATCATTCATCACTGTCTTTTTCGATTCGCAGCCGAACGCTGCGGGCGTGGGCATCGAGCTTTTCAGCCAGGGCGAATCGCTCGATGGCCCGATGATGTTTGCGTAGAGCAGCCCGGGTGTACTTGACCAGGTTGGTCCGCTTCACGAAATCGTAAACGCCCAGGGGTGAGGCGAAACGGGCGCTGCCTCCGGTCGGCAGGACGTGGTTGGGGCCTGCAAAGTAGTCGCCGACCGCCTCGCAGGAATAGGGACCGAAGAAGATGGCCCCGCAAGCATCCACCTGCCGGGCCAGCGACTCCGCGTCCCGCGTCAGCAACTCCAGGTGCTCGGGGGCGATGCGGTTGATGATTCGCACCGCTTCCCCGGGTTGGCTCACCACCAGGACGGCTCCATAGCGTTCCAGGGCCTTTCGAATGGTCGCCTGCCGGCTCAGTTCCTGGATCTGACGGCTGAGGCTGCTGCGGATGGCTTCAGCCAGATCCCTCGAGAATACGATGGCCAGCGCCACCGCCTCTTCATCGTGCTCGGCCTGGGCCATCAGATCGGCGGCCACAAAGTCAGGGCGAGCCGACTCGTCGGCAACCACCACGACTTCCGAAGGGCCGGCAATCTTGTCGATATCGACCCGCCCGAAGACCTGCTTCTTGGCCGCCGACACGTAGGCGTTGCCGGGACCCACGATCTTGTCGACCCTGGGGACGGTCTCGGTCCCGTAGGCCAGGGCAGCGATCGCCTGGGCTCCCCCCACCCCGTAGACCTCCTCCAGGCCCAGTTCGGCCAAGGCCGCCGCCACCACCGGGTTGGCCTGGAACCGGGCATAGGGGGTGGTCACCACAATCCGGCCCACGCCCGCAATCTGCGCCGGGATGGCGTTCATGAGCAGGCTGGAAGGATAGGCCGCGGCGCCTCCCGGCACATAGAGGCCGACCCTGGGCAGGGGTGTGACGCGTTGCCCCAGCCTGACTCCGTCGGCGGCTTCAAACTCCCAGGACTCCTGACACTGCCGGCGGTGAAAGACCGCAATGTTCTCCCTGGCCTGGCGGAGAATCTCTCGCAGCTCGGGATCCACCCGTTTGGCCAGGGAGCGAATCTCCCCGGGGTCGATTCTCAGCGACCCGGGTTCGAAGCCCTCCAGACGCAGGGTCCACTCCCTCAGAGCGGCATCTCCCTTTTCCCGGACCGAAGCCAGGATGGCGGCAACGCGCGCTTCCAGGGCCCCGGTTGCCTGCGTGCCCCGCGAACTCACCTTTTCCAGGTAGGCGCTGGCCTCCGGACTGGGCCACTGGTAACTCGGAATCATAGGTTCGGAGCTCCCGAAAAGAGCGTGGGCAACGCGCGGAAGGCTTCCCTCCAGCACCTGTCCGCCACCGCAAAGCCCGGCGGGACCTGGTTCTCGCTATCCCCGGGTGACGGCGTCGGCCAGCCGTTGGATGAGACGGCTCACCGCCCGGCGTTTCACCTGATAGCTGGCCCGGTTGACGATCAGCCGGGCCGAGACATCGCAAATCGGTTCGATGATTTCCAGTCCGTTGTCGGCCAGGGTGCGTCCGCTGGCGACCAGATCGACAATCCGTTCCGAGAGTCCCAGCCTGGGAGCCAATTCAACGCTGCCCGACAGATAGATGATCTCGACGGGGACGCCCTGTCGGGTAAAGTGCTCGGTGGTGATCCGGGGATACTTGGTGGCGATGCGAACGGCAGACAGCTCACGGTAGTTCTTGCGGGCCGTGCTCCTGGGGCCGGCGACAGCCAGAACGCATCGGCCGATCCCCAAGTCCAGCGGTTGATGCACGTCGGCCTCCGATTCCAGCAACACGTCCCACCCGGCAATGCCCAGGTCGGCGACGCCATACTCCACGTAGGTAGGGACATCCACCGGTTTCAGCATGAAGAACTGAAAGCATCCGCTCCTGTCCCGAAAGATGAGCTTTCTGGAACCCGCCTCGGAAGCGTCCAACTCGAGGCCGGCCCGTCCCAGCAACTCCAGGGTCCCGTCCTGCAGCCTGCCCTTGGAAAGGGCCACCGAGAGGATCTCCTCAGATGTCACCGAAATGCTCATTTCAACCTCAACGGCAGGGCCATCAACCGCTCCAGGAAGAAGGTAAACCCGACCGAAGGGAAATCGCAGCCGAAGTTCTTCAAGAGATTATCGTAGCGGCCGCCGCTGCCGACCTCGAATCCCAACCCCGGCACGTAGATCTTGAAGATAATGCCGGTGTAGTAATCCAGACCCCTGACTTCACTCAGGTCGATGGTCAGGTGTTCGGTGAGCTTGCGCCGCTTCAGCTCGGCGTAGAGGCCCGCCAGATTGTCCAGGGCCGACAGGGACTTTTCATTGGAAACCAGCCGCCGGGCGGCGTCGATGGTTTCGGCGTTGCCGGTGAGGTGAAGCAGGGCGTGCAACACCTTGCGCTGTCTGGGGGGAAGCTGCAGGCGCTCCATTTCCGCCTGAAGTCCCACGGGATCCTTCAGGTCGATGAGCTTCCTGATTCTGGAGAGGTCCCGGGCCGAGAGCCCGACTCGTTCGACCAGACCCGCAAAGAAGCCCATTTCGCCCAGGTTGAACTGAAAGCGGGCGATGCCCACTCGCTGCAGGGCTTCCATGGCGACCTGGATGACCTCGGCATCGCAGGCGATCCTTTCGCCGCCGATGTTCTCGATTCCAAGCTGGAAGGACTCGCGCTGCCTCCCCCCCCTCGGGGCTTCGTAGCGCAGAACGTCACCGCAATAGCAGAGCCTCAAGGGCTTGGGCCGATCCTGCAGTCGGGTGGCCACGGTCTTGGCCACCAGGGAGGTGAATTCGGGGCGCAGGGCCAGCAAATTGCCGTCCCGGTCGACAAAGCGATAGAGCGCCTCCTCCGACTCCGCCCCCATCCCTTTGGAAAAGACATCGTAGTAGTCGAAGATCGGGGGGATGATCTCCTGGTATTTCCAACGGCTGAAGACGGAGAAGACGAGCCGCTCCAGCCGCCGGCGGCGTTTCACCGCCGGTCCGAACAGCACCTGTGTGCCCAGTGGAACCTGAGTCAGGGTCTTCATCGTCCTGGTTGCCGGGGATCGCCGCCGGCCTGGAGCTTTCGGGAACCCTGCGGGTGGTCCTCAGCTCCCGCGGATGCTCCTTCCCCGGTTGTCGATTTTCAGCTCGAGCGGACGGCAAGCGACGCCGTGGCTGTTGAAAATAGCTCGGACCCGCCCGAAAACTTCCTGGCCGTCCCCTTGAATGAAGGCCGCCACGCTGGGCCCCGCTCCGCTCAGGCTGACGCCCAGCAGGCCGGGGACCTCTTTCTCATTCAGCTCCAGGATCTGCTGCAGTCCCGGAATCAGAGACGCCCGGTAGGGTTGATGCACCTTGTCGCGCAGCGATTCCCGCAAGAACTGGAACTGCTCCCCCATCAGGGCCGCTACCGTCAGAGCGCTGCGCTGCAAGTTAAAGACCACGTCGCTCACCTCAAGCTTATCTGGAATGACAGCCCTGGCCTGGCTGGTAGGCAACTGTATATCGGGAACCACCAGCAGGACCTTCAGTGTCTCCGCGACATCGGTCCGAAAGAAGGATACCCTCCCCCGTTCGTCGACGCAGCTAATGGTAAAGCCACCGAAACGGGCGGCGGTAATGTTGTCCGGATGGCTTTCGAACTCCAGGGCGTAGCGGAAAAACGTCTCTTGAGCCAGTTCCCCCTCCGCCAGGGCTTCGTAGGTTCCCAGAGCAGCCACAATGGCCGCCGCGCTGCTGCCCAGCCCGCGGGCCAGCGGTATGGCGTTATGCACCTCCAACCTCAGGGGAGGCAAGGTCCGTCCTTCGCCCTGAAAGACCCGCTGGATGACCCTCCACATCAGGTTCTCGCGGATGCTGAGCAGTTCCCGGGCACCTTCCCCCTCCATTTCGATCTCTGAGGACCCGCGGGGGGACTCCTGCACCTGAACCTTGAGGTAAAGACCCAGTGCCAGTCCCAGAGAGTCGAAACCGGCCCCCAGATTGGTGGAACTAGCCGGAACCTGAATGGAGTAGGCGGCGCCCACGAAAATTACCTTGCCTGAAACAAAAGAAAAAAGAGTTATCCACGAAGGGCCACTAAGAACGACGAAGGGCCACTAAGGCGTTGAGGTTAACCGCGACGGGATACCAAGGTCACGAAAGAATTATCGATTTCCGATTGTTTCACTCTCGTATGATCCGCCCCGTCGTGGGGGGCGGGGGCCCGACTTGCCTGAAACAAACCCGTCGTCGGGTGGCGGGAGACCGGTTCAAAGTCACGCATGAGTAGATTGTTTATTAACATCGATGCACAGGATTATTTGGCAAGAGGTTTCACCGTCTTGAGTTCAACCATCGCCTATGCTTCGATAGGGATTTCCCAAAACCCGCTCCCACGCTCATGGATCACTTCGAACACGCACCCGATCATCGAAACAGTCAGCTTCCCCTGCAGCAGCTTCTCGTCCTGTTTATCCTGTCTATCCTGAGCCTTTTGCAAAATTCGCAACGGGGCAGGTCATTATGCCGGCAAACGTGATGTTCTGCCTTTTTCAATATCGGCTGCGACCTGGTGAGAAATGCGGGTTCACCACAAAAAGCACAAAAGTCACAAAACGAATTTTTTGATTTCGAGTCTTGACGATCCGAAGTTGATCAACATGGCGTCGCGTTGACCGGATGCACGCAGATAGCCCAGAACTTGTGCGACATGTTCGGACATCAGCGGTCGTATCTCATCGTTCCGCTCTTTTTGTGTTTTTGTGCCTTTTGTGGCCATTCTCGGCAAAGATCCCGCTGCCGCATTTTGCAAACGCCTCTCCTGTCTATCGATGTTCCCAAATAAAGCCAACCGGATTAACCGGACATGGTCCTTGTTCCCGACAGGCCATGATGGTTCGTTGTTTCACCCTCGAATGATCCGCACGGAAGGGCGGGGGCCGGACTTACCTTAAGACAAGTGGCTCAGAGCAACCTCCCGCATCCCCTGCAGGGGCGCCTCGCGTCCGGTCCACAGAAAGCATTGCCTGGCGGCTTGTCCGACAAACATTTCCAGGCCGCTCACGACCCGGGCCCGCTTTCGAGCTTCCCGAAGCAGTCGGGTCTCCAGAGGATTGTAGACCATATCGAACACCGTACCGTACCTCAGTCCCTCTCCGGCAACCGGACTCTCCCGGCTGGCGGGGGACATGCCCACCGGAGTGGCGTTGATCAGGAGATGGCCGCCGTAACGGCTGGAACGGTCCAGGGAATCCGCCTCAAACCCAAAGTCAGCGGCCAGCTTTTCGGCTCTGGACCGATTCCGGGCCAGGACGGTGACGCTCCATCGGGCTGCCTTCAACACGGCGGCGGCGGAGCGGGCGGCTCCGCCGGCTCCGAGCAGGACGGCCAGGCCAGGCGAGCCGTCCAGGCAGCCGCGCAACGCGTGTCGAACACCGTCCAGGTCGGTATTGTAAGCCCACAGGCCTGTCTTGCGCCGGACCAGCGTGTTGGCGGCGCCGCTCTCTTCCACGCTCCGGTGCCGGGCGTCCACGTACTTCAGCACGGCGACCTTGTGCGGAATGGTGACGCTGAGCCCGCCGAAGCATTGCAGATAGGGCGCGAACGGCTCCAGGCTGGGCGTGGGCAGGGGCAGGTAGCGACAATTCAGCCCGAGCTGCCGGAAGGCGTAGTTGTGCACCTGCGGAGACAGAGAGTGACCGATGGGATGGCCGATCACACCAAAAAAAAGGGTGTCGAGGTCGATGGTGTTCAAGCGGTAGACGCATTTCAGGTCCCGCGAGGTCAGTTGCCCGGGGGCCGTCTCCTGGCCTGCACGAGTGGAGGCGTAGGTCAGCATGGCTCCCCGGCTGGGCGCCACCAGTCGGGAATAAGCGCCCAGCTCCCCCATGGCCACCGCAATGATGGGGAGGCCCTGCCGCCTGGCCCGCGAGACCAGTTCAAGCAAACGAAGGTTGTCGGCAAAACCGCCCGCCAGGGTGGCGATCTTCACCACGTCGGCCTTGACCGCCAGAATCCGCTGGAAAATGGACTGGAGATCGGCGGGAGTTTCCCTGAAATCATGGTAAGACCCGATCAACCTCCCAGACCCCTCCCTGATTTTTTTCAGTTGAGGGGGCCGAAGGGCCTCCAGTGTCTCCACCTCGATATCCAGAAAAGAGAACCCTGCACCGCCGATCCTCCCCAGCATCTCCAACTGTTCGGCTGCTCCCCCCTCGAACCTTCCTCCAAACGGTTTTCTGCGTAGCGTCGCAATGACCGGCACGCCCGCCAGGGCCACCCAGCGCTGCATCCGCTCCAGGGTCAGTTGAGAGGGATCCAGGAAATCGAGGCGAAATTCCAGCAGGTCCGAATCCTGGCGACTCCTCAGAACGGCCCTTTCAAAGTCGCTCGCGGCGCACTCCCGGATGACGGTGCAGATTTTTCCGTTGGGAGATGGGGACATTGGGGGTGACGCGAGGCCGGCAGCGCTTGTCGGGGGTGAAGCCAAAGCAGCGTTCAGCTTGTTCCGGTACGGGAACGGAAATCAAGCCGCGAGTCTAGCATAAGCCTTTTCCCCCTGCCAAGCGCACCGCTCTCCCGGGAAGGGAGTGAAGGAACCGCTTCCCCCGCGTGTGAACCGCACGCCCCAGTCACGCGCACGAGGATGGAGGCATCGGTCCATTCCGAACCACCCGATCCCCCGCCGGTCACCGGACCGGGCTCCCTCCCTCCCGAAAAACCGTCGCGGTAAACCTCTCCACCGTGGCGCCGCTCTTCCATGCCTGGAGGGACAGGCCTGCTTTCAGGCAGGTCTGCTCCAGAAACTGCTCCGGGGTCCAACCGTGCTCCACGGCGACCTTCGGCAGCAGAAGGCCGCGGCGGGCCCCCTGGCTGACCAGCAGACCGTGGGTCCCCACCTGGATGTCGGAAGCGCTCCTGGCCTCATCCAGCCCCGAGAGTACCGAGAGTTCGATTTCAGTGTCGGGAAAGTCCGTCAGGTTCAGCGGCCGAAACCGGACGTCTTCGACGGCGGCAGACACGGCGCACTCCGCCACGGCCCGGTAGAGGGGCGTCAAGGCCCAGACGTAACCGACGCATCCGCGCAGGCGCCCTCTGAGGTAGAGCGTGACAAAGGCGCCCCGCTTTTGGAGAAGCTCCCGAGCCGAGGGCGGGTCGGGAGCAGGCCGCACCCCCGACCGCAGGTAGCCGGCAATCGTCGAGCGAGCGGCCTTGAGGAGATAGTCCCGCGCGGGACTACTGAGTTGGCACATCGCTCTGGTTTTTTTTCAGGAGGACGGGTTTCTCACTTCGGCTCGCCTGGCTGCGGAGGCCGACCGCCTTCCAGAATTTACGAAAATAGTCGACGGCCGAGGCCAGGGTGAAGATTACCGTCAGCCAGAGTGCGGCCAGGCTGAGCGGCTCCAACCAGGAGAAGAGATTGCTCAGAATGATCAGGGTGACGGCCAGCACCTGTGAGACCATCTTGATTTTCCCCAGCTCGGAGGCATCGATGTTGAATCCCTGGTTGGCCGCGATGCTGCGGAGACCTGTGATGGCCAGCTCCCGCCCGACAATGATCACCACCATCCAGGCGGGCACCCAACCGAGCTCCACCAGCGAGATGAATGCAGCCGATATCAACAGCTTGTCGGCAATCGGGTCCAGGAGCATGCCGAGCGTGGTCACCTGCCGGCGCCGGCGCGCCAGGTAGCCGTCGAAGTAGTCGGTGATGGAGGCGCCGAGAAAGATCAACGTGGCCAGGATGATGGAGAGGCTTTCGACCTGCCGTTCCGGGTTGTAAACACGGGTGAGAAGAACAACGACCAGAAGAGGGACCGCGAAGATTCGGGACAGCGTCAGCAAATTCGGAAGGTTCATTCAGGAAGTCTGATTTCTTTTAAGGCAGAATTCAACAGGAAACATGGATAGACAGGATAAACAGGATCTCCTGGTAGTTCATCCTGTCGATCCTGTTGATCCATGTAAGGCAATTTCGGATTGTAGGTTTGGATTTGAGGCAAATTAAGTCGCGATAACTTCCCAATCAACCATCAACCATTCATTAATCAGACCCTTCGTGCCCCTTCGTGGATATCTTTTTTTCTCTTGGTGGAGCCTTTTGCAAAATTCGTAGCGGGGCAGGTCATTTTGCCGGCAAACGTGATGTTCTGCCTTGTTCAATATCGGGTGCGACCTGGTGAGAAATGCGAGTTCACCACAAAAAGCACAAAAGTCACAAAACGAATTCTCGCACCTGCAGGGCTCTTTGTCGCTCGACAGCCAAGCCGATTTTTCTCAGACGGTGGGCCACCCCGTTTTCCTAACCCTTCTCGAGATGCCCGTGGCGAAGATATCCATGCAGGTCGAAGGCCGTCTGCCGGATCTGATCACACAAAGCCCCCATGCCTTGGTCGTTTCTCATCGTTCTGCTCTATTTGTGTTTTTGTGCCTTTTGTGGCCATTCCCGGCAAAGATCCCGCTGCCACATTTTGCAAACGCCTCGGTGGATATTTTTATTCCCCGGCTTGTCGGTCTGAGGCACGGCTTCGCTAGAAGCGTATGGCGGCGCGCACCCGGATCGCATGGATCACACGCGCGGCGCCGCGCACCCGGCGTTCGGTCTCCAGGCTCAGGTTGGCCGAGCGGCCCACGGCCATCCGCCCACCCAGACGGTAGCGCTGCCCTTGCCCGCGGGCCACGCCCACGGCTCCGTAGGGAGTCAGCACGCCCCGCCCCCGAAAGGCCGCAAATCCATAGCCGAACTGGGTATCCAGGCGCGTTCCCGGGGCGCCCAGCATGTCCGGGTCGGCGGAGCTGATCTCCCAGAGGCGCTGCATGCCGCTGGTGGTATCCCCCCAGGACGGCGCCACGCTCACCGATGGTCCGTAGTCGGCGGATCGAGGGGCGTAGCGAATCCTGGCGCCGAAGCCCCATTCTTTTCGCGCGCCCTCGTGGACGGCCAGCCAGCGGCCGTAGCCCTCGGTGCTCCACCCCGCCGCCGGATTCCGGTAGCGCAGGCCGCCGCCGACTTCCAGGCCGGCGCCGGTCTCTCCGTCACCGCCGTCATGGCGCACACCCAGCTCTCCCCAGGGGGTGAGCGAACCGCCGCCGGAAAACCGGTAATCATGGCTGGCCTCGGTGCTCAACCGCAGCCGGCTCAGGCCGGCCGTCATCGCCTCGAACAATCCCCCGTCCCCCGCGGCGTCGAGTCGCGCCAGCGCCGCCTCGCCCTTCAGCCTCAGACTGGTCGATTCGTAGGCCAGGATGCGGCCGCTGACGCCTATTAAACCGGAGTCCAGTATCGCCCCGCTGGTCCGGGGATCCCCGACGACGTCGTCGGTGATGCGGATTTCCCCGCGGGCGTGACCGACCGTCGCCCATATATCCAGGTCGGGCGAGGCCGACCAGGCCAGATAGGGATGGACACCCGTCATCCCCAGGTCATAGGCGCCGCCCCCCGCGTCGGCGCCGGACGCGTAGTAATCGAACGCTCCCGTCGACCGGGAGATGGACAGACCAGCCAGCAGGTTGGAACCGAGCTTCACGTCGGCTCCGACGTGCACGCCCAAGACCCCGCCGTTCCAGTTGACTGCGCCCTCCCGGCCGCCTCCGGACAGGTTGCTGTAGTCTCCGCAGCCCCATGTCGCGAAACGCCCCCCACCGCCGTCGTCTTCCCTGGAGGGAATCAGGAAGGAAGGATCGCCGAGCACCTGCTCCAGGGGCAGCGGCTCGCCGCCCGTCCGGGTCCATCCGCCGGAAGTCGGCACCAGGTAGGGCGACAGGTGGATGATCGGCTCCTCCGCCCCCCGGGGGGAAACGCCCGAGAACACCTGATCCATGCGACACCTGACAGCGCTGAAAGCCAGCGCCCTACCGATCTCCGGCAGGACGGTCCGGTTCACCAGCCCAATGCGCCGCTCGGCGTCGTCGGTGATGGTTCCCACCCCCGTGTCGTCGTCCAGGGTGGTCCCCACCGGATCGCTCAATTCCACCCTGAACTGCTCGCTGCCCTCCACCACCTCGTCAGCCAGCGTCGCCACCGTGATCGCACCGCTGGTTTCCCCCGGCCGGAAGCTGAGCGTGCCCGAGGCCGAAGTGTAGTCCGAGCCCGCCAGCGCCGTCCCGTCCACCGTGCGGTAACTCACCGTCACCAGCCGCCCGCTCACCGCGCTCAACTGCACCAGGAACTCCGCCGTGCTGCCTTCGACCACCTCCGGCGCATCGTCGATCGCCAGCTCCGGAGGTTCGTCGTCGTCGGTGATGGTCCCCGCTCCCGTCCCATCCGTCACCGTCGCCCCCGAGGCTTCGTACAGTTCCACCGTGAATCCTTCTTCCGCCTCCGAGATTGCGTCGTCCAGCACAGCCACCTCGATGCTCTGGGCCGTCTCTCCGGGTTGGAAAGTGAGCGTGCCCGAGGCCGAAGTGTAGTCCGAGCCCGCCAGCGCCGTCCCGTCCACCGTGCGGTAGTTCACCGTCACCAGCCGCCCGCTCACCGCGCTCAGCCGCACCGGAAATTCCGCTGTACCCCCTTCAACCACTGCCGGCGCGTCGTCGATCGCCAACTCCGGCGGTTCGTCGTCGTCGGTGATGGTCCCCTTTCCGGTGTCATCGTCCAGACTGGCCCCCTCCGGGTTGCTCAGGACCACCGTGAAGCCCTCCTCCGCCTCCGAGATTGCGTCGTCCAGCACAGCCACCTCAATGCTCTGGGCCGTCTCTCCGGGTTGGAAGCTGAGCCTGCCCGAGGCCGCCGTGTAGTCCGAGCCCGCCAGCGCCGTCCCGTCCACCGTCTCGAAGTCCACCGTCACCGCCACGCCGCTCACCGCGCTCAGTCGTACCACGAACTCCGCCGTGCCCCCTTCAACCACTGCCGGCGCGTCGTCGATCGCCAGCTCCGGAGGTTCGTCGTCGTCGGTGATGGTCCCCTTTCCGGTGTCATCGTCCAGACTGGCCCCCTCCGGGTTGCTCAGGACCACCGTGAAGCCCTCCTCCGCCTCCGAGATTGCGTCGTCCAGCACAGCCACCTCGATGCTCTGGACCGTCTCTCCGGGTTGGAAAGTGATCGTGCCCGAGGCCGCCGTGTAGTCCGAACCTGCCTTGGCGGTTCCATCCACCGTCTCGAAGTCCACCGTCACCGCCACGCCGCTCACCGCGCTCAAACGCACCACGAACTCCGCCGTACCCCCTTCGACCACCGGCGGCGCGTCGTCGATCGCCAGCTCCAGCGGCTGGTCGTCGTCGGTGATCGTCCCCTCCCCGGTGTCGTCGTCCAGCCTGGCCCCCGAGGGATTGCTCAGGACCACCGTGAAGCGTTCCTCAGCCTCCGGAATCGTGTCGTCCACGGTCGGCACCGAAATGGTCTTGGCTGTTTCGCCCGCCGTGAAGGTCAGCGTCCCCGAGGCCGCCGTGTAGTCCGAGCCCGCCTTCGCCGTCCCATCCACCGTCTCGAAGTCCACCGTCACCGCCACGCCGCTCACCGCGCTCAGTCGCACCACGAACTCCGCCGTGCCCCCTTCGACCACCGGCGGCGCGTCGTCGATCGCCAACTCCAGCGGCTGGTCGTTGTCGGTGATCGTCCCCTCCCCGGTGTCGTCCCCCAGCCCGGCCCCCGAGGGGTTGCTCAGGACCACCGTGAAGCCTTCCTCCGCCTCCGGAACCGTGTCGTCCAGGGTCGCCACCGAGATCGTCCGGGTTGTTTCGCCCGCCGTGAAGGTCAGCCTGCCCGAGGCCGCCGTGTAGTCCGAACCTGCCTTGGCGGTTCCATCCACCGTCTCGAAATCCACCGTCACCGCCACGCCGCTCACCGCGCTCAGTCGTACCACGAACTCCGCCGTACTCCCCTCGACCACCGGCGGCGCGTCGTCGATCGCCAGCTCCAGCGGCTGGTCGTTGTCGATGATCGTCCCTTCCCCGGTGTCGTCGTTCAGCCTGGCCCCCGCCGGGTTGCTCAAGGTCACCGTGAAGCGTTCCTCAGACTCCTGCTCACTGTCGTCTGTGGTCGGCACCGAGATCGTCATCATTGTCTCCCCTGCCGTAAAGGTCAGCGTCCCCATCGTTGCCCTGTAGTCCGAGTCCTCCACCGCCGTGTCGCCCGCCGTGGCATAGTCCACCGTTACCGTCTGGATGGCGGCCGGGATCAACCTCACCTCGAACTCGGCCGTTTCCCCCTCCTGGACCAAGGCGTTTCCGATGGAGAGCTCGGGCATGGTGGGGCCGCCGTCGTTGTCGGTGATGGTCCCTTCCCCGGTGTCGTCGTTCAGCCCGGCCCCCGAGGGATTGCTCAGGGTCACCGTGAAGCGTTCCTCAGACTCCTGCTCACTGTCGTCTGCGGTCGGCACCGAGATGGTCTGCACTGTCTGTCCCGCCGTGAAGGTCAGCGTCCCCGATTCCGAGGTGTAGTCGGCGCCCGCCTCCGCCGTGTCGTCCGCCGTAGCATAGGCCACCGTTACCGTCTGGGCGCCGGCCGGACTCAACCTCACCTCGAACTGGGCCGTTTCGCCTTCCTCGACCAACGCGTTTCCGATGGAGAGCTCCGGCAGTTCATTGTCCCTGATCGTCCCCTCCCCGGTGTCATCGTCCATCCTGGCCCCCAACGGATTGCTCAAGACCACCGTGAAGCCCTCCTCCGCCTCCGGAACCGTGTCGTCCAGGGTCGGCACCAAGATCGTCCGGGTCGTTTCTCCCGCCGCGAAGGTCAGCCTGCCCGAGGCCGCCGTGTAGTCGGAATCCGCCTCCGCCGTCCCGTCCACCGTCTCGAAGTCCACCATTACCGCCAAGCTGCTCGCCTCGCTCAAACGCACCACGAACTCCGCCGTACCCCCTTCCACCACCGCCGGCGCGTCGTCGATCGCCAGCGCAGGCACGTCGTCGTCCGTGATCGTCCCCTCCCCGGTGTCGTCCTCCAGCCCGGCCCCCGAGGGGTTGCTCAGGACCACCGTGAAGCCCTCCTCCACCTCCGGAATCGTGTCGTCCAGGGTCGGCACCGAGATCGTCCGGGTTGTTTCGCCCACCGTGAAGGTCAGCGTGCCCGAGGCCGCCGTGTAGTCGGAACCCGCCTCCGCCGTCCCGTCCACCGTCTCGAAGTCCACCGTCACCGCCACGCCAACCACCAAGCTCAAACGCACCAGGAACTCCGCCGTACCCCCCTCCTCGACCGGCGCATCTCCGATGGACAGGACGACCGGAATGAGGCCGCCACCGCCGCCGCCACCACCGCCACCGCCACTGCCGTCGCCGCCGCCTCCGCCGTCGCCATCACCGCCGTCGTTGTCGGTGATGGTCCCTTCCCCAGTGTCGTCGTTCAGCGTAGCCCCCGACGGACTGCTCAGGGTCACCCTGAAGCGTTCCTCCGGCTCCTGCTCACCGTCGTCTATGGTGGGCACCGAGATGGTCATCATCGTGTCCCCCACCGTAAACGTCAGCGTCCCCGATCTCGAGGTGTAGTCGGCGGGCGCCATCGCCGTGTCGTCGGCCGTGGCATAGGCCACCGTCACCGTCTGGGTGGCGGCCCCGCTCAACCTCACCTCGAACTCGGCCGTCTCCCCCTCCTCGACCGACGCGTTTCCGATGGACAACTCCGGCATGGTGGGTCCACCGTCGTTGTCGGTGATGGTCCCTTCCCCGGTGTCGTCGTTCAGCCTGGCCATCGACGGACTGCTCAGGGTCACCCTGAAGCGTTCCTCCGACTCCTGCTCACTGTCGTCTACGGTCGGCACCGAGATGGTCATCATTGTCGCCCCCGCCGTAAACGTCAGCGTCCCCGATCTCGTGGTGTAGTCGGCGGGCGCCACCGCCGTGTCGTTCCCCGTTTGGTAGTTCACCGTCACCGTCCGGTCGCTGGCCGGACTCAACCTCACCTCGAACTCGGCCGTCTCCCCCTCCTCGACCAAGGCGTTTCCGATGGAGAGCTCCGGTAGGTCATTATCCGTGATCGTCCCCTTCCCGGCAGCGATGTCCAGCGTGGCCCCCGACGGTTTGCTCAGGGTCAGGGTGAAGCGTTCCTCCGATTCGTGGAAGGTGTCGTCCACGGTCGGCACCGAGATGGTCTGGACGGTCTGTCCCACCGTGAACCTCAGCGTTCCCGATCTCGACTCGTAGTCCGTCCCTGCCTCCGCCGTATCATCCCCGGTCGCGAACGCCACCGTCACCGTCTGGCTGCTGGGCGGCTCCAATGTCACCTCGAACTCGGCCGTGCGCCCCTCCTCGACCGTCGCGTCTCCGATGGACAGGCTGCCTTCCACGCCGACGGCCTCGCCGACATCCACCGTCACCGGGCTACCCTTCCAGGGACAAAAGGTAGTCTCATCCCACACTTCGTGGATGATCGTCACAGTTCCAGCCGGTCCGCATTCTTCATCCGCCCTGAAGGTGACCCCCCGCCAAGTGTCATAGTTGTTCGGATTGTAGGGCCAGCCTACCGACGGCACCCAACGGAAGCCTTTGTAGCAGCCGTCGGGGCGCATTCCGCCGTCGACGCGCAGGACGACCCACCAGCCGTCGGCGGTGGGTGGCTCAGTCAGTCTCAGATGGTAGGTGAGCGATTGCCCCGGGGGGACGGTCAGCGAGGTCGTAGACACCTCCACGCTCCCTCCCCAGGGGGTCTGGGCCTGGGCCTGGGTCGCCACCCCTGCCAGCATCACGCACAACGGGATGGCCACGGCCAGCCGCCGGCCCCGGGTCAGAAGGGACAGGCGCAGTTTCCGGGCGTGCTTCAACACTGGTCTTTTCTCAAGATGGTGTTTGGGGCACTTGCCCTCCGCCGGCTCTGCGGGGCAGGCGGCGCCGGGCGCGTCCTGGCTTGCTTTTTCCCCTGCCGCGCGCGCAAGCTCCCCCAAACGCAGTCCCCGCGAGGTTCTTCGATCGCGAGCACGCATCGAAGGGGAAACTGCCTGCGCCATTGCTGCGCCCCCGGTGTGGAATGTGGGCTAAGGAGTGTGCACCGTCAGGCCAATCATACAATATCTGGCACACAATCACAGAGAAGGTGTGAACGGCGATGGAATTTCTTCGGCTTGGGCCGAAGCGGAGGGCTCTCCATGGGCTGGCGCCCGGGGCACCCTGTGGACGCCGCATTCGCGAGGGTCAGAGCATCCCCAGTTGCAGCTTGGCGGCTTCCGACATCTTGGCAGGAGTCCAGGGCGGGTCCCAGACCAGGTCGACCTGGGCGGAGGACACGCCTTCGGCCCCGGCGACCTTGGATTCCACCTCTCCCGGCAGCGTCCCGGCAACCGGACAGGCCGGCGAGGTGAGGGTCATTTGAATTTTGACCGCATTGGAGGGGTCGATATCGATCTCGTAGATGAGTCCGATCTCGTAGATGTTGACGGGAATTTCGGGGTCGTAAACCGTTTGCAGCACCTCGATGATCTGCTGCTTCAGCTCTTCCGACGGAGAGGACTCGACTGCTGTGGACTCGGTCGTCATGGTTGCATCCTCGCTATGGTTTTACTGCCGCCTACTCCGTGGTGGCCGGCTGCTGCCGGTTCTGCAGCGCGGCCTTGACCGTATGCCAAGCCAGGGTGGCGCACTTGACCCGAACCGGAAAGGCAGCCACACCGGCAAAGGCCACCAGCTTCCCCAAATCTTCCGACGGCTCGATCGCCCTGCCGGTCACCAAATCCTGGAACTGCCGAAAAGCCGCATGGAGGAGGCCGGTTTTCCTGCCCTTGAGCAACTCGGTCATCATTGAGGCGGAAGCAGTGGAGATGGCGCACCCCTTGCCCTCGAAACGAATGTCCCGGACGATGTCCCTGTCAAGCTGCAGGGAAACCATCACCCGATCGCCGCAGAGCGGATTGTGGCCGGCGGCCCTGTGGGTCGCATTTTCCAGGCTCCCGAAATTGCGCGGGCGCCTGGTATGGTCCAGGATAACCTCCTGGTAGAGCTCCATCAACTCGGACATGAACCAAAGATCTCCCTGACCCTGCGCACCCCATCCGCCAGCCGATCCACCTCGGCGTGAGTATTGTAGAGACCGAAGGAAGCACGGGCCGTGGCCGGCAGGCCCAGGCGCTCCATCAGCGGCTGGGCACAGTGATGGCCCCCGCGAATGGCAATCCCCTCTTGATCCAGAATGGTCCCGACATCGTGGGGGTGGGCTCCGTCGACCACGAAGGACAGCACAGCCGCCTTCTGTCTGGCTCGGCCGACGATTCGAACTCCGGGGACCGAGGAGAGGGCGTCGGTCGCGTAAGACAACAGTTCACTCTCGTGAGCGGCAACGTTCTCCAGGCCGATGGCGCTCAGGTAGTCCAGGGCAGCTCCCAATCCGATGACCCCGACGATATCGGGCGTCCCAGCCTCGAACCGATAGGGGATCTCCTTGTACAGGGTGCGCTCGAACGAGACCGAACGAATCATCTCTCCCCCGCACTGATAGGGCGGCATGGCTTCCAGCAGGCTCGCTTTCCCGTAGAGAACGCCGACTCCCGTGGGACCGTAGACCTTGTGTCCGGAAAATGCATAGAAATCGCAGTCCAGAGCTTGAACATCCACCTGGAGATGGGGAGCGGCCTGGGCTCCATCCACCAGCACCGGGATCTCCCGGCGATGGGCCATCCGAATCATCTCCGCCACAGGATTGACGGTTCCCAACGCATTGGAGACGTGGGCGATGGCCACCAGGCGCGTTCGGGATCCGAGAGCTCGCTCAAAGGCCTCCAAAGGGACTTCCCCGTTGTCATCAATGGGCGCCACTCGCAGGGTCCCGCCCTTTTCCTCGCAGATCCTCTGCCAGGGAACAATGTTGGAGTGGTGCTCCAGGGTCGAGATCAGGATCTCCTCTCCGGCCTTCAGCCTCTGGCGGGCCAAGGTGCCGGCCACCAGATTGATGGCCTCGGTGGTTCCCCTGACGAACACGAGCTCGCGGGATTCCCGGGCATTGATGAACCGCTGCACCTTGGAACGAACGTCCTCAAAGGCCTCGGTCGCTTCCAGGCTGAGCGCATAAAGGCCCCGATGAATATTGGAATAACCCTCTCGATAGAAGGTATTCATGGCCTCGATCACCGGACTTGGCTTTTGAGTGGAAGCGGCGCTGTCGAGATAGACCAGCGGTTTGCCGGCAGCCCGGCCGGTAAGGATGGGGAAGTCCCGGCGCAGCCGGTCGACGTTCAGCAGCGGTGTGGCCGGCTGGACCGGCAGAGTGGTTGCCATCCTCATCCGAGTCACTCCTTGGGTTCCTTCTCCGCCAAGCGGTGAAAAAGCGTCTTTTCCAACCGGGAGCGAATGGGCTCGATTCGGATCTGGGAGGTAATGTCATTGGCAAAGGCAAAGGTCAGGAGCTGGCGGGCGGCCTCCCGGCCTATCCCCCGGGACTGCAGATAAAAAATCGCCTGGGGGTCCAATTGCCCGATCGTGGCCCCGTGGGTGCATCTCACATCGTCCGCATAGATCTCCAACTGAGGATTGGTATTGATCAGGGCCTCCTCGGAGAGCAGCAGATTCTGGTTGGTCTGTTTCGAATCGGTTTTTTGGGCGTGGGGGCGCACGATGATCCGGCCGTTAAAGACCCCCCTGGAATGGTCGTCCAGGATTCCCTTGTAGAACTCGAAGCTGTTGCAATGGGGCTTGGCGTGGTCGATGGAGGTGTGATTATCCACGTGCTGACCGCCGGTAGTCAGAGAGAACCCGTTCAAGGTGGCTTCGGCGCCCTCACCATCCAAAACCGCGTTGACGTGATTCCGGACCAGGGCGCCTCCCAGGGAAATGGAATGGGAGGACACCTTGGCGCTGCGTCCGAGCTGGAATTGCAGGGTGGCGACATGAAAGGCCCTGACGCTTTCCTGCTGCAGCTTGTAGTGCTCGACCACCGCGCCTTCCTGGGCCACCAGCTCGGTCACCGTGTTGGTGAAATAGAGGGAGTCCGGCTCCCCTGAATAGGATTCCACGATTCGGGCCTGGCTGTTGGCGCCGGCCAGCACCAGGCAGCGGGGATGGGAAACCACCGGTTGCCCTTCCCCTCCCGAGTAAAAATGCAAGTGAATCGGCTGCTCCACCACGGTGTTCCTGGGAAGGTAGACCAGGGCGATATCTTCCAGGAAAGCCGTATTCAGGGCGGCGAAGACCTCCTCCCGGTCTCCGGCATATCGACCCAGCGCTTCCTGAATGGAAGGGCTCTGGCCGTTGAGCAGCTCCGCCAGGCCCTGAACCCGGACGCCCGGCGGAAGGTGGCCGAAGGAAGAGTGTTCTCGGGAGAAGCGTGCGTTCAAAAACACCAGGCGGCAGGCCCGGGACTCCTCCCCGGTGAGTGAATCCAGGTCGGCCGGGGCCGGACGGGAATCCAAGGCGCCGGCATGAGCAAAAGGAACCCGGGTCAGCGGCCTCAGGCTGGTAAAACGCCAAGCCTCATCGTGAGTGGTCGGGAATCCGAGTCGGGTGAAGCGCCGCATGGCCGCTTGGCGCTTCTCCATCAGCCAGGGCGGGTCGCGGTCCGCCTGGCGGCGCGCAAAGGAGGAGAATTGCGACAGATAGCGTTCCTGCTCGGGGGACAATTCAGCCAGGTCTCGATTCATGGATGTCTCTCGGCCTTGCCCGCATTTCTCACCGGGCCGCTTGATACACTATGAAAAGCAGTTTATTTTCAGCAGCTTGTTGGTCCTATTGTGACGACTTGTGGTTACACACGGTGCTGGCCGCGCCAATGTCACGCCCCCCGGTGAGAAATGCGGGCTAGCTTCCCGGCGTCACGGCCACCTGAGTGTCGATCCAACCGTAACCCCTGGCTTCCAATTCGAGAGCCAAATCCTTGTCCCCCGACTTGACGATTTCCCCGCCCGAAAGCACATGCACTCGGTCGGGGACGATGTAGTTCAGCAACCGCTGGTAGTGAGTGATGACGACGATGGCACGGTCGGGCCGGCGCAAGGCGTTGACCCCGTCGGCAACCGTCTTCAGAGCATCGATGTCGAGTCCCGAGTCGGTTTCGTCCAGGATGGCCAGCACCGGATCGAGCACGGCCATCTGAAAAATCTCGTTTCGCTTCTTCTCGCCGCCCGAGAATCCCTCGTTGACGGAACGGCTGATGAAGCTCTGGTCCAGGTTCACCACCTTGATCTTTTCCCGAACGATCTTCATGAATTCCATCGCGTCCAGTTCTTCCTCGCCCCGATACTTGCGGATGGCATTCACGGCGGCTTTCAGGAAATAGACATTGCTCACTCCGGGGATCTCGACCGGATATTGAAAAGCCATGAAGACGCCTTCGCAGGCGCGATCCTCCGGCTCCATGGCCAACAGGTCCCCGCCCCGATAGGAAACCCTGCCTTCAGTCACTTCGTAACTGTCCCGGCCGGCCAACACCTGGGCCAGGGTGCTCTTGCCCGATCCGTTGGGACCCATGATGGCGTGCACTTCTCCCGCCGCCACCTCCAGGTTCACCCCTCTCAGGATCGGCTTCCCCTCGACTTGTACGTGCAAATTTTCGATCTTCAGCACTGCCTTTCCTTTCCTCGCTTACCTGTCTTCCCGACCGGCCGGCGGCGGGCTAGCCGACACTGCCTTCCAGGCTGACGCCAAGCAGCTTGCGAGCCTCGACCGCAAACTCCATGGGCAGCTCGCGAAACACTTCTTTACAGAAACCATTCACGATCAGGGAAACGGCATCTTCCGCCGAAATACCTCGCTGCTTGCAGTAGAAAATCTGGTCCTCTCCGATCTTCGCGGTCGAGGCCTCATGCTCCATCTGAGCCGTACTGTTCTTGACCTCGATGTAGGGAAAGGTGTGGGCGCCGCAGGCGTCCCCCATGAGCATCGAGTCGCACTGGGAATAATTGCGGGCACGGGAGGCGCCCTTGAGAATCTTCACCGCCCCCCTGTAGGTGTTCTGGCCATGGCCCGCCGAAATCCCCTTCGAGATGATGGTGCTCCGGGTATCCCGGCCGATGTGGATCATCTTGGTTCCAGTGTCGGCCTGCTGGAAATTGTTGGTGACCGCCACCGAGTAGAACTCGCCGATCGAGCGATCCCCCTGCAAGAGACAACTGGGATACTTCCAGGTGATGGACGAGCCCGTCTCCACCTGGGTCCAGGAGATCTTGGAGTCCACTCCCCGGCATTTGCCCCGCTTGGTGACGAAGTTGTAGATGCCTCCCTTGCCCTGCTTGTCCCCGGGATACCAGTTCTGCACGGTCGAATACTTGATCTGGGCCCGGTCCAGCGCTACCAGCTCGACCACCGCCGCATGGAGCTGATTTTCATCCCTGCGGGGAGCCGTGCAGCCTTCCAGGTAGCTCACGTAGCTGTCGTCTTCGGCAATAATCAGCGTGCGCTCGAATTGCCCGGTGTCCTTGGCATTGATGCGGAAGTAGGTGGAGAGCTCCATGGGACAGCGAACCCCCTTGGGGATGTAGCAGAACGACCCGTCGCTGAAGACCGCCGAGTTGAGCGTGGCAAAGAAGTTGTCCGTATAGGGAACCACCGACCCCAGATACTGCTTTACCAGCTCCGGGTGGTTCTGCACGGCGTCCGAGAAGGAGCCGAAGATGATGCCCAACTCCGCCAGCTTCTCGCGAAAGGTGGTGGCCACCGAAACGCTGTCGAAGACGGCATCCACGGCCACGCCGCTCAGAACCTCCTGCTCCTGCAGGGAAATCCCCAGCTTCTCGTAGGTTCGCAGCAGCTCGGGATCGACCTCGTCCAGGCTCTGGGGACCGTCCTTCCCGCTCTTGGGGGCGGCGTAATAAATGATGTCCTGATAGTCGATCGGCGGGTAGTGCACGTTGTGCCAGGCCGGCTCTTTCATGGTGAGCCAGTGCCTGTAGGCCCGCAGCCGCCACTCCAGCATGAAGGGTGGCTCGTTCTTTCTGGCCGAGATGGTGCGAATGACTTCTTCGTTCAGCCCCCGGGGAATGGCATCGGCCTCAATGTCGGTGACGAACCCGTACTTGTATTCCTGGCCGACCAGTTCTTGAATGGTCTCGTTGGCTGAGGGCATGTTGACTCCTTAGGCGTCATCAGGGTGCAGCGGCCGTCCTGATAATGGGAGGGCGGCGCGAACAGTGCTCAGGTGCTTGGATCTCCCGGCAACTGGACCAGCCGCAGGGGGTTTTCTTCCCGGTCGGTTTGGCTGCGAGTTGGGTCGTTTGCCGGATTCGACCTCGGGGGCGCCAGCCCGTGGCGGCTCATCTGGGCCACCGTCATCCGTCTCAGCATCAGCACCACGCTGTCGCTGAGCAACTGGAGCGGACTCTTGATGGTGCATTTCTCGAACTGCAGGCAGTAGCCCGTCTCCGACACGCAACTCGTCATGGAGAAGGGACCCTCGATCGATTCGATCACTTCGGCCGCATTGATCAGATGGGCGGGGCGACCCAGGGCGTACCCCCCATTGGTGCCCTGGTGGGACACCACGATCCCGCTTTGCGCCATCCTTTGAAGCACCTTTGCCATCAGGTGGGGCGGAATGTCGTAGGACCGGGCGATTTCGCGCGCACTCCAGGCCACCCGGCCCGAACCCTGGGCCAAGTGGATGAGGGCCATCAGGGCGTAGTCTGTCTTTTTTGAAAGTCTTAACATGGATCGCCAATATCGGACCAAATTGGTCCGGTTTAGAACTGCAATTATCCGGACTCCGCCGAGGAAAGTCAACCCCAATCCGTCGGATCCTGCAGGTCCGTCGATCGGGGGGAACTGTCCAGGCTGCCTCGGCTACGTTGCTCTCCCAAAAACGCGAGGCGACGGAGGGAAAAGAATTCCTTTCCCCCGGAGGGCCGCACGAGCGAAGCGAGGCCGGGGTGTTTGCCCCCCTCCGGCTCGACTGAGGGCTTCGCCCTGGCCTCGCCGACTCCCCCTCCAGGGGGGAGTGATCTTGAGGCTTGCATAAGGCGCTCGAGTATCACTCCCCCCTTGAGGGGGAGTCGCAGAAGCCGAGCCGCAGGCGAAGGCTGATGCGGTGGGGGGGCCAACCAATACCCGCCACCTTGCCCACCAGCACATCTACACAAGCCCTGCGGTTGCCCCCCTTGAGGGGGAGTCGCAGAAGCCGAGCCGCCAGGCGATGGCTGATGCGGTGGGGGGGGCGCCACGGCGCCAAGGTGCAGCGCGGGAACGCCCGCGGCTCTATCGGTCCCATCCGGGTCGCTGGACTGTGCTCACTGGGCCACGCAACCGGTTGGAGTGTTGCATCCATGTCACAGGATCCAGCCGGCGCCCGGCTCCGGAATCAGCTTATAAGATACGGATTATAAAGAGTTTATAGGTAGACTCCCTCTCTTTGGCAAGAGAGTTGCTTGCAAGAAAAGCGTATTCCTGTCCGGTCAGAAAGGAACCCGCCGAGATGGACTTCCAACAAACGCTGGCTGCCCCGATCGAGTTCTCAGGCCTGGGCTTGCACACCGGAGAGTCGGTGCAAGTGAGGGTCACGCCGGCCCCTCCCGGCACCGGGCTGGTCTTTCGCCGGGTCGATCTGGACGACTTCGAGATCGAGGCCGTGGTGCAAAACGTGGCCCGGGTGGCCTACGCCACCACTCTGATGAAGCAGGGAGTTCTGATTTCAACCGTGGAGCACCTGCTCTCATCGCTGTACATCTTCGCTGTCGACAATGCCCTGATTGAAATCGACAATCTGGAAGTTCCCATTCTGGACGGAAGCGCCCTGGAGTTCGTGGACAAGATCACCCGCACCGGACTGCGGCGGCAGTCCGCCCGGCGCCGGTATCTGCGAATCGAAAAGTCCCTGGAGATCCGTGACCGCGACCGCACCATTGCCGTCCATCCCTCCGACCGCTTTCAGATCAGCTATTCAATCGACTTCGACCACCCCATGATCGGCCGCCAGAGCTTCGACTTCGACGCCTCGCCCGAGGTCTTCTCCAGGGAGGTGGCGCCGGCTCGCACCTTCGGCTTCTACCGGGAAGTGGAACAACTGAAGAAAAAAGGCCTGGTTCGGGGAGGTTCTCTGGACAACGCCATCGTCCTGACCGACCGGGGAATCCTGAACGGCATCCTGCGGTTCAAGGATGAATTTGTCCGCCACAAGGTGCTGGACGGCATTGGCGATCTGGCATTGATCGGCAGACCGCTGCTGGCTCGCGTGGTGGCGCACAAAGCCGGTCACGCCCTGCACACTCACCTGGTGACCCGTATTCTGAGCGACCCTGCCTGCTACAGCGAGGTGACGGATCCGCCCCTGCCCGGCCGCGGGAGCGATGGCGACATCCCTCTGGAAAGGCAGTGCGTTTCGGCACCCGGCACCTGATCCGCCGCCTTCGCGGCTACGGGGGCGTGATTTTTGGAGAGGCAGTGCGTTCCGGGACGGCGCTACTAATTCGCATTTCTCACCATGGGTTGCACTCGTGAAAAAGGTGCAGAGAGTGAGGGTCGTGCTTAACCCGCATTTCTCACCAGGTCGCTAGTGGTATGGTGAAAAGCTGTTTATCTTCAGACCCTTGATTGGCGCCATTTAAAGGGCTCGTGGGTACAGACTGCGCTGGGCGCGCCCTGGCTTGTCCTTTTCCCCTCAGCGCGCACATGCTCGCTCGAACGTAGTCCCCGCTACGCCCTTCGCTCGCGAGCACGCGCTGAGGGGAAAATTCCTGCGCCAAGTTGCACTCTTGAGAAGAGTGCAACCCCCTGGTGAGAAATGCGGGTTAAGGTCATACTGGAGAGCCAGCGCGTTCCGGATGGATGCTACTGATTCGCCGCCTACGCGGCTACGGCAGCGCAGGGTCCATACGACCCCGGGCTCACGCCTCCGCCGACAAGAGGACGCCGCCTTCGCTGCCAAACGCGACTTTTCTCGCGCTTCTCCTACGTTCCCCTGCAGGCGACACGAAGCCGCAGCTACGCTGCTCTATAATGAAGACCTGTAGGAAACGTTCTCTCGGATAACCGGCGTCAATCGCGGCTACGCCGCTCTCTCCTAATCCACAACACAGCGGGGGAACAGGATTTCTTTAACCGGGATATTCCCCGGCGCCAGCCCGGAGCCGGTCCTTGCCTGCCTCTCGGCGACTCCTCTATACTGAGCACGCGCTGAAGGTAAAATCCTGCGCCATCCTGCACTCTTCTCAAGAGTACAGCCCGCTGGTGAGAAACGCGGGCTAAGCCCCGGCGTGCAGCCCTATGTTAGATCCGGCCTACATCCGAAATCACCCCGAGTTGGTGCGTCGAAAGCTGACCCAGCGCCACACCCCGGTTCCGCTGGAGGCGGTGGAGGACCTTGATCGGCAACGGCGGCACTTGCTGCAGGAGGCCGAGCAGCTCAAGCACCACCGCAACCGCAACAACCAGGCCATCACTGCCCTGAAGAAGGCGGGACAGGACGCCGCGGGCAAGATTGCCGAGATGAAGGAGCTGTCGCTTCGGATCAAGCAGTTGGACGAAAGGTTGCGGTCCTGTGAGGAACATCTGAAGCGCCTGCAGTTAGCCCTTCCCAATCTCCCCGACGACAGCGTTCCGGTCGGCGTCGATGCCTCGGAGAACGTCGAAATCCGGGTCCACGGCCAAAAACCCGGCTTTGACTTTGAGCCCCGTTCCCACTGGGATCTGGGCCCGCGCTTGGGCATTCTGGACCTGGAACGGGCCGCCAAGATCGCCGGGGCACGGTTCAACCTCTATGCGGGGGCGGGGGCCCGCCTGGAAAGGGCCTTGATCAACTTCATGCTGGACGTCCACACCCGGGAATTCGGCTACCTGGAAGTGTTGCCGCCCTTTATGGCCAATTCGGCCAGCCTGACGGGGACGGGTCAACTCCCCAAGTTCTCCGGCGATCTGTTCAAGGTGGAAGGGACGGACTACTGGCTGGTTCCCACGGCCGAGGTCCCCCTCACCAACATTTTCGCCAGAGAAACCCTGCAGGCGGCCCAACTGCCGATTCGGCTGACGGCCTATACTCCCTGCTTCCGCAGCGAAGCCGGAGCCCACGGCAAAGACACGCGGGGACTCATTCGCCAGCATCAGTTCAACAAGGTGGAGTTGGTCAACTTCACCAGACCCGAGGACTCCTATGCCGAGCTGGAAAACTTGACTCGGAGCGCCGAAGAAATCCTCCGCCGCCTCCAGCTCCACTACCGCGTGGTCACCCTCTGCACGGGCGACCTGGGCTTCGCCGCCGCCAAGACCTACGATCTGGAAGTCTGGCTGCCGGGCCAGCAGGCCTACCGGGAGATTTCCTCATGCAGCAACTTCGAGGACTTCCAGGCCCGCCGGGCCAACATCCGTTTCCGGCGAGACCGGGGAGTCAAACCGGAATTCGTTCACACGCTCAACGGATCGGGTCTGGCCGTGGGACGTACCTGGGTCGCCCTTGTCGAGAATCACCAGCAAGCGGACGGCAGCGTCCTCATACCGCCCGCCCTCAGGCCCTACCTGGACGGATTGGAAAGGATCGCCCCCGGCCAGCCCGGCCTGGGTTAACCTGCATGAAATGCGAACGAATCACTCCACCTCCACCAGCGGTTCGCCCGCGTTGACGGTCTGGCCCTCCGCCGCCCGGACGGCCCGGACGCGGCCCGACTTGGGGGACGGCAGCTCGTTCTGCATTTTCATGGCCTCGACCACCACCAGCCCCTGCCCCTTCCGCACCGCTTCTCCCTGAGCAATCAGGATCCTGACCACCTTCCCGGGCATGGGAGCCGACAGGGCCATGGGCCCGGCGGCTTCCGCCCTTCCCGAGGCCGGGGGACCGCCCCGGCGCGGGTCGTGCAAGCCCACCTGGCATGCCTCTCCATCCACGAAGACCTGAAATCCTCCGGGATGCGGACTCACGCTGACATCGTGGGAGCGGCCCTCCAGAATCAGGGAAAAGGCGCCTTCCGACAACTGTGAGACGTCGACGTCAAAGGACTTGCCCGCCAACTCCACCCTGGCCCGATCCCCCGATCGTTCCAGGCTCAAGGTCTGGCGCCGTCCCTCCAGAACCAGCTCATAGGTTGCCTTGACCTGTTCCACCGGGTTGCTCTCCCTCCTGCTCGCAAACTATTTCCGCAGCCCGTTCCATCGCCCCCACAGCTTCCATGGGCTCTCCGGCGGGTCTCGGCGGCTTGCCTCCGAGGCTCGAGCCCGGCTGGCAAACAGGGCAGCGCCGATGGCCGCCACCTCCCGCAGCTCTTTCCGGTGAGGAAGGGACCGGGTGGGGCGGTAGAACCTTTCGATGAAATCGGTGCTGAGCTCCGCCGACAGAAATTTCGGGTGGCTCAGGATGGTCTGGAAAAAGGGGATGGTGGTCTTGATTCCCGAGATCTGGTACTCACCCAGGGCTCGATTCATCCGACTGATCGCCTCGGCGCGATTCTCCGCCCAGGTCACCAGCTTGGACAGCATCGGATCGTAAAAAACGGGGACTTCCCAACCCTGGTAGATGCCGCTGTCCTCACGGACCCCGGGACCGGAGGGCTGGCGCAGGCTCCGGATCAGCCCCGGTGAAGGCAGGAACCCATTCTCCGGATCCTCGGCATAGATGCGACATTCCAGCGCCGCGCCACGCCAGCAGACCTCCTCCTGCCTCAGCCCCAGGGGTTGGCCGGCTGCGATCTGAATCTGTTTTCTGACCAGATCCAGGCCGGTGACCATCTCGGTGACCGGGTGCTCGACCTGGAGTCGGGTGTTCATCTCCAGGAAGTAAAAATCCTGCTGCGAATCCACCAGGAATTCAACCGTCCCGGCATTCCGGTAGCCACTGGCCCGGGCCATCCTGACGGCGGCCTGGCCCATTCCGGCCCGCAAGGCCTCGGTCATGACGGGCGAGGGACATTCCTCGATGACTTTCTGATGGCGCCTCTGTATGGAGCACTCCCGTTCTCCCAGATGAACGGTGTTCCCGAAGTCGTCGGCCAGGATCTGAAACTCGATATGGCGAGGGCTTTGGAGGTATTTCTCCAGGTAGACCGCCGGATTCCCGAAAGCACTCCCGGCTTCGGAGCGGGCATCCCGAATCGCCGAGGCCAACCGGTCGGGGGAGCTGACCAGACGCATCCCCTTGCCCCCTCCACCGGCTGCCGCCTTGACCAGGATCGGGAAACCGATGGCGTGTGCCGCCCGCTCCAATTCCGCGGAATCCCCAAGTTGGGTGCCGGTGCCCGGCACCACGGGCACCCCCGACTGCACGGCCAATTTCCGGGCAGCGGTCTTTTCCCCCATCAGCTCCATGGCTCTCGGCGAAGGTCCGATGAAGCAGATTCCCCGGTCCTGGCAGCGGCGGGCAAATTCGGCGTTTTCGGCCAGAAACCCGTAACCGGGGTGGATGGCTTCCGCCCCGCTGGCCTCGGCCGCCTGCAGGATCCGGTCCATATTCAGGTAGCTCTCCACCGAAGGAGAAGCCCCCAGGCCGTAAGCCTCGTCGGCCAGGCGCACGTGCAGCGCCGGACGGTCGCAATCCGAGTACACCGCCACGGTTGCGATATTCATCTCCCGGGCGGTTCGGATGATCCGGACCGCAATTTCACCCCGGTTGGCAATCAGAATCTTCGAGAACATGGTCACAGACAGCCCGTCGGGTCAGTGGAGCCGGGCCACGAAAGCCTCCACACGTTTTCTGGAGGCCGGGTCCAGAGGGAAACGTCGACCGAAGAGAGGCTCCAGGGCATCGACCTCGGAGACCTCCCCGGGTGGAAGTTTCAGGAAGAAGCTCAGATAGGACCGATGGACCCTGGGGAATCGAGCCTTCAGATAGAGGTGGCCGGCAACCAGGGCGGCATTCTCCCGGGGCCGCGCCGTCAGGGAGTCCTGGTTCGAAGGGCTGGAGGGGCCGCCGAACACCACCAGCGCGTCGGTGGAACGGCGCGCCGTCTCATGCAACACCACGAAAAAGGAGTGAATCGCCTCCTGCCGGCTCTCCGGCAGCGGGGCCAGGACGTGGAACAGAACGTCGCCGTCCTCTTCCACGGGCACTCCCAGACCCCTCCCCTTCATCACCGGGGTCAGAAAGACCTTGAACTGCTTCACTCCGGACTTGGAGGCCCACGGCTCCAGCATGCTCATGCCCCGTGACTTCCAGAAGCTGTTGAACCACTCCACCCCCTGCAGATCCCATTCATTGCGGGCCTCGCGATAGAGCATGTAGAAACGGGAGTGCTCTTCCTCCAGACAACCGGCGAACTGCCTGGCAAAGGCCCGCTCCTCGGGGTCCTGGAAGTGGTTTCTGAAGACCGGAATCAACCTGCGGCTGTTGCCGAAGATCAGAGGCTCCTTCCTGCGTTTGCCCTTGGCGCCGGCCGGAACGGTCCGGGTGCGAAAATCGTAGTCGATCATGGCCAGGGCCTGCTTGAAGGAAGAGAGGTCATCGGCCAGGAAGGGCGCCCGGATCAGAAAGCGAAGACGAGGGAGTTGGCGGTAACGCCGCTCCAATGCCGCGGCTTCCCGATCCAGCCGGGTCGCTCCCACCTCCAGGTCCCGCTTCGCCTGGCCCATCCGTCGAATGTAGTCCTGGGAGAAGAGATTGAATCGATCCCCCGGCAGGTTGAAGTGGGCCAGGGTGTGGTAAATCACGTCCAGGTCCGGGTTGGTCAAAATCCTGATCTGGCTGGAATTGAAAGCGGAAAGAGGCCGATGGCCCCAGAGAAGCATGGCGGCCAAGGCTAGAGATGTAAACAGGCTGGACTTTCTTCCGAGGGTCATCTTAAAGAGCCAGCGAGGCTTGCCTTAAACAACTGAGGGTTATCCAAAAAGACCAAAAAAAGATGTCCACGAAGGGCCACTAAGGACGACGAAGGGCCACTAAGGGGTTGGAGAAGGCTCGAGAGGGTTCCGCCAATGGTCGGGAAGGGAGAAAAGACTTCCACCAAGAGCGCTAAAGAATCTGTTAAGGCGGCAAAAAATGAATGCGCGAAGGAATTCCAAGGGGTTGGAAAAGAATCGAAAGGGGTCCGTGAAGGGCCACTAAGGGCACCGACGTTGTCCACAAACGCGCACTCGATCATCGAGCCAGTCAGCTTCCTGTGCAGCAGCATCTCGTCCTGTTTATCCTGTCTATCCTGTGTACCGATTCGATGTTCAATTATGCAGCAAACCGAATTAACGGGACATGGCCCCTGATCCCGATAGGCATAAGGACCCGTAGTTTCACTCTCGTATGGTCCGCACCGCAGGGCGGGGGCACGGCTTGTCTCTGACCACTATTCACTAGACCACTAAAGCGGGATGTTGCCGTGCTTCTTGGGCGGGTTGGTGTCGCGCTTGTTTTCCAGCATCGCCAGGGCGCGGATCAATTTGCGACGGGTCTCCCGCGGCGGGATCACTTCGTCGACAAAACCCCGCTCTGCCGCAACGTAGGGATTAGCGAACTTCTCCCGGAATTCCTCCACGCGCCGGGCCGTTTCCGCTTCCAGATCGGCGGCGGCCGCCAGCTCCTTTCGATAGACGATCCGGACGGCGCCGTCGGGTCCCATCACGGCGATCTCGGCGGTGGGATAGGCAAGATTGACGTCGGTACGAAGGTGCTTGGAGGCCATCACGCAATAGGCGCCCCCGTAGGCCTTCCTGGTGATGACCGTGATCTTGGGGACGGTCGCCTCCGCAAAGGCATAGAGCAACTTGGCTCCATGCTTGATAATCCCCCCGAACTCCTGCGACGTCCCGGGCAGGAATCCGGGGACATCCTCAAAGCAGATGAGCGGGATATTGAAGGCATCGCAAAAACGGACAAAGCGGGCGGCCTTGATGGAAGCGTCGATGTCCAGGCATCCGGCCAGGACCGCCGGCTGATTGGCCACCATTCCCACCGAGCGGCCTCCCAACCGGGCGAACCCCACCACGATGTTCCGAGCGAATAGCGCCTGGACTTCCAGGAAGTGCCCGTCATCCACCACCGCGGCGATGATCTCCTTGATGTCATAGGGCTGGCTGGACTCGGCCGGAATCAGGCTGTCGAGCCTCTCCTCGGACCGGTCCACGGGATCCCGGGTCTCCTTGCGCGGAGGACTCTCCATGTTGTTGGAGGGCAGAAAGGAGAGCAGCTCCCTGATGAAACGGCAACATTCCCGATCGTCCTCGACGGCGAAATGGGCCACGCCGCTGCGGGAATTGTGGGTCATGGCCCCCCCAAGCTCTTCTTTTGAGACCTCCTCGTGGGTCACGAGCTTGATCACTTCAGGGCCGGTGATGAACATGTAGCTGCTCTGCTTGACCATGATCACGAAGTCGGTGATGGCCGGTGAGTAGACCGCGCCTCCGGCACAGGGACCCATGATCGCCGAGATCTGGGGAACGACTCCCGATGCCAGGGTATTGCGCAGGAAGATGTCGGCATAGCCGGCCAGCGACACCACACCCTCTTGAATTCTGGCGCCCCCCGAGTCATTGAGGCCGATGATGGGGGCGCCGGCCTTCATCGCCAACTCCATCACTTTGCAGATCTTGGCCGCATTGGTCTCGGACAGGGAGCCGCCGAAGACGGTAAAATCCTGGGCAAAAACGTACACCAGCCGCCCGTCGATTCGCCCGTAACCCGAGACCACGCCGTCGCCCAGGAACTCCTGGCCGCTCATCCCGAAATCCTGGCAGCGGTGCTTCACGAATTTGTCCATCTCCTCGAAGGACCCCTCGTCCAGCAGAAACTCGATGCGCTCGCGGGCACTCATCTTTCCGGCGGCGTGTTGTCGCTCCAAGCGCTTTTTTCCCCCGCCGGACTCGGCCAGCCGATTGAGTTGCTGAAGGTCTTCCAATGGGGATTTCTTGGGGGACGGGGTCGGGTGAGTGGACACGCGGCAGCTCCCTTGGTCAATTGCCGACAGCTATTCTAACGTATCGCTCACGACATTCGAATAACCGCTTTGGTTTCCGGCCCGGTCCACGGCCGTGACCCGATAGGAGTAACGGCGTCCCTTTTGAAGGTCCCTGTCGGCATAGGAAGTCCTTCGGGTTGCCGCGGCGGTGAGGTGTTGGAAGCCGCCCGGGCCTTGACTCCGGAAAACGTGGTAACCGGCCAAATCGGCTTCGGAGTTGGGAAACCAGGCCAGATTCAGGAACTCCCGGCCGACGACGATGGCGAGTTGCCGCGGAGGGCCGGGGGGATACACGTCCCGGTGGAGAAGGGAAACCTCCTCGGAATCCCGGCTTTCCACGCGTCCGTCAGCCGTTTCCAGCACCGCCCGGACCCTGTAGAAGTACTTCCCCCCCAAGCGGGCAGACCCATCCCTGTAGGAGGTTTCGGCAACCGGGGTCGGATTGAGGGGATTCCGGGCGGGAATTCCCGGGTCCGAGGTACGGTAGAGGTTGAATCCCACTCCGGGAGTCACCGGGGACCCGTCGATGTTGGTGGCGGAAGGCACCCAGGACACCTGGATAGACTCCTCGGCAGGATTCAGGTTCGGCGCACCCGGCGGATGCGGCGCCGGCTGCAGCCGCAGGGTGACCCTGTTGGAAAGTCCCGCGGTCTGCCCCTTGAGATTGAAGACCTTGACGGCATAGTTGACCTCCCTCCCCAAAACCTCGGAAAGGTCCCGGCCTTCGAGGAGATCGCGGATGGTTTTTGTCTCCTCCCCAGGAGGGGCAGGTCCGGTCTGAAGCACTTTCCAGAGATCCAAGTCTCCAACGGCCGGGGCAGCACCTGCAGCCGGGGAGGGTTCCCGGATCGCCCGATAGATCTCGACCGAAGCCAGGGTGGTGGCTGTGCTGCCGTCGGTGTTCAACCGGGGCAGGGTCCAACTGAGGATCACCTCCCCTCCCTGCTGCCGGGCCGCCAGGTCCACAACCGGGCTGGGAATGCGAATGAAGGGAGGCAGCGGCTCTCCTATTTTTCCACAAGCCGCCGTGAGGCAGAGAAGCAGGAGGGGACACCCCAGCCGAAGGGACGGGCCGGCAGGTATTCTAGCCCGCATTTCTCACCGGGAGTAGGACGCATCGGTTCTCGGAATCTGTTAACATATTATTAAAAAAGAAGTTAAAGAGATTCTTGCGGCAGAAACGATGCACACACGGTGTAACAGTAAACCGCTGGAGTTTGAGGGCCATTGTTCCCGCCGCCGCTTGGTGGCGAAGAAACTCATTTCCCCTTTGGTTTTTCTTCGTGTCCCTTCGTGGTCCTTCGTGGATATCTTTTTGTCCTTCGTGTCCCTTCGTGGATCGAGAGCCGACGTTTCCTGCCATCGGTGAGAAATACAGCCTAGAGGATGTATCGACTCAGGTCCTGGTCATCCACGATCGAGGCCAGCATTTTCTGCACGTATTCCTCGTCGATGGTGATGTCTTTCCGTTTCAGATCCGGCCCCTCGAAGGAGATCTCGTCCAGGAGTTTTTCCATGATGGTATGCAGCCGTCGAGCCCCGATGTTTTCGGTCCGCTCGTTGACCAGAGCGGCGAAATTGGCAATGCTGTGGATCGCCCCTTCCGTGAAGCTGAGCTTGATGCCCTCGGTTTTCATCAGCCCCACATACTGTTTGATCAGAGCGCTCTTGGGCTCGGTCAGGATACGCACGAAATCCTCGACGGTCAGCGACTCCAACTCGACCCGAATGGGGAACCGGCCCTGGAGTTCGGGAATGAGGTCAGCCGGCTTGCTGACGTGAAAGGCGCCCGCCGCCACAAAGAGGATGTGGTCGGTCCGCACGATGCCGTAACGGGTGTTTACCGTGGTCCCTTCCACGATGGGGAGAATATCCCGCTGCACGCCCTCGCGGCTGACGTCGGGGCCGTGGCCCCCCTCGCGCCCCGCGATCTTGTCGATTTCGTCGAGAAAGATGATGCCGTTCTGCTCGACCCGTTCCACTGCCAGACGAGTCACGTGATCCATATCGATCAGCTTCTGCTCCTCCTCCTGAATGAGATGGTCCATGGCGTCGGCAACCGGCATCTTCCGCTTCTTGGCCTTCTGCCCGAAGATGCCCGGCAGAATGTCCTTGAAGTTGATGTCCATCTCCTCGATGCCGGAACTGGAAATGATCTCGAAGGCCGGCAAACTTCTCTCGCGGGTCTCCACCTCCACCATGCGTTCATCCAGCTTGCCGTCGCGCAACTGTGCCCGGAACTTCTCGCGAGTCTTGGAGAAGGTCTCCCGAGCCTTGGCCTTCTCCTCGGCGGAGCCTGAATTCTGGGCCGACTGCGGCACGGGGGGAAGCAACAGGTCGAGGACCCGTTCCTCCGCGTTCTGCTCCGCCTTGTCGGCCACGTCCTCCAGCTTCTCCTCCCGCACCAGATCGATGGCAATTTCCACCAGGTCACGGATCATGGACTCGACGTCACGGCCGACGTAACCCACCTCGGTAAACTTGGAGGCTTCAACCTTCAGAAAGGGAGAGTTGGCCAGCTTCGACAGGCGCCGGGCGATCTCGGTCTTGCCGACGCCGGTGGAGCCGATCATGATGATGTTCTTGGGCATGACCTCCTCGGCCATGTCCTCGGGGAGCTTTTGCCGTCGAATGCGGTTACGGAGCGCGATGGCGACCGCCCTCTTGGCAGCCTTCTGTCCGACCACGTGCTTGTCCAGGTGGGCCACGATCTGCCTGGGAGTCAGCTCATCCAAGGATTCCACCTGTTCCACCTGTTCCACCGCTCCCGGCAAGTAAATGACCATATCCCCTCACCCCTTTTTCGGCCTTCCGCTCACGGGTCGATTCGGACCTGGTTGCCGGTCGACCCCTCACAACTCCTCGATCGTCGTCGACGAGTTAGTGTAGATGCAAATGCCGGCGGCAATCTTCAGGGCTTCCGCGGCAATCTCCGTGGCCGACAGGTCGGAGTGCCTGACCAGGGCTTGTGCGGCGGCCAGCGCAATGGGTCCTCCGGAACCGATGGCCGCGATGGCGTCATCGGGCTCGATCAGATCGCCGTTGCCGCTCACCAGGAACATCCGTTCCTTGTCGGCCACCAGCAGCAGCGCCTGCAAGTGACGCAGGACCCGATCGGTCCGCCATTCCTTGGCCAGCTCCACGGCTGCCCGGGCCAGATTGCCCCTAAATTCCTCCAGCTTGGCCTCGAAGCGGGTAAACAAGGCGAAGGCGTCGGCCGTGGAACCGGCGAATCCGGCCAGGACCTGACCATTGTACAGGCGCCGGAGCTTCCTGGCTCCCTGCTTGATCACCGTCTCCCCAAGGGTGACCTGGCCATCGGCAGCCAGGACGGTCTTTCCGCTTCTTCGAATGCAAACCACCGTAGTGCTTTTGATCAATAGCTGCTCCAGAACCTGACAGGGTTATTTTGGAGGGGAGGAAAACAGGGAGTCCGACAGGTCGGCGTTGATCTGCGCGGAGGAAAGCTGTATCTCCGAGGCCTTGTACCCGTTGGAATTCAAAACGGTGGTGAATGCAATCTTGACCCCGTCGATCTCATGGTAGTTGTGAAAGAATCGCTTGTCCTCGGTCGCCCAGCGCTTGCCGCGCGGAGGAGATTCAAACTCCATCCTCACCGGCAGGAAGGTGCGGGAATTAACGAAGATCCTGACCTTGTCGCCGGATGCATCCATCAGTTGAACCCCATCCAATGGGTCCAGGTGGGTCCGGGATTTTCCCAGGTAGCGGATCTTAATGTCCTTTTCCCGGAGCCGGAACCTGAGGATGTGATCCAGGTTGTGATTCATGTCGATGCGGAAGTTGCGGAGCTCCTCCTCGGTTTGGGTCTTGACGTTCTTGTATTCGATCTTCCAGCCCTTCTCGCCGTCGTTGATCAGGACGATCCGGCCTTTCTTGCCCAACTCGACCCGCCGTTTCAAGGGGGGGGCTTCCAGTGTTCGAAATTTACTGGAGCCGCGCAGATCGTCCCGGCGAAACTGGAAGAACTTCCCTTCCCTGACGATGGTTCGGGCCTTCAAGTAGGCTTCCCCTCCGAGAGCGTCCACGGCCTTGTGCAGAATCTGTCTGGCTCTTTCCTCCGAGCGGCGGAGGAAATCGGATTGACCCGGCAGCGCCCCCGGAACCGCCAGCAGCAAGAGGGCGCTCGCTAGCCCCATGCGGCGCAACGCCAGCATTTGAGATTGCTTGGGACTCATGAAAAAAAGTTTAGCCAATGCCCCATACCCAGTCAAATCCCAAATCGGTCCCGAGTGTACGACATTATTTTGATTGAGTAGTGGATTTCTACCAGGTCGAGCCGGAATCGGATGAGGTACCGCACAGCATCCCCACACCGAGGGAGCGGCCATACGGCATCGCCTGGGACGAGGGCTTCGCCCGGTGCGTCGAGAGCAATCACAGCGCATTCTACAAGATAAACCCGAAAGACGGCACCCTGCTAGAAATGATCCAGCGTCGCCCGGACGATCCCGAGCCCCACCCCATGAGCATGCGCAACCGCGAATTCCGGTACTGCGACGCCGTCAGCCGCCGGGCTTGTCGATTGGTGTTTGGAGCGAAAAGAGGCGGATGAAACCGAACAGGTTATGTTCCGATGCTCCGGTCATGAATGCTTCGGACCGACATAAGAAACCGTATGGTCGCACAGCTTGTTGACCGGTATGATTTTCCTGGTAATTCAGGCAGGATCGACGTCAACTTCCATGCACCCGACCAACGATTCATCGAGGGCGTACGTCGGGCAACCCTGCCAAGGTAACCTTCAACGATTATCAGATTCTGCATCCCGGCCTGCAACTGCCGGTCCGCCAGCCATGGATTTTGCCTTTCATGGCCTGGGTCGACGACCTGCTTCGGCCCGGTCGGCGAACAATCCGGAAACGGCGTACCACGGAATTGAGAGTTGCAAGTCTCGGCGAAGGGTAAACTTCACTTGAAGGGCGAAGAAACACTCCCGATGATTTCAGAGTCAAGGGCGGTATTATGGTTTATTGGCTGTGGGATATCTCACGGACGCTCCTGTTGAAAGGAAGAGACGGATGAACAAACTCCATCGTTCCGGTACTGAAAAACCGGCGCGAAATACATCGTTCCGCCGCTTGAATGCAACCATCTCGCGTCACCGGAGAGGGATTCATCGCGTCTGGATCACCCTGCTGGTATTGACTCTTCCGACCTCCGCGGCCGCGCAGGGCATCTGTGACCGCACACGTGAAGTGCGGGACATGCTGATGAACGTCACCGGGGTAAGGCCCTGCGAGGAAGTAACAGCGAGGCATCTGAGCGTGGTGAGAACCCTATCGATTTCAGTCAGTGGCCGGTTAAGTCTCCAAGCGCACGACTTCGAAGGGCTCACTGGCCTGAAAACATTAGCGTGTGGGGGCTCCTCCGTGAGCGTTCCGCAGGGGGTTTTAGACGGACTCGCCGGTTTGGAGTCTCTGTACTTGAACTTTGGGAACGTCGAGATAGGCCACTGGCCGGAGGGGATCTTCCAGGGGCTAGGCAAACTGAAACGCCTGGTATTGTCTCTCAGACATCCAGGCAGCTTACCGGCTGGTGTATTCGACGGACTCGGCAGCCTGGAGCATTTGGATCTGAATTTCAATCATCCGGCCAGCTTACCGGCTGGCGTGTTCGACGGACTCGGCGGCCTGAAGCACCTTGATCTGTCTTACAACTACCTGACGGGCATACCGGTGGGGATCTTCAGAGGCCTCGGCAGCCTGGTTACCCTGAACCTGTCTTCAAACCAGTTGACCTACTTGTCGGAGGGAACTTTTGACGGACTCGTGAGCCTGGAAGATCTGAACCTGTCGACAAACTCTCTGACCGGCTTATCCGCAAAGGTCTTCGACGGTCTCAGCAGTCTCAAAGGCCTTGACATGTCTCGTACCTACCTTGACCTGACTCGCCTGCCGGAGGGAATCTTCGACGATGTACTCGATACCCTGGGCGGACTCTACACGTTCGCCGGATCAACCGATCGGGGACAACTCCGGTTGAACATGCGATCGAGGTCTATTCTTTCCTTCCCTTGGAACGAGCAGGTCATTTCCGCAGGAAGGCCTGTCAAGGTAACCGTCGTCCTGAGCCTGCCCTTGCCGGTGGCCGTTCGCGTCCCTTACGTTCTGGCAGGGACTGCGCCCTTGGAAGCCTACACGGATCTGTCGCCTTCTCCCTCCCACGGCCTGCTGTTTCTGGCCGGAGAGACCCGCAAGGAAATAACTTTCACCCTCCAGGAGCAAGCCAGGCCGGGTGACACGATAGTCTTCACCCCAGGCAAGGAAATCAGACTGCGTCGCTCCGACGGTACCGGGCCCGAGGCTACCATGCTGGGAGGTATGTTCTATCTTCGAGATACGGTACACACCGTCGTTGTGGACAAGGCAGTTCAACCGGGAGTCTGCGATCGCACTCCGCAGGTGCGGGACCAGTTGATGCGTATCACCGGGGTGTCGAACTGCGAGGAAGTGACTGCTACGCATCTAGCTGGAGTGACAGAACTGAATCTCAGGCAAGCCCATGTCGGCAGTCTTCAGACTCACGACTTCAGGGGACTCGTAAACCTGGAAAATTTGAGCCTGTATAACTCCTCCCTGTCAAACTTCCCCAAGGGGGTGTTCGACGGACTCGGTAACCTGAAACGGCTGGACCTCGAGGGAAACCGACTGATTTACCTGCCGGAGGGGGTTTTCGCGGGACTCGGAAAGCTGGAGTATCTGAACCTGGGGAACAACGACCTGGCTCACTTGTCGGAGGGGATCTTCGACGGGCTCAGCGAACTGAAATCGCTGTGGTTGCGTAAGAACGACCTGAGCCGCTTGCCGGAGGGGATCTTCGATGAGGTCCTCGATACCCTGGGCGGTCCTTACATGTTCGGTGGAGAGACCCGTCAGGGAGACCTGGTCCTGGAGCCTGCCCTGAAGGCCACCCTGAAATTCTCGTCGGCCGAGCAGGTAGTCTCCGAAGAAGACACCGTCAAGGTGACGGTTGCTTTGGGCAAGACATTGCCGGTCGCCGTTCGCGTTCCTTATACCGTTAGCGGGACCGGAACGGCTGACCTGTACGCGGACCTGTCGCCCTCACCCTCCGACGGGCTGCTGTTTCCGGCCGGCGAAACCCGCAAGGAAATCACTCTGACCCTCAAGCAGAACGCAGGCCAGGCCGGCGCCATCATCCTGAGCTTGGGCAGACTCTCTGAAATCGAACTGCTTCGCTCCGACGGCACGGGAGCCGATGCTCCCTACCTGGAGAGCGGGGTGCTGATCGACGACACATTCGAAGGAAGCACACATACCGTCATTGTGACCACCCCGACCTCGCAGGGGGTCTGCAATCGGACTCCGCAAGTACGGGACCGTCTGATACTCAACACCGGCATTTCAGGTGTGTCCAACTGCTGGGAAGTCACCGCGACACATCTGGCCGGGGTGAGAAGTCTGATGCTGACGTTTCAGGACCATGAAAGGATCACAAGTCTCCAGGCGCATGACTTCAGCGGACTGAGCGGCCTCACGGAGCTGTCGATGCAAGAAAACTCGTTGGCGAGTCTACCGGAAGGGATCTTCGACGAACTGACCAGTCTGAAGAAGCTGGATCTCTTTCGTAACTCCCTGAACGGTTTGCCGGAAGGGATCTTCGACGGGCTTGGCAACCTGGAATATCTGGACCTGTCTGGCAACTCCCTGGCCGGTTTGCCGGAGGGGATCTTCGATCGACTCGGACGTCTGAAAGAACTGAAACTGGATGGCAACCCCCTGACGAGCCTACCGGAGAGGATTTTTAACGGACTCGGACGTCTGGAGGAGCTTCGCCTGAATGGAATCCTTCTGACCAGCCTTCCGGATGGGATTTTCGACGGATTGAGCCGCCTGGAATCTCTGGACCTGTGGACTCACTCCCTGAATGCCTTACCGGTGGGCATCTTCGAAGAGTTGAGCAATCTGAAAACACTGCAACTGGTGAACGGGCCCCTGACCCACTTGCCCGAGCGTATTTTCGACGGGCTGAGCAGCCTGGAATTTCTGAACCTGGCATACAACTCCCTGACGAACCTGCCGGAGGGGGTCTTCAACGGATTGAGCAACCTGGAGCGTCTGGACCTGTCCGGCAATACCCTGACCCGCTTGCCGAAGGGAATCTTCGATGGACTCAATCGACTGCAATGGCTGAACCTGACACGCAACTCCCTGACTGAATTTCCCGAGGGGGTCTTCGACGAGGTGATCGATACTTTGGGCGGTACTTACCGGCTTGGCGGACGAGACAATCAGGGCGCCCTGCTCGTGGACCCCGACCTGCAGGCCACGCTTGCCTTTCTTTGGCCCGAGCAGACCGCCATGGAAGGAGACACCCTCAGGGTGGCGGTGTCCTTGACCCGGCCATTACCGGTCGCCGTTCGTGTCCCCTATTCCTACTATGTCAGCGGCGGCAGCGGGGCGGCGGACACCATTATCGAGTTGTCGCCCACTCCACCCAACGCAGTGTTGTTTCCTGCCGGAGAAACCCGCAGCGAAATCACTTTGACTCTCGAGGGAAACATAAGGGCGGGTAATACGGTTGCACTGGGACTGGGCGAGCTCACCGAAATTGGACTGCGGCGTGCCAACGGCGATGGAAGCGACGCTCCCCACCTTTGGACCGGATTTCTGCTGCTCACGCCGCCGGAAGGAAGATCGCATGTCGTCAATTTAGCCAGTGCGGCCGCGCAGGAGGGCTGCAACCGTACAGGGCTCGTCCGGGACAGGCTGATGGAGGTTGCCGGGGTCGCGGACTGCGAAGAAGTCACGGCGCAGCATCTGGCAGGTGTGAGGGAACTGAATCTGGCGTTTGCCGACATCGGGCGACTCCAGACGCACGACTTCAGCGGTCTGGTCAATCTGGAACATCTGGACCTGACCGGAAACTCCCTTGTCAATTTCCCGAAAGGGATCTTCGACGGGCTGAGTAATCTGAAGTCCCTGAATCTTTCCCTGAATCGCTTGCACCGCTTGCCGGAAGGGCTCTTCAGCGACCTCGACAGCCTGGAAATCCTGAATCTCGTCGAAAGTGTCCAATCCGGCGACACTCGCCTGACCCTCTTGTCGGAACGTATCTTCGAAGGGCTAGGTAATCTGAGAGTGCTGCATTTGTCCCGCAATGCCCTGAGACGATTGCCGGAGCAGATCTTCAAGGGGCTCGCCAAGCTGGAATATCTGGACCTTTCCGATAATGTCCTGGTTGGCTTGCCGGCGGGAATCTTCAGCGGACTCAGCAAGCTGAAACACCTGGACCTGTCTGGCAACGAGTCTAATCGTCACGTTCTGAACCACTTCTCGAAGGGAATCTTCGACGACCCGCTCGACACCTTGGGCGGTCCTTACAGGCTGGATGGAGAGATCCATCAGGGAAAACTCTCTACAAGCCTGAGGACCACGCTCGACTTCGCTGCCACCGGGCAGACAGCACGGCAGGGGGCCACCGTCAAGGCCGCGGTAACCTTGAGCCGGGTGTTGCCGGTGGCCGTCCGCGTCCCTTATGCCATCGGCGGCACGGCGACGGCTGACGCCTACACCGACCTGTCGCCCTCGCCCTCCGACGGCTTGCTCTTTCCTGCGGGAGAGGTAAGACGCGACATCGTCTTCACTCTCTTGAAGAACACCTCCAGCCAAGGGGAAACCATCACGTTGACTCTGGCCAAGCCCGCTGAAGTCCGGCTGCGTCTTTCCGAAGGGACAGGGATTGACGCTCCCTATCTGGGCTTGGATACCTTTACGCACACCGACCGTATCGACGAAAAACCCACCCATGTCGTCACTATTTCCGAGGCGGGCTCGGGTGACCCGGATCAAGGGCGGGACCTGTTTGTCCCGGTCATTCTGACCGCAGCCGGACGCAACAACTCCTTCTTTACTTCGGAACTGACACTGACCAACCGGGGTTGGGAGCCGGCTTTCCTCAACTACACCTACACGGCGGATGCGGGCGGGGGAAGCGGCACGGCCACCGACCGGCTCGACGCGGGTCAGCAGAAGATCGAGTCCGACGCCATCGCCTATCTCAGGAGACTGGGAATTCCCATTCCCGCAGCCGGCAATCGGATCGGGACTTTGAGAGTGGATGCGTCGGGCTCTTCCGAGGTGGGAGTCATGGTCAGGACCACCACGGCCGTGCCCGAGGGGCGCGCCGGACTGGCCTATCCGGGCGTTCCGGGGGATGAGGGGTTCCAGGAAGCGGTCTATTTGTGCGGGTTGCGCCAAAACCCGCAGGACCGCTCCAACGTGGCCTTCCAGAACATGGGGGGCTCGGAGGAAGGTGCTATCACGGTGAGGACCACGGTGTTTTCCGGGGATGCGGCCGATTCCAGTGCCCGGATGTTGAAGGATGTGGAACTGGGACCGGGAGAGTTCCACCAGTTTTCGGGAGTGCTGGGCAGTGTGGCCCACGGCTACGTGAAGGTGGAGCGGGTGGAGGGGACGGCGCCGTTCTATGCCTACGGGGTCATCAACGACCAGGCCAACTCGGACGGCTCCTTTGTCTTTCCGGTCAGCGAGAGCTCGCTGGCGGGGTCGGTGGGGCAGACCCTGCCGGTGATCGTAGAGACGAGAGCCTTCTCGAGCGAGCTGACGGTGACGAACTTCTCGGGAACGGCCAGGACGGTGAGATTCAGCTTTGTGGCCGATGCCATAGGTCCTCCCGATTACACGGCCGCCTTTGAGCTGAGAGTGGAAGCGGGCGAGCAGCACATCATTCCCGAGGTGATTGCGGAGGGGCGTCGAGCGGGTGTTGGCGGTCTCGGAAGGGCAAGGGGGGGATTGGCGGGCGCCTTGTTCGCGACGGCGGAGGAGGGGGAGATGAGCGGGGTGGTGATCGGGGCGCGCACGGGGTCGGCGGCCCTGGTGAACGGGGAACAGAGAGGGCGCTATAGTGTCTTCTACAACGCGGTGCCGTACGGATCGGCCTTTGGGGAAGAGGCCTGGGTGGAGGCGCTGCAGCAGAATGAAGAGAACCGGAGCAATCTGGCGCTGGTCAACACCGGAGAAGTCGACGACAGCGACAGCGTCTTCACCCTGGAGATCTACGACGGGGAGACGGGGATGTTGGCCGAGACAGTGGTTACCAAGCCGATTCCCGCCCAGCGCTGGCATCAGATCAACGGGATTCTGGGCGACTATGCCACAGGGACCACCCAAGGCTATATCCGGATCCTGAAGGTCTCGGGCGCCAACCCCTTCCTGGCCTACGGAGTGGTGAACGACGGCGGAACTCCGGGAGAGCGCAGCGGCGACGGGGCCTACCTGCCCGCGAGGGAGTAGGAACTCTACAGAGGTCAGTTACAAGACCTGACCCGCATTTCTCACCACGGCTCAGGCGACGACCCAACCCCTCAGGAGATCATCGAGCTGGTGGGTAGACAGGGGCCCGGCATCCGCCAGGCGCTTGATTTCCTGGGTGATCTCCCGAAGCTGAGTGTCCCCGAAGTGCAGTCCAAGCTCCTGCGCCCGGTTCTGAATGGCGTTCCTGCCCGTCAGCCGGTGCCCGATGCTGATGGTGCGCTGCATGCCGAAATCCTGAGGATCGATGGGTTCATAGGCTCCGGGGTTCAGCATGACGGCCTTGGTGTGCATCCCCGCCTTGTGGGTGAAGCTGGTCTCTCCAGTGATGTAGTTGTTGAAAGGAATCTGGACCCCCACGATTCCGGCGACCATCCGGTCCAGATCATGCAGCCGGTCCAACCGGTACTTGGTGACCAGATCGCGGTCGTAGGAGTAGAGTCGGGCAATCAAGCCGCCCAGGGAGGTAATGCCGTTGCGCTCCCCGATCCCCAACACGCTGGTATCGATATGGGTCGCTCCGGCCTCCAGGGCCGTAAAGCTGTTGGCGATGGCGCAGCCGCTGTCGTTGTGTCCGTGAAACTCGATCCCGGCCTTCAGTCGTTTCTTCAGTTCCGAAACCAGGGCATAGAGCTGCCGGGGGGTGGCAATGCCCACGGTATCCGCCAGTCCTACCCGATCCACGCCGAACTCGTCCACGGCCTGGTAAACCCTGAGCAGATCCTCTTCCTCGCTCCGGAAGGTGTCTTCGCTGGAAAACCGGACCTCGCAGCCCGACTGCTTGATAAATTCGATCACCACTCGAGCGCTCTCGATGATCTCGTCAATCGTCTTGCCATGGCTGAAACGGCGCAGGTAGGAAGAAGTGCCGAAAAGGATGTCCACCCCGTCCACCCCCGTGGCCACCGCCTTGCGCGCATCGTCCATGTGGCAGCGGGTGTGCGTCAGAATCTTGCATTTCAAGCCGAGGCCGGCAATGGTCTTGCAGTCTTCAAAGGACTGGGGAGAAGCCATCGGTGACGTCAGCTCGATATACTCCACTCCGAAGGCGTCCAGCGCCCTGGCGATCCGGACCTTCTCTTCGGTGGTGTAGTGAGCCTTGGCAAACTGCTCCCCCTCCCGGAGCGTGGAGTCGATCACGGAGAAGGATTGTATGGACATGATCGGACCTCTTTCCATTGATGCTCGGTCGAAGACTTGGCAGGAACACAGACCAAAAAAAAGGTGAGAGCGCCGCTCTCACCGATGTCCCAGCTCACTGGTTTGCCATCTTGATAGCGCTCCACCCGCATCCCGTCGGGTGACAGTTGAAGGATTCTTCATCCACTCAACCAACCTTTCGCCGGCCATCGCCGAAAGGTTTCGGCGGCGTCCCCTTTCCTCCGGGATCATCAATGCTGACCATCTCCCCCGCAGTACTCTTGGACCGTCGCTCCTCTATCGTTTTGTCCTGCCACCTCCATCTTAGTGCAAAAAAGGCGAACGTATCACGTTTTTTGCAGCCTGACTATCCCAATGGGCTTACGCCCAGCACGTGTTTAGGGCTTACGCCCAGCACGTGTTTAGCGTAGTTGGACAGGGGCGTGCTTGGCCGTTTTTGGACGGGCACTGCGCTCCGGAAGGGTGCACCTAAATCGCCGCCTACGCGGCTGCGTCAGCGCGGGGTTGACGTCGCTCTGGGAAGGACAGCGCGTTCCCGATCGTCGCCATTAATCCGCCGCCTACGCGGCTGCCTCAGCGGGGGATACGACGTCCATGGGCTCACGCCCACGGCTAAGTGCTGGCGCGGCTACGCCGCTTTATAAGGAAGACTTGTAGGGGACGTTTCTTCGGGTGAGCCACGCCAACCGCGGCTTCACCGCTCTCCCCAAAATCACGACACTGCAGGGGGACAGGATTAATAGAATAGTCCCCGGGCGCCAGCCCGGGGTTCGAGTAAGCCGCGAATGCGGCGTCCGCACTTAGCCGTGGGCGTAAGCCGGGGGCGGGCCGGGCGGAGGCCAGGCACGCGCCATTGGAAAAGGGCAGCTCCATCCCCCCGAGCCGCGTAGGCGGCGGCAGCAATCATCCCTGGTGTTCAATCTCAAACACGCCCGGGCGGGCCCAGCGCAGTCTGTATCCTGAAGGCTCCCCCCAAAAGCGCTGCAAGATGCTAAAGACAAAAACTTTCCCAGCCGATGCCCAGCCCCCCCCACTGAGAAATGCGGGCTAGCTGTTTCCGTCGGCCTTGGGACTCACCTGCACCCGAATCAGAGCCCGCTGCAGGCTGGTCCTGGCCCTCAGGAAATCGATATCGGGATCCTGGAGGTTCGCCAGCCGTTTGTTGGCTCGATCCATGGAGTCCTGAGCCCGCTCCCGGTCGACTTCCTCGGCCCGCTCGGCGCGCTCCGCCAGGACGATCACCTGGTTGGACAACACCTCGCAGTAACCCCAGGTCACCGCCAGATAGCCGGTTCGATCCCCCTGGCGATAGGACAGCTCCCCGATATCCAGCTCGGTCATCATGGGGGCGTGGCCGGGCAGAATTCCCAGGCAGCCGTTTTTGCCCGGGACCTGGGCTTCCTCCACCTCTTCGGACAGAACCAGACGTTCGGGGGAAACCACCGAGAGCTTGAAGGTCGAGTCCGCCATGGGGATCAGGCCGCCTGCCGAGTCTTCTCGGCTTTTTCCAGTGCTTCGTCGATGCCGCCCACCATGTAAAAGGCCTGTTCCGGCAGCTCGTCGTGGCGTCCGTCGACAATCTCCTGGAAGCCTCGAATGGTTTCGCTTACCGGCACATACTTCCCGTCCAACCCGGTAAACTGGGTGGCCACAAAGAAAGGCTGAGAGAGGAAGCGTTGAATCTTGCGGGCTCGAGAGACCGTCAATTTGTCTTCCTCGGAAAGCTCGTCGATCCCCAGGATCGCGATGATGTCCTGCAGATCCTTGTACTTCTGCAGGATGAGCTTGACGGCTCGGGCGGTGTTGTAGTGCTCGTCTCCAATGATGCGGGGATCCAGAATGCGCGAGGTGGAGTCCAGCGGATCGACGGCCGGATAGATCCCGAGCTCGGCAATCGAGCGGGAGAGATTGGTGGTCGCATCCAGGTGGGCGAAGGCCGTGGCCGGTGCCGGATCGGTGTAATCGTCGGCCGGCACATAGATGGCCTGAACCGAGGTGATGGAGCCTTTCTTGGTCGAGGTAATCCGCTCCTGGAGCTCACCCATCTCGGTCGCCAGATTGGGCTGATAGCCCACGGCCGAGGGCATGCGGCCCAGCAGGGCCGAGACCTCCGATCCTGCCTGGGTAAACCGAAAGATGTTGTCGATGAAGAGGAGGACGTCCTGCCCCTCCTCGTCCCGAAAGTATTCGGCCACGGTCAGGGCGGTCAACCCCACCCTCAGCCGGGCTCCGGGCGGCTCGGTCATCTGGCCGTAGACCAGCGCCGCCTTGTCGATGACGCCGGACTCGGTCATTTCCAGCCACAGGTCATTGCCCTCGCGGGTGCGTTCTCCAACGCCTGCAAACACCGAGAAGCCGCCGTGCTTGGTGGCGATGTTGTTGATCAGCTCCTGGATGATGACCGTCTTCCCCACGCCCGCTCCGCCGAACAGTCCGATCTTTCCGCCCCGGAGGTAGGGTTCCAGCAGGTCCACCACCTTGATGCCGGTCTCAAACATCTCCAGATTGGTATTCTGATCGTCGAAGAGCGGGGCCGGCCGATGAATGGGATAGCTCTTGGAGGCGGCGATCGGCCCCTTTTCGTCGACGGGTTGGCCAATGACGTTCACGATGCGGCCCAACATCTCCCGGCCCACCGGCACCGAGATGGGAGCCCCGGTATCGATGGCCTTCATGCCCCGCACCATTCCATCGGTGGGCTGCATCGAGACCGCCCGCACTCGACTCTCTCCCAGATGCTGCTGCACCTCGGCGATCAAATCGATGGGGTTGGGAACGTCAAACCCCTCGCTGGTGATTCGGACGGCGTTGTAGATGGAGGGGAGCTTCTGCTCCTCGAAGGCCACGTCCACCACCGGACCGATTACCTGAACCACACGGCCAATGTTCATCGGTTGTCTCCATGATTGGAATTCGGGCCGAACGACCTGGTGGCCTGGCCCGAAGCCGGGAATCCACCAGTCCGTCATTCCCTCTATGTCAGAGCGGCGGCGCCACTCACCACCTCGATAATCTCGTTGGTGATCCCCGCCTGGCGAGCACGGTTCATGGTGAGGGTCAGCGAATCGATCATCTCCACCGCGTTGTTGGTAGCGGCGTCCATGGCAGTCATCCGCGCTCCGTGCTCGGCTGCGGAAGATTCCAGCAAGGCCCGAAAGACCTGCACCTCGACATGCTTGGGCATCAGGGTGTTGAGAATCTCGGCTGCAGGTTGCTCGTAAATGTAATCGACCGGGGTCTGCTCCGACGAAAGCAGCATCGGCGGAATGGGCAGGAGCCGCTCGACGACGATTCGCTGCTGGATGACCGACTTGAACTCGTTGTAGAGCAGATAAACGGCATCGCGCTCTCCGGACAGAAACTGGGAAACCAGCTTGCCGGTGATTTCCCGGGCGTGCCCGAATTCGACCCGGTGAAAGAGGTTGACCTGCTGGTGCCCGATCGGCGTGGTCCGCTTGCCGAAGTAATCCCGGCCCTTTCGCCCCACGCAAAACAGGTCAATCGACTTGTCCCCCCTCTCCCGGATAAATCCCTCGGCCGCCTTCACGATATTGGCATTGAAGGCGCCGCACAACCCCTTGTCGGCGGTGATCACCACCAACTGAATCTTTTGCTCCTCCCGCTCCACCAGCAGGGGATGCGGCCGGGTCTCGGAGCGGGCCATCAGGCTCCTGACCACCTTGAGGATCTGGCCGGCATAGGGTCGGGCCCTCAGCATCGCCTCCTGGGCCCTCCTCAGCTTGGCGGCAGACACCATTTTCATGGCTTTGGTGATCTGCTGGGTGTTCCGTACCGAGCGGATCCGGCGTCGTATGTCCAGAACGTTGGGCATGTCCCGCTCTCAGGCTGCGCTAGCCCGCATTTCTCACCGGGGGGCGTGATAATGGCGCAGGAATTTTTCCCTCAGCGCGTGCTCGCGAGCGAAGAGCGTAGCCGGTCACTACGGTCGAGCGAGCATGTGGGCGCTGAGGGGAAAAGAACAAGCCAGAGCACGCCCAGCGCCGTGTGTCATTGGAAAACGTCACCATAGCAACAACCAAGTGTTGAAAACACATCGTCTTTTCCGGATCTATTCAGCGACCCGGTGAGAAATGCGGGCTCTAGCCCGACTGCGCCTTCTCGGCCGAGAATTTCTGGCTGAACTCATCCAGAAGCGTCTTGAGTTCCGCCTTTAACGAGTCGTCGAGCTGCCCCTTCTCCAGAATCCTGGCGCCCAGGGAAGGATAACGGGTGTCCAGAAAACGGTAGAGGCCCTCCTCGAAGGGCCCGCAGTCGGCAATCGCCAGGGAATCCAGATAGCCGTTGGTGGCGGCGTAGACGATGATGACCTGCTTGTCTATCCGCAAGGGTGCGTACTGGTCCTGCTTGAGCACTTCCACCAGTCTTTCCCCTCGGTTGAGCTGGGCCTGTGACCCCTTGTCGAGGTCACTGCCGAACTGGGCGAAAGCGGCCAACTCGCGGAATTGAGCCAGTTCCAGCCTCAAGGTCCCCGAGATCTGGCGCATGGCCTTGATCTGGGCGCTGCCTCCCACGCGGGAGACCGACAGCCCCACGTTGATGGCCGGGCGAATCCCCGAATGAAAGAGATCGGCTTCCAGATAGATCTGTCCGTCGGTAATCGAAATCACGTTGGTGGGGATGTAGGCGGAAACGTCGCCGGCCTGAGTTTCGATGATCGGCAAGGCCGTCAATGATCCTCCTCCCCGCGTTTCGTTCAACTTGGCCGCCCGTTCCAGCAGGCGGGAGTGAAGATAGAAGACATCCCCCGGGTAGGCCTCCCGCCCCGGCGGGCGCCGCAGCAGCAGGGAGATCTCCCTGTAGGCGGCCGCGTGCTTGGAGAGGTCGTCGTAAAAGCAGACCGAGTGCCGCCCGCTGTCGCGGAAAAATTCGCCGATGGCGCAGCCGGCATAGGGAGCCAGATACAGCAGGGGAGCCGGCTCGGAGGCGGAGGCCGCCACCACGATGGTGTAGTCCATGGCGTCATGGTCCACCAGGGTCTGAACCACCTGAGCAATGGTTGAGCGCTTCTGGCCGATGGCCACGTAAATGCAAATGACGTCGCCGCCCTTCTGATTGATGATCGTGTCCACGGCCACGGCCGTCTTTCCGGTCTGACGGTCTCCGATAATGAGCTCGCGTTGTCCCCGGCCGATGGGGATCATGGAGTCGATGGACTTGAGTCCCGTCTGCAAGGGCTGCTTCACGGGTTCGCGATCCACGATTCCCGGAGCGATGCGCTCAACCGGATTGAGACGATCGGTCGCAATGGGCCCCTTGCCGTCGACCGGCTGCCCCAAGGGATCCACCACCCGGCCGACCATCGCATCCCCCACGGGAACCGCCATGATCTTCCTGGTCCGCTTTACCAGGTCGCCTTCCTTGATTTTGGAAGCCTCGCCCAGCAGCACCGAGCCCACCTGGTCCTCCTCCAGGTTGAGCGCCATTCCGGCGATGCCATGGGGAAACTCGAGCAACTCGCTGTACATCACTTTTTCCAGTCCGTGGACCCGGGCGATGCCGTCTCCCACCGAAATGACCGTTCCCACTTCGCTGACCACCGTGCCGCCATCGAAATCCTCGATCTGGGCCCGAATGATCTGACTGATCTCTACCGCCTTGATTCCCATCAGGTTCTCTCCCCGGTTCAAGTCAATCTTGCGAGCTGAGCCGCTCCTTCATCTGTTGCAATTGCTGCCGCACCGAGCCGTCGTAGATGGTATCGCCCACTCGCGTGATGACCCCGCCCAGGATTTGCGGATCGGTCTGGAACCGGAGCTGGACCCGCTTGCCGCTGAGCTGTTCGAGCGCCCGGCTCAACTGATCCCGGAGGGGCTGGCCGATCTCGGTGGAGGTGGTCACCCCGACTTGGACGACCCCCAGGCGATCCCGGACCTCCTGCCTGAACGCTTCCATCATCTCATTGAAATGACCCATCCGGTTGTGTTCGACCAGCACATGGACAAAGTTTCGGGCCGTTTTGCAGAAATCCAACCTGGCAAGCAGTTGCGAGGTGGCGGCCTTTTTTCTGGCCGCGCTGATGGTCGGATCCTCGAAGAATGCCGACAGTTCCCGATTCCGATCGAGCAGTTGCCCGAACTGATCCAATTCCCGCTCAACCGCCTCGTGTTGACCGAGCTTGAAACTGACGTCGGCCAATGCTCTGGCGTACCGATCGGCGATGACTGCCATGTCGCGACCTCGAATGCCTCACTCGCGCCCGGTCAGGACCGGTTCTCCTTCAGCGACTGAACAAACCTGGCAATAATCCGCTGATTCTGGTCCGGACCCAGATCCCTTCGCAGCCGTTCTTCCGCCAATTCGACCGCCAGCCGGGCCACGTGAGCCTTGAGCTCCATCCGCGCCGAACGCTGCAACCCTTCGATCTCCCGCCTGGCCATGGCCACGATCTTCTCCGCCTCGGCATGGGAGCTGTCGATGATCCGACGCCGTTCCTCCTCGGACTCGCGGGTCGCCTCCTGCCTCAAACCATCGATTTTCTCGTCCAAGCGAGCCAGGCGGGCCTCGATGGCGGACATTTTCTCCTCGGCCTCCTCCTGAGCCCGTTTCCCGTTGGCAAGCCCTTCCTGAATCCCTCGCGTCCTCGCCTGGAGAAACTCCCGCAGAGGCTGCCGCAGGTAATAGGCCAACCCTCCGAAGAGAAGAAGGAAGTTCCCCCACTTCCACACAACGGACAGAGGACTGCCGCTATGCTGGTCGGTCGGAGCCGCGCCGGTCGAGGCGTTCGGATCGCCGCCTTCTTCTGCCCAGGCAGCCGGCAGAATCAGACAGAAAGCCAGCAACACCCCGGTCAGAGCGATGAGAAAGGAGCCTGGCAGGAAACTCCTAGCGCAGGATCGCCTTAACGATTCCATTAGCGATATTGGTCAGGTCGGATTCCAGGTCGTTCTTGGCGGAAGCAACCTGGTTCTGCAGTTCGTTTCTGGTGGACAGGACGAGACCTTCTGCCTCTTGACGCCCCTTGCCCAGGATCCGGGATCGCTGCTTCAGGGCTTCCGAGCGGAGGGTTTCCTGTTGACGGTAGATTTCCAGGCGGGCAGCGTTCAAACGGTCTTGATAAATGCGAGACTTCTCCTCGAATTCGCCAACTTTCTCGTTGGCTTTACGCTGCGCACCATGAATCGCCGCCTCCCGATCCTCTAAAATCTTGTTAATTGGGTTGAAAAATGATCGTTTTAAGATGAAATAGAGGGACCAGACGAGCAGAATCACCACAAACACGGACAGATCTGGCTGCACCAGTTCCATATTTCAGCGATTCACGAACTCTGCCCGGCGACTGCCGGGAGCCTACCAGATCCTGAGCCTTTTTTCGGCCGCAACCGGAAGCCAAAAAAGCATGAGAAAATTATCACAAGTACGTTTGGGGGTCAAGCCCCAAACCATCGGCGCCGAAGAGAATGCGGGCCAATCCGGCCCGCCGACTGCGGTCCCATGAAACCCACCGTCGAAGTCGCCGCCGCCGTCCTCTTCCGCCAGGGACGCCTGCTCATCACCCAGAGGCTGCCGGAATCCCATCTCCCGGGGATCTGGGAGTTTCCCGGCGGCAAGCGCAGACCCGGGGAATCCATCCGGGAGTGCCTGGTTCGAGAGGTTCGGGAAGAGCTCGGCATCGGGTTGGTCGTGGAAGAACTGTTGGAAAGAATCGAGTATGAGTACCCGGAAAGGACCGTTTGCCTGAACTTCTTCAAGTGCCGCTACGACGGCGGAAGGCCGCGGGCGCTGGGGTGCCGGCAGTTCAAATGGGTGACTCCCGGTGAGCTTGGGAACTACCGTTTCCCTCCTGCGAACGAACCCCTCATGAAAAAGCTCCGGTCATGCGGCTGACCCGGGGGACAATGCCAACAATAGATATCCACCAAGGCCAAAAAAAGAAATCCACGAAGGGGGCACGAAGGACCACGAAGGGCCACTAAGGGGTTGGAGAAGGCTCAAGAGGGGCCTGCCAAGGATCGCCAAGGGGAGAAAGGATTCCCACGAAAAGGCAAAAAGAAATCCACGAAGGGCCACGAAGAACGGCGAAGGGCCACTAAGGGGTTGGAGGAGGCTCGAGAGGGGCCTGCCAAGGATCGCCAAGGGGAGAAAGGATTTCCGCGAAAAGGCAAAAAGAAATCCACGAAGGGCCACTAAGAACGGCGAAGGGCCACTAAGGCGTTGGAGGAGGCTCGAGAGGGACCTGCCAAGGATCGCCAAGGGGAGAAGGATTTCCGCGAAAAGGCAAAAACATATCCACGAAGGGCCACGAAGAACGGCGAAGGGCCACGAAGGCGTTGGAGGAGGCTCGAGAGGGACCTGCCAAGGATCGCCAAGGGGAGAAAGGATTTCCACGAAAAGGCAAAAAGAAATCCACGAAGGGCCACGAAGAACGGCGAAGGGCCACTAAGGCGTTGGAGGAGGCTCGAGAGGGGCCTGCCAAGGATCGCCAAGGGGAGAAAGGATTTCCGCGAAAAGGCAAAAAGAAATCCACGAAGGGCCACGAAGAACGGCGAAGGGCCACTAAGGGGTTGGAGGAGGCTCGAGAGGGCTCCGCCAAGGGTCGGAAAGGGGGAAAAGATTTCCACGAAGGGGCTGAAGTATCCGTCAAGGGGGTAAACGATTAATCCGCGAAGGAACTCCAAGGGGTTGGAAAAGACTCGAAAGGGGTCCGTGAAGGGCCACGAAGAAAGACAATAAGGGGAAAAAGAGATACACAAAGGACACTGAGGTTATCCACAAAGGGCACCCAGGTACAGGAAGATCAAGAGATTATGTTCCCGGGGTCGGGTCTCGGCGTTGAGCATGAGTCGATCCCTGATTTACATGGATGGACAGGATGGTTTGTCGCCAACCGGCTTCTCCCGAAAGAGTCCTTGCTCTGGATAAGCCACAATAATCCGTTGTATCACTCTGGAGTGATCCGCCCGGTCCGGGGCCAGAGGCACGGCTCTCGGGCAAACGGGAGTTTCCCAAAGGGTGCAGGTCGGCTTTCTGAGAAGTCGCCCGGCGCCCACCCCCCACCGCATCAGCCTTCGCCTGGCGGCTCGGCTTCTGCGACTCCCCCGCCAGGGGGGAGTGATGCCCTGGGAGCGCGGGCGTCCCGCCCGCATCCTGTTCCTTTGGACGGCGCTGAGCTTCAGTGCGATGCTGCAGGCAGCCACCCTGTGGGCGAGAACCCCATCGGCCAGGCCGAAGGAGAGCCATGGCGCTGTTCCCGGTTGATCCAAGTGGGGGAGATGGTCGAGGCTGTGCCCGGCTTGGTGCGGGCGGGACGCCCGCGCTCCCAGGAAGCCTTCATCCCATGACATCGTCACAGCCAGGACACCAAATTGCAGAAGCATTTTGGCGCCGCTTGTGGTTGAGGGAGGTCCATCTGTCTTCTGGTCTATTCGTGTTTATTCGTGTCCATTCGTGGTTCGTCTTCACTTAACGATCAGCCATTTTTCCTCGAATGATCCGCACGGCAGGGCGGGGGCACAGCTTAGTGGATAGTGGATAGTGGATAGTGATTTGATCGATGCGTTAAGCATCTTGTCGATCTCGGCGCAGGCGCAATCGTTGCAAAACGTGCAACGAGGTCATAAGGCGCTTGCCTGCTCCCGGAATGCTCCACTAACCACTGTCTGAAACACCTCTGTTTCATCCCGTATGATCCGCCCCGTCGTATAGGGCGGGGGCGTGGCTAAATCGTTGACAATCCAATGTTACTTGGCGGATACTAGCGGGTTTGGGGGAAGTGTGTGCGGAAACGAATAGCCTTGTACCTGACATTAAATAACGCCAATCGAGCCCGAATCCGGATTCCGGGAAGCTTTCTCACCCTGGCTGTCCTGGTGCTGGCCTCTTTCCATACGGCCGGCTTCGGGGAGGAAAAGAAGGCCGCGGGGCAACCTCCCTCCTCAACGCCTCCGCCTCGGGCCGTTGCCGGGTTGGGCCCCCTCGAGCCCGTGGGGACCCCGTCCCCGGCTCAAGCCGTTCCCCCAGAACTGCGGAAGGCCATTGGGGAATACCGGGCTCAGATCCAACGGATCACGCTGGATTATCCCGGCGGAGAGAAGGGTGAGGGGGGGCGGCGCATCTCCCGGGATTACCGCGGCAACCTTTACGAGTACTTTCGCAACGATGCGCTGGATGCCCTGCCCCATGAAGTCCGGCAGGCCAATGGAACCAAATCCCTGTTGCGGCGGAATCAGTTCGGTTTCAACCTGACCGGACCGGTCACGGTTCCACGGCTCTACGACGGCCGGGGACGGACCTTCTTCTCAATCGCCTACGAAGGCACGCGGGAAAGGATCTCCCGGCTCTACTTGGGAGACGTTCCAACGCCACTGCAGCGTTCGGGAGACTTTTCCGACCTGGTCGACAACGCCGGACGCCCGGTCGCAATCTACGATCCGGCCACAACCCGGCCCAACCCCGACTACGATCCGGGCCAACCGGTGTCCTTATCCAACCTGCAGTACCTGCGCGATCCCTTTCCGGGGAACCGAATTCCGGCCCATCGGCTGGATCCGGTCGCCCTGAGGGCCCTGGACTATTATCCCCAACCCAACACCAACGTGGGCCCGTTCCTGCGCAACAATTTCTTCGCCAACGCGACCGAAACCAACACACCCAACGGAACGGTGTGGAAGCTTGACCACGATATGGGGACCAGGCACAAGCTCACCTGGAACGGCCGCTTCTCCAGCGGGATCGACGGCTCGGCCCCGATTTTCGCCAGCCCCGCCAACCCGGGCAGGCCCCAGCGCCTTGTCGGCTCCAGGAGTGGAAGGTTCAGCCACACCTTCAGCGTCTCTCCCCGAGTAGTCAACCAGTTCTCCTTGTGGGCGCAGCATCGTTCCCTGGCCACCGCCCAAGAGAAATTCCACCGGACTCATTTCCCGGAACAGCTCGGGATCAAGGGACTGGGAAGCGGCGCCTTCCCTCGATTTGATCTGGGCCACTTTGTCGATATCGGCACCCAACCCGGGGCTATGGCCCGTTACCGGATTGCGAACTATTCGCTGTCTGATGCAATCAGCCTGCGCTACAACAAACACAACCTGAAGCTGCACGGCAAGGCTTACTGGCGTCAGGTGAACAGCTTCCGCTCCCGATACCCTTCAGGCCGATTCGATTTCTCCGGCGAAATTACCGGGCTGCCGGGCGTCAACAACACCGGAAGCCCCGCCGCCCAATTCCTGCTGGGGATGCCCGACCGCGCCCAGCAGTCGATGGTATTGCACCCCACCTACTTGCGATCGGAGCAGTATGAAGTGGGACTCAGTGACGAATATCAGATCACTCCCAAGCTCACCTGGACCTTTCGATTGAACCTGGAACTTGACACGGCGCCTCGTGAAAAATTTGACCGGCAGTCCAGCTTGGACTTCGAGGGTCTGAACCCCGAGAACGGGCGACCCGGGATCCTCGTTTTCGCGGGCCGGGATGGGCGGCCTAGAACCTTTACCCCTAACCAGGTCAGCTGGGAACCTGGAGTCGCCGTAGCGGTGAGCCCTTGGGGAGACCGCAGGACGGTCATTCGCGCCAACTATGGGCTCTATTCCGATTCCCTTCCACTGGACCCGACCAACCTGGGCACCTTGGGGTTTAACGCCACGCCGCTGCTCACTTCGCCCAACCGGCAGTTGGAGCCGGTATTGCTGCTCCGGCAAGGTTTCCCTCAGGTAGCCAACCCGCCGGACCTCACTTCGACTGCCGCCAACGACCAGGATGCCGCATACTTTGAACGGCACCTCCAAATGCCCGAAAGTCACGAGTGGCGACTGGAAGTCGAAAGAGACTTCTCCGACTTCGCTGTGCGCATGGCCTACATCGGGGAACGCGGGACTCATCTCTTTATGGGTAACGACGTGAATCTCAACCCGCTCGCCCCTTCTGCCTTGCAGTTCCGGGACCGGCTGAACGACCTGGAGTTCAACCAGTCGCTGCGACCCTTTCCCCAGTTTCGCCGCGTCGCCCATGGGTACGGCTACCCTGCCGGATCAAACTCCCTCCATCGTGGGTTACTCCGTGTCGATAAGCGACTTTCCAAGGGCTTGAGCTTCACCGGCTCTTATTCGTATTCCAAGGCCATCGACAACCTGCTGAAAGGCAAGCCCCCTCAGAATTCAACCAACCTGCAAGCCGAAAAGTCGCTTTCCTCTTACGACAGAACGCACCGCTTGAGAGCCAGCTACCTCTACGCGCTTCCCTTTGGAGAGGGCCACCGTTTCTCCAGCTCGCGAAATTGGATCAACACCCTGGGGCGGGGTTGGACCATGAGCGGCATGAGCATCTTCCAGAGCGGCACTCCGATTCGTTTGAGAACCCTGTTCAACAACACCGGCGGCGTGGCCGAATCCTTGAGGGTTAATCTGGTTCCCGGGGTCAATCCCCACCCGGAGAATCGCTCGGCTTCCCAATGGTTTAATCCTGTAGCTTTTGACCAACCCGAAGACTTCACTCTGGGAGATGGGCCGCGCAATCATCCAACCTTGCGGAATCCCAGCTTCTGGAACCTCGACATGTCCCTGAGCAAGCGAGTGCCGGTGAGCGAGGTCTGGACGTTGGAATTCATCGGCGAGGCCTTCAATGCCCTCAACCATGCCAACCTCAACCGGCCGGACGCCATCATCGGATCCCGCGAAAACCCCAACAGCAACGCCGGCCGTATTATTGGCTCCCGAGGCGGGCGCATCGTCCAGCTTGGACTCCGATTGAGCTTCTAGCCTGAACCGCTCCTGAAGAAAATACTCCCGAAGAGAGGAAATTGGATGGTTTCCGGCGCCATTCCATCAGTTAACTGGCCGGTGGTCCTGGGCCTGTGCCTGCTGCTGTCGCCTGCCGGGCGGCCCGCCGATAAGATACCCGCTGCCGGAGGCATTCGCTTCTGTGTCCCCTTGTGGGTATTGGAAGAAGGCGCGCCCATTCAACCCCGGATCGGGAGCGGAGACGTTTCCATTTTCGCCGGCTCTTCGCCATTGCACATCATACGGCAGGAGCAGCCCGGCACCCCGACTCTCCTCTTCCTGGCTTTCGACCTGGTCGAAGACCAACCCTCCATCAACGCCGCCAAACAGGCCCTGTCCGATGAGGTCAAGAAGTTGGGTCCCGAGTACTGGGTGGGCCTCATCGGGGCTCAGGAGACCCTCTCGGTGATCCAGGATCCCACCAAGGACAAGTCCCTCCTGTTGAAAAAAATCCGCCAGAGCCGTCAGCTCGGCAAGGCCGGCCTGCTGGAATCCATCCAGGCCCTGGCCGATTTCTCCTCATCCCTGATGCTCAGAAGCAATGTCAGAGTGGCCGTCATTCTGGTCACCGACAGCGACGTGGCCAACTACCGAACCGAATACCGGAACCCCCCGATCAACCGCAGCGACCGCAGGGACCTCAGCCGCCGCTTCCCCGGACGGGCGCTGCAGCAAGACATCTACCGCATATCCACGGTCATGCTGCGCTTTCCGGTCCCCCTCCTGGTGGTCCACGTCGCTCCCGGGAGAGACTCCCTCAACCGCACCTACCAGGACGGCTTGGGGCAGGTGACCGGCGCCGCGGGCGGCCGGATATTCCTTTCCAAATCGACCGGAGACATCCCCCGCACTCTCCGGGAAGCCTTTGAATGGGCGGACAGTTTCTACGCCATTGAATTCGAGGTCCCCTCGAGACCCAGTGGCGTCTTTGAGATCGAGGCCAAACTTGGCGGAACTCTGTCCCCCACCATGCGACTGAGCTACCCGGCTCGCCTTTTTTTTCCTTCCGAAACCGGACCTTGACCCGCATGTCTCACCAATGGTAATAAACGTCGGCTCTCAATCCACGAAAGAGCACGAAGGACCACGAAGGGGCACGAAGAAAAACCATAAGAAAAATAAGTTTCTTCGCCACCAAGCTGCGCCGGCCGAAGCCTTCAAACTCCAGCAGTCTACTGTTACACCGTGTGCGCATCGATTCTGCTCCGAAAATCTCGTTAACTTCTTTTTTAAAAGTATGTTAAAAGATTCGGAGAACCGATGCGTCCTGTCCCTGGCGAGAAATCCGGGCTACGTGCTGCCGCCGCCTACGCGGCTCGGGGGATGGAATTACCGTAGTCCATGGGCTTACGCCCACGGCTAAGTGCGGACGCCGCCTACGCGGCTTTTTGGAACCCCCGGGCTGGCGCCCGGTGAACAATCCTTCAAAAATCCTGTCCCCCGGCAGTGTCTTGGTTTAGGGGAGAGCGGTGAAGCCGCGGTTGGCCCAGGTCAGCTGAGGAAACCTCTCCTACAGGTCTTCCCTATAGAGCGGCACAGCCGCGGCAGCACTTAGCCCCGGGCGTGAGCCCGGGGTCGTGTGGATTCTGCGCTGCTGCAGCCGCGTAGGCGGCGATTGTGTGGCATCGTCCCGGAACGCACTGCCTCTCTAAAATGACGCTAAATACGACCTCACACCCTGCACTCTTCTCAAGAGTGCAACCCGTGGTGAGAAATGCGGGTTAGGGGCTGCGGGCGGTCTGGCGGGAGGCGCCGGCGCCGGTCTCCGGGTGACCTCTCGGAGCCCCGATTCCATTGGGACAGCCTCCGGGATTGTGCTACACTCAAGCTGTTATGCAGCGCTCCTCAGGAGGAGGTAAAACAGTTATGGGAGAAGGTACTGACGGCGGGTCAAAGCTGGCTTACTTCCTGGTCGGTGGCGGCATTGGGGCTATCGTAGCACTGCTGTTTGCGCCCCGAACCGGGCGGGAAACCCGGGACATCATCGTTCAGCGGACGGCCGAAAGCCGGGAGAGGGTGGCCACGGCAACCCGCGGCACTTCCGACAAGATGTCCGACTACATTGAAAAAGGCCTTGAAAAAGGCAAGGAAGCCGTCGGCAGCCAAAAAGACCAGATTTCGGCAGCCATCGCGGCCGGCAAGCAGGCCTACGAGGAAGAGAAAACCAAGGCAGAGCTGGAGTCCAAGTAGCTCCCAATCGACTGGTCAGGGTCAGTGGGCAACCGAAACGACACCCGGACCTGCCCGGCGGATTGAAACATCGACATCCGGAGAAACACCGTGGAGAACCTTTTCGGCCACAACCTGGAAAATCTGGTCGGCGTCCTGCTGATCCTGGTTGCCGTCTTCATCTGCCTCCAGTTGGGAACCATGGTCGTACTCCTGGCTGCGGTGCGCAAGATGGGGGGGAACCTCGATCGCATACGAGTCATGGTCGAACAACAGGGCGAGCCGGCCATCAAGGAGATGCGCGAGGTCCTTGGGGAATTCAAGGACATCTTGAAGAGTGCCCGATCCGCCACGGAAAACCTGACGGGAGTCACCGAAACGGTGCAGCGCCGGATCGGGGAAGTCAACTCGGTGATTGAGGAGACTACCGACAAGGCCCGCCAGCAGATTTCCAAGGCCGACGAAGTGGTCACCCACGCTATCGAAAGAATGGAAGCTACCTCTCAGGCTGTCCAGGAAAGCATCCTGACTCCCGTAGGGGAGCTGTCGGCACTGATTCGCGGGTTGTCGAGCGGGTTGAATGTCCTGTTCGGCCGCAAACGCAACCCGGTGAATGAAGCTCACCAGGATGAGGAGATGTTCATCTGAATGACGGGGGAGGTGAAGAAAGTTCCCTCGATGCAAGGTAGCCTCAGTGGTTTTCGGAGGCACCGGCGGCCGCGCGCCATCCCCTGGTCGGGTCCCTCCGCAGGCCCGGAGATCCGAAAGGTCGAACACCCGCCCATTGGAACCGGCAGCTCTCCTATCCCAATCCACCCCTAGCCCAAGGAGGAAGACGCGTTGTTGACCATAAGACTGGCCCGCACCGGAAAGAAGAAACATCCCTCTTACCGAATTGTCGTCCTGGAGAAGTCAAAACGGCGTGACGGCAGGTACATCGACCAACTCGGGCATTACAACCCCAAAACCGATCCAGCTTCCATTCATCTGGACAAGGAGAAATATGAATTCTGGGTAGCCAGGGGGGCACAGCCTACCGATACCGTCAAAAGCTTCCTCAGCAAGATTGGATAATCCGCGGCAGCTCCCTTTTGCGTGAAGCGGTGGTTCTACGAGTCGACCAGAACACACCTAGGAGGTAGCCATGAAGGAGCTGGTCGAAGAGATTGCGAAGGCGTTGGTGGATCATCCCGATCAAGTCACGGTGAAACCGATCGAGGGCGAGCAGACAACCGTTCTTGAGTTGAGGGTGGCTCCCAGCGATCTCGGGAAGGTGATCGGAAAGCAAGGGAGAACGGCGCGCTCGATCCGTACCATCCTGGGAGCGGCGGGCATGAAGCTCAAGAAACGTTTCACGCTCGAGATCCTGGAGTAGAACCTTTTGTCGCGTAACGATCTGGTAAGCATTGCCAAGATCATCAAGCCCCAAGGCAACAAAGGTGAGGTGGCCGCCGAGCTGCTCACCGATTTTCCCCAGAGATTTCAACACCTCCAGGAAGTCTACCTGCAGAAGAACGGCCACAGCCCTTTCCCCTTGGCTCTGGAAGCGTTCCGACTTCACAAGCAACGCATTATCCTGAAATTTTCCGGCATCGACGATATCGGGGCTGCCGAAGGGCTGCGCGGCCATGAAGTGAGAATCGGCAGGGAGAAACTCCTGGTCCTCCCCCGAGGATCTTACTATCAATTTGACCTTATCGACTGTGTGGCCAGAGACAGCAAGGGCCGCAGGCTGGGCCAGGTGACCGAGGTGCTCGACGTTGGAGGACAATTCCTACTCAACGTGAGGCGGGGCGGAAAGGAACTGCTCGTCCCCTTTGTCAAGGATATCGTCCGCAGTGTGGACGTGTCCAAAAAGGAGCTGATCTGCGAGCTTCCCAGGGGGCTCGAAGAGCTTTAGCCCGCATTTCTCACCGGGTCGCTGGAACCATGATAAAACGCAGTTTGTCTCCAGTACCTGGATTGGCCCCATTTTAGGGGCTTGCCGGTACAGACGGCGCTGGGCGCGCTCTGGCTTGTCCTTTTCCCCTCAGCGCGCACATGCTCCCTCGAAAGTAGAAACCGCTACGCTCTTCGCTCGCGAGCACGCGCTGAGGAAAAAAGTCCTGCGCCATTATCACTCCCCCCGGTGAGAAATGCGGGCTAGCCCGCCCGAAGGGTTCTGCAACCGGTGTCCGGAACGAAACCCCTCCAATTCGATATCATCACTATCTTTCCGGGGTTCTTCCAGGGCCCGTTCGAGTTCGGCATGGTGAGGCAGGCTGTCAGGAAGAACCTGGTTTCCGTCGGGATTCACGACCTCAGAGCCCACACCAGTGACCGCCACCGGACGGTCGACGACCGGCCCTTCGGGGGCGGGGAGGGCATGGTCCTCAAGCCGGAGCCCCTCTTCCGAGCCGTCAACAGCCTCGCTTCCCAAGACAGCTCCTCCCCGGCATTCAGGACCGTCCTGCTTTCGGCTCAGGGCCGTAAGCTGACCCAGGAGACGGTCCGCGAACTGGCGGGCTGCCGGCATCTCATCTTGATTTGCGGCCGGTACGAAGGCATTGACGAACGAGTCACCGACCACTTGGCCACCGACGAAATCTCCATTGGCGACTACGTTCTGAGCGGTGGAGAACTGGCAGCCTGCGTGCTGATCGACTGTATCGTGAGAATGGTTCCGGGAGTGCTCCACAACCATCGCAGCAACCTCAACGAATCCTTTTCCCGCCCCGCGGCGACCACCGGCTCGAGAGACCGCGTTCCGGCACCCGCAATCCTGGACTATCCTCAATACACCCGGCCGGAATGCTTCCAGGGCCTCAACGTTCCCCGCCTCCTGCTATCCGGAGACCATCGAAGGGTCGAGCTCTGGAGACGCAGGAAGGCTCTAGAAAAGACTTTGAGAAACCGTCCCGATCTACTAAAATACGGCTGTTTGTCGGAAGAGGACAAACGCCTGCTGGAAACGAAATTCGAGGCGTGACCCGTTTCCCCGGAGTATCTTATGCATGCCCTGAGCGAGTTGGAACACAGCCAGATGCGCACGGACCATCCCGGTTTCCGGGTGGGAGACACGATCCGGGTGCACGTGAAAATCAGGGAAGGCGAGAAGGAACGCGTGCAGGTATTCGAAGGCGCCGTGATCGCCAGGAAGGAAGGCGACCTGCGATCCTCCTTCACCGTGAGAAAGACGTCTTTCGGGCAGGGAGTCGAACGAATCTTCCCCCTGCACTCTCCTATCATCGACAAAATCGAGCTGGTTCGAAGAGGTCGCGTGCGGAGGGCCAAACTTTACTACCTCCGCAGCCGCCGAGGGAAAGCGGCCAAAATCAAGGAACTCAGAGTCTATTGACCTGGAGTGCTTTCGCCGGCCAGGGACTCGGAACCATTCTCTGGAGCCGTCGGGCATTCCAGGTGCATTCTGCGAGGCACTCCTGCCGCCTGTATCCGCCCGCCCCACCCACCCAGCCCGCATTTCTCACCGGGACGCTGGGTAAATGATTAAAGGCAGTTTGTTTTCAGTGTCTTGATTGGCCAAACTATAGGGGCTTGCATGTGCAGAGTGCGCTGGGCACGCCCTGGCTTGGCCTTTTCCCCTCAGCGCGCACAGGCTCCTTCGAACGTAGTGACCGCTACGCTCTTCGCTCGCGAGCACGCGCTGAGGGGAAAATTCCTGCGCCAAGTTGCACTCTTGAGAAGAGTGCAACCCCCCGGTGAGAAATGCGGACTAGACAACTGCAATCTCACTTTCGAAGCCCAGGCGCAAGACTGCGGCTACCGCAGCATTGCGGGGTTGGACGAGGTCGGTCGCGGAGCCCTGTTCGGTCCAGTGTGTGCCGCGGCAGTGATCATGAATCCCCGGCGCGTCCCTCCCGGCATCAACGACTCCAAAACACTGAGTCCCCGGCAACGGTTGAAACTGGCGCATGAAATCCGAGAGACGGCCGAAGACCATGCCGTTGCCTTCGTGGACTCATCCACCATCGATCGGATCAACATTCTGGAAGCGACCCGCAGAGCCATGCTGCTGGCTGTCGGGAAGCTGAAAACAAGGCCGGACTATCTGCTCTGCGACGGCACGGTGGTCGTGCCGATTTCGATGCCGCAGCAATCCATCGTGAGAGGCGACCGGCGTTCCGTCTCCATCGCGGCCGCCTCGATCCTGGCCAAGGTTGCCAGGGACCGCATGATCCTGAACCTGGATGCCCGATACCCGGGTTATGACCTGAAAAACAACATGGGATACGGCACCCGGAAGCATCGGGAAGCCTTGCGGCGGCTGGGACCGACTCCGCTTCACCGCACCAGCTTTCGGGGCGTTTGCGGTTGGCCGTCAATGGCGCCGGCGCCGGACGTGGAAATTTCGATCCGAGAGAAGATTTGACGAACAGCAAGGATCGGTGAATGGCTAACAAGATCCTGGTCATCGTCTTCATATTCTTCTGTTTCGAACTCGGTCTCTTCCTTGTAATCTTTCCCTGGACACCCTATTGGGAACGCAATCTCTTTCTCCACTACCTTCTCCCGATGAAACAGGTGGTGCTCAGCAACTATTTTCGGGGGGCCGTGTCCGGGTTGGGGATTGTCGACATCGGCATCGGCCTGTGGGAGGCCATTCACTTCAAGGCGACGCTGGCCCAACTCAACTCCAAATAGATGGCATGGACCTATTGCATCACCGATCGCAAGACCTCTGAGACCCCCCTCCTTCAACAAATCCGGCGGGTCATCGGCGCCGGAGTCGATTTTCTGCAGATTCGGGAAAAGAACCTGCCGGCTCGGGAACTGTATCAGCTCGCAGTGCAAGCGCGAGCCATGGCGCGGGGTCACACCACCAAAATCCTGATCAACGACCGTTTGGACATTGCCCTGGCCGCCGGTCTGCACGGAGTCCACCTGGCGCAGGCGTCTCTGCCGGCCGATGCCATTCGGACCCGGGTCTCGAATAAGGGATTCCTGATCGGCGTCTCCACCCACAACCGGCCGGAAGTGGCCACGGCGCTCCGCCAGGGAGCCGACTATCTGGTTTTCGGCCCCGTGTTTGCGACACCTTCCAAACGACGATACGGCTCCCCGGTCACATTGCCGGCCTTGAGAGCGGCCGTCAAACAATCGAACCGACCGGTTTTCGCCTTGGGGGGGATCGATATTCACAACTACCAGGACTGCCTGAAGCAGGGCGCGGCGGGCATCGCCGCCATTCGGCTATTTCAACGGCCCGATCCCGGTCTTGGCGACCTGGTTTCGGCCATCTCATCGTGGAGGGCGGGCCTGTCCGGTTGAGAATGGCGCTAGCCCGCATTTCTCACCAGGGGGTTGCACTCTTCTCAAGAGTGCAACTTGGCGCAGGATTTTCAGCTTCAGCGCGTGCTCGTGACCGAAGGGCGTAGCCGGAACACCATTCAAGGGAGCATGTGCGCGCTGAAGGGGAAAAGACAAGCCAGGGCGCGCCCAGCACAGTCTGTACCCTGAAGACTCCAAACAAGGTACCGCAAGATGTTAAAGACAAGCTCTTTTCTACCTTATGCTCAGCGTCCTGGTGAGAAATGCGGGCTAGGCACCTGTTTCACCCGAGGGGTTTCACCAAACTGAAGGAGGAGATCAACCATGAACCTATCCGCCAACGACCAGCCCACGGGTGGCACACCCACACTCAGCGGCAGCCGACTGGAGGGACTCACCCAGTACGATTCGCCGACCATCGCCAATGTCATCGAGTTGTTCAACCTGCGCTCCCGAGTTGCAGGCTTCAGCAACCATTCGCTGAAGGCGATCTACCCGGAGCTGCCTCCGGTCGTCGGTTACGCCGTCACCGCAACCTACCGCTCCGGCTACCCGGCCCAATCGGGAGATTCCTACCTGGGAATGGGACAGCTGATCCAGGATGCCGGCTCCCTGCCCGCACCCAGGATCATAGTGGTTCAGGATCTGGACGAGACGCCCCGGTCGGCCACTTACGGTGAAGTGATGGCCACGGCCTTTCAGACCTTCGGATTCACCGGACTCATCACCAGTGGAGCCGGACGGGATATCGAACAGGTCCGGGAAATGCGATTCCCCTGCTGGGCCTCCTCCATCGTGGTCTCCCACGGCTACTGCCGGTTCCTGGAATTCCATCTGCCGGTGGTCGTGGGAGGACTGCAGGTCCACCCGGGGGACCTGATCCATGCTGACGGCAACGGCGTGGTTTCGATCCCCAACCGCGTTGCTCCCTTCCTGCTGGAATTTTGCCGGCCCTTCATTCAAGCCGAGCAGAAAGTCCTGGACTATCTGAAGTCACCCACGGCGACACCGGCAGGCTATGCGGAAGCCATGAAAAGAATGCGATCCGAAATCGACCGACTGAGGGAACAGGCCCAAGCCAGGCTCAAGGGAAGCGGCTGATTGGGGGATTATCCACGAAGGGACACGAAGGGCAAAAAGATGTCCACGAAGGGCCACTAAGAACGACGAAGGGCCACTAAGGCGTTGAGGTTAACCGCGACGGGATACCAAGGTCACGAAAGAATTATCGAATTCCGATTGTTTCACTCTCGTATGATCCGCCCCGTCGTGGGGGGCGGGGGCCCGGCTTGCCTGAAACAAAAGAAAAAAGAGTTATCCACGAAGGGCCACTAAGAACGACGAAGGGCCACTAAGGCGTTGAGGTTAACCGCGACGGGATACCAAGGTCACGAAAGAATTATCGATTTCTGATTGTTTCACCCTCGTATGATCCGCCCCGTCGTGGGGGGCGGGGGCCCGGCTTGCCTGAAACAACATCTGGGTTCGGCTGAAGGAAAACCGGTTGAGGGGTTATCCACGAAGGACACGAAGTTACACCCTGCAATTCCCGGCGTTTGGTATCGGCGTCCAGCATGAGTCGTTTAATTTACATCGATGGACAGGATAAACAGGATGGTTTGGTGAGAGGTGTCAGCGTCTTGAGTTCGACCATCGCCTTTTCTTAAACAAGGATTCCAAAAACCCGCTCCCAAGCTCATGGATCACTTTAAACCTGTACCCGATCATCGAGCCAGTCAGCTTCCTGTGCAGCAACTTCTCGTCCTGTTTATCCTGTCCATCCTGTCTATCGATGTTCCCTAAAGCGGCAAACCGGTTTAGCGAGACATGGTTCCACCTCCCGATAGGCCATAAGGACCCGGTGTTTCACTCTCGAATGATCCGCACGGCAGGGCGGGGCCCGACTTGCCTGAAACCAATTGAGGGGGTTATCCACCAAAGCCACGAAGTCACTCCAAGGGCACAATATTGCAGAAGCATTTTGGTGCCGCTTGTCGTTGAAGGAGGTCTATCTGTCTTCGTGTCCATTCGTGGTTCATCTTCATTAACGATCGGCCGTTTTTCCTCGAATGATCCGCACGGCAGGGCGGGGGCCCGGCTAACCCGCATTTCTCACCAGGTCGCTGGGTATCGCCTTGGAAAGTGTTTTTTTTAGCATCTTGAAGCGCTTTTTGGGAGAGCCTTCAGGGTACACATTGCGCTGGGCGCACCCTGGCTTGTCTGAGACCGAGCACCCGGGATGATTGCTGCCGCCGCCTACGCGGCTCAACTCTAACGCCGAGCGTTCCATGGGCTCACGCCCACGGCTAAGTGCGGACGCCGCGTTCGCGGCTTACTGGAACCCCGGGCTGGCACCCGGGGGATTGTCATTTAACAATCCTGGCCCCCGGCAGTGTTGTGATTTTGGGGAGAGCGGCGAAGCCGCGGTTGGAGTGGGTGACCCGGCGAAACGCCGCCTACAAGGCTTCCTTATAGAGCGGCGTAGCCGCGGCAGCACTTAGCCCCGGGTGTGAGCCCGGGGTCGTGTGGATTCTGCTCTGCCGCAGCCGCATAGGCGGCGATTTTGTGGCATCGTCCCGGAACACACTGCCTCTCCAGAATGACGCTAAACACGACCCTCACTCCCTGCACTCTTCTCAAGAGTGCAACCTGTGGTGAGAAATGCGGGTTAACCTGTGGCAAACTGCTGATTGATGTCTTCGGAAGGACCATGCGCTTGCTGTTTGACCTGTGGAAGATTATGGATGGATGAAATGGAACATGGATGAAATGGAACATGGATGAACAGGGTGGATAGGATAATAGAGACAGAAAACCATCGGGTTCATCCTGTCCATCCTGTCTATCCATGTGAGATACGGAAACCAAGCTCCGCAGCGACGCCAGCAGCGACATGCGGGTGGGGGAGGGGTGTTGCGGGTATCCTGGGAGGTGTCGACTAGCGAGGCTCGGCTTCAGACCGCCGAGCCTGTAGCTGTTTGCTGGCGCCTGAAACTTGACTCATCTGTCAACTTCGTTGCGGTTCAAGCAGTCTTACCGCCAACGCCAATCAAGCAGCCTCACGCTCGTGGACGGCGAGCGAGTTGAGAATTTCGATGGCTTTTTTCAGTTGCAGGTCTTCCTCTTTCCGTTCGGGACCAGCGCCATCCGGGTCCCGTCCGGAGGCCGGCTTTGCCGAAGAGTCCGCGATCTCGTAGTCGGGAGCAATGCCCCGGTTCTGTATCACCTGACCCGATTGAGAGTAGTACTTGTAAACCGAAAGCAACACGGCCGCGCCTCCGGGAAGGGCAAAGAGCTTCTGGACAGAGGCCTTGCCGAAGCTGCGGACTCCGACGATGTCTCCTCTCCGGTTTTCCTTGATGGCCGCAGACACGATCTCGGCGGCCGAGGCGCTGCCATAGTTCTGCAGCACCGCCAGGGGCAATCTCGAGGCAATTTTTTCCGGGTCGGCCACAAACTCCTTCCTGGGAGACTTCTGGCCCACGGAATAGGCGATCACGCCGTGGTCCAGGAACAGATTGGCCACCCCAACCCCTTCCTCGAAGGCCTCACCTCCACAATTGCGAAGGTCCAGGATGAGCTTCCGGGCCCCCCGGCTCTCCAGGAATTTCAGTTTTTCCCGAATAGCGGCGCTCACTCCATCCGCAAAGCGGGAAATTCTCAGGTAGCCAATGTTATCTTCCAGCAGACGCGCCCGGACTGAAGGGGACCGGAGCCGTTCCCTCGACACCGACATCATCAGCGGCTCGGATCGCGGGGGCCTCCGAATCTTGAGCTCAACCTTGGAGCCGACATCCCCTGAAAGCAGATACCCGGCTTGAACCAGGCCGATGTTTCGGGTGGTAACTCCATCGATGGACTCGATGATATCCCCCAGCTCCACCCCGGCCTTTTCCGCCACACTCCCTTCGACGGGGTGAATGACCTTGATATATCCGAGCGACCTTTCCTTGGACAGTTCCAGCCCGATGTCGCCGTCGCCGCTGGTCCTGCTCTTCTGGTAGCGCTGGTATTCCTCCGCCGTAAGGTAGGTGCTGTAGGGGTCCAGAGACTCCAGCAGGCCCAGCAGCGCACCGTGCATCACCTTGGAAAGATTGGGATCCTCGACGTAGACCCCCTGGATCTTGGCAAGCACCTCGGTGAAGATGCTTAATGGCGCATAGGCGTCCCCATCGCCGCCATCTCTGCCCAGCAGACCTCCAACCACCGAATAGAACACCAACACCGTTGAGATAAGAATCACCAGAAACTTGTTCCGGTAGCTCATGTTGCCTCCAGGCCGAACGGCTCCAAGAAGTGAAATTATACTGGAAAAGCACCCATGGCGGCAGGATTTCCAATGGCTTGCGCCCGGCTTACGCCCACGGCACCATGCGGACGCCGCTTTCGCGGCTTACTGGAACCCCCGGGCTTCCGCCCGGGGGTTATCTATTTTAAATCAGTCGCTCCTCCGACGAGTCGGGGTATTGGTGACAGCCGCTCTCATTGGGCTCACGCCTGGGGAATACCCAATACAAAAAAATCCTGTCCCCCCGCAGCCTTGTGGTTTAGGGAAGAGCGGCGAAGTCGTGTGAACCCCGCGCTGCCGCAGCCGCGTTGGCGGCGGATGAGTAGCGCCGTCCCGTGAACGCACTGCCTGTCCAGAATCACGTCAGCCTCGAAAGCCGCCGCTTCCCCTGGTTCCTGAAAGCAGCTAGAATGCTCGGGTGAGGAAACTCAAGCTCTCGATCGTCGGCTACCTCAATGCGCTGCCGCTGTCCTGGGGCTTTATCCAAAACCGGCCCAAAGACCAGTTTGAGTTGGACTTCTCGCCGCCGGCGCTGTGCGCCGACAAAATAGCAGCCCGATCGGTGGATATCGGCCTGATCCCCGCCATTGAGTACCAACGTATCCCTGACCTCAGGATCATCCCCAACCTTTCAGTGGCGGCCAAGGGGAGCGTCCGAAGCGTTCTGCTGGTCAGTAAAGTGCCGTTGCCCCGGATCAGGAGCATCGCTTTGGATCGATCCTCAAGAACCTCCGTGGCCCTCCTCCGGATCTTGCTCCGGATAAGATTTCAACTCAATCCAGCCCTCTACGCTCATGAGCCGGAGTTGGCCTCCATGTTACGTCACCGTGACGCCGCGCTCCTGATCGGTGACGCCGCCCTGACCGCCGATACCGGCGGCCTGCACCGCTACGATCTGTCGGAAGCCTGGCGGGAGGAGACCGGCAAGCCCTTTGTGTTTGCCTTCTGGGCCTGCCGCGCGGAAAGCCGGCTGGAGGACACCTCTCCCTTTGAAGAGTCCTACCGTTACGGGAAAGCCCACCTGGACGACATTGTCCGCCAGCAGTCTCGCCAACTGCGGCTTCCCGACGAACAGGTTCACTCCTATCTTACCCGGTGCATCGATTATTCGCTGGATGAGGAGAATGTGGACGGGTTGCTCCACTTCTACCGGCTGGCTCGGGAGCTGAAGCTGACCTCGACATTGAAACCCCTGCATTTCATCCATCCGAGCGGGACCGACACACCGTCAAAGCCGCCCTCGACCATCACCACGTGAATCACTCCCCCCTGGAGGGGGAGTCGGCGAGACCAGGGCGAAGCCCGCAGTCGAGCCGGTGGGGGGGGTACGCGGCGCCCCGTGAGTGACGATCAGAGGCACTACCGGCGGCAAGGAGGCGGGTATTGGTTGCCCCCCCCACCGCATCAGCCTTCGCCTGGCGGCTCGGCCTCTGCGACTCCCCCTCGAGGGGGGAGTGATACCCGCGGTACGAACCGGGGACGTCGTTTACACCTTGGACCGGGAACATGGGTTACATCCTGCCAAGGAATCGGGCAAGGAGCCTTGTGCTGGCCTCAAGAATCACTCCCCCCTGGAGGGGGAGTCGGCGAGACCAGGGCGAAGCCCGCAGTCGAGCCGGAGGGGGGGTACGCGGCTCCAGAGCCCTTCGTGGTCCTTCGTGCCCCTTCGTGGATAACTCTTTTCCGCTCAGTGCTTGTCGGTCGGAGGCCTCGCCTCGCTAGCCGCCGGCCTGACCGTCCATGGCAAGGTTGGCCAAGCGGTCGGCCTCCCGGTTCCGGGCCCGGGGGATGTGCCGTATGGAGAACGCCTTGAGCTGACCGATCAAGGCGCGAGCCTGCTGGAAGGACCTCTTGAGGTTGGGACTCCTGACCTTGTAGACCCCCCTGATCTGCCGCACCATGAGCTCCGAATCGGCAAAGACGGTCACCTTCTCAAACCGGTTGCAAAGAGCATAGTCGAGCGCCGCAATCAGACCCGCATACTCGGCGTAGTTGTTGCTGCGGACTCCCAGAGGTCCCGAAAGACTCGCCAGAACCTTCCCCTCCTCATCCACGATGTGGGCTCCATAACCCGCGGTCCCGGGATTTCCACGGGATCCGCCATCGACGAAGGCCACCAGGCTTTTCAAGCGCTCTCCTCCTCTATCCCGCGTCGCTAGCCCGCATTTCTCACCAGGGGGTTGCACTCTTCTCAAGAGTGCAACTTGGCGCAGGATTTTCCGCTTCAGCGCGTGCTCGTGACCGAAGGGCGTAGCCGGAACACCATTTCGAGGGAGCATGTGCGCGCTGAAGCGGAAAAGACAAGCCAGGGCGCGCCCAGCACAGTCTGTACCCTGAAGACTCCAAACCAAGCGCCGCAAGATGTTAAAGACAAGCACTTTTCTGCCTTATGCTCAGCGTCCTGGTGAGAAATGCGGGCTTGATGCGTCCGGCTCCCAGTAGAGAAAGCGGGCGCAACTGTCACAGTGAATGATCTGCTTCCCACCCATGACCTGGCTGAGCATACTGGGGCGAATCCGCACGTGACAGCCCTGGCAGTTTTCCTCGGCTCGAGCCAGAGCCACCCCTTTGCGCACTCCGGCAATCTTGCGATAGGTCTGGTAGACCTCCGGGGTAATCAAGACCATCAGGGCGCCAGCCTCCTCCTCCCGCCGGGCCAACTCGATTTTGGTCTCCTCGACCTCCTTTCGCACCACCTGCTTTTCCCGATCGACCTGAGCGCTCTCTTCCTGAAACCGCTGCTCCAGCAGCAGACGTTCCGCACGCAGGCCCTCCTCCTTTTCCATGCTGACCAGGATCTTGTCCTCCATCATGCCGATACGCTCGCCGTGAAAGTCAATTTCGTGCAGCAGGGCCTTGTATTGTTCGTTGGTCTTCACCTCGGAAAGTTGGGAACGGTATTTGGAAATTTTGTCTTCGATGGTCTGAATTTCCCCTTCGAGCTGACGTCGCTCGGCGGCAATCCGGCCCAGGGTCGCCTCCTGCCGGTCCATCAGGCTCCTGGTGGCGCCCAGTTGTTCCTCCATGGCGGCCATCTCCCGGGGAAGCTGCTCAATGGTGGCGGCGGCACGCCTGATTCGAATCTCGAGCGCTTGCAGCTCAATGAGTTTTTCAATATCCGGATGCATGGATGAATCTGTCGGGGAGAAATGGTGGGCCCAGTAGGACTCGAACCTACGACCGGCCGGTTATGAGCCGGCGGCTCTAACCAACTGAGCTATGGGCCCAAACTGGAGTGCTCCGGGGTGGTCAACCGGCAAATCCGCCGACCTACTCCTGGCCGGAGCCGTCCATAAAGGGTCTTAATTTTCGGCTCCGAGAAGGATGACGCAGCTTTCGTAAGGCCTTGGCCTCAATTTGGCGGATGCGCTCGCGGGTGACCGCAAAGTTTTGTCCCACCTCTTCCAGGGTGTGGTCGCTCCCGTTGTCCAGTCCGAAGCGCATCTTGATGACCTTTTCCTCTCGGGGAGTCAGCGTCTTCAGGACGTTTTCGGTCATCTCCTTCAGGTTGATGTTGATCACGGCTTCTGCCGGGGAGACAACCTGGCGGTCCTCGATAAAGTCGCCCAAATGGGAATCCTCCTCTTCCCCGATAGGGGTTTCCAGTGAAATGGGTTCCTGAGCGATCTTGAAGACCTTGCGCACCTTTTGAACGGGAATGTCCATCCGGGCGGCGATTTCCTCCGAGGTCGGCTCTCTGCCGTATTCCTGGACCAGACTGCGGGAGGTGCGGATCAACTTGTTGATCGTCTCGATCATGTGGACCGGAATACGAATGGTCCGGGCCTGGTCGGCGATGGCGCGGGTGATGGCCTGACGAATCCACCAGGTGGCGTAGGTCGAGAACTTGTAGCCGCGGCGATATTCGAACTTGTCGACAGCCTTCATCAAGCCGATGTTGCCTTCCTGAATCAAATCCAGGAACTGGAGCCCGCGATTGGTATATTTCTTGGCGATGGACACGACCAGGCGCAGGTTCGCCTCCACCAGTTCCCGTTTGGCGCTGTCGGCCAGCCTCTCGCCGTCCTTGATGGCCTGGAGCGTTCTCTTGAGGTCAATGCCCCGCGTCTGGGTTTCCCGCTCAAGGGCAGCGGTCTTCTCCCTGATCAGGCTCAACTCCCTCTTGAGCGCGGTAACGCTTTTGCCTCGGGTGTGGGAGATCCTTCGCTGCAGGCGGGCGGTCTCCCGCTCCAAAGGCTGGAGACTGTCCCCCTGCCGCCGAATCTGATCGATCAGCCGGACATGCTCGGTGGGAATCAAACCCAATGCGCGTATCGACTTGGAGATCCGGACCCGGTGGCGCATCAACTCATAGCGATTCTTTCGATAGGTGCGCCCTTGCCTGGATTTCGGCGTCTTCGCCAACTGCTGCAGGATCTGATTGTGCTTTCGAAGCCACCGCTGGATCCGTCTGATCCCGCGCACCGTCTCCTGAAGCCTTGCCTCCAGCCGTTCCGGGGTGAGCACGTCATCGTTCAAGATGATGGCGTCATTGATAGACCGTTCCCGACGCTGGAGCTGCACCCCGAGTTCGATCACCTCCTTGATGGCGATCGGTGATCGAGAGACAGCCTTCAGGACATTCAACTGACCCCGTTCTATCTTCTTTGCGATTACCACCTCGCCCTCTCGGGTAAGCAGAGGGACCGTTCCCATCTCGCGCAAGTAGAGCCGAACCGGGTCGTTGGTCTTGTCCAGCACGCCCGGGGTCAGGTCCAGACCGACTTCCTCATTGGACTCTCTCTCAAAGCCAAGCTTCTCCGTCCCAGTGGTTTTGGGATCGCTGTCGATGACCTCAATGCCCTGGGCTCGAAACATGGCGAACATCTCGTCAAGCTCCTCCGAGGAAGTGACGTTCCCCGGAAGCAGATCGTTGATCTCGTCGTAGAGCAGGTAACCCTTTTCCTTGCCCAGGCCGATCAACTGCTTGACCTCGTCATACTTGTCCTCCAGGCTGACACTGAGATTGCGTTCCAGGTTTTCAATGGCGTCGTTATCTTCCATGTTGGACATGACCATCCTTATGTCTCATCCTTCTCCCCGCTGGCCCTGGCCACGATAAGTGTCCTCAGCCGGCGACGGACAAGGTGAGTCTGGCTTTTCTGGAATGAAGACTGGCAACTAGTTGAAAGTCCTGAGAGCGTTCAGCCAGTTCGATCTCCCGTTGCAGCAGGGCAACTTCCTTTTCCACCCTCTTTCGTCCCAGCCACTCCAAACAACCGGCGACCTGGTGCTGATCGCCCTCCACAAATACGGCTTCGCTAATCCAATTTTGCTCCCGGTCCCCCGGCAGCGACTCCCGCAGGCGCTCCACCTCAACCCGGCCCTCTTTCCTGTAGAGAGCAACGATGGCGCCAAAGACGACTTCCGACTCGGTCCCCACGTGAACCTGTGACCGATCCAGTTGATCCACAATTTCCCCGGCTTCCCGATCGAGTTCCAGAATGACCTTGATCAGCAGCCGTTCGGCCGGGCTCAGAGAAGGTTTGAGTTGAGAGCGGCTCAACTCCAGTTTCTGGCGGCCGCCGCGGGCCGCCTTGTTCAATTCCACCCGGACGGCAGTTTCCTCCACCCCGAAAAACTCGGCCACCCGGCGGATTTTCTCCTCACGCTCAATGCGATTGGAGACCCGGGCCAGATAAGGCAGCAACTCTTCGACGGCGGCGACCTTTCCCTCGATGGTCTCCAGCGGATGTTTTTCCCGGGCGCGCTCCAGCAGATATTCGAAGTCGGTGGGCGCCCGCTCCAGCAATTCCTTGTAGGCGGCCGTCCCATGCCGCCGAATGTAGGCATCCGGATCGAGCCGGTCGGGCAGGGCCAGCACACGCACGCCGAAACCGCATTCCAGGAGGACGCCGAGCGACCGAACGGTGGCCGAATCCCCGGCTTCGTCGGGGTCGAAATTCACCACTACCTTCTTGGTGAAACGGCCCAGCAACCGGACCTGGGCCTCGGTCAAGCTGGTGCCGCAGACGGCGACCGCATTGCCGATCCCGGCCTGATGCAATGCGATGCAGTCCAGGTAGCCCTCGACCAGAACGGCCCGGCCCTGTCGACGGATGGATTCCCGCGCCAGATTCAGGGCGTAGAGCGTTCGGCTCTTGCTGTAGAGGGGAGTCTCGGGCGAATTCAAGTACTTGGGCTGCTCGTCTCCCAAGGCCCGGCCCCCGAACCCCACGATTTTCCCCGCCTCGTTCCAGATGGGAAACATCACCCTGCCCCGGAAACGTTCATAGTGGCTGGAATCCCGCTCGCGTCGCTGGATCAACCCGCTGAGGCGCAACTGATCCAGGGAATACCCGGCCCTCAGTTCCTGAAGCAGCCGATCGGATCGGCTGGGAGCATAGCCGATGCCGAACCGCTCCAGGCTCTCCCGGGTCAGCCCGCGGCCTTCCAGATACCGTTGTGCCTGCCGGGCTCCGCTGCCGCCGGCCAGCTCCCGGCAGAAGTGCTGACCGGCTTTGGCCTGAATCTCAAGCAGAATTCCGCGCTCCCCGGCCTTGCGGTCGGTTGCGGGACTTCGGCTCTCTACCGGAACGCCGTACTTCTCTCCCAACCATCGAAGGGCATCGGCGAAACTCAACCCTTCCATCTTTTCCACGAAATGGATCACGTCTCCCTTGGCGTGGCAACCAAAACAGTAAAAGAATTGCCGTGCCGCATTGACGTGAAACGATGGCGTCTTCTCGGAGTGAAAGGGGCAGAGGCCGATAAAATTGCTCCCCGACTTGCGCAGCCGGACATGGTCTCCAACCACCTGGACCAGATCCGCCGCGCTTTTCACGCGGTCTACCCCATCGCCAGCAAAGCTCATGCTCACCTCACCGGAACCTTAGCCCGGGCGCGGATCAGACATCAAGAGAGACCACTGTCACCCCGCTTCCTCCTTCATCCATTGCAGCCGGATGAAATTCGGAAACATGGGACTGGTCGGAAAGCCACTCGGAAATTGCCCGGCGCAACACTCCCATTCCGCTGCCGTGAATCAGGCGGACGGGAGAAAGGGAAGCCAGCAGCGCGCTGTCCAGAAACTTGTCAGCCCGCCGGATGGCCTCGTCCGCGGTGCACCCCACCAGATTGATCTCGTTGGACGGCAATTCCCCGGACTGAAAATGGACCGAGACCCCACGGGAACCTCCCTCGGGGGGCGGGGGCGGCACGCCGCCCGATTCCAAGGGCTCGAGCTCTCCGCCGTTCAACACACAGGTCATGGACCCCACCTCCACTTCCCAACGGCCGTCCCCTCGAGATCCCCTGATCGTGCCGATCGAACCCAGACGAGCCACCCTGACCCGGACTCCGGCGCGAACGCTCTCCCCGGGGGCCTTCGCTTTCGCCGGCAACTCCAACCGGGCTCCCTCAGCCGGCCGGGAGCCGTTGGCCGGGACCTCTTCGAGTTCCCTGGACCGTCGTCGAGCTTCGCTTCTCAGCCTGGCCGCTTCAAATCGGTCCTGGATCCCCGCCAGGAGCCGCGACGTCTCCTTCTCGAAGCGCTCTCGCGCCTGCTTCCGGCAGCGGGCGATCTCCCGATGTCTGGATTCTTCCAGTTCCCGTTGCTGTTTTTCAAGTTCCGCCCGCCGATCCTTCAGCTCTGCCCGTTCCGTCTCCAGCCGGTTCCGCAGGCGGGTGGCCTCCGCGAGCTGCTCACCGAGCGCCCGGGCATATCCGGCAATCTCCCGCTCCGGCTCGGAAACCAGACTTCGGGCGCGGGCCACCACCGGTTCCGGAAGTCCGAGCTGCCAAGCCATGTCGATCCCGCTGCTATTGCCCGGAATTCCCTGAATCAGCCGGTAGGTGGGACGAAGGTCGGTCTGCTCGAACTCGACACTGGCATTGACCGCCCGCTCGGTCTGACAGGCATATCTTTTGAGCCCGTTGAGGTGGGTGGTGACCACGGTCAGGATGCCTCGGGAGCGGAACTCCTCCAGGATGGCGGTTCCCAGCGCGGCCCCCTCGGCCGGATCGGTACCCGTGCCCAACTCGTCGAGCAGCACCAGCGCCGGAGGCCTGACCTGCTCCAGGATGCTTCGAATCTTTCCGAGATGAGCGGAAAAGGTGCTCAGGTCGCCCGTCATGGACTGGCGGTCGCCGATATCGGCGAATATCTGACGGAACAGTCCAATCCGGGCCGAGACAGCCGGTACGGGGATTCCCGACAGCGCCATCAGGGTCAACATTCCAACGGTTTTCAGGGCGACCGTCTTCCCGCCGGCATTGGGACCGCTAATCACCAGAACCTGACTGCGTTCACCCAAATCCACTGAAATGGGAACGATCTCCCGTCCATGCTCCTTCAGGTGAATCTCCAGCAAGGGGTGACGCCCTCTCTCGATCTCAAGAACCCTGCCTGCATCGACCTCGGGAAAGACGCAATGGAATTTCCGGCAGAAGCGAGCCTTGGCAAAGCTGAAATCGAGGGTGCCCACGAACCGGGCCGCCGACTGCAACTCCTTCAGATGCTGCCGGATGGTGTCCGTCAGTGCTCGAAGAACCCGAAGAATCTCTTCCTCGACCTGCTCCTTGAGATGGATCAACCGGTTGTTGAGCTCGACACTCTGCAGCGGTTCGATGAAGAGGGTCGAGCCGCTTGAACTGCTCCCGTGGACCACACCGGGGAAAGCCTTTTTACGATCGGCGCGCACCGGAACGACGAACCGTTGGTTGCGGACCGTCACCACTTCATCCTGCAGGGTGTGGCTTCCCTCTCCTCCCCGCAAGAGGTCGACCAGTGAGCGGCAGATCCGGGCTCTCATGCCGGCAATTTGGCGCCGCAGGCCGCGCAATCGAGGACTGGCCCGATCCTCAACCTCTCCGGTGGCACTGATCTTTCCCGCCAGTTGGGAAACCAGGCCGCTCAGGTCGGCGACTTGAGCACAGGCCAGGCCGGAGAGAGATGGAAACTGCCGGCCGGCCGCCTCCAGCGTCTTGCGGCTGGCGCCAGCCACCTCCGCCAGGTCGAGGATCTGCCGGATTTCGGCAGGATCCAGGACCGCGCCCTGCACCTGAGCCCTGCGAAAGATCAGGTCGACATCAACCACTCCGCCGAGCCTCACGGGTTGCCCGGATTCAAGCATCTCCAGGCACTCCCGCACCATCCGGAGTTGCTTGCGCACCTCTCCCAAGTCCCCGGCGGGGGTCAGCGCGTCAAACCGCCGGGATCCCAGGGGACAGTCGGCAAACCCGGCGATGACCCGCTTCAGGTCTCGATAGTCCAGCACATCCAGGTCGGAAAGGGTCATTGACGATCAACGGAAATTCAAAATCCTCAATTGTGCGTCCGCCGCCGCCGCCTGTCAACATTGTGGGCTGGAATTTTTCCGGCCCGCCTCAGCGGATCACGGAAATGACAGGATCCCATCTCCTCATGCTCCAGGCTCCGCTCCTCAAGCTGGATGGTGGAGTGCACCCGGCAAATCGTTTCATCCGATTGTCCGGTTTCACGGAATCCGCCGCATTCGACACCACCCGATGGGATTCCGTTTGCGGCCTATCCGCACGGAATCGCCATTATAGCGCCCGCAGTGCTCCAATGGCGTACGCCCGGCCGGCATGTGCCACCCGAGGGAACGCCGCCTACGGGTGTTCCTCATCGAGCACTATTGATGCCTGCATAATATATGTCCTACGCTATCGGCAGAAGGTGCGCCGCCAGACCTGCCGGAAGCCCTCAAGCGCTCGAACTCCGCCGCCAACGCGCTGCTGCCCGTCACTCACGGGGCGCGGTGTCTGCCCCCCACCGGCTCGACGGGACGCGGCGTTTGCCCCCCTCCGGCTCGACTGCGGGCTCCGCCCTCTCGCCGACTCCCCCTCAAGGGGGGAGTGATACTGGAGCGCCTTATGCAAGCCTCAAATCACTCCCCCCTTGAGGGGGGGACGCCGGCCCCCCGCAGCCGCGCAGGTGTCGGATCAGGTGCGTCCTTGTTGAATAAATCCGCCGTGTGGATCAAAATGGTGACCAGCGGAGGGTTTTGCAAACAACATGATATGGAAGATCGCCCAACCGGACCCCACCCAGGCCAGGCAGTTGGCCCGGGAACTGAACATTTCGGGAATTTTGGCGCTCCTCCTGTTGAACCGCGGCATCCACGCCACGGAACCCGCCAGAAAATTCCTGGACCCCCAGCTCAGCCATCTCCACGATCCCTTCCTCATGTGCGACCTCGAGGTCGCCGTGAACCGCATCCGGGAGGCTATCGACCGGCGCCAGAAGATCCTGATTTACGGCGACTATGACGTGGATGGAAACACCGCCGTGGTGATCTTGAGGAAGGCCCTGCAGATGTTGGGCGCAGTTTGCTCCTATCACATCCCGCAACGACTGGTGGATGGCTACGGACTGAAGATTCCGGTTCTGGAGAAGGCCGCGCGCGAGGGCGTCCAACTACTGGTCACCGTCGACACCGGGATCAAGGCTTACGAGGCCGTGGAACGGGCCCGGACACTCAATCTCGACTGCGTCATCACCGATCATCACCTGCCGGAAAACGGCCTGCCCGATGCCCTGGCCGTGGTCAATCCCAAGCGCTCCGACTGTCCCTACCCGGACAAGCACCTTTGCGGGGTGGGGATCGCCTTCAAGCTGGTTCAGGCTTTGTTCATGAAGACCGCCAACGAAAAGCACCTTCCCTCTTTCCTGAAGGTGGTGGCCATCGGCACCATCGCTGACGTCGTTCCCCTCATTGGAGAAAATCGGGTCTTCGCCAAACTCGGTCTGGAGGGACTCCGGGCGCCTGTCAATCCCGGCTTGAGATCGCTGATAGAAACCGCCGGCCTGGAAGGAAGAGCGATTACCGGCACCGACGTGGGCTTCCGATTAGCTCCGAGAATCAACGCGGTCGGGCGCATGGGAGGCAGCAGAGAGGCCGTGGAACTGTTTGCCGCCAGGGACGAGGAGGAAGCCCGGCGCCTGGCCGGCGAAATGGATCGGCTGAACCGGGAACGCCAAGTCGTCGAAGGGCAGATCCTGAAGGCCATCGAGGAGAAAATCGTTTCCGACCCTGAACTGGTGGCAGCCCCGATCAAGGTGATCGATGGGGACAATTGGCACATCGGGGTGCTGGGAATCGTGGCCAGCAAGATTGCCGAGCGCTTCCGGAGCCCGACTCTGATCATTTCGAAAATCGACCGGGTGGGCTCGGGTTCGGGTCGGGCTCCCAAGGAATTTCACTTGCTCCAGGCCCTGGAAAGCTGCCGGGACCTGCTGGACCGGTTCGGCGGGCATGCCCAGGCGGCCGGGTTTCAGCTCCAGGTGTCCAAAGTGGCTGAACTGCGCCGGCGAATCAACCGTTACGCCGCTTCAGCCGTCGATCTCCAACCGGGGGAACCTCAACTCAACGTGGATGTTGAAATTCGTCTTTCCGATCTGGACGACACGGTCTATGACCAGATTCAGCGCCTTTCCCCCTTCGGGAAGGAAAATCCCGCCCCCCTGTTCGTGGCTCGGCAACTGACCCTCATCGCCGAACCGCGAATTCTCAAGGGCAAGCATCTCAAATTTCGGGTGGAACAGGATGGGAGGGCCATGGACGCCCTGGCATGGAATATGGCCGACCGGCTGCCATCCATTCGGGAGTCCAGGGGTATTCTTTCTCTAGCCTTCGAGCTGTCCCGGAACCCTAAACCGGGCTTCAAGGCCCTGCAGTTGGTGGTTCGAGACATTCGGGCCGAATAGAGCGCGAACCCGCCAATGCGAAGCAATCTGCTCAAACTGGGGCGCATCATTCCGCTATTGGTGGTGGTGAGCGTGGTCGGGGCTGTCTGCATCAGCTACTACCGGAGCACGCGAACCTCCGGAACTCAGCCCATCCGGCAAGCGCAGTCGCTTCCGGAAGGAGCCACCGACCTGACCGAAGGGTTCAGTGTATCCCACTCGGAACAGGGACAAACCACCATCGAAGTCACGGCCAAGGTCCGGCTCGGACTCACGGGGGGCAAGAGTCGTTTGGAGCAGGTGAAGGCCAAGGTCTTTCGCAAGCAGGGAGGAGTTTACGACACCATAACCAGCCGGCGTTGCGAAGTGGATCACGCCAGCGGAGACGTGGTCTTTCTCGAGAACGTGGTCGTTACCCTGGATACCCCCGTCGGCAGCGGCGCCCAGTCGCCTCCCGCCATCGTGAGGGGGGAGAGCATGACTTACTCCCGAAGCCTGGATCGGGTGAAGAGCGATGCCCCGGTGAGCTTTGAACGGGGTCCGGTCAGGGGAAGCAGCCGGGGGTTGATCTACGAATCGCGCAGCGGCCTGATCACTCTCCCCTCGGAGGTGGAGGTGCAGGTGCTGCCCGCGGAAAAGGACGGTCACATCCTGCGGATCCGGTCCGGCAGGCTGAAATTCCACAAACAGAGCGGAGAGGTGGAACTGGACTCCAATGTTCGGGTGGAAAAGGGTCCCACCGAATTGACTGCAGCCGAAATGCGGGCGTTTTTCACGACGCCCGCGTGGGACTTGAGTCATATCGAAGCCCGGGGCCAGGTTCGATCCAGGTCTCTGGACCCCGGTGCGATGATCGAGGTCCGGGCCGACCGCCTCCGCTACGTCTTCGGGGCTCAGCCGGACGGCCTGGACAAAGTCGTTGCCCTGGGAAAGGCCGTGGCCCGTCCACTGACCCCCCGGTCCTTCCGCGAACTGTCTGCCCGGGAAATCACCGTGGTCTTTCCGCCCCGATCCCAATCCATCAGGTCGCTTACGGCCGTTGGAGAGGCACGGGCCCGATTCCTGACGCCCAGTCCCTCGCAGGCCGAGATTCCGCCTGGAACCCTCGAGCCCTCCGGACCTCCCAATGGAGTCACCCGGCGTATTCTGACTTCTCCCCGGGTGAACGCCACCTTCCGGCCCGGAACCGGCCGCCTCTCCCGGGTGGAGGCTCTCGGGCCGAGCACCCTGGAAGAGACCCCCACCGGTCCCGGAGAAGAAAAGCGACGGCTGTCGGCCCGATCGCTGCGCCTGTTCTACCGGGAGGATTCGGACCGACTGCAGCGGTTTACCGCCGACCGGGAGGTAAGACTGGAATTCTCCTCGGCTTCCGGAACCGTCCGGGAGACCGGGAGCCATCATCTGACGGCTCTCTTTGACGAACAGACCAATCGCCTGTCGGAAATCCGCCAGACCGGAGACTTCACCTACCGGGAGCCGGGACGGCGGGCCAGTTCGGAATCGGCCACTCACCGGGTCGACCCCTCTCTCATCAGGCTGGAAGGGCGGCCCAAGGTAACCGATGCCCAGGGCCAAACAGAGGCCGATGTGATTGAGTTTCATCGGGACCTTCACCTGGTCAAGGCCCAGGGTAAGGTTCGATCCGTCTACTATGGTTCGGGGACGGGCCGCAGCCCCCAGCCGTCCCTCTATGCATCGGCCCAGTTCATGGAGTTTCAGACCCGGGAAGGAATCGGCCGCTATTGGGAGAACGCCAGGCTCTGGCAGGAGGACCGGATCCTTTACGCCCAGAACATCCGTTTGAATCGCCCCGAGGGAAAGCTGGTCGCCACGGGTCGGGTGACCAGCCTGTTTCACCGCCCCGGCGAGGAAGAGACCTCCGCCGGGACAATGGTCCGGTCCGAAAAGATGACCTACGAGGAAAAGACCCGAAAGATCGTGTACGAAGACCGGGTCGCAACCAGCACCCCGCAGGGCAGGTTGCAGTCGGACCGGCTCCAGGTCTTTCTCAGTCGGGAGCAGGGACAGACATCGGTGGATCGGGCCCTGGCCGAGGGGAACGTCCGAATGGCTCAGCCGAACCGAACCTCCTTCTCGCAATGGGCGGAATATCGGGGCCGGGAAAGGAAGGTGGTTCTGTGGGGGGGGCCGCCCCAAGTGGTAGACGACGAGCGGGGTTTCACGACCGGGGCTCGATTGACAATCGATATTGGGGGTGGTAGCGTTGCCGTCGAAGGCAATTCCCGGAATCGCGCCGTCACGACCCAACGTTTGTCAAGATAGGCGGGGATGCAAATCTTGAAAGCGGCCAACCTGGTCAAGTCCTACAAGGGCAGACGGGTTGTGAACGACGTCACTCTCAGGATCCGTCAGGGAGAGGTTGTCGGGCTCTTGGGGCCAAACGGAGCCGGCAAGACAACCACCTTTTACATCCTGGTGGGACTCACTTCTCCTGACCAGGGGCAGGTGTTCCTGGATGACAGGGAAATCACCGACCTGCCCATGTACCTGAGAGCCCGAAACGGCATCAGCTATCTGCCTCAGGAGCCCTCGGTTTTCCGCAAGTTGTCGGTCGACGACAACATCCTGGCCATCCTGGAGACCCTTCCCTACAACAGGAAGCAGAGGCGGAAACGGCTGGATGGTCTGATTGAAGAACTGGGCTTGATCCATGTCCGAAAAAACCTCGGGGATGCGCTTTCCGGAGGAGAGAGGAGGAGAGTCGAGATTGCTCGTTCACTGGTCATCTCGCCCTCCTTCATTCTATTGGACGAGCCCTTTGCGGGGATCGATCCGATTGCGGTTCTGGACATTCAGCGCATCGTCAACCGGCTCCGCACCAAGGGAATCGGTGTCCTGATTACCGACCACAACGTTCGTGAGATCCTCAAGGTGACGGACCGCGCCTACATCATCAACGACGGGAAAATCCTTCAGGCGGGCACTCCCCGAAAGTTGGCCCTGAATCAAGAGGTGAGGCGATTGTACCTGGGAGAAAACTTCCGCCTGGAATAACGATCATGGCTTTCCTCGAGCAACGGCTCAACTTCAAACTGACCCAAAAGCAGGTGCTGACCCCCAGCCTGGTTCAGATGGTCAGCGTTCTGGCGCTCAACAAACTCGAGCTTGCCGAAATGGCCTCCCAGGAGTTAATGGAAAATCCCGTGTTGGAAGAAGCCACGGAGGTCACGGACTCGAATGAGGACAATCCCGCCAAGGAAGAGCGTGCTTCCGACCCCGCCGACAAGGATATTATCGAGATCACCGGCTCTCAGAACGGCGAGGTTGCCGATCCCTTTGAACAGATCGACTATGGAAGCTTTTTCGACGACTATCTGGACCCGGGCTATCGTACCCAGATGCCGAGTGAGGTCACCGAGCGCCCCTCCTTTGAGAACTTTCTGGCGAAACCGACCAACCTGTACGACCACCTGCACTGGCAACTGAGCCTGTCGGTGGCCTCGGAGCCCGTCCGCGACGCAGCCGCCTCCATCATCGGCAACCTCAACGAGGACGGATACCTGACGGCAGCCCTCGAAGAAATTGCCGCCACCGGCAAACATACCCTCGAGGAGGTTGCCGAAGGTCTTCAACTGGTCCAGACCTTGGATCCGGCAGGCGTCGGTGCGCGAGATTTGCAGGAGTGCCTGCTGATTCAGTTGAAACACCTGCCCGGGGACCGATCCATCGCCATTCAGATCGTCAGGAACCACCTGAAGCGGCTGCAAAACAAGCACCACGCGCAAATCGCCCGTGCCCTGCAAAAGCCGCTCGAGCTGGTCCTGTCCCAGATCGGCATCATCAAGGACCTGGACCCGCGCCCGGGTCAGCGCTACAACAAGCCGGAGACTCGCGTGGTTGAACCGGACGTCTTCATCGTCAAGGGCGAAAACGGTTATTCGGTGACCGTCAACCAGGACGACCTGCCTCAGTTACGGGTGTCCGGAAGCTACCGTAAAATGATCAGCCGGGGCGGTGTTTCCAAGGAAGGCCTGGAGTACGTGAAGGAGCGCTATTCCTCGGCCCTTCGCTTCATCAGGAACATCGAACAGCGCAAGCAGACCATCATCCGTGTCTGTGAGTCCATCGTGCGCCGGCAAACCGATTTTCTGGACCGCGGCCTCGACCATTTGAGGCCCATGATGATCAAGGAGGTCGCCAAGGAGGTGGGGGTGCACCCGTCGACGGTCAGCCGGGCGGTGGCAGACAAATATGCCCAAACCCCTCAGGGTGTCTACGAGCTGCGTTTCTTCTTCTCCGAAGGGGTTCAAGGACCGGCCGGGACTCTCATTCCGCTGATCACTGCCAGACGGAGGGTCAAGCGGCTCATTCAGCAAGAAGATCCGACCAGGCCGTTGACTGACGAGCAGACCACGCGAATCCTGAACGGAGAGGGCATCATGGTGACCCGGCGAACCGTGGCCAAGTACCGCGAAGACCTCAAGATCCTGAGCACTCACCAGCGCCGCGTCAGAACCTCATCCCTATCGCGTCCCAAGTCGGCACGGGCAAAAAAATGACCATGCTGTTGCCGCCGTAGCGCCGTCACCAGCCCCCGGCAGGCGGCGCGGCCGGCTCCCAGTGTTCTGTCTCAGAAATAGGGTTGCCATATTTCGGAGCGCAACGGCGCCGGATTCAAGGAGCGACGACGAAGCAATGCACATTCATTGTGAGGCGGAGCGACGCCGAAGACGGCGCCGTTCCGCCCGAACCCCTTGGGCCGATGGAGGTTCCGGGGAAGGGGAGCAGAACGGCGTCTGTTCGCTGAAACGCAAAGGGCCTCTCGAACCGACCGTTTCCCTGTCGAACCTCCATCGGAGATGGTAATCGTATTTCTGAGACAGGACACTAGCCCCGCGGCCAGAAATGCGGGCCGGGAGAATCACCAGGGAGGACCCGATGCAAGTGGAATACACGGGAAGAAACATCGAAGTCACTCCCGCGCTGCGGGATTTCACTGAAGGGCATCTCAAGAAGATACGCAAGATTCTGGGTGAAGCCATCCACGTTCACATGACCCTGACGGTTCAAAAGCACCGGCAGATCGCCGAGATCCATTTACATACCAGATCCTTCGATATCAATGGAGTGGAAGAAACCAGCGACATGTACGCTTCCATCAACGCCGTGCTGGAAATAGCCGGACGCCAGGCCCTGAAGCACAAAGGGAAGAAAATCACCAGGAAGCGCAAGTCCAGCCACCCCACGCCCCGCCCGCCCGCCAACTCCCCGAGTTCGTCGAACCGGCCCCCATCGGGAGCCCCGCGCGTCATCAAGTCAACCTCCTTCGCCGCCAGAGCCATGACGGTTGAAGAGGCTGTCCAGGAAGTCAACGGCGCCAACAGCAACTTCCTGGTTTTCCGAAACGCCGAGTCCGAGAGAGTCAGCGTCCTCTACAAACGCAAGGACGGCAACTTCGGGCTGATTGAACCCTAGGAGTCTGCGCCGCAGAAAAATTTGGAGGGATAGTCTTCCATAAAAAAGATAAATTATTGCTGTGAATAGGGCAGACGATCCTTTCCCCAGTTGATTGTCCACCAATAATAGGGATCATAGTCCACCAGAAGGGCTCGGAAGCGTTCTACAGCGCAGACTCCTAGCCCGCATTTCTCACCGGGTCGCTGGAACCATGATGCAAGACGGTTTATTTTCAGCAACTTGTTGGTCCAATTGTGATGTCTTGCGGTTACACACTGTGCTGGGCGTGCTCTGGCTTGTCCTTTTTCCCTCAGCGCGCATAGGCTCGCTCGACCGTAGAAACCACTACGCTCTTCGCTCGCGAGCACGCGCTGAGGGAAAAATTCCTGCGCCATCATCACGCCCCCCGGTGAGAAATGCGAGCTAGATGGAAGCCGGAAGCCCCTTCGTCATCATCACGGGCCTGAGCGGATCGGGCAAAGGCACGGTCCTGAAGGCCTTTGAGGACATGGGATACTTTTGTGTCGACAATCTCCCCCTGGAGCTGATCCCAAAATTCGCTGAACTCTGCAACCGGGCCCGGGCTCAAATCAAACGCGCCGCCATCGTTATCGACGTGCGTGAGGGCGCCGAACTGGCCAGATTCCCCAAACTGTTCGAAACCCTGAAGAAGACACCTCTGGCTATCACCCTGGTCTATCTGGAGGCCACTCGCAGCTCCCTGATCCGTCGTTACAGCGAGACCCGACGGCCACATCCGCTCAAAGGCGACAAACCCATTGCCGCCTCTCTGGCCGAGGAAAAACGCCGGCTTGCTCCCCTCAAGAAACTGGCCGACCAGGTCATCGATACCACCCCCTTCAACGTTCACGAACTGAGGCGCCTGGTCACCGACAAATTCCAGGCGCGGGACTCGACGGCTCTCCTCATCTCACTGGTCAGCTTCGGATTCAAGCACGGCATCCCCGCCGAGGCCGACTTGGTCTTTGACGTTCGATTTCTGCCCAACCCCAACTTCGTGCGCCATCTCAAGCACAAGAGCGGGAACGACCCTGACGTTGCCGCCTACGTTCAATCGTTCGATCAGACCCGGCAATTTCTCCGCCGCCTGGAGGACCTGTTACTGTTCCTGATACCCAACTACGCCATCGAGGGCAAGAGCTACCTGACGATCGCATTCGGCTGCACCGGAGGCCGGCACCGGTCGGTAACGGTCGCCAACCAGATCAGCGGAATGCTGAATCTGAAGGGCTTTTCCACCAAGGTGCTGCATCGTGATCTCTCACTCTCCTGAGACCCCGTGGCGGCAGCGGGCCGGTTCAAGCAGGGAGCGCTCCGTTCCTTCATAGGGGCGCTGCCGGCCGGCCATATTGCCCACCCCTGTCCCTGACGGAAGGAATCGATCGTGAACCGCTCCAAGAGCCCTGCCTCCCCCCGGGCCAGCGACGTTCGCATTCTGGAGGCCCGCCACGGTTTCGAAGACTTCCGACTGCGCATGCCCTATCAGTTCGGCGGTCGAACCATCACCCATCTCACGCTGTTGAATGTCTCCATCCTGGTCCGAAACGGGCGCGGCCAGGAAGCCCGGGGGGCAGGCTCGATGCCGCTGGGCAACGCCTGGGCCTTCCCATCCTCCCTGGTCACCCCCGATCAATCCCTGCAAGCCATGCAGCAACTGGCGGCACGGATCGCCTCCATCACCGCCAACCATCCCCAGCGGGACCATCCCATCGACCTCAACCTCAGCCTGGAGCCGCTCTATCTGGAGGCTGCCTCCCAAGTCGCGGCCGAAAGAGGGTTGGCCGAGCCCATTCCCAAGCTCTGTTCTCTGGTCGTCGCCAGCGCTTTCGACCTGGCCGTCCATGACGCCTTTGGGAAAGTCAACGGGGTCAACGCCTATCAAGCCTACGGCCCCGAGTTCATGGGTCGAGACCTCAGCCACTATCTGGGAGAAGACTTCAAGGGAGAGTGGCTGGACCGCTACCTGAGAAAAAGCCCGACCCCCTACCTGCACCTTTACCATTCGGTCGGCGCCTCCGATCCCCTGGATTCCCCGTTGCCCGGCTCGGGGGTAGAGGACGGCCTGCCGCAGACCCTGGCGGAATGGATTGCAGCCGAGGGTCTGACCCACTTCAAGGTGAAGTTGAACGGAGGCAACCTCCGCTCGGACGTGGGCCGAATGGTGGATATCGAGCGCGTAGTGAGCGCCAGCCAGGCAAAGCGGGGGATCCGGGAATGGAAGTACTCCCTGGACTTCAACGAAGGATGCCGGGAGGTGGACTACCTGCTGGACTTTTTGGGAGAGATCGAGCGACGGGACCCCTCGATCCTGGCCCGGCTGCAGTACGTGGAACAACCGACCTCCCGCAATCTGGCCGGACCTCCCAGGATTCTACTCCACCGGGCGGCCGAGGCGGTTCCACTGGTGGCGGACGAGGCCCTGGTCGACCTGGAGTCCTTCCGGCTTGCCCGCGAGGTCGGTTACAGCGGTGTGGCCCTGAAGACCTGCAAGGGACAGTCTCAGTCCCTGCTGCTGGCCGCGGCCGCGCAGAAGTATGGGGCATACCTCTGCGTTCAGGACCTCACCTGCCCGGGATTGTCTCTGGTCCACTCGGCCGGCCTGGCCGCCCATCTGCCCGGAGTCCAGGCCCTGGAGGCCAACAGCCGCCAGTATATTCCCGCTGCCAACCGAAGCTGGAAGTCGAGGTTCCCCTCCCTGTTTCAGATCACCGACGGTCGTTTGGGTACGGGCGCCCTGACGGGGACCGGTCTGGGGACGGGGTAAGCCTGAGAGTCCGCCCGGGACGGCGATAGTGCGAGAATGACTGGGATGCTGCGGAGTAGCGGAGCATCGCCAAAACTCGCAGAACCCAGAGCCGCTATTGGCGTCTCCAGAGATCCAGAAAGCCCCCTGGTGCCAAAAGCTGATCAGAACGTTCGTGTCAAGAACGACACGCTCAGCTTTCATCGGCCAGAAGCACTTCGAGCCCGGCGTCCGTCAAGCCGTTCGCGGACGCCTCCTTTCCCAGGGCGTCTATGGTCATCGTTAGACGCTCCCAAGCGGCACCACGAAGTCGTTCGTATTGTTGAATCGACATCATCACGCCGACCGCCCTGCCCTTCTTGGTCACCCGCACGGGCGCGCTCTGAACCGCATCAAGCAAGCGGCCGAAGCGGTTCTTGGCATCGAACACCAGGGATGATTGCTGCCGCCGCCTACGCAGCTCGGGGGATGGAGCTGCCCTTTTCCATGGGCTTACGCCCACGGCTAAGTGCGGACGCCGCAGTCGCGGCTTACTCGAACCCCGGGCTGACGCCCGGGGACTATTCTATTAATCCTGTCCCCCTGCAGTGTCGTGATTTTGGGGAGAGCGGTGAAGCCGCGGTTGGCGTAGCTCACCCGAGGAAACGTCCCCTACAGGTCTTCCTTATAAAGCGGCGTAGCCGCGCCAGCACTTAGCCGTGGGCGTGAGCCCATGGACGTCGTATCCCCCGCCCCCCCAGCCGCGTAGGCGGCGGATTAGGGGCGCCGTCCCGGAACGCACTGCCTCTCCAAAATCACGCCGAACACGTTCCTCACTCCCTGTACTCTTCTCAAGACTGCAACCCCTGGTGAGAAATGCGGGCTAGCCACTAACCATTTATTTGAAACACCCCTGTTTCACGCCGCATGATCCGCCCCGTCGTGTCGGGCGGGGCGACATCAAGTCGCAATCAGCTTTTTGAGGAAGGCGACCACTGCAGGATCCATCCAGTCCCGGTCTCCGATCACCTTGCACAGGATGACTCCCTGCTTGTCCACGATATAGGTCTCGGGAATCATCCGGGTGCCGAAGAGTCCGGCAACTCTTTCGTCAAAGTCGGAATAGATCCCGAAACCATAGGGGTATTGCTTGAGAAAGGCGTCGACCGGTTCCCAGGAATCGTCCACACTGAGGGCCAGGATTTTCAATTGAGTCTCATCGATCTCTTTGCGGAGAGACTCCATGGAAGGCATTTCCTCGATACAGGGCGGACACCAGGTCGCCCAGAAATTGACCAGGACCACCCTGCCCCTGAAGTCACTCAGCCGATGTACCTGGCCGGCCCGGTCCTGAACCGCAATATCGGGCGCCGGCCGGTCGAGAGCCACCGCCCCCGGAAGGCAGGGTACGCGTGAGCCGGAACAGGCCGCCGCCAACACCAGCCAGACCAGGCCCGCAACCGCCCACCCCGGCGTGAAACGACCTCCAGCGACTCCACCGCAACTCTCAGCCATGGGTTCTCTCCAAACCAGGACGCTAGCCCGCATTTCTCGCCAAGGGGTGGCCGCATCGGTTCTGGAAATCTGTTAACATATTCTTAAAAAATAAGTTAACGAGATTATTGGAGCAGAAACGATGCACACACAGTGTCACAGTAAACTGCTGGAGTTTGAGGGCCATTGTTCCCGCCGCCGCCGCTTGGTGGCGAAGAAGCTCATTTTCCTTTTCGTTTTTCTTCGTGTCCCTTCGTGGTCCTTCGTGCCCCTTCGTGGATATTTTTTTGTCCTTCGCGGATTGGGAGCCCACGTTTCCTACCCTTGGTGAGAAAAGCGGGCTCGGGATTTTCCACCAGCTCAAACCTGGTTCAACCAGTGACCCAGCTTCTCCTTTTTGGTCTTGAGGTAGTTCCGGGAAGAGCCTTGGGGAGAAATCTCGATGGGGATCCTCTCCAGGACCTGAACTCCAGCATCCTCCAACGCCTTCAGCTTGCCGGGGTTGTTGGAGAGCAGCCGCACCCGTGAAACACCCAGATCCTTGACGATTTCGGCGCAGACGGAATAGTCCCGCTGATCGGCATCGAACCCCAATCTGTGGTTGGCTTCCACGGTATCGATCCCCTGGTCCTGAAGCTCATAGGCACGCAACTTGTTGAGCAACCCGATCCCCCTCCCCTCCTCCGGGTGGTAGATGATCACTCCCTGCCCTTCCGTCTGAATCATCCGCATGGCGACCTTGAGCTGCTCTCCGCAGTCGCAGCGGGTCGAGCCGAAAACATCGCCGGTCAGGCACTGAGACTGGATGCGAACCAGTGGAGCCGATCCCGCTGTCAGGGCACCCTTCAACAACACCAGGTAGGATTCGACGGCCGCGCCCATCCTGGCTTCGTAGCCGAGCAGGCTGAATTCACCATGGCCGGTCGGCAGCACTGAACTGGCGATTCGCCTCACATCCATCCGGACCCTCTCGAATCTCCGCACTCGCCTCGCGAGCGCACCCCCAAGTAGAAATGCAGGCTAGCCGATGCGGGCACCTCTGTCAAATGACGGGCAGGCCCGGGCCCGGGCCACCCGCAGGTTGCCTCGACTGGCCCGCATTTCTCACCAGGTCGCTAAATGCATAGTGAATAGCAGTTTATCTTCAGTACCTTAGATTGACACCATTTAAGGGACTTGCGATTACAGACTGCGCTGGGCGTGCCCTGGCTTGTCCTTTTCCCCTCAGCGCGCACATGCTCTCTCGAACGTAGTGACCGCTACGCTCTTCGCTCGAGAGCACGCGCTGAGGGAAAAATTACGGCGCCAAGTTGCACTCTTGAGAAGAGTGCAACCCCCTGGTGAGAAATGCGGGCTAGCCGCCCTCACCCCAAAACCGCACCAGTTCATCCACATAGGACCTTGAGACCAACTCGGACGGTGACGACTCGTACCAGTCCCGAGGAAAAAGACTCATGTAATTCTCGTATCCAAACCGTTGGCCTACCAGCACAATGACCCCCCGGTCGGTCTCCGAGCGGATGACCCGACCCGCCGATTGCACTACCCGGTTCATTCCGGGGAACAGGCAGGCATACTCGAAGCCCCGGCCGTACTGCTCATCAAAGTAATGGCGCGCCAGATCGAGCTCGCGGCCGATCCGGGGCAGTCCCGGCCCCACAATGATGACCCCGATGGCCAGATCTCCCGGATAATCGACGCCCTCGGCAAATACCCCCCCCTGCACCCCCAACAGCAGGTGAGGATGGCTGCCGGCGCCGAGTTCCTCCAACAGCGCGTTCCGGGAGTGATCGCCCATGGTTCTTTCCTGAATCAGCAGGCGATAGCCTTGGGGACGGAGATAGGGCAGAACCTTGCCCAGGAACTCGAAGCTGGGGAAAAAAGCCAAGTAGTTGCCCGGACGGACGGCAACCACCTGATCGATGATCCGGCCAACCCGAGGAGCGGTCTCCGCGCGGTGCCGGTACCGGGTGGAAACCTCGGGCACCACGATCACCTTGCGGTTGTCCGGGGGAAAGGGAGAGGACAGGGAGAGCAGTTGGGTGTCGGGCTCGAAACCCAGCACGTCCCGGTAGAATTCAAGCGGGGACAGGGTCGCCGACATGGCGACCACCGAGTGAAAGGTCCGATGCCGCTTGCGGAGTTGCAGGGCGGGATTCAGGCAGAGGACGCGGAGTTGATCGGATTTTCCACTCTCATCGTAGAGGTGGACGAACTCCTCCCCCTCGATCTCGAGGACCGTACGGAACGCTTCCAGGCCGTGAGCCATTTCCAGGAACTCGTCTTCTCCGCGGGGAGTCGCACGGCGCCTCGGATCCAACAGGTAGCGGCGCAGGAGTTCGTGGAAGCGGTCCCCCAGATTGTCAAAGAACTCCCTGTCCAGGCGAACGGTGAAGGGGGTGCCCTGGGAACTTTCCCTGAAGTCGGCGTAAACCTCTCTGAAATAGGCCTCCAGGTCGTTCAGGCAGTCGACCACGTCCCAGGCAAAGATGACGTCGTCACCGCCGTCGGTCCCCTGCCTCCCGTCCGGCCCGAACTCGATCGCGGCCTGGGAGGGGTCCGTCCTTCCTGTCAGGGCCTGCATCTTTTTCCTGAGGCTCCGAACCCTTCCGAGATCCAGCCGGGGGGAATAGTAGTCGCGAGCCCGCCCATACAGATTATGGGCCTCGTCGATGATCACCACCGCCGAACGGCTATCCCCGGCGAACCGGCGCTTCAGACTGATCCGCGGATCGTAGAGGTAGTTGTAGTCACACAGCACCACATCGGCTTCCGGCAGGAGTTCCATCGACAGTTCGAAGGGACAGATTTCGTTCTCCACCGCTCTCTGGTACACCAGATCGGGTGTGATCAAGGTGAAGTCCGCCAGGCTCCTCTTCAGGTCGCTGCTCTCCAGTTTTCCGTAGAAATCCCGGGCGTAGGCGCAACGGGATTCGTGACAGCAAACCACGTCATTGGCGCAGATCTTCTCCTTGGACCGAAGGACCAGGCCGGTGAAGGGACGCCCCGATCCACCGGCCTCTTTCGGCGCCTCCTCCCACAGGCTCAGCGTGTCGGCAACGATACGCTGCTGGGTGGTCTTGGAGGTCAGAAAAAAAACCGAAAGGCCGTGGCGGCGGCTGAACCTCAGGGCGGCAAACAGCGCCGCCGCCGTCTTGCCGATGCCTGCCGGGGCGGAAACCAAAAGGGGCCGGCCCGATTCCAGCGCCGACTGGATGGCTTCGACCAAGCCTTCCTGGTTTTTCCGCATGCGGGCAAAAGGGAAGCGCAAGGGCGGCAGGCCACGAGCTTCCTTCTCCCGCCGGGCGCTTCGCTGCAACTCGCCCAGGATCTCGCGGGTCCGGGTCTCCAGAAACCGGTCCATGGCCGGAGCATCGGCCTCAACTTCCACACAGTGGCTGCTGCGGTCACGGCAACTGATGATCACCAGCCGGCCTCGGACCCCATCAGCGCCATGAGTCCTCATCCAGAGATGGACGTAGACCTTCAACTGCAGCAGGTGGGAGGGAACCACCGGCGATTCCTTCCCCGCTTCCACGGGACCCAGCCTCGACTTGATCTCCTCGACCACCCAGCCCCTGTCATCTCGATAGACTCCATCCATTCGTCCCTGAACGGTTACCCGGTATCTGTCGACGTCGAACTCGCAGCCGAGAGGCACCTCGGTTTGGTACCCGTCGAAAACCCGGGACTGGGTGGACTGGTACTCCTGATGGACTTCCCTTCCCAGCGCGCCGCGAAGGTCCCGCAGCGGGACGAGATTGAGGCTTCCGGAGGAAGCCGCTTCCGAGCAGAGATCCCCCACGCTCAAGGTCAGGGTGTGCTGCTGGGGGTCGAACTTGACCGTCATGTCGATTCCAATGGCTTCCGCTCACGTCTACATGCGGACGCCGCGTCCGAGGCACCGCATCGCTGATATCCACTCACGGGGCGCGGTGTTGGCCCCCCACCGGCTCGACTGCGGGCTGCGCCAGAGTCTTGTGCAAGCCGAACATGGTTTACACCGTACCCCCCAACGTAGGGGCAACCCTTGTGGTTGCCCGCGTCGTGGTTGCCCAGTGATTCCCGGATTGGGCGCCCACAAGGGGCGCCCCTACGGTTGCGTACAGGACGATAATAGCGACCAGGCTAATCACTCCCCCCTTGAGGGGGAGTCGGAGAAGCCGAGCCGCCAGGCGATGGCTGATGCGGTGGGGGGTACCCGTGGGGTCTTCGCGAGCGGTCATGGAGTCCCTCCAGTCCGTACATGCGATAGCGTTGAATCCACTTGTCACCGGTGGGCCGGCTGATGCCGTAGTGCATACAGAGGGCTTTCTTGGTGTAGTCACCGCTTTGGTAGTCACGGATAAAGCGGATGCGTTGGTCCATGATAGACGTCTCTTTCCAGGGCATCGGCTAATCCTCCTCGGCCCGCACCTTAGCACGGTGTAAACCATGTTCCCGGTTTATTGTGTAAAGGATGTTCCCGGTTTGTACCCCTCCGGATCACTCCCCCCTTGAGGGGGGAGTCGCAGAAGCCGAGCCGCCAGGCGATGGCTGATGCGGTGGGGGGCCATCCAACGCCTGACGCCTCGCCTCCAGCTCGTCCATACAGGCGTCGGGGTTCTGCTATTTCCAGTGTTTGTCGGGTATGGTGGATTGGATTTAACGCCAATTCAGTAGTCCTAACCCCCAATCAACCCTTCATCAATCAGTCTCTTAGTGTCCCTTCGTGCCCCTTCGTGGATATCTTTTTTCCCTAGCTTGTCGGTCTGAGGCACAGCCTCGCCAGGATTCCCGTTCAGGAAAGATAGCGCTCCAGACTTTTGAGCTCGTCGGCGGAGTAAGGGTGTTGGAAGGCACTGTCGGACGGAAATCCTCCCTTCTTGAGAGAGAGCGAGGGAGGCGGGATTTCCCAACCCTCCACCTCCTTGCGACTCACGGGAGCGCCCCGGCCTTCCAGGGCGGACTTGAAACCCATCAGGAACATGTAGGCCTTCTCCAGCAGGTCATCGCCCTGCTCGGGCGGGGTCCGTTTCAGAATCATCTCCTGAATGACCAACTGCATCGCATTCCAGGTGTTGTAGCGAAACCACCCGGGACTGGCTGGAATCTTGCCCTCGAAATCTCCGGAACGATCTCCGAACAGCCGCAGGTAGGCCTGGCCGTCCATGTCCGACTGCAGGTGGAGCTGCCCATAGAAGAACCGGCCGTCCCGGTCCTCATGGACGAAACTCAGCGCCCCGGGCGGCTTCCGCCAGTCGGGCGTCAGATAAGAGGCCTGAAGGCACTTCCCCCGGCCCTTTTTCCGTTCCTCCCGCAACACGGCGGCGATGTAGTAGATCCCGTGGACGCCGTGCGTATAGTAATCGCTCATTGAATTGTGAGCCGAGTAACCCAGGATACGGGGCATCCGGGACGCCTTGTCCTGCAAGTCCCCCACACTCTCGGCAAACTCCCAGGTGGAATTGCTCATCAGCGGCGCCTGCCCCTGGCGAGCCGCCTGGAGGATCAGCCTGGCTTTCTCGATGGAAGTCGAAAAGGGGCGGTTCACGAAGGTCGGCATTCCGGCCAGCAGAAAGGGACGGGCCAGCAGGTGGTAGAGGGAGACTGCAGGCATGGCATCGATGTAGACCCCATCCACCGTCCCGACCAGATCCTCGAGGTTTCTGACGGCCTCGACTCCCGGGAAGCGCTCCGCAAAACGAGCGGCAAAATCGGGCCGGAAGCTCCAGACCTTGGTGATGACCATGCCGTTGGTTCGCATCTGACCGGGAGCCGGGTTCATGGTATCCGCCCAGACGGCCTGGGCATGGCTGCCGTGAGCCACCACCATGCCGATCTCGGCGAGACCCTGCATGCTCCCCTGGGGACCGGCAGCCCCCAGGCGGCCCGGCAGTATGGACCCCGCCGCCAGCCCGGTCCCGGAAACCTGTTTCAGGAAAGTGCGACGCTGCACGGAACCCTCCTATGGTGTAGATTTTTGATTGCGGCCACTCAACCCAAACCCAGCCGGCTCGACCACTGGGCCAGGAGTTGCCCGGTGACTCCGGCGCCGCCGCACACCACAACCAGGACGGCCCTGGATCCGGCGAGCGGCTCAGCCCGATCGTAGACGGCGGCCAGGGCGGCGCCGCAAGCCGGCTCCACCAGCAGCCGGTGGTCGTCGGCAAAGCGCAGCACCGCCCCTACGGCGGCCCGGTCCGACACCACCCAGGGGAGGACTCGATGGGACTCTGTCCAGGCCAGCGCCCGGGAGGCGACCTGGCGGGCCCCCAGCGAGGTGGCCACAGAAGCGATCCCTTGCAGGGTCACCAGACGCCCGGCCTCGACCGAGCGGTGGAAGGAGTCGGCCCCTTCGGTCTCCACCGCGCAGACGGGTACATCCTGCCAGCCGGCCTGGTGCATTCCCTGCAGCACACCACACAGCAACCCGCCGCCGCCAACCGCCAGCACCACCAGGTCCGGCCTCACCCCGGCCTCCCGGACTTCCCGAACCAGGCTGGCGTGGCCGTCCCAGATCCGTGGATCGTCAAAGGGGTGGATGTAGGCGGCCTCCTGCCGGCTCGCCAGATCCAGGGCCACCGCATGAGAATCATCCCAGGCGGCGCCCTGCTGGATGACGGTGGCTCCTTCATCGCGGAGCCTCTCCAGCATGAGGCGGGAGGTCGTCTGGGGAACCACCACCGTGACAGGCAGGCCGAGCTGGCGGCCGGCGTAGGCCACGGCATAGCCGGCATTGCCCCCGGAAGAAGCCACCAGGGCCCGGGCGCCCTCGGACAGGGCCGTCTGGCAGGCACGGCCGATCCCCCGGATCTTGAAGGAGCCGGTGGGCTGAAGCGCCTCCAGCTTGAGCCAGACCCGGGCGCCCAGCAGCCCGCCGAGGGGCCGGGACTCCCAGAGGGGAGTTCGACGGTGCAGGGGGGGGCTCATCGGCCTTGTCTCCTTGGAATGAGGGGCAGGACGAGGTGCGAGGATTGGCTGGCATCCAGATAGACCGTGTTGCGGGCCGACTGCGAGCGGGTGTGCCGCCCCATGGGCTCGCCGGTGTTGGGGTTGACGTCAAAGCGAGGGAAGTTGCTGCTGGAGACGTCGACCCGAATCCGATGGCCGGCCTTGAAACAGTTGCTGGTCGGCGGCAGGGTGATCTCGATGGCATAGACCTCACCGGGTTGCATCGGCTCCTCCTTCTCGAACCCGTTGCGGTAACGAACCCGGAGGATTCCGTCCACCAGATTCAGATCGTAGCCCTCCGGATAGTCCGGATTGGGGGGGGTGACGTCCAGGAGCTTGACGGTGAAGTCGGTGTCCGCCGCCGTGGAGGAAATCCACAGCCTGGCGGCGATGTGGCCGGTCAACTCGACATCCTCCTGCAGGGGAGGCGTCTGGAAGACCAGCACGTCGGGCCGCGCCGACAGGCGAGGAAAAGGGGGGCGGCAACCAAACAGCCCCGGTTGCTCTTTCTGGTCGGCCGCCCCTTCGGTCACCAGGCTGCGCATCCGGGCCCGTGTGGGAATGAACCCGGACCAGGGGGATTGGGCCAGCTCGCCCAGGGGTGCCAGCTCGAAGATGCTGGTCATGGCCCCGGCAATGGTGGGCACGGGATGGGAGGGGTCGAAGTCGAAGCGGGCGGGGGCCTCGCCGGGAAGGGACGGCTCGGGACTCAACGACCCATCGCCGTGCAGATAGTAGGAACGGTAGCGGGTGCGGGCCAGGGGCCACTCGTTTTCGTAGCGCCACTCCCCTCCATGGCTCAGCTTCCCCGCGGTGGTCTTTCGACCGCTGCCACCGCCCATGCGGAAGAGACGCACCGGGGGACTCCGGTCCGGAGGCGGGGCCGGATCTTTCAGCCAGCCTTCGAACCAGGAGAGCCGTTCCCGATTGTAGCGGTCGCGCCCCCAGGCCGCCTCCGGACCGAAATCGACGTCTCCCGCAAAGGAATATCCCGCGCGCATGCCCCCGTGGGTCCAGGGACCCATGACGAGTCGTTGCGGCGTCCGGTTTTGCCTGGCCATGGCCGCATAGTAGCGGGTGGTGGCTATGGCGAAGGGATCGTACCAGCCGCCGCTGTAGGTGCCCGGGATGTCGGCATGGCGCTGGAAGTGCTGCTCGAAATCGTTGCTCTCAAGCCGCCAGAACTCGTCGTAAGCCCCCCGGCGATAGTAGTCCAACAGGGTCTTTTCCAGGTTGGGGACTTCCGCCAGGGGAGTGCCGCCCGGCTGGAACGGCGTCCGGCGGACCCAGTCCCCCATGCGCTCCATGGCCTGCAACACCCGCTGCCGGGCCGCCGGGTCGTCCCGAATCTCCTGGGCGTCATGAGCATGGAGGAAGAGGGCGCCGAACATATGGAGCTGCATGGCCCCTCCCCAGCGCACCTGATGGGCATAGCTGTTGGTGGGGCTGACGTCGGGCCAGATGGCACGCAGATGGGGGGGGCGATAGAGGGCCATGTGGGTCTGGACCAGAGCCAGATGGGAGCTGCCCATGGCGCCTACCCGGCCGTTGGACCAGGGCTGGGCCGCGATCCACTCCACGGTGTCGAAACCGTCGATTCCCGCCGTTTCATTGACGGTGTGGAAATACTGGCCGGTTCCCTCGGAACGGTGGCGGCCGCGCAGGTCCTGCAGCACCAGCACGAACCCTCTCGGGGTGAAGCAGTGGGCCACCTCGTCAATGAGCCATTCCGCCTGCTTGTCATAGGAGGTCCGCACCAGCAGGACCGGGAAAGGCCCCGGCAGCACCTCTCCCCCGCGGGCCGGCCGGTAGAGGTCGGCAGCCAGGCGCACCCCATCCCGCATGGGGATCATCAGATCCTTGAAGATTGCCACCTGGTATGGCTCGGGGGTTCCCATCAGCGGGGCGGCCGGTTTCGCAGAATCAGGTTGTCGTGGCTGTCCACCTCTGCCTGACAACCCGGATGGATGACCGTGGTCGAGTCCAGCTCCACCACCACGGCCGGCCCCTCGATCCTGTGTCCGGGCTCCAATCGGTAGCGGTCATAGAGGGGACAAGGGACATAACCGCCGCTTTCGGCAAAATAGACCGAGGCGGTGGCCTTCAGGGCCGAGGACAGGTCTCGCCCGGCGGCCTTCCGCTGGCGCAGTCCGGGCTTTCTGATGCGGCCGACCGCGACCAGTCGGAGGTTGACCAGCTCGACCGGCTCCTGGGGCGCACTGAATCCGTAGGCCCGGTCGTGCTCCCGGTGGAACCGCTCCGCCGCCTGCTGAACCTGGGAGGGATCGATCCGGTTTTCCGCCCATGGAATATTCAATTCGTAGCTCTGTCCCACGTAGCGCAGGTCCGCCTGCCACAGGCAGCCGATGTCCTGCGCCGGCACCCCTTCCCTGGCGAGCGTCTCTCTTCCCTGGGCTTCCAGCTTGCGGTAGGTCCCTTCCACGGTGGCAAGATCCAGCCGGTCCAGCCGCTCGATCAGCGTGGCCGTATACTCGTGCTTGAGGTCGGTGACCAGCAGCCCCAGCGCCGAGGTGGTCCCCGGACTGGGAGGGATGATGGTGGTGGGCATTTCCATCTCGGCGGCCAGGCGGTTGGCATGCACCGGTCCGGCCCCGCCGAAGGCCACCAGAGCGAACTGCCGGGGATCGTATCCCCGCTGAACCGAGACCAGCCGCAGGGCGTTCACCATGGCCGCATTGGCAATCTCCACGATGCCGTAGGCGGCCTCCACCACCTCCATTCCCAAGGCATCGGCGCATTTTTCCTGGATCGCCTCTCGAGCCGCCTCCACTTCCAGGGTGAGCCGGCCTCCCAGAAAATGGTCCGGCTGCAGGCGCCCCAGAACCAGGTTGGCATCGGTCACCGTGGGCTCTCTGCCCCCCTGCCCGTAACAGACGGGGCCCGGCTCGGCTCCGGCGCTTCGGGGTCCCACCCGAAGGATGCCGCCCGAGTCCACCCAGGCGATCGACCCGCCCCCGGCGCCAATCTCCACCAGGTCGATCACCGGGGTGCGAATGGGATAGCCGGCCCCCCGCTGGGAACCGGTCCCGGCCTGAGCCGAGGCGCCCACCTCGTAGTCCTTGGTGATCTTGGGAGTCCCGTCCTGGATCAGACCCACCTTGGCGGTGGTGCCCCCCATGTCGAAGGAGATGAGGTCGAGAAAGCCCAACTCCTTTCCCAGATAAGCTGCTGAAATGACTCCGGCGGCAGGTCCGGATTCCACCATGAATACGGGCCGGCGCCGTCCCTCGCTGAAGGTGAAGACCCCGCCGTTGCTCTGCATCAGCAGCAGCTCCGCCTCCAGCCCCTCCTTGCGCAGTTGACTCTCGATGCGCTGCAGGTAACGGGCGACCACCGGCTGGATGGCGGCATTGATGACGGTGGTGCTGGCCCGGAAGTATTCGCGGAACTCGGGAGCCACTTCGCTGGACAGGGAGAGGGGAACCCCCGGCAGGGCCTGGCGAAGAATCCGCCCCACGCGCTTCTCGTGTTCCGGGTTGGCGTAGGCGTGAAGCAGGCAGACGGCAACCGATTCCACCCCCTCCTCGGCCAAACGTCCGGCCACCTCGGCCACGGCCGATTCATCCAGGGGCGTGACCACCTGCCCCCGGGCATCCAGCCGCTCGGGGACCCCGAAACAGAGGTAGCGGGGCACCAGCGGCCTGAGTTTCTCGAACTGGAGGTCGTAGAGGCTGGGCCGAATCTGGCGGGCGATCTCCAACAGATCTCGAAAGCCCTCGGTAGTAACGAAACCGGTCCGGGCAATGGTTCCCTCAATGATGGCATTGGTGGCCACGGTGGTCCCGTGCACCAGGTAGGTAACCTCGGCAGGGTCGACGCCGTTGTCGCGCAGAATTCGGTGAGCGGCTTCCAGCAGACCCTGCGAATGGTCCCTGGGAGTGGAAGGGACCTTGCCGATGCGAATCTCGCCAGTGGCTTCGTTGATCAGGGTGGCATCGGTAAAGGTGCCGCCAATGTCGATTCCCAGACGGTAGGCCATTGGACCCTGTCCTTTCCTGAAACAAAAGAAAAAAGAGTTATCCACGAAGGGCCACTAAGAACGACGAAGGGCCACTAAGGCGTTGAGGTTAACCGCGACGGGATACCAAGGTCGCGAAAGGATTATCGATTTCCGATTGTTTCACTCTCGTATGATCCGCCCACCAGGGCGGGGGCCGGACTAATTTGAAACAACGCCTTGTGCCGGGTGTCGGGAAACCCGTTCAAGGTCAAGCATAGTTAGATGGCTAATTCACATGGATGTACAGGATGCACAGGATTATTTGGCGAGAGTTTCCATCGTCTTGAGTTCAACCATCGCCTCTGTTCCAACACGGATTTCCCAAATCTCGCTCCCAGGCTCTTGGATCACTTCCGACACCCAACCGATCATCGAGCGGATCTGCTTCCTGTGGCGCAGCCTCTCGTGCTGTTTATCCTGTGCATCCTGTGCATCCATGTTCAATTAGTAGAAAACCGGTTTAGCACGACATGGCCCCTATTCCCGATAGGACATGAAGATTCGTTGTTTCACCCTCGTATGATCCGCCCGGCAGGGGGGGCACGGCACCCGGGAGCGCGGGCGTCCCGCCCGCATCCTTCCCCTTTGGCCACCGCTACGCTTCGGTGCGATGCTGCAGGAAGCCACCCTGTCGGCGGTATCGGCATTGGGCAAGCCGAAGGAGAGGCACGGCGCCGTTGCCAGTGGATGCAAGCGGGGAAGATGGCCAAAGCTGTGCCAGGCTTTGTGCGGGCGGGACGCCCGCGCTCCCGGGTGGCCATCATCCCATGAGATCGTCTTGCCAACGGGACAAAAGCGCAGAAGCATTTTAGCGCCGCTTGTCGTTGAAGAAAGTCCATCTGTCTTCGTGTTCATTCGTGTCCAAGAAAAGGTCACCCCCGGCGTAGCGCCCGGGTCCGCTTCTCGTCCAACCGGAGCGTGACCGGGTCGACAGCCACCCGGTAAACCCTCCTGGCCCGCTCCACGCCGACCTTGCCCTCCCGCACATCCCCGGCGACCGCCTGGGGGTCCCGTTGATGGGGGTCCCCGTAGCCGCCCCCGCCGCAGGTGCGGTAGCTGACCACATCCCCCGGCTCGAGCTGGAGGGTCACTTTGGAACCCAGCTCGGTGGCTGTACTCTGGGGATTCAGAATATAGCTGGCCTTGCGGCCGGGCAATCCCCCGAACAGCCCCCAGGGGCCCCACCGGTCCCGGTCCGCCAGGATGGTAAAGGAGACGGCGTGATCGGGAAAGCAATAATCGCGGCGCAGTCCCAGGCCGCCCCGCTGTCTTCCGGCTCCCTCCGACTCCTCCACCAGCTCATAGCGAACGATCCGCACGGGATAGTTGAGCTCGATCTCTTCGACCGGCGCATTCTCGGTATTCTGGCCGTGGGCCTGCACGGCGTCGGGACCGTCCCGGGAGGCTCGTCCGCCGTAGCCGCCGGCAATGGCCTCGTAGAACGCATAGAGCTCACCGGTCCTGGGGTCGGCGCCGCCAAACCCCACCTGGCACATCATGGCCTTGGTCCCGGCCGGCACACGCCGCGGCAGCGCCGGCGCCAGCGCCTTGAACATCACGTCCGTCAGCCGCGTCTGTGTCTCCCAGCCCCCGACCACCGGAGCCGGAGGCCGGGCGTGGACGACGGTGCCGGCGGGGGCCCGAAGCTTCACCAAGCGGTAAAAGCCGTGGTTGACCGGCACGTCCGGATCGATGAGGCACTTGAGGACGTAGGCGCAGGCCGAATAGGTCATGGCGTAGGTGGAGTTGACGGGAGCCGGCCTTTGCGGATCGGAACCATTCAGGTCAAACGAGACTCCCCTCTCGTCGATCACCACCTTGGCCGCCAGACGCACCGGTCGGTCGGTAAAGCCGTCGTTGTCCACAAACCCCTCTGCGGAAAACTCTCCCCGGGGCAAGCGGGCCAGCTCCTGCCGCACTCGACGCTCGGTGTAGGCGAGCAGCTCATCCTGGCAGGTCCGGACGGCTTCGATTCCCCACCGGGCCAGCAGGTCCTGCAAGCGGCGCACCCCGGTGACGTTGGCCGCCATCTGAGCCCGGAAATCTCCGGCCGTCTCGTATTTCGAGCGAATCTGAGCCATCACCAGCGCAAAAAGATCCTCCACCACCTCCCCTCCCCGCACCAGCTTGATGGGAGGAACGATGATCCCTTCCTGGAAGACTTCCCGGAACGCGCCGATGCTGGCCGGCGCCCCTCCGCCCACGTCCACGTGATGGGCCAGGTTGGCCACATAGCCAAAGCACTCTCCCTGGACATAGACCGGCGAGATGAGCGTCACGTCGTTCAAATGGACCCCGCCGGAATAGGGGTCGTTGGTCAGGATGGCGTCTCCCTCTCCCAGTTTTTCAAGGCCGTATTCCCGGACAGCCCTGGGCACCAGCTCCACCAGCGATCCCAGATGGACCGCCTGTCCGAAGGCCTGAGCGATGGGTCTCAACCGGCGGTCGAAGTAGGCGCAGGAGAAATCGGCCCGGGTCTTGATGTTGGTGGAATAGGCGCTGCGCCTGAGCGAGATCGCCATTTCCTCGGTAGCTTCGACCAGGGCGTTGCGAATCACTTCGAATTGAATCGAATCCATCCGAGAAGACATCCCTGAACCTCCGGCCGGCGGCGTTGCTCCAGCGGCCCCGCAGGCCGGCCGCTCGGCGCCGGCACCCAGTTTAGTGCAAAGTCCGGTCCGCGGTAAAAGATTGAGTCGGAGCGGGGTGTAGGAAAAATCTGTGAGGCGAGGGGCGGAGGGGGTGGGGGGCCCCCCACCGCATCAGCCTTCGCCTGGCGGCTCGGCTTCTGCGACTCCCCCTCAAGGGGGGAGTGATACTGGAGCGACTGATGCAAGCCTCAAGATCACTCCCCCCCCTTGAGGGGGAGTCGGCGAGACCAGGGCGTAGCCCGCAGTCGAGCCGGAGGGGGGCAAACGCGGCGTCCCGTGAGTGACGATCAGAGGCACTACCAACTCCGCGGTGGCGGCGTCGTTCGAGCGCTTGAGGGTTTCCGGCAGGTCTCACGGTGCACCGTCTGCCGATTGCGTTGGACACAAATTATGCAGGCATCAATTGTGTCTCTTCGCGCCGCTTCGTGGATATCTTTTTCCCTTAGTCGCTTGATGGACAGGATGAAATACTAGGCAATCCTGTTGATCCTGTCCATCCATGTTTCTATCCTTAATTGCCGACAGCCGCTACGGCCGTCGTCTCCAGTCGATCGAGTTCTTCCATGGGGAGGCACGCGCCATTGAATGCACTGATTCGGAAAATCCCGTGGCTGCGGCACAAATGAAGTCACTTTGAAAACGCGAAACCAGGAAAGGTTCGGCGAGATGGCTGAATTCCCGCGGATGTTCCGCCTCCGGCAGCATTTCGAAGGACCCGAGCTGGCCGATGCCGCCGGCGCGGTCGAGGCCGAGCTGGCGGGCCTTTCCCTGGGGGAGCGGGTCCGGCCCGGCCAGACGGTGGCCATCACCGCCGGAAGTCGCGGGATTGCCAACATCAGCCGGATCCTGCAGGCCGCCGTGCGCCACTTCCGGCAACTCGGCGCCAGGCCCTTCATCGTCCCCGCCATGGGCAGCCACGGCGGCGGGACCGCCCGGGGCCAGCAGAAAATTATCGAGTCCTACGGAATCACCGAGGCCGTCTGCGGCTGCCCCATCCGATCCAGCATGGATACCGTGGTCGTTTGCCGGGCGTCCGAGGGCTTTCCCGTCCATTTCGACAAGCAGGCCTTCCAGGCCGACCACTTGGTGGTCTGCAATCGCGTGAAGCCCCACACGCTCTTCTCGGGCGAGGTCGAAAGCGGCCTCATGAAGATGATGCTGATCGGCCTGGGCAAGCACGACGGCGCCCGAGTCTATCATCGCGCCATCAAGGACTACAGCTTCGGACGAATCGTTGGCAGCGTGGCCCGGGAGGTCCTGTCGAAATGTTCCATTCTGGCCGGGCTGGCCGTGGTGGAAAACAGCTACGGGCGGACCGCCAGGATTCAGGCGCTGCGGCCCGAAGCTCTGCTGGAGGGGGAGAAGGCCCTGCTCCGACAGGCCAGACGCTGGATGCCGCGGCTTCCCTTTCAGGCGGCGGACATCGTGCTGGTGGACGAGATCGGCAAGAACATCAGCGGGTCGGGGCTGGACCTGAACGTGGTCGGCCGCAAGCACCTGTGGCACAGCCCGGCGGAGCAGGAGGTCCCCAAGATCCGGATGATTGCGGTCCGGGACCTGAGCCCCCTGACCCACGGCAGCGCCGTCGGGATCGGGACGGTCGAGTTCTGCCGCCGCCGGGCGCTGGAAAAGATGGACGTCGGGATGACGCGGGTCAATGCCTTGACCGGGGGATTTTACATGGAGGCCATGATTCCCCTGGACTACCCCACCGATCGCGAAATGCTCCAGGTGATGCTGTCCCAGATCGGTCTCACCGAGCCTCCCGACGCCAGGCTGCTCTGGATTCGCAACACCATGGCCCTGGCCGAGGTCGAATGTTCGGCCGCTTATCTCGAGGAAGCCCGCGGCCGTGACGATCTGGCCATTCTCTGCGGCCCGCGTCCCTTGCCCTTCAATGCGGACGGAAACCTGGACGACAGCCACATGCAGGCCGGCGCCCGGCTCCCGGAGGCGGCGCGGTCCCGGTGAAGGCCGCCCGCTTGGACGACTTCAAACATCCTCCAAAACGGCTTGCCAAGGCCCCGAACCGCTCGGTAAGATCCCCCCGACCGGCGGGAACCGGAGGATGTTCCAATGCGGTGACTCTCTGCAACAATGGGCCTGTAGCTCAGCAGGATAGAGCAGCGGTTTCCTAAACCGAAGGTCGGGGGTTCGAATCCCTCCAGGCCTACCACCACTCTCAACCCCTCTTGACGGATTATCCACGAAAGACACGAAGTTTTTTGAAGGATGATCCACGAAGGGGCACGAAGTCACACCAAGATAAGGAAATTGCAGAAGGATTTTGGTCCCGCTTGTCAGCGACGGCGGTCCATTTCTCATAGCCCGCATTTCTCACAGGGGGGTGCACTCGTGAGGCGAGTGCAGCGGGTGGATGGGATTTCTTAAGAAAATAATCCCCCGGGCGCCAGCCCGGGGTTCCAGTAAGCCGCGAATGCGGCTCAGCGGGCCGGCGGGACCAGGCTGAAGGACGGCCGCTCCAGGGGTATGGGAGCGGGTTCCCCCTCTCGAATTCTGAAAAACCCGTCCAGGGAGAGATTGGAAATGGTTTGGGTCCTGCCGGTCACGGGCCAGTAGACTTCCACCGCCTGGATCCCGGTCGCCCGGCCCAGTCCGATTTCCTGCTGGAGACTGGAGGCCCCGAAGCTGCCTCCGGTGGAGACGGTGGCGTGGATGTCCCGATTTCCCTCCAGAGTCCCTACCGTCACCTTGATTCGCGCTCCCAGCGCCATGCGATTGGTCTTGACGCCTTCCAGCAGGAGAGTGATCCAGCGGTTGCGGTGGCCCGGATTGAGGAAGAGCAGATTCTGGTAGACATCCCCGGAATACCAGCCCCCCATCACCGTGTAGACGTCCTGGTCGCCGTCATTGTCGATATCCCCGAAAGAAACGCCGTGGCCCTTCTGGAGATGGCCGAATCCCCCCGAGGTGGTGACGTTCTGAAAGACCTTTCCCTGGTGGTTGCGAAACATCTGATTGGGAATAAGCGTCCGCAGGTCGGGCTCGCCCGTGCCCAGGTAGCAGTCCAGGAATCCGTCGTTGTCCAGGTCCCCGAAATTGGCTCCCATGGTCAGCAGCGCTCGCTCAAAGCCCGCTTCCCGGGAGACATCCCGGAAGGTTCCGTCCCCATTGTTGCGGAAGAGCCGTGAGAATTCGCCCTGGTTGGGCAACCCCAGGACCGCCTTGACCACCTCCTCCAACGAGCCCGAGAAATCGGGCTTGAGCGAATATCCAGCCACGAACAGGTCCTGCCACCCGTCGTTGTCATAGTCCCAGAACCAGGTGGCGAAGCTCTTGCGGGGATCCCTGACCCCGGCCTGCCGGCCCACCTCCACGAATCTCCGGGAAGGTCTTCCTTCGACGCTTTCCCCGGCGGACAGGCCGGGACCGTCATTGCGATAGAGCAGATTGCCGGCATCCATGCGGGACAGGTAGAGGTCCGGGTCTCCGTCGTTGTCGTAGTCTCCCCAGGCCACTCCCTTGACATAGCCGGCCCGAGCCAGACCCAGGGAGGCGGCCAGGTTCGAGAAGGTCCCGTCCCCATTGTTGCGAAACAACTCGCAGGGATGAATGTCGCTACCGGTGGATTCGTTGCCGATGAAGAGGTCCAGGTGACCGTCATTGTCGTAGTCCCCCCAGGCGGCCGCCTGAGTGGGATGAAAGCTGAGCAGCCCGGCCGCTTCGGTGACATCCTCGAAGGTGCCGTCGCCGCTGTTCCGCAGCAGGGAGTTGGGGTGGTCTCCCAGGCCCTGCAGCCAGGCCCCTCGCAGCACCAGCACATCCGGAAAGCCGTCGTTGTTGTAGTCGGCCTGGCAGATGTTGAGGCCTCCGACCTGCCCTTCCAGGCCGGCGGCTCGGGTACGATCGCTGAAGGTGCCGTCGCCGTTGTTGCGGAAGTAGCGCAGCGGATCCCGCATCCCCCAGGAGGAAGCCATGATGTCCAGGGCGCCGTCCCGGTCGAAGTCTTCCAGGATGCTGCCCCCGGACAGCGCCGTGACATCCACGCCCAGTTGGGGCGCCACCTCCCGGAAGTGACCGATATCGTAGTCGGAGGCCAGGATTTCGGCCGGAATGACCCACCGGGGGGGGACCTTGGCCGGGTGCTCCCCCAGGGTCATGTGGGCCAGGTTGAGCAGCCAGCGAAACCCCAGATGCCCCGGGTCATCCGACAGGAGTTGGAGCAGGACTCCGATGGCTCCCCGGGAGCCCCGCTGCAAGCGATGTCGGCCGGATTCCCGCACCGGAAGAAAACAGGAGTGTTCTCCGTGGGCGGCAATGCAGTTCTGCTGCTCCCCCAGCCGCAAATAGGCCACCGCCAGCAAGTCCCGGATCACGGCGGTGGTCTCCCGCGACAGTTGCCACGGCTGCCGCCGGACCCAGGCCTGCACCTCGGTCAACTCCCCGATGGCAGCCTGGCTCTGCCCGCTCCGCAGAAGCTTCAACGCCACCTGCAGCCGCAGGCCCATTTGCTGACGCGGGTCCTGAACGGATCCCAGGCGCTCGCGCAGATGCGGGACCGCCCGGGTATTCATGGGGTGATCCGGGAAAAAATCGGCGTTGCGGGCCAGTTGCGCCAGCCGGGAGGCCATGCGCCGGGTGCCGGGCCCGGCTTGAGCCCGCAGATCGCCTGAAAGATTCAGGGCGGCGACCAGGCAGCCCAGCAGGGCGGCGATTGGGAATCTTCTGGACACGGCGGGCTACTCCGCTGCCGGACGGGGACCGGGGGCCGCCGAGAACTCGGAGGGCCGACCCTCGGTCACCTGCAGGATCCGATTGACGGGAATGTCCTTGAGGACCTCCTCTTTTCCACTGGGCCAGCGAATCCTGATCTCCTCCACCCTGGCGGCTTCCCCCAATCCGAAATGGGCGCGCAGATCGCTGGCCGAGAGATAGCTCCCGCCACCGGTGATCTGGTCGGTCTGCTCTCCCTCGGCCGTGGTGAGGGTCAGGCGGGTTCCCACGGCGTCGCGGCTGCTGTCGGTCCCCGTCAACCGGAGTTGGATCCAGTTTCGGCTTGCGCCGACCCGGTTGATGAGCAAGGCCGGCTCGGCGCCGGAGTTGCTGATGAGGACGTCGATATCGCCGTCGTTGTCGATATCTCCCAGGGCGGTTCCCCGGCCCACCCGCGGTTGCCGCGAGGACCAGCGGTAGAAGGGCCCATGCTCCACAAATCGCCCGCCCCGGTTTTCGAACAACTGATCCGGCTGGGGATGGGAGAGGTCGGGCTGGATCCGTTCAATGTTGTCCACCACGTGTCCGTTGACCACCAGCAGGTCCCGGTCTCCATCGTTGTCAAAGTCCAGGAAACCGGTGCCGAAGCCCAGCAGAAAACGGTCTTCCCGCGCCAGTCCGGACCTCCAGCGCTCGTCCCCGAACAGCCAGTTCCCCTGGTAGCGGTAAAGGGCGTTGGTCTCCAGGTCGTAGTTGGTCACGAAAATATCCAGCAGGCTGTCCCCGTCGTAGTCGGCCGCATCCACGCCCATCCCTGCTTCCGCCTGGGCCTGGCTGTTGTAGCCGGTTCCCGAAAGAAGCGTCACGTCGGAAAAGGTTCCATCCCCCTTGTTCCTCAGCAAAACGTTGCGCACGGAGTCGTTGGCCACGTAAAGGTCGACCCAGCCGTCGCCGTCGAAATCGGCCGCCACCACTCCCAGCCCCTTGCCCTCGGGGTTCAAAATGCCGCTGGACCGGCTGACGTCACGGAATCGGCCATCGCCCAGGTTCCGGTAGAGACGGTCGGCCACCCCCGCAAAATGGCGTGGATGGCAATAGGCCCGGATTCCCTTCATCTCGCAGGGAGGATTGCGCTCGAAGGTCGCATCCAGGTAATTCACCACGTAGAGATCCGCGGCTCCGTCCCTGTCGTAGTCGAAGAATGCGGCGCCGGTGCTCCATTCGGCGCCGGCAACCCCTGCCCTCCCGGTGACGTCGCTGAAGGTGCCGTCCCCGTTGTTGCGGTAAAGCCGGTTGGGACCGAAATGGGTGAGGTAGAGATCGGGGTCCCCATCGTTGTCGTAGTCGCCCACGGCAACTCCCATGCCGTAGTCGGCGGGGAGATCCAGGCCGGCTTCACGGGTCACCTCCTCCAGACGCCCCCCGCCCGGGTTGCGGTAGAGCGCGTGGGCTCGCGGCTCGAACGGCGGCGAATCGGGCGTCCTGCCACCGTTGATCAGCAGCACATCCAGCCTGCCGTCGCCGTCATAGTCCAGCAGCGCGCAACCCGATCCCATGGTCTCCACCAGGTGCTTTTGGGCCGAGGCGCCGCGCTGGTGCCGAAAATCGATGCCCAGCGCCCGGGTCCAGTCGCTGAAAGGCACGGCCGGGTCCGCCCGCAGGGTGTCGCCGGCGGAGACCGGGAAATACAGGGCGGCGAGGGCTACGCAGAACCGGAGGATAGTGGAGAGTGGAGAGGGAAGAGGGGAGAGGGGAGAGTGGAGAGTGGAGAGTGTTTGCATCGATGCGTTAATCATCATATTTGAGACAAAAGAAAAAGGGAAAAAGAGTGATCCACGAAGGGCCACGAAGGGATTGTCAAATCGGGATTTAAGGCGACCATCCATCCAGTTCGGTTGCGCCGACTCTCCCTTGAAAGGCAATCGTGACGAAAGCGGCCCACCCGGGAGCGCGGGCGTCCCGCCCGCACCCTCTCCCTTGGGTTGTCGCTCAGTTTCCCTGCGATGGCGCACCCCTCCACCCTGCCGGCGGGAACGGCAGGGGCCCGGCCCAAGCAGAGCCCGGGCGTCTTTGCCGGTCGATCCGGGTCGAGGAGATGGGCGAGGCTTTGCCAGTGTTGTGCGGGCGGGACGCCCGCGCTCCCGGGTGGGCTTCCTCCCATGACGCCGTCGCAGCAAAGCAGGTCCATCGGTCTTTGTGTTTATTCGTGGTTCATCTTGATTGACGATTGTGAGAACAACGTCCCCTACTCGTTCTCCTACAGACCCGAATTCTAGCACGGGCAGCGTGGCGCAGCCGGGAGGCCCCGGCGGCCGCCCCCCCCCACCGCATCAGCCTTCGCCTGCCGGCTCGGCTTCTGCGACTCCCCCTCAAGGGGGGAGTGATACCCGCGCGCTGTATGCAGGCCTCATGAATCACTCCCCCCTTGAGGGGGAGTCGGCGAGAGGGCGGAGCCCGCAGTCGAGCCGGAGGGGGGCAAACGCGGCGTCCCAGGCGCGTCCCGTGCGGCGTCCCAGGCGCAGCCCGTGCGCAGCCCAGGCGCGTCCCGTGAGTGACTATCAGCAGCACGGGCAGCGACGCCTTGGCGGGGGCCCGGCTAAACACGCCCCGCCGGGACCGGCGGAGCCGCTCCCATTGAAAAAAAGTCGGGTTGGGGTTAACCTTAGAAAGGTTGAATGAATATCCTGCCGCGGGAGTTCTTCTCCTCAGCAGCGGAAGGCGATTCTTGCCCTCGAGGATGCACCTTCAATTCACTTTTCACCCGCACAACCTTCCCACGGTGCCCTGCATAGCCCGGGGCTTCCGGAGCAGGAGTGTCCGGGGGACCCGCACAGGGACCTTGCGGAGGTTGCATCTCGCTCCCGCGGTGTCCCACGGGGGGATGTGGAGATGACGGCCGGAACGCTGGAGCTGCGGCCCGCTTTCATCCCAAGGCCGCCGCGAGAAACCGGGATTTGTGGCCATGGTCATGACCGAACCTGACTCCTCACCCATGATTGAGGCCCAAGGGTTGAGCAAGATCTTTGGGACCTTTGCCGCGCTGCAGGACGTCTCCTTCTCCATTCCCCGAGGACAGGTGGCCGCCTTCCTGGGTCCCAACGGAGCCGGCAAGTCGACCGCTCTCCGGATCCTGACCGGCTATCTCACACCCACCCGAGGCGTCGCCCGCATTGCGGGCCGGGATGTCTCGCGCCACCGCATCGAAGCGGCGGCCCGGATCGGTTACCTGCCGGAGAACGGTCCCCTCTATCCGGAGATGACGCCTCTGGAGCTGCTCAGGTTTTTCGGCGAGGCCCGCGGGCTGGCCAAGTCCCGGCTCAACCCGCGCATCGAGGCCGTGGTTCAGCAGTGCCATCTGGAAGCCGTCCTGGAAAAGAGCATCTACAAGCTCTCCAAGGGCTATCGCCAGCGCCTGGGAATGGCCCAGGTCCTGCTCCACGAGCCCGAAATCCTGATCATGGACGAGCCCACCAGCGGCCTGGACCCCAACCAGATCCGCGATGTCCGGGAGCTGATCCGGCAGTTGGGTCGAACCCGGACGGTGCTGCTCTCGACCCACATTCTGCAGGAAGTGGAAGCCGTGGCCGATCACGTCATTCTGATTCACGAAGGCCGGATTGCCTTTGACGGCACGCCCGCGGAGATGGCGGGAGGAGGCAGCCTGGATGAGGCCTTTTACCGCCTGACCGGGAGCAACGGCCAGGAAGCACGGCCCGAGCCGGAAGACTCCGCCCCAGGGCCGCAAGGCGAGCCCTCCTCGGGCGGGGAGGACCGGGCCGCCGGGCGGGAGCCGGACCTCGAGGGAAAGGAGAGGGGAGAGTGAGCGGTCGTTGGCGGCTGGCCAGAGTTGTCTGCAAGCGGGAGCTGAGCAGTTACTTCAGCAGCCCCACCGGCTATGTCTTCATTACCCTCTTTGTCTTCCTCAGCGCCCTGGCGGCCTTCTGGCAGGATGGGTTCTTCGCCAACAACCTGGCCAATCTGGACCAGCTCAACCGCGTCTTCCCCTACCTGCTGGTCTTCCTGGTGCCTTCCATCACCATGAACATCTGGGCCGAGGAGAAACGCAACGGAACCGACGAGCTGCTGCTGACCCTGCCGGCCACCGACTTTGGAATCGTGCTGGGCAAGTATCTGGCTGCCGCCGGTATCTACACCGTGGCCCTCCTCTTTTCCCTGACCCACGTCCTGGTGCTGGGGTGGCTGGGGAACCCCGACCCCGGCCTGATGGCCTCCACCTATCTGGGCTACTGGCTCATGGGAATGGCGCTGCTGGCCCTGGGCATGGTCGGGTCCCTGTTTACCGACAACATCACCGTCGCCTTTATCCTGGGGGCCCTGCTTTGCGCTGTCCCCGTCTTCATCGACCACGCGGGAACCGTCCTCAGCGGGGGGACCGAACGACTGGTGGCCGGTTTCTCCTTCAACCAGCAATTCCAGGACCTGGCTTCGGGAGTCGTTTCCCTTTCCTCGGTCGTCTACTTCCTCGCCTTTGTGGCAGCCATGGTCTACCTCAACGTGGCGCTGCTCGGACGCCGCCACTGGCTCACCGGAAAAAAGGCCCCGGCCATGGGTTCTCACCTGCTGGTGCGGGCACTGGCGCTGGTGGTCGGCCTGGCTGGATTGACGCTGCTGCTGGACCGCCTGGGGGGGCGGGTTGACCTCACCGCCGAACGGATCCATTCACTCTCGCCCGATACGCGAGCGCTGATCGCCGGGCTCGATCCCGGCGAGCCGGTCTTCATTCAGGCTTACCTGAGCCCGGAGGTGCCTCGCAGGCACCTCCCCACTCGAAACAACCTGATCAACCTGCTCCGGGAGCTGTCGGTCCTGGGCGGGGACCGCCTGCAGACCCGGATCGTCGAGACCGAAACCTATACGCCGCAGGCCCGCGAAGCCCAGGAGCGTTTCAACATCCGCCCCCGGCGGGTGCCGGCTTCCCGGCAGGCCGCGGGAATTCCCGAAGAGATCTTCCTCGGCATCACCTTCAACTGCGGCGCCGAGGAATTCGTCATCCCCTTTCTCGATCCCGGGCTGCCGGTGGAGTACGAACTGATGCGCTCGATTCGGGTGGTGTCGCGAGCGGAACGCAGAAGGGTCGGAGTCCTGGAGACGGGAGCCAAGCTTTTTGGCGGATTCGACTTCCAGTCCCGCCAGCAATCCACCGACTGGGCCATTGTGGCGGAGCTGCGGAAGCAGTACCAGGTGGAGAAGGTGCCGCCCGGCCAGGACTACCCGAAGAACCTGGATGCCTTGATGGTGGTGTTGCCCAACACCCTGGAGCAGGACCAGGTGGCCCGACTGACGGGCTACGTCAAGGAGGGAAACCCGACCCTGTTGATAGTGGATCCCCTTCCGGCTTTCGATCCCGAGCTTTCGGCGCAGTCGATGCCTCCGGGACCCTTTCGCCAGGGCCCGCCGCCCCGGAAGCCGGCCGACCTCCAGCCGCTGATGGAGGTACTGGGAGTGGAATGGGACCCGGGCCGCATTGCCTGGGACAAGTATAATCCCCATCCCCAGTTCCGCTCCCTGCCTCCGGAAGTCATCTTCCTGGGCGCCGGGGGGGGGGAGGATCCTCCCTTCAATCCGGACGAGGCCATCACTTCCGGACTTCAGGAGCTGGTTGCGATTTATCCGGGTTCGATCAAGCCTGCCGCCGGCAGCCGGACGACCCTGACCCCTCTGCTTCAAACCGGTCCGGATTCCGGTCTGACGGATTGGAACCGGCTGGTGCAACGCTCGCTGTTCGGCCTCCAGTTGGCCGGCAATCTCCCCCACGAACCCGATCCCGAACGCTACACCCTGGCTGCCCGCCTGGCCGGCAAGACATCGGACCATCCCGTGCGCGCCATCCTCCTCACCGACGTCGACCTGATGGGGGAACAGTTCTTTTCCATACGGCGCCAGGGTGTTGAAACCCTGCAGTTCGACAACGTGACCTTCCTACTGAATGCCGTGGACCAACTGGTGGGCGACGAGTCCTTCATCGCCCTGCGCAAGCGCCGGCGGCGGCATCGCACTCTGGAGGCCGTGGAATCCCGCACCAGGGTCTACGAGGAGCGGCGCCTGGACGAGACCCGGCAAGCCGAAGCCACGGCGGCCCAGCGGCTGCAGGAAGCCCAGGAGCGGCTGGATCGGTCGGTGGCGGCACTGCGCCAGCGCCAGGACCTGGACGAACAAACCAGGCGCATCATGATCGCCAACCAGGAAAAAGCCGAGAATCGCCGTCTGGCCGTGGCCCGGACCAACATCGAAGAGGAAAAGCAGCGACTGATCGGCAAGAGCCGCGCCGACATGGAGTCCTCCATCCGGGACATTCAAAACGCCATCAAGTTTCTGGCGGCGGCCTTGCCGCCGATTCCCGCCTTTGCGCTCTTTCTGTTGGTATCGGTGCGCAGGCTGCGCCGGGAGAAGATCGGCGTGGCGGCCGACCGCCTGGTGGAATAGCCAAGACCCTATGGGAAGGCACTGCAATCCTCTCTCCGAGGTAAACCGGCCATGAGCGAATGGTTGAGAACCGCGATTTTCTGTGTGGCGGCCTTGGCCATTTCCACGGCTGCGGTGCTGGTCGATCCCGGCAGCAGAACTCCCGGGATTTTTGACGACCAGGGAGAGCCCTTCTATCCGGCATTTGACGACCCTCAGGCCCCCAAGACGATCGAGATCATCGACTACGACGAAGCCACGGCGACCGCCGGCCCCTTGAAGGTCGAGTTCAAGGACAACAAGTGGGGAATCCCCTCCCACCATAACTATCCGGCCGATGCCGAAAACCGCCTGGCCGACACCTCGGCGGCGCTCATGGCCCTCAGGAAGGACATCGTGGTTTCCGACCGCATCGAGGACCACGGCCGCTATAGGGTGATCGACCCGCTGGACGACCGAACCGCCAGCCTGACCGGCCGCGGAAAACGAGTGACCCTCAAGGACGGGAACGATCAGGTCCTGGCGGATTTCGTGATCGGCAAGCCGGCCGAGGGCAAGCCCGGTTACCGCCATATGCGGGTCCCCGCCCATCGACGGATCTACTCCGTCAAGACCGACGCCCGGGTGTCTTCCAGGTTCGAGGACTGGATCGAGACGGATCTGCTGAAGCTGGAGGCCGGGGACATCCGCAAGATCACCATCAACAGCTACTCCATCAACGAGCGGCTGGGGAGACTGGAAAACTCCGAGCGAACGGTCCTGACCAAAAAAAAGGACCGCTGGTTGCTGGGCCGACGCAGGTTGCGCGGCAATAAGATCGATGCCCTGACAGAGGCGCTGGATAATCTGCGCATCGTCGATGTTCAACCCAAGCCCAAGAATCTGACCCGGGACCTCAAAACCCCCGAAGGCATCCGGCTGTCCAGGGAGTCGGTCCTGTCCCTGCGCCAGAAGGGCTTTTTCGTTACTTCCATCGGGCAGCTCTTTTCCAATGAAGGGGAAATCCTGGTGGAAACGGCCAATGGGATTCAATACACACTGCGCTTTGGGGAGATTGCACCGGGAGGAACGAGCGCTTTCACGGCGACGCCCGCGCAGGAAGGGGGAGAGGCTCCCAAATCCAACCAGACGGAAGAGCGCCGCTATCTGTTCATCACCGTCGACTACAGTGCCGCCCGGGCCCGACAGTATGCCGAGGGGAAGACTCCCGGCAAGGAGGGCCGGACCCTGGAGCGCGAGCTGCGCCATCGCTTCGCCGACTGGTACTACATCATCTCGGGAGCGGATTTCGGCAAGCTGCGGCCCAGCCGCCGAGAGCTCACCCGCGGCTAGCCGGTCCATCGGGCTGCGCCGCCATCGGCCCCATTGGATCAGGGGCGCCCAAATGGGATAGACTCTGTCGAGACCATGAACGAGAGTGAAAAAAAGCAGGTCTACAAGATTACCTTTCTGAATGAAGGCAAGGTCTACGAGATCTACGCCAAGCGGGTGAGCCAGGGCGGGCTGTTCGGATTCGTGGAAGTCGAGCACCTCCTTTTCGGTCAGAAAACCTCCGTGGTGGTGGATCCCTCCGAAGAGACGCTGCGCACCACATTCGAGGGCGTGCGGCGAACCTACATCCCTCTCCACTCGGTGATTCGCATCGACGAAGTGGAGAAAAGAGGCGCCGGCAAGATTCATGACCTGGCCGACCGCGACGGAAAGATTCATCAGTTGCCCACCGCCATCTACACGCCGGTGAAGAAGGATTCCTGACCGGGTTGCCTGGCCGGTTCCAAAGCCCTTGTTCTGGAAAGGAAGTGCGTTTCGGGACGGCGCTGGAGCGACCTGGCGTGGCCGCGCGCCGCAGCCTGGCGGCCCGGCGTCCACCCCCCACCGCATCAGCCTTCGTTTGAAGGGTCGGCGACTGGCCCCCCACCGCATCAGCCTTCGCCCTGGTCTCGCCGGAGGGGGGGGAACTCACCCTCCCGAAGCCGCTCCCGTCGGCGGCAAGCCAACCCGCTGCCGCGGCCGTTCTCAACGGGCTTCTTTGGTTGACACGCCCCGGTGGGTGAGATAGGATTCACGTGAATTTGTGCACTCGCAATTATACCTTTGGAGGAGCTTTATCCATGAAATGGCGAGCGGTTGCGGTTTCATTGGGGTCGATTCTGGCCGTTTTGGCTGGGAGCCATCTCCTGGGAGAGTCCCCGGTCGACTTTGAGAGGGACGTTCAGCCCATTCTTCAGGAAAAATGCCTCTCCTGCCACACCCCCGACGCGGCCCAGAGCGGTCTGGTCATGGAATCGGTCGAGGCCATGCTCGAGGGGGGCGAGAAAGCCGGGCCCTCGATCCTGGCCGGCGACAGCGCCGGCAGTCCCCTGGTCCGTCACCTGCGGGGCGAGCTCGAACCCCAGATGCCGGTCGGAGGCGACCCGCTCCCGGAAGACCAGATCGCGCTGATTGCCAGATGGATCGACCAGATGGCTCCTGCGGCAGCCCCGGACGGAGCCGCCCAAACCGCCGGCCAAAGCGCTTCCCCCCATGATTTCACGACCGAGGTCAAGCCGCTCCTGGAGCAGAACTGCCTGGCTTGCCACAGCTCCCAGACCCACCAGAGCGGGCTGGTGGTGGAGACGGAGACAGCCCTTCTGAAGGGAGGCGCGATCCAGGGAGCGGCCATCGTTGCCGGCAATAGCCAGGAAAGTCCTCTGATACAACGCCTGCGCGGCACGCGCGCCCCTCGGATGCCGATGAATGGGCAGCCTCTTTCCGAAGAGCAGATTCAGCGCATCGCCCGCTGGATCGATCAACTGGATCCTGCCCGGATGGCCGAGGCAGCGGAGGAATCCAAGACGCCGGCTTGGCCCTGGACTCCCGTCACCCAACCCCAGGTTCCCGCGGTCAAGCACAAGGAATGGGTCAGGAACCCCATCGACGCCTTCGTGCTGGCCAAGCTGGAAGAACACCGGTTGGAACCGGCCCCGGCGGTTTCTCCCCGCGGGTTGCTGCGGCGCCTCTACTTCAGTCTGATCGGTCTTCCACCTACGCCGGAGGCCATGAGGCGATTCCTGGCCGATCCCTCTCCGGAGGCTTACCGGCTGGAGGTGGAAAAGCTGCTGGCCGATTCCCGGTACGGAGAACACTGGGGCCGGCACTGGCTGGACCTGGCGCGCTATTCCGATACCCGCGGCGGCGCCATCGACGACCCCCAAACCCATTTGTGGCGGTATCGGGATTACGTCATCCGGGCCTTCAACCAGGACCGCCCCTATGACCGCTTCATCAAGGAACAACTGGCGGGAGATGCTTTCCGGGCCTATGGGGACGAGGGAAAGCTGGGGCTGGGCTTTCTGGGTTTATGGGTCAAGGTTGAAGCCAATGGGCAACAGGGGCGGCGAAATTACATCACAGACGTGGTCAACACCACCGGCTCGGTGTTCATGGGCCTGACCCTGGGATGCGCCCAGTGCCACGACCACAAGTATGATCCCCTTCCCCAGCAGGACTATTTCAGGATCGAAGCCTTCTTCTCGCCGGTGAATTTCCAGAAACAGGATCTGGCCTTCCACCAGTACGAGATGCCGCTGCAGGACCCGGAGCGGTGGGAAACCCGCAAGAAGGCCTGGAAGGAGCACCTCGAAAAGATCAAGAAGAACGCCGAGGCCTTCAGCAAGGAGCTGTCCCAAAGGGAAATCGAGCACCAGCTGCTGGTCGCCCCCCAGGACCTCAAGGACTGGGCCCACGGCGACCAGAAGAAGATCCCCTTCCCCAAGGACACCTTGCGCAGCGCGGAAGAGAAGGAACGGTCCCGCAAGATCTCCCTCATGACCGGCCGCTTCGCCAACCCCAACGTGGACGGTTACTACGACCCCAAGGCCTACGTGGTGAGAGACTCTCCCCTCCAGCACAACATCGCCACCTACGTCCTGACCGGGGGCAACTGGAGACTGCGGGCCGATCAGGTCAAGCCCGGTTTCCTGAGCGCCGTCACCGGGAACTCAGACCCGGTCAACATGGACGGCCTGGTGGGAAGCCGCCGTCAACTGCTGGCCAAGTGGATTGCCCGTCGGGAACACCCCCTGACGGCCCGGGTGATGGTCAACCGCATCTGGCAGTACCACTTCGGCAAGGGCTTGGTGGCCACCCCCAGCAATTTCGGCTCCAATGGCAGCGGGACGGCTCATCAAGACCTGATCGACTGGCTGGCCTGGGAGTTCATGGAGAGTGGGTGGAGCGTCAAGGAGATCCACCGGCTGATCCTGAACTCGAACGTCTATGGCCTGTCGATGGCCCATCCCCGGTCCGAAGAATACGAGAAGGTGGATCCCAACAACCGCTACCTCTGGGTCCGAGACCCGGTCCGCATCCCAGCGGAGTCGTTGCGGGACACCATCCTGGCGGTCAGCGGACAACTCAATCCGTCCATGGGCGGACCTCCCTTCTTTCCCGAGGAAAACCTGGAGCAGATGGCCCGGGCCGGAACCTGGTGGATTCCCTCCAGTCCGGAGGAGGTCAACCGGCGCACCGTCTACACGATTCAGAGCCGCTCCTATCCGATCCCGTTGATCAAGGTCTTCGATGGACCCAACCTGGACGAGAGCTGTGTGGTCCGGGGGAATACCACCGTGACTCCCCAGGTTTTTTCGCTCTTCAACGGCAAATTCCCCCACCGGCGAAGCCGGGCCATGGCTGAGCGCATCCTGGCCGAGGTGGGGCCTGACCCGCTCAAGCAGGTGGTCAGGGCCTTTCAACTGGCCTTCCAACGGGATCCCTCACCGCAGGAAAAGACCAGGAGCCTGGCCTTCCTGGGTGGAGCCGGCCCGGCGCCCGAGCCAAGGGAGCGCCTCTCATTGAAACAGGTCGCCCTGGTGCAGGGTCCTGAGCCCGAGACCGACGGAAAAGGCCCGGGTGAGACAGGCTCGCTTACGGATCTTTGTCTCATCCTCATCAACATGAACGAGTTCGTTTACCTGGAATAGGGGGCGCCGGCCGCCGCGAGAACCGCTTCATCCAACCTCGGAACGTAGACAACAGGGGGTAGCCGTCATCATGCGCAAGGGAGAGTTTGAATTTTGTGACCAGGTCGAGCGGGTTGATCCCCGGCTCGGCGAAATCGGCCGGAGAGATTTTGTCTACCGGTTCGGCAAAGGGTTGGGAAGCCTGGCCCTCTCCTCGCTGCTCTACAGCGACGGCCGGCTGGCTGCCGCCGCCCGGTCGGCGAATCCCCTGCTCCCCAAGAAGCCCCACTTCACGCCCAAGGCCAAGTCCTGCATCTTCATGTTCATGCAGGGAGCTCCCAGCCAGATGGACACCTTCGATCCCAAACCCAAGTTGAACGAGCTCCACGGGAAACCCATCCTCCGCAAGTATGGGAGCCTGGAAAAGCGGATTTACGTGGGCAGCCCCTTCAAGTTCGCACGGCACGGGCAATCGGGAACGGAGATTTCCGACATCTTTCCCGAATTGGCGACCTGCGCCGATGACATTGCGGTGGTGCGCGCCATGCACACCAGCTCGGAAGCCCATACCACGGCGACCTTTTTCATGAACACCGGCGTCACCATTCCCGGGAGCCCCTCGGTGGGCGCCTGGACCGTCTTCGGCCTGGGAACCGAGAATCAGAACCTGCCGGCCTTCGTGGTTCTGCCCGACACCCGAACCCGGATCTTCGGAGGTCCCATCAACTGGGCCAACGGGTACCTGCCGGCAGCCACCCAGGGCACACTGCTCAACTCGGAAGGGGCCCCCATCGTCGACCTGCATCCTCCGGCAGAGGTCACAACCCGGCGGCAGGAAAAAAACCTGGCGCTCCTGAACCAACTCAACGCGCCCTACCTGGACGTCCATCCCAGAAATCCCAACCTTCTGGCCCGCATGAGGAACTACGAACTGGCCTTCCGCATGCAGGCCGCGGTTCCCGACAGCCTCGACCTGAACAGCGAGCCCCAGAAGATTCGGGACATGTATGGCCTCAACAACAAGATGAGCGAGCCCATGGGCCGTAAATGCCTGATGGCCCGGCGCTTGGTGGAACGCGGCGTGCGCTATGTCCAGATTTACTGCGGCGGCTGGGATTCCCACGAAAACATCGCGGGAGAACACAAGAACCGGGGGATGGAAACCGACAGGCCCATCGCCGCCCTGCTGAAAGACCTCAAGCAGCGGGGTCTGTTCGATGAAACCCTGGTGGTCTGGGGAGGCGAATTCGGACGAACCGCCGACAACACCATGGACTTCTTCCGAACGGGTCCCGGCCGCGACCACAACAAGAACGCCATGGTGATGTGGCTTGCCGGAGCCGGCATCAAGGGTGGGACGGTGGTGGGCGAGACCGACGAGTTGGGAATCAAGTGCGTCGAGGACGTCTATCACACCCACGACCTGCATGCCACCATGCTGCGGCTCATGGGTCTGGACGACATGCGCCTGACCTACTACCACTCCGGAAGATTCAAGCGCCTCACCGACCTGGGCGGCAAGCAGATCAAGGAGATTTTGGTTTAATCCCACCGCACCCGGAAGCGGCAGGCCCGGACGTGGGTGATGCCGCTCAGGGTGGCGTAATAGGTCATCAGCAGGCTGCCGTCGCCCAAGTGCACCAAGTCGGGTGTCCCGAAGGTGAAGCGGTCCAGAGCTTCCCAAATCCCGCCCGCATCGACTGTAGCTTTTTCCGGCCGGGCCACCGGCTCCCCTACCATGCGGCTCGCACTCGGGTCCCACATCTGAATGGGACCCAGGCCGGGCCAGCTCTCTCCGCGGTCCCGTGATCCCCAAAGTCGAATACCCTCCGGCGGCAGACGATAGTTGCTGGCCGCCACCACCGAGCCGTCGGGAAGCACCAGTGGCGCCGTGACCTGGCCGACGAATCCGATGTTCTCGGGAACAGTCCAGGTCTGTCCTCCGTCCGAGGAATAGGAGCGCCGGACTTCGATGGTTTCCTCGGTGTCCTCCCGAAAGGTCCAGATCAGTGCGAGTATCCGTCCATCGGACAGGATGTCGTAACGGGCGTCGCACAGGTTCAGCTCCCCCGAGTGATCGGCCGCAACGATGACGGGGGGATCGAAGGTCTCGCCATGGTCCCGTGAGAAAATCATGGCCGACCCGTTGGGCCCCGTGGGAGTCAGCTTGTACTCCAAGGGCACACAGATCTTGCCATCCGCCAGCGGGAAGGGCCGGGAGGTGACTCCCGCGGTCGCCAGGGTCGGATGGGGAACCAGCCGGGGTTCCGACCAGTTCTGCCCGCCGTCGGCGCTACGCGTCACCAGCAGCGGGTGCGGTAACGCTCTCCCCTCCTGACTGAACATGTAAACGCCCGGCGTCAATCCCTCCACGGCCCCGAAAAATACCAGCAAATGCCCATCGGCGGTCTGACACAGGCCGGGCGAGACCGCCGTGGTGGGAGGCGTGCGCTTGAGACCGTCAAACACCACCCGGGGCGCCGACCAGGTGTCTCCCAGGTCCTGGGAGGTTTGCATCATCAACAGGCTGTCGACGCTGTGCTTGCTCGATCCCTGCCGGTAGACGCAGCAGATGGACCCGTCTTTCAGCCGGACCGCCAGCGGATAAGCACAGGCGCTGTTCCTGTCCTCCGCGGCCAGATTGTAGGAAACCGCCCGATCGAAAAGAATGTTGACCTGCATGGATCGAACCTCCGAATCACAGTTTTTCAATGGCTTGCGCCCGATTAATTGCTGTCGCCGCCTTCGCGGCTCGGGAGTTTAGCCACCCTTTCCCATGGGCTTACGCCCACGGCTAAGTGCTGCCGCCGCCTTGGCGGCTCCACTTGAACCTCCGGGCTGGCGCCCGGGGGCGACACGAAGTCGCAGCTACACTGTTCTCCCCATTAATTCGACACTGCGAGGGGACACGATTCTTGAACGGCAACCTCCCGGGTAAAAGCCGCGGCTCCAATTATGCCGCCAAGGGGCCGCTGATATTTACTCACGGGACGTGGCGTTTGCCCCCCACCGGCTCGACTGCGGGCTACGCCCTCTCGCCGACTCCCCCTCAAGGGGGGAGTGATTCTTGAGGCTTGCATAGGACTCCTTACTAGATTCCTTGGCAGGATGTAAACCATGTTCCCGGTTTTTTGTGTGGATGATGGCTTCCTGGGAGCGCGGGCGTCCCGCCCGCACAATGCCTGGCACAGCCTCAGTCATCTCCGCCACTTGGATCGGATCCAACGGCGCCTTGGCTCTCCTTCGGCCTGGCCGTTGCGGTTACTGCCGACGTGGTGGCTGCCCGCGCAGTCGCGCTGAGGCTCAGCGACCCCGATAAGTAACAGGATGCGGGCGGGACGCCCGCGCTCCCAGGGAATGCCCAATCACTCCCCCCTTGAGGGGGAGTCGCAGAAGCCGAGCCGCCGGGCGAAGGTTGATGCGGTGGGGGGATGGACGCCGGGCCGCCAGGTACAGCGCGCGGCCACGCCAAGCCGCTTCAGCACCGTCCCGATACGCACTGCCTTCCCAAAAACCCGCCGCTTGGCTCCGCAAGCGCCGACCGGGACCGGTTCAGGCGGACATCAGGCTGCCGTCGGCGTTCACCCTCATATAGTGCCCGCGAATGCGGGTTGGCGTGCGGTAGGCCTCATGGAAAACCAGCAGCACCCGCCCGTCCTTCATCTCGGTCAGTCCCATCATCCCCGAGCAGAGCGAAACCCGGGTCTCCCGAGACCAGCTTCGGCCCTCGTCCACACTGGTCTTCATGAAGATGCCGGCGCCGCGGCTGCCCATGATCAGCACTCCCGAGCTGTGGCGCAGCAACTGAGGGCATTCGCCGGTGCAGTCGGAGGGCGCCTGCCTGGACCAGGTGAGGCCCTTGTCCCTGGAGCGGCTCATCCACATGAATGGAGCCCGCAAGGTTCGGGCAAAGGCAACGATGCTGCCGTCGCTGCATTCCACCCCCATGCACTCGTTGCTGTCGAAGTTCTCGGGATCGAGGTAGTAGGGTCCGGTCCAGGTCCGGCCGTCGTCGGTGGAGCGAATGGCCAGCGAGCGGTCCCGCCGTTCGGCGTTCGACTCCACGCTTCCCCCCGCCACCGTTTGCACGTGGTAGTAAAACTGAAGCAGGGTGCCATCCGAGTAGCGGGTGATGGGGGAGTAGGGGCCGATTTCCCCTTCCCTGGCCGCGGCGTAGAGCGGTTTGCCGCTCACCTCCAACGGCAGAGCCGGCGTCCAGGTTCTTCCCTCGTCCTCTGAAAAGGCGATCTTGGGGCCGGCAACCTCGGACTTCCATCCGTAGGTGTAGAGGCAGGACAAGCGGCCGTCCCGGTGCCCGAAGAAAAAGCCCGGCCTGCCGCCGTCGGGTAACTTCTCGACCAGCACCGGCTCCCCCCAGCTCCGGCCCTCGTCCCGAGACCGGACCAGCAGGAAGTCGTTGAAGCCATGAGGATCTCCGTTGACGCTCATCCACACCAGCAGGTCGCCTGCCGCCGTCCGGCAGACCCCGGGATAGGTCTGGTTGTCACCATAAACCTTGCCCGGGTCCGGATAGGGGTAAAAGTAGCGGGGATGCTCCTCGCCGGCGGCACTCCAGGGGGCGTCCGGGCGGCCTCGGCGTCCCCGGATGGACAGCCGGCGCATCTTGACCGGACCCCGAGCCATCACACCGGCTCGACCGGCCCCGTAACTCTCATCCAGTGCCTCCAGAACCTGTTTGCCGTCCATGAAAACGCGAATCCGATTCCCTTCGGCCAGAACCCGGGCCTTCATCCAGCCCGGGGTCGCCTCTCCCCACTCTTCAGGCTTCGGCCCATGCTGCACCCAACGCTCAGGCAGTTCGGGATGAGGGGCAAACCCGCTGGCAATGTCCCGCCGGTAACCCGAACCGTCCTGGACATAGAGGCGCACCGCGTAGCTGGATCCCTTTCGCCCCATGTCGTTGAACTGGACGCAATAGAACCGGCGGTCGTCCTGCGCCCGCAAGATGATCGACAGGTTGGTCACGGACCAGTAGAAGGTCTGGAACTCCAGGCTCAGGTCCGTGTTGGTCAAGACCTCCCGGCTGGGAAAGGCAAAATCCTCGCGCTTCAGCAGGTCGCCGTAGCGGGCCTTTCTCTGGTTCCACACCGGCGAAAACAGGACTCCCCGGCTGTCCTGCGACCAGTCCTCACTGCCGATGAAGGTCCAGGACCGGCGGTCGCCGTCGAGCTGCGGCTCCAGGGAAACCACATCCTGGGAGCCCCCGCCGCAACCGCTCAGGCCGCTCAGCGCCCCGGCGATGGCGCCCTTGAGGAAATCCCTTCTCGGTAAATTGCTGCCGGTCGACATGGTTTCTCCTTTGGAGCATTCCATTGGCTCGCACCCGTCTGCGGCCCACCGCCATCTGCTGCCGCCGCCTACGCGGCTCGGGGTTTTGTAGCATCCCTTTCCATGGGCTTACGCCCACGGCTAAGTGCTGCCGCCGCTTCGCGGCTCGACTCGAACCCCCGGGCTGGCGCCCGGGGGACTATCATCCAAAAATTCCTGCCCCCCCCCCCCCCCCCCGCAGTGTCGAGATTTTGGGGAGAGCGGCGTAGCCGCGGTTGGCGTCGCCCACTCGAGGAAACGCCTCCTACAGGTCTTCCTTATAAAGCGGCGTAGCCGCGACAGCATTTAGCCCCGGGCGTGAGCCCGGGGTCGTGTAAACCCCGCGCTGACGCAGCCGCGTAGGCGGCGAATCAGTAGCCGGGTCCCAGAACGCACGGTCCTCCCCTACAACGGTCAACACGACCCTCTTCTCAAGCGCCGAACTCACCTCTTGATTGCAGCCCTCCCGTGAGAAACGCAGGCCAGGCTCCACCTACGGATCCGTCCTCACCGGACCTTCCAACACCAGGACATCCACCGCCTGGCCCTCCAGCCTGAGCTGCCCCGGCAGCCGGGCCAGGGGCTTCAGGCCGAATCGCCGGAACCATTCCTGTTTGCCCAGGTCAGAAGCCGCCACATAAGCCTGGAGCAGCTCGATCTCCCTCTTTCCGGCCTCTGCCATCAACCACCGGATCAACGATTCCGCCCGGTCGGCGTAACCATCGTGGGTGCAAACATCGATGACCGCCTTGTGCCGCCGCGATTCCCCGGGCTCCGGGGTGATGGAGCCAAAGCCCAGGACCCGATGGGGGGACTGGCCCACCAGGACGCCCAGCACCCCTCCGCGTGGCACCGCCTCTTCGTGGACCGCCGGAAAGTTGGAGACACACCGCTGCAACTTGACGTATTTCCCCGAAAGCAGGGCCCGCGGATAGTCCAATACGCGGGTATCCCAGGGTTGAACCACGAAGCAGGCGAAGGCGGGCAGGTCCCCCCAATTGGACTCGCGAACGGAGGTGGCTTGGCCCGGCGCGAAAAAGGCCTCCTCGCACCGGGACGAATCCTCCCGCTCCCGCCGCATGACCCCTCCGTTCCACCAGCGGAAACCGCAGCGGAGATAGACGTTCCTGGGATCTCGGGTGGCTCCCAGGTAGGACACCCGGCAGCCGGCCCGGTAGGACAGGTCCACCACGGCGCCAGTCAGGGCTTCGGCCACTCCCAGACGACGGCAGTCCGGGTGGGTCAGAACCGATCCGACCACCGAGACTTCCGGTTCCCGGCAGGGGTAGCAGACCGAGGCTGTGCCTGCCGGATGACCCTCGATGGTTCCCAGGACCGCCTGGATCCTGAGATGCCGGCTGTAGTCGCCATTCATGGACCGCAGCCAGTCGTAGTCCCCCTGGGTCCATTCGGTCCGCCACAACCCGATGAGCGCCTTCTGACGGGCAGAGTCAATGGGGAAGGTCAGGACTTCGATTTCAAGGGTGCGCCCATCTCGCAGCGGTATGGAATATTGGTCTTCCATCGGCACCTTCCCGAAGAGAGCCGGTTAACTCCCGGCCCGCGCCTCCAGTTGTTCCACAAAGGGGTCCTGCGTGCGCCGCGCCCAGGAAAGCAAGGCCTGCCTGAGTGTGGCCGCCGTCGAGGCCCGGTCGGGGCGGCCCGCGAGGTTGGTCAACTCATCGGGATCGTCGACCAGGTGGTAGAGCTCGGTCTCCCCATTCTCATGCAGGACGTACTTCCAGGGCCGGCGGACGATGGCCCGCCAGTTCTCTACCCCGTGCCAACTGGCGAAGTTGCGCGCCACGTTGTATTGCACGAAACAATCGCGGGACCGGGGTTCGGGTTCGGCTCCGCTCAGATAGGGAACCAGGTTCTCTCCTTCCAGGCCAAGGGACTCGACGTCCACTCCGGCCAGGGCCAGCAGCGTGGCGGCCACGTCCACGTGGCTGGCGTCCGTCCGACAACGCGCGCCGGGCTTGAAGGCCGCCGGCCAGCGCATGGCCCAGGGAACCCGGATCGCCTCCTCGTAGGGACAGAATTTCTGCCAGAGCCCGTGCTGTCCCATCATCTCCGCATGGTCGGAGAGCATCACCAGCAAGGTATCGTCCAGCAGGTCGCATTCTTCCAGACGTTGGACGAACTGGCCAAAGAGCGCATCGATGTAGGTGGCGTAGCCCCAGTAGACCGCAATGGACTTGCGCCAGGCCGAAAAGTCATCCCCCCACTCGTTCCTCAAACGGCGGTAGTAGCTTCCCTCCAGGAATCCGGGCTCACCCGGACCCGGATTCCAGTTCTCCGGTTCGGGGATGTCATCGGGGTCGTAGAGGTGGTAATAGGGCTCGGGGACCACCAGGGGCGGATGAGGGCCCTCCAGGCTGATCACCAGGAAAAAGGGCTTGTCGGGGTCCCGCAAGCCGAACATCTCGAAGCCGTGGCCCAGGATCCAGCGGTTGTGCTCCTTGTCGGCGGGGATATCCAGAATTCCGGTTCGAGGCACCGTCATTCGAGGGTAGTGGGTGGAACGGAAAGGGGCGCTACGCTGATCGTCGTGAAAGATAAAGCCGTCGGGGACTCCCTGCCAGCGGCACCACTCGGTGTAGGAACGGTCCCCGTTGTCGCAGGCGCTGACCCAATCGAACCAGCTCTGAACGTTGCGGGTCCCCAGATGCCATTTGCCGGCGTAAAGGCACTGGTACCCCTCCTGGCGCAAATAGTGGGAGATCGGCGGCCGGGTGATCTCCATGTCGGGATATTCATCCTCTTCCCCCACCCGCAAGGCCCCCAGGTAGGGCAGATGGGGCATCCCGGCCTGGTGGGGCTGGAACCCGGTGAAGAAGGAAGCGCGGGCCGGAGAGCAGATGGGGCTGGTGGTGCGCAGATTTTCCATCAGGACGCCTTCCCGGGCCACACGGTCCCAGGTGGGGGTTCGACAGGCGGTCCTGCCCAGGATTCCGAGCGTGTCCAGGCGCTGATTGTCGCTGATCAGGAGGACGATATTGGGTCTGGAGGGGGTGCTCATGGCTTTGAATGGCTGTGGAAAGAAGCCCGGCATCGGCGCGGCCGCGGGGCCGGCAACGACAGGAAAGGGGACATTATAGGTTGCCGGTTGAGGCAATCACAAGGAAGGACAGCGTCGTTTCGCAAGCTTGCGAGATCAGCGGACCCACACGGTCTTGTGGACCCTTTACACCCAACGGCGACCCGTCTCCGTGACCTGAATCACGGCTCGCCCATCCCTCGGTGAAAAACTTTCGACATTAGTTGATTCCAACTATAACCTTAAGGAGAAGGTCAAGGCCAACGTGCTGCACAAACGCTCAACTGCCGTTTCAAGCTGTCCGCGACGATGGCGCCGCTTATCGAGAAGGCTTCCAGAGTCCCGAGAGGGCAGGATCATACGAATGCAGACGTCTTGAGAGATATCCCGGGTCGCAAGGGTGAAGGTAACGTCAGGGCAAGGTAGGCGCCATGCCAATTGATGCTTCAGGTTTTTGGGAGCAGGTGGGTCTGGGTGAGGATACCGCTCTTGAACTGAAGGCCACCGACACTCAGATAGTCCGCAATAGCGGCATCAACAGCCTGCACCTGGAGTTGTGGCGGCAATATGTCAGTTCCCGCACCAATGAGCCGGCCGAGATCGCCCTGGCCAAGCTGAAATTCCTCAAGAGTGACGGACAAGGAGCGGTTCGCGCCACGGTCGGCGGGGTACTGCTGGCTTCCGAGGATCCCCGGGAGTGGCTGTCAAACGCTTACATCCAGGCGGTCAGCTACGCTGGAAACCGAATGGACAGTAGCCGGCAGCTCGATGCCCAGGACATTGCGGGTCCGCTGGACCGTCAGATTCGGGACGCCATGCGCTTCGTGATCCGCAACCGGCGCGTCGCCGCACTCAAGAATCCGGCGCGCACCGACGTGCCGCAATTCAGCGAACGCGCCGTGTTCGAAGCTGTCGTCAACGCGGTGGTGCACCGCGATTACGCGGTGTCAGGGTCACACATACGCCTGTTCATGTTCGACGACCGGCTGGAGCTTTACTCGCCCGGAGGTCTATGCAACTCCATGACGACCGACGATCTGCGCACCAGCCAGTTCACCCGCAACGAGATCCTGGCTTCCCGGCTCGGACAATGCCCGGTCGGCGAGGTACCCGGCAGCGGAGGCCGGCAATACTTCATCGAACGACGCGGTGAAGGCATCGCCGTGATCGAGGATGAGACGTTCGCACTCGCCGGCAAAAAGCCCGCCTTCGAGCTGATCGGCGATCGGGAGCTGAAGCTTGTCCTGCCGGCGGCCAGTCCCCCTCTTCCTGACGGTATCGCGGCACCTATCGTGGTCCTCAATGGCGAGACCGACGATCCCTTGCCGGGCGCACACGTGCTGGTGGTCTATCCCAACAAGACCTATCTGGAGACCCGAACCGACGAGCTCGGACATGCTGACTTCGTCCTGCACACGCGGCTGCCGATGATCGTGCTGTGCGCCGCCAAGGGCTTTACGGCGCGCGCGGTGAACAGCTTTGCGCCCGGAGACCCGCTTGAACTTCGCATGCAGCCGGCGCCGAATGGCGGGTCCCTGATCATAGCCAATCGTACGGGACATCTGCCTGGCATCCAGGGGCGGCTGAATGCGATACTCGACAACCTGGACCGCATTTACCTCTACGCCGACAACGTCGCGATCAACGACGGCTTGCAGCAACCGGTGCGCTTCAACCTGAACGAGCCCGTCCGCCTCACCGATTCGATGGGAGCGAACGCCACCTTGTGGTTTCGCGAAATGGTGGGGGCTTCCTGTGTATTCGACTACCGTTACGAGTGAAGGCACGCCTTCTTGCAGAACCAATCAGGCCAAAGGGCGCCATGCGGTCGCCGCCTACGCGGCTCAACGCTAACGCCGAGCTTTCCAATGGCTTGCACCCCGGCTTACGCCCACGGCTATGTGCTGCCGCCGCTTCGCGGCTTGACTCGAATTCCCGGGCTGACGCCCGGGCATTGTTCCAGGGAAGGATGGTTTTCGCGGGACCGGAACAACCCACCCCGCCCTCGCTTCCCTCCTGCACTCGCCTCCCTCCCTGTACTCTTCTCGAGAGTGCAGCCCCCCGAGAAATGCGGGCTTGCCAAGACCCGAGACGCCCGGCGGCCGCCTGTGTTAAGCTTCCCTCCCATATTGCAGCCAGCTTCGAACGGCCCGAATCTCTCCGGAATTTTCCAAACCGACCCCTGAGAGCACTCCCGTGGTTCAGACCTCCCGAAGACGCTTCCTGTCTCAGTTGGCAAGCGGACAGAGTCAGGGGACCTCTCCCGGCTCCCGGCCCCGGCGGTCCCTGAAGGACCTGCGGCAGGCCCTGCGCGGCGTTCACAGCTACCTGCCCACCCCCTTTCACGCCAATCTCGAGATCAATCCGGAGGGAATGCGGCAAAATGCCGCCTTTTACGCCAAGGCCGGAGTCCAGCCGCTGATCCTGGTGGTGGCGGCCGGACTGGGAGAGCTGTTTTCGCTCGACTTCGAGGAGCACCGGGAAGTGGTGAGCGCCGCGGCGGCGGGCGCCAAGGGCAGGCTTCCGGTGGTGGCGGGCGTGCGAGGGGGCTACCGGATCGCCTTACAGATGGCCCGCAACGCGGAGGAAGCCGGCGCCGACGCCATTCTGGTCTTTCCTCCTCCAGGAGGACCCCAGACCCTGGAGGGCCAGCGTCGATACTTCACCGAGATTGCCCGGTCGGTGGGTATCGGAGTGCTGATCTACCCGCGGACGCAGCGAGACGACTGGTCCAGGCTGCTGGAGGAGCTGGCGGACCTGCCCAATGTTCTGGGGTTCAAGGACGGCAGCGGCGGCATCGCCCTGGGCCAATCCCTGGGGCCCCAGGCTCGGGATCGCCTGGTCTGGACGGCCCGGGGGGAAGAGCATGCGCTCCGGGCTCTGCCGGCCGGGGCCGCGGCTTACGCCACTTCGTTCGCCTCGCTGGCCCCCAAGGCCTGCCATGCATTCTGGAGGCACGGCACCAAGGGAGACGCCAAGAGAATGGAGACCCTCTTCAGAGAGCGCATCGCACCCCTGGCCGGCATCCGCCACCAGCTTCCCCTGCCCGACCGCTCTCCGGGCTTCGGGGTTGCCGCCATCAAGGCAGCCCTGCAGGCCCTGGGACGGGCAGGCGGCAGCGTGCGCCCGCCCAAGCTTCAGGTTGGCGAAACGGCAGGGATTGCCGAGATCGCGGCCCAGTACTCGGAGTTGACCCAAGCATGATGGAAAGCAAGCGACGCCAGTTCCTGAGGACGGTTGGCCTGCTGGCGGGCGGCACCCTGGCGGCATCGGCGGGGTGTTCCCCAACTCCCGGGCCCAGACGTTCCATGGAGGAGCTTACCCGGGCCTGCCGGGGGGTCCACAACTTCCTGACCACACCCTTCCTGCCCGACGGGGCGCTGGACGTCAAGGGCCTGCGCGGCAACGTCGCCTACCACGCCGAACGGCATCCCCGGGACATGACCATGGTGGTGACCTGCAACCTGGGGGAGCTTTTCTCCCTGGACCTGGAGGAGCACCAGGCTGCCGGCCGGGCGGTGGTGGAGGGGGCCCAGGGAAAGATGCCGGTCATCCAGGGAGTGGCGGGCGGCTATCAACTGACCCTCGAGATGGCACGCAACGCGGAGAAGGCCGGCGTAGACGCTCTCATGCTGTTTGCCCCCCCTTACGGCAGCTCGACCGCCCGGGGTGTCTACCAGTACATGCACCGGGTGGCCACGGCCGTACGCATGGGAGTCTTCGTCAACATGTGGCACGGCTACGCCGTGGAGGTCGAGGATTACTGGGCCCAGGTCATCCGGGAGCTCGCCAAGCTTCCCAACGTGATCGGGTTTCAGGACTCGAGCGGCGGCCTGCAGGTCGGCCACTCGCTGGGAGCGCTGATCCCCGACCGGTTCCTGTGGATCGCCCGCGGGGAAGGCCACGCCGTCAAGGCGCTCCCTGCCGGAGCCCGGGCCTACACGGCCGCGGTCGCCTGCCTGGCGCCCGACGCCTGCCGCACCTTCTGGAAAAATGGCACGGCCGGAAACCTGGTCGAGATGAACCGGACCCTGGAGCAGCGGATCTCTCCCATGGCCGCCGTACGCAGCCTGCGGCCCGGATACAGCGCCGGCGGCATCAAGGTGGCCCTGGAGACCCTGGGAAGAGCCGGAGGACCCACCCGGCCACCCATGGGCCAGGTGGCGGCCGAGGATCGACCCCGGATCGAGGCGCTCGTCCGCAGTCATGCGGAGACCTGAGGAGCGCCTGGCCGGAAGAGTTCCAAGCGTTACCCCATTGCAGCTCAACACACGAGGAGAATCCATGCTCAGCCCGGAACTGCGCCAGCGCTTGGCGAACCTGTCCCCGGCCCTTCTGGCCGACGCCCGCGTCCGGCTGAAGCTTCCCGAAAGCCACCTCGACCCCGGAATCCGCCCGGTGGTCCCCTTCACCACCATGATGGGGACGGCCGTCACGGTGGAGTTGGAGGCGGTCGAAGACGAGGCCTCGGCCGATCTGACCCCGCTGCTGGATGCCTATCAGGCCCAGAGCCGGCCCGGCTCCATCATGGTCATTCAGATCCCGCGGTCGCTTCACGGCCATGGCATCTTTGGAGAGGGAGCCGCCACCCTGGCAAGACGACATGGCTTCGCAGGGGCCTTGATCGAGGGGGCCGTCCGGGACACGCCGGATCTTCGCAGGATGGAGTTCCCGGCCTGGTCGCGAACGGTGGCCCCGGGCTACATCGTCGGCAAGTCCAAGGTGGCCGCCGCCGGCCGGGCCGTGCAGGTCGGGGGATGCACCATTCACCCGGGGGATGCCATCGCCGCCGACAACGACGGCGTGATCGTCATCCGGCCCGACCAACTGGAAGCGGTGATCGCCCGGGCGGAGGCCATCAAGGAGTGGGAGCACCGGGCCCACCAGGCCTTGAGCGACGGGGCCGACTACCAGGAGATCCTACGGCGCGCCGGCCCGATGCCCTGACGGGCGCTGAAGCCGCGGCCTTTCCTGGGCAGCCAGCAGCTTTCGGTTGAATCCAGGCGCCAGGGGAGTGTGTCGATGTCCGATAGAGAGATCTGTTTCCTGACCGCGTCCGAGTTGAGCCGGCGCATCCGGGCCCGGGAGCTTTCCGCCGGCGAGGTGCTGGAAGCCCATCTCGCCCAGATCGACCGCCTCAATCCAAAGGTCAACGCCATCGTGACGCTGGTGGCGGACCGGGCCAGGAAACAGGCCCAAGCCGCCGACCAGGCCCTGGCATCCGGGAACGAAGTGGGTCCCCTCCACGGCCTTCCCATCGCCCACAAGGACCTGGTGTGGACCCGGGGGATCCGCACCACCTTCGGCACTCTGGCCTACAAGGATTTCGTGCCCACCCGGGATGCGCTCATCGTGGAGCGCCTGAAGCAGGCCGGGGCCATCACCATCGGCAAGACCAACACCCCCGAATTCGGCGCCGGGTCCCAGACCTTCAACCCGGTCTTTGGCGAGACCCGCAACCCCTACGACACTTCCAGAACCTGCGGCGGCAGCAGCGGCGGCGCCGCGGTGGCCCTGGCCTGCGGCATGCAACCCCTGGCCGACGGGAGCGATACCGGCGGGTCGCTTCGCAACCCGGCCAACTTCTGCAACGTGGTGGGACTGCGCCCCTCCCCGGGCCGGGTTCCGATCTGGCCCAGCCAGGCGGGCTGGTACACCATCGGCGTTCAAGGCCCCATGGCCCGAACCGTCCGGGACGCCGCCCTGATGCTCAGCGCCATCGCGGGCCCCGACCGGCGCTCGCCCATCTCCATCACCGAACCGGGAAGCCGCTTCGCCGCGCCCCTGGGGCGCGATTTCCAGGAGAGCCGCATTGCCTGGAGTCCCACCCTGGGCGGGTTGCCGGTAGATCCGCGCGTCACCCGCGTCCTCGAGGGCCAGCGGCAGGTCTTCGAATCGCTGGGATGCCGGGTCGAGGAACGCACGCCCGACCTCAAGGAAGCCGACGCCGTTTTCAGGGCCTGGCGGGCTTGGCGCTTCGAGCTGACGCTCTCGTCCCTGAATCCCGAGCAGCAGTCCCTACTCAAAGACACCCTGAAGCAGGAAATCGAGGCTGCCCAAAAGCTGAAGGGAACCGATCTCTCCAGAGCGGAACTCCAGAGGACCCTGCTCTACCATCGGGTCCGGGAATTCATGGAGACCTACGAGTTTCTAATCTGCCCCGTCAACCAGGTCCCCCCTTTCGACCTCAGGCAGCGCTACGTTGAAGAGATCAACGGCGTCAGGATGAACAGCTATATCGACTGGATGCAGTCCTGCTGGACCATTTCGGTGCTGGGCCTGCCGGCCATCTCGGTGCCGGCCGGCTTCACTCCAGAGGGACTCCCGGTGGGGATCCAGATCGTGGGGCGCCACCAGGACGACCTGGGGGTGCTGCAACTGGCCCATGCCTACGAGCAGGTCACCGGCTTCTGGAAGCGCCGGCCGCCGGTCTGTTCAGGTGGCGGAGATGGAAAGACCTAGTTAGCGCCGTCTCCAGTTGAAGAAGTCGATCTTCTCCAGGCCCAGCTTGAGCTGGCGGGCGTCGTCGGGGGTGAGGGGAGGGTTGGGCAGCCGGGGGTCTCCCGAATCCAGATCCAGCCACTTGAGAATCTGCTTGAGGGCGGCCAGGACGTTGAAGCCGGCCAGCACCCGGACCGTGCGGTTGATGCCCCTCTGCAGCTCCAGACCCCGGTCCCAGTCCCGGGCCAGGAAGGCGCGGTAGAGGTCCACGAACACCTTCAGCATCACCGGATAGGTGGAACCGATCCCTCCCACGCAGCCGGCCATCAACCCGTACCAGAGCACCTGGTCCTCGCCGTTGAACACGATAATCCTGCCGTCGTCGATGGCGGCCGTCAGGGTGATCTGGGCCAGATTGCCGCTGGAATCCTTGAGGCCCACCACGCCCGGGATGCGAATGAGCCGCTCGAAGGTCCGGGTGTCCAGGTTGATGGGGATGCGGCCGGGAATGTTGTAGGCCAGCACCGGCCGCTCGGCCGCCTCGGCCACCTGCCGGTAGAATTGAACCAGGCCGTCCAGGTCGGGCTGATAGAAATAGGCCGGGGGCATGCTGGCCACGGCATCGGCTCCCGCCTGGCCGGCGTGACGGGCCAGCCTGATCGCGTCGGGAATCTGGAATGCCCCGACGTGAGCAATTACCGGGACCTTCCCCTTGACGGCATCCAGGACGATTTCGAGCACTTGCTGCCGCTCGGCCACCGTCAGCAGCAGGCCTTCGCCCCCTCCCCCGCAAACGTAAAAGCCGTTCACGCCAACCTCCAGGGCGTGCTGAACCATTTTACGCAGGCCGGTCTCGCTGACGGCGCCTTGAGCGTCAAACGGGGTCATGATGGCCGGATAGATACCCTTCAGTTCCTTCATGGGTGAGTTACCTCCTGATTCGCTGCTCCTCGGGGGATCAGCGGTAATCGACGGACACGGAACGCAGTACCGGGGCGCCGGTCCCGTTGGGGCCGACCAGCGTTGCCTTGAACTGCAGGAATCGGGTCGGGGTTTCAAATCCTTTCAGCGAAAAACGGCGGCCGGCGTAGACGCTTCCCTCCCCTTTCGGTCCCCTCCACCCGGCCTGGCGGAGGGCTTCGATACTGTCGGCCCCTCTTACCTGGAACTCGACGGCCGAGGCGAAGGGCGTTTCCCCTTCCCAACCAAGGGTCTCGAAGCGCACCGGAGCACCGGCGTCGAAGACCTCTGAAATATAGTCGTAGCGGTCCCCTCGATCGGAGACGTGCCCGACATCCACCCCGGCCAGGAAATGGGGTCCGAGTCCGGGCAGAAGCTGGCGCCGCTCGGGTGAGAAGCCCTGGGGGCCCCCCTCATAGAGAAAGGACAGGTTGCGGTGGGCGCCTTCCACCTTGTGGCAGGCGAACAGCAGATCGGTGATGCCGTCGTTGTTGAAATCGGCGGCCATCACGCCCGATCCCGAGTGGGTGGGGATGTGGGTGACGCGGGACTCATCGAACCCGCCGGCGGAGTTCCAGTAGATGTAGGAGGGGTGGGAGCGGGTCTCACCCGCATGATAGCTGGTGATCACCACATCCAGGAGGCCGTCCGCGTTCAGGTCGGCCACGGCTACCCCTTCCGGCCCCAGGGCGGGCAGCCTGGTCACCCGGTCCGCCTCATAGCCCTCGGCCGCCCCCCAGTAAACCATTACGTCGCTCTTGCGGCCTCCCTCGGCCGACATCAGGTTGGTCACCAGCAGCTCCAGCCAGCCGTCGCCGTTGAGGTCGGCGATCTCGGTGGCCACCGCCAAGCCGGCGGGCAGGGTTTTCCTGTTGCCGTTGTCAAAACCGTTGGGGCCGTTCCAGAAGATCACCACCTGGCGGTCAACCGTGGGGAACACCACGTCCAGCCAGCCGTCACCGTTGAGGTCGGCAATGCTCTGGCAGCGGACGCCGTCCACCTGAAAGGTGAAGCGATGGTTGCCGGCAAACCCCATGGGGCCGCCCCAGTAGAGGTCGGTTCCATGCCTGGCGGCATACTCGCTGAGGACCAGGTCCAGGTAGCCGTCTCGATTGAAGTCCGCCGCCCGGGCCAAAAAAGCCATCTCAGAGGAAACCACGGTCTTGTCGGTCGAGCTGAAGCCCTGGGGAGAACCCCAGTAGACTGCCGATTCCGGACCTCCCATGTAAATGTCCACCCAGCCGTCGTTGTCGAGATCGGCGGAGGAGTATCCCTCCCCCGGAGAACCGAAGGGGTGGTAGAGATCCAGGCGCTGGTCCACGCTGTAGTTCCCCTTCTCGTTGCCCCAGTACACGTAGGCCGGTACCGGGTCCCCCGCGGAACCGTCGATCCGATTCACAAAGACCAGGTCCTTCTTCCCATCCTTATCGAAATCGGCGCTGCCGGCGCCGGCGGCCCCCAAGGTGGTCAATTCAAGTCGGCGGGCGGTGTCAAACCCGGCCGGACCGCCCCAGTAGACGTAGGAAGGCGCCTGGTAGGTGCGGGCATTGTGCTCGTTGCTGAAGACAAGATCGGGATAACCGTCCCGGTTCAGGTCCTCGATGAGAGAGTCGGTGGGATTCAGGGTGGGCAGGACGGTTCGGCGGTGAGTCTCAAATCCCTCGGCGCTGTTCCAGTATATGGGCGAGCCGCTGCCCGGTCCGGGGGCGGCATGGCCGGATTTCTGGGGGCCGTTGGCAAAGACCAGATCCGGCAACCCATCCTGATTGAGATCTCCCGCCGCCACGCTGCTGGCCGCGACGGTGGGCAGCTCCAGGCGTTGCTCGGCACTGTAGCCCTGGCTCGATCCCCAATAGACAAAGGAACGGATGGATTCGCTGTCCACGTCGGTATCCCACTCGCTGCGGTCTCCGGGCTCACGCATGAAAGGACGGTAGCGGTTGGCCAGAACGATCTCGGGGACCCGGTCGCCGTTGAGGTCGGCCAAGGCAACGGCCGAGCTGCGCTGGCCGGGCAGCACCGTGCGCCGGTCTGCCGAGTAGCTCCCTCCGGCGCCGCCCCAATAGATCATGGCGCCGCCGAGATTTGCGCCGCTGCCCTCGTTGGCAAAGACGATCTCGGGAGAACCGTCCCGGTTGAGATCCGCGATGGCCACGTCGGTGGCCGCGGCGGTGGGCAGGGAATGCCGCCGCTCGATGGAAAACCCGTCCTCCGAACCCCAGTAGAGAAAGGATGCGTTCTCAGGGCCGGATGGCCGGCCGCCGGCCCCCGCGCTGTTGGCGAAGACGATCTCCGGGTAGCCGTCCCCATTGAGGTCGGCGACGGCAGCCGCCATGCCTCCCAGCGTCGGCAGCTCGGCTCGACGCTCGACGGCAAACCCCTGGGCGCCGCCCCAGTAGATGAAGCTGTCCAGATTGCTCTTGATCCCGTTCCGTCCGTTGACCACCACCAGATCGGGGAAGCCGTCCCCATTGAGGTCGCCCAGGGCCTGGGCAACCCCACCGTTGCTGGGAAGACGGGTGCGGCGGCCCACGTGGTCCTCATCCACGCCCCAGTAGATGAAGAGATCGATCTGCTCGTTGTTGTCATGGGTGTTGGGGAGGACGATGTCGATGAAACCGTCCCGGTTGAGGTCCCAAAGGTTGATGAGCTTGACCTCCCCGGCGGCGGTGACGTAGGTATTGGCGCCGGCATCGCCCAGGGTTCCCCGGCTGAACTCCAGAAAACCGGAGACGGTCCAGCGCTTGCCGGCCTCGGTTTGCTGGGACCGGTATTGAGACCCGCCCCACACCAACAGAGCACAGACCATCGCAAGAGCCGAAATCATCATTCTGTTTGGTGTTGAAGCCATGCGCTCTCTCCTTGCCGGAGACCGGGAAGACCTCGTCAGCCATCACCTCAAAAAATTCCCGAAGGTTCAGTCTCCGTCATTCAGAAGCAAGCCCGCCCTTTTGTCAATAGAGTTTCTTCGGGCGTGAGGTCGATCCGGTCAGTCGGCGTGGGGTCGAGGCGAGTTCCAACTATCTGCGCAGGAACAGCATCCTGCAGTCCGCCCAAGTGATCTATGGATCGTGACGCCCCACATATCGTGGACATCGTCAAAAAATCCTGTATATCCTGTCCATCCATGTAAATTATCCCTGTAAGTCACCAAGCGTAGGTTCGCCCCCCACCGGCTCGACCGCTGGCTTCGCCCTTGTCTCGCCGACTCCCCCTCAAGGGGGGAGTGATTCTTGAGGCCTGCAAATGGCTTCTTGCCCGATTCCTCAGCAAGGTGTAAACCCTGTTTCCGGTTTATTGTGTGGATGAAGGCTTCCTGGGAGCGCGGGCGTCCCGCCCGCACAAGGCCTGGCACAGCCTCGGCCATCTCCTCCACCTGGATCGACCGGCAACGGCGCCACGGCTCTCCTTCGACCTGGACGTTGCGGTTCCCGCCAACGTGGCGGCTGCCTGCAGAGTCGCGCGGAAGCTCAGCGGAAACCAATGGAACAGGATGCGGGCGGGACGCCCGCGCTCCCAGGCCCAATCACTCCCCCCTTGAGGGGGAGTCGCAGAAGCCGAGCCGTCAGGCGAAGGCTGATGCGGTGGGGGGGACGCCGGGCAACCGCTTCTTTCCACCCACCATACTCGATGCAAAACCCGCACAACCTCGTGTTTGTCATTCGAGCGCATCCCCTGAAATCCCCTTCCTTGACTCCCGATTGAGGCGACGACTAGAATCCTTCGGCGACAAGAACCCCTATTTTGGCAGCGGCACCACTGCCGCCAGGAGTCTCCCCATGGAAGAAGCCCGCGCCGTCCGTCCGGAGGAACTGGACCCGACCCTGGCCCTGGTGAACAGGGTCTTCAGGACCGGGGTCGATCAGGACATGTCCACCGACTACCCCCTGGTTTTCGACCCAAGCAACCTGGAAAACCTTCGGGTGGTGGCCGAAGGCGGCCACATCCTCAGCCATGCGGCCATGGCACGGCGGGAACTGAGAGAGAACGGCTGCGTGCTTCCCATCAGCATGATCTGCGCCGTGGCCACCGATCCGGAACATCGCCGGCGGGGGGCCGCCAGCAGGATCATGGAGGACGCCACCGAGGCCATGGCGGCCCGGGGCGACGCCTTCGGACTGCTGTGGACCGGACCCGCCAGGGACTTTTACCGCCGCCTGGGCTGGGAGGTGGTGGGGTCCAACGGCTGGGCCTACCTGGTGGAACCCGAATTGGCCGGCCGGTTCGAGCAGCCTCTGCCCGTCCGCGCGTTTCAGGCCGAGAGTGACCTGGAAAGGATCATGCAAATACACGAGGCCCAACCCCGGCAGTTGACCCGGACCCAGGCCGAATACCGGACGCTTCTCGGCCTTCCCAAATCGGAAGTCTGGGTGGCGGAAGAGAAGGGGCGGGTGGAAGGCTATCTGGTGGTTGCCCGGGCTTATAACAAGTCGGGCGTGGTGGAGTGGGGCGGGACCTCAGGGGCCCTGTCCTCGCTGCTGGCCCGGGTGCTGCCCGAGCCCGCGGGCGAACGCATGCAAGTGTTCGTGCCCCTCCCCGACAATCCAATGACCGAGCTATTGACCGGCCGGGGTTGCCGAACCCGCATCCCCATGGAGGAAGCCGACGGCTGCGGCTTGAAGATGGTGAGAATTCTTTCCCTGGGGAATCTGCTGCGGCGGCTCTCTCCCTATCTGAGGAACCGCCTGACCCGATGTTCCGGGCGGGTGAGCCTGTCGGTCCGCGAAACGGGAGAGCGCGTGGACCTGAGGTGGGATGGGGCCGACCTGGAGGTCAGCGGCGGCCGGTCCTCCGGCGCGCAGGACGGCGCGCAGGAGCTTTCTCTCCGCCAGGCCGCACGGCTGGTCTTCGGACCAGAAAAGCCGTCCGAGATCCTCGACCTTTCCCGGGAAGCCGCCCAGGGCCTGGACCGGGCCCTCCCCTTCGGCTTCCACATCCGGATGCTGGACTTCGTATGAGCGCCGGTCCTGCCGCCGGGACGGGTACACCCGGGAGCGCGGGCGTCCCGCCCGCACAAATCCTGGTATAGCCTCACCCATCTCCTCGACCCGGATCGAACGGCAACAGCGCCATGGCTCTGCTTCGGCCGGGCCCAGGCGATTTCCACCGGCAGGAGGGGCGGGCTGCCGCATCGCAGGGAAACTGAGCGGCAACCCAAGGGACAGGATTAATAGGACCAGAGGCCGCTGCACGCGACGCTGACTGGGAATCGGGGCGTTGGGCACAGCCAAGGCCCGCCACGGGGAAGATCAATCGAGAAGGATTATAAATTGAACATGGATGCACAGGATGCACAGGATAATTAGGACCAGAGGCTGCTGCACGAAACGCTGACTCCGGCGATGATCGCGTGCGGATTTGCGGATGTCCAGGACTGCAAGCCGGCAGTCTCCGGAAAAAATCCTGTGCATCCTGTGCATCCATGTGAATCTACCCGGGCCGGAATGCAGGCTGCCAGCCGGTACAGCCGGCTATCCCGGCTTGACCGAGGCAACTTTGTCCAGGTAGGCGCGGGCGGCCTCCTCAAGCCAGGCGTTGTAGTTGGTCAGGAAGAACCGCGTTCCCAGATCGTAGTAGTGCTGCAGTTTGTCCTCGTAACCCAGTGCTCCCGCCGTTCTTCCTGAAGCGACGATCTGTCGAATCGCCCCCTCGACCACTGCTTCCACCTTGGGGTCCCGGTGCTTGCCGACCATGCCCATGGTCTGGGCCAGATCCCCGGGTGCGACGAAAAAGACATCGATGTGGTCGACCGACAGGATTTCGGCCAGATTCTCCACCGCCTGGATTTCCTCGATCAGGACGATGACCAGGGTTTCCAGATTGGCCTCCCCAAAAAAGTCCGAGCCGCCGTAGGACCTCCGGCCTGAAAAGATGCCCCGCCTGCCCACCGGCGCAAAAAAGGCCGATTCCACCACCCGCTCCGCCTCGGCCCTGGTGCTGACGTGAGGGACCACGATGCCGTTGGCGCCCAGGTCCAGGGTGCGCGTGATCACCCCGGGATCGTTGAGGTGCAGGCGGGCCACCGAGGCCATCCCCCACAGGTCGCAGGCCCGGGAGAGGTCGCCGATTTGGCTCCAGGTCACCGAACCGTGCTCCCCCTCCAGCCAGATCCCGTCAAAGCCCAGAGGACCCAGAAAGTCGATGGTGTCGCTGGTATTGCTGTGTCCTCCGACGGCAATGGCCACGTCACCCTTGTTGAGCTTCTCCTTGACTCGATTTCCTCGCATGCTGTTGTCGTCTCCTTTGCCGGTGGATTGGACCTCCCCGGATGGATCTCTCCCGGGACGTTGTCAGCCACGGGGTGAGAAATGCGGGCTCGCCCCTCGTCCCTTTCCTGCAGGCTGGCCGCAAGACCCGAGCCGCTGGACCCTCCGATATGGCTGGGGA